>NZ_CAXUTF020000007.1:0-314082 GCF_964254315.1 Allobosea sp. LjRoot90
TCCGTCCCGTCTGTCATCGCCTACATTGATGCGCCGCCGAACTTACCCCTTCCCGCGCTCCTCCAGGAACGCGACCAGGTCGCGCCGAACCAGCTCGATATGGTCGACGAGCAGGCGGCACGCCTCCTTCATCGCTCCCGCGCGGCAGAGCCGGATCAGCTCGTTGTGCTCGGCTTGCGCCCGTTCGATCGACGAACTGCGCTGCAATTGTAGTCGCGTATAGCGGTCACTGGTCTGCAGCAGCCCTGAGACGATCGAAAGCGTGCGCGGCTGTGTCGCCCGCGCATAAAGCGCCAGGTGGAAATCAGCGTTGAGCACGCCCCAGCGGCTGATGTCGCCGGCCGTCATGGCCTGCTCGAAGGCGGCTTCCATCCCGGCGACCGCCGCGAAATCCTCTTCCGTCAGTGTTGGCACTGAGCTCGCCAGCAGCCGCGGCTCCAGGAGCTTGCGCAGCTCGAAGACGTCGTTGATCTCGTCCAGCGACAGCCCCGAGACGATCGCGCCCTTGTGCGGCACGATCCTGACGAAACCCTCCGCCTCGAGCTGGAACAGCGCCTCGCGCACCGGGATGCGGCTGACCTCGAAGGCCTGCGCCAGCGCGTCCTGCCGCAATTGCGAGCCGGCCGGATAGCTGCCGTCGAGGATATCCTGGCGCAGGCGATCGACGATCGCCGAGGACAGGGTGCGGTGCTTCAGGGGTGGGGACATTGGTCGACCCTAGCTGATCGCGTTGAGGAAAACCATTGACACGTAGATTTTATACAATCTACAACACGATCAGGGGAAGACAAGAATGAGCAATGAAGCTGTCGCGGCGAAAAGCCGCTCCATGGCCGTGCCGCTGGCGATCGTCGCGCTCTCCGGGCGCCTGCTCCGGGCCGAGCACCGTGCGATCCAGGCGCTGATGTTCCTGCTCGCCGCGCTGATCCTGCTCAACGTGATCACGCGCTACGCCGGCCATCCGATCTACTGGATCGATGAATCCGCTGTTTACAGCGTCGTCTGGCTGACCTTCATCGGCGCTTCCGCGATGACGCGCATGCGGCTCGACTTTGCGGTGACCATGCTGACCGAACGCTTCTCCGAGCGCGGTGTCGCGATCTTTCGCATCATCGCAACCCTCGGCGTCATCCTGTTCGGCATCGCGCTCGGCGTGATGTGCTGGCTCTGGCTCGACCCGGTCGGTATCGCGCAGGCGGGCTTCGACGCCAGGGAATATGCCGGCCAGTCCTTCAACTTCATCTACACCGAGCGCACCCAGACGCTGAATTGGCCGACCTGGGTGATCTACCTGATCATGCCGCTCTTCGCGGTGTCGATGACGCTGCACGCGCTGGCGAACCTGTTCGAGGATCTCGACCTCGTCGCCAGGCAGGAGCTGCCGGGCTTTGCCGCCAATGCCGACGGGGTGGTGAACTGATGGCACTCACGATTGGAGCCTTCCTCGGCATCATGCTGGCCGGCGTGCCGATCGCGCTGTGCCTGTGCCTTGGCGCGCTGGTCTACATGGCGGCGACCGGCAACATGCAGCTTCTGCCGAACTATCCGCTGCAGATGTTCGGCGGCGTCGACAGCTACGGGCTGATCGCCATCCCGCTCTTCATCCTGATCGGCGAGATCATGAACGGCGGCGGCATCACCCGCCGCATCGTCGACCTGGCCATGGCCTTCGTCGGCTCGCTCAAGGGCGGGCTCGCCTATGTCAACATCCTCGCCAACATGTTCGTCGCCTCGATCCTCGGCTCGGCCACGGCCCAGGTCGCGATCATGGCGCAGGTCATGGTCCCGGAGATGGAACGCAAGGGCTACGACAAGGACTTCGCCGCCGGCCTGACCGCCTATGGCGGCATGCTCGGGCCGATCATCCCGCCCTCGGTGATGTTCGTGGTCTATGCCGTGCTGGCCCAGGTCTCGGTCAGCGACATGCTGCTGTCTGGCATCGTGCCGGGCGTGCTCCTGACCATCCTGTTCTTCCTCATCATCGCCGCCATGGGGTTCGTCTACAACTACCCGGCCGGCGACAAGCTCTCCCTGCGCGAGCGGGCCAGGATCGTGCTGAAGTCGGCTCCGACGCTGCTGATCCCGATCGTCATCGTCGGCTCGATCCTCGGCGGCTTCGCCAATGCGACGGAGGCGGCAGCCGTCGGCTCGGTCGCAGCGGCGCTGATCGGCCGCTACTGGACCAGGGAACTCAAGTTCGGGCAGATGCCGCAGATGATGCTGCGCGCCGGCGTCTACTCGGCGATCGTGCTCTTCCTCGTCGCGGCCGCTGCCGTGTTCTCCTGGGTACTGGTCTACGGCAAGGTCCCGCAGGCTGTAGCAGCCTCGATCCAGGCGATCGCCAAGGATCCGGTGACTTTCATGCTGCTGGTCAACGTCATCCTGCTGGTCATCGGCACGGTGATCGACGGCATTCCCGGTCTGATCATGACCGTGCCGATCCTGCTGCCGATCGCGACCGAGGTCTACAATATCGATCCCCGCCATTTTGGCGTCGTGGTGGTGATCAACCTCGTGCTCGGCCTGCTCTCGCCGCCCGTGGGGCTGTGTTTCTTCGTCGCCGCCGCGGTGACGGGAGCCAAGCCGGGCAAGATGTTCCTGGTGACGCTGCCCTTCTTCATCATCTCCTGCGTCCTGCTGGTCCTGCTCTCGATCTACCCATGGCTGTCGCTGGTCCTGGTGAAGTGAGTTCGTTCGTCAACCAATAAGGGGAGTTCCGTCATGACCATTTCACGCCGCCATCTGATCGCTGCCGCTGCCACCCTGCCGATCGCCAAGCCGGCGCTGCTGCTCGCCCAGAGCAGGGAGCTGCGCTTGGGCATCCTCACCCCGAACGGCCATCCCTGGAACGTCGCGGCCGTCAAGGTCGGTGAGCGCCTGAAGGCCGAGACCAATGGCCGGCTCAACCTGACGGTCTTCCACTCCGGCCAGCTCGGCAACGAGGCGGCGATGCTGCAGCAGATGCAGTCCGGCGCGCTCGACATGGGCTGGATCATGGCCGCCGAGCTCGGCTCGCGCGTGCCGGCGATCGGCGCGATCACCGCGCCCTATATCGTCGACTCCACCGCCAAGATCGCCAAGCTGGTGCGCGATCCCGTCGCGATGAAGCTGTTCGACGTGCTGCCGCGCGAGACGGGCTGCGTCGGCATGGCCTGGGGCATCACCGGCATGCGCGCCGTCTTCGCCGCCAAGGAGATCGACGGCGTCGCCGGCCTCAAGGGCATGAAGCTGCGCATTAACCCGACACCGGTCTATCGCGACTTCTACCAGCTGCTCGGCGCCGCCCCGACGCCGATCCCGACGCCGCAGGTCTTCGACGCCATGACCAACGGCCAGGTCGACGGCCTCGAGGCTGATCTGGAGTTCTCCTGGAACCAGCGCTTCGACAAGGTCTCGAAGACCATCCTGCAGATGAACGCGATCTTCATGCCGGTGATCGCGCTCGCCTCGGGCCGCGTCTGGCAGGGTATGCCGGCGGCCGATCGCGAGCTGATCCAGAAGACGGTGCGCGCTGCGCTCGACGAGCAGATCGACGCGCTTGCCATCAACGAGCCCAAGCTCGTCGAGCAGTTCAAGGCGGCCGGCGCCAACTTCAAGCTCGCCAATCCCAAGGACGCCGAAGCGGTCGTCGCCGAGTTCGACAAGATCTGGCTGCCCAAGGCGCCGGTCCTCGCCGACCTGCGCAAGGCCGGCAAGTCGATCTCGGCCTGATCTCAGGCTACAATCAAGGCTGCGGGCGATACGTCCCGCAGCCGCCTTCCTCCCGCGAGCGGACCCCTGCCATGACCAAGAACATCTTCAGCGGTACGATTCCCGCCCTGATGAGCCCCTGCACCGCCTCGGGCGACGTCGATTATGACGAGCTCGTGCGCACCGGCCGCCACCTGATCGACGCCGGTATGTCGGCCGTCGTCTATTGCGGTTCGATGGGCGACTGGCCGCTGCTCACCGACGAGCAGCGCATGGCGGGCGTCGAGGCGCTGGTGAAGGGCGGTATCCCGCTCATCGTCGGCACCGGCGCGCAGAACCCGAAGCGCGCCGCTGCCATCGCAGCCCACGCCAAGAAGGCCGGGGCTCAGGGCCTGATGGTCATCCCGCGCGTGCTCTCGCGTGGCTCCTCGCTGCAGGCCCAGCGCGCCCATTTCGAGGGCATCCTGGCGGCTGCGGTCGATCTGCCGGCGGTGATCTACAACAGCCCCTATTACGGCTACGAGACCAAGGCTGATCTCTTTTTTGCGCTGCATGAGCGTTATCCGCACCTCGTCGGCTTCAAGGAGTTCGGTGGCGGTGCGGCGCTGACCTATGCGGCCGAGCACATCACCAACCGCGATCCCAAGCTGACCCTGATGGTCGGTGTCGATACGCAGGTCACGCACGGCTTCATCCGCTGCGGCGCCGGCGGCGCGATCACCGGCATCGGCAATGCCCTGCCGAAGGAAGTGCTGCACCTCGTCGCGCTCTCGCAGAAGGCCGCCGCCGGCGATCCGCAGGCCGAGCGCGATGCGCTCGAGCTGGAGCGAGCGCTTTATGTGCTGTCGTCCTTCGACGAGGGCGTCGACCTCGTGCTCTACTACAAGCACCTGATGGTGCTGGAGGGGCATAAGGCCTACGAGCGCCACTTCAACGAGGCCGACAAGCTCTCCGACGCCCAGCGCAACTACGTCGAGAGCGAGTGGCGCCGCTTCAAGAGCTGGTACGCCAAGTGGGCAGCGGAAGGCCGGGCCGCAAAGGCGGCGTGAGGCTCAAAGGCGTCATTCTCGGGCGAAGTGCCGGATGAAGAGCGCGGGGAACCCTTCTCCCGAGTGGGAGAAGGGTAGGGATGAGGGCCTGCCCTAACCGCAGAAGGCGCGGCGGCACTGCCTCGTATCAATAATCAGCGGCAGTCCCTCACCCCTGCCCCTCTCCCATCCGGGAGAGGGGTTCTGCGGAGCCTACCCCGGATGCCGCGCATTCCACGTCGCGGCATATTCACTGCACAACCGGTCGAGCTCGGCCCGGTCGGTGACGCCGGCCGGCCGCGCCCGCGAGGGCGAAGCCTGCTGGAACGGCACGGAGCGCTGATGCGCCACCCGCCAGATCCGGCGCAGCTCCGTGAGCGGCTCGGCATGGTCGTCGACCCTGATGTCGAAATTCGGCACCGGCTCGCCTGCCCAGATCCGGATCGCACAGGATTGCCGGCCGCGCTTGTCGCCGCCGGCCTTCTCGCCGGCTTCGAGCGCGACCAGCAGGCGCTCGTCGAAATCGAGGCCCGAGTTCTGGACATAGGCTTTGAGCGTCTCCTGGACGACCTCCGGCCCGGCCAGCATGTTGCCGGCGACCGAGACCTGCGGCCCGTCGACGGCTCCACACCAGTCGATGCAGGCATTGCCGGTATAGGACGCCGTGCGGCCGTCGCGGTCGATCAGGTGCAGTTGCCGGTGCGCTCGGCCTTCATCGGCCGCGGTCATATTGGCGATGATCTCGACCGAGGACCGGCCTTCCTGCAGCAGCTTCAGGCCATCGACGCCGTAGAGCGGGTTGACGAAGGCCTGGGTCGCGATCGCGCCGACGCGGCCGCCGCCATAGGGTACGCGTGCGCCGACGGCGAAGGCACAGGTCGAGACGGCGACGCCAAAGGCGCCGGTCGCGGCATCGCGAGCGACGATGGACCAGGTCATAGGCAGTTCCTCAGCGGCCGGCGGCGTAGGCCTGCATCAGACGTGGCGTCGCCGCGGCGCGCAAGAGGCCGCTGGCGCTCTTCTCGGCCGCGGTCAGCCGCCCGACCGTCCAGGCCGGCGCCGTCTCCAGCTTGTGGCCGCGCCGGACAAGATCGGCCAGGACAGCCTCGCCGACGCTCTCCTCGACCGTGAGATGACCCGGCCGCGCTTCGCGCGGATAGAAGGTCGAGGGGAAATGCTGGGTGTGGAACAGCGGTAGGTCGATCGCCTCCTGCAGGTTGAGCCCGTGATGCACCCGGCGCAGGAACATGCCGAGTTGCCATTGCTCCTGCTGGTCGCCGCCCGGCGTGCCGAAAGCGAGGCGCGGCTGCCCGTTCTCGAAGGCGATGGTCGGGGTCAGCGTCGTGCGCGGGCGCTTGCCGGGTGCGAGCGAGGAGGGCAGGCCCTCTTCGAGGAAGAAGGCTTGGGCGCGCGAGTTGAGCGGGAAGCCGAGCTCGGGGATCACCGGCGAGGATTGCAGCCAGCCGCCCGACGGCGTCGCCGCGACCATGTTCCCCCAGCGGTCGATCACGTCGATATGGACGGTGTCGCCACGCTGCGAGGAGGCGACCATCGAGGCCAGCGTCGGCTCGCCGACGGTCGCGCCACCCTTGGCACCGTGCTGGCCGGCGATCCTGATATTGGCGAGCGCCTGCGCGACCTGGGCTTCGAAGCCGGGCACTGCACCCGGCCTGATTTCCAGCGAAGCCTCGGCGCCGATCAGCTCGCGGCGGCCCCGCGCATAATCCTCCGAGAGCAGCGTCGCCAGCGGCACCTTCACGAAGTCGGGGTCGCCGTAGTAGGCCTCGCGGTCGGCGAAGGCGAGCTTCATCGCTTCGGTGACGTGATGGATGAATTCGGGGCTCGCCGGGCCCATGCTGGCAAGGTCGATGCCTTCGAGGATCTTCAGCGTCTGCAGGAAGACCGGACCCTGGCCCCAGGGGCCGATCTTGAACACCTCCCAGTCGTGATAGGTCACGCTTGCGGGCGCCTCGTAATGCGGCGTCCAGCCGGCCATGTCCTGCGCCGTGAGCAGGCCCTTGTTACGCCGTCCGGTCGAATCCATCGGCGCTTCCGTACGGCAGAAGGCGTCCATCGCCTCGGCGACGAAGCCCTTGTACCAACAGTCATAGGCGGCCTGGATCTGCTTTTGCCGATCGCCACCGGCGGCCTCGGCCTCGGCGAGGATGCGCTTGTAAGTGTTGGCCGCCGCCGGATTGCGGAAGAGCTCGCGACCCTTCGGGACATTGCCGCCAGGCAGGTAGACCGCGCCGGAGGTCGGCCATTCATTGCTGAAGAGATCGGTCAACCCTGCGATCGTGTCGGAGACGCGCGGCAGCATCGGGTGGCCGTTTTCGAAATAGCCGATCGCCGGCTCCAGCACCTCGCGCAGGGGCAAGCGGCCATGATCGCGCAGCATCGTCATCCAGCCGCCGAAGGCGCCGGGGATCACGGTCGAGAGCAGGCCGTCGCCGGGAATGATGTCGATGCCGAGGTCCTTGTAGGCCTTGATCGTCGCCGCCGCCGGCGCCGGTCCCTGGGCGCAGAGCACTTCGACCTTCTTGGTCTCGGCCGAATAGAACACCGCCGGCATGTCGCCGGCCGGGCCGACCAGATGGGGCTCGACCACCTGCAGCACGAAGGCGGCGGCGGCGCAGGCGTCGAAGGCGTTGCCGCCCTTCTCAAGCATGGCCATGCCGGAGGCGGTCGCGAGCCAATGCGTCGAGGTGACGACGCCGAAGGTGCCGAGGATCTCGGGGCGGGTAGTGAACATGGTTGGTTCCCTAGATAGGCAGGTCAGGATTCTTTGGGGTCGAGCGCGTCGCGCAGGCCGTCGCCGAGCAGGTTGAAGCCGAGAACCGCCAGGAAGATGGCGACGCCGGGCGCGACCGACATCCACGGCGCCTGCTCCATGAAGTTCTTGGCGACGTTGAGCATCTGGCCCCAGGACGGGGAGGGCGGCTGCTGGCCGAGGCCGAGGAAGGAGAGGGCGGCTTCGAGCACGATCGCCTGCGCCATGAACAGCGTCGCCTGCACGATGATCGGCGAGAGCGTGTTCGGCGCGACATGGCGGAACAGGATGTAGAGGCTGCCCCCGCCGATGGAGCGGGCGCCGTCGACGAATTCCTCGTTCTTGATCGCGAGTACTTGTCCCCGCACCAGCCTGATCAGGATTGGCGCGAAGGAGAGCCCGATCGCGATCATCGCATTGGTCAGCGACGGGCCGAGCACGGCCGCGAGCGCGATCGCCAGGATCAGGAAGGGGCAGGCGAGGAGCGCCTCGGTGACACGCGAGATCACCGCGTCGATCCAGCCGCCATACCAGCCGGCGATCAGGCCGATCGGCACGCCGACCGCCAGCGCGATCGCGACCGAGATGATGCCTGCCAGCAGCGAGGCCTGTGCGCCGAAGATCAGCCGCGAAACCTGGTCGCGCCCGAGCTCGTCGGTGCCGAACCAATAGAGCTCGGAGGGCGGCTTGCGGATGGCGAGGAAGTTCGACTTCAAGGGATCGGCGAGCGGCAGCAACGGCGCCAGCAGCGCCATCGCGACGAAGACCAGCACGATCAGGCCGCCGATCCGGGCCGAGCGGCTGCGCATCAGCTTGCGGAAGGAGCCGCGGCCCTGAAGGGTCGCCCCGGTGGCGCGGACGGTCATGGCGCCCATCAGCTGTCCCTCAGGCGCGGATTGACGAGGATGTAGAGGACATCCGCGAGGAGGTTCATGATGATGAAGCCGATCGCGGTGCAGAGCACCACGCCCTGGACGACGCCGTAGTCGCGGTTGAAGACCGCATCGACGATCAGCTTGCCGAAGCCGGGAATGGTGAAGACCTGCTCGGTCAAAACCGCGCCGGCGAGCAGTTCCCCGAACAGGATCGTCGACAGGGTGATGATCGGCACCAGCGCGTTGCGCAGCGCGTGCCGGTTGATGACCGCATCCTCAGCCAGCCCCTTGGCGCGCGCGGTGCGGACATAGTCGGACTGAAGCACTTCGAGCATGGCCGAGCGGGTATGGCGCATCAGCGAGGCCGCGAGCCCGCCGCCGAGCACGAAGGCCGGCATGATCAGGCGCTCGATCGCGGCGCGCGGGTCGCTGAAGATCGATTCGAAGCCCGAGGCCGGCAGCCAGCGCAATTCGACCGAGACCAGCAGGATCAGCATGATCCCGAGCCAGAAATGCGGGACTGAGAGGCCGAACAGCGCGACCGCGCTCGCCGAATAGTCGGCGAGGGTATCCTTGCGCCGCGCCGCGATGATGCCAGCGGGAATGCCGATGCCGACAGCGATGAGCATCGAAGCGACCGCCAGCTGGAAGGTGACGCCGAGCTTCTGCACGATCAGCCCGAGCACCGGCTCGCCGGTGCGCAGCGAACGGCCGAAATCGCCCTGGATCACCTGGCCGAGCCAGGCGAAGAACTGCACCACGATCGGGTCGTCCATCCGGTAGATCTCGCGCAGGCGCGCGATCACCTCGGGGTCGCGCTCCTCGCCGGCGATCACCAGGAACGGATCGCCGGGCAGCGCCCGCTGCAGGGCAAACACGAACAGCGACACCAGGAACAGCGTCGGGATCGCGATCACGAGGCGGCGGCCGATCAGGGCGAGCATGGCTGCCGATCGCTGTCGTGGGCCGGGGAGGGCGCTTCTCTCCCCCCTTGTGGGGGAGAGATAGAGAGGGGGGTAGTCAGCCGCGCGGCTGATCGCGCTGCACGCACCGCTCGCCAGGATTTAGAGCGCGGGAGCGTTGCATGCCCCCCTCCCCAACCCTCCCCCACAAGGGGGGAGAGAGTAGGGCGGTGGCGCCCGCGCCAGCCGGAATGCGTGATCACGACCGCTTCAGTCCCGAGAGCCGGATCATCCCGTCGGGATTGATCACGAAGCCCTGAAGATTAGAGCGCAGCGCGAAGAAGACGGTCTGGTTGTAGAGATAGACGATCGGCAGCTCGTCCTGGAGCATCTTCTGGGCGGCGTCGTAGCGCTTCTTGCGCTCGGCGACGTCGTAGATCGTGCGGGCCTCGTCGAGCAGCTTGTCGACCTCGGCGTTGGAATACTTGCCGTCGTTCTGGTTGCCCTTGCTGGTGACGAACTGATGGATGTTGCCATCCGGGTCGATGCGGCCGGACCAGCCGATCCGGCTCATCTGGAACTTGCCCTGCTGCTGGTCGCGCAACTGGCTGGCGAACTCGGTCGAGCGGATCTGGACGTCGATGCCGACCTCCTGCGCCATCGCCTGGATGACCTGGCCGAGCTGGGCGTCGACGGGGTTGTTGGTGACGAAGAGATCGACACTGACCTTGGCGACCCCGGCCTCCTTCAGCAGCGCCTTGGCCTTGGCGACGTCGCGCGCCGGCACGGGGAAGGCGGCAGAGAGATACTGGTTGCCGGGATTGAAGGGCTGGATCATCGGCTCATAGAGCCCTTCGAACACGACCTGGCTCAGCACTTTGCGGTCGATGGCGAGCGACAGTGCCTGTCGTACCCGCTTGTCCTTGCCCATGGGCTGATTGGCGGCGTCGCCATGGCCGGTGTTGATGGTGATGCCCTGATAGCCGAGATTGGCAGTGCTCTCGATCTTGAGGCTCTTGTCGGCCTTGGCCGACTTCACATCGGTCGGCGCCAGCCGCTCCAGCATGTCGAGTTCGCCGGCGCGTAAGTTGGCGAGGCGGACGGTGGTGTCGGGAATGGCGCGGTAGACGATGCGGTCGAACTGGTAGTTCGCCGCCTCCCAGTGCCCCTTGAACTTCTCCAGCACGATCCGGTCGTTCTGGACGCGCTCGACGAACTGGTAGGGGCCGGAGCAGATCGGCTTGGCGGTGATGTCGGGGCCGAGGCTCTTCGGCGACAGCATCATACCGGCGCGGTCGGTGAGCTGCGCGAGCAGCGTCGCATCGGGGCGCTTCAGCTTGAAGACGAGGGTCGCCGGATCGGGGGCGCTGACGCTCTCGACCGAGGCGAGCTCCGATTTGCGCAGCGAATCCGGCAGCGTCATCGCCCGCTCGAGATTGGCCTTGGCCGCCTCGGCGTTGAAGGTCTCGCCGTCATGGAACTTGGCGTCGGTCCTGAGCTTCATCGTCAGCGTCAGCCCGTCGCCTGAGAACGACCATTCGGTCGCGAGCCGCGGGGTGATCTTCAACTCCGGGTCGATGTCGACGAGACGGTCGCACAGGCCCATGAAGACGATGCGGCCGACGAAGGTCCGGGCCTTGTGCGGGTCGAGCATATCGGGATCTTCCTGGAGCCCGATCCGCAAGGTCGATGGCGACTGGGCCTGGACCGGAAGTGCGGCGAGGCCGAGCAAGGTGGCCGACGCCAGCAGAACGATACGTTTCATGGCTGTTCCCCTGTTTGTTTTGCTTTGATAGTGGCCCGCTGACCGGTGCGGCCTCGCTCTTCGGCGATTCTGGCAGCCCCGCGGGTCATTCCTGACTTGGTCCCATTCGGTACCAAGTTGGCGCATTTCGAGGTGATCGTCGATAGGCTCGTCTTGTCTCCGCCGAGCGTTGGCTGAAACATTCCACGCCAGCGCGATTGGTGCAATGGATACAGTATGACGAGCGCGCTCCCGGCACCCGCATGGCAGCGGCGCGATCGGGCTCTGTCGCCGTCCGCTTCGATTCTGGTATGCAAAATTTGCCGGACGCTGCCCGCATGCTTGTGAGGCACGTCCAACGGAAAGGTCGAACGATGCTGCTGGGTGTGATTGCCGACGACATGACGGGCGCGACCGACGTCGCCCTGATGCTGAACCGCGCCGGTATGCGCACGGTCCAGGTCATCGGAGCGCCTGCTGCCGGCGCAAAACTGCCCGAGGCCGATGCCGTCGTCGTCGCGTTGAAGTCGCGCACCAACCCCGTCGCCGAAGCTGTGGAGGATTCGCTCGCGGCCTGCGAGGCGCTGCTGGCGGCTGGCGCGCGGCAGATCCTGTTCAAATACTGCTCGACCTTCGACTCGACGGCACAGGGCAATATCGGCCCGGTCGCCGATGCGCTGATGCAGCGGCTCAATGCTCATCAGGCCATCGTCTGCCCCGCCTTCCCGGCGAATGGCCGCTCGATCTTCCAGGGCTATCTCTTCGTCGGCGAGGTGCCGCTGCACGAGAGCTCGATGAAGGACCACCCGCTGACGCCGATGCGGGATTCCAACCTGATGCGGCTGATGGCTGCGCAGACCGGGCAGAAGGTGGGGCTCGCCTCCTACGCGGCCGTCAACCAGGGGGCCGCTGCCGTCCGCAAGCGTCTGGCCGAGCTGGCGGCCGACGGCGTACGCTACGTCGTCACCGACGCGCTCGACAATGGCCATCTGACGGTGCTCGGCGAGGCCATTTCGGACCATGTCCTGCTCACCGGCGGCTCCGGCATCGCCATGGGCCTGCCCGAGAACTTCCGCAAGGCGGGGCTGCTGCCCTGGCGCGAGACCGCGACGCACCTCTCCGCACCGGCCGGCCGCGCCGGCATCATCTCCGGCAGCTGCTCGGCGGCGACGCGCGGTCAGATCAAGGCGGCCCTGGCCGCTGGCGTCCCGGCGCTGAAGGTCGATCCTCTGGCGCTCGCCGACGGCAGCCAGACCGCGAAGGACCTGGCGGATTGGGCATTGGCGCAGCAGGCCGACAAGCCCTTCCTCGTCTACTCCAGCGATGACCCGGCCGAGGTCGCGGCGGTGCAGGATAAGCTCGGCCGCGACCAGGCCGGCGAGACCGTCGAGCATGCCTTTGCCGAAGCCGCGCGGCTTCTCAACGCCGGCGGCATCACCCACCTGCTCGTGGCCGGTGGCGAGACCTCCGGCGCGGTCGTGCAGGGGCTTGCCATCCGCACGCTGGAGATCGGCCCCGAGATCGATCCCGGCGTGCCCTGGACCCGCGTCGTCGACGGGCCGGACATGGTGGTGGCGTTGAAGTCGGGGAATTTCGGCGCGCCCGATTTTTTCCTCAAGGCGTGGGACCTGTTGAAGTAGCGCGATCGTGTCGCGGCGCTGCGCGTTTGCACTGCGGCAAACTCGTATAGGATGGCGCTGATTGCAGGCCTTTGGGGGTTCAGATGGCGTTTCTTGGCGATCTCCTGACCAGCGTCGCCGATCGCGGCCGGGCGCTGATCAATTTCGAGCGTTTCGCCTCGAACCGCCGGCGGCCGCTCGACAAGCTCTGCGAGGACCTGCTCTCGGGGCGCGGCGAGGCGTCCGGCATGGCGCTGGCGCAGGCCGTGCTCGATGAGTGGGAACGGCTCGACGAGGCCGGGCGACTGGGCTTCTTCCGCCTGCTGCAGGAGCATTTTGGGCCCGATCGCGAGCGGCTCGACGCCGCGCTGGAGCGCTATCGCGACTATCCCGACGCCGAGGCGATCGGCCAACTCCATCTCGCCTCCGAGCCGCGCCGGCAGGAGCTGTTCCGCCGCCTCAACCTCGCGCCCGGCGGTACCCATGTGCTGGTGCGCATGCGGGAAACCATGTTCGAGGCGATGAAGCAGGAGCCGGAGCTTTCGGCTGTTGATGCCGATTTCCGCCACCTGTTCGCGTCCTGGTTCAACCGCGGCTTCCTGGTGCTGCGCCGCATCGACTGGACGACACCGGCGAACGTGCTGGAGAAGATCATCCGCTACGAGGCGGTCCACGCCATCAAGGACTGGGACGATCTGCGCCGCCGGCTCGAACCGGCCGACCGGCGCTGCTTTGCCTTCTTCCACCCGCAACTCGTCGACGAGCCGCTGATCTTCGTCGAGGTCGCACTGACCCGCGAAAACCCGAGCCGCATCGTTGATGTGCTGAGCGAGGAACGCGAGGTCCTGCCGGCCTCCTCCGCCACCACGGCGGTGTTCTATTCGATCTCGAACTGCCAGGAGGGGCTGCGCGGCATCTCCTTCGGCAATTTCCTGATCAAGCAGGTCGCCGAGGACCTGAAGCGGGAGCTGCCGGGGCTTGACGTCTTCGTCACGCTCTCGCCGGTGCCAGGCTTTGCCCGCTGGCTTGGACCGGCGCTGGCGGAGCCGGCCGAGCTCGGCCTGACCAACGAGGAAGCCGCATTGCTGATGCAGGCGCCGGCCGAGGTCGTGGCGCTCGACGAGGTGACCGAAGCCCGTCGCGACAAGCTGCTCGGGCAGATGCTGGCGCATTACATGCTGCGAGCCCGGACCTCGTCGGGCCGCGTGATCGACCCGGTCGCCCGCTTTCATCTCGGCAATGGCGCGCGGCTGGAGCGCATCAATGTCGGCGGCAACCTCTCCGACCGGGGGCAGCGCGAGTCCCACGGCGTGATGGTCAATTACCGCTATGAGCTCGACGACATCGAGGTCAATCACGAAGCCTTCGCCAGCCGCAACACCGTGGTCGCCTCGTCCTCGGTCAAGAAGCTGCTGCGGCCGGCCAAGCACTGAACAACACACCACGGAAATGCCTGAAAGGACCCGAAATCATGGGCAATCATCTGTTCGACCTGATCAAGGCCCGCATGCCGGCGCCGGACGCGCCCTTCGCGTTCCTCGATGACGGCCGGACCTATTCCTATGCCGACATGGTCGCGGTCTCCGCCCGCTTCGCCAATGCATTGGTGGCGCTCGGCGTCAAGCCGGGCGACCGGGTCGCCGTCCAGGTCGAGAAGAGCATCGAGGCGCTGATGCTCTATCTCGGCACGGTCCGTGCCGGGGCGATCTTCCTGCCGCTCAACACCGCCTATACCCCGGCCGAGATCGAGTACTTCCTCGGCGATGCCGAGCCGGCCGTCTTCGTTTGCGATCCCGCCAAGGCCGAGGCGCTGAAGCCCTTCGCCGAGAAGGCTGGCGCCAAGCTGGAGGCGCTCGGCGTCGGCACCGGAAGCCTGCTCGACAAGGCCAGTGCCGCCTCAGTCGAGTTCGCCGATGTTGCGCGCGGTGCGGATGATCTCGCCGCCATCCTCTATACCTCCGGCACGACCGGGCGCTCCAAGGGCGCCATGCTCAGCCATGACAACCTCGCCTCGAACGCGCTGGCGCTGGTCGACTACTGGCGCTTCGGCAAGAGCGACGTGCTGCTGCATGCCTTGCCGATCTTCCACACCCACGGCCTCTTCGTCGCGACCAATGTCATCCTGTTTGCCGGCGCCGCGATGATCCTGCTGCCGAAATTCGATCCCGAGCAGGTCTTCAAACACCTGCCCAAGGCGACCAGCATGATGGGCGTGCCGACCTTCTATGTCCGCCTGCTCCAGGACCAGAGGTTGTCGAAGGAGGCGGTGAAGCATATGCGCCTCTTCGTCTCCGGCTCGGCGCCGCTGCTGGCCGAGACGCATCGCGAATGGCGCGAGCGCACCGGCCACGCCATCCTCGAGCGTTACGGCATGACCGAGACCAACATGAACACCTCGAATCCCTATGACGGGGAGCGGGTGGCGGGCACGGTCGGCTTCCCGCTGCCGGGCGTCTCGGCGCGCGTCACCGATCCGGAGAGCGGCAAGGAGCTCGCCCGCGACGAGATCGGCATGATCGAGGTCAAGGGGCCGAATGTCTTCAAGGGCTATTGGCGCAACCCGGAGAAGACCAAGTCCGAGTTCAGGACGGACGGCTTCTTCATCACCGGCGATCTCGGCAAGATCGATCCGGCTGGCTACGTCCACATCGTCGGGCGCGGCAAGGACCTGATCATCACCGGCGGCTACAACGTCTACCCCAAGGAGGTCGAGGCCGAGATCGACGAGATGCAAGGCGTGATCGAAAGCGCCGTGATCGGCTGCCCGCATCCCGATTTCGGCGAGGGTGTCACCGCCGTGGTGGTGGCGAAGGCTGGCGCCGATATCTCCGCCGCCGGCATCGCCAAGGCGCTGGAGCAGCGTCTCGCCAAGTTCAAATTGCCGAAGCAGGTCTTCATCGTGGCCGACCTGCCGCGCAACACCATGGGCAAGGTCCAGAAGAACCTGCTGCGCGACCAGTACAAGGACATCTACGCCAAGCAGCTCAAGGCGGGGGAGTAGGCTGCCTCTCAGCTGGTGCCGGAGCGCGCTTGCCTCCTGATCCCGGCAAGGAGCGCGGCGGCGACGGGAAGGCCGGCGGGAAAGCCGCTCGGCTCGACCAGGAGCGCACAAACCGCAAACCAGGCCAGCAGTCCCCAGCCGACAAAGGCCGGAACCGCTTGGCTACGCGCGTCGAGATGCAGGATCAGGCAACCGAGCAGAATGCTCGGTATCGCAAAGCTTCCGATCGTCGACCAGAATGCGGCACCACTGGCGGCAAGCTCGCGCGGCTGGTCGGCGAAAGGCTGCCAATGCGCCAGTGTCCACTGCGTCAGGCCGAGCCAGCCTGAAATCTCGCCGCGTGCGTCGAGGCCCAGCACCAGCAGATGCAGGATTCCGAGAGCGACCAGGGCTCGCGCGCTCCAGCGGATCATGTTGCGACCTCCTGCTTCAGCCTGGGGCTTGTACATCCAGACCATACGGTTGCGTATGTATGTAGGATATGAAGCATGGGTGAGTCCATACGCTTGCGTATGGAGCTATCGTGTATGACGAGAGGTGCCCATGACGGCGACGGGGCAGGCATTGACGCGGCGGGATTGGGTCAAAGCGGCCCTTGCGGCGCTCGCCGAAGGCGGTGTCGAAGCCGTCAAGGTCGAGCGGTTGGCGCGCCGCCTTTCGGTGAGCAAGGGCTCGTTCTACTGGCACTTCAAGGATCGCGGCGATCTTCTCGCCGCGTTGCTCGCATTCTGGCAGGACGAGCTCACCGCCCAGTTGATCGAACGCAGTGCCGATCTGCCCACGCCGCGGCAGCGCCTTGAAACATTGGCGCAGCTTTCGCTCGAAGCCGAGAGCGAGGGGGTGAACGTCGCCGAGGCTGAGGGTGCACTCCGTGCCTGGGCGGCGCAGGACGCGGCAGCCGGCCACGGTTGCCGTCTTGTCGATCAGCAGCGCATCGACCACGTTGCCAGCGAGCTTGCGCTGGCCGGACTTGCCCCGGCCGAGGCCGAGCTTGCCGCGCGGGCGATCTACCTGACGCTTCTCGGCATCTATGCGGCGCGCCGCTACACACCTGAACTGGCAGGCGATGCGCCGTTCCGAGCCATTGTCGCGATCGTCCTCGATGCGGCGGCGCAGAGTTCCACCAGAGCCGGTTGAGCTAGCCGGGCCGCGATCCTTCAGGCCTCGGCTCGCGCCGGCGCCTGCAGCCTGATCGTCTCACCATCGGCCGGGATCAGGAGTCGCTCGGAGCCGATGCCGCGGGCGTCGGCCGCTTCGCGCAATGCTTGCCGACTGACCGTGGCGTGGTCGAGCGCTTCCATATGGGTCGCGACGATCACCGCCTGCGGCGCCTGCTCGGCGAGGTCGAGCGTCTGCTGCGCATCCATCACGATCAGCGTGCCGTCCCAGAGTGCGCCGCAGGAATGGGTGATGATCACGTCGGGCTCGGCTTTGGCCACAGCCTCCTGAAGCGGCGGATAGAGCACGCTGTCACCGCACCAGTAGACGCATGGCTCGCCGGGGGCCTCCAGCGTCAGACCCATCACCTTGCCCATCACCTCGACGACCGGCCCGATGCCATGCTGGGCCGGCTGCGGCTTGACCACGATCGGGCCGATGCGGACGAAATGGTCGAGCGGCGTGACGTTGGTGAAGCCGGCCTGCCGGATCGCCTCCTCGTTGCCGGGCTGGCAGATCAGTGGGATGTCCTTCGGAATCCGCGCCTTGGCGACCTCGTCGAAATGGTCGGCGTGCAGATGCGAGACGATGAGGTGGTCGACGCCGGCGAGGATCTCCTCGATCGGCTCGGGCAGCTCGACCATCGGGTTCTGCGACTTGCCGGCGATCGAGCGGCGGCTGAGCTTCTCGCCGAGATCGGGGTCGATCAGCAGGGTCTTGCCGGCATAGCTCAGCTTGAGCAGGGCGTTGCGCAGGAGTTTGAGCTGCATGGCGGCTCCGCAAATGGAGGGATCGGTCGCCCGATCCTTCCCGCATGCAGCCGCCGCGACCAGTTCGAATTTGTGAAGCAAACTGCATCGCGGCGTTAGGTCCCTGTGTTTTCAGGCAGATTTTCCTTCTGCTGCCGTCTGAGGGCTGTGTTTGTCTCCGACAGGCAGCTGACACGAAAAAATAGCCGCGACCGAGCTGCTGCTAATTTTTCCGCACCGATTTCGTTGGGCGCCGCTCAAGCCGCGAATTGGCCGTAGGGCACGGTGTTGCGGGCTGCCCGAAGTGCACTTGCCCACCAATGCAATTGCCCGAGCATGGTCGCCATCGCCCGCTCGGCGCGATCGGCATCCCGCAGGCGGCCCGCCTCGTCGAACTGGTCCCAGGCGTTGGCGAAGCAGACCCCGTCGCGGATCGTCGCCGCGTGCAATTCGGCGAAGACGAGGCGCAATTGCTCGACAGCGCGCAGGCCCCCCGAGACCCCGCCATAGGAGACGAAGGCGATCGGCTTGCCGCGCCATTCGGCGCTGGTGGAATCGATCAGCGCCTTCAGCGGAGCCGGGAAGCTGCGGTTGTATTCGGGCGTGACCACAATGAAGGCGTCGGCGCGGCCGAGCCGCTCCTTCTGCTCGGCGAGGTCATGGGCGCCGGGATCGACGCTCTCAACCGAGAACGGGCCGTCGCCTTCGATCTGCGCGATCGTCCAGCCGGCGACCTTGTCGCAGAGGCGGCCCTGGCGCGTGCTGCCGTAGATTACGGCGACCTTGATCTGGGGAATGAGCGGGCGATGCATGAGAGGCTCCGGGGGGCTGGCGATGCAGCGGAGCGACCCCTATAAGACCTCAAGTAAGGTTAAGGTCAAGCGCATGAAACATCCGCTCCGCAATCCCTTCGCCGACGATCTCAGCGTCGGCCAGGTCGCGAGCCGCAGCGGGATCGCGGTCTCCGCACTGCATTTCTACGAGGCGGAGGGGCTGATCCGCAGCCGCCGCAATGCCGGCAACCAGCGCCGCTATCCGCGCGAGGTGCTGCGCCGCGTCGCCATCATCAAGGTGGCGCAGCGCACCGGCATCCCGCTGAAGACGATCCGCGAGGCCTTCAAGGCGCTGCCGCAGGAACGCACGCCGACGGCGGAAGACTGGACCCGGCTCTCCGCCGCCTGGAAGGCGGAGCTGGAGCACCGCATCGACCGGCTGACACGCCTGCGCGACCATCTCAACGACTGCATCGGCTGCGGCTGCCTTTCGGTGAAGAGCTGCCCGCTGCACAATCCCTGGGACGAGCTCGGCAAGCAGGGGGCGGGGCCGCGCCTGCTCGATCCGGATTGATGCCGGAGGCGTCATTCCGGGGCAGGCCGCAGGCCTGAGCCCGGAACCCATGAACACGAAGCTGTTCCAGTCCCGTCATGCTCGCCCTTGTGGCGAGCATCCACGTCTTGAACGCCGCACTCGATCGATCAAGCGAAGACGTGGATGGTCGGGACAAGCCCGACCATGACGAAGAGGGTGGTGTTCATGGGTTCCGGGCTCGCTGCTGCGCAGCGCCCCGGAAAGACAAAATCACCCCGCCTTGTGCAGCCTCGACAGCGGGAAGCGCGCGACATCGGCGAGCAGCTCGACGAAACCCTCGGCCTGGAGCTCCGCCGTCGCCTTGCCCTTCTCGGCCGTGGCGAGGCTGGCATCGCCCGCCGCGCCGGAGGGGTGAACGTCCTGCGCCATCCAGGCGAAGGGATGAGCGCCTGTCGGCCTCAGCCACTTGTAACCCTCATCCGCCATCTCGACCGTCCGCGGCACGAAGGGGCCGGCCTTGCTCATGTCGACGAGGTCGGGCCGGAAATGCAGCATCAGCGAGGTCTCGATGTCGCCGGCGTGGATGCCGTGCTTGGCGTCCATCTCGGCATAGAGGCCGGGCGGCAGCCCGAAATTGCTCCAGGAGGTCGAGACCGCGAACATGCCCTGGCTGACGCGCAATTCGCGCGCCACGACCTTCATCGGGTCGACATTGCCGCCATGCGAGGTGACCAGCACGAGCTTGCGCAGGCCGGCGCGCTTCACGCTCTCGCCGATCTCGATCCAGCTGCGGATCGCGCTTTCCCAGGAGATCGTCAAAGTACCGGGCGAATGCAGGTGTTCGTTCGATTTGCAGATCGCCTGCGTCGGGAGAACCAGCACGTCGAGGCCGGCCGGAACCTGCGGCATCGCCAGTGCCAGCATGGCGTTCATCACGGTGGTGTCGACCGACACAGGCAGATGCGGCCCGTGCTGCTCGATCGCCGCCAGCGGCAGCACGGCGATGGTCGCCTCGGGCGAGAGCCCGGCGAAGTCGCTGCTCTTGAGATCGCCCCAGAAACGCGCGCTCATTCCGTCAGTCCTTGTCGGCGGCAGTTCATAGCCGGTTGATGTCTTCGCATTCGAGGATCGGCTTGGGCGCGCCCTCGCGGGCGGCCTTCAGCATCGCCTTCCCCAGCCGTTCGGTCGAGGTGACATAGCGTGGGAAGGTCCGCTCGAGCCAGGGCAGGAGCGGTGCGGTGATCGCATAGCCGATGCGATAGAGCGTCGTGCGCGAGGTGATGCCGTGCATTGGCCGGATGCCGGCGGGCCGGAAGATGTAGACGGCCTTGAAGGGCAGGCGCAGCAGCGCAGTCTCGGTCCGGCCCTTGACCCTGGCCCACATCACGCGGCCGCTCTCGCTGCTGTCGGTGCCTGCTGCGGATGTGTGGACGAACGTCATTGCCGGGTTGAGCCGGGAGAGTGTCCGGGCAGCCGCGAGCGGTATGTCATGGGTGATCCGGCTGTAATCGGCCTCGCTCATCCCGGCCGAGGCGATGCCGAGGCAGAAGAAGCAGGCGTCGAAACCGGTGAGCTCCGCTTCGATCGCCGAATAGTCGGTCAGGTCAGCATGAACGAGCTCGCGCAGCTTGGCGTGGCCTTGGCCCGTCGCCGTGCGGCCGATCGTGACGACCTCCTCGACGGCGGGGTCCAGCAGGCATTCGCGCAGGACGCCCTGTCCGACCATGCCGGTGGCGCCGAAGATCAGGACTTTCATGGCGAAGACGTTTTCAGCTGGACTTCCGGCCGTGGGACGCCACTGGAGACGGCGTTGGCTGATCGCAGCATAGCCGGCGAGCGGCGCGATGGAAGCGCTGCCGCCACCTGTGTGCAGCGCGCTGGTGCACATTCCCAGGACGGCCTCGGCCGTGGCATACAAGCTGCTTGC
The DNA here is from genome assembly GCF_964254315.1 of Allobosea sp. LjRoot90. Classification (NCBI taxonomy): domain Bacteria; kingdom Pseudomonadati; phylum Pseudomonadota; class Alphaproteobacteria; order Hyphomicrobiales; family Alloboseaceae; genus Allobosea; species Allobosea sp. LjRoot90. The sequence continues at coordinate 20,772 of NZ_CAXUTF020000007.1, forward strand.
CGGACGCGGAGGTCACGCAGCCCGGCGACAGGTTTGCGACATGATGGAGGGGGTTCTGCCATGACGATGAAATATCGCCTCGACCGACGCGCTGCGCTCGGCCTGCTCGGTGGCTCGGCCGCCTCGGTGCTGATTCCCGTACCGGGTGCGCGCGTCAATGCGCAGACGCTCGACAAGGTCAGCTACCAGACCAATTGGCGGGCCCAGACCGAGCATGGCGGCTTCTACCTCGCCGCCGCCAACGGCATCTACAAGAAGTACGGCCTCGACGTCGAGATCCGTCCCGGCGGTCCGCAGCAGAACCCGACCCAGCTCCTGCTCGGCGGCCGCGTCGACATGATCATGGGCAATTCTCTGGAGGCGCTGAGCTTTGCGCAGGAGAACCTGCCCTTCCTCTGCATCGCCTCGATCTTCCAGAAGGACCCGCAGGTCCTGATCTCGCATCCCGGCCAGGGCAATGACACGCTCGCTGCCCTCAAGGACAAGCCGATCCTGATCGCGGCGCAGGCGCGTGTCGGCTTCTGGCCGTTCCTGAAGCTGAAGTTCGGCTATCGCGACGAGCAGATCAGGCCCTACACCTTCAACATGGCGCCGTTCCTGGCTGACAAGAAGATTACCCAGCAGGGCTTCCTGTCCTCGGAGCCGTTCGTGATCCGCAAGGCCGGCGTGGAGCCGGTCGTCCATCTCCTCGCCGATGCCGGCTTCGAGAACTACAACACCACGATCACGATCTCCCGGAAGATGGTGCAGGAGAAGAAGGAGGTCGTGCAGCGCTTCGTCGACGCGACCGCCGAAGGTTGGGCGCAGTACATGAAGGGCGGCGCCAACATCGCTGCCGCCAATGCCCGGATCCTGAAGGACAATCCCGACATGGATCAGGAGAAGATCGACTATGCCCTCAAGGTGATGAACGAGAACGGCATTGTCGCCTCGGGCGATGCGCTCTCGCTCGGCATCGGCGCCATGACCGATGCGCGCTGGGCCAGCTTTGCCAAGACGATGACCGAGGCCGGCGTCATACCCGCCGGGGTCGACGTGAAGAAGGCCTACAGCCTGGAGTTCGTCAACAAGGGCGTCGGCAAGCCGTAATGCGCGTCATGCCCGGGCTCGTCCCGGGCATTTCTTGCCGGAGATTCTCGGATCGGCGTTTCGCCCGGGAGTAACGGTCTTTCACACAGCGGATCATCAGGCTTTGGACACAGCCTATCTGAGCACACCCCATGCCGTACGTCAGATTGGCGCCGAGCCGCTCGTTTGCGTGCGCAATGTCTCCAAGCAGTTCGCCAACGGCACGCTGGCTGTTCGCGACGTCAATCTCAGCCTCGGCACCGGCGAGTTCGTCAGCCTGCTCGGCCCTTCAGGCTGCGGCAAGTCGACCCTGCTGCGCATGATCGCCGGGCTGGGCAGCCCGTCCACCGGCACGATCGACTGGCCCGGCGCCGGCAATGATGCGCAGGGCAGGGGGGAGCGCGATCTCGGCTTCGTCTTTCAGGACCCGACGCTGATGCCCTGGGCCAATGCGCTCGCCAACGTCATGCTGCCGCTCGTCCTGAAGCATGTGCCGAAGCGGGAGGCGCAGGAGCGCGCCGCCGAGATGCTGGCGCTGGTCGGCCTGAAAGGCTTCGAGAAATCCTATCCGCGCGAGCTCTCGGGCGGCATGAAGATGCGGGTCTCGATCGCCCGCGCTCTGGTGATGCGACCGAAGATCCTGCTGATGGACGAGCCCTTCGCCGCGCTCGACGAGATCACCCGTCATCGCCTCAATGACGACCTCCTGAATCTCTGGTGGCGCGAGCGCTTCACCGCCGTCTTCGTCACGCACTCGGTCTTCGAGTCGGTCTATCTCTCGCAGCGCATCGTGGTGATGGCGGCGCGGCCCGGCCGCGTCATGGCCGATCTCGATGTCTCCGCGCCCTATCCGCGCGACGAACTGTTCCGGACCTCGCCCGAATACGCCCATCTCTGCCGGCTCGCCTCCGGCAAGCTCAAGGAGGCGATCGGCGCATGAGTTCCTCGTCCCCCGCAACCGCCGTGCCGCATGACGGCACCGATGCAGAAGCCCGCCCGCTCACCGTTGCCGAACCGTCGATCCTTGGCCTGCCGGTCAGCTTCTGGCCCCGCATCCTCGCGCCGATCGCCGTCGGCATCCTGGTGCTCGGGTTCTGGGAGTTCGCCGTGCGCTGGAACGAGGTGCCGTCCTATGTGCTGCCGGGGCCGATCCTGGTCGGCCAGACGCTGATTGCCGATTGGGGCACGCTGTCGACCTCGCTCTGGGTCACCTTGCGCATCACCTTCATGGCGCTGGCGGCGGCGGTCGTCGTCGGCGTCGCGCTCGCCGTGCTGTTCACCCAGTCGAAATGGCTGGAGATGGCGCTTCTGCCCTATGCGGTGATCCTGCAGGTGACGCCGATCGTCGCGATTGCGCCGCTGATCATCATCTGGGCCGGGGACATCAACCTGTCGCTGCTGATCTGCGCCTGGATCGTCGCCTTCTTCCCGATCCTGTCCAACACCATCCTCGGGCTGAACTCCGCCGACCATAACCTGATCAATTTCTTCCAGCTCCATGGCGCGACGCGCTGGCAGACGCTGCGCCATCTCAAGCTGCCTGCGGCGCTGCCCTATTTCCTGGCCGGGCTGAAAATATCGGGCGGGCTCGCCCTGATCGGCGCCGTCGTCGCCGAGTTCGTGGCAGGGACGGGCGGTTCGGAGTCAGGGCTCGCCTATCGCATTCTCGAGGCCGGCTACCAGCTCAAGATACCGCGTGTCTTCGCAGCGCTGCTGATGATCTCGCTCTCGGGTATCGCGATCTTCCTCGCGACGAGCTGGATTTCGCATCTGCTGCTGCGGCACTGGCATGAGAGCGCACTGAAGCGGGAGAACTGACCGCTGAAGCGCTCTAGAGCCGGTAGAACGGGCTCTATGCGAAGAAGCGCAGCCTGTCCTCGACCGGCAGTGCGCCAATTGCTCGCAGATCCGCCTCTGAGTAGCTGAGCTCGATCTGGGCTGAACTCGTCATTTGCAGGTCGGCGACGGCTTGGGCATCTGCGCCGACATCGGCGAAAGCGATATCGTCTTCGGCGGCCTGGATGCTGCCGCGTCGGCGATAGGGCTGTGTTGGCGCGCGCAACCCGGTCTCGCGCAATGGCGCGCGCTCTTGTGTGCCGGCCTCGACTACGTCGATGTCACCGGGGTCCGTCGTCCGCTTCGGGGCGGGCGGCCTGGGCATCTCGGCCGCTGCGATCGGAGACTGCGGGGTGCCGAGCATGCCGAAATCCGTGTCGCCCGCGCTTGCGCGCAGATTTGCATCCAGCATGGCGATGGTGTCGGCGACCTTCTCGATCTGGTTGGCACCGGCCTCGATCACCGTGGTTGCGCCAAAGATCTGGGTCGCACGTTGGTCGAGCCGGTTGCAAAGCTCGGATGCCGATCCTGACTCGCGCAAGACCCAGGCGATCTCCTGGATCGCTTCTGCCGCCTCGAGGATGCCCGACGCCGTCTCCTGGATGCGGGTCGATAGGCGCGCGGAGGTGCCGCTGACGCCGGCGCGGTCGAGATCGCTGCGAAGCTCTGCGATCGTGCGTGCCGTTTCCGAAAGGTCCGGGCCAAGCTCCGCCGCGGGAACGGAGCAGAGCCGCTCGAGGCGCACAATGGCCGACAGCACCATCTCGGTATCGGCCTGCCGATTGCGGCGAGCGTACTCGTTCAGGAACCAGCGGCCGCGCGAGGTTTCCACCACGGCGGCGGCGATCGCCTCGTAGTCGGCCGGGCTCAACGGAGATAGCGAACGCGCGTCGCTCATGGCCAGACTGCTCTCCATGGGCTGGCCGAATCGCGTCTCGCCGGCCGAAGATGCCCCTTGAGCCAAATTGCTGATGATTCTTTAAGAAATCGCTGCCACGGGCATGTCACCGCCGCTCCGGTCCGAACCTTCGCGTCTGCTGGCCGTGCGCCTGTCGCTCATGCACGCGCTGAACTTCCTCGGCGTCGGCTTCTATCTGCCATTCTTTCCCGTCTGGCTCGGCTCGAAGGGGTTGAGCGATGTCGATATCGGCTATGTGCTGGCGATCCCGATCCTGGTGCGTGTCTTCGTCGCGTCGTCGGTGACCGGCCTCGGTGATCGGCTGCGCCCGAATATCCTGCTGGCACTGCTCAACGCACTGGCCGCAATCATCTATTTCTTCCTGGCCCAGCAGGCCCAGCTTGTCCCGATCGCGGTCCTCACCGCGCTGAGCGCCATCGCGCTGTCGGGCGTGGTACCGCTCGCCGACGTCTTGACCACCGAGCAGGTGAAAGCCGGGGCGCTGAAGGACTATGGCCGCGTCAGGCTGTGGGGCTCGGTGACTTTCGTGCTCTCGAACCTCGCCGGCGGCTATCTGATCGCACTGTACGGCGCCTGGCTGATTCCGTTCGTCCTCACCGGCAGCAGTTCGCTCGCGGCTCTCGCCGCCTTGCAGGCGCCGTCGCCGCCGGGCCGAATTTCGTCCGTTGCGCGGCAAGGCGCATCTCCGGCCGGCTTCAGGCTTCCGTTCTGGCTCGCAGTCGCCGCCGCCGCCTGCGTCAACGCCACCCATGCGGCGCTCTATGCTTTCGGCTCGCTCCACTGGCGCAGCGTCGGCTTCAGCGACCAGGTGATCGGCTGGCTCTGGGCTGTCTCGGTGCTGGCCGAGATCGCGGTTTTCCTCGTCGCAGGCAGCATTGCGGCGCGAGGCCTCGTCGGCTTGCGCTGGATCGCGATCGGGGCGGCGGCCGCGGCGCTCCGCTTCGGGGTGATGAGCGCCGATCCTGGCCTGGCGGTCACGTTCCTGCTGCAGATCCTGCACGGCGCCACCTTCGGCTGCGCCCATCTCGGCTCGCTGGCGGCGTTGTCTGCGCTCGCCCCGGAGGCGCGCCGGGCGGCGGCGCAGGGCCGTCTGGTCGCTGCCGGCGCGCTGGCGATGGGGCTGATGACCATTCTGTCAGGCTATCTCTACCGCCTGTTCGGGCCAGGCGTGTTCCTCGCCATGGTGCCGGTCGCGTTGTCCGGCCTGGCACTGGCGGTGCTTGCCATCCTCCGAGCGCGCGGCGATACAGGCCATGGGGGCCGAATCTGAATGCGGGAGTGGGCGAACCGTCATGGCTGTCGTCGACGACGTTGAGCCGCAGGCGGTCTATCGCGACGATGGTGGCGTCCTCGTGGTGTCGCTGGGCGGGCGCTGGAGCGCAGGTCGGGCGCCGCGTCTCGAAGCCCTGGCGAGCGAGCTGACGGAGCGCATCGGCAGCGTGCGCAGCGCACGACTCGATCTGTCGGCGGTCGAGCGCCTCGACACGCTCGGCGCTTATTTGCTCGACCAGGTGAAGCAGGCGGGCGAGGCGAAGGGCGCTTCGGTCGAGCTGATCAGCCGCCGCCCGGAGCATGCGGTGCTGCTTGCGGAGGTTGAGCGCAACATCACCGATTACCAGCCGCCGGTTCAACCCATCGGGCTCGTCACCGTGCTCATCGACATCGGCCAGGGGGTCACCCGCTTTGGCCGGGACCTCGCCGGCGGCGCGATCTTTCTTGGCGAGGTCATGTCGGGTTGCGTCGGCGCCCTGTTCGGACCGCGGCGCTTCCGCGGGCCGTCGCTGGTCAACCAGGTCGAGCTGATCGCCTTCAACGGCGCGCCGATCATTATCCTGATCTCATTCCTGGTCGGCTGCATCGTCGCGCAGCAGGGCATCTTCCAGCTCCAGCGCTTCGGTGCGACCGCCTTCGTCGTCAACCTGACCGGCATCCTGGTCCTGCGTGAGCTCTCGGTGCTCCTGACCTCGATCATGGTTGCGGGCCGCTCCGGATCTGCCTTCACCGCCGAGATCGGCTCGATGAAGATGCGCGAGGAGATCGACGCGCTCAGGGTGATGGGGCTCGACCCGATCGAGGTGCTGATCGTGCCGCGCATCCTGGCGCTGATCATCGCGCTGCCGATCCTGACCTTCATCTCGGCCATGGCAGGCCTCGTCGGAGCCGGCCTGGTGAGCTGGCTCTATGGCGGCATCGGCCTCGATACCTATCTCGATCGCCTGAAATCCGTGATCACCTGGCAGCATTTTGCGGTCGGCCTCATCAAGGCCCCTTTCATGGCATTCGTGATCGGCCTGATCGCCTCGATCGAGGGGCTGGCGGTAAAAGGCTCGGCCGAATCGCTCGGCCATCAGGTGACGGCGTCGGTGGTGAAAGCGATCTTCATGGTCATTGTCGTGGACGGGCTGTTCGCCATGTTCTTCGCCTCGATTCGGATGTGAGGGGGAGCGCCGGTGCTCGACACGCCCTCTCAAACCGGCTCGCGCGGGCCGCAGGATGCGGCCGGGCAGGAACCCGAGGCCGTGATTCGCGTTCGTGATCTCAAGGTCGCTTTCGGCGATAAGGTGATCATGGACGGACTCGATCTCGACGTGATGCGCGGTGAGATTCTCGGCTTCGTCGGCGGCTCCGGCCAGGGCAAATCGGTGTTGACCCGCACGATCCTCGGTCTGGTGCGCAAGCAGCGCGGCTCGATCGAGGTCTTTGGCGAGAACGTCGACAAGCTCGACCCGCGTGGCCGGCGCCGGCTCGAACGGCGCTTCGGCGTGATGTTCCAGCAGGGCGCGTTGTTCTCGGCGCTCACCGTCAAGCAGAATATTCAGGTGCCGATGCGGGAATACCTCGAGCTTTCACCGCGTCTGCTCGAAGAACTCGCCATGCTCAAGATCGAGATGGTCGGGCTGAAGCCCGATGCGGCCGACAAGACGCCCTCGGAACTATCCGGCGGCATGATCAAGCGCGCCGCGCTTGCCCGCGCGCTGGCGCTCGATCCCGAAATCGTCTTCCTCGACGAGCCGACCTCGGGCCTCGACCCGATCGGCGCCGCCGAATTCGACGAACTGATCATGACGCTCAAGCAGACTTTGGGCCTGACGGTGTTCATGGTAACCCATGACCTCGATAGCCTATATGTAGCCTGCGACAGGATTGCTGCCTTGGCGGACAAGCGTGTCATCGCGGTCGGTCCGCTCGCCACCATGCTGGCGTCCGATCATCCCTGGCTCAAAGCGTATTTCGGCGGGGAGCGGGCACGCGCCCGGCTGCCTGAGGATCGAACGAGGACCTGACCGCCCGCGATGGAATCCCGTGCGAACTATGCCCTGGTCGGCCTCTTCACCCTCGCGGTGATCGCGGCAATGTTCGGCTTCGTCTACTGGTTCGGCAGCGGTGGTGGCGGCCGCAAGCAGGACGTTCGCGTGATCTTCACGGGGACCGTCACCGGGCTTGGACGTGGATCGAGCGTGCTCTTCAATGGTCTGCGCGTCGGCGAGGTCAAGCAGATCGGCCTGCAGCCTGACGATCCGCGCCGCATCTTCGGTGTGATCGAGGTTGAGAACACGACGCCGCTGCGCGTCGACACGCGTGCGCGCATCGAGGCGCAGGGGCTCGCCGGCGTCGTTGCATTGCAGCTGATCGGCGGCGAGCCTGATGCCGCCCTGCTGCAGGCCAAGCCGGGCGAGCCGCTGCCAACCATCATCGCCGAGCGCTCCGAGCTGCAGGACATCATCGAGACGGTCCGCAATGTCGCCAAGAAGGCGGATGAGGTGCTGGGCAATCTCGACGGGCTGATCAAGACCAACTCCGGTTCGATCACCAATACCGTGCGCAATGTCGAGAAGTTCTCCAAGGCTCTGGGCGATAATTCCGACAGCATCGACAAGCTGATGGCCAGCTTCGGCCAGATCGCCGACACGATCGCGCCGCTGTCGCAGAAGCTCGGCACGCTGAGCGAGGAGCTGACCTCGGTGGTGCGCTCCATCGATCAGAAGAAGATCACCGGCATCGTCGAAAACATCGACAAATTCACTGCGGCATTGGGCGGCTCGAGCAGTGACGTGGCGAAGGCGGTCAGCGACGTCGCCTCGATCACCAACAAGCTCAACCGCGCCGCCGATCAGGTCGAGGGCGTGCTCAAGGCGGCGCAGTCCTTCCTGAACACGCAGGACGGGCAGGGCGCTTTCGCCGAGGTCGCCAGTGCGGCGAAGTCGATCCGGGCGCTGGCCGACAATCTCGACAAGCGCACCGCCGAGATCACCGCCGGCATCAATCGCTTCACCGGTCCTGGATTGCGCGATATCGAATCGCTCGCCTCCGACGGCAAGCGCACTTTGACCGACCTCAACCGAACCTTACGCAATCTCGAGCGTAATCCCCAGCAGTTCATCTTCGGCGGGCGCCCGCCGCTTCCCCAATACGGCGGATCGCGCTAGCTCGATATGACCATGCTGACCTCACCTTTCCTGCTTCGTGGTCGTCTGCGCGCCCTGTCCCTGACGGTCGCAGGCGTATTGCTGCTGGCTGGTTGTGGCGGCGGCGCGGCGCCAACCACATACGATCTTTCGGCGCCGCGCGACTTCGGCCGCATCGGCGGATCAGGTGGCGTGCTGATCGTCGCCGAGCCTTCGACCGTTCAGGCGCTGGATTCCGACCGCCTGATCGTCAAGGACTCGGCCGGCTCGCTCTCGTTCCTCGGCGGCGCGCAATGGGCCGACCGGGTGCCGAAACTGGTGCAGACGCGCCTGATCCAGACGTTTGAGAACGGCAGCCGCCTCGCCGCCGTCGGCCGGCCTGGCGAACGCATCGTTCCCGACCTCCAGCTCAACACCGATATCCGCAGCTTCAACATCGACGCTGCGAGCGGTGCCGCCGTGGTCGAGATCACAGCAAAGCTGGTCGGCGATCGCAGCGGCAAGGTCCAGCGCGCCAAGCTGTTCTCGGCGCGCGTGCCCGCAGGCGCTGACGGGGCAGGCGCGGCGCAAGCGCTCGACCAGGCACTGTCGCAGGTGCTGATCCAGATCGCCCGCTGGGCGCGCTGACGGGTCTAGCCTCGATTAGCTGTCCCGGTCGATGATGTTGCTCAGTTCGGCGGGGTAGCACGATGGATGCGGCGCCGCAGCCACCAGCCCCATACGAAGAGGGCGCCTAGAACGGCCAGAAGCGCATAGAGCCAGTGCGTGCCGAATCCGTATTTCAATAACGGAACGACGGCTGTCGCAAAAACGCCGGTGGATATTCAGGACCAGCAGCCAAGGCGGCATCCTCGCCAGAGCTGATCATTGGCATCGTTGCGCTCCACGGCTTCCCCTATAAGAAAGGCCGCCAATCGGCGGCCTTTCTGTTCATCGTTCCTGAACTGGCTCTTACTCGAACCGCCCGCTGGCATGGGCCAGCATGGTGTAGACCTTGCCGGTTTCCGAGGTCAGGTAGGTCTTCGCCACCATCGAGTCGCGGTCGTCCTTGGCCGCCTCGCCGAGCAGGCGCTCGAACTCCTCGATATAGCGGTCGACCGTCTCCTTGAACTCGGCGTCCCGGCGGTATTTGCGCCGGATCTCGTCGAAGGTCTGCTGGCCCTGCAGCGTGTAGAGCCGGCGGGTGAAGACGTTGCGCTCGCCGCGCTTGTAGCGCTCCCAGAGCTCGACCGCAGCGTCATGGTCGATCATCCGGGCGATGTCGACCGAGAGCGAATCGAGCTTCTCGATGCTGTGCGCCGTCGGCTTGGAGGCTTCGGGCGCCTTGTCGTCGCGCGAGGCGCGGCTCAAGAGGTCCGAGAGCCAGCCAGCCTTTGCCGGAGCAGGCTCGGCCGCGGGCCGGCGAGCCGGCTCGGCGCGCTGAGCCTCGGGTCGCGCGGGCTCGGGGGCAGGGCGCGCCTGGACCTGCGCCTGCGGCTGGGCACGGGCCGGTTCCGGTGTCGGATCGATCGAGGCGCGCAGCGGCTCCATCAGCACCGGGGCACTCTGCACGGCGACCGACGCACTGGCTGCGGGCATGGGCTGCTGATAGGCGACCGCGCGCCGCTCGCCCTGCGGGCGCGCCACGTCAGTACTGCGGCCCGAGCGCGAAACGATCTCGGTCAGCTCGTTGAGCGCCTTGATCTGGTCGGCGACGACGCGGCGCATGGCGGCGGTCGACTCCTGCGTCTCGCGCGGCAGCTCGAGCACGCCGCGCTTCAGCTCGGTACGGGTGTTCTCGAGCTCGCGATGGATCTCCGCCGACATCGACCGCATGTCCTCGGCAGCGCTCTGGAAGCGCTCCGTGACCTTGGCGAACTCGCCGGAGACCTCGTTCACCACCTCTTCATAGGCCGCCCGCAGCGCCAGTGCCGTCGCCTCGCGCTCGCGGCCGCTGGCGGCACGGATCGAGTCGAATTGCTGGGCGATGGCGTTGTTGGTCGACTCGGCGGCGTCGCCGAGCACGGTGCTGAGCTGGCGGGTGCGCGTCTCGGCGTTGCTGAGCGAGTCATCAAGCGCCGACGAGAAGGAGCGGGTGATCTGCTCGATGTCGTCGGTGCGCGTCGAGATCAGCCCGTGCAGGTGCTCCAGTGCCTCCTTGCGGTCGGCCAGGACATTGCCGACGCGGGCCTCGACCTGCTCCAGCCGCTGCGCGACGGCGTTGAGCGCCGCGGCATTGGCCTGCGAGGTCTCGGTCATCGCCGAGCCCTGCTCGTCGATCCGGGAGATCAGCGCTACGGTGTCGCGCAGCGTGCCTTCCGAGTAGCCCTTCAGCGTCGCGATTTGGCTCGCGACCTGCTCCGAGGTGCGGTTGGTCTCCTGCACCACCGTCGAGAGCACGTTCTGCAGCTCCTCGACGCGGCCCGACAGGCTGCCTTCGACCGCCGCGAGGTTCTTGTTCGCGCCGGTGACGATTTGCTGCATCAGCTTGTTGGCCTCGCCGAGGCGGCCCAGCATGCTGCCGAGCTCGCTGCGCAGCTGCTCGTTGGTCTTGAGCAGCGCCTCGACCGACTGGTTGGTCCCGGTCTCGATCGTCTCGCGCAGCGCGCCCGAGGCGAGGTCGAGCGCCTGGCTCATCTCGGTGCCGCGCTCGCGCAGGCTGGCGACCACGGAGCCGCCACGGTTTTCGATGTTCTTGACCAGGGCCTCGCCGATGCTGGCGAACTGGCCAGCGAGGGCGGCGCCCTTCTGGCCGAGTGCGTCGATCACGCCGTTACCGCGTTCGTCGAACAGCGCACGGATTTCCTCGGTGCGTGCGGTCAGCGAGGAGTTCATCCCTTCCGACTGTTCCGCCAGCGTCCGGGTCAGGTTCCGGCTCTGCTGGTCCAGCACATTCAGGATATCGCCGCCACGCTCATCGAACAGGGCACGCAACTCCTCCGTCCGCCCTGAGAGCGCCGTGGCGATGCCGTCCGACCGCTCCTGCAGGATCTGGGCGATCTGGCTGCCACGATGGCCGAGCGCGTTGAGGATGCCGCCGCCGCGCTCGTCGAAGACTGCACGCAGCTCATCGGACCGCTCGGAAAGCGCGGCCGCGATGCCGTCCGACTTCTCCTGCAGCGTCCGCACGATCTGGTTGCCTTGCTGGTCGAGCAAGGTGACGAGGCCGGAACCCTTGTCCTCGAACAAAGCGCGCAGCTCTTCGGTCCGGGCACTGAGCGAGCCGGCGATCGACTCCGAGGTGCCTTGCAGCGTCTGAACGATCTGGTTGCCACGCTCGTCGAGCAGGGTGATCAGGCTGGTGCCCTTGCCGTCGAACAGGGCTCGCAGTTCCTCGGTACGCTCGCCGAGCGAGCCGGCGATCGAATCTGCGGTGCCCTGCAGGGTCTGCGCGATCTGGGTGCCGCGCGCGTCGAGCGTGCCGGAGACTGTGTCGAGCCGGTTGACGACGCGTTCCTCGAACCGCGCCACGCTTTGATCGAGCGTGTCGGCGATCTGCAGGGCGCGCCCGCCGAGCGTCGCATTGATGCTGTCGGCCTTGTCGGCGAGCGTGCGCGTCAACGCCTCGCTCTTCGTGGTGACGATCTCGCCGATCTCGTCGGCCTTGGCGGTGAGCGCGCGGGTGACTTCGCGCCCGCCCTCGGCCATGACCCGGGCGATATCGACCGTGCGCTCGACCAGCGCCTCGTTGAGCGCGTTGGCGCGTGCTCCGAGATTGTCGTCGATGCGGATGATGAGCCCGTCGAGCGAGGTCGCGATCTCGGAGCTCTTGGCGCTGGAGCGCTCCTCGAAGATCTTGATCTGGGTCTCCATGGCAGCGGCCGCTTCCTGCGTGCGCGCCATCATGGTCTCGGCGGCGTGCTGCGAGCGCTCGCCGATCCGCTCGGCCAGCGCCTGGCCTTCCTCGCCGAGCAGCTTCTCGACCTGGCCGAGGCGCAGCGTCACCGAATCGGTGAAGGAGCGCGCATCGTTGCCGAGCTTGGCGGCCAGCGTGCCGCCGCGGGTGACGATGATCTCCTCGAAGGCGCCGAGACGGGCGCCGATCGTGGCTTCGATCTCGCGGCCCTGGACGTCGAACAGGCGGTTCAGCGAGTCATGCTTGCTTGCGAGCGACTCGTTGAGCGCCTGCGAGCGCGCATCGACCGAGCGCAGCAGCGACTCGGCGTTGGCGGCGAGCGCCTGGTTGACGCGGCCGCCCTGCTGGGTCAGCGCGATCACCACGTCCTTGCCGGTGGCGGCGAGCAGGCTGCTGGCGCGCTCCGCCTCGGTCGTGAAGGTGCCGCGCAGTGCGGTCGCCGCTTCGGTGACGCGGTCGGCGATCTCGCGACCGTCGACATTGATCGCGTCGGACAGGGCCTTGGTCGCATCGCCGAGGCGGGCGGCCAGCGCCTCATTCTGTTCGCCGATGAGCCCGTGGACTTCCCGGCCGGTCGCGGTGAGACCGGCAACGATCGCATCGCGCTGGGTGCCGAGCAGAGCGCCGACCTCGTCTCCCGCCTGCCCGAGGCGGGCGATGAAGCCGGTGTGCTGGTTGTCGATGACGGATTTCGCCGTCTCGCTCGCGGCCAGGATCTTGGCGGCGAGCGCCTCGCCGGTTTCGTCGAGCCGCTGATGCGCGGTCCCGCTTGCCTCAGCCAGCCGGTCGATCAGCGCATTGCCGCGCTCTGCCAGCAGGCCATGGACCGAACGGCCGACATCGGCGACGCGGGTGACCAGCGCCTGGCTCTGGCCGGAGAGCAACTCCTGCATGTCCTGGCCAGTCGCGATGACGCGGCCGCTGAGCGCTTCGCCCTCGGTGATGAGCAGGTTGCGCACGCTGGCGCCGGCGTCGGTGAGCTGCGTCACCAGCGTCTCGCGCTGGCTGCCGATCGCAGTGTGGACCTCGGTGCCGACGTCGGACAGGCGCGCCACGAGGCTGTCGCCACGCTCGCCGATCGTGGCGTGGACCTCGCGTGCGACTTCCGAAAGGCGGGCGATGAGGCCGTCGCCACGCTCGCCGATCGCGGCCTCGACGTCGCGGCCGGCATGGGCCACGCGGGTGACGATGCCCTCGGCACGGTCGCCGAGCGTCCGGTGAATCTCATCGGTGCTGTCGGACAATCTGGCGACAAGGCTGTCGCCACGCTCGCCGATCACGGTCTCGACGTTGCGGCCCGCATCGGACACACGCGCAACGATGCTGTCGGCGCGTTCGCCGATTGCGTGCTCGACACTCTGGCCGATCTCGGCCATGCGCAGCACCAGCCCGTCGCCACGCTCGCTGATCGCCTCCTGGAGGCGCTGCCCGGTCTCGGAGAGTCGGCCGACCAGGTGGTCGCCCTGCTCGCCGATCGTGCTGCGTACCTCGTGGCCGACGTCGGAGAGGCGGGTGACGAGGCTGCTCGCCTCCTCGGAGAACAGGCTGTGCACGGTCGCGCCGACGGCGGAAATCCGCGCGGTCAGCTCCTCGCCGCGCTCGCCGATCAGGCTGTGCAGGCCCTTGCTGGCCTCGTCGAAGCGCAGGACGATCGAATCGGTCTTTTCGCTCAGCAAGGCGTCGACGGTCTGGACCGTGCCGGAGAGCTTCTCGACCAGCGTCTCGCCCTGGCTGGCGATGAGGCTGTGAACGGTATCGCCGGCTTCCTGGATGCGGCTGACGACAAGCTCGTTCTGCTTGCCGAGCAGCATGTGCACGCCGCGGCCGACTTCGGCCAGGCGGGTGGTCACGCTCTCGCCCTCGCTGCTGATCGTGTTGCGCAGCGTCTCGCCGGTCTCGGTGAGGCGGCGGCTCAGGCTGCCACTCTGCTCGTCGAACAGCTCGACGAGGGTGCGTCCGCTCTGCTCGAAGCGCTCGGCGACGGTGGCGCCGCGCTGCGAAATCTCCTGGGCGAGCGTATCGCCGGTGTTGCGCAGCGTGTCGTTGACCGTCTCGGCGCGGCTCGCCAGCGACTCGACGACCTGGGCGCCGGTCTCGCTGATGGCGCGGGTGACGTCGCGGGCGCCGGCGGTCAGGCCCTCGGTGAGCACGGCACCGGTGCGCTCCAGCGAACCCGCGATCTCCTGGGCGCGGTTGTCGAGCAAGGCGGTCACCGACTGGCTCGCATTCGTCATGCGCTCGCTGACATCGTGCGAGGTCGATTGCAGACGCTCGACCAGATCGCTGCCGCGGCCGCTGATTTCGTCGACCATGCGCTCGCCCGCATGACCGAGCGCCAGCGTGATCTGGTCGCCCTTGTCGGTCAGGCGCGAGGTGACGCGCTCGCCGGCCTCGGCGACGGCGTCGGCGATCGAGCGGCTGGCGGTTTCGAGATCCTTGGTGATGCTCTCATGCGCGCCGCTGATCGCGAATTTCACGCGCTCGGCATTGCCAACGACGGATTCGCGCTGGTTCACCAGCTCGTCGATCAGCGAGCGCAGCCGGATTTCGTTGTCGGCATAGGCGCGCTCGAGCGTCGCGATCTCGCCGCGCACGATGGTTTCAAGTTCGCCGGCCCGCGCGACCGCGCGTTCGATGCCGTCGCCCATGGCGGCAACTTCGCGGCGGATGGTCTGGCTGAGCGACAGGACGGAATCCGTGGCGACGACCTCCGGCTCGGCCAGGCGCAGTGCGACTTCTGTCATCGCGCGCGAGACCAGCCGCATCTCCTGGGTCCGGCGATAGAGCGCCGCCAGCACGAAGAAGAAGACGACGGGCGTGCCGGCGCCGAAGGCGAGCAGGGCCCATTGCCCGGGCCCCCAGGCGGCCATGCCGGCCGGTAGGCCCTCGGTGAACGAGCCATAGCGGCTGACGAGCGTGAAACCGACGCCGCCGAGCCAGACGAAAGCGGCCAGGACAGCGAGCCAATAGGGCCTGCCGGAGGGGCGGACGGCGAAGGCCTGGACGAGCGAAGAGGAATCCCGGCGGTCGTCATTGGCGACGCGGCTGGTGTCCGGCGCAATGGCGGGGCGGGGCGGGGCGGGCGGGGCTTCTGGTGCGGCTTCGGCAGCCGCGGGCGTGACAGGAGCGCTTTCGACGCGCGGCAGATCGATCTTGAGCTCGTTCTCGCCCGTCGATGGCAGCCTCGGCTCGGTAGAAGCCGGCCCGTCGGTCTTCGACGGGTCGAGCCTCAGCGCCTCCTCGATCGCCGACATCGCTGCTTCGGTCGGATCCTGGAGCTTGTTCTGCCGGGTCATGAATACCGCCTCGCTACGCTACTTGCGACGGGCGGTGATGTCCGCCGCAGATCAGGAACCGGCAGCCTCCAGCCGGATCCGTCAAGCGACACGACGCCCATCGTTTACTGTATCGAAGGGTAGTTGAGGCAAGCAGGGATTGAAACCCGTTTGACCGTCTGATTCACAAACGTCGTTAACGCCTCATTCACCATAACGGCGTTTCATCAGAGGTCAGAAGGCTGCATGAGTTCTGCAGCTTAGAGCCAAAAACCGAGTTCCCCATGCCCCAGACTGCCATCGACCTCGTGCATCTCGCCCGCCAGACCGGCGGCGATGCCGAGCTGGAGCGCGAGCTGCTGATGCTGTTCGCGCAGCAATGCGCCCGTCATTTGCGCGCCATCCATGGCGGCGACGCCAATGTCCGTCGCGATGCCGCCCACACCCTGAAGGGGGCCGCCCGTGCGATCGGGGCCTGGCAGGTGGCGGAAGCCGCCGACCGGATCGAGCAGCAGCTCGGGCAGGCCGGCACTACGCCGCGCGAGGATGCGCTGGATGCCCTGACGCTCGCGGCGGCCGAGGCGCGCGCGGTGATCTCCCGGCTCGACTGCGCGGCCTGACGTCGCAGCACTACAGGTCGGCTGTGGCGGTGATCGCCGTTTCGTCCGCCTTCGAAATCCTCTAGAGACAAGTGTCTGCAGGCCCGTGCTTGCGGATGACATTCCCTCGCGAACCTGCCAGTGCGCCATCAGGAGGCCCGGCCGGTTCCTCCCGACCGCGCCAGCCGCGCAGCCGCCGCAAGGCGCGCCGGAGTTCACGATGCCGAAGATCACTTACATCGACGCCCAGGGCACCAGCCGCACGGTCGAGGGCGAGGCGGGTTCGACCGTGATGGAGGTCGCGGTGCGCAACGGCGTGCCGGGCATCGAGGCGGAATGCGGCGGTGCCTGCGCCTGCGCCACCTGCCATGTCTATGTCGACGAGGCCTGGGCCGAGAAGGCTGGCCATGCCGAGCCGATGGAAGAGGACATGCTGGATTTCGCCTTCGACGTCCGCCCGAACTCGCGGCTGTCCTGCCAGATCCGAGTGCGCGACGAACTCGACGGCCTCGTCGTGCGCACACCGGCCCGCCAGGGCTGAGTCCCCAATAGCTTGGTCTTCTATTCCGCCGGCGCCGCAGCCCGGGCGACGAGCGTCGTCTCATGGCCGGCGGCCGGATGGCGCGGCACCAGCAGCGACAGGCTGAGCGAGACCGTCGCCACCGCTGCCCCGATATAGAAGACGATCGCCGGGTCGCGCAGCCAGATCAGGCCGAAGGTGATCGGCAGGAACACCGCGGCGATGTGGTTGATGGTGAAGGCGACCGCCGAGGTCGGCGCGATGTCGGCGGGGTCGGCGATCTTCTGGAAATAGGTGCGCTGCGCCAGGACGAGCGTAAAGAAAACGCCGTCGATGACGAAGAGCCCGCCGGCGACGAGCGCACCCGCCGCGCCGAACTGGCCGTGGCTCGCCAGCGCATAGCCGATGAAGACGGCGATCAGCGAGATGTTCTCGAGCTGGATCGTGGCGCGCTCGCCGACCTTGCCGACGAGGTTGCCGAGCAGCGGGCCGGCGAACATGTTGATGCCATAGGTCACCAGCAGCAGCGTCGCAGTCGCGGCGACGTCGTAGCCGAAGCGCTCAACCAGCAGGAAGCCGCCGAAGGCCATGAAGATCTGCCGGCGCGCGCCCGACATGAAGGTCAGCGCGTAATAGAGCCAGTAGCGCTTGCGCAGCACGAAGCCCTTGTTCTGCGGAACCACCCCCTGAAAGCGCGGGAAGAGCAGCATGGCGGCGGCCGTCAGCGCCATGGTGACGAGGCCGGCGCCGAGGAAGACATGGACGTAGCTCGGCTGCCACAGGCGCCAGATCAACGCGATCGAACCGAAGGCGATGAGCTGTGCCACCGCCGAGGCGCCGGCAATCTTGCCGAGCAGCCGCGGTGCCTCCGACTTCGGCAGCAGCTGCAATTGCAGCGATTGCTGCGCCGTCTCGTAATAATGGAAGCCGAGCGACATGATCATCGTCGTCAGCAGGAGGCCGCGGAGGCTGGGGAAATAGCCGGTCAGCGCCACGCCGAGGCCAAGCGTCAGCAGGCTGAGATAGGCCAGCACCTGCTCGCGCATGATCCAGAACAGGATGATGGCGGTGAAGGCCAGGAAGCCTGGAATCTCGCGGACCGATTGCAGGATGCCGATATCCTGCCCGGTGAAGCCGGCCGCTTCCTTGGCAAAATTGTTGAGCAGCGCGCTCCAGCTGGCGTAGCCAAGCCAGTTGAGGAAGGCGAGCACCATCAGGAAGGCGGCAGGAGAGGCGAGCAGGCCCGTGCGTGGCGGCGGAGAGGCGGCTTCGGTCATCGGTCCACCAAAAAGAGCGCACGGCGCTAAGCGCAGCGGCGGACTGTCGGGTTCGCAAGGGTCGCCGTCAAATTCCGCCGGCTTCTGGCGGGCATGCGCCAGCCTGATTGATCGATCGCAAGGACGGCCGTCCCTCATCGCGCGATGATCGCGTCGTCGGAATCAGCTCGCGACGACGCGACGCTCTTCCCTTCGGGCAATGTGCTCCGACATAGTAGGAAGGCGTCGGTTCCGATCGTTCGTCCATGTCCGGCCGGGCGGGCCACGCCGGAGGAGGGTACGATGTACAAATCGATTCTGGTTCCGGTCGATCTCGCTGAGGCTGAGTTGGCAGGTCCTGCCATCACGGCAGCTGAGTCGTTCGCCGCTCAATCGGACGGCACCATCAGGCTGGTCTTCGTGCGTTCGCTGGTGCCGATCACCTACATGGAGTTCGTGCCGGCTGACTTCGATGCGGGTCAACAGTCTGAATCCGAGGCGAAGCTCGCCGAAATCGCCGCCAAGGTGAACCTCCCGGCCGAGCGCGTCTCGGCCAAGGTCCTGGTCGGCTCTGTCCATGGCGAGGTGCTGGCCGAGGCTGATGCCAGTGGCGCCGACCTGATCGTCATCGGCTCGCACGAGCCCGGCATACTGGCCTATGTGATCGGCTCGAACGCCTCGACCATCGTCAGGCGGGCGAAATGCTCGGTGCTGGTGGTCCGGTAGCCCTGGGCGGCATAGCTCGCCAAATCAGCCGCTTCCGAAAATCGGGAACCTCCCGGCGTCGCGGCAGTTGAAGCTCTGCGCCGCAACTCGGGAGGACGTCGTGAGCATCCTTTGGACGATCATTATCGGATTCTTGGCAGGAGTCGTCGCCAAGTTCCTGATTCCTGGGCCAAATGAGCCCTCGGGATTTGTGCTGACGACGATCCTTGGAATCGTCGGAGCGTTCGTGGCGTCATATCTCGGGCAGGCGCTCGGCTGGTACGCGCCCGGCGAAGGGGCGGGGATCATCGGGGCCATCGTCGGTGCGATCATCGTCCTGATGGTGTGGGCGTTTCTTTCAAAGCGCGGAAACGCCGCCTAGGCACGCTCGATCAGGTTAGCTTCCAACCCGCCAGGAGACATTTCATGAGTGAGAACCGCCTGCCGTCTATGACGGCCCTCCTCGGGCTGCTGGCCATCGCCGGCTATCAGAACCGGGACAAGATCGCAGAGTGGCTCGGGCGCGCCAAGGAGCCAGGAACTGCGGCCTCACCGTCACCCGACATGCCTCCCGAGGCGGGCGGTATCCTGGGTGGCGCGCTTGGAGCCGGCGGAATCGGCGGCCTGCTGAATGGCGGGCTGGGCGAGCTTCTCGACCGGTTCAAACAGGCCGGCCAGGCGGAGAAGGCGGATTCCTGGGTTCGGCAGGGACCAAACCAGGAAGTCGCGCCGCAGGAGCTCGAAGGCGCCATCGGTCCCGATGTCATCGAAGCTCTGGTGCGCCAGACGGGGCTTTCGAGAGAGGAGTTGCTCTCCCGCTTGTCGCGGCGGCTCCCCGAAGCGGTCGACCGCTATACGCCCGATGGCAGGCTTGGCACCGCCGGCGCCTGAACCAGCATCCTGGCCGTCGGCGCGATCAACTCTGCGGGCGGCCCGGGACGAGGTCATCAGGCACCTCGCCGGTCGCAAGGTCCCGCGGCCGGTTGAGTTTGACCATTGGCCAGACCTGCCAGAAGGACGCGGCTGCGAGCAAGATTCCCAGGCCCGCAGCAGCGGTGGCGCCCTGCTGGAAGGCGCGCAGGCTGAAAAAGGTCAGCATGAGCATCGCGCCGCCGCCGGCGAGCGCCAGGGCCAGCCAGAGCAAATAGGGCTTGCCGGCAAGGAAGCGCGCCTTCGGATTGGCGCGTGTGATCGCAGCGGACAGGGCCGTGACGAAAGCGTGGTAACGCGCATCGTCGCGGTCGATGTCGGTGAGCGAGCGCCAGGACAGGTTTCCGAAGGTGATCGTCTTGCCATCGCTCAGCCGCAGCCGGGTCCGAAACCCTTTCGACGAGACGTTGCTGGGCGCATAGATGAAGCGCACCTGCTCGACCGCGGAAAGCCTGACCTGATCGACCTTGCGGGTCGAATCGATCTCCAGCACGTCGCCTTTCAGCCGATAGGCGATCTCGAAGCCGATCGGTTTCGGGCGCTGGCGCCAGGAAGGCAGGGGAGCGTCGTCGTCGGTTTGCATGGCGCGAAGCTCTAGCCGTCATTCTCGGGCGGAGCAAAGCGCAGACCCGAAAATCTTCTGACAGAGATGCTCGGGTCGAGCCCGAGCATGATGGGCAAGGTGGCTACCGCGTCAGCGCTTTCATCGCGCCGTCGAGGCCGTCCAGCGTCAGCGGGAACATCCGCCCGCCCATGAGCCCGCCGATCTGCCGGATCGACTGGGTGTAGCCCCACAGGTGCTGCTGCACGGGGTTGAGCCAGACCGATTTCGCGAAGCGCTCGGTGAGGCGCCGCATCCAGACCTCGCCGGCCTCTTCGTTCCAGTGCTCGACCGAACCACCGGGCATCGCGATCTCGTAGGGGCTCATCGAAGCGTCGCCGACGAAGACGAGGCGATAGTCGGCCGGATAGGTGCGCAGCACGTCGAAGGTCGGGATCACCTGGTCGTGCCGGCGCCGATTCTCCTTCCAGACTCGCTCATACGGGCAGTTGTGGAAGTAGAAATGCTCGAAATGCTTGAACTCGGCCCGTGCCGCCGAGAACAGCTCTTCCGCAAGCTCGATATGCCAGTCCATCGAGCCGCCGACATCGAGGAAGAGTAGCACCTTGACGGCGTTGTGCCGCTCGGGCCGGAGCTTGACGTCGAGATAGCCGTGCTTGGCCGTCTCGGTGATGGTCTGGTCTAGGTCCAGCTCTTCGGCCGCGCCGGTGCGGGCGAACTTGCGCAGGCGGCGGAGCGCGATCCGCAGATTGCGCACGCCGAGCTCGCGCGTGTCGTCGAAATCCTTGAAGTCGCGCTTGTCCCAGACCTTCACCGCCCGGAAGTTGCGGTTCGTGTCCTGGCCGATGCGCACGCCTTCGGGATTATAGCCATAGGCGCCATAGGGCGAGGTACCGGCGGTGCCGATCCATTTCGAGCCGCCCTGGTGGCGGCCCTTCTGTTCGGCGAGGCGCTGCTTGAGCGTCTCGAGCAGCTTGTCCCAGCCGAGCGCCTTGATCTGGGCCTTCTCCTCGTCGGTGAGGAACTTCTCGGCGAGCTTGCGCAGCCATTCTTCGGGAATGCCGGCTTGCTCGAACGCCTCGCCCAGCGTCTCCATGCCCTTGAACACTTCGGCGAAGACGCGATCGAAGCGATCGAGGTGACGCTCGTCCTTCACCAGGCAGGTTCGAGCGAGATAGTAGAATTCGTCGACGCGGTAATCGGCGAGTTCGGCTTCCACGCCTTCGAGCAGCGCGAGATATTCACGCAAGGTCACCGGGACCTTGGCGGCGCGCAGATCGGTGAAGAGGCGAAGGAACATCGCGCTACTGTGGCCAGCAGCGCGTCGGGGTCAAGCTGCAGTGGCCTGGAGCCTGTGCCGGTCAGCATGCGATGCAAGCCGAGCGGCCAAGTGGTCCATCAAAAGTAAGAGCCGGATCCGATCAGATTGAATTCGATCTGATCGGATCCGGCTCCGGTCTACAAGGCTTAGGCGACGGCGTCGGCCAGATCCTTGGTGACCTTGAACTTCACGACCGTCTTGGCCGGAACCTTGATCGTCGCGCCGGTCGACGGGTTGCGGGCCTCGCGGGCTTCGCGCTTGGAAGCGGCGAGCTTGCCGATACCGCCGAGCGTGACGTCGCCGCCGGACTTCAGGGTCTTGGCGACAACGCCGGCGAGCGAGCCGAGGATGGCCGAGACATCGGTCTTGGTCTTGCCCGTCTCATCCGCAATCGCGGCGATCAGTTCGTTCTTGGTCATGAAAACCTCCTGAGACCAATGATGCTTAAATTGACGCCGTGCCGAGCCCCGGAGGATTCCGACACGTCGCGGCGAATCGACGCAATCGCGCACGAGCCCGCCATTTGACACGCTTGCCGACGGAACACGACGGCAGCGACCGTACATACGCACAGCAATCGGCTTCGTTCCTGTCAAAAGCCGCGAAATTGGGGCGGTTTTCACCAGCTTTGTGGAGCGATTGACAAGTTCCCCCGAATTATTTGAAGCTTGAAATAATTTAGGGGAGCGGAACACGGCATGAAGGCCATCATCATTGGCGGCGGCATTGGGGGGCTGTCACTGGCCCTGATGCTGCACGCACGCGGTATCGCCGCGACCGTTTACGAGCAGGCGAGCGAGATCCGCGAGGTCGGCGTCGGCATCAACACGCTGCCGCATGCCATCCGCGAGCTGGCCGAATTGGGCCTGCTGCCGGCGCTCGATGCGGTGGCGATCCGCACACGCGAGCTCATCTACATGAATCGCTTCGGCCAGACCGTCTGGCGCGAGCTGCGCGGCCTGCACGCCGGCGCACCGGTGCCGCAATTCTCGATCCATCGCGGCCGGCTGCAAGGCGTGATTCGCGACGCCGTGATCGAGCGGCTCGGGCCGGATGCGATTTGCACCGGGCGACGCCTGCAGGGCTTCCTGCAGGACGAGGGCGGCGTGACCGCGCATTTTGCCGATGCCAAGCTGGGTGAGGCGGGCGAGACGGCGCGGGCCGATATCCTGATCGGCGCCGACGGCATCCATTCGACAGTGCGGGCGCATTACTTCCCGAACCAGGGCGGGCCGCGCTGGAACGGCGTCCAGATGTGGCGCGGCGCCTGCGACTGGCCGGCCTTCCTCGACGGGGAGAGCATGATCATCGCCGGCGGAATGGCCGGCAAGCTGGTGCTCTATCCGATTGCGGAGGGCAAAAAGCCGGGGACACGCCTGACCAATTGGGTGGTCAATGTGCGCACGGGCGATCCCTTGAAACCGCCGCCGAAGGAGGCCTGGTCGAAGGCTGGTCGGCTCGAGGACGTGCTGCCCTTCGCCCGGCGCTTCACCGTGCCGGGGGTCGACATCCTCGCCTTGATCAAGGCGAGTGGCACGTTCTGGGAATACCCTATGTGCGACCGCGATCCGCTGCCGCGCTGGACCCACGGCCGGGTGACGCTGCTCGGCGACGCCGCCCACCCGATGTACCCGGTCGGCTCCAATGGCGCCTCGCAGGCAATCCTCGATGCACGCTGCCTCGCCGACCTCATGGTCAAGGCCGAGCATCCGCGCCATGCGCTCGCGGCCTATGAGGCGCAGCGCCTGCCGGCGACCGCCGAGATCGTTGCGATGAACCGCGCCGGCGGACCCGAGCGCGTCATCGACGCGGTCGAGGCGCTGGCGCCCAACGGCTTCGACGATGTCGAGCGCGTCCTGCCCTATGGCAAGCGCGAGCAGATCGTGAACGCCTATGCCGGCAAGGCTGGTTTCTCGGCGGCGCAGCTGGCGAAGCGCTGAGCGATCAGGGTTGGTCGGCCCGCACCAGCGGCGCAATTCGGTCGATCCGGTTGGTCCAGATGCCGGAACTCAGGCGCCTTCGGTCAGCTCGACGATGCGTGCTTTGAGCGTCGCGTTTTCCTGTTCGAGCCGGCGCAGGCGTCGCACCAGGTCGAGCGGAATCGGCGCTTCGTCCTGTTTTGCGGCAGCAGCGAAAGCGACGCCGATACGCTCGCTGTCGCGCCAGCGGGTACGCACCATCCGGCTCTCCCGCTTGAGGGGGAGATAGAGTTCGAACAGATCGGGCAAGGCGACGCTGCCCGGGAAAACCAGCAGCGCCCCGTCGTCCGACAGGTTCCTGACCGTGC
Source organism: Allobosea sp. LjRoot90 (assembly GCF_964254315.1). Taxonomy (NCBI): domain Bacteria; kingdom Pseudomonadati; phylum Pseudomonadota; class Alphaproteobacteria; order Hyphomicrobiales; family Alloboseaceae; genus Allobosea; species Allobosea sp. LjRoot90. Next base: position 44,291 of record NZ_CAXUTF020000007.1, read on the forward strand.
AGTCCAGCGTCGACTGACGCTGGTTGAAGATGACCTTACCGCCGATCAGCGTCCGGTTGCGGACCGCGCGGCGGCGTTCGTTGGAAATGGTCGCGGTGGCCATGGCCCCAGCCCTGTTCTAGCTCAGGTTGAAACAATGCCCCTTATTGCCCGTGGTTGCATCAGTAAGCTTTGCTTAACCTTAACTGCACGCCGCCTGTTCAGGCTCCCTCGGGCGGGGGCGGCAGGAAGTCGATCTCGTAGCGCGCGGACAGGGCGACGACCTCGGCCGGGTTCTGCTCCTTCATCGAATGGATCGCCCAGAACAGATCATAGAGCCGGCCGGTGGGCGCGACCCAGAACAGGCACTTCACCGGGGCATCGCTCTTGTTGAACAGACCGTGGGGAATGTTGCGCGGCAGCTTGATCAGGTCGCCGGGCAGGGCATGCGATTCCTGGCCGTCAAGCACGAGGTCGAGACGGCCCTCGAGCATGTAGATGAACTCGTCCTGGGTCGGATGGATATGCGGCGGCACGAAGGTGCCGGGCGGGAAGGTGGCGTGCCAGGAGAAGCTGTCTTCGCTCAGCATCTTCGGCACATAGGTCTGGCCGAGGATGTTCCAGGAGATCGCGTCGATCCCCTCATTGGCCTTGGTCACGCCGGCGGTCAGAGGCTTCATCGTCGGTCTCCTTCTTAAAGGTGGAGGAAGCGGTCCTTGACCGCGCTGTCGCTGCGCAAATCGTCGCTGCTGCCGCGCCAGGCGACGCGGCCCTTCTCCAGCACGACATGCCGGTCGGCGATCTTCGCGAGTGCATCGACGTTCTTGTCGATCACCAGGATCGACTCGCCCTCGGCCTTCAGCGCCGACAGGCAGGACCAGATCTCCTGCCGGATGATCGGCGCCAGCCCCTCGGTGGCTTCATCGAGAATGACGAGCTTGGGATTGGTCATCAGGGCGCGGCCGATCGCCAGCATCTGCTGCTCGCCACCGGAGAGCTGGTTGCCACGATTCGCCTTGCGTTCCTGCAGTCGCGGCAGGAAGGCGTAGACGCGCTCCAGCGTCCAGCGCGGCGTGCCGAAGCGGCTGGCGGCGGTGGCGATCAGGTTCTCCTCGACCGAGAGCGTCGGGAAGACCTGCCGCCCTTCCGGCACCAGCCCGATCCCGGCCTGCGCCAGCCGGAACGGCGCGCTGCCGGTGAGGTCGACGCCGCCGAAGCTGACGCGGCCGGCCCGCGGCCGGATCAGCCCCATGATGGCGCGCACCGTCGTGGTCTTGCCCATGCCGTTGCGGCCGAGCAGGGTCACGACCTCGCCGGCGCCAACAGCAAGATCGACGCCGAACAGGATCTGCGCCTCACCATAGCCGGCATCGAGGTTTTCGACGGTGAGCATTCAGCCCTCCTCGCCGAGATAGGCTTCGCGCACTGCAGCGTCGGCGCGGACGGCGGCGGGATCGCCCGAGGCGATGACGCGGCCATAGACCAGCACGCTAACCGTGTCGGCAAGAGCGAACACCGCCTCCATGTCGTGCTCGACCAGCAGCATGGCGTAGCGCCCCTTCAAGCTCTTGAGCAGGGCGATCAGCCGCTCGCCTTCCTCCTTGCCGACCCCGGCGAGCGGCTCGTCGAGCAGGATCGCCGCCGGCTCCAGTGCCAACGCCATGGCGATCTCCAGCGCCCGCTTCTCGCCATGCGACAGGCTGCCGGCCGGGACATGGGCGCGCTCGCTGAGGCCGACCGCCTCCAGCGCAGCGCGGGCAGGGCGGTTGAGGCGCTCGTCGCTTGCAGCGTTGCGGAAGAAGGAGAGCGGATGCGTGGCCTTGGCCTGCACGCCGAGCGCGACATTCTCCAGTGCCGAGAGCGAGGCGATGGTCGAGGTGATCTGGAAGGTTCGCGCCAGGCCGTGGCGGGCGCGCTTCTCGGCATTGAAGGCTGTGACGTCCTGGCCGCGGAAGCGGATCGTGCCGGCATCTGGCGTCAGCATGCCGGAGATCTGGTGGACCAGCGTCGTCTTGCCGGCACCGTTCGGGCCGATCAGCGCGTGCAATTCGCCGGGCGCGACGGCGAGGCTGACACCGTCGGTGACCTTGAGGGCACCGAAGGATTTGCGCACGCCGTCGAGGATGAGAACCGGCTCAGCCATGACGCGAGCCCAGTTTGCGCAGCATCCCGACGATGCCGCCGCGGGTGAACAGCACGAAGAGGATGATCAGCGGCCCGAAGATGGCACGCCAGTGCTCGGTCAGGTGCGAGAGCGCATCCTCGGCGATCAGGTACGCGACGGCGCCGATGATGGCGCCATGCAGCGAGCCGACGCCGCCGAGCACCGCCATGAAGATCAATTCGCCCGAGCGCTGCCAGGACATGAAGGCCGGGCTGACGAACTCGGTGTGGTTGGCGAGGAAGAAGCCGGAGAGCCCGGCCAGCATGCCACTGATCACATAGGCGATGAGCCGCACGCGGGTGACGTCGAAGCCGGTGACGCTGACGCGGGTCGGGTTCTCCCGCGCTGCCCTGAGCACCCGGCCGAAGCGCGAGGCGACGAGGCCGCGGACCACAAGATAGGCGCCGCCGAGTGCGATGAGAACGGTGTAATAGAACGAGGTCCGGTTTGCGAACGGAGTGAAGCCGAGAAGCGTGCTCTTCTCGTAGAGCGTCAGCCCGTCATCGCCGCCATAGGTGGAGAGCGCCTGGGCCAGGAAATAGACCATCTGGCCGAAGGCGAGCGTGATCATGATGAAGGCGACGCCGCGCGTACGCAGGCAGACCGCGCCGGTGATCGCGCCGAAGAGCGCGCAGACGGCGAGGATCACCGGCAGGATCACCAGCGCCTCGCTTCGGCCCTCGGTGATCATGATGCCGGTGACATAGGCGCCGATGCCGAGGAAGGCGGCGTGGCCGAAGGAGACCAGACCGCCGACGCCGAGGATGAGGTCGAGCGAGAGCGCCGCGATGGCGAAGATCAGCGCCCGCGTCAGCAGGGCAAGCCAGCCGGCAGGCATGCCGATTGAGACGGCGAGCGGTACCAGCGCCAGCAGCAGGAAGAGGAGGGCCGGCAGCAGGACTTTGGCGCGCTCGCGCGGTGGCGCGACGCTGCTGACCTCGGCCATGGCCGGCGTTGCGCTCATGTCCGGCCTCGTGCGGGCAGAAGGCCTTCCGGCCGCACGAACAGCACGACCGCCATCAAGAGATAGATCAGCATCGAGGACAGGGCGGCGCCGGTCGCCCGCGCTGAGGGAGCGCTCATGAATAGCCGGAGCAGGTCGTTCATGAAGGAGCGGCCGAGCGTGTCGACGAGGCCGACGATCAGCGCCGCGACGAAGGCGCCGCGGATCGAGCCGATGCCGCCGATGACGATGACGACGAAGGCAAGGATCAGCACGGTGTCGCCCATGCCGGGCTCGACCGAGAGGATCGGCGCCGCCATCGCGCCGGCGAAGCCCGCCAGCATCGTGCCGAAGGCGAAGACGATCATGAACAGCTTGCGGATGTCGACGCCGAGCGCCGAGACCATCGGCGCGTTCGAGGCGCCTGCGCGCAGCAGCATGCCGGTGCGGGTCTTCTCGACAATGAACCAGAGCAGGGCGCCGACGCCAAGCCCTGCGCCGATCAGCGCGAAGCGGTAGGTCGGATAGAGGATGCCGTCGATCAGCGCGACATTGCCGGTGAGGAACACCGGCAGCGGCACGGAGAGGGGAGCCGCGCCCCAGACCATCTTGACGCCCTGGTTGAGCAGGAGGATCAGCCCGAAGGTCGCAAGCACCTGGTCGAGATGGTCGCGCTCATAGAGATGGCGGAAGACCAGGAATTCGAGAGCGAGGCCGAAGACCAGTGCTGCCGCCAGCGCCAGCACCAGCCCGAGCATGAAGGAGCCGGTCAGCGAGACGAAGGTCACGGCGAGATAGGCGCCGAGCATGTACTGCACGCCATGCGCCAGGTTGATGAAGTCCATCACGCCGAAGACCAGCGTCAGCCCTGCCGCCACCAGGAACAGCAGGATGCCGAACTGCAGCCCGTTCAGGATCTGGACGATGAGGAGGCCGGTGGTCATCGGTCGTTCGCGATCGCTTGCTCGGACATGCGCGGGGAATCCTCTCCGGGAGGGAGAGGGCAGGTTGAGGGGTAGGCGATTGGACCAGCGCCGCGAGGGCTGACCGCGCGGTCGGGTTCAGGCCAGCGATGTCGCTCCGAACACCTCACCCCTGCCCCTCTCGCTGATCTCGGGTTTACCCGAGATCAGCATCTTAGAGTGTCGAAGTCGGGTAGACCCGACTTCGATGCAGGAGAGGGGTTATCGAGGTTCAGCCGCCCTATTTCAGCCCGCAATCCTTCGCGTGCGGATCGGCGTAGTCCTCGAACACCTTCTGGGCGATCTCGGTTTGGAACTTGCCGTCGGCGCGCTTGGCGACCTTGACCAGGTAGAAGTCCTGGATCGGATAGCCATTGGTGTTGAACTTGAACTTGCCGCGCAGCGAGGTGAAGTCGGCTTTCTTGATCGCGGCACGCAGCTTGTCCTTGTCGCCGGTGCCGCCGGCGGCCTTGACCGCCGAGTCGATCAATTGCGCTGCGTCATAGGCCTGCTGGGCATAGGAGCCGGGCACGATCTTGTAGGCCGCCTCATAGGCCGAGACGAACTTCTTCGTCTGCGGGTTGTCCATGTTAGGCGCCCAGGTCATGCCGCCGAACATGCCGACTGCCGCGTCCTGCTGCGCCGGCAGGGTCGATTCATCGACGGTGAAGGCCGAGAGGAACGGCACCTTGATGCCGGCCTGCGACCACTGCTTGACGAAGTTGACGCCGAGGCCGCCGGGCAGGAAGGCGAAGACCACATCGGGCTTGGCCGAGGCGATCTTGGCGAGCTCTGCCGCGAAGTCGAGCGAGGTCAGCGGGACATAGACCTCGTCGAGGATCTCGCCCTTGAAGTAGCGCTTGAAGCCGGCGAGCGAGTCCTTACCGGCCTGGTAGTTCGGCGCGATGATGTAGGCCTTCTTGTAGTTCTGGTCCTGCGCGTACTTGCCCAGCACCTCGTGGACCTGGTCGTTCTGGTAGGAGGTCACGAAGAAGTTCTGGTGGCAGGCCTTGCCGGCCATGGTCGAGGGACCGGCGTTCGGGCTGATCAGGATGGCGCCGGAATCGAGCACCGGCTTGGCGATCGCGCCGAGGATGTTTGAGAACACCGGGCCGACGACGAAGTCGACCTTGCCGCCCTCGACGAAGCTGCGGACCTTGCCGACCGCGACGTCGGGCTTGAGCTCGTCGTCGATCACGGTGATCTGCACCGGCACGCCGCCGAGCTTACCGCCGTTCTGGTCGACGGCGAGCTGGAAGCCGTCGCGGACCTGCTGGCCGAGCGCCGCCGCCGGCCCGGTTAGCACGCTGACCACGCCGATCTTCAGGGGCTCCTGCGCCTGCGCGCTGGCAAGTCCGAGCGCGAGCGCGCCGGCACTGAGCGACAAAGCGAATTTCAGTGTCATGTCGGATGTCCTCCCGGGACCTGCGATAGCCGCCGCCGAAGGGATCCCCATCCCCGTTTCGCGCAGCGCCACGGCCATATTGTTTCAAGCTTAAAATATCTGCAAGGGGTTCTGATCGGTAATTTTTGTGCGTCGGCTGGGAGCGTCATTCTCGGGCGCAGCGAAGCGCAGACCCGAGAATCTCATGACGAGAGGGCGCTGGTTGGCGCCTGTGCCTGCCTGAGATGCTCGGGACAGGCCCGAGCATGACGCGTCCTTCGTTTAACCGCCTTAGGCCTGCACGCCGTCGACGTACCAGTCCATCTTCGAGAGGATCTCGTCGCTGGCGGTCTCGCCGGCCTTGAGGCGCAGCGTGCCCTTCTGGTCCTTGAGCTCGCCGGTGAAGGGGTGGATCGTGCCGGCGACGATGCCCTTCTGAAGCTCGTCCGCGGCGGCGCGCGCTGCCGGGGTCACGGCATCGTTATAGGGCGCGAGCTTGACCAGCCCGTCCTTGATGCCGCCCCAGACATCGCCCGACTTCCAGGTGCCGTCCATCGCCTCCTTGACGCGCTTGACGTAATAGCCCGACCAGTCGTCGACGATCGCCGAGAGATGCGCCTTGGGCGCGAAGGCCTTCATGTCGGAGGCCTGGCCGAACGCGTAGACGCCGCGCTGCTCGGCCGCCTGCAGGGCCGCGGCGGAATCGGTGTGCTGGGTGATGATGTCGCAACCCTGGTCGATCAGCGCCTTGGCGGCGTCGGCCTCCTTGGCTGGATCGTACCAGGTCGAGGCCCAGATCACCTTGGTCTTGAAGTTCGGGTTCACCTTCTTGGCGGCGAGATGGAAGGCGTTGATGCCCATCACCACCTCCGGGATCGGGAAGGAGGCGATGTAGCCGGCCTGACCCGATTTCGACATGTGCCCGGCGATGGTGCCGATCACCGCGCGGCCCTCGTAGAAGCGGGCATTATAGGTCGCGACGTTCTCGGCGCGCTGGTAGCCGGTCGCGTGCTCGAAAAAGACTTTGGGGAACTGCTTCGCCACCTGGATGGTCGGGTTCATGAAGCCGAAGGAGGTGGTGAAGATCAGCTTGTCGCCGGCCTGGGCGAGCTGGCGGATGGCGCGCGCCGCGTCCGGTCCCTCGGCGACGCTCTCGATGAAGCTGGTCTTGACCTTGGCGCCATAGGCGGCCTCGACCGCCTTGCGGCCCTGGTCGTGCGTCCAGGTCCAGCCATGGTCGCCGACCGGGCCGACATAGATGAAGCCGACGCCGAAGGGCGCCTGCGCCTGTGCGCCAGTGAAGGGCAATACGGAGGTTGCGGCCGCGCCGGCAAGAAGTGTGCGGCGGGTGATGATGGTCGACATGGTCGTGCTCCCCGTTATCGGTTGCGGCGCGCTCATTGCGCCGGGAAAGGCTTGCCGAGGCAGGCGGGTGCGTTGCGCCCGCCGGTCCTCCGTCCTAGCGACATCATGGTCAGAACCACAATCGTCGCAAGGTAGGGGGTCATCGCCAGCACCTCCGGCGCGACCCAACTGACGCCGGCGGCCTTGGCTTGCAGCTCGAAGGTCGCGACCGCCCCGAAGAGATAGGCGCCGGCCAGCAGCCGGCCCGGCCGCCAGGCGGCGAAGACGACGAGGGCGAGCGCGATCCAGCCGCGCCCGGCGGTCAGCCGGTCGGCCCACATCGGCGTCAGTGCCAGCGAGAAATAGGCGCCGCCTAAGCCCGCGAGCGCGCCGCCGAAGGCGGTCGCGGCGGTGCGGATCGCCAGCACGCGATAGCCGATGGCGTGGGCCGAGTCGGCGTTCTCGCCGACGGCGCGCAGGATCAGTCCTGCCCGCGTCCGGCGCAGGAACAGGCCGACAGCGAGGACGAGCGCCAGCGAGAGATAGACGATGGCGTCATGACCGAAGACGAGGCGCAGCCAGGGATGCGCGGCGTAATCGGCCGGGAAGAGCGGGCCGAGCCGCGAGATGGTCCGGCCGACGAAGCCGGCGCCGATCAGCGAGGAGGCGCCGATGCCGAAGATCGTCAGGGCGAGGCCCGTGGCGACCTGGTTGGAGCCGAGGCCGAGCGTCAGCAGCGCGAAGATCATCGCTGCCGCGACGCCGGCCAGCGTCGCGGCTATGAGCCCGAGCGCGACGCTGCCGGTCGAGTAGGCGACCGCGAAGCCGGCGACCGCGCCGCACAGCATCATGCCCTCGACGCCGAGATTGAGGACGCCGGCTTTCTCGGTGACGAGCTCGCCCAGCGCCGCGAGCAGGATCGGTGTCGCCGCGGCGGCGAGCGTCATGAAGATCGAGACGAGGATGGCGGCGGTCATGGCGCCACCTTCGCCGGCCGCGCCTTCCAGGCGAGCCGCCAGCGCACCAGCACGTCGGTCGCGAGCAGGAAGAACAGCAGCAGCGCCTGGAACATGCCGGTGGCGGCCGAGGGCAGCCGCACCGTGCTCTGGGCGATCTCGCCGCCGACATAGGTCACCGCCAGCACCAGCGCGCCGAAGACGATGCCGACAGGCGAGAGCCGGCCGAGGAAGGCGACGATGATCGCGGTGAAGCCGTAGCCGACCGGGAATTGCGGGGTGAGCTGGCCGAAGGGGCCGGCCGCCTCGAGCAGTCCGGCGAGGCCGGCAAGGCCGCCACCGGCGAGCAGCACCGCCCAGGTGACGCGGTTGGCGTCGAAGCCGCCATGACGGGCGGCGGCCGGAGAGCGCCCAACGACGCGCACGGCGTAGCCGGCGACGGTCTTGCTCAGGACGAACCAGGCGATGAGCGCGAGCAGGATGGCCAGCGGCACGCCGACATGGACGAGCGAACCTTCCGCGATCGCCGGCAGCGTCTGGTCGGCGCTGAACATCTTCGTCTGCGGGAAATTGAAGCCGTCCGGGTCCTTCCACGGCCCGCGCACGAGGTAGTACAGGAACTGCACCGCGACATAGGTCAGCATCAGGCTGGTCAGGATCTCGCTGACCTGCAGGCGAATCTTGAGCAGGGCAGGGAGCGCGGCCCAGGCCGCGCCGCCGAGAATGCCGCCGAGCACCATTGCCGGCAGGATCCACCAGCCGGTCATGTCATGGGTCAGGAGTGCGACGCCGGTGCCGGCGATCGCGCCCATCACGTATTGCCCCTCGGCGCCGATGTTCCAGACATTGGCGCGGAAGCCGATGGCGAGGCCGAGCGCGATCATGATCAGCGGCGCCGCCTTGACCCCGAGATCGGCCCAGCGCTGCGGTTCGATCAGTGGCGTGATGAAGATCGCCGTGACCGCACGCAGGCCGTCATACCCTATCGCGCCGAAGACCAGCATGCCCGTCAGCATGGTGAGCCCGATCGCCATCAGCGGGCTGAGATAGAGCATCGCTTTGCTGGGCCCGCGCCGGCGCCGCCATTCAAGCATGCGCCGGCTCCGCTTCGTGGCTCTCGCCGTGGACGCCGCCCATCAGCAGGCCGATCTCTTCCAGCTTCAGTCCGGCGACTGGCCGCGCCTGCGACAGCCGGCCTTCGTTGATCACGCAGAGCCGGTCGGAGAGTTCGAGCAACTCGTCGAGGTCCTGCGAGATCACCACGATCGCCGAGCCCTGCGCGGCGAGGTCGACCAGCGCTTGCCGGATCGCAGCGGCGGCGCCGGCATCGACGCCCCAGGTCGGCTGCGCCACCACCAGTACGTCGGGCTTCTGCCCGATCTCGCGGCCCATGATGAATTTCTGCAGGTTGCCGCCGGAGAGCGAGCCGGCAAGGGCGGCCGTGCCGGTGGTGCGCACGTCGAAGCGAGCGATGACGTCCTTCGCATAGGCCTCGACCGGTCCTTGCCGGATCAGGCCCGATGGCGCGAGCGGCAGGCGATGGCGGGCCGTCAGCACGACATTCTCGGCCAGCGTGAAGTCGGGTACGGCGGCATGGCCGTTGCGCTCTTCGGGCACGCAGGCGAGGCCGGCGGCGCGGCGTGCGCCGGCATCCGCGAGGCCGATCGGCCGGCCGTCGAGCTTGATTGCGTTTGCCTGGTTGGCAAGGCTCTCGCCAGAGAGCGCCATCAGCAATTCGGCCTGGCCGTTGCCGGCGACGCCGGCGATGCCGAGGATCTCGCCGGCCAGGGCGGAAAACGAGATGCCTTTCAGGCTGGTGCCGAAAGGCGGCTCGCCCGGCATGTCGAGCTTGTCGACGCTGAGCCGCGCAGCGCCGGCCTTGCCGTCTCCGGCCGACCGCTCGATGCTCTTCAGCTCGGCGCCGATCATCAGCTCGGCCATGCGCCGGGTCGTCTCGATACGCGGGTCGCAAGTGGCGACGACCTTGCCGCCGCGCAGGATGGTGGCGGCCTCGCAGAGCGCTTTGATCTCGTGCAATTTGTGGCTGATGTAGAGGATCGAGCAGCCTTCTGCCGCGATCTGGCGCAGCGTCTCGAACAGGCGCTCGACCTCCTGCGGGGTCAGCACCGAGGTCGGCTCGTCCATGATCAGCAGCTTGGGTCTCTGCAAAAGGCAGCGCACGATCTCGATGCGCTGGCGCTCGCCGACCGAGAGCGTGTGGACCTCGCGGTCCGGATCGAGAGGCAGTGAATAGCTGTCGAGGATCGCCCTTATCCGCGCCTTCAGCTCCTCGGCCGAGATCTTCTCATCCAACCCGAGCGCGATATTCTCCAGCACGGTCATGCCGTCGAACAGCGAGAAATGCTGGAAGACCATGCCGATGCCGAGCCTGCGCGCCGCCTTGGGCGAGGCGATCTCGACCGACTTGCCGTCGAAGCTGATCTGCCCCTCATCGGCGCGCTGCACGCCATAGATGATCTTGACCAGGGTCGACTTGCCGGCGCCGTTCTCGCCGAGCAGGGCATGGATCTCGCCGGGGCGGACGGAGAGGCTGATGTCCTGATTGGCTTTCACGCTCGGAAAGCTTTTCGAGACATGGGCGAGCGCCAGGCGCGAAGGTGCCGTCTGGTCAGGCGGCTGCGTCATGGCGGTTCCGTGCCCTCGCGCGTCCCGTGGCGGACCTCCCCGCGAGGGCCGCCTTCTCGCCAAGCAAGCAACGCACCAGCTCTGCACTCGTCAAGGCGGCGATCACCTCCGGACGCTTGTCATGCACATCCGATCCGCCGATCGGGCAGGTGAGGTGGGCTGGCGCCTTGCTGCCGGGATGGCGGCGGCGGAAGCTCGCCTCGAAGCGGGCGCGCTTCGTCGCCGAGCCGATCATACCGACGTAAGGAGCGTCGCCACGCAGCAGCGCCGCCTCGGCCAGGCGATAATCGAGCGCATGGCTATGGGTCAGGACGACGAAGGCTGCGCCGGATCGGGCGGCGGACAGAGCGGTTTCGGGATCGTCGAGCTGCAGGCAGGCAACGGCCGCCGGCACCTCGTCGAACTGGCCAGGTCGGTCGTCGATGAGCGTCACGGCGAGCGGCAGCAAAGCAAGGCTCCGCGCCAGCGCCTTGCCGGTGTGGCCGGCGCCGAAGATCAGCACCTGCGGCCGCTCGGCCGCAGCTTTCGCTTCGTCCTGCTTCAGTGCCTCGAGATGCGTTGCGGTCGCCGGCTCCATCGCCACCCGGACGCGTCCGCCGCAGCACTGTCCCATCTGTGGGCCAAGCGGAATATCGATCAGCTGCCGCGGGCCGCTGCTGTCGAGCAGGATGCGGGCGAGATCGATGCAATGGAATTCAAGCTGGCCACCGCCGATCGTGCCGGCGCTGCCATTGGCGCTGACGATCATCGTGGCGCCGACCTCGCGCGGGGTCGAGCCCTGTGCTTCCGCAATGCTGACGATGACGGCGCCGTCCGCGAGGTTGGCGGCGAGGAAATCGGCGGGGGTCATCGCGCCGCCTCCGCCAGGGCCCGAACCCGATCGACCGCGTCGAGCACCTGCTCCGGCGTCGCCGGGGCGTCGAGCTGCGGGCAGAAGTGGTGATCGCCGACGCTGGCCACAGCGTCGGAGAGCGCGTGCAGCACGCTGATCGCCAGCATCAAGGGCGGCTCGCCGACCGCCTTGGAGCGATGAATGGTGTGCTCGCGATTGGGCGCATTCTCCAGCAGCGCGACATTGAAGATGCGCGGCCGGTCGGAGGCGACCGGGATCTTGTAGGTCGAGGGCGCGTGGGTCTTGAGGCGCCCCTTCTCGTCCCAGACCAGCTCCTCGGTGGTCAGCCAACCCATGCCCTGGATGAAGCCGCCTTCGATCTGGCCCTTGTCGATCGCTGGGTTCAGCGAGTTGCCGCAGTCATGCAGGATATCGACGCGCAGGGTCTTGTATTCGCCGGTCAGCGTGTCGATCGCGACCTCGGCCGCGGCGGCCCCATAGGCGAAATAGTAGAACGGATGGCCGCGCCCGGCCTTGCGGTCCCAATGGATCTTTGGCGTGGCGTAGAAGCCTGTGGCCGAAAGCTGGACGCGGGCCATGTACGCGGCCTTGACCAACTCGACGAAGCCGATCTCGCGCGCGCCGACCCGCACGCGCCCGGGCAGGAAGGCGATCGCCTCCGGCTTTTCCTGCCAGTGAGCGGCGGCGAAGGCGGTGAGCCGCTTCTTGATCGTCTCGCAGGCGTCGAGCGCCGCCATGCCGTTGAGGTCGGAGCCGGAGGAGGCGGCGGTCGCCGAGGTGTTCGGCACCTTGCCGGTCGTCGTCGCGGTGATCTTGATCTGCTCAAGGCCGATGCCGAAGGACTGCGCCACCACCTGCGCCACCTTCTGGTAAAGCCCCTGGCCCATTTCGGTGCCGCCATGGTTCAGCGACACCGTGCCGTCGGTATAGACATGCACCAGCGCGCCAGCCTGATTGTACCAGGTCGCGGTGAAGGAGATGCCGAACTTGACCGGGGTCAGCGCGATGCCGCGCTTGATCACCGGGCTCTCCCGGTTGAAGGCGCGGATCGCCTGCTGGCGAGCGCTGTAGTCGCAGCAGCGTTCGAGCTCGTCGATCACCTCGCCGGCGATCATGTCCTCGACCGGCTGGTGGTAGGGCGTGATCTCGCGACCCTCGCCGCCATAGAGGTTGCGCTTCCTCACCTCCAGCGGGTCGAGCCCGGTGGCGTAGGCGATCTCCTCGATGAAGCGCTCGGCCCCCACCATGCCTTGCGGCCCGCCGAAGCCGCGAAAGGCGGTGTTCGAGACCGTATGCGTTCGCAAAGGCTCCGAGCGGGCCCGCACCGCCGGGTAGAAATAGCAGTTGTCCATGTGGAAGAGGGCACGGTCGGTGACCGGGCCGGAGAGATCGGCGTTCCAGCCGCAGCGCGCGGCATAGACCGCATCGACCGCGTGGATGCGGCCGTCATCGTCGAAGCCGATCTCGTAGTCGACGACGAAGTCGTGGCGCTTGCCGGTGATGACCATGTCGTCGTCGCGGTCGGGCCGGAGCTTCACCGGCCGCTTCAGCTTGCGCGCGGCGATTGCTGCGACGCAGGCGAAGAGGTTGGCCTGCGTCTCCTTGCCGCCGAAGCCGCCACCCATGCGCCGGACCTCGATCGTGACCGCATGCGCGCCGACGTCAAGGACGGCGGCGACCATATGCTGGACCTCGCTCGGGTGCTGCGTCGAGGACTGCACCAGCATGTCGCCATCCTCGCCGGGGATGGCGAGCGCGATCTGGCTTTCGAGGTAGAAATGATCCTGCCCGCCGATCGCCATCGAGCCCTTGAGCCGGCGCGGACTGGCGGCCAGTGCTGCGGCCAAGTCGCCGCGTTCGAGCTTCAGCGGTTCGGTGACGAGATCGGAACCAGCCGCGCGAGCGGCGGCGACGTCGAGCAGGGGAGGCGCCTCGTCGTAAGCCGCCTTGGCCAGCACCGCGGCGTAGCGGGCCTGTTCGCGGGTCTGCGCGATCACGGCAAAGAGCGGCTGGCCGTGATGCAGGATCGCGCTGGTCGTGAAGACCGGTTCGTCATGCTTGTGCGTCGAGGAGATGTCGTTCGCGCCGGGAATGTCGGCTGTGGTGAGGACCGCGAGGACGCCCGGTGCAGCTTCGACCGCCGACAGGTCAAGCGACAGCAGCCGGCCATGCGCGATGGTGGAGAGGCCGATATAGGCATGAACGAGCCCGGCCGGCTCGGCGATATCGTCGATATAGAGTGCTTCGCCGGCGACGTGCTTCTCGGCTGAATCATGCTTCAGCGGCGAGCCGACGATCGGCCGTGCCTCGCTAACGTCGAGCCGTTTGCGCGCGTCAGCCATGGGCGGGCTCCGCCAGCAGGCCAGCGACGCGGGTCGCGGTTTCCGGAGCGGTCGTCTCGATCAGGAAACGCCGCAGCAGATTGCCGGCGACCTTGAGGCGATAGGCGGCCGAAGCCCGCATGTCGCTCAGTGGCGTGAAATCCTGCGCCAGCGCTGCGATCGCGGCGGCAACTGCGGCCTCGTCCCAGGAGCCGCCGAACAATGCGGCTTCCGCCGCCTTGGCTCGTTTCGGAATACCGGCCATGCCGCCGTAGGCGAGCCTCGCCTCGCTGACGCGGCCGACCTCATCCAGCTTCAGATAGAAGGCGCCGCAGACGGCCGAGATGTCCTCGTCGAAGCGCTTCGAGATCTTCGAGACGTGGAGGAGCGCGTCCGCCGGCAGCTTCGGCACCAGCACGGCCTCGACGAACTCGCCCGGCTGCCGGTCCTGCTTGCGGTAGTCGAGGAAGAAGGCTTCGAGCGGCAGCTCGCGGCACTCGAAGCCTTTGCGCAGCACCAAGGTCGCGCCGAGCGCGATCAGCGCCGGCGGCAGGTCGCCGATCGGCGAGCCGTTGGCGATGTTGCCGCCTATCGTGCCGGCATTGCGGACCTGCTCGCCGCCGAAGCGACGCATCATCTCGTCGAGCTGCGGCGAGAGGCCGGCGAGCGCCTCGCGCACCGCGATCAGGTTCGCCATCGCACCGAAGCGCAGGTGATCGCCTTCGTGGGAAATCGCACGCAATTCTTCGATCCGGCCGAGATAGATCACCGGATCGAGCTGACGCATGCCCTTGGTGACCCAGAGACCGACATCGGTCGCGCCGGCGACCAAAGTCGCTTGCGGATGGGCGCTGACGAGATCCGCTAATGTCTCGACCGTGGCGGGAGCGTAGAAACGATGGCTGCCGTCTCCCACCGAGATCGTCTCGGTATCGGCCATGCTGCACAGTCGTTCCGCCGCCGCCGAGGCTGAAAGGGCGAAGCGATCGCTCCGACGATCCGCCCGCTCGTAAAGATGCCTCGCCGCCGCGATGATCGGCTCGTAGCCCGTGCAGCGGCAGAGATTGCCGGCGAGGGCATCCTCGATGCGGCCAACAGACGGGTCGGTCTCGTTCAGCCAGAGCGCGAACAGCGACATCACGAAGCCGGGCGTGCAGAAGCCGCATTGCGAGCCATGGCAGTCGACCATCGCCTGCTGGACCGGGTGCAGCGCGCCATCCGCGCTTCTGAGATGTTCGACGGTTAGGACATGGCAGCCGTCGAGCGTCGGCAGGAAGCGGATGCAGGCGTTGATCGCCTCATAGCGCAGCCGGCCGCCATCGAGCCGGCCGACCACGATCGTGCAGGCGCCGCAATCGCCCTCGGCGCAGCCTTCCTTGGTGCCGGTGCGGCGCCGGTCGAGCCGGAGCCAGTCGAGCACGGTGCGGGTCGGATCGCAGGATGCGACCTCGACCAACTCGTCACCCAACAAGAAACGCACGGTCTCACGCATGGCGGGGTGGTGCATGGCGGTCTTGCCGCTCGCAGATCGGATTCATGCCCCAAGATTAGGCACGTTCGCGGCTTGGCCGGAAGCTTTGATTTGGTGCAGATATGATCGCGATTTGAGCCGGAGCGGCGAGCCTTGAGCAAAGACGGTGCGACCTCGGCCTTGCGCGGCCGGCTTCTCTGGTTCGTCGGTGATCCGCACGACGTCGGCGAGGCCGCGCATCGCTATGTCGAGGACGGGCTGCTCGTCATCGAGAACGGCTTGATCCGTGCCGCCGGAGAGGCCAGGGAGCTGTTGCCGACGCTGCCGGCCGGCGCCGCGATCACCGATCATCGCCCGCATCTGCTCATGCCGGGCTTCATCGACGCCCATATCCACATGCCGCAGACGCAGGTGATCGCCTCCTATGGCGCGCAACTGATGGAGTGGCTGAACAAGTACACCTTCGTCGAGGAGCAGAAGCTGGCCCAACAGGGCCATGCCGAAAAACTCTCCGCCTTCCTGCTCGACGAATTGCTGGCGAGCGGCACGACGACGGCGGCGGTCTACTGCTCGGTGCACAAGCAGTCGGCCGAGGCCTTCTTCGCCGAATCACACCGGCGTAACACCCGCATGATCGCCGGCAAGGTGATGATGGACCGCAACGCGCCGGCGGCGCTGACCGACACGGCCGAGAGTGGCTATGCCGACAGCAAGGAGCTGATCGGCCGCTGGCACGGCAAGGGCCGCCAGCTCTATGCGATCACGCCGCGCTTCGCCGTGACCTCGACGCCGGAGCAGATGGCGGCCTCAACGAGGCTGGTCGCGGAACATTCCGACTGCTTCGTCCAGACCCATATCAACGAGAACCGGGCCGAGATCGCCTTCGCTAGGGAGCTCTATCCCGACGCCGCCGACTATGCCGGCATCTACGAGAATTACGGCCTGCTCGGCCGCAAGAGCCTGCTCGGCCATTGCATTCACATGACCAAGCGCGAATGGCGCGCCTTCGCCGCGCATGGCGCGGTCGCCGTCTTCTGCCCGACCTCGAACCTCTTCCTCGGCTCGGGACTGTTCGATTGGGATCGCGCCCGCCGCGAGGGCGTCAAGGTCGCGGTCGCGACCGATATCGGCGGCGGCACCTCCTATTCGATGCTGCGGACCATGGCCGAGGCCTACAAGATCCTGCAGCTGCAGGGCCAGTCGTTGTCAGCTTTCGAGGCGCTGCATGCGATCACGCTGGGCAATGCGGTCGCGCTCGGGCTCGAGCATCTGGTCGGCTCGTTCGAGCCGGGGCGGGAGGCTGACATCGTCGTGATCGATCCCGCTGCGACGCGCGTGATGGCGCATCGGCTGGAGACGGTGCGGGACCTGGCGGAGGAGCTCTTCGTGCTGGTCACGCTCGGCGACGAGCGCAACGTCGTCGCGACCTATGTGATGGGGGAGCCGAGCGCTTCGGCCTGAAGGGGGCGTCTTCCCAGCAATCGGGTGGCGTCGAGGCGCTAGGACGCCTCTGCTGGTGGCAGATGTCACTTGCGAGGATGCCGATGACCGCCCCGCAGATCGCTGCCCTGTTGGTCTTCCTGTTTCCGCTGGCTTACAGCCCCGGGCCGGGCAACTCGTTCTTCGCTGCGATCGGCGCCAGCGGTGGCCTGACGTCCGCATGGCCCGCCTTGATCGGCTATCACGCGGCGACCTTCGTGGTGACGCTGGCGATCGGTTCCGGCCTCGGCCTGACGCTTCTCACGAACCCGACGGTCGCAGGAATTCTCAAGATCGCGGGAGCTCTCTATGTCGCCTGGATCGGCCTCATGTTCCTGAAGGCGGCCCCCTCCGATGGTCGGGCGGATGGCGGGCCGCGGCGCGCCTCGCTGCTCGACGGTGCTGCGGTGCTGGTCTTCAATCCCAAGGCCTATCTGATCATCGCCCTGATGTTCACGCAGTTCCTGCCGGAGCAGGCCTCGCTCGCAGCATTGCTGACGATCACCGTCGTCTTCACCGTCAACAACCTGCTGGCCTTCGTGATCTGGACGCTGCTGGGGCTGGCGATCGGAAGGCTCGTCGCCTCGCGCACGAGCGGGCGTCTCGTCAACCTCGTCTTCGGAGGCTGTCTGATCGGCGTCGCGGCCTGGATGGCGTTATCCTGAAGCCGCGACGCTGAACGATCTGCGGGGCTCAGCCCAGCACGCCGCCTTTGCGCGCATGATCGAGATAGATCTCGCGCAGCCGGAGCGTCGCCGGACCCGGCGCGCCATTGTGGATGCTGTGGCCGTCGATCGTCGTCACCGGCATCACCAGGCTGGTGGCCGAGGTGATGAAGGCCTCCTCGGCGTCGAGCGCTTCTTCGAGCGTGAATTCGCGCTCCTCGAACGAGAAGCCGCTCTCGGCCAGGAAGGCGAGCACGGCCGTGCGGGTGATGCCGGGCAGTACCTTGTGGGAGAGCGGGCGCGAGATCAGGGTCTTGCCCTTGACGATCCAAGCGGTCGACGAGGCGCCCTCGGTGACGACGCCGTCCTCGACCATCCAGGCTTCCTGCGCGCCGTTTTCGGCAGCGAACTGCTTGGCCAGGACCGGGGCGAGCAAATTGACGCTCTTGATATCGCGGCGGGCCCAGCGCAGATCCGGCGTGCTGACGACCTTGATGCCGGTCTTCGCCAGCGGCGTATTGGCGAACTGGCGTGCCTGCGTGAACAGGACCAGGGACGACTTCACGTCCTTGGGGAAGGGAAAGTCGCGATCGGCGGCGCCGCGCGACACCTGCAGATAGATGCTGCCTTCGTCGAGCTTGTTGCGGACGATCAGTTCCTCGTGGATCGCGACGAGCTCGGCGCGGGAGCAGGGGAGGCTGAGACCGATCTCGCCTGCCGAGCGCTCCAGCCGGGCCAGATGCGCCTCGCAGTCGACCAGCTTGCCGCCGAGCACCGCCGAGACCTCGTAGATGCCGTCGCCGAAGATGAAGCCGCGGTCGAAGATCGAGATCGTCGCCTCTTCCTCGGGAAGGTAGGCGCCATTGACGTAGACGGTGCGGCTCATATGCGGGGTCTCGTGCGGAAGGACGGACCTTCCTAGCCGAGCCGGGCGTGTGAGGCGAGATATCATGCCGGCTTGCCGACCGGCGTCAGATGCAAGGCGGCGCCAAAGCATCTTCGAGCGAAGTGGATACCGGTTCGCGTGAAGAAAATGCGATAAACAAACTCTACCCGACCGTCTTCGCCTCGAAATTGCGCGTCCTGAACGCGCGAACCTTGGCGCGATTGCCGCAGACCGCCATCTCGCACCAGCGTCGCAGCCGGTTCTTGGTGGTGTCGAAGAACAGCCAGCCGCAATGATCTCCCTCGCATTGCTTGATGCGGGCGAGGTTCTGCTGGGTCAGCACGGTGAGTGCCGAAAGCGCGATCGGCCCGCGGATCGCCTCGCTGAGCGTCTGGCCGGCGTCCCAGCGCCAGACGAAGCCATCGCCGAAAGGGGACAGCTTGGCGCAAGCCAGGCAATGCGCGTGGATGGCCGCAAGCTGCGATCTGTCCTGCTCGTCCGGCTGCTGGCGGCGGGAGAGGGTGAGGCCGATCCGGTAGATCGTGTCGCGCAGGTCGAGCGCCTCGGTGAGCAGGCGCGCCGCCAGCCCGGCATCGGCTGTGATCGCGACCAATGCGACATCCCGGTCGCTGTCGCTGATTGCCTTGGCATGCCGCGCCCAGATCACGACGTCGCGCGCCTCGCGCAGATGCTCGAGCTCGTTCGGCCCGCCACGACCCGAAACGGTGTTGGCGAAGTCGAAGGCGAGCTCGCTGGCGACGAGCGGCAATGAACCGGCGCGGCTTGGGCCACCTGTACGATCAATGGTCATGTAACCAGCTATCTCCGATTTACAGGTTAAATCAAGCGGCTTAGCGTCCGGCCACGGATTGAACCGTGGAGGAGAACGGACATGAGAACCAACTGGGCCGCGATGCTCGCCGCTGGCGTGCTCGCGATGTCGCAAGGCGCGGCGCTGGCGCAGATTAAGCTCGGCGTCGCCGGCCCGATGACGGGAGCGAGCGCGGCGTTCGGGGCACAATTGAAGAATGGCGCGGAGCAGGCGGTCGCCGACATCAATGCCGCGGGCGGCATCCTCGGCCAGACGATCGTGCTTTCGAGTGGAGATGATGTCGGCGATCCCAAGCAGGGCGTCTCGGTCGCCAACAAGTTCGTCGGCGACGGCGTCAAATGGGTCGTCGGCCACTTCAACTCCGGCGTCACCATGCCGGCGTCCGAGGTCTACGCCGAGAACGGCATGCTGATGATCAGCCCCTCGGCGACCAACCCGAAGATCACCGAGCGCGGCCTGTGGAACGTGTTCCGCACCTGCGGCCGCGACGATCAGCAGGGTCTTGTCGCCTCCGGCCACATCGCCAAGACCTTCAAGGGCAAGGTCGTCGTCGTCGTCCACGACAAGACGACCTATGGCCAGGGGCTCGCCGAAGAGACCCGCAAGGGCCTGCACGCCGCCGGCATCAAGGAAGCGCTCTATGAAGGCGTCAACACCGGCGAGAAGGATTTCTCGGCGCTGGTCTCGAAGATCAAATCGGCCAAGGCCGACCTGCTTTATTGGGGCGGGCTGCACACCGAGCTCGGCCTGATCGTCCGCCAGATGCGCGACCAGGGTCTGACGACGGTGGCGATGGGCGCTGACGGCATCACCTCCGACGAGTTCGCCGTGATCGGCGGCCCAGGCACCGAAGGCACGCTGATGACCTTCCCGCCGGATCCGCGCAAGCGCGCCGCGGCTGCCGAAGTCGTCAAGCGCTTCGAGGTCAAGGGCATCAACCCCGAGGCCTACACGCTCTATTCCTATGCCGCGGTCCAGATCATGAAGCAGGCGGCCGAGCAGGCGAAATCGCTCGATCCGAAGAAGGTTGCCGCCGCGATGCATTCGGGGATGACGTTCAAGACCGTGCTCGGCGACATGTCCTATGACAAGAAGGGCGATCGCACCAACCTCGACTACACCGTCTACACTTGGAAGAAGGGCGGCGACGGCAAGATCACTTATGTCGAGAACTAAGGGCTAGAGCATTTTCGAGCGAAGTGGGCACCGGTTCGCGTGAAGAAAATGCGATAAAAACAATACTCTAGCCGGTGTCGGTGGCCTCCCCTGGCGGGACACCGGCAGGACGCCGCTTCGCTCAAGGCGAGGCGGCGTTTTCGTTTCAGCACTTCAGCGCTGCTGCGATCAGGCGCTGGGTATAGTCCTGCTGCGGCGCCTCGAAGATCGCCTCGGTCGGTCCGCGCTCGACGACCTTGCCGTCCTTCATCACCATGATCTCGTCGGCCATGGCACGGACCACGGCGAGGTCGTGGCTGATGAAGAGGTAGGAAAGGTCGTGCCTCGCCTGCAGGTCCTTGAGCAGGGCGACGATGCTCTGCTGCACGGTGCGATCGAGCGCTGAGGTCGGTTCGTCGAGCACCACCAGTGCCGGATGCAGGATCATGGCGCGGGCGATGGCGATGCGCTGGCGCTGGCCGCCCGAGAACTCGTGCGGGTAGCGGTTGCGGAGCGCCGGGTCGAGGCAGACCTCGATGAGCGCCGCCGCCGCCCGACGCTCGCGCTCGGCACGCGACAAGGCGGGCTCGTGCACGAGCAGTCCCTCGGTGATGATCTCGCCGACGGTGAGGCGCGGCGAGAGCGAGCCGAACGGGTCCTGGAAGACGAGCTGCAGGCTCTTGCGCAGCGGCCGCATCGCGGCGCGGTCGAGCGGAGTGAGCGCCCGGTCCTCGAAGCGGACGGTTCCAGAAGAGGGAAGGAGCTTGAGCAAAGCGCGCCCGAGCGTCGATTTGCCTGAGCCGGATTCGCCGACGATGCCGATGGTCTGGCCACGCTTCAGTGTCAGGTCGACGCTGTCGACGGCGTGCAGCACCGCCTTCTCGCGCTTGAGGAAGCCGCGCGAGAGGTCGAACGAGACGCGCAGGTCGCGGGCTTCGAGTAGGACGGGCGCATCGGGCGGCGGCGGTGCCTTGTGGCCGTGCGGCTCGGCCGCGAGCAGTGCGCTGGTGTAGGGATGCTGCGGCGCTTCGAAGATCGCCTGCGCCGGCCCGCTCTCGACCACTTCGCCGGCCTTCATCACATAGACCCGCTCGGCATATTTCCGGACCAGACCGAGATCGTGGCTGATCAGGATCACCGCCATGCCGAGCCGCTGCCGGAGCTCGGCGATCAGCGCGAGGATCTCGGCCTCGATCGTGACATCAAGCGCCGTCGTCGGCTCGTCAGCGATCAGGATGTCGGGATCGTTGGCGAGCGCCATCGCGATCATCACGCGCTGGCGCTGGCCGCCGGAGAGCTCGTGCGGATAGGAATCGAGCCGCCGCTCTGGATGCGGAATCCGCACCAGCTTCAGCAGTTCGAGCGCCCGTGCCCGCGCCGCCTTGCGTGACAGACCCTGATGCTTGCGCAAGGGCGCCGCCATCTGCGCGCCGATCCGGAACAGCGGATCGAGCGAGGTCATCGGCTCCTGAAAGATCATCGCGAGCTTCCGGCCGCGATAGCTGTTCAGGACCGCGGGCGGCAGCTTGAGCAGATCGACCTCGCGATAGCGGATCGTGCCGGTGACCTCGCCATTGCTGGCGAGAAGGCCCATCGCCGCCATGACGGTCTGGCTCTTGCCCGAGCCGGATTCGCCGACGACCGCGACGAACTCGCCGGGGCCGACATCGAGATCGATCCCGCGTACCGCGTCGCACGGGCCGTCATTGGTGCGGAAGCGAACCTTCAGGTCGCGGATGGCAAGGATGGGCTCGGCGGCGGTCATGGTGCGCACCCCCTCCCCCCTTGTGGAGGAGGGTTGGGGAGGGGGGTATCGATGGCGATTGGCAGGAAAGCTCCGCGAGACGCAGGTCGAGAGCGCCCATGCTCAGCAACCTTACGGCCGACTACCCCCCTCTCTAACTCTCCCCCACAAGGAGGGAGAGGACAGGTCGCGGCTCCCATGCACTTTCTCATCTCAGCGATCCCTGGGGTCGAGCGCGTCGCGCAGGCCATCGCCGAGGAAGTTGAGCGCGAACAGCGTCGTCACCAGGAAGGTGGCGGGGAAGATCAGCATCCACGGCGTCGCCTGGATGGCGCGCGCACCGTCCGAGATCAGCACGCCCCAGCTCGTCATCGGCTCCTGAATGCCGAGCCCGAGGAAGGAGAGGAAACTTTCGAGCAGGATCACCTTCGGCACCAGCAGGGTGACATAGACGACGACCGGCCCGAGCGTGTTGGGGATGACATGGCGCTTGAGGATGCCGCCGGTCGAGACGCCGAGCGCTTCGGCCGCCAGCACATAATCCTGCCGTTTGATCGAGAGCGCCTGGCCACGGACGATGCGGGCCATGTCGAGCCATTCGATCGCGCCGACGGCGAGGAACATCAGGATGAAGTTCCGACCGAAGAAGACGACGAGCAGGATGACGAAGAAGATGAAGGGCAGGGAATAGAGCACGTCGACGATGCGCATCATCACCATGTCGATGCGCCCGCCGAGATAGCCGGCGGTCGCGCCATAAATGACGCCGATCACCAGCGCGACACCGGTGGCGAGCAGGCCGATGGCGAGCGAGACCCGGCCGGCGATCAGCGTGCGGGTGAGCAGGTCGCGTCCGTTCGAGTCGGTGCCGAACAGGAAGTGCTGGCGCTTGATCGGGACGTCGAGCGTCAGCCGCCGCCCCTCCTGCTCGCTGCCGGTGATCACCGGCGTGCCGAACTGGTCGGAACGGTCGAAATAGACGAGCAGGCGCTGGTCGATCGGCCGCTGCGCGGTCAGCACCAGCCGGACTCGGGTCGCGTCCGCCACGATCTCGCTCGGCGTCGCCCTGATCCGCGATGCGATGCGCTGCACGGCCGCCGGCAGCGCCTCGGCCTTGGGATAGGCGGACAAGCTGGCGGGTACGCGGACATAGTCCTGATAGACCCGGTCGTAAGCATGGCCGGTCACGAGCGGGCCGGCGACGCAGGCCAGCATCATCAGCGCCAGGACGGCGAGGCTCGCGACCGCGGCGCGATTGCGCAGCAGGCGGATGCGGGCGTCCTGCCAGAGCGAGCGGCCGACGGGCGGGGCAGGATGGGCGGCGAGATCGCTCATCGCCTCAATCCAGCCTGACGCGCGGGTCGAGCAGCGCGTAGAGGATGTCGACCACGAGATTGAAGACCAGAACGAAGATCGCGACGACCACCACAGTGCCCATCACCAGCGTGTAGTCGCGGTTGAGCGCGCCCTCGACGAAGTAGCGGCCGATGCCGGGAATGGCGAAGATCGTCTCGACCACCACCGAGCCGGTGAGCAGGTTCGCCGCCGCCGGCCCGAGATAGGAGACGACCGGCAGCGCCGCGCCGCGCGCGGCATGCAGCGCGATGGTCGTGGTCGAGAGGCCTTGGGCTCGGAGTGTGCGGATATGGTTGGCGCGCAGCGTCTCGATCATCGCCGCGCGTGTCATCCGCGCGATCACGGCGATCTGGGGGAGGGCGAGTGTCACGATCGGCAACACGGTGTTGCGGAAGGCGCCGCCGTTCCAGCCGCCGACGGGCAGCCAGGCGAGTGTCAGCCCGAAGACGATCTGCAGCACTGGCGCGACGACGAAATTCGGAATGGTGATGCCGGCGGTGGCGAAGCCGATCACGGCATGGTCGGCAGCGCGATTCTGGCGGAAGGCCGCGACCATGCCGAGCGGGCCGCCGATCGCGAGCGCCAGCAGCAGGGCCGAGGCACCGAGCCGGATCGAGACCGGCAGGCCCTGCGCAAACAGTTCGCCGATCGAGAAGTCGCGGAAATAGAAGGACGGGCCGAAATCGCCGCGTAGCAGCGCTCCGAGGTAGGTCAGGTATTGCTGGAACAGCGGCTGGTCGAGCTTGTAGATGCGCCGCAGGTTCTCCATCACCTTGGCTTCCAGCGCCTGCTCGAGATCGAACGGCCCGCCCGGCGCGACGCGCATCAGGAAGAACGAGATCGTCACGATCACGAACAGGGTCGGGATCGCGGCGGCGAGGCGGCGCAGGATGTAGGTGAGCACGGGGCTGGTCCCTACGTCATGCTCGGGTTTGACCCGAGCATCTCATGAGCGCTGGCGCTTGCCCGCTGCGGCCTGAGATGGCCGGGGCAGGCCCGGCCATGACGCGTTTGGAGTCACGGCTTCAGGCTCATGAAGCGCGTCGGCAGCGCCCCGCGCAAATTCTGCTGGAAGCCCTGGACCTTCGGCGAGACCAGGTTCTTCGAGGAATAGTAGAGCACCGGGATCCAGGGCACGTCGGCTGCGAGGATCGCGTCCGCCTCGCGCAGGATCGCGGCGCGCTTGACGATGTCGATCTCGTCGGCGCCCTGCTTCATCAGCGCATCGAACTTCGGGTTGTCGTATTTGCCGGAGTTGAAGCCCTTGTTGTCGCTGAGGAACAGGAACAGGAAGTTCTGCGGGTCGGAATAATCACCGATCCAGCCATAGCGGGCGATGTCGAAATCGCCGCCGTCGCGCAGCAGGGCGAAATGGGTCTTGCCGTCGGTGTTGATGAAGCTGGTCTCGACACCGATCGCCTTCCACTGCTCGGCGATCGCGATGACGGTGCGGCGGTTGTTGTCGGTGGTGTTGTAGCGCAGCTGGAGGCGCAGCGGCATGCCGGGCCCGAAGCCCGCGGCGGCGAGCAGCTTCTTCGCCTCGTCCTCGCGGTCGAGTGGGGAGGTGCCCTTGAAGTCGGCTTCGGCGCGTTCGCCGTAATTGCCGATATTCGGCGGGATCACGCCATAGGCCGGCAGCATGGTGCCGCCCCAGATCTCCTCGGCGATGAACTCCCGGTCTATCACCAGCGAGAGCGCGCGGCGCACCCGGATGTCGTCGAACGGTTTTTTCGCGGTGTTGATGATCAGGAAATAGGTGCCGAGATAAGGCGAGACCTTGACCTGGTCCTTGCCGAGCTTCTCGCGCAATTGCTGGATCTGATCGGCCGGAATGTCCGATGTCATCTGCAGTTCGCCTGCCTGGAAACGGCGGGCGGCAGCGGAGAAGTCGGGCGTGGGATAGTACAGGACCGTGTCGATCTGCACGTTCGCGGCGTCGTGGAAACTCTTGTTCTTCTCCAGGCGGATATGCGAGTTCGGCACGAACTCCTTCAGCGTGTAGGCGCCGTTCGAGACCCAGTTCTCCGCCTTGACGAAGTCCTTGCCGAATTTCTGGACGGAGGCCGGATGGACCGGCAGCCCGGTCTGATGCGTCAGCAACTCGAGGAAATACGGCGTCGGCCGTTCCAGCGCGATTTCGAGCGTCCGCTCGTCGATCGCCTTGACGCCGAGGTCATCGAGCTTGGCGCCTTCGCCTGATTTGTTGATCTTCTCGGCATTGCGGATCGGGTAGAGGATATTGGCGTATTTCGCCCCGGTTTCGGGATTGACCATGCGCCGGAACGAGAAGACGAAGTCGCCCGCCGTGACCGTGTCGCCATTCGACCATTTGGCGTTGGCGCGCAGCTTGAAGGTGTAGCTCTTGCCGTCCGGCGCCATCGTCCAGCTTTCGGCGACGCCAGGCACCACGCTGCCGTTGATGTGGTGGATCACCAGGCCTTCGGAGAGGTCGCGCAGCAGATGCGCTTCGCTGACCGTCGAGGTCTTGTGCGAATCGAGCGTCTCGGGATCGCCATCATTGCCGCGATGGAACACGACCTGCGCCATGGCGGCGCCAGCAAAGGTGCTGGCAAGCGCAAGAAAAAGGCCGCTCGCCAGCGCGAGCGGCCGGATGGCACGCCTGATTCCGGATTGACGGTGGATCTCAGCCATGAGCGCTCTCCGAACTCTTCGGACGGGCCCCTTCCCGCTCGTGGCTGGAAGTATGGGCCTATCGCGCCGCGCCCGCCAAGAGCGAAAAGTCGGTATCAACCACTGATGCTAAGCCACTGTCCCGCTTTTGAAAGCTGGCTCAGAAACGACTTCAACAGAGCGCTCTCCCAAGGTCAGCCGGCGGCTGCCCGCCCCTGCGCCTCGGCGACCGCGACCGCGGTCATGTTGACGACACCGCGCGCCGTCACCGAGCCGGTGAGGATATGCACCGGCTTGGCCGCGCCGATCAGGATCGGACCGACCGGAAGCGCATCGGCCAGCACCTTGGCGAACTGGTAGGCGATGTTCGCGGCGTCGAGATTGGGGAAGATCAAGACGTTGGCGATGCCCTTCAGGCGCGAGGACGGCAGCACCCGCTCGCGGATGGCGGCGACGAGGGCGGTGTCCGCCTCCATCTCGCCGTCGCATTCCAGCTCCGGCGCGCGCTCCTGGATCAGCTTGACCGCCTTGCGCATTTTGATCGAGCTCGGCGTATCGGCTGCGCCGAAATCCGAATGCGAGAGCAGGGCGATCTTCGGCTCGATACCGAAGCGCGTGACGTGGCTCGCGGCCAGCACCGCCATGTCGGCGATCTCTTCCGCCGTCGGGTCATGCTTCACATGGGTGTCGGCGAGGAAGAAACCGCCCTTGCTGGTGATGATCAGCGTCATCGCTGCGAGGTCGCAGACGCCGGGTTCCAGCCCGATGATGTCGCGGATATGGCGCAGTCGCGAGAGGAACCGGCCTTCCAGCCCGGTGATCATCGCATCCGCTTCGCCGCGCACGACGGCAAGTGCCGCGATGACGGTGTTGTTGGTGCGCACCAGCGAGCGCGCCGCCTCGGGCGTGATGCCACGCCGGCCGGCAATATCGAGATAGGTCTGGACGTAATCGCGATAGCGCGGATCGTCTTCCGGGTTGATCAGCTCGCAATCGATGCCGGGCCGGATCGTCAGGCCGAAGCGCTTGACCCGGGTCTCGATCACCGAGGGGCGGCCGATCAGGATCGGGATCGCCATGCCCTCCTCGATCGCGATCTGGGCGGCGCGCAGCACGCGCTCGTCCTCGCCCTCGGCATAGATCACCCGCTTCGGATCGGCCTTCGCCATGGCGAAGAGCGGCTTCATCAGGAAGCCGGAGCGGAAGACGAAGCGCGACAGGTCCTCGCGATAAGCCTCGATGTCGATCAGCGGCTTCTTGGCGACGCCGGTGGCCATCGCCGCCTCCGCCACCGCCGGTGCGATGCGCAGGATCAGGCGGGGGTCGAACGGATTGGGGATCAGCGACGTCGCGCCGAAGGTCTGGGACTCGCCACCATAGGCGCGTGCGGCGATATCGGAGGTCGCCTCGCGGGCGAGGGCGGCGATGGCGCGCACGGCGGCGAGCTTCATCGCCTCGTTGATCGTCGTTGCCTGTACGTCGAGCGCGCCGCGGAAGATGTAGGGGAAGCACAGGACGTTGTTGACCTGGTTCGGATAGTCCGAGCGGCCGGTGCAGATCATCGCGTCCGGGCGGACGGCGAGCGCATCCTCAGGTGTGATCTCGGGGTTGGGGTTGGCGAGCGCCAGGATCAAGGGCTTCGGCGCCATCTGCTTGGCCATTTCGGGCTTCAGCACGCCCGCGGCCGAGAGGCCGAGGAAGATGTCGGCGCCGCCGATCACCTCGGCGAGCGTGCGGGCCTCGGTCTCCTGGGCGTAGATCTCCTTCCAGCGGTCCATCAGCGTGTTGCGGCCCTTGTAGACCACGCCGTCGAGATCGGTGACCCAGATGTTCTGCGTGCGGGCGCCGAGCGAGACGAGGAGGTTGAGGCAGGCCAGGGCAGCCGCGCCGGCGCCGGAGACGACGATCTTCACCTCGCCGATCTTCTTGCCCGCGAGGTCGAGCCCGTTCAGGACGGCGGCGCTGACGATGATCGCCGTGCCGTGCTGGTCATCATGGAAGACCGGGATGTTCATCCGGGCCTTGAGCTGCTCCTCGATCTCGAAGCATTCGGGCCCCTTGATGTCCTCGAGATTGATGCCGCCGAAGGTCGGCTCCAGCGCGGCGACGACCTCGACGAATTTCTCGATGTTCTTCTGCTCGACCTCGATGTCGAAGCAGTCGATGCCGGCAAACTTCTTGAACAGGACGGCCTTGCCCTCCATCACCGGCTTGGAGGCGAGCGGGCCGATGTCGCCGAGGCCCAGTACGGCGGTGCCATTGGTGATGACGGCGACGAGGTTCTGGCGCGAGGTCAGTTCGGCCGCCTGGCCAGGGTCGTCGACGATCGCTTCGCAGGCGGCGGCGACGCCGGGCGAGTAGGCGAGCGCCAGGTCGCGCTGGTTGCCGAGCGGCTTGGTCGCCTGGATCTCGAGCTTACCGGGCTTGGGCAGGCGGTGGTAGACGAGGGCGCCTGAACGAAGGTCCGCCGACAAGGTGCTTTTAGCCATCCCCACGCTTCCTCTGCGCCGCCATTGCTTGCTGACGAGGTCGCGCGGAAAGGGGGTGGGCGTCAAGCGGGGCCGGGCGGCGAAAGACTTGTGCCGCAGGACAAACGGGATCGAGTTTCGCGAGCAGGCGCGGCAGGATCGATCAAAATCCACGCAAGTGGCGGCTCGTGAAACAGCCGTGAAACAAAACTAAACATTACAAAGAAATAATGATTTCAAAGGCCTCTAACGTTGCAGACTGCCTTTCGTCATACGCCCGCGATTTGGTCCCGGTGGGCGTCCTCGGGAGGGGTTGATGGAAGCGACGCGGTCCGCCTTCGACGAAGTCGTCTCGTTGCGTCAGGCCAAGCAGCTGATCCAGTGCATGGCGCATGAGCAGAGCTTTCTGCTTCTCTCGCCGCCGGGGCTCGGCAAGTCCGAACTGGTCTATGAAGCCGCACGCGAGGCGGGCCTACCTTGCCGCTCCCTGCTCGGCACGCAGATTGCGCCGGAGGACGTGAGCGGCATTCCGCGCATCGTCGGCGAGCGCTCGGTCTTCTGCCCGCCGCGCGTCCTGCTGCCGGAAAAGCCCGAGCCGTTCTGTCTTTTCCTCGACGAGCTGCCGGCCTGCTCGCCCGATGTCCAGAAGGCTTTCTATTCGCTGTTGCTGGAGCGGCGGCTCGGCGAACACGCGCTGCCGAAGGGCACCTGGGTCGTCGCGGCTGGCAACCGCTTGCAGGATCGCGCGCTGGTGCGGGCGATGAGCTCGGCGCTGGTCAACCGCGTCACCATCCTGCAATTGCGCGTCGATACCGACGATTGGCTGGCTTGGGCCCAGCGCGCAGGCGTGCGGGCCGAGATCCGCAACTTCATCGCGACGATTCCGGACGCGCTGATGCGGCCGGTGCCGGCGGAGCCCGTGCCGTTTTCGACGCCGCGCGCCTGGACGTTGCTGTCGCGCGCGCTCGACATGGCCCAGAAGGCCGGCCTGCTCGGCAACGAGACCCGGCGTGCGCTCGCCTTCGGCCGGCTTTCGCCGGAGGACGCGGTGGTGTTCTGCGCGCTCGCCGAGGATTCGATCGGCGCGGTCCGCCCGCTCGAGGACTATCTGCGCAAGCCCGAACTGCTGCCGAAGGGTGATTCCGCCCGCTGGTTCATCCTCGACTGCATCCGCCAGTTCGTCAGGGATGGCCGCGCCGCTGGCATCAAGGCGCCAGTGATCAACCGCTTCCTGCGCAGCCTCTCCCACGAGCACCAGCTTCTCGTCCTCAACGACATGGTCGAGATCTGGGGCGCGCTCGGGGCGGACCGCGCCATGTACGACCTCCTGCGCAAGGTCGCGGCATGAGCGCTGCGACCGATCTTACGCCCGCCGACCGCGCCACCCATGCGCGCATCATGAAGGGCCTGCGGCTGGTCACGGCGCCGTTCCCGCATCTGGCCGGGCTTGCCGCCGCCGTGCGCGTCGAAATCGACGAACGCGTACCGACCATGGGTGTCTTCGCCTCCGGGCGCCTGCTGGCGAACCCGTCCTTCACGGCCAGGCTCTCCGGTGACGACCTGATCTTCGTGCTCGCCCACGAGCTGCTGCACCTGGCGCTGCGGACCCATGACCGGGCCCGCGGCAGCGCTACGCTCGAGTTCAACTACGCCCACGACTACATCATCAACGACATGCTGCGGCATGCGCTCGGCACCACGACGATCCCGGCCGGCGGCCTCGATATGCCCGGTGCCCGCGAGCGATCGGCCGAGGACATCGTGCTGGAGATGCGTCGCACCGGCAACTACATGCCGTCGCGGACGCAGGTCTGGGAGGGGCAGGTCGTCACCGTCGAGCAGGTGCTCGGCGCGGCACGGCAAGCGCCGGCGGGTTCGATGGGCGATGCGCTCGATACGAGACGCGAGCGCGAGCTCTTCCCGGAGGACAGCGCCGACCAGGCCGAGCGGGCGCGGGCGGTCCGCGATCTCGCAGGGCGCGGCATGGTGCTGGCGAAGGCCATGGGCGTGATGCGCGGCAGGGGCGATAGCCCGGGCGGGCAGCAGCAGAGCGTGCGGGCGCAGCGCGGCTTCTTTCACACGCCCTGGCACGTCGCGCTCCAGCCCTGGCTTGAAGGCGTCGCGCCGGGCGAGCGCACCTACACCCGCGCCTCGCGCCGCGGCAACGACCACAGCGACGTCGTAATGCCGGGCCGCAAGCGCTATTCCTGGATGCTGAACGTCATCCTCGATACCAGCGCCTCGATGGGCGACGACATCCCGAAGGCGCTCGGTGCCATCGCCGATTTCTGCGATGCGGCTGGGGTCGATGAGATCCGTGTCGTCCAGTGCGACACCGTCGTGACCTCCGATGAGGTGCTCTCGCCAGCGGCGCTCGCTGAGTATCAGATCAGCGGCTATGGCGGCAGCGACCTGACACCGGCGCTGGCTGCACTGGCGGATGATCCGCGCGTGACCTCCGCCATCGTTATCACCGATGGCGACATCTCCTATCCGAGCGAAGCCGTCCCCTATGCGGTGCTGTGGGCGTTGCCGAAGAGCTCAACCTCGTTCCAGCCGTCCTATGGCCGGGTCGTCGTCATGCAAGCGGGAGGCGCATCATGAAAGTGGTCCAGGATCTCGTCGCCTATTTCGACAAACGCGGGAAACTCTCGCGCCGGCAGCTCAAGACGCTGCTCGAGCAGAACTCGATCGCCTCGGAAGCGCCGACGAACATGCACGGGCTCTGCGAGAAGGTCGGCGCCGTCTATTACTTTCGCGTCACGGGCACCGTTGAGGGCCAGCTCTGGGGCACCGATATCTATAGCGGCGACTCGTCGATCGGCGCCGCGACCGTGCATATGGGGCTGCTCAAACCGGGCAAGACCGCCGTCTTCAGGGTGACGGTGGTGACGCCGCCGGAAGAGTTCCCCGGCACCGAGCGCAACGGCGTCACCAGCACCCAGTACGGCCGCTATCAGTACGCTTGGAAGCTGTCGGCGATCTGAGACTGCGGTCTGGTCCGAGCCTCACGCCGCCAGCGCGCCGACGCCGCCATCGTGTAGATGGCAGGCGGCGACATGGCCCGTCGCGATCTCCTTCAGCACCGGGCGCTCGGCCCTGCAGCGCGGCCCTGCCTGCGGGCAGCGCGGATGGAAGTGGCAGCCGGATGGCGGGTGCAGCGGCGAGGGGATCTCGCCCTTCAGCGGCGCGAAACGCTTCTTGCGCGCCGCGATCGACGGCACGTTGGCGAGCAGCGCCTGCGCATAGGGATGCTGCGGGCCTTTGAACAATTCGGCCGCCGGCGCAGCTTCCACGACGCGGCCGAGATACATGATCACGACCCGGTCGGAGAGATGGCGCACGACCGAGAGATCGTGGCTGATGAACAGATAAGTCAGGTTAAGTTCGTCGCGCAGCTTCATGAAAAGATTCAGGACCTGGGCCTGAATCGATACATCAAGTGCGGCCACGCTCTCGTCGCAGACGAGGAATTGCGGCTTGACCGCCAAAGCGCGCGCAATGCCGATGCGGGCGCGCTGGCCGCCGGAGAACTGGTGCGGATAGCGCCGGCGATAGGTCGAATCGAGCCCGACCCGGTCGAGCATCTCGGCGACGTATGAATCCTGCTGCGCCTTCGGCACCAGCCCGTGCACGACCGGCGCCTCGCCGACGATATCGGTGACGCGCAGGCGCGGATTGAGCGAGGACATCGGGTCCTGGAAGATCATCTGGATGGCGAGCGTCGCCGCCTTGCGCTCCTCCGACGACATCTCATCGGTGTAGCGCCCGCGCCAGGAGACGCGGCCGGAGCTGGCGTGGTGGACGCCGGCGACGACGCGCCCGAGGGTCGACTTGCCGCAACCGGATTCGCCGACGAGCCCAACGACCTCGCCCTGGCGGATCGAGAGATCGACGCTGTCGACGGCATGGACGACCTGCTCGCTGTAGTTGGCGCCGAGCAGGTTGGCGAATTTCGAGGCGGCGTCGAGCGGCTTGGTGAAGCGCTTGGAGACGCCTTCGAGGGTGAGGATCGGCGTAGTCATGCCGCGACTCCGGCGAGGTTCAGCGGGTGGTGGCAGCGCACGCCGCGTGCTCCCGGGAAGGGGGTGACGTCGGGGGCGAGGGCGAGGCAGTCGGCCTGCGCGTAATCGCAGCGCGCGGCGAAAGCGCAGCCCTGCGGCAGCCGCGCCAGCGACGGCGTCGAACCTCTGATCTGGCGCAAGGGGGCGCCGGGCTCGCCTTCGGCCGGCAGCGAGCCGAGCAGCCCGCTGGTGTAGGGATGGAGCGGGGTATCGAGCACCGGATCGACCGCGCCGGTCTCGACGATGCGGCCGGCATACATCACCGCGATGCGGTCAGCGAGGCCGGCGACGACGCCGAGATCATGGGTGATCCAGACCAGCGCCGTGCCGGTGTCGGCGCAAAGGCCCTGCATCTCCGCCAGGATCTGGCTCTGGATGGTGACGTCGAGCGCCGTGGTCGGCTCGTCGCAGATAATCAGGGGCGGGCGGTGCAGCAGGGCGATCGCGATCGCGACGCGCTGGCGCATGCCGCCGGAGAACTGGTGCGGATAGGCGTTGAGCCGCTCCTCGGGCGAGGGGATGCCGACCCTGGCGAGCGCGTCGCGGGAGCGCTCGCGCGCCGCCTTGTGCGAGACCTTGTCATGGGCGGTGACGGCCTCGATCATCTGGGTGTCGACGCGCAGGACGGGGTTCAGCGTCATCATCGGATCCTGGAAGATCATCGCGACCTCGCGGCCACGGACCTTGCGGAAACCGTCCTCGTCGAGCCCGACGAGTTCCTTGCCGTTGAGCTTGATCGAGCCCTCGACGATTCGTCCGGGCGGGTCGATCAACCCCATCACCGAAAAGCCGGTGACCGATTTGCCCGAGCCGGATTCACCGACGAGGCCGAGCACTTCGCCGCGCTCGACATGGAAGGAGACGCCATCGACCGACTTCACCGTGCCGGCGCGGGTGAAGAAATGGGTCTTGAGGTTGGTTACCTGGAGGACGGGGCTCATGGCATGTCCTCGTTGATGCGATCTCCGTTGCCGGTTGGTGCGCGGGAGCCCTCTCCCCTTGTGGGGGAGGGTTGGGAGGGGGGTATGCAGGGCTCTGCGCTCTCCAAAAGGCCCTGGGCCGCCGCTGCAATCGTCAGCACCACGCTTTCGAATTCGTTCAAGACTTGCCAGTTACTGAAGCGGAGTGTGTGATAGCCTTGTTCGGCGAACCACGCATCCCGACGGAGGTCGGAGACCTGCTGCTGTCCGACGCTATGCTGGTCGCCATCGATTTCGACGATCAGCTTCGCGCTGTGGCAGGCGAAGTCGGCGATGTAGGGGCCGATCGGCACTTGCTTTCGAAAATGTGCACTGCCTGTGCGATGAGCTTTGAGGTCGTGCCAAAGCTTCTTTTCCGGCCCGGTCATGTCCTTGCGTAGTTGCTTTGCGCGACGGCGCTGGGCTGGTCTGACCTCGGCGTGCGGCATACCCCCCTCCCAAACCCTCCCCCACAAGGGGAGAGGGCTTTGCGTCGCGGTTCCGGCAAAATCTGGAGCAGCGATCATGCTCACTTCTCCAGGCGCGGGTTGAGCACGTCGCGCAGGCGGTCGCCGACCAGGTTGATCGAGACGATCGTCATCAGCAGCGCAAAGCCGGGGAAGACCGAAATCCAGTAACTGCCCGAGAGCATGTACTGGAAGCCGTTGGCGATCAGCACGCCGAGCGAGGGCTCGGTCTGCGGCAGACCGACCCCGAGGAAGGAGAGTGTCGCTTCCAGCGAGATGGCGTGGGCCGTCTGCACGGTGACGATGACGATCACCGGGGCGAGGCAATTCGGCAGGATATGGCGGAAGACAGTGCGGGCATGGGACAGGCCGAGCGATTGCGCCGCCTCGACATATTCCTTACGCCGCTCGACCAAGGCCGAGCCGCGCACGGTGCGGGCATAATAGGCCCACTGCACCATCACCAGGGCGATGATGATCTTGTCGACGCCCTTACCGAGGCCCGCCACCAGGATCAGTGCGACCAGCACCGAAGGCAGCGAGAGCTGCAGGTCGACCAGGCGCATGATCGCGTTCTCGGTGCGCCCGCCGACATAGGCTGCGATCAGGCCGACCGCCGAGCCGATCGTCGCCGCCAGGATGCCCGAGAAGGCGCCAACCATCAGCGAGATGCGCAGGCCGTAGAGGATGCCCGAGAGCAGGTCGCGGCCGACGCCGTCCGAGCCGAGCCACATGGTGAAGCCTTCACCGGAGGTCGCGCCGGGCGGCTGGCGCGAATCCATCACGTCGACGCTGGCGAGATCGTAGGGGTTTTGCGGCGCGATCAGCGGCGCCGCCAGAGCGAGCAGCACGATCAGGATGAAGAGGACAAGGCCGAACAGCGCCAGCCGGTCTTCGATGAAGGAGCGGACGAAGCGCCGGAACGGCGTCTCTTCCTTGGCCTCGACCGGCGGTGCGGCGGCGGGCAGGGCGGCTTCGCTCATGATGTCGCCTCCGTCAGACGTACGCGTGGGTCGAGTGCCGAATAGACCAGGTCGACCAATAGGTTGATGGTGACGAACAGCACGACGACGACCATGACGTAGGCGACGATCACCGGCCGATCGAGCCGGGTGATCGCCTCGAGCAGCAGGCGGCCCATGCCGGGCCAGGCGAAGATCGTCTCGGTCACCACCGAGAAGGCGACGAGTGAGCCGAATTCCAGGCCGAGCACGGTGACGATCGGGATCATGATGTTCTTCAGGATGTGGACGCCGACGATCCGGCTCTGCGACAGGCCCTTGGCCCGGGCGAACTTGACGTAGTCCATCAGCGCCGCCTCGCGGGCGCCGGCCCGCGCCAGGCGGATCACCAGCGAGATTTTGAGCAGTGCCAGGTTGAGCGCCGGCAACGCGACATGCTGCCAGCCTTTGAGCGAGAGCAGCGAGGTCTCCAGGCCGAAGATCGAGACGGTCGGTCCGCGCCCGGTCGCCGGCAGCCAGCCGAGGCCGACCGCGAAGGTCAGGATCAGCATCAGCCCAACCCAGAAGGTCGGCAGCGAGAAGCCGAGGATCGAGACCGCCATGATGAAGCGCGAGAGCCGGCTCTCCGGCTTCAGGCCGGCATAGAGCCCAAGCGGCAGACCGATCACGATCGCCAGCACCAGCGCGACGAAGGCGAGCTCCAGCGTTGCCGGCATCCGATGCAGGATCAGCTTGATGGCGGATTCGCCATGGACGAAGGAGCGGCCGAGATCGCCCTGGGCGGCGTTCTTCAGGAAGACCAGGAACTGTTCCCAGATCGGCCTGTCGAGCCCGAGCGCGCGGGCCGTCTCGGCGATCTGCTGCTGGTCCATCTCGGGCGAGATCAGCATGTAGATCGGGTCGCCGACGACGTTGACGCCGAAGAAGACGATCACGAGCATGGCCGCGATGACGAAGAGGGCTTGCGCCAGGCGGCGCAGGATGAATGCCAGCATGGTCCGGGGCCTTCCGGATCGTTCAATCCGGCTCCAGCTTAAAGCTGGAGCAAGTTAAAGATAGAGCCGTTCCGCGCGGCCGATACCGGCGTGATGCCGGGAGGCGGGCGCGCATGGAACGGCTCCGGGGGGTGTTTCCGCCAAGCGGGCCGGGCTCCGGCCCAGCCCGCCATTGGCGGCGTGTTCAACCGGTCCGGCTCAGTCCTTCCGGATGCCGGTCGCAAGCGTGTATTCGTCGGTGCGGGCCAGCACCTTGACGCCCTTGCGGGAAGCCCAGGTGTTCAGCTGGTAGTGCGTCGGGATCAGCCCGACATCGTTCATGCTGATCTCCATCGCCTCGGCCAGAGCGGCATCGCGCTTGGTGTCGTCGACGGTGCGTAGCGCCTCATCGACCTTGGCATCGAAGGTCGGGTTGGAGTAGCGGCCGCGATTGGTCGCACCCATGCCCTTGGCGGGATCGAAGGTGGCGAGCAGCGCCTTCAGCGAGTCCGAGGATTCGCCGGTGCCCGCGCCCCAGCCGACCAGGATGAAGGAGAACTCGGGCACGTTGCCCTGACCACCTTGCGAGGCGCGGGTGAAGAAGTTCGCCGACGGCAGCGTCTCGACCTCGGTCTCGATGCCGAGGCGCGAGAACATCTGCGCGACGGCCTCGATGATCTTGGTGTCGTTGAGATAGCGGTTGGTTGGCCCGTGCAGCTTCATCTTGAAGCCGTTCGGATAGCCGGCCTCGGCGAGCAGCTTCTTGGCGCCGTTCAGGTCGAAGGCGGTCGGCTTCAGCTTCTTGGAAGTGCCGAAGAAGCCGTCGGGCAGGAGCTGGCCGGCCGGGATCGCTTCCTTCTCCATGATGCGATCGACGATTCCCGGGCGATTGATCGCCATCGACAGCGCCTGGCGGACCTTGAGGTTGCGCAGCGGGTTCTTGATCTCGGAGCCGTCCTTGCCCTTGATGAAGGGCGAGACCTCGCGGAAGTGATCCATGTGGAAATAGATCACCCGGTTCGAGACCGTGCTCGCGACGCTGAGCTTGGCATCGCCCTTGAGGCGGGCGACGTCTGAGGTCGGCACGTTCTCGATCACGTCGAGATCGCCGGCGAGCAGCGCCGCGACGCGGGTCGGGGCCGAGGTGATCATGCGGTAGGTGACCTTCGACCAGGGCTCCTTGCCGCCCCAATAGCTCTCGTTCGGGGTCAGCACGACGCGGTCGCCGGCGACGTATTCAGTCTGCTTGTAGGCGCCGGTGCCACCGGTGGTGCACTTGCCGAGGTTGAAGTCCTCAGTGGTGGTGTCCTTGCACTTGGCCGGGATGATGCCGAAGGTCGAGAGATCGGTCGGCACCAGCGGCGCTGGCGTCGCGGTCTTCACGCGAACGGTGAAGTCGTCGACCTTGGTGAATTCCTTGCCGCGGACATAGGCGGAGAAGCTCGACGGGCTCTTCGGCACGTTCGGCGCGCGCTGCATGGTGGCGATCACGTCATCCGCCGTGAACGGTGTGCCGTCATGGAACTTGACGTTCTTGCGCAGCTTGAACTCCCAGGTCGTGTCGTCGATCGCCTTCCAGCTCTCGGCGAGCAGAGGCTTCAGCGCCTGCTTCTCGTCCTGCCCGACCAGCGGCTCGTAGATGTGCCGCGCCAGCATGTTGTTGGGGGTGAGGTTGTGATAGTGCGGGTCGAGCGAGCTGAGCTCGGCCGACAGGCCGATCTTGAGCTCCTGGGCTGATGCGAGGCCGGCAATGAGCGTGAGCGGGGCTGCAAGAGCAGCCATGCCAGCAATGCGGCCAGCAGATTTCGTGATTTTAATCATAGGAATGAACCTCCCGAGTTCTGGCGCTATTTAGGCCAAGCGGGGCCCCCTCCGCCAGCGGGCGTGAGAGAATTTTCTTCTACAATTTACGGTTATCCTGAGTGAGTTCTGCAATGGTGAGACGGGTCTGCTCGAAGTGGTATGAGCCACCTGTGTAGTAAACGATTTTCATTTATTATATTGAATCTAAGAAATAGATCCACATCTAAAATCTTAGATCGCCGGGAGCAACGAAGCAAAGTAGTCAAAATTAACAACCGCCTTATCAAGTTTGGATCGGGCCGAAAGACTTCTGAGTTCTGCAAATGCTCGCGCTTGGCAATTTACCTGTTTTTCAGGGTTGAATTCAATATCAGTGTAGCCGTCGTACTGAACTTTGGCCTCGATCCACTCGATATGGTTCGCTAGTGCTCGTATGTAGAGCCAGTCGTAGAAAGCATTTTTAGGACTAAGAGGGTAACGTTTCCCTTGGAGTTCAAAGCCAACTAAGCGACCGCAATCTAACTCGCGAATATAGCGCTTTGCCTGTCTTGGTTCGTATTCGAAAATTTGGAGAGAGGGGCCGCATTCTTCGAATACCTTGGATCCTTGATAAACGCTTTCAAGCGGCAGCATCCTTCCGTCTATTTCGATCTTTAAGCTAAATGCACTAAGCTTACGACCGACAGGTTCTTCTGATTTAGTAGAAATCTCTAAAACACATTCGATGCCATCGCGCTTTGCTGCTGCATGAAGTGCCATAATATTCTTCTTCTTCTGACTTTCAGCAAAGCCAGATGACCAAGAAAAATCGAAATTCCGCTCCTGAACGAGCAGGGTTCCTTTGATATTGGGGAGGAAAACAGGTCTGCTAGCCACGATATCGCTCAACGACTAAGTTTCTCGGCACCGAGTTAGGAACAAGTACTTCGAATTTTTCTGCGGCCCGAAGTCGCGCGTTTATCTCGGGGTTCTTCCATTCCATGCGCGTGTAGATCACTTCAGCGTCAAGCTGGTCGAGAGCTTCAGCGACCGGCAGGTTTACTACACCATTGGCATTAGCAACGCCGAAGGCGATCCTGGCGCCGGGAATCCGAAGCACTTCGGAACTGATGCCGAGGTAGAATGAATTATTCTGCCTCCCTTCTTGCCCAGCGCGATACCTCATACCGTGGTTCCGCGTCATGCATAGGCTCACGTATGGGTCGATGCCACGTTGCAGGTCCAGATTGCGGCTCAGTTCATTACCACCAGGGGCCGGTGGAGGCCATAATCCTCGTGCACGCAATTGCTGTTTCGAGAGAATGCCGAGTTGCAAAATGCCCGGTAGGTTAGATTCGTCGGTAAAATGGTACAAATGCTTGTGTTGTGCACTGTTGTCGATCAACCGTATCAGTTCGTCGAGCGTCATTTAGTTTCCCCCCACGACGCGATTTAAACAGGCGTAGTGGCTCGCCGGCAACCTATGCGTTAGACGGAGCACCGTCACACATGGAGGCTGAAGCGCGAAAAGGGGAATGCACACCCGCAGGTATGCAGCAT
This sequence comes from Allobosea sp. LjRoot90, assembly GCF_964254315.1. Taxonomy (NCBI): domain Bacteria; kingdom Pseudomonadati; phylum Pseudomonadota; class Alphaproteobacteria; order Hyphomicrobiales; family Alloboseaceae; genus Allobosea; species Allobosea sp. LjRoot90. The sequence continues at coordinate 83,298 of NZ_CAXUTF020000007.1, forward strand.
CCATCACCTTGATGGCGATAGCGCGCTCAGAACGCCTTGAAGGTGATGATCGTGTGGGTGTCGGCGATCTCGGGGATCGACTGCACCTTCTGGGCGACGAAATGGCCGATGTCGACATCGGCCGCGACGTGGAACTTGGCCAGGATGTCGTAATTGCCGGCGGTCGAGTAGATCTCCGAGGCGATCTCGCGGTCGGCGAGTTCGCTGGCGACCTCATAGGTTTTGCCGAGCTTGCATTTGATCTCGACGAAGAAGGTCTGCATCGCGCGCTCCGGATTCCTCAAGCCCTTCGATAGCCGCTGGCGCGGGAAGATCAAGCGCCGGCGAGTTCGGCGATGCGGCGTGTCATGGCGCTTTCCGGATCGGGAAGCGTGTCGAGCACGGTGAAATGGTTCGCGCCGTCGATCTCCTCATAGCGGGTGCGAACCCCTTCGAGGCCCCAGACGTCGGTAAGCTGGCGGCTCTGCTTGTGATACTCAGCGCTCTCGGCCCCACCGACGACCGCTTCCATGACGAGCCCGGATGGTGCCGGCCAGAACAGCGGGCTTTCCCGCTCCGCTCCTTCGAGCGTGAGCCCCAATGCCTGGTTGATGCTGGTTTCGGCCAAAGGCTTCAGATTATAGAGGCCGGAGATGCCGTAAGCGGCGGGCACGATCTGGTCGGGAAGCTCCGGATCGACACTCTTCCAGCCCGTCGCCAGCAGGCAGGCGGAGAGCTGGCCGCCAGCCGAATGCCCCACCGCGACCACCGGCAGATTGTAGCGCAGCCAGATCGTCGCGGCAGCCTGCTGCAGCTCCCAGACGATATGGCCGACCTCGACCTGCGGGCAGAGGTCGTAGCCGGCGACTGCGACGGGGACGCCGACCTGGTTGAGCCCGCGCGCCATGTGCGAGAAGTAGCTCGGATCGAGTGCCTGCCAGTAGCCGCCATGGATGAAGAGCACGATCGCCTTGCTCTTCACATCCTCCGGCTTGAACAGGTCGTAGGTCTGGCGCGGTCCCTCGCCATAGCGGATGCCGAGCTCGCTGACGGCGACTTCGCGATAGGCGGCCGCATCGCGGGCCCAGCTGGCGATGATGCCGGGATGCCCCGGCACGCGGGCGCGGTTGTTGTACTCGGTCTCGTAGTCGACGGGCATCGGATCCTGATCTTGCTGCGCCTCGGCTGTCGCCGCCGGCTCGGTTCGGGGGCAGTTTGCGCCATGCGCACCCGGCCGGTCGAGGTCTTTTGACAGGGGCTGCGACAAACGCGACAAGACGCAGCCTCGATCGCGCCGGAGCCGCCCATGGACAACCCTGTTCTCGCCGAAGTCACCCGTGGCAGCACGGTCGAATCGCGCCATCGCGGCTCGGTGATCGTCGTCGACGCCGACGGGGCCGTGGTGCTCTCGCTCGGCGATGTCGAGCGGCCGGTCTTCCCGCGCTCGGCGGTCAAGGCGCTGCAGGCCCTGCCGCTGCTCGAAAGCGGCGCCGCTGACCGTTTTGGTCTGACGCCCACGGAGATCGCGCTCGCCGTCGCCTCGCATTCCGGCGAGGAGCGCCACGCCGAAACCTCGCTCGCCATGCTGAAGAAAGCCGGCCGCGACGCCTCATGCCTCGAATGCGGTGCGCATTGGCCGATGGGCGAGGCGGCGACGCGCGCGCTCGCCAAGGCTGGGCGCGAGCCGAGCGCGCTCAACAACAACTGCTCGGGCAAGCATGCCGGCTTTATCTGCCTGTCCTGCGGCATCGACGAGGACCCGGCCGGCTATGTGAACGGCGCCCATCCGGTGCAGCAGGCGGTGCGGGCCGCGCTGGAAGAGGTTACGGGCGCTCCGCACAAGGCTGAGCTCTCCGGCACCGACGGCTGCTCGATCCCGACCTATGCCGTGCCGCTGAAAGCGCTGGCGCTCGGCTTCGCCCGTTTCGGTACCGGCAATGGCCTCGGCCCGAAGCGGGCCGAGGCGGCGCGGCGCATTCGCGAGGCGGTCGCCGCCAACCCGTTCATGGTCGCCGGCACAGGCCGCTTCGACACCCGCTTCATGGAGGTTTTCGGCGCGCGCGCCTTCATCAAGACCGGAGCCGAGGGGGTCTATTGCGGCACTTTGCCGGAACTCGGCTACGGTATCGCGCTGAAATGCGATGATGGCGCCGGCCGCGCCACCGAGATTGCCATGGCCGCGCTCGTCGAGCGCTTCCTGCCGCGCCAGGGTGATGATGAGGTCGCCTTCGCGCCCTTCCGCGAGACGGTGCTCAAGAACTGGAACGGCATCGAGGTCGGTCGCGTCCGCGCGGCGGAGGCGCTGCGGCCGCGCGCTTGACGACAAACGCGGGCCGGCGCGAGGCTCATCGTTCGCCTTCGGGGCCCGCCTCATGTCGCACGCTTCCGTATCGCCTGAAAAACCCATCGCGATTGGCCGCGCCGGTGCCTTCGGGCGTGACCTGCTCGCCGGGCTGACGCTCGCGGCGATCACGATTCCCGAGCAGATGGCGACGGCTCGCCTCGGCGGCTTCGAACCGCAGCTCGGCTTCTACGCCTTCGTCGCGGCGACGCTCGGCTTCGTCCTGTTCGGCGCGAGCCGCGTGCTGACGGCCGGCGCCGATTCGACGATCACGCCGATCTTCGTCAGCGGCCTTGCGGCGTTGGCTGTAGGTGGTGCGATCCCGGCAGGCTCGGCGACCCTGCTCGCGATTCTCGTCGGGCTTGCGCTCGTCCTCGCCGGCCTGCTCCGGCTCGGCTGGATTGCCGATCTCTTGTCCGTGCCGGTGCTGACCGGCTTCCTCGCCGGCATCGCCGTCCATATCGCCGTGTCGCAACTTCCCAGCCTGCTCGGCATTCCCGGCGGCGGTCATCACATCGCCGGCCAGCTTTCCGCGCTCTGGCATGGGCTTCACAGCGTCAACCTCATCTCGCTGGCGATCGGCCTTGCGACGCTGGCGATCGTGAATCTGTGCGAGCGTTTTGCTCCACGTCTGCCGGGCGCGCTGCTGGCGCTCGTGGGGGCGACAGCGGCGGTGATGCTCTTCCGGTTGGAGACGCATGGGGTCGCGGTTCTTGGCGCCTTGCCCTCTGGCTGGCCGAGCTTGGCGCCGCCGGTGCTCGACTGGGCCGACATCCGCAGCCTCGTGCCGCTCGCGCTCGTCATCGCACTGGTGGTGATGATGCAGACAGCGACGGTGAGCCGCTCCTTCCGCGATCCGAGTGGTGCCGAGCCCAGGGTCGATCGCGATTTCATCGGTATCGGCGCTGCGAACCTGCTCGCCGGACTCGCCAGCACCTTTCCCGTCAACGCCAGCCCGCCGCGGACTGCGGTCGCCGCCGAGAGCGGTGGCCGCTCGCAGCTCGCGGCGGCGACGGCGGCGCTGATCGTGCTCGCGCTTGCGGTAGCCGGCGGCTCGCTGCTGGCGCAGGTGCCCGTGGCGGCGCTCGCCGGGGTGCTGCTTTTCGTGGCGCAGCGCATCGTCCGGGTCGAGGTCATCCGCCGGATCGCCGGCCAATCGCGATCCGAATTCGCACTCGTGCTGCTGACCGCGGCTGCAATCGTCTGGCTGCCGGTCGAGACCGGCGTTGCCGTCGGGATCGGCCTGTCGCTGCTGCACGGCGTCTGGATGACGACGCGCAGCGAGCCGCTGGAGCAATTGCGCATTCCGGGCACGACGATCTGGTGGCCGCCGGAGCCCGGCCGTCATGGCGAGCAGGTCGAGGGCGTGATTGTGATCGCCTTTCCGGCGCCGCTTCTCTTCGCCAATGCCGAGAGCTTCCGGCATGGCGTGCTCGCGCTGCTGACGGAGCGGAAACCGACGCTGCTCGTCCTCGATGCCGGCGGCATCCCCGCCATCGACTATACGGCGGCGCAGGCCTTGCTCGCCGTCGCAGAGGCCTGCCGGCAGCGGGGCGGCATCTTCGCCATTGCCCGGGCCGAATCCGTGCGTGCGCTCCAGGCATTGGAGGATTTCGGCGTGATCGCCGAGATCGGGGCCGAGCATGTCTTCCACAGCGTCGAGGAGGCGGTGAGGGCGCTCGCGCCGGCCGCAAAGGGGGCGTCATGAGCTATTCGGTCGAGCCGCGGCTGCATTCCGTCGCCATTACCGATCTCATGCCGACGCAGATCAGCGTCGGCATGCGCGAAGTCGAGATGAAGCGGGTCCATTGGCGGGCGGAGCGCGAGGAGAAGGGTGCGGATTTCCTCGGCCGCCATGCCGTCCCGGTCGTGATCGGCCCAAAGCGTCGCCTCTACCTGATCGACCACCACCACCTAGCACTCGCTTTGCACCTGGAGGGCGAGCAGGAGGTGCTGACCACCGAGGTCGCCGACCTGTCGCGGCTCGGCAAGGGCGAGTTCTGGAGCGTCCTCGACAATCGCTGCTGGATGCACCCCTTCGATGCAGAAGGGTCTCGGCGCGGTCATGACCAAATTCCGCGCAAGGTCTCCGGCCTCGTCGACGATCCCTATCGTTCGCTGGCGGGAGCGCTGCGGCTTGCCGGCGGCTATGCCAAGACGGAGGCGCCGTTCAGTGAGTTCCTCTGGGCTGATTTCCTGCGCCGACGCATCAAGCCCGACCTCGTCAGGCGCTTCTTTGCCAAGTCGCTGAGCAAGGCTTTCGACCTCGCCCGGACGCGGGAGGCCGAGCATCTGCCGGGCTGGTGCGGCCCCTCGGACTGAGTTTCAGCCGACGGCGTTGCCTTCGACGCGGATGCCGGCGGCGCGCTTGTCCTCGCCCTTGGTCAGGTCACCGGTGACGACCTTGCCGTATTCGGTGCCGACCACCGCGCCGAGCTTCGCCTCACTGATCACATTGTTGGCGATCAGCGCGTTGCGCTCCTTCGGGACGAGGGAGACCGAAATCCCGATCCCGGTGCGTCGCACGACATTGCCGGTGGCGACGAGATTGCGCATCGCCCAGGACCAGCCGAGCGAGATACCAACCTCGCTGGCGTTCTCGATGACGTTGCCGGTCACCGCCGCTTCCGCCTCGACATGCACGCCGAGCCCGCCGACGAGCTCCTTGCCCTTCGGCGCGAACCCCCTTTGTGCATTGCGGATGATGTTGTTGGCAAAGACCGAGAGCCGCCCGCCATGGTCGAGATTGGTGATGTTGGCGCCCTGCGCGCAATCCTCGACCAGATTGTTGGCGATGATCGCGCCTTCGAAGGCGAACTCCGAGTAGAGACCGGTCTCGCCGCAGCGCCGGCCCTGATTGCCGAGGATCTGCACGCCGGAGCCGGAGTTGTTGCGGATGAAGGTCAGCGCGCAATCGCGCAGCGTATTGCCTTCGACCACGACACCGCCGGCACGGAACAGGCTGATGCCGTTGCCGTTCGGCCCGTCGCCGCCGGCATCGCTGCGGATGCGGTTGAGGCGGTTGCCGCGGATGAGGCTCTGCTCGTCTCCCGCCTGGCTGCGCCAGAGCTGGATGCCGTTATTGCCGCAATCCTCGACTGTGTTGGCCTCGATCGAAAGCCCGCGCGAATCCAGCGAGAACAGCGCCGAATCCCGCATCGAGCGGAAGCGGTTGCGCTCGATGCGGCCAGCGGTCCGGCTGAGCGTCAGCCCAACCGAGCCGGCATTGGCGAATTCGCAATCGGATAGGGCAAGGTCGAGCACCTCCTCGACATTGAGCAGGCCGGTGCGCTGGCCGAGTTTGATGTCGAGACCGTCGAGCACGATTCCGGAGATCGCAGTGCGTTTGATCCGCCGCGCCACCAGCATTGGCCCGGCCTGCGCGGCGACGAACTGGGTCGCGCCGGGCACGCCGATCAAGCGTGCATTCTCAGGCAGGACGACGTTGGCGATGCGGTAGCGGCCGGGCGCGACGATGAGCGGCGCGTCGCGCTTGACCGCTTCAACCAGAGCGTTCTGGAGAATGCGCGACTGGTCATCGGCGGAACCGGGGCGCAGGCCGAACTGCGTCGCCTCGAGCCCGAACGTGCCGAGCGGAACCGATGTGCTCGGGCGCGGCGCCTGTGCCAGCGCGGGACCGGCCGAAGCCGCAACCGTGCCGAAAAGGGCCGTGCGCAGCCAGTCGCGGCGCGAAAGCGTCATCGGAGCCTCCATCTCGCAACATGGCTTCAAGATATGTGCCGTCGACGGCGCAGCGTGAACTTACAGGCCGAGCGCCCTCGCGATCTCGTCGGCAGCCGCGGTCGGCGCCATCTCGCCGGCAGCGACGGCCGCTTCGAGCTTGGGCGTGCGCGCCTTCAGGGCCGGGTCGTGCCGGAGCTTGGCCTGCAGCCGGTCCTGCACCATCGCCCAGATCCATTTGACGTCCTGCCGCCGGCGCTTCTCGGCGATCAGGCCCTTCGCCTCGAAGCGATTGCGGTGCTCTTCGATCTTGGCCCAGAGTGCGTCGAGGCCGGCGCCGGTCAGGCCGGAGATCGTCACCACCGGCGTCGACCACAGCGGCGAGGTCGGCGCGAGGATGTGCAGCGCCGCCTTGTATTGCGCTGCGGCCGCGCGAGCCGCAGTCGCGCCCTCTCCGTCGGCCTTGTTGACTGCGAGCATGTCGGCGAGCTCGATGATGCCCTTCTTGATGCCCTGCAATTCGTCGCCGGCATTGGGCAGCATCAGCACCAGGAAGAAATCGGTGAGATCGGCGACCGCCGTCTCCGACTGGCCGACGCCGACGGTCTCGACCAGGATGACGTCGAAGCCGGCGGCTTCGCAGAGCAGCATCGTCTCGCGCGTCTTGGCCGCGACGCCGCCGAGCGTGCCGGAGGAGGGCGAGGGGCGGATATAAGCGTTCGGATCGACGGCGAGCTGCGCCATCCTGGTCTTGTCGCCGAGGATGGAACCGCCGCTGCGTGTCGAGGACGGGTCGACCGCGAGCACGGCGACCTTGTGGCCTTGGCTGGTCAGGTAGCTCCCAAGTGCGTCGATCGTCGTCGACTTGCCGACGCCGGGCACGCCGGTGATGCCGACGCGGATCGCCTTGCCCGTATGCGGCAGAAGGCGGGACAGAAGCACCTGCGCCTGTTCGCGATGGTCGGCCCGCCGGCTTTCCGCGAGCGTGATCGCCCGCGCCAGCGCCGCGCGCTCGCCCGCCAGAATCGCATCGCCGAGCGCTGCAAGATTGACCATGCTCCGCTGGTAGCAAGAGAGCGCTCATAGCGGAAGCGAGGCTTTTGGAGACAGCAGTGTCATCCCGGCTCTTGCCAAGCGACGGGGAGGGTGAGACGAGTCGCGCCGGTTGGGAGAGCGTGTCTCGTGTCCGGCTTGCGGTCTTTGGTTCTCGCCTCGCTGTTGTCGCTTGTGCTCGCCGCCTGCGGTGGCCCGCCGCGCGTATTGGTCGTTTCAGCCGCCAGGCCCGAGGATACCGCCGGCACGGTCCGCATCTTCGTCGCGACCTCGCGCGCCTCGACCAAGCAACCCGAATATTTCAGCGGTGAGCGCAGTTCGGCGGTCGGCTTCGCCCGGCTGGATATCAGCGTGCCGCGCAGTCATCAGGTCGGCCAGCTCGAATTGCCGGGCAGCGTCACGAGCGCCGGAGATCCTGCCAGCCATTTCACCGTCAGCGCCGTCGAGCGTCTCTCCGAGCCGGAGATGCTGAAAGAGGTGAAGGCGGCGGTCGCCGGGCGTCCGTCGGCCGAGCGCGAGGTGCTCGTCTTCGTCCACGGCTTCAACACCAATTTCGCCGATGCCGCTTTTCGATTCGCCCAGATCGTCACCGATTCCGGCTTCAAGGGCGTGCCGGTGCTGTTCACCTGGCCGTCACGCGCCCAGATCCTGTCCTATCCCTATGATCGTGACAGTGCCGATTTTTCGCGCGATGCGCTCGAAACCGGCTTGCGCGTGATCGCCCGCGATCTCGGCGCCAACCGCTTCGATATCCTGGCGCATTCGATGGGGACGCTGCTGACGGTCGAGACGTTGCGGCAGGCGGCGATCCGCGGCGACGGCAGCTTCGGCGGCAAGCTGCGCAATGTCATGCTGGCGGCGCCCGACATCGACCTCGACGTCTTCAAGACCCAGCTCGCCGCGATCAAGCGGCCGGTGACCGTCTTCGTCTCGTCGGATGATCGCGCGCTCGATTTCTCGCGCCAGTTCGCCGGCGACAAGACCAGGCTGGGCGCGATCTCCGACAAGGATACGGAGGTCGTCGCCGATCTGCGCAAGGCCGGCGCGACGATCATCGACCTTTCGAAAGACCGCAGCGGCGATGACTATAATCACGGCAAGTTCGCGACGACCCCGCGCATCGTCCAGATGATCGGAAAGCGGCTTGGCGACGATGGGCTGGAGGGCGGAACGGGCGGCGGCGTGCTCGGGCTCGATCCCAAGGCCTCCCCCTCTTTCGTAGCTCGGGACAAGTAGCTGCCCCATTCTGGCCGCGTTGGTCTGGCCTTAAGGGTTTCGCGGCCAGAAGGTTCGCACCCCCCATTCTTGGACCTAGCCAGTGATCTCGCCTTCGCGACATGCCGTCTCACGCCGCTCCTTCGTCGCCTTCCTCGGGCTGGGGCTGGCTGGCTGCGGCCAGAGCGAGGCGTCGATCTCGCCCTTCGTCGGGCCGGCGGATTCGTCCAGTTTCGGTAAGGAGCCGCAGCTGCTCGTCGCGACGACGCGCAAGCCGACGGGCGATCGCGCGCCCTATTTTGCTTCCGAGCGCGGCAGCGGACTGACCTTTGCCGAGGTCAGGCTGTCGGCGCCGGGACGCGGCGTCGCCGCGCAGGTGAGTTCCGTCGTCAGTGGCGACTGGGCCGTGCTCGGCGTGACCCGGCGCAGCGCGACCGATGCCGCCCGGGCCTTTGCCGATTCCGCGACCGGCCGCGACGTGCTGCTCTATGTCCACGGTTTCAACGAAACCTTCGAAACGGCCGCGCGCAGCGCCGGCCAGCTCTCGCACGCGCTCGCGTTCGAGGGGCGCACCGCGCTCTTCACCTGGCCATCCGGCAGCGGGCTGCTCGCCTATGCCTATGACCGGGAGAGCGCGCTCTGGTCGCGCGATGGCTTCGTCCAGACCCTGAAGGCGCTGGTCGCCAACCCGACGATCGGGCGGATCAACATCGTCGCGCATTCGATGGGCAGCTTCCTCACGCTGGAAGGCCTGCGCGAGCTGCGCGATTTCGAAGGTCTTTCCGACCGGATCGGCGCTGTCGTGCTGGCCTCGCCCGATGTCGACATCGATGCCTTCGAGCAGACCGTGCCGAGGCTCGGCTCGATTGCCCGGCGGATGACCGTGATCATCGATCCCGGCGACAAGGCGCTCGCGGTCTCATCGCGCATCGCCGGCGGTGTCGCCCGCGCCGGTGCTGCCGACCGCGAGCGGCTGGAGCAACTCGGCGTGCGCGTTGCCGACACGTCTGGCCGCGGCTGGAGCCTGCTGCGCCACGACCTCTTCCTGACGAACAGCGAGGTCACGCAGGTCGTGCGCCGCGCGATCGACCGGTCGCAATCCTGACCCGGAGGCCGGAGCCCCCGGGCCAGCTATCTTGGTTCAGCCAGCCGGCTTGAGCGCGATGACGGAACGCGCCGCCTTCTCGATCGCTTCCCGCGAATAGAGCAGCGGCGCGTAGTCACCAGCCGCCCAGAGCGGCGCAAGATCGCGATAATGCGGGCTGTAGGCGTCGCCGGACTGCCCGGGCGTGTTGATGAAGCGGCTCTCGTCCCACTTGCCGACGTCCAGCACCATGCGGAACGAGGCACCCGCCGTGACCTTGAAGTCGGAGATCCGGTAGGAGGCTGCGCGCGGGCTGAAGGCCGAGCCACCCATGGCGAGCCGGCCGACATTGAGCTGTGCGCGGTCGGGGCCGCCGGCGAGAGGCGAGAGTGCATGATCGAACTGGGCGTGGTGGATCTTGCCCCAGTTCCAGCTTGCCGTATCCGGGCCGAGCGACTGGCGCAGTTCCTCCATCGCCGCTTTCAGCGTCTCCAGCAGCAGGGCATCGCGCGCAGCCTTCGGGTTGGCGCCGAGCGCGCTGTCGGGGGCCTCGAGATAGGCGACGACCGCAGCCACATCGAGCGGACCGATCACGCTGCGCGCCTTTTCCGGCACCGCCTTCGCCGTCAGCGCGCGGCCGAGATGCTTGCTCATCCAGACCTCGGACAGCGCGGCGGCAGCGCTGTCGACCGCGATCTCGTGGTTCCAGCCCTTGATCAGCTTCAGGCCTTCGGCCGTCACGGAATCGTCCGATGACAGCGGCGCGAGCAGGGCGGCGAGCTTGCGGGCATTGTCCGAGCTGTCGTCGTTCTGCAGTGCCATCGCATCGGCCAGTGTCACCTTGCCCTTCGTCCCCAGCACGGCCTTGATCCGGTTGATCCGCGACGGATCCGACCATTCGAAGCCGATCCGCTTGGCCAGCAGCGGATGATCCTTCGGGATGTTCATCTCGTTGGCGGTAGCGAAGAAGCCGTCGGTCGGGTTGTAGACCTCGGGCAATTCGCCGGCTTTCATGAACCCGGTCCATTCGTAGCGGCCATCGCCGGGAACCGGCATCAGGCCGTCATGGTTCGGCCGCTGCGGCGCGCGCCCGCCGACGATCCAGCCGATATTGCCCTTGTTGTCGGCATAGACTTGGTTTTCGGATGGCGCGCCCCATTCCGCCATCGCCTTCTTGAAACCAGGCCAGTCCTTCGCCGTCATGTATTCGGCCGAGTTGAAATAGGCCGACGTGCCCGGCTCGAACCAGACCGTGCGGATAGCGAAGGCGCGCTTCTCGTCGGGCTCGGCCTTCATGATCGGGCCGTGGCGGGTGAATTTGAGCTCGATCTGGCGCGGTGCCTCGCCTTTCACCTCGATGGTGTCGTTGACGCTCCGCATCTCCTCCCAGCCGCTGCCATAGCGATACTGGTTCGGATTGGCCGGGTTGGTCTCGTAGACGTAGAGGTCTTCCTGATCGATCGCGAAGATCGTCAGGCCAAAGGCGATCTCGCCGTTATGGCCGATCGAGATGCCGGGCAAAGCAGGCTCGCCGGCGCCGATTACCGAGAGGCCTGGCGCATTGAGATGCACGACATAGCGCAGCGACGGCACGCCATGGGCGCGATGCGGGTCGTTGGCCAGGATCGGTCGACCGGTCGCAGTGCGGTTCGCGGCGATCGTCCAGTTGTTCGAGCCGATGGTGGAGATGCTGTCGCCGGCCGCAGCGAAGATGGCGTCGCGGTCGAGCGCGGCGCGCTTCTCACCGGGGGCGGCGAAGGTGACGTCGCGCGTCGCGAGATTGTAGTCGTCGAGGATATCCGGCTTGATCGCGCAGGGGTCGAGCCCCTCGGGCACCTTGGTCTTTACGCTCGGCTCCAGCACGCGCCGGAAGCGATCAGCCTCGACGCCGGCGGCGCAGGCGACGCGGGCGCGCACGACCTCGGACATCACGTTGCGGGTCAAGCCGTGGCTGCGGATCCGTACCACGTCCTCGGCGCTCCAGCGATCCGGCAAGGTGCCAGAGACGCGGAAATCGAGCGGCAGCGGCTGCTTGCCGGCCCTGACTTCATCGACGCGCGCATTGATGCCGGCGACGAAAGCGTCGGTATAGGCCTTGGCGTCGGGGCCATAGGCGGCCCATTCCTTGTCCATCTCGCCGCGATAGAGGAAGAGCCGGGCGGCGCGGTCCTGCGCGACATAGGACGGGCCGAAATCCTTCGCGAGGAGCCCGAGACCGCGCTTGCGCCAGAGATCGATCTGCCAGAGCCGGTCTCGTGCCGCATTGTAGCCTTGCAGGAACAGCGCATCGCGGGTGGAGGCTGCGTAGATATGCGCCACGCCCCATTGATCGAGGATGAGCTCCGCCGGCCCCTGCAACCCGGCGACGGCCTGCTCCGAGCGCTTGACTGCGCTCGAGAGCTCTGCCTGTGCGGGCAGGCATGCGGCAACCAGGACGGCGGCGATGGCAAACAGCGACGCTGCGCCGTTGGCGCGATCTGCTCTGCTCATGGTGTTCCTCCGTGCGGCTCGTCTTTGGCGACAGGCCTTGCCGGGGGAGCTTAGAAGCAGTCGGGGCGGCAACAACCGCACATGGTCACATGGCAGCCTTGCCGCCCCGGCATGTGGTGCGGATCATTTCTTGCGCCGTTGGCCGAGTTACAGCGGCGGCAGACCGACGCGCTTCTTGATCGTCGCCAGCGCGAAGTTGGATTCGACCGACTGGACGCATTTCAGCCGCGTCATCTTCTGCTTCAGGAAGCGCTCATAGCCCTCGATGCCGTCGGTCAGCACCCGCAGCAGATAGTCCTGGCTGCCGGTCATCAGGTAGCATTCGGCCACTTCGGGCCAGTTTTCGATCGCCTTCTCGAACTCGGCGATGTGGTCCTGGTTCTGCTGGCTGAGCCTGACCGAGACGAAGACGCTGAAGGGCAAGCCATAGGCTTTCGGATCGACGATCGCCGAATAGCCCCTGATGACGCCGGTCTCCTCAAGCCGCTTCAGCCGGCGCAGGCACGGCGTCGGCGACAGGCCGACCTTCTCCGACAGGTCCTGATTGGTGATGCGGCCATCTTCCTGCAGCAATGTCAGCATGCGGCGGTCGATCGTATCGAGCATGATCTGCTCCTCCGGGCGTTCAAGCAAGCAGGAAGCTGCAAAAACTTGCTCTAGAGCACCAGTGATCGTTCATGCAATGGCCTTAGGATCGTCCTAGGCTCGCGTCGCGGGTCACGCCGGCCGGCGAGGAGGCAGTCATGAGCGACGACAACTACCACAAGGACCGGATTGCCAATCGCCGGCTCCACCCCGAGACCCTGATGATGGGCTTCGGTTATTCCCCCGCCATGTCGGAAGGGTCGCTCAAGCCGCCGGTCTTCCTGACCTCGACCTTCGTTTTCGAGAACGCCCAGCAGGGCAAGGATTTCTTCGATCTGACGGCCGGCCGCCGCCAGCTCAAGCCGGGCGAGAAGTCCGGCCTGGTCTATTCACGCTTCAACCATCCGAACATGGAGATCCTCGAGGATCGCCTGGCGATCTGGGACGAGGCCGAGAAATGCGCCGTTTTTGCCAGCGGCATGGCGGCGATCGCGACGACCTGCTTTGCCTTCCTGCGGCCGGGCGACACCATCATCCACAGCCGGCCGCTCTATGGCGGCACCGAGACTCTGCTGAAGAACCAGATGGGCGCCTTCGGTGTCACGCCCTTCGGCTTCACCGACGGTATCGACGTTGCGCAGATGCGCGCGACGGCGAAGGCCGCAGCCGCCAAGGGCCGGGTCGCGATGATCCTGGTCGAGACGCCGGCCAACCCGACCAACGGGCTGGTCGATCTCGCCGCCTGCGCCGCGATCGCCGGCGAACTGGAAAAGTCGCAGGGCCATCGCCCGCCAGTGGTCGTCGACAACACCATGCTTGGGCCGATGTTCCAGAAGCCGCTGAAGCACGGCGCCGACCTCAGCCTGCTGTCGCTGACCAAATATGTCGGCGGTCACAGCGATCTCGTCGGCGGCTCGATCAGCGGCTCGGAAAAGCTGGTGCGGCAGGTCAAGGCCTGGCGTGGCTCGCTCGGCACGCAGCTCGATCCCAATTCCTGCTGGATGCTGATGCGCTCGCTCGAGACGCTGGACATCCGCATGAGCCGCTCGAACGAGAACGGCCGCAAGGTCGCCGACTATCTCGGCGCTCACCCGAAGGTCGCCAAGGTGCACTATCTCGGCAATCTCCAGGATGGCGACCCGCGCAAGCCGGTGTTCGACCGCCAGTGCAGCGCTCCGGGCTCGACCTTCGCCTTCGACGTCAAGGGCGGCGAGAAGGAAGCCTTCGCCGTGCTCGACAATCTCCAGATCATGAAGCTCGCGGTCAGCTTGGGCGGCACCGAGACGCTGGTCTCGCACCCCGCCGCGATGACCCATTCCGGCGTCGCCCGCGAATTACGCGAGGAGATCGGCCTCACCGATGCGCTGATCCGGATCTCGGTCGGCATCGAAAATATCGAGGACCTGATCTCGGATCTCGCCCAGGCGCTCGAAGCCGCGTGAGGGCAGGGCGGCGCCGCATCATCGTCGCGGCGCTCGCCGCCATGCTCTCGGCCGGTCCGGCTTGCGCCGAGCCGCAAACCGAGAGCGTGGCGCAAACCATCTGCCGATTGATCGAGGGCGCAGCGAAGACCCACGATCTGCCGGTCGCCTTCCTCACCCGGCTGATCTGGCGCGAAAGCAGTTTCCGGCCGCATGTCGTCAGCCCAGCCGGCGCGCAGGGCATCGCCCAGTTCATGCCGGGCACCGCGAACGAGCGCGGCCTCGCCGACCCGTTCGATCCCGAGGCGGCGATCCCGCATTCGGCCGCCTTCCTTGCCGCATTGAAGAACCAGTTCGGCAATCTCGGCCTCGCGGCGGCGGCCTATAATGGCGGGCCGAACCGCGTCGCGCGCTGGGTCGAGCGTGGCGGCTCGCTGCCTTACGAGACGCAGGCCTACGTTCGTTTCATCACCGGCCGCCCGGTCGAGGAGTGGCGGCTAGGAGCAGGCGAGATCCCGCCGCCGGCGACGCGGGAGGAGATCAACTGTCTGGCCACGGTCGCCTCGATCCGCATCACGACGCCGGCCGTGCTGGTTGAGGGCGCCTATGGTCCATTTGGTGTGCAGCTTGCCGGTAATACCTCGAAGGCGCGCGCCATCGCCTCCTATCAGCGTGTCGCCGCGCGCTTCGCCTCGCTGCTATCAGGCAAGCCGACCATGATTCTGGGTTCGGCCGTGGCGGGGCGGGGCAGGGGCCGGTTCTACCGCGTCAGGCTGCCGGCGCAGAGCCTGCGCGAGGCGACGGCGAGCTGCAATCGCCTGCGGCAGGCGGGCGGGGCGTGTCTGGTGCTGCGGAATTGATGGGGCGCGTCATTCTCGGGCGAAGCGAAGCGCAGACCCGAGAATCTCGTGACGAGAGGGCGCTGGTCGGAGCCTCTTCCGGCCTGAGATGCTCGGGTCAAGCCCGAGCATGACGCTATAGGCTCACCCGTCCCCAGCCCGGTAGCTTCAACGCCGGCCTTTGCAGGTCGACGCCGGCGACGAGGCCGAGCAGGTTGACCTCGACGCCCTCGACCCAGCCCAGCGTGACGCCCGCTAGCCCGTAGAGCGAGGCCTGCAAACCGGTGCGGCTCGGTGTGAGGCCGGCATAGAGGCCGTCCCCGCGCCAGTCCTTGCCGATCGCGGTTGGCGGCAGGGCGCGGCCGAGTTCCGGCACTTCGGCGAGGATATGCTGGACGAAGCTGTTCGAGTTCGGCCCCGGCCAGGCCGCATAGGAGCCATTCGTGCTGTAGCTGTAATTCTTCACAGCCTCGCGGATGCGCGGGATCAGCACCTCGGCTGCCTGCCCCCTGATCTCGCCGACGATCTCCGGGACGTTGCCGTACCAGCGGCCATCGGCGGCACGGACGTTCACGCGCACCGGATTGCCCCAGCCGACGACGTCGAAGCGGGTATAGGCCGAGGCGTTCTTCTCCTTCACCACCACCCAGGAATGATGAGCGAAGACGCCGCGCCAGCGGCCGACGCGGGCGGCGAAGACGTGAACCGTCGCTTCGGACTCGATGCTGGAGGCGGGCAGGAGCGCGGCGCTCGACCAGTCGGCGCGCGCCCAGTCGGACGCGAGCGGTTGCAACTGCCACCAGGCAGCATGCGTGCCGAGCGGCAGGAGGAAGACCAAGGCGAAGAGGAGGAGGAAGCGGCGGATCATGCTTCCACGGAAAATAGGTGGCGCGGCCCCAATGCCACAAGGCGCGACGGAGCATCGCCGATCACGAAATCGAGGTTGAGGCTTGGTAGCAAGCTGCTAGCCTGCGGGCGCGAAATCTAAAGGAGGGGCAGATTGCGCACGTTGACGTCGGTTATGCATGGGTTGGCCGCTGCGGCGGCTCTCGGGCTCGCTCTCGCAGCCGGCCCGGCAGGAGCGCAGGACAACAAGGAACTGCGCATCTTCAACTGGTCGGACTACGTCAATCCTGAAGTGCTCGACGCCTTCAAGAAAGAGACCGGCATCACCGTCGTCTACGACACCTTCGACCAGATGGAGACGGTCGAGACCAAGCTGCTCGCCGGCAAGACCGGCTACGACCTCGTCGTCGTCACCGCGTCGTTCCTGCCGAGGCACATCCCGCTCGGTCTCTACACGCCGGTCGATACCGCCAAGGTGCCGAACCTCAAGAACGCCTGGCCTGAGATCCAGAAGCGCTTGTCGAAATACGACCCCGGCAACAAGTTCGCCGTGAACTACATGTGGGGCACCACCGGGATCGGCTACAACGTCGCCAAGGTGAAGGAGCGGCTCGGCAACGACGCCGTGATCGACAGCTGGAACGTCGTCTTCGATCCCGAGAAGCTGAAGAAGCTCTCCAATTGCGGCGTGCATGTGCTCGACGCGGTCGAGGAGATGTTCCCGGCAGCGCTGCGTTATCTCGGGCTCGATCCCGATTCGAAGAACGAAGCCGATCTCAACAGGGCCGGTGAATTGCTGCGCAAGATCCGCCCGCACATCCAGAAGTTCCACTCGTCCGAGTACATCAACGCGCTCGCCAATGGCGATATCTGCCTGGCGGTGGGCTATTCCGGCGACGTGCTGCAGGCCAGGAAGCGTGCCAGCGAAGCCAAGAACAAGGTCGAGATCGCCTATGCGATCCCGAAGGAAGGCGCGCTGATGTGGTTCGATTCCTTCGTCATTCCGAAGGATGCGGGCAACCAGGAGGCGGCGCTGAAGTTCATCGACTTCGTCAATCGGCCGGAGATGGCGGCGAAGAATTCGGATTTCATCCAGTACGCCAACGGCAACATCGCCTCGAAGCCGCTGCTCTCGGCCGAGGTCCGCGACAATCCCGGCATCTATCCGCCGGACGCGGTGATGGGCCGGCTCTATACGATCACGCCCTACGACCAGAAGACGCAGCGGGTGGTCAACCGGCTGTGGACCCGCGTCAAGAGCGGCAGGTGAACAGGGATTCGAGTCGGCCGGAGGCGGGTGGAAGACGCGCCTCGCCCGGCAGCGTCCGGCGCGACTTCCAGCCGTGGAACGACCCTGCTGCCAAGCCGTTGGTCGAATTCCGCAACGTGACCAAGCGCTTCGGTGCGGTGGTGGCGGTCGATAGGCTGTCGCTCTCGATCCATGCCCGCGAGTTCTTTGCGCTGCTGGGACCGTCCGGCTGCGGCAAGACCACGCTGATGCGCATGCTCGCTGGTTTCGAGCAGCCCGACGAGGGCGAAATTCTGCTCGACGGTATCGACATCACGGGGGTGCCGCCGCATCGGCGGCCGGTCAACATGATGTTCCAGTCCTATGCGCTGTTCCCGCATCTGAGCGTCGGCGACAATATCGCCTATGGTCTCAGGCGCGAGGGCCTGCCCAGGACGGAGATCGCCGAACGGGTCGACGCCATGCTGGGCCGCGTCCGGCTGAAGGGGATGGAGAAGCGCCGGCCGGATCAACTTTCCGGCGGCCAGCGCCAGCGCGTCGCGCTCGCCCGCGCGCTGGTCAAGCAGCCAAAGCTCCTCCTGCTCGACGAGCCGCTCGGCGCGCTCGACAGGAAGCTGCGCGAAGAGACGCAATATGAGCTGATGGACCTCCAGGCCGATCTCGGCCTGACCTTCATGGTCGTCACGCACGACCAGGACGAGGCCATGACCATGGCCGACCGCATGGCGGTGATGGACCATGGCCGGCTGCTGCAGATCGCGCCACCGGACCTGATCTACGAGGCGCCGTCCAGTCGCTTCGTCGCGGCCTTTGTCGGCGACATCAACCTGATCGAGGGCAGGGTCACGGCCGTCGCTGGCGATCTCGTCACGCTGGAGAACCAGCCAGTAGGCGTGATCGAGCTCGACGAGGATGCGCCGAGCTGCCGGCCGGGCGATACGCTCACCATCGGCCTGCGTCCCGAGAAGATCGCGCTCAGCCATGACGAGCCGGGGCAGGGCGTCAACAAGGTCGCCGGCGAGATCTGGGACATCGGCTATCTCGGCGACATGACCATGGTCCAGGTCATGGTCGGCGGCGACGATGGCAAGCTCTTCAAGGTCTCGCTGACCAATCGCACGCGGCGCATCGAGCGGCCTTTCGCCTGGGAAGACAAGGTTTGGCTCTCCTGGGACGTCGAAGCCGGCATGGTGTTGGCGTCTTGAGCACGCCGGCTCCCAGAAACAGTGCGACCGGTCGCGGTTTCCTGGTCGCGGCCATCCCCTATCTCTGGCTGCTCGCCTTCTTCCTGGCGCCTTTCGTCATCGTGCTCAGGATCGCACTGTCGGACGCCGCGACCGACCAGCCGCCCTATGCGCCGCATTTCCCCGGTTTCGGCCAGCTCGGTGAATTCCTGAGCGCGCTCGATCTCGAGAATTTCCGCCTGCTCGGCGACGACCCACTTTACTGGCAGAGCTATCTCTCCTCGCTGCGCATCGCGGCGCTGACGACAGCGATCGCCCTCGCGATCGGCTACCCGCTCGCCTATGCCATGGCGCTGGCGCCGAAGCGCTGGCAGGGTATCCTGCTCGTCCTCGTCATCCTGCCGTTCTGGACCTCGTTCCTGATCCGCGTCTACGCCTGGATCGGCATCCTGCGGCCGGACGGCCTGCTCGACATGGCGCTGATGGGGATCGGGCTGACGAGCGAACCCTTGCGCCTGCTCAACACCGACGCCGCCGTGCTGATCGGCATGGTCTATTCTTACCTGCCCTTCATGGTCCTGCCGCTGTTCTCGACCTTGCAGAAGCTCGACGGCGCCTTGCTGGAAGCGGCTTCCGATCTCGGCGCCCCGCCGCTGACGACCTTCCTGACCGTGACCCTGCCGCTCTCGATTCCCGGCATCCTCGCCGGCTCGGCCCTGGTCTTCATCCCGGCGATCGGCGAATTCGTCATTCCCGACCTGCTCGGCGGTTCCTATACGCTGATGGTCGGCAAGGTGCTCTGGAACGAGTTCTTCTCGAACCGCGACTGGCCGCTCGCCTCGGCGGTGGCGATCGTGCTGCTCGTCGTCCTCGTCCTGCCGCTGATGCTGCTGCAGCGGGCGCGCGGAGCGGCATCATGAGGCGCTTCGGAGCGTTCCATCTCGCCGCGCTCGTCGCCGGCTTCGCCTTCCTCTATCTGCCGATCGTCGCGCTGGTCGCCTATTCCTTCAACGCCTCGCGGCTGGTCACGGTCTGGGGCGGCTTCTCGACGCATTGGTACGGAACGCTCTTCAGCAACCAGCCACTGCTCGACGCCGCCTGGCTGACGATCCGCGTCGCGCTGGTCTCGGCGACGCTGGCGACGATGCTTGGCACGCTCGCGGCGTTGGCATTGGCGCGCTACCGCGTCTTCGCCGGCCGAATGCTGTTCTCCGGCATGGTGATGGCACCGCTGGTGATGCCGGAGGTGATCACCGGCCTGTCGTTGCTGCTGCTCTTCGTCGCCGGCGATGTCGAGCGCGGCTACTGGACCGTCGTCATCGCCCACGCGACTTTCAGCCTCGGCTTCGCCTGCATCGTCGTGCAGGCGCGCCTCGCCGGCTTCGACCGTTCATTGGAGGAAGCCGCGCGCGATCTCGGCGCGACGCCGCTCGCGACCTTCGCCACCATCACCCTGCCGCTGATCTGGCCGGCGGTCGCGGCCGCCTGGATGCTCGCCTTCACGCTCTCGCTCGACGATCTCGTCATCGCGAGCTTCACCACGGGTCCCGGCGCGACGACGCTGCCGATGCGGCTCTATTCGGCGATCCGCCTCGGCGTCTCGCCCGAAATCAACGCTGCCTGCACGATCATGATCGCGGCGGTCGCGGTCGCGGTGATCGGCGCCTCCCTGCTGATGAAGCGCGAGGCGCTGGCGGGGCGTTGACTTAAACGCCGGGTGAACATCCCGCTCAAAATAGGTTCAGCCCGGCTGCGCGATGGTGCTTGCCAGAGCGGGAAGCCTTCCTGCTCCGGCAAGAGGAGACATGAAGATGTTTCGCACCCTCGCTTCCGCCGGCCTCATCGCTGCAGCTGTGCTCGGGATCAGCGCGGCATCCCCCAGCAAGGCCGAGGCAGGCGTCCTGATCCAGCAGGCCTATTATGACGGACCCGGCTATGGCTGGCGCGCGCCGCCAGCCTATGGCTACTGGGGCGTTCCCCGCTGGCGCCGCCAGTATGACGGTCCGCGCTTCTATGGCCCGCCGCCCCCGCCGCCGCGGTACTACCAGCGCTGGCGCGGCGGCTGGTAAATTTCGCAAGTCGGTGCAGCGCGGCGGCTCACTCCGCCGCGCTGCGCTGCGCGTAGCCCAGCCGCTGATTGAGCTCTTCCAGCAGCTTCTCGGCCGCGTCGGCGATGACGGTGCCGGGCGGGAAGATCGCGCTGGCGCCGGCTTCCATGAGCGCCTCGAAGTCCTGCGGCGGGATCACGCCGCCGACGACGATCATGATGTCGGGTCGGCCGGCCTTGGCGAGCGCTGCCTTCAGCTCCGGCACCAACGTCAGATGGCCGGCCGCCAGCGAGGAGACGCCGACGATATGGACATCGTTCTCGACGCCCTGGCGCGCGGCCTCGTCGGGCGTAGCGAAGAGCGGGCCGATATCGACGTCGAAGCCGAGATCGGCGAACGCCGAGGCGATCACCTTCTGGCCGCGATCGTGCCCGTCCTGGCCCATCTTGGCGACGAGGATCCGCGGGCGGCGCCCGTCCGCTTCCTCGAAGGCCTCGCACATCAGCTGCACGCGCGTCACGGCAGGGTTCATCTCGCCGACCTCCCGCTTGTAGACGCCCGAGATCGACTTGATCTCGGCGCGGTGGCGCCCGAAGACCGTCTCCATCGCCATTGAGATCTCGCCGACGGTCGCCTTGGCTCGCGCCGCCTTGACCGCGAGGTCGAGCAGATTGCCGTCGCTTTGCGCGCCATTGGTGAGGGCGGTCAAAGCCGCTTGCGTCTCGGTCTCGTTGCGCTCGGCCTTGAGCCGCTTGAGCTTGTCGAGTTGCTGCGCGCGGACCGAGGCGTTGTCGACCTTGAGCACGTCGATCGCCGCTTCGTTCTCGGGCTTGAAGATGTTGACGCCGATGATCGCCTGCTGGCGGCCGTCGATACGCGCCTGCGTCTTGGCGGCGGCCTCCTCGATGCGCAGCTTCGGGATGCCGGCCTCGATCGCCTTGGCCATGCCGCCCAGGGCCTCGACCTCCTGGATATGGCCCCAGGCCTTGGCGGCGAGCTCGGCGGTGAGGCGCTCGACATAATAGGAGCCGCCCCAGGGATCGATGATCCTTGTAGTGCCGCTCTCCTGCTGCAGCACGATCTGGGTGTTGCGGGCGATGCGGGCGGAGAAATCGGTCGGCAGCGCCAGTGCCTCGTCGAGCGCGTTGGTGTGCAGCGACTGCGTATGGCCTTGAGTCGCCGCCATCGCCTCGATCATCGTGCGCGGCACGTTGTTGAACACGTCCTGCGCCGTCAGCGACCAGCCCGAGGTCTGGCAATGGGTGCGCAGCGGCAGTGATTTCTCGTTCTGCGCCCCGAAATCCTTGACCAGCTTGGCCCAGATCAATCGCGCGGCCCTGAGCTTCGCGACCTCCATGAAGAAGTTCATGCCGATGGCCCAGAAGAAGGAGAGCCGTGGTGCGAAGACGTCGACGCCGAGGCCGGCGCGCTGGCCGGCGCGCATGTACTCGACGCCGTCGGCCAGCGTGTAGCCGAGCTCGAGGTCCTGCGTCGCTCCCGCTTCCTGCATGTGATAGCCGGAGATCGAGATCGAATTGAACTTCGGCATGTTGGCCGAGGTGTAGGCGAAGATGTCGCCGATGATCCGCATGGAGGGCGAAGGCGGGTAGATATAGGTGTTGCGGACCATGAACTCCTTGAGGATGTCGTTCTGGATGGTCCCCGAGAGCTTGGCCGCCGGCACGCCCTGTTCTTCCGCCGCGACGATGTAGAGCGCCAGCACCGGCAGCACGGCGCCGTTCATCGTCATCGACACGCTCATCTGGTCGAGCGGGATGCCGGAGAACAGCGTGCGCATGTCGTAGATCGAATCGATCGCGACGCCGGCCATGCCGACATCGCCGCCGACACGCGGATGGTCGCTGTCATAGCCGCGATGGGTCGCGAGATCGAAGGCGACCGAAAGGCCCTTCTGCCCGGCGGCGAGATTGCGCCGGTAGAAGGCGTTCGAATCCTCTGCCGTGGAGAAGCCGGCATATTGCCGGATTGTCCAGGGCTGGTTGACATACATGGTCGGATAGGGGCCGCGCAGATAGGGCGCGATGCCTGGAAGCGTATTGACGAAGGGCAGGCCGTCACGATCCGCAGCCGTGTAGAGCGACTTGACCGGGATGTCCTCCGGCGTCTGCCAGAGCTCGCCTGACGCGAGGGCAGGCGCCTGCTTGCTCACGGTATCGGCGAAGGCGAGCTTCGTGAAATCCGGGATTGCGGTCATGGCTTGCTCCCGTCTGGTCGGTCCCACCAATGGTGGAAATGATGCACCGGTCCGTGGCCGCGGCCAACCTTGACCGCGTCCGAAGCCGCAATCGCGGCGGAGATGTAGCGCTTGGCCAGCACCACCGCCTCGTTCAGCGCGATGCCGTGAGCGAGGCCGGAGGCGATCGCCGAGGACAGCGTGCAGCCGGTGCCGTGCGTATTCTGCGTCGCGATGCGGGGCGCGACCAGGCGTTCGCGCCGTCCGTCCTTGCCGATCAGGATGTCAACGCTGTCTTCGCCGGTGCCGTGGCCGCCCTTGACCAGGACATTGGCGGGCCCGAGCGCGAGCAACGCCTCTGCCTGTTCCGCTGCCGCATCCTCAGTCTCCGCGATAGCGGTTCCGAGCAAGGCGGCGGCCTCGGGTAGATTGGGCGTTACGATCGTGCAGAGCGGCAGCAGGCGCCGCTTCAAGGCTTCGATGGCGTCCTCCTGCAACAGGCGCCCGCCGGAGGCCGCGATCATCACCGGATCGAGCACGATGTTCTTCGCGCCATGACGTTCGAGCCCATCGGCGACAGTCTCGATCAGTTCAGCCGTGGCCAGCATGCCGATCTTGACCGCGTCGACCTTGAGATCGTCGAACACGGCGTCGATTTGCGCGGCGACGAAAGCGGCCGGAACCGGATGGATCGCGGTTACGGCGGTGGTGTTCTGCGCGGTCAGCGCGACGATGACGCTGGCGCCATAGACCTGATGCGCGGCGAAGGTCTTGAGGTCGGCCTGGATGCCGGCGCCGCCGCTGGAATCGGAGCCGGCAATGGTGAGTGCGATCGGCATGATCATCCCTTGCTCGTGCTGACCGGGGATATGGCAACGGCCAGGGCACTCTGCAGCACGGCGATGGCGTCGCAGCCGGCGAAGACGAAATTCGTCACGCCGGCCTCGCGCAGGGCAGTCTCCTGCTCGCCCGGGCGGCCAGCGACCCAGACCGTGGCGCCAGCGGCTGTTAGTGCCGTCGCGGCAGGGATGGCCTCGGCTGCATAAGCCTCATCGGAGCCGCAGAGGCAGGCGAGCTTCGCGCCCGAGGCGCGGAAGGCTGCGACGAGCGCGTCGAGATCGGTAGCTCCTGTCTTGGCGAAACCGTCGCCAGAAGGCGCAGCCATGCCCCCTGCCTCGAACAGGTTGCGGGCGAAGCCGGCGCGTGCGGCGAAACCGGCGATCGGCCCCAGCGTGGCGAGGAAGGCTTTCGGCCGCTCGCCAGCGGCCTCGGCGATATCGGCGCTGGCGCGCAGCGCTTCGAACGGCTCGGCCAGGCGGATGCTCGGCAGGGCCTCGACGGTGATTGCGTCGCTGGCCGTCTCACTGGTCGGCAGGGCGGCCGGAGGAGGTGCGAGCACCGACACTGAGGCTTCCGAAAGGTTCGGAAACTCGCTCGTCCCGGTGATCGGCTCGCGCCGGGTCGCGATGGCTTTCGCCCGGGTCGCCCGCTCGCGTCCGAGACCTGTCTGGACGTGGCCGTTGGCGAGAGCGGCGACGATGCCGGTCAGGCCATCGGCGCTTTCCGCTTCAAGGTCCTGGAATTTGCGCCAGCCTTGTTCGCACAGCGCCTGTGTCAGGGCTTCGAAGCCGCCGGCTCCGGCCGCGGGATCGGCGACACGCCAGAGATTGGCTTCTTCGAGAAGGATCAGCTGGGTATTGCGGGCAATGCGGCGGGCGAAGCCGTCGGGCAGGCCGAGCGCTGCGGTGAAGGGCTGCACGCCGATCGAATCCGCGCCGCCGACCCCGGCCGAGAAGGCGGCGATGGTGCCGCGCAGCAGGTTGACGTGAGGATCGCGCCGCGTCAGCGAGCGCCAGGCGGTCTCGGCATGGATGAAGACGGGCTTGGGATCGAGCCCGCAGGCGCGCTGCACCCGGTCCCAGAGCAGGCGCGCCGCGCGCAGCTTTGCGACGGTGACGAATTCGTCGGCATCGGCGACCAACGTGAAGGAGATGGCGTCGCGCGCCTCGGCGAGCGGGAGGCCCTGCGCCTCCAGCAGGCGCAGATAGGTCACCGCTGTCGCGAGCACCGCGCCGAGTTCCTGCCCTTCGGTTGCGCCGGCCTCATGCCAGATCCGGCCATCGGCGGCGAGGAAGGGGCCGGTGAAGCCGCGGGATTTCAATGTGCCGATCGTCTCGGCGATCCGCCTGCCGAGTTCGGGCAACTGAACCGCGAGCGCTCCCGAACTCGCGAGCACGCCGATCGGCTCCATGCCGAAATCGATCTGGAGCGAGGAGGGCGCATGGCCACGCCGCTCGACCAGATCGGCCAGCAGCAGCGCCTGTTTGCGGCCGCCGGGTGCCGGATCGAGCCGCAGCCTGACGAGATCGAGCATCACACCGTCGAGCACAGCGTCGAGCGCCTCGACCGAAGTCACTTCAAGCCCGAAACCGCGTGCCGCAGGAGCGCCGGCGAAGCTGAGGGTCAGCGAGTCGGCGCCCCCTTCGAGATCGGCAAGTGCAAGCTTCGCAGCTTCGGTCTCATCAGGGTGATCGACGCGCGCCGCGACGTGCCAGCGCCCGGCCTGCGCACGCAACGGGCGGGAGCTCGGCTCGGCTGCCGCCTCGTAGAGCGGTTCGATGCGGATGCCATCCGACGTCCGCCCGACCAGCTTCTTCTCGAAATCGGCGCCCTTGAGCACCTTGTCGACCGCGGCGCGCCACTGCGCTTCGCCCGGCGTGGGGAAGGCGTCCATGAAGGGCAGGTCGGCGAGGATGGTCGAGGTCATCAGCAACGAACTCCTTGCGCTTATTCCTCGGCCATTGTCGTCAGGCGATGGAATACGCGCCAGCTGGCGGCCCATTGTGCAGCCGCGAAGTCCTGATTGCCATGGCTCGCGACGAACGCAAATGCCCCGTTGGTCGGAAAGCCGTGCCGAAATGCCTATGTCCGCACCCGAAACTCCTAAGCCTGCAAACGAAAACGCCGCCCCGTAAGGGCGGCGTCATGAAATTCTGCGGAGTATTATGCGGCTCAGACGAACTGGCCGAGGCCCGGGATCGCGCCGACGATCGCGCCCATCGTGTCTTCGCCCGCCTTCTCGCGGCCGACCGCGAACATCTCCTTGGAGACGGTCTGGATCTGGCCCATCGACAGGCCGGCGCCCATCAATTGGCCGCCGAGCGCCATCACGCCGCCGCCACCGCCCATCAGGCCGCCGATCGTGCCGAGCAGGCCGCCCTTGGCGCCGCCTTCGGCTTCGGCGAGGTCCTGGGCGCCCGGCAGCGCTCCCATTAGCTGACCGATTTCGGTCGCAGGACCTTCCTTCTGCAGGAAAGCGAGGATGATGCCGATCGCCTTTTTCGCCAGCGACTCATCGAGGCCGGAAGCGGCCATGATGCGGGAGATCAGTTCATCCATCGTGCGGTCCTCTCTTGCCGAGTCATCCGGCGTTCCGGAGGATAGTTTATACATAAACTATCCCGGGTGGAAGCGATCTTCATGCTTCCGCCCAAGTTCTCGTTTCGCTACACCCATTCCACGACCTTTTGGCAACGGAACAGGCGCGACCATGGCGGATGACGGCACGATCCTGATCGGCAAGAGCGAGAAGCCGGAGGTGCTGCTGCTCAAGCTCGCCAACCGCCACGGCCTGGTCACGGGTGCGACAGGCACCGGCAAGACGGTGACGCTGCAGGTTCTGGCGGAAGGCTTTGCCAAGCACGGCGTGCCGGTCTTCGCTGCCGACATCAAGGGCGATCTCTCCGGCATCGCCGCGCCGGGCAATTCCAAGCCGCCCTTCGTCAAGCGCGCCGAGGAGCTCGGGCTGAAATACGAGCCCGATCAGTTCACCACCGTGTTCTGGGACGTGTTCGGCGAGCAGGGCCATCCGGTCCGCGCCACGATCTCGGAGATGGGGCCTCTGCTGCTGGCGCGCCTGCTCGACCTCAACGACACCCAGGAGGGCGTGCTCAACATCGCCTTCCGCATCGCCGACGAGCAGAAGCTCCTGCTGCTCGACCTCAAGGACCTGCGCGCGATCCTCGCCTTCATCGCCGAGAATGCGCAGGAGCTGACGACCAAATACGGCAACGTCACCTCCGCCTCGGTCGGCACGATCCAGCGCGCTTTGCTCGTGCTGGAGAACCAGAAGGGCGACCTGTTCTTCGGCGAGCCGGCGCTCGACATCAACGACCTGATGAAGACCGACCGCGACGGCCGCGGCATCATCAACATCATGGCCGCCGACAAGCTGATGGCCAATCCGCGGCTCTACGCCACCTTCCTGCTCTGGCTGCTCTCGGAGCTGTTCGAGCAGCTGCCGGAGGTCGGCGACCTCGACAAGCCCAAGCTCGTCTTCTTCTTCGACGAGGCGCATCTGCTCTTCAACGGCGCGCCCAAGGCGCTGCTGACCGCGGTGGAGCAGGTGGTGCGGCTGATCCGCTCCAAGGGCGTCGGCGTCTATTTCGTCACGCAGAACCCGCTCGACATTCCCGACACCGTGCTGGCCCAGCTCGGCAACCGCGTCCAGCATGCCTTGCGCGCCTTCACCCCGCGCGATCAGAAGGCGGTCAGGGCTGCGGCCGAGACCTTCCGCCAAAACCCGAAGATCAACACCGAACAGGCGATCACCCAGCTCGCCGTCGGCGAGGCATTGGTCTCGACGTTGGAAGGCAGGGGCTCGCCGACCATGGTCGAGCGCTGCCTGATCGCCCCGCCGATGGCGCAGGTCGGGCCGATCACGCCGCAGGAGCGGACGCAGTGCATCCGCGACTCCGGCTTCACCGGCAAATACGACACGATGGTCGACAGGGACTCGGCTTACGAGGCACTGATGAAGCGCAAGGGGCTGAATTCCGACGGCTCGCCGGTCGAGGCTTCGACCGAAGGTGGCGGCGGCATCCTCGATACGATCGGCGGCTGGCTCGGCGGTGGCAGCGGCCAGCGCCCCAAGACCGGGCCGGGCAGCCGTGGCGGGCCGCTGCCGCAGAGCATGACCGAGAAGATCATCACCTCGGCGGCGCGCTCGGCCGCCACCTCGATCGGCCGGCAGGTCGGCACCGCGATCCTGCGCGGCGTGCTCGGCTCGCTCACGGGCGGGCGGCGGTAGCGGGGTTGGGCCTGCGCCTGGCAATTGTCGTTCAATTGCATTACATTCAGCTCCGGAAAGGAGCTTCGTCATGGCTACGAATGCCTTGGTGCAGGCACGTATCGACGCTGACGTGAAGGACCGCGCGACGGCGGTCCTGGAGGGCATGGGGCTCACCGTCTCCGACGCCGTGCGCATTCTGCTGACCCGCACGGCGAACGAGGGGGCGCTGCCGCTCGAACTCGTCAGCAACAGCGACGCGCATGATGCCTGGTTCCGCGCCAAGGTGCTGCAGGCCCTGGCGGATGAGCGTCCCGATATCGATGACGCCGAGGCCGAGGCACGTTTTGCCGAGCGGCGCGCTGCGGCCTATCGCAAGGTGTGAAGCGGCTGGTCTGGGCGCCGTTCGCCCTTGCCGATCGTGACGAGATCTTCAGCTACATCGAAGCCGATAACCCGAAGGCTGCCGCTGAGATCGACGAGCGGATTGCGTCTGCGGCGCGTCGGCTGCTCCGTTTTCCCGAGAGCGGTCGGCCCGGCAGAGTGGCAGGCACCCGCGAACTGGTCGTTCCACGTACGCCCTATATCGCCGTCTATGTCGTAACGGCCGACAAGATCCGCATTCTTCGCGTCCTTCATGGCGCTCGGATGTGGCCGGATGACATGGACAAGGTGTAGGCGGCCTCTGATACAGACCGGTATGCGCACGGACGGCTGGTATCGTCCGCGCGACTAGGCATGATGGCGCCACCGGAATCAGCCTCCAGTGAGCGCCCATGTCCCAGCTTCCCGCCATCCTGTCCCGCCTCGACGCCGATCTCGACACATCGCTGGCTCGCCTCTCGTCCTGGCTCGAGATTCCGTCGATCGGGACCGATCCGGCCTTCGATAACGACACACGCCGGGCGGCCGAATGGCTGCGTTCCGATCTGGAAGGGCTCGGCTTCAAGGCCGAGTTACGCGAGACCGGCGGCCACCCGGTCGTACTCGCGCATCGCCCGAAGCCCGGCGCGCCGCATGCACTGTTCTACGGCCACTACGACGTCCAGCCGGTCGATCCGCTCGATCTGTGGGCGAACGATCCGTTCAAGCCGGTCGTCAAGGAGATCGAGCCGGGGCGGAAGGCGATCCTCGCCCGCGGCGCCTGCGACGACAAGGGGCAGGTCATGACCTTCATCGAGGCGATCCGCGCCACGCTCGCCGAGACCGGCGACCTGCCGATCGGCCTCACCATCCTGGTCGAGGGCGAGGAGGAATCCGGTTCGGTCAACCTGCCGGGCTTCATCAAGGCCAATGCGGCGGAGCTGAAGGCCGATTTCGCGCTGGTCTGCGATACCGGCATGTGGGACCGCGTCACGCCGCTGATCACCTCGACCCTGCGCGGCATGGTCTATCAGGAGGTCAGGCTGACCGCGGCCGATCGCGATCTCCATTCCGGCCTGTTCGGCGGTGCCGCCGCGAACCCGATCCATGTGCTGACCAAGATCATCGCCGAGATCCATGACGAGACCGGCCGGATCACCATCCCCGGCTTCTATGACGGCGTGCACGAGCCGACCAATGCGCAGAAGGCGGAATGGGCCGATCTCAACCTGACCGAGAAGGAATTCCTCGGCCAGGTTGGGTTGAAGCACTCCGTCGGCGAACGCGGCCGCATGCTGATCGAGCAGATCCAGTCGCGCCCGACCTGCGACGTCAACGGCATCTGGGGCGGCTATACCGGGGAGGGCTCGAAGACGGTGATCGCCGCCAAGGCCTCGGCGAAGGTCTCCTTCCGCCTCGTCGGCGATCAGGATCCGGCGAAGATCGCCGCCGCCTTCCACCAGTTCGTGCGCGAGCGCCTGCCGGAGGACGTGACGGCCGAGTTCATCGGCCATTCCGGTTCGCCGGCGCTGGCCGTGCCGGTCGATTCACCGGTCCTGCAGAAGGCGCGCAAGGCCTTGGCCGAGGAATGGGGCGGCCGCGTCGTCAGCATTGGCAGCGGCGGCTCGATCCCTGTCGGTGGCGACTTCAAGCGCACGCTCGGGCTCGACACGCTCTTCGTCGGCTTCGGCCTCGATGACGACCGCGTCCATTCGCCGAACGAGAAATACGACCTGTCCTCCTTCCACAAGGGCCAGCGCTCCTGGGCCCGCATCTTGCAAGCACTCGCCTCATGAAATCCGTCTGTGTCTTCTGCGGCTCGAGTCCGGGCCATGATCCCGTCCACGCGCAGGGCGCCCGCGCCATGGGCGCCGCCATCGCCCAGCGCGGCCTGACACTGGTCTATGGTGGCGGCGCCGTCGGCCTGATGGGCATCGTCGCCAATGCCGCGCTTGAAGCCGGCGGCGAGGTCCATGGCGTGATCCCGCGGGCGCTGCGCGAGAAGGAGGTCGGCCACAACGCCCTGACCCGGCTCGAAGTGGTCGAGACCATGCACATCCGCAAGGCGCGCATGGCCGAGCTCTCCGACGGCTTCATCGCCATGTCCGGCGGCATCGGCACCTTTGAGGAGATCTTCGAGATCTGGACCTGGGGCCAGCTCGGCATCCACGGCAAGCCGCTCGGCTTCCTCAACATCGCTGGCTTCTACGACGCGCTCTTCGCCTTCCTCGACAACACCACCAAGGCCGGCTTCATGTGGCAGGCCCATCGCGACATGGCGATGATGGAGACCGATCCGGGCGCGCTGCTCGACAAGATGGAGGCCTACAGGCCGCAGACCCAGATCAAATGGGTGGAGAAGGCGGAGACCTGACGGCATCGCTATCGGATAGGAATTTTATCCTTGACATCGTGACGCTGATCGGGTAGAGATCAGGAACGCTCACGAACTGTGCCTGAGACGAACGAAGCCGCCGCGCTGTCCAGCCGGCGGCTTTCGTGTGTCCGGCCCGAGCCGAGGTTCTCGATGACCGATAACAGTGACGCCGCCGCCCCGGCTCCGCCGGCGGCGAAGCGCAAGCCAGCGCCGCGCGGCCGCAAGGCTGTGATCGGCAAGCTCTGGAAGGCGGCGCAGACGCAGCTCGAAGCGCATGAGGCGCATCTCGCCGAATTGCCGGCCGGCACGGCCGCGAGCGAGGTCGACGCCAAGACGCTGGCGACCTTGGCCCGCACCGTGCGCGAGCTGGTCGCGCTGGATTCTGCTGCAGTGGGGGAGGGAGGAAAGTCCGAGGATGATCCCAGCCCTGCCGAAGGATTGCGCCGGGTCGATGAGCTTCGAAGCGAGCTTGGACGCCGTCTTGCGGCGCTTGCCGCCGAGGAAGCGGGTGCGGTTTCTGCGTCGTCTCATGGAGACGGCCTCGCCTGAAGAGCAGCAGGTCATCCTCACGACTTGGGCTGCGTGGGCGCGACCGGATCAGTTCCCTGCCTTGCAGGACAACTGGTTCAGCTGGCTCGTCTTGGGTGGACGAGGCGCTGGCAAGACGCGAACCGGCGCTGAATGGGTACGAGGTGCGGCGCTCGGCCGATGGCCGTGTGCGCTGAAACCTGTCGGCCGCATCGCCTTGGTCGGCGAAACCCAAGCGCAGGTCCGCGACGTGATGATCGAGGGCGTCTCCGGTTTGCTCGCGATCCATCATCGCTGGGAGAAGCCGGTCTGGTCGCCGTCGCGGCGCCGGCTCGAATGGGGCAATGGCGCGATCGCGCAGGTGTTCACGGCCGAGGATCCGGAAGGGCTGCGCGGGCCGCAATTCGGCGCCGCCTGGTCCGATGAACTGGCGAAATGGCCGAACCTTCAGGAGACCTGGGATATGCTGCAGCTTGGCCTCAGGCTCGGTGAGCAACCACGCCAGGTGGTGACGACGACGCCGCGCCCGCTGCCACTGATCAAGCGGCTGCTCGACGATCCGCATGTCGCCGTCAGCCGGGCGGCGACCAGCGCCAACCGCTTCAACCTGGCGCCGAGCTTTCTCGACAGCGTGCAACAGGCCTATGGCGGCACGCGGCTCGGCCGGCAGGAGCTTGAAGGCGAGATCGTCGAGGAGAGCGCCGATGCGCTCTGGAGCCGGGCGCTGATCGAGCAGAGCCGCGAGCGCGAGGCGCCGCCGCTGGCGCGGATCGTGGTTGCGATCGATCCGCCGGCCTCCTCGTCGAAACGGGCGGATTCCTGCGGGCTCGTCGCAGCCGGTATCGATCGTGACGGCGTCGGCCATGTGCTAGCGGATGCGACGCTGGCCGGCGCCAAGCCGCATGAATGGGCCGCCGCCGCCGTCGCGCTCTATCGCCGGTTGGAGGCCGATGCGCTGGTCGTCGAGGTCAACCAGGGCGGCGAGATGGCGACAAGCGTCATCCGCGAGGTCGATCCGGGCGTCCCGGTGACACCGGTCCGGGCCTCGCGCGGAAAATTCCTGAGGGCTGAGCCGGTGGCGGCGCTTTATGCGCAGGGCCGGGTGCGCCATGCCGGCGCGTTCCCGGCGCTGGAAGACGAGATGTGCGACTTCGGCCCGACGGGTCTGAGCTCGGGCCGCTCGCCCGACCGGCTCGACGCGCTGGTCTGGGCGCTGACCCATCTGATGCTCGGGCCGAAGGGAAGGCCTCGGGTGAGGGGGCTTTGACAGGACTCTTCTGGCAACAGAATCCGCAAAGGAAGAGTACGAAAATTGACATGTAAGCAAAGGAGATAAAATGAAACGTGCATTACTACCTATTTTGTGGACATTTCTGCTATCAAGCTCAGTTATGGCCTATGATTCATCGCGTTGGAGTAAATCAACCGAGATCTATACTAGATCTGGTGAAACATATTTGACAGGAGAGTTGTTTGGTAACACCTATACAGGAATCATAAATCCGTCAAATTGTAGCGTGCCAAATCAATGGTGTATCATAAATCTATCCGCAAATGATATCGACAACGATGCCAAATCAGCATTTATCCAAGGTTTGTTGACTTTAACGCGAGGTAGTACCGATGAGACCGCAGATCTGACGTTGGCATTTAGGCGGCCTGGGGATTCTAATGTTTCGTGTAACCACTATGTCGGACAAGCAGTAATTTCGTTATTCACGGGGGAGAGAACAAATTTTGCGACCTGGGTGCCAGTGGTAAATCGTCAATTCGAATTCTGCTGGAAAAAATCGACTGGTGGCAATTGGCCGGCAAATACGTCATATGGTTGGAATATAGGGTTGCAGGCATGGGTCAAATAGCCTTAAAATTGAATGGTAATAGGTAGATATATATCTATGTTTTATTTTTTACTGCCCGGCAATTACCAAAAAGCCGGGCAGCAAGGTGCCTCCCACGCGCGCCGTCTCACAAGAAGCGCTTAACGCATCGTACAATAAGCCGCCTCCGGGCGGCTTTTTCGTTGGGAAACCGCCATGCTCAATTTCCTTCGCAGCCTGCGCGGCCACGCCGCGCCGGAACAGAAGCGCTCGCGCGTCGGGCCGCTGATCGCCCTGCACGAGGCCGGTCGCCCGGTCTGGACGCCGCGCGACTATGGCGCGTTGTCGCGTGAGGGCTATCAGCGCAATCCGGTGGTGCATCGCTGCGTCCGGCTAATTGCCGAGGCGGCGGCGCAGACGCCGCTCATCGCCAAGGTCGGCGAGCGCGAGATGCCGGAACATCCGGCTCTGGCGCTGATCGAGCGGCCCAATCCGCGCCAGGGCGGCATCGCCTTCCGCGAGATGCTCTATGGCCACCTGCTCGTCGCCGGGAACGCTTATGTCGAGGCGGCGAGCATTGGCCGCGAACCGCGCGAGCTTTATGCACTTCGGCCCGATCGGATGCGGGTGGTGCCGGGTCGCGACGGCTGGCCTGAAGGCTATGACTACACGGTCGGGGCGCAAACGATCCGCTTCCGCCAGGACGAGGGCGCGCTGCCGCCGATCCTGCATCTGACGCTATTCCACCCGGTCGACGACCATTACGGCCTCTCGCCGATAGAGGCTGCCGCCTGCTCGCTCGATGTGCACAACGCCGCCGGCGCCTGGCACAAGGCGCTGCTCGACAATGCGGCTCGCCCGTCCGGAGCGCTGGTCTATAACGGCCCGGAAGGCGGTACGCTGACCGAGGCGCAGTTCGAGCGGCTGAAGCAGGAGCTGGAGGACGGCTTCCAGGGCGCGCGCAATGCCGGCCGGCCGCTGCTGCTCGAAGGCGGGCTCGACTGGAAGCCGCTGTCATTGTCGCCGGCCGAGCTCGACTTCGTCGCCGCCAAGGGCGTCGCTGCGCGCGAGATCGCGCTCGCCTTCGGCGTGCCGCCGCTACTGCTCGGCCTGCCCGGCGACAACACCCATGCCAATTTCGCCGAGGCCAACCGCGCCTTCTGGCGCCAGACGCTGATCCCGCTGGTCCGGCGCACGGCCCAGTCGCTGGCGCAATGGCTCGGCCCGGCCTTCGGCGACGCGCTCACCCTCGAGCCCGATCTCGATGCGATCGAGGCGCTGGCGGACGAGCGGGAATCGCTCTGGCGACGGGTCTCCGCCGCCGCATTTCTCAACGAGGACGAGAAGCGCGAGGCGGTCGGCTATGGCCGCCGGGAGGTGTCGTCATGAGTCCCTTCGATGGAGCCGCTGCGGGCATCGTTGCACGCGGCGATCTCGGCCATCTCGCGCTGTTGCTCTGGGCCTTCAGTGCCTCGGGGCTCGCCCTCTTTGCCCTGCGCGAGCTCATCGCCGCCAACCGACGCTTCGATGAATTCGTACGCGAACTCGCCAGCTTCAACGCCCGCTACGAGGGAGGGGATTCATGAGCAAGACCGGGGGCAAGC
Organism: Allobosea sp. LjRoot90; assembly: GCF_964254315.1. Classification (NCBI taxonomy): domain Bacteria; kingdom Pseudomonadati; phylum Pseudomonadota; class Alphaproteobacteria; order Hyphomicrobiales; family Alloboseaceae; genus Allobosea; species Allobosea sp. LjRoot90. Next base: position 117,267 of record NZ_CAXUTF020000007.1, read on the forward strand.
CGCCGGCAAGGCCGGCTCCGGCCGGCATCAGAGCAGGTGTGGCCATGCCGCGCCCGGGCCGCCAGCCGCGGGAGGTGTTCGGCCGCTTCTTCGAGACGCTCGGACAACTCGACGCCAACGGCCGGACCGGGCGGGGAGGGGCGCGATGAGAGCCGCCATGCCCCGTTATCCCGCTCTGGCGCGAGAGGCCAAGTTCCTGGCGCAGCCACTGGCCAGGATCGAACCTGATGGTGCCTTCGAGGGCTATGCCAGCTTGTTCCGCATCGCCGATCTCGGCAAGGACGTGGTCGAGCCCGGGGCTTTCCGCGAAAGCCTCACCCGCCGCGGCGCCGCTGGGATCAGGATGCTGTGGCAGCACGATCCGACCGAGCCGATCGGCCGCTGGATCGAGCTGCGCGAGGATTCGCGCGGCCTTTATGCCCGCGGCCGGCTCTCGCTGGCCGTGGCCCGTGCCCGCGAGCTGCATGCGCTGATGCGTGACGGCGCCGTCGACGGGCTCTCGATCGGGTTTCGCTCGCAACGCGCCCGCAGCGAGCCGCGCACCGGCCTGCGCCGGTTGGAGAAGGTCGACCTCTGGGAGATCTCGCTCGTCACCTTCCCGATGTTGCCGCAGGCCCGCGTCAGCGCCGTCAAGGCGCTACGACCGCCCAGCCATGCCGCTTTCATCTGAACCGTACGTAAAGCCGCAAAACCACAGGAGATTCCATGACTGCGCTGAACCAGGCTCCCGAGACCAAGGCAACCGGCGAGATCGCCGCCGCCTATGACGATCTGCGCTACACGCTTGAGGCCTATCGAGCCACCAATGACGATCGTTTGGCCGAGCTCGAAACCCGCATGGGCGGTGACGTCCTGACCGGCGAGAAGCTCACCCGCCTCGATGATGCGCTCGATGAGACCCGCCGTCGGCTCGACCGGCTGAGCCTCGACAGTCGTCGCCCGGCGCTGGGCGCGAGCGATGAGCGTGACCCGGCCGTCGCCGAGCACAAGGCCGCCTTCGCGTCCTATGTCCGCCATGGCGAGGCCACTGGCCTGAAACGGCTCGAAGCCAAGGCGCTTTCGGCCGGCTCCGGTCCGGATGGCGGCTATCTCGCCCCCTCGACGGTCGAGGGCGAGATCCTGCGCCGCCTCACGACCGTGTCGCCGATCCGCTCGATCGCGACGGTCCGCACCATCTCGTCCGGCACCTACAAGAAGGCGTTCTCGACCACCGGCCCGGCTTCCGGCTGGGTGGCGGAGACAGCGGCCCGTCCGCAGAGCGGCACGCCGACCCTGGCCGAGCTCTCCTTCCCGGCGATGGAGCTCTATGCCATGCCGGCGGCGACGCAGACCCTGCTCGACGACGCCATCGTCGATATCGACCAGTGGATCGCCGAGGAGGTCGAGAGCGCCTTCGCCGAGCAGGAGGGCGCGGCCTTCGTCAATGGCGACGGCATCGACAAGCCCAAGGGCTTCCTCGCCTATCCGACCGTCGCCGATGCGAGCTGGAGCTGGGGCAATATCGGGACGCTGAAGACCGGCGTTGCCGGCGCCTTCGCCGCCTCGAACCCATCCGACATCCTGGTCGATCTCGTCTATGCGCTGAAGGCCGGCTACCGCCAGAACGCCAGCTTCGTGATGAACCGCAAGACGCAAGCTGCGGTGCGCAAGTTCAAGGACTCGACCGGCCAGTATCTCTGGCAGCCGCCGGCCGCGGCGGGTGCGCAGGCGACGCTGCTCGGCTTCCCGGTCGTCGAGGCCGAGGACATGCCGAACGTCGCGACGGACTCGGTCTCGCTCGCCTTCGGTGACTTCCGCCGCGGCTATCTGGTCGTCGACCGGGCTGGCGTGCGCATCCTGCGCGATCCCTACTCCGCCAAGCCGCATGTGCTGTTCTACACGACCAAGCGCGTCGGCGGCGGCGTGCAGGACTTCGCCGCGATCAAGGGGCTGAAGTTCTCGGCCTAACTCGCAGTCAGCGGCCGAACCACCAGCTGTAGCTCGCGTTCGGGCGCGCATCCTCGCGCGCCTGGCGCGGCTCGTCGCCATAGTTGAGCAGGCGCTCGCTCGCTTCGGCGATCCAGGCGCGGTGGTCGCTGACCGGGGTGATCGCGGTGAAGCCGCCGCAGATCAGCTTGACGCGCGAGCTCAAGGGCCCGCTCGACCAGGAGACGATGCCGACAAGATCGCGCGAGCCGGACGGGCCACGCAACACCGGCCCGCCGGAATCGCCGCGGCAGGCGCCGGCGCCGAGGACCTCACCGCGGTTCTCGGTGTCGACCGCGACCTTGACCGTGTTGGCGGTGGTGTAGTTGCCGGCATTGACCAGCGTCACCTCGCGCAGGGTGCGCGCGGTCTTCTTGTTGTTTTCTGAGGCGAGGCCGAAGCCCGCCATGGTCACGGTCTCACCCTGCCACAGGCCGCTGCCGAGCGTCAGAGGCTGGATATCGGCGGGCAGTGGCGTGGCGAGGCGCAGCAACGCCAGATCGGCGCCAGGTTGCGTGCGCGGCGTCGTGCCGGGCACGAAAGTCGGGTGCGGCAGGACCGCTGCGACGATATGCGTCCGGTTGCGGAAGCGTTTGTCGAGACTGATCACGCGCACCGAGCCGCCGGTCATCAGGCAATGGGCCGCCGTCAGTACCAGTTCGGAGGAGATTGCGGCGCCGGAGCAGAGTTCGCCGCGGCTGGTCTCGACCCGCAAGGTTGAGGCGCGTGCGCCATCGACCGTGCGCGAGGTCACGCCGCCGATCACAGCCTGTGCCGGCGCAGTCATCTGCAGGCCGCTGCAAAAAGCTATCGCGACGATCGCGGCGCGCTTCGAATAGGTCACGGTCGAGATCATCGCTGCCATGGCTTCAATGTATGGTTTGCTGCGGCGCAGTCCAGTGCTGTTCGCGCCGGGCGGCCATCAGGGTGTGCTGGTCCAGTCGGCACTCTCGCCCCAGCCCGATAATGTGCGGTCGATCCAGCCGCGTTGGGGCGCGACCAGCACGCCCTGGCTGAGCAGGCCACATTGCTTGCCGGACGGGCCGGTCGACCAGCTGGAAACAGCGACGACGCTGCCCGAGCCCGCGACGATAGGTCCGCCGGAATCGCCCTGGCAGGCGCCGGCGCCCGGCCGCTTGCCGCCGGTCGCCGGATCGGCAGCCCAGATCAGGATACGGCCGGGACCGTAAGGCTCGACGGCGGTCAGTGCGGCTGAACGGTAAGTACCGGTCGTCTTCGCTTCGCCTTCGCGGGCGACGCCGTAGCCTGCGAGCGTGACCGCTGACCCGGCTCTCGGCAGAGCGCCGTCGACCAGGGTCGCGGTCGCGAAACGCGCCGGCAGCGGCGCGGCGAGCCTCACCAGCGCGAGATCGATCGAACGCTGCCGGTTCGTGACGGACTTGGCATTGAACTCGGGATGCAGCGCGATCGCCGCTGGCTCGGTCAGCACCGGCTGGCCACCGTCCTGCCAGTGGATGCGTAAATCGACGCGGGTATCGGCGCAATGGGCGGCGGTGAGGATCGCGCGGCGCGACAGCACGATGCCGGTGCAGACGCCGCCGCGCGCATTGAGGACCATCAGGGTCGAGCTGGCGATAGGGCCGCCCTCGCGCCCGCCGACCACAGCCGAGGCGGACCAGGGCGCAGCGAGAGCCGCTGCCAGGGCTGCCAGTCCAATCGCCGTTCTGCCGTGCATCGAGCCGTCTCCGCTATCGGGCCGGGTTCGATAGCGCATCGCCGGCGTGGTTAAAACCCGGGAGAGGAGAGACCATGACGCCGCTCGCCCTGACGCCGCCGGCCATCGAGCCGGTCTCGCTGTCGGAAGCCAAGGATTTTCTACGGATTCTCGTCGATGACGAGGACGAACTGCTCGGGACCTTGCTCACCGCGGCCCGGTTGATGATCGAGGCTGCGTCCGGGCGTCTGCTGATCGAGCAGGGTTGGCGAATCGTGCTCGACGCCTGGCCGCAAGGCGGCGAGATCCGCCTGCCGCTTTCACCGGTGCGAAGCCTCACGGCTGCACGTGTCCATCCCGCTGCCGGTGCCGCCGAACCGGTCACGCCGTCGTCGCTGGCGCTGGTCGAGGGCTCCGATCCGCCACTGATCGGCGTTTCGGGGCTGGTCCCGGCGCCTGGCCGTGCCCGCTCCGCGATCGAGATCGACCTGGTCGCCGGCTTCGGCGCGACGCGCGATACGGTGCCGGCGCCGCTACGGCAGGCCGTGCTTCGGCTCGCCTGCCGCTGGTTCGAGCATCGCGGCGATGTGGTCAGCCGCGATGCGATGCGGTTGCCGGCCGAGATCGCCGCGCTCGTCGCTCCGTTTCGCCGTGTGAGGCTCTGATGCTTCGCGAGACATCGAAAGGCCGCCGTCCTGTCGGCGCGCTGCGGCGACGCCTGCTGCTGGAGGCTCTCGTTGAAACGCCGGATAGCGCCGGCGGCCAGCTTCGCAGCTTCGAGACGATCGCTGCGGTCTGGGCCCAGGTCGAATGGCTCTCGGGCGACGAGCGCTGGCGCGGCGAGCGGCCGGAGCAGGTGGCGAGCCATCGCATCACCTTGCGTTGGCGTGGCGGCGTCGATGCAGGCCAACGCCTGCGCGACGGCGATCAGATCTTCGACATTCGCGCGGTTGGCGATCCCGATGGCGGCCGCCGACGCCTTATCTGCCTGGTCGAGGAGGTCAGCCGATGAGCGATGCCATCCTGCCGCTCCGGCGTGCCATCCACGCGCACCTGTCCGCTGATGCCGGCCTGACAGCTTTGATCGGAACGGGCCGCATCCATGACGAGCCGCCGCGCGCCTTGAGCGGGCTCTACGTCGTCCATGGCGAGGTTACGGCCGAGGACTGGTCGACCGGCAGCGACCGTGGCTGCGAGCAGAAGCTCTCGCTCGGCGTCTGGGCGGGTGAGACCACTTCGTCACGCAAGGCACTCGAGGCGGCGGCGCGGATCGTCGCCAGTCTGGAGGGCGCCGTGCTCGCGCCGGAGGGACATCGGCTGATCAATCTCGCCTGGCTGTCCTCGAAACTCGCCCGCGATCCAAAGACCCATCTGCCAACCGTGACACTGACCTTCAGGGTTGTCACCGAGGCACTCTGACCGCACGAAAGGACCGCCCATGCCTGCCCAGAAAGGCAAGGACCTGTTGCTCAAGGCCGCCGATGCCGGCGGCAGCTTCGTCACAGTGGCCGGCCTGCGCGCCCGCCAGATCGCCTTCAATGCTGAGGCGGTCGACATCACCCATGCCGAATCGGCAGGGCGCTGGCGCGAGCTGTTGTCAGGCGCCGGCATGCGCCGCGCCAGCATCAGCGGTGCCGGCATCTTCAAGGACGAGGCGTCCGACGCGCTGGTCCGCCAGATCTTCTTCGACGGCGCGATCCGCGACTGGCAGGTGATCGTGCCCGATTTCGGCACGATTACCGGGCCGTTCCAGCTCTCGACGCTCGAATATCGCGGCGACCATGCCGCCGAGGTCACCTTCGAGCTCTCGCTGGAATCGGCGGGTCAGCTCACCTTCACGCTCGCTTGAGGGAGGCCACATGGTCAATCGCTACAGGGGCGAAGTCGCCCTGATGGTCGAGGGGCGGGCACTGCCGATGCGGCTCACCCTCGGTGCACTCGCCGATCTCGAAGACGCTTTCTGCGTCGAAAACCTGCCGGCGCTGGGCGAACGCTTTGCGGCCGGCCGGCTTTCGGCGCGTGACATCGCGCGCATCCTGACGGCCGGGCTGCGCGGTGCTGGCAGCGCGCTGGCCACGGACGAGGTTGCCGCGCTGCCTTTCGACGGCGGGCTCAACGGCGCCATCGCCGCCGCGATCGCGCTGCTCGACGCGACTTTCGCCCCGCTCGCGGAGGTGGCGGGGGCCCGCCCTCCAATGCCGCCGGCAGCCTAGGCGCGCCGGCGGCGGTCCCCTTTCCCTGGCATGAGGCAATGGCTTTCGGGCTCGGGCGCCTGCGCTGGCCGCCGGACGCCTTCTGGGCTGCGAGCCCGCGCGAGATCTTCGCCGCGATCGAGGCTCATCGGCCGCCTCAAGCGGTCGAAGCGCCCTCGCGTTCGACGTTGGGTGCGCTGATGCAAGCCCATCCGGATCTCGTTTCTCAGGACCATGACGATTGGAAAGGCCGCATCGATGGCTGACGAAGACTCTTCCCCTTCCTTCGATTTCGGCGGTCTTCGCACGCTGAACACGCTGACCCAGAGCCTGACAAAGGCGTCGCAGGCCTTCGGCAAGTCGATCACCACGGCCTTCGCCAGCGGTATCGTCGAGGGCAAGCGTTTCGAGGACGTGCTGCGCGGCATCGGCGCCTCGCTGAGCCAGAGCTTGCTGAAATCGGCGCTGAAGCCGCTGCAGAGCGCCATATCGAGCTGGCTCGGCTCCGGCATCAGCGGCCTGGCCGGCCTCTTCACAGGTGGCAAGGGCGGCGGCGGTGGTTTGCCGGTCTCACCCTTCGCCGATGGCGGCGTCGTTGCTGCGCCCTCCTATTTCGCCATGGGGCGCGGGCTTGGGCTGATGGGCGAACGCGGTGCGGAGGCGATCATGCCCCTGTCGCGCGGCCCTGACGGCAAGCTCGGCGTGCGGGCCGGTGGTGGCGAACGGCGCCCGTTCAACGTCACCGTCCAGGTCTCGACGCCCGACGCCGACAGTTTCCGCCGCTCCGAGGCTCAGGTCTCGGCCGCGGTTGCCCGCGCCGTGGCCCGCGGTAGCCGGGCGCTCTGACGAGAGGCCGCAGCACCATGAGATCGAAGGGAGTGCCGGCATGAGCGGCTTCCATGAGGTGCGCTTCCCGACCGGGATCGCGCGCGGTGCCCGGGGTGGGCCGGAACGGCTGACCCAGGTGGTGACGCTGGCCTCGGGCTGGGAGGTCCGCAACAGCCGCTGGGCGCATTCACGGCGGCGTTACGATGCCGGCTTCGGCATCCGCACCCTCGATGCGCTTGCTGAGGTCGTCACCTTCTTCGAGGAGCGCCGCGGCCGGCTCTACGGGTTCCGCTGGCGCGATCAGCTCGACTGGAAGAGCTGTGCCCCATCTGCGGCCCCCGCACTGAGCGACCAGCAGATCGGCATCGGCGATGGTGCGATGCGGGTCTTCCAACTCTGCAAGCTCTATGGCGGCCTTCACGCTCCTTATGTCCGCCGCATTACCAAGCCGGTCGCCGGAACGGTGCTGATCGCGATCGACGGTGTCCTGCAGGCGCAGCCTGGCATCGTGTCCTGCGATCATGCCACCGGTGCGGTCACCTTCGCCGTCGGCCAGGCCCCGCCAGCCGGTGCCATCATCAGCGCAGGGTTCGCCTTCGACGTTCCCGTTCGCTTCGACACCGATGCGATCGAGGTCGACCTCTCGGCCTTCGAGGCCGGTGACATCCCCAAGATCCCGATCGTCGAGATCGCCGACTGAGGCTTGCCATGCGGATATTATCCCCAGAACTTGCCGCGCATGTCGCCGGCGAGGCGACCACGCTTTGCCGTTGCTGGAGCCTGACACGCCGCGACGGCGCAGTGCTCGGCTTCACCGATCATGACCGCGATCTGTCCTTCGACGGCACCCTGTTTCGCGCGAATGCGGGCCTCGAAGCCGCCGAGACCAGCGCCGAGCTCGGCTTCGCAACCGGCGGCGGCGACGTGCTCGGTGCCTTGGCGGCGAACGGGCTCAACGAGCAGGATTTGTCGCGCGGCCTCTACGACGATGCCCGTGTCGCGCTCTGGCTGGCCAACTGGGCCGATCCGAGCCAGCGCACCTTGTTGGAGACCGATTTCATCGGCGAGGTGAAGCGCAGCGACACCAATTTCACGGCCGAGGTCCGGGGTCTCGGCAAGGCCTTCGACGAGGAGCGCGGCCGGCTCTACACCGCGAGTTGCTCGGCCGATCTCGGCGATGTCCGTTGCGGGGTCATGCCGGGCTCGTCAGCGGCAACAGTTGCTGCAACGGATGGGCGGCTCTCGCTCACTGCGCCAGCACTCTCCGGTTATGGCGACGGCTACTTCAGCGGCGGCCAGCTGGTCTTCACCGCGGGCGCCAACACCGGCTTCGCCACCGAGATCCGCAGCCACCGCGAAGACGGCGGCGCGGTCGTCTTGCAACTCTGGCAGGCTGCGCCGCAGCCGATCGTAGCCGGCGACCTCTTCACGGCCCAGGCCGGCTGCGACAAGCTATTCACCACCTGCCGCAACAAGTTCGGTAACGACGTCAATTTCCGCGGCTTTCCGCATTTGCCGGGCAACGACTTCATCATTGGCGGCGCCGGCGCGGACAATCCTGGTGCCGGCCCGTTCGATGGCGGGAGCCTGTTCCGATGACGGGCGCCGATACGACGCGCGAACGCATCGTTGCGGCGGCACGCGGCTGGCTTGGCACGCCCTATCACCATCAGGCGTCGCTGCGCGGCGTCGGTTGCGACTGCCTCGGCCTGGTACGTGGGATTTGGCGTGACCTTTATCGCGACGAACCCGAGCCGACGCCACCCTATTCGCCCTACTGGGCCCAGCAGGGTGCGGGCGAGGCACTGGCGCTGGCGGGGGAGCGCCATCTGCGACCTGTCGACCTCGAGGCCGCACAGCCCGGCGACGTCCTGCTCTTCCGCTGGCGCCAGCATCTGCCGGCAGCGCATTGCGCCATCCTGACCGAGCGGGACCGCATCCTGCACGCCCATGACGGCGCGGCGGTCAGCGAGGTCGCCTTCACCGGCTGGTGGCGCCGCCATCTCAGTCACGCCTTCGCCTTTCCGGAGCTCGATCCCTGATGGCCACACTCGTCCTGCAGGTCGCCGGTTCGGTGCTCGGAGCGGCCGTCGGCGGCCCGTTCGGTGCCATGATTGGCCGCTCGCTCGGCGCCATCGCCGGTGCGACCCTCGACCAGAGCCTGTTCGGCGGTGGCGGCGGCACACGCATCGTCGAGGGGCCGCGTCTGAAGGAGATAGACGGCCTCGCCTCGACCGAGGGCGCACCGATCCCACGAGTCTACGGACGGGCCAGGCTCGGCGGCCAATTGATCTGGGCGACGCGCTTCGAGGAGGAGGTGACGACCACCGTCACCCGGACCAAGAGCGGCGGCAAGGGCGGTCAGAAAGCCCAGAAGACCTACGAGGCCACCTACAGCTACTACGCCAACCTGGCAGTCGCGATCTGCGAGGGACCGATCGCCTTCGTGCGCCGGATCTGGGCCGACGGGCGCGAGATCGACTTCAACACCGTGTCGCTGCGGATCCATCGCGGCTTCGAGAACCAGGAGCCCGATCCGCTGGTCGCGGCCAAGGAGGCGGGCGCGGCGCCGGCTTATCGCGGCACCGCCTATGTCGTGTTCGAGCGCTTTCCGCTCGCCGGCTACGGCAACCGCGTGCCGCAATTTTCCTTCGAGGTGGTGCGCGCCGTGCCTGGCCTCGGTGAGATGATCCGCGCCGTGACGTTGATCCCCGGCGCGAGCGAGTTCACCTACGCGCCGACCTTGATCAACCAGGAGCCAGAGGCCGGCGTCACCATCGCCGAGAACCGGCATCAGCTGCACAGCGCCACCGATATCGACGGGGCGATCACACATCTGTTGGCGCTCTGTCCGTATCTGCGGCGCATCTCCCTCGTTGTCAGCTGGTTCGGCGACGATCTGCGGGCCGGCCATTGCACCATCGCACCGCGCGTCGAGATCGCCGACAAGAACACGCCTGACGCGCCGTGGTCGGCAGCGGGCCTTGATCGGCTGACGACCCGCGTCGTCAGCCAGTCGAACGGCAGGCCTGCCTATGGTGGCACGCCTTCGGACGAGAGCGTCGTCGCGCTCATCCGCCGCCTGCGCCACGTCTATGGGCTCGAGGTGGTGCTCTACCCCTTCGTGATGATGGATGTGGAGCAGAACAACGCGCTGCCGGATCCGCATACCGGCAACCCCTCGCAACCGCCGTATCCCTGGCGCGGACGTATCACCTGCTCGCCGGCTCCAGCCCAGCCCGGGTCGCCCGACGGGACACCGGCTGCAACGAGCCAGATCGCGAGCTTCCTCGGCTTGGCCACGGCCGCGGATTTCTCGTTCGACGGCGACAAGGTCATATGCGCACGGCCCGGCGAGTGGAGCTTCCGCCGCGCCGTGTTGCATGCGGCGATGCTCGCCAAGGCGGCCGGCGGGGTCGAAGGCTTCATCATCGGGTCCGAGCTGGTCGGCCTGACGCGGGTGCGCGGGGCTCCGGGCCATTATCCGATGGTCGACGGGTTGGTCGCCCTTGCGGCCGAGGTTCGCGCCATCCTGCCGCCGCCCACCAAGCTGACCTACGCAGCCGACTGGACCGAATACGGTGCCCATGTTCGCGATGGCGGGCAGGAGGTCCGTTTTCCGCTCGACCCGCTCTGGTCGAGCGCCCATATCGACGCGATCGGCATCGACTACTACGCACCGCTGTCCGACTGGCGCGATACACCTGATCATGGCGACCTCGCCATCGCGCGCGGGCCTGCAGATGTCGATTACCTGCGCAAGCGCCTGACCTCCGGCGAGGGGTACGACTGGTATTACGCCAGCCTCGCCGGTCGGCAGGCCCAGACGCGCCTGCCGATCACGGACGGCGCCTTCGGCAAGCCCTGGGTCTTCCGGCAGAAGGATCTGCCGAACTGGTGGCTGAATTCCCATGTCGAGCGTGTCGCCGGCGCGCAGGTTGGCGCTACCGGCTGGTCGCCGGGCGCAAAGCCGATCTGGCTCACCGAGATCGGTCTGCCCGCCGTGGACAAGGGCGGCAACTCGCCGAATGTCTTTCCCGATCCGAAATCGATCGATGGCGGCTATCCGCATTTCTCGACGAGAGCGCGCGACGACCTCGTCCAGGCGCGAGGGCTGGAGGCGATTCTCTCGGGCTTCGATCCCGCGCTCCCGGGGTTCGAGCCGCAGCGCAACCCGATCGCGCCTTCGCTCGGCCTGCGCATGGTCGATCCGGCCAACGTCTTCGTCTGGACCTGGGATGCGCGGCCGTTTCCGGCCTTTCCCGACTTGACCTCGGTCTGGGCGGACGGGGCGAACTACGAGACCGGTCACTGGGTCAACGGCCGCCTCGAAGGCGTGACGCTCGACCGGTTGGTGCGCGCGATCCTGGCCGATTACGGTCTCCCGGTGCCGGATGAACTCGCCATCGACGGCTTCGTCGATGGCTATGTCCTCGACCGGCCGATCTCCGCGCGGCAGGCGCTCGAGCCGCTCGCGCAGGCCTTCGGCTTCGATGCCATCATGTCCTCCGGCAAGCTCGCCTTTCGCGGCCGCGTCGCGACCATCGCCCGCGCCTTGTCGGGAGATGACCTGGTGCTCGATCGCGATGGCCAGCCCTTCGAGCTGCGGCGCGCGCAGGAGAGCGAACTGCCGCGCGAATTGCGCCTGGTCCATATCGATGGGGACAACGATTATCGTCAGGTGACGGCCCGCTCGCGTCGCTTGGCCGGTGCTGCGCGCCGGGAGAACGCCGTCGAGCTTCCCGCGGTCACGCGCCGTGCCGAAGGGCAGCGTCTCGCCGATCAGCGGTTGCAGGAGATCTGGGCGGGCCGCGAAACGCTCGAATTGGAGCTGTCGCCGCGCTGCGTCGATCTCGAAGCGGGCGATGTGGTCTCGCTCGATGTTGCCGGCCGGCCCCGTCTGTTCAGGCTGACGCGGATCAGCGATGGCCCGACCCGGCGCGCCAGTGCACGCGCGGTCGAGCCCGCCATCTATCGCGGTGCGGCAGCAGGCGCGACGGCGGGCGAGCGGCCTCCGAAAGTCCCTCCGCGGATCGCAGGGCGGCCGGACACCCTGATCCTCGACCTTCCGATCGCGCGCGAGGTGGCGCCCCCCTTGCAGTCGCTCGCTGCCTTCGCCGATCCTTGGCCTGGTGCGTTGGCGATCTGGCGCGCCGCCGAGGGCATGCCGTTCGCATTGGTCGGCGTCGTCGCGGCGCCGTCGATCATGGGCGAGACCTTGACCGAGCTCGTGCCTGGGCCGCTCTGGCGCACTGACCGGCATGCTTCAGTCGAAGTGCGGCTGCGCGGCGGCAGCCTTGCCTCGATCGCTCCGGAGGCAGCGCTCGCTGGGGGCAATGCGCTCGCCTTCATCGACTCGGCAGGGGAAGTCGAGATCGCGACAGCGGCGCGGGTCGAACTGATCGGCGCGCGGACATTCCGGCTGTCGCAGATGGTGCGCGGGCTTGGCGGTTCGGAGGGAGCCGCGGCGCGAACACTGGCCCCAGGTGCACGCGTGGTCGTGCTCGATGGCGCGGCGGTCCCGTTGACCACGAGCCTCGACGATATCGGCCGGCATGTCCGCTACCGGATCGGCCCGCCCAATGCCGATGTCGCCTCCGCCTCGATGCGCGAGATCTCCACGACGATCGGAATCGCGCCGTTGCGGCCGCTCGCGCCGGTAGGCGTTCGGGCCCGGCGCCTGCCATCCGGCATCGCCTTGAATTGGATCCGGCGGAGCCGCCTCGGTGGCGATTCCTGGGAAACAGCCGAGGTGCCGCTCGGGGAGGATATCGAGCGCTATCGGATGACGATCCGCGCGAGCGGGGCCCCTGTCCGGACCGTCGAGGTCGATGCGCCGGCCATGGTCTATGAAGCGGCGCAGGAACTCGCCGACTTCGGCAGCCCTCAGGCCGCGCTCGACGTCGAGCTGGCGCAGCTCAGTGTCGTCGCGGGGCCGGGTCTTCCCTGGCGTGGACTCGTCACGGTCCACTGAGCTAGCCTCACGCTGATGTTCATGGCGCATTCACGCATACCGGGCTAGCCCATAGCGATGATGCTGCTCGACCCTAACGTCGCGATTTTCGCGTTCGTCATCGCCACCGCTTCGCCGGTGGAGACGGTCGATTCGCCGCCGCCGATCTCCTGCCTGTCGGCGCAGGAAACGCGCGAGGCTGTGTCGGACGGCAAGGTCATGCAACCCGCCACGGCATCTCGCCATGCCCGCGACGCCGCGCCCGGCGAGGTCCTGCGGATCAGGCTCTGCCGCCAGGGCGACGAGTTCGTCTATGTGGTGACGACGATGAAGCGCGACGGCCGCGTCGCCCGGGTGACGCTAGACGGCGCCTCGGGCAAGGTGGCGGATATCCGCTAGTTCCGCTATGTCGCGTTCCTGATCCGCCAATCGGAGAAAAGCCGCCGTGCGATTGCTCGTCGTCGAGGACGACAAGGACCTCAACCGCCAGATCGTCAATGCGTTGGAGAACGCCGGCTATGCCGTCGACAAGGCTTTCGACGGAGAGGAGGGGCTCTATCTCGGCGAGACCGAGCCCTATGACGCGGTGATCCTCGATCTCGGCCTGCCCAAGGTCGACGGCGTCGCCGTGCTGCAGGGCTGGCGCCGGGCTGGCAAGACCATGCCGGTGCTTATCCTGACGGCCCGCGATCGCTGGAGCGACAAGGTCTCGGGCTTCGACGCCGGCGCCGACGACTATGTCGTCAAGCCTTTCCACATCGAGGAACTGCTCGCCCGTGTCCGCGCCCTGCTGCGCCGCGCGGCGGGCCACGCCACTGCCGAGCTGATCTGCGGTCCCGTCCGTCTCGATACACGCGCCAGCCGCGTCGTCGTCGACGGCAACCCGGTCAAGCTCACCTCGCACGAATACCGGCTGCTCGCCTATCTGATGCATCATCAGGGCCGCGTGGTCTCGCGCACCGAGCTGGTCGAGCATCTCTACGATCAGGACTTCGATCGCGATTCCAACACGATCGAGGTCTTCGTCGGCCGCCTGCGCAAGAAGCTCGGTGTGGACGTCATCGAGACCGTGCGCGGCCTCGGCTATATCGCTGCCGCGAAAGCCTGAGGCCGTCATGCCGGTCACGCGGCAGCGCTTCTCGCTCGGCGCCCGGCTCTTCATTTCGGCCGCGATCTGCTGCGCGCTGGTGCTGATCCTCGCTGGCTTCGGCCTCACCACCTTCTATCGGCGCGCGGCCGAGCGCGGCTTCGACGAGCGTCTCAGTGTCTATATCAAGGAGCTGGTCGCCGATCTTGCGGCCCCGCCCGAGGCCGAACGCCAGGCGATCGGTGACCTCGGCGAGCCGCGCTTCGATCTGCCGCTCTCGGGTTGGTACTGGCAGATCATCCGGCTCGACGGCGAGCGCCCGACGATACGCACCTCGCGCTCTCTCGTCGGCGGGCAACTGCCGAAGCTGCTCGACCAGAATTTGCAGCCGAATGCTCGTGGCTTGCGCGAGAGCTACGTCTCCGGCCCCGACGAACGGCGCCTGCGCGTGCTCGAACGCGAGATCGATGTCGGGGAGGATGGTCGCTTCACCGTCGGCGTTGCGGCCCCGGCTGATGAGATCGAGGGCGATATCCGCGATTTCCGCTTCGCCCTGACGCTGACCTTCCTGTTCCTCGGTCTCGCTTTGGTCGCCTCGACCATCGTCCAGGTCCGCTTCGGTCTGCGCCCGCTGGCGCGCTTGCGCGCCGCGGTTGGGACGGTGCGTACCGGCGAGAGCACGCGCATCGCCGGGCGCTATCCGCCCGATCTTGCGCCGCTGGCAGGCGAACTCAACCAGCTGATCGACGCCAACCGCGAAATCCTGGAGCGCGCCCGGACCCAGGTCGGCAATCTCGCCCACGCGCTCAAGACGCCTCTCAGCGTGATGCAGAACGAGGCCGAGGCCGGGCAGGGTGCTTTGTCCCAGACCATTCGCCATCAGACCGCGGTCATGCGCGACCAGGTCCAGTACTATCTCGACCGGGCTCGGGCTGCTGCCTTGTCCGGCGCCCTCGGTGGTGTTTCAGAGATAGCTCCCTCGCTCGACGCGTTGATCCGGACCTTCGAGAAGATCGCGCAGGGCAGGGCGATCGAGGGCAGTCACACTGTTCCTGTCGGCGTCCGTTTTCGCGGCGAAAAGCAGGATCTCGAGGAAATGCTCGGCAATCTGCTCGACAACGCCTTCAAATGGGCGCGCACCGACGTGCAGGTCAGCCTGGCGCCAGATGCGCAGACCCCGGAAGGACGTCTCGTCCTGCTGATCGATGATGACGGGCCAGGACTCCCCGACGAGGCGATGGCCGACGTTCTCAAGCGCGGCCGCAGGCTTGACGAGACGACGCCGGGCTCTGGTTTGGGCCTGTCGATCGTCGTCGATCTCGCCAAGCTTCATGGCGGCGGTCTCTCTTTGGAGCGTTCGCCGCTCGGCGGCCTCAGGGCCCGCCTCGTCCTGCCAGCGGTCTGACGCCGCATTGCCCGCGTGACCCTTTGTCGCCATCTTCGGACATGAACCGGCACCTTCGAACGGTTATGAACGGCGAATGCTGATCTGGATCATCTTCGCGGCCATGACAGGCGCGGCGGTCATGGCGGTGCTCTGGCCGCTTGGCCGCCAGGCACCAACGCTTTTCGCCGACACGGCCGGAGCCACCGCGCTCTACCGCGCGCAACTCGCTGAAATCGATCGCGACCTCGGCCGCAAGCTGATCGGCGGCGTAGAGGCCGAGGCGGCCAAGGCCGAGGCGGCCCGCCGGCTTCTGCGCGAAACGGCGACTGAATCGATGCCGGCCGGCGAGAGCGAGCCGGCCCTGCGGCGACGCCGCGCGGCATCCGCGATCGCGCTGTCCTGTGTGCCCTTGCTCGCGCTGCTGATCTACGGCGCCTACGGCTCGCCGACGACGCCAGACCAGCCGCTCGCGGCGCGGATGAAGGCCAATCCGGCGCAGGATTTCGAGCTGGCGCTGGCACGGATCGAGTCCCATCTCGCCGCCAACCCCACCGACGGCAAGGGCTGGAGCGTGCTCGCTCCGGTCTATCTGCGTCAGGGGCGTTTTGACGACGCTGCAAAGGCCTTCGCCAACGCGATCCGCTATGATGGCGCGACGACCGAGCGTCAGGGCGGCCAGGCCGAGGCGCAAATGCTTGCCGCGGGAGGCGTCGTCACGGCCGCGGCGCGCTCAAGCCTGGCCGAGGCGCTGAAGCTCGATCCGGCCAATCCGCGTGCCCGCTTTTTCATGGCGATCGCCCAGGAACAGGACGGGCAGGTGCCGGCCGCGATCGCGGCGCTCAAGGCCCTGCTCGCCGATGCGCCGACCGACGCGCCCTGGACGTCTACGGTGCGTGCACGCCTCGAAGAATTGGAGCGTTCCTCTGCTCCGGCCGATGCGATCGCCAGCCTGCCCGAGGCCGAGCGTATGACGGCGATCCGCGGCATGGTCGACGGCCTCGCCGCGCGCCTCGCCGAGGGCGGCGGCAGTCTTGCCGACTGGTCGCGCCTAATCCGCTCGCAAGCCGTCCTTGGCGAACGCGAGGCGGCGCAGAAGTCGCTGTCCACCGCCCGCGAGCGTCTGGCCTCCGATCGAGCCGCAGCTTCCGCTCTCGATGGCTTGCGCACCGAGCTCGGCCTGCAGGAGGCGGCGCGATGACCGTCCAGGCCGGTATCTCCGCCACGCCGCCGCGCAAGCGCTTGACACGCAAGCAGCGCCGTCTCGTCGTGATCGCCTCGGTCGGTGTCGTGCTCGGCCTCGCAGCCGGGCTGGTCGCCTACGCACTCCGGGATTCGATCGTTTTCTTCTACGGACCGACCGAGATCGTCGAGAAGGGTCTCACGCCCGGCACACGCTTGCGCCTGGGCGGCCTCATCGAGACTGGATCGGTCGAGCGCGGCCCCAATCAGCGGGTCAGCTTTGCCGTCACCGACGGGAAAACCAGGACCATGGTCAGCTACACCGGCCTGCTGCCGGATCTTTTCCGCGAAGGGCAGGGTGTGGTGACCGAAGGCGTGCTCGAAGCGCCGGGGCGTTTCCGCGCCGATTCCGTCCTCGCCAAGCATGACGAGACCTATATGCCGCGCGAAGTCGCTGATGCATTGAAGAAGCAGGGCCATTGGCAGCCCGGCGAAACCAAGGCCGGCGCGCCCGCAGCGCCGGCGATGAAGTAGGGCCGCTCCGATGTTCGTCGAAATCGGCCATTTCGCTTTGGCGTTGGCGCTCGGTGTCGCGGTCGTCCAGACGATCGTGCCGCTCTGGGGCGTGGCCAGGAACGACGCGGCCCTGGCCTCGGTCGGCCCGGCGGCGGCAATCGCCTGCTTCCTTCTGGTCGCGCTCTCCTTCGGCTGCCTGATGATGTCCTACGCGACATCCGATTTCTCGGTCGAGAACGTCGTCGCCAATTCGCATTCGACGCAGCCGCTGATCTACAAGCTGACCGCGGTCTGGGGGAACCATGAGGGCTCGATGCTGCTCTGGGTCCTTATCCTGGTCCTGTTCGGGGCGCTGGTTGCGCTGTCGCGCCGCTCGTTGCCGGCGAAGCTGCGGGCCGGCACGCTCGCGGCTCAAGGCAGCGTCAGCGTTGCCTTCCTCGCCTTCACGCTGCTGACCTCGAACCCGTTCCGGCGGCTCGTTCCGGCGCCGGGCGAGGGGCAGGATCTCAACCCGATTCTGCAGGACCTCGGCCTCGCGATCCACCCGCCGCTGCTCTATGTCGGCTATGTCGGGTTCTCGATCACCTATGCCTTCGCCGTCGCGGCACTGATCGAGGGCAAGATCGACGCGGTGTGGGCGCGCGCCGTCCGGCCCTGGACCTTGCTGGCCTGGACTTTCCTGACGCTCGGCATCGCGATGGGCTCTTACTGGGCCTATTACGAGCTCGGTTGGGGTGGCTGGTGGTTCTGGGACCCTGTCGAGAACGCCTCGCTGATGCCCTGGCTCGCCGGGACGGCGCTGATCCACTCGACCGTGGTGATGGAGAAGCGCGACGCCCTCAAGGTCTGGACGATCCTGCTCGCCATCCTGACCTTCTCGCTCTCGCTGCTCGGCACCTTCATCGTCCGCTCCGGCGTGCTGACCTCGGTGCATTCCTTCGCCAGCGATCCGCAGCGCGGCCTGTTCATCCTCGGCATCCTGATCGTCTTCATCGGTGGCTCGCTGGCGCTGTTCGCCTGGCGCGCACCGCTTTTGAAGCAAGGCGGCCTGTTCGCGCCGGTCTCGCGGGAGAGCGCGCTCGTCGTCAACAACCTCTTCCTGGCGACCGCTTGCGCCACCGTCTTCATCGGAACGCTCTATCCGCTGGTGCTGGAGATGGTGACCGGCGACAAAATCTCGGTCGGCCCACCCTTCTTCAACGCCACCTTCGTGCCGCTCTTGGTGCCGCTCCTGCTGCTGCTGCCGATCGGCCAGACACTGGCCTGGAAGCGCGGCGACCTGCTCGGCGCCGCCCAGCGCGCCCAGATCGCATTCGGCGTCGGCGTGATCACGACGCTGGCGATCTTCGCGTTCGTCCGTGGCGGGCCGGTTCTGGCGCCGCTCGGTATCGGCCTTGGTGTCTTCCTGGTGGTGGGAGCCTTCTGGGAGATCGGCGAGCGCGTTGTCGCGCGTGCCAGCGGCGCCTCGGCGATCTGGTCGCGGGCGAAGGGCCTGCCGCGCTCGGCCTGGGGTAGCGCGCTCGGCCATGCCGGCGTCGGTATCAGCGTGATCGGCATTGCCGCTACTGCCTGGGGCACCGAGGCGATCGGCATGCTCAAGGTTGGCGAGAGCATGACCAGTGGCCGTTACACCGTGACGCTGGAGGCGGTGACGCCGCGCACCGGGCCGAACTATCGCGAGGACGCGGCCCGCTTCCGCATCGTCGCCAATGGTCGCGAGCTTGAGCCGGTCGAGGCGATGAAGCGCGTCTATACTGCGCGCGCCATGCCGACCACCGAGGCCGGCATCCGCACCAAGGGGCTTGGGCAGGCCTATATCAGCCTGGGCGAACTCGACGACAGCGGCGCTATCGCGGTCAAGCTGCACGACAAGCCGCTGATCCTCCTGATCTGGATCGGCGCACTGGTGATGGCGGCGGGCGGCGGGCTCTCAATCACCGATCGGCGCTTCCGGCTGGCCGCGCCGCGGCGCGTTGCGGCGCCGGCCGCGCTTCCGCAGCCGGCCGAGTGAACCCGATGCGCGCTGTCCTGCTCCTCCTGGTCGGGCTATCGGCGTTCTCGGCTCCGGCTGCTGCCGTGCAGCCTGACGAGGTGCTGAAGAACCCGGCGCTGGAACAGCGCGCGCGGGGGATCTCCTCCGGCCTGCGCTGCCTGGTCTGCCAGAACCAGTCGATCGACGATTCCGATGCGCCGCTCGCCAAGGATCTGCGCATCCTGGTACGCGAACGGCTCACTGCCGGTGATAGCGACGGGGCGGTGATCGATTTCGTCGTCGCCCGTTATGGCGACTTCGTCCTGCTGCGCCCGCCGATGAATATGCGCACAATCGCGCTCTGGGCCGCGCCCTTCCTCATCGTGCTGTTCGGGGCAGTCTTTATCTGGCGCCAGCGCAATCGCAGCGCCGCTCCGGCCAGCGCCACACTGACTGCCGAAGAGCAGGCAAGGCTGGACGAGTTGGTGAAGCGCAGCGATTCATGAGCAAGCTCAGACCGAGATGCCGCATTGTCGGTGCATTTCGCCTGTGATTGACGGTGTGAGATAGGCGCCCCACGTCATCCGGCCGGCGCGGAGCGAAGACGGGCCAACGCTGGCCTGATTGGCGAAAACCCGCGCAAAGCAAGCAGCGACCGCGCCGGAATAGCCTCGCGAGGCAGCGATCCTGAGACCGGCCTGGTAAGCTCCGCCGCGATATTGCGACGTGACCGGGCCCGGCTGCTGTCGCCTCTGCCTCAGATCACCCAGTCGGTCGACGCCGCAGCGGCGTTGCAGTTCGGCGTTGTAGGTCGGTGTCGAGGCAGCAACCCAGCTTCTTCGCCCGTCGGGTTTTTCTCTGACCACCGCATGCTTGGCGAAGACCCGCCCATAGCATTCAGGGTTGTCGTAGCCGCGTCGCTGCGCAAGGCGTATTCCGGTTTCGTAAGCGGGCATGTCTTGCGCCAGGGCGCCTTCCCCGGTGAGCATCAATGCGGCGAGGGCGATACAACCAATCGCGTGTTTCATGTCGGCCTGCTCTTATCGCGCGCATCGACTGTAGGGAGCATCGTGACCGATCCGGCGTCAAGCCAACTCCTGCCCGATGCCCCGCCAACCTTACGAAACTGTCATCATCGGGCGAAATCCAGGTAAGGCGCCGCCCGTCATGGTCCACCTCACGAAGCAGGGAAGGCCTGCCTTCCGCATCGAGGTCAGAACCATGATCACCCCAGAGTCCAACAACACCGCCGACACCACCGTTCGTTCGCCGGCCACCGCCCGCTCGATCCTGAAGCGCGGCGCGATCGTCGCCGGCGCGGCGACGCTCAGCATCGGCCTGATGGCCGGTCTCGCCGACAATTTCCTGAACACT
Source organism: Allobosea sp. LjRoot90 (assembly GCF_964254315.1). Lineage (NCBI taxonomy): Bacteria > Pseudomonadati > Pseudomonadota > Alphaproteobacteria > Hyphomicrobiales > Alloboseaceae > Allobosea > Allobosea sp. LjRoot90. The sequence goes on from NZ_CAXUTF020000007.1 coordinate 137,395, forward strand.
CACGGTGCCGCCAACGCGCAGCCGATCCAGCTCTCCGGCCTGCAGCAGACGCAGCTGCCGTCCTTCGCCGATGTGGTCGACCGGGTTAAGCCCGCCGTCGTCTCGGTCCGCGTCAAGGCCAAGGTCGTCGCCAGCGCCGACGAGGAGAGCGGCCCGGCCGGTGTCGAAGGCCTGCCGCCCGGCCACCCGCTCGAGCGCTTCTTCCGCCGCTTTGGCGAGGAGGGCGCGAGCCCGCGCGGGCCGCAGCAGCAGCCGCGCGTCCAGCTCTCGCAGGGCTCGGGCTTCTTCGTCAGCCAGGACGGCTATGTCGTCACCAACAACCATGTCGTCGCCAACGCGGCCGAGGTTCAGCTCGTCACCGACAGCGGCAAGACCCTTTCGGCCAAGGTGATCGGCACCGATCCCCGCACTGATCTCGCACTGCTCAAGGTCAACGAGTCCGGCAACTATCCCTTTGTCCAGCTCGCTGCGGGCAAGCCCCGCACCGGTGAATGGGTGCTTGCGGTCGGCAATCCGTTCGGCCTCGGCGGCACCGTGACCGCGGGCATCGTCTCGGCGCAAGGGCGCGATATCGGCTCCGGCCCGTATGACGACTTCCTGCAGATCGACGCGGCGGTGAATCGCGGCAATTCCGGCGGTCCGACCTTCAACCAGAAGGGCGAGGTCGTCGGCGTCAACACTGCGATCTACTCGCCCTCCGGCGGCAATGTCGGCATCGCCTTCGCGATTCCCGCCGCCACCGTCCAGAGCGTCGTCGAGCAGCTCAAGGAGCACGGCTCGGTCGCCCGCGGCTTTATCGGCGTGCAGATTCAGCCGGTCACCGCCGAGGTTGCCGACGCCATCGGCCTGAAGGATGCCAAGGGCGCGCTGATCGCCGAGGCGCAGGCCAATGGCCCGGCCGCCAAGGCCGGCCTGAAGCGCGGCGACACTATCCTTGCCGTCAACGGCGAGAAGATCGCCGACGCCCGCGAGCTCTCGCGCAAGATCGCGACCTTCGCGCCCGGCGCCAAGACGAGCCTGACCATCTGGCGCGATGGCAAGGAGCGCGAGGTCTCGTTCGAGGTCGGACGCCAGCCGGCGGCCTGACCCGGGCCTATCCAGATCGGGCATGCTCTTGCGCGTAGCGTTCAGTTCATCTGCAAGAGCATTGTCCGGGCGGATGGTTTCCCCCGGTTGTCACGTCGCCCCCTGCCGGGAATGCCAGCCGTCACGGCGGCAGGTCGGATCGTCACCTCCGACCTGCCGCTTTTCGTTTGCTTGAGTTAGGTTGCCGCCATGCGACTCCTGATCGTTGAAGACGACGCCGAGGCGGCAGCCTATCTGGTTAAGGCCTTTCGCGAGGCCGGCCACGTCGCCGACCATGCCCCTGACGGGCTCGAGGGCTACGCCATGGCGCAGGGCGGCGGCTACGACGTGCTCGTCGTCGATCGCATGCTGCCACGGATGGACGGGCTCTCGGTGATCCGCTCATTGCGCGAGCAGGGCGAGACGGTGCCGGCGCTGATCCTCTCGGCGCTCGCCCAGGTCGACGACCGGGTGAAGGGTCTCCGGGCCGGTGGCGACGATTACCTGCCCAAGCCCTATGCCTTCTCCGAATTGCTCGCCCGGGTCGAGGTGCTCTCGCGCCGTCGCGGCGCACCGGCCTCCGAGCCGACGAGCTATCGCGTCGGCGATCTCCTGCTCGACAGGCTGGCGCACCGCGTCACCCGCGCCGGCGAGGAGATCGTGCTGCAGCCGCGCGAGTTCCGCCTGCTCGAATATCTGATGAAGCATGCCGGACAGGTCGTGACCCGCACCATGCTGCTCGAGAACGTCTGGGATTATCACTTCGATCCGCAGACCAATGTCATCGACGTGCATGTCTCGCGGCTGCGTTCCAAGGTCGACAAGGGTTTCGAGCACCCGATGATCCACACCATCCGCGGCGCGGGATACATGGTCCGTGACTCAGCTCGCTGATCGCCGGGTCCCGGAAGCCGGAGCGTCGTCCGGCCGCCTGCGCTTCCTGCCGCATCTCGTGCGTACAACGGCTTTCAAGCTGACGGCGCTGTATCTTATCGTCTTCGCGCTCTTTGCCGTCTTCGTGCTGGGCTATGTCGCCTGGAACGCCAAGAACCTGCTCGACGATCAGATCCGCTCGACCATCGACGCCGAGATCCAGGGCCTGGCCGAGCAGCAGCGTCTCGGCGGCATCAGGCGGCTCGTCCAGGTCATCGAGCGGCGCTCGCGCGGGCCGGGCGCCTCGCTCTATCTCGTCACCACGCCGCTGGGCGAGCGCATCGCCGGCAATATCGAGGCGCTGCCGCCGGGCACGCTCGACCGCCAGGGCGAGAGCGAGATCGAGTACGCCCGCTCATCCGAGGCGCTTGACCAGACCAACCACGCCATCGTCCGCGTCTTCATGCTGCCGGCGGGCTTTCGCCTGCTGGTCGGCCGCGATGTCGAGGAACGTGAGCGCCTGCGCGTCGTCATCAAGCGCGCCGCAGCCTGGTCGTTCCTGCTCGTCGTCGTGCTCGGCTGCTTCGCCGGCTGGTTCGTGGCGCGACGCGTGCTGAAGCGCATCGACGGCATGAACGACACCGCCCGCTCGATCATGGCCGGCGACCTGAAGGGCCGGCTCGCCATCGCCGGCACCGGCGACGAGCTCGATCGGCTGGCCGAGAACCTCAACGCCATGCTCGACCGGATCGGCGAGCTGATGAGCGGCATGCAGCAGGTCTCGGACAATATCGCCCACGACCTCAAGACGCCGCTGACCCGCCTGCGCAACCGCGCCGAGGAGGCCTTGCGCACGGCGCAGTCGCCCGAGCAGTTGCGCACCGCGCTCGACGGCGCGATCGAGGAAGCGGACGGGCTGATCCGCGTGTTCAACGCGCTCCTGATGATCGCGCGGCTCGAGACCCGCCAGATCACCGACAGCATGGCGCCGCTCGACCTCGCCGAGATCGTCGATGGGCTCTCCGAGCTTTACGAGCCACTGGCCGAGGAGGCGGGGCTCACTTTGTCCGCCTCGGTCGAGCCCGACCTGTCGTTTACCGGCAATCGCGAGCTGATCGGCCAGGCGCTGGCCAATCTGATCGACAACGCGCTGAAATACGGCAAGCCGGAAGGAGATGCGCCCGCGACCGTGGCGGTCACGGCAAAGCGTATCGGCGAAACGATCGAGCTCGGCGTCGCCGATCACGGCGCCGGCATTCCCGAAGCAGATCGCGGCCGTGTGCTCGAGCGTTTCGTCCGGCTCGACCAGAGTCGTACGAAGCCGGGTTTCGGGCTCGGGCTCGCGCTCGCTTCGGCGGTCGCGCATTTGCACGGCGGTGCGATCCGCCTGTCGGACAATGCGCCGGGGCTCGATGTCGTGATGTTGCTGCCGGTTGCGCCGCCTTCTGTGGACAGGCCTCTCCCGGAGGCGCCTGCGGGCTCGACATCGCAGCCGAACGGGGCAGGGTTCCAGTCGGCTTGATCAAGAGCTGAAAGGCTCCCTTGAGCCGGTCGTCGCGGAGGTCAGTGTGGGCGAGCCGTTATGCGAGCGCCTCAAGGCAGCGCCTGTCCTGCCGGCGCGCCGCAAGGTCGAGGCGCTCTGGCGCGAGGAGCTAATCGAGCGCCTGTTCGACGCCGGTTCTGGCGAGCGGCTGGTCGCGCACCTTGCTGGGAATGACGCCTCGGCCGCGCTGGTCGCAGGCATCCTCGCCCATTCGCCCTTCCTGACCCAGATCATGCGGCGCGATCCGGAGGGGTTGCTCGCCTCGCTGACGACCGACCCCGATGAGCGCCGCGACGCGCTGCTGGCCGGCATCGCCAGCTTCGCCACACCGGAGACGGCGACCGCCGACCTGATGCGCGAGCTGCGCCGCTTTCGGCAGGCGATGGCGCTCCTGCTCGCGCTCGCCGATATCGGTGGCGTCTGGCAGGTGGAGACGGTCACCGCGGCACTCAGCGCCACCGCCGACATGGCGGTGAAACTCGCGAGCGAACATGCGCTGCATCAGGCCGCCGGCCTCGGCCGGATCGAGCTTCCCGACCCGGCCGAACCCGGCAAGGGCTCGGGTCTCGTCGTGCTGGCGCTCGGCAAGCATGGCGCCGGCGAGCTGAACTACTCCTCCGACATCGACATCGTCGTCTTCTTCGATCCGGAGATGGCCGAGGCCGCCGGCGTCGGCGAGCCGTCGAGCTTCTTCGTCAAGCTCACCCAGCAGATCGCCCGCATCATCCAGGAGCGCACGCCGGACGGCTATGTCTTTCGCGTCGACCTGCGCCTGCGGCCCGATCCGGGCTCGACTCATGTCGCGGTCGCCTTGCCGACTGCCTATGCCTATTACGAGACCGTCGGCCAGAACTGGGAACGCGCTGCGATGATTAAGGCGCGGCCCGTCGCCGGCGATCTCGATCTCGGCCGCCGTTTCATTGCCGATCTCGCGCCTTTCATCTGGCGCAAATATTTCGACTTCGCCGCCATCGCCGACATCCATGCGATGAAGCGCCAGATCCAGTCGGTGAAGGGCTTCGAGACGCTCAGCTTGCCCGGCCACAACGTCAAGCTCGGCCGTGGCGGCATTCGCGAGATCGAATTCTTCGTCCAGACCCAGCAGCTCGTCTTCGGCGGAAGGCGCCCGGCGCTGCGCGGACCGCGCACGCTCGACATGCTGGGCGAACTGACCAAGGAGAACTGGATCAGCCCGCAGGCCCGCGACGAGCTGACGGAATCCTATTGCTGGCTGCGCACCATCGAGCACCGGCTGCAGATGCGCCATGACGAGCAGACGCAGACGCTGCCGACGGACGGCGCCGATCTCGATGCCTTCGCCCGCTTCTGCGGCTACCCCTCGGCCAAGGCCTTCGGCAAGGATCTGGAGGCGCACGCAAGGCGCGTCGAGAGCCACTACGCCTTGTTGTTCGAGGATGCCCCAAGCCTTGCCAGCGAGGCCGGCTCGCTCTCCTTCACCGGCACCGAGAACGATCCTGAGACCCTGGCGACGCTGACTAAACTCGGCTTCCGCCAGCCGCCAGCCGCGGCCGAGACCGTGCGTGGCTGGCATTTCGGTCGCCGCGCCGCCGTTACCAGCGCCCGCGCCCGCGAGGTACTGACCGAGCTGACGCCGGCGCTGCTGGTCGCGCTCGGCCGCACCACCGATCCGGACGGCGCGCTCGCCCATCTCGACAATGCCTTCGTGCGCATGCCGGCGGCGGTCGAATTGCTGACCCTGCTGCGCTCGCACGAGGCCCTGCTGCAGCTCTTCGCCGAAATCCTCGGCAGCGCGCCGCGCCTCGCCAAGGTCGCGGCGCTCTATCCGCATGTGCTCGATGCGGTGATCGACCCCGCCTTCAGCGCCCCGCGCCACGATGCCGAGCGGGTGGCACAGCGCGTGCGCGCCATGGTCGGCATGCCGCCACCCAGCGTCGAGGACGGGCTCGACCGCATGCGTGATGCTGCCCGGCAGGAGAACTTCCTCGTCGGTGCCCGGCTGCTCTCCGGCGTGGTCAATGCCGAACAGGCGGCGCAGGGTTATGCGGCGGTCGCGGAGGCCTGCATCCGCACCGCCTTCGACGACACCCGCGCCGCCTTTGCCACCGACCATGGCCTCGTTGCGGGTGCCGAGGCCGTGGTGCTCGGCATGGGCCGTCTCGGCGCCGGTGAACTCACGCCCTCATCCGATCTCGACGTCATGCTGCTCTATGAGCGGCCGGACGACGCCGAGGCCAGCGATGGCGGGCGTCCGCTCGACCCCGTCACCTGGCATGTCCGTTTTACCCAGCGGCTGGTCGCGGCGCTGACGGTGCCGACCCGGCGCGGCACGCTCTACCAGGTCGACATGCGCTTGCGGCCCTCCGGCAACAAGAGCCCGGCAGCGACGCAGTTCGAAGGCTTCAAAGCCTATCATCAGGGCGAGGCCGAGATCTGGGAGGAGATGGCGCTGACCCGCGCCCGCGTCGTTGCCGGCGACGCCGGCCTGCGGGCGAAGGTGGAGGCCGCGATCCGGGACATTCTCCTGCGCAAGCGCGAGCCGGCCAAGGTCGCGGCGGCCGTCGCCGAGATGCGGGCGCTGATCGCCAAGGAGAAGGGCGAGAGCGATCCCTGGGATTTGAAGCTCGCTGCCGGAGGGCTGACCGATCTCGATTTCCTCGCGCAGTTCCTGGTGCTGGCCCATGGCCACGACCATCCGCAGCTTCTCGCCCGCACCACCGCGGGGGTCTTCCTTGCGGCGCGCGATACCGGTGTCATCGCAGCCGAGGATGCCGAGAGGCTCGCGGGCGCGGCGCGCTTCATCGGCGACGTCCAGCTCTGGCAGCGTTTCGCGGTGGAGGAGAGCTTCGATCCCAAGGCCGTGCCGGAGCGCGTCCTGAGGCGGATCGCAACCGCGGTCGGCTTGCCCGACGCCAAGATGCTGAAGGCCGAGCTCGACGAGACGCGCAGCGCCGTACGCGCGATCTTCAAGCGCCTGCTGGGCGGCGCGCGCGCTGCCTGATTGCCGCTCCGGCCTTACTCCGCTGCGGTCAGCTTGACCGGCGGCTCGACCGGCTCCGGCCGCGAGCCCTTGGTTTTCTGGGCCGGCGCCCGCACGACCCGGTTCCGGCCCTCCTGTTTCGCGCGATAGAGCGCGGCGTCGGAATTGGCGAGCAGCTCGCGCGTCGAGTTCGAGGTGAGTGGTGCGCAGGCGACACCGAGGGAGGCGGAGACCTGGGCTCCGTTCAGCTCCGACAGGGCTTCGATGCTGACCCTGATGCCTTCGGCTTTGGCCGCGGCCATCTCCAACCCGCAATTGGGCAGCACCACGATGAGTTCCTCGCCGCCATAGCGGCAGGCGATATCGGTCTCGCGCAGCTGGTTGGTGATTGCGGCGGCCGTGTCGCGCAGCACGGCATCGCCCTTGGCATGGCCGTGCTGGTCGTTGAGGCGCTTGAAGTGATCGAGATCAATCATGATCACCGAGACCTCGGTCTTCTCGCGCTCGGCCAGGCGGACGACGCGCTCGAGCGCATCCTCCATGTAGCGGCGGTTATAGAGGCCGGTCAGCGGATCACGTAGCGCCTGGCTGCGCAGCTTGTCGCGCAGGGCGATGTTCGAGAGCGCGAGCGACATGGCGTCGGCGAGCGCGGCGCCGATGCTTGCTACGTCCTTGAGGCGCTTCTCGGCCTGATCGCCGTCGCAATAGATCTGCAGAAGGCCGAGGATCTCGCCGCGGGCGATCATCGGGATCTCCAGCGCGTAATCGCTGACGTTGTAGTGCTCGCAGCGAAGCTTGTGCGAGCTCGGATGATTGATGTGCGGTTTGCCGCGCTTCAGCGCCCAGCACTGCTGCAGTCCGATCGCATCCGGCAACGCTTCCCGGTTCGGGCGTCCCCAGCTGGTCGACAGCGTGAGGCGGTCGCGCGAGTTGTTGAAGACATAGAGTGCGCCGCCGAGGTCGGGGACGAGATCGGCTGCAGCCGCGCGCAGCACGGCATTGGCGTCGCCAAGGTCCAGAGCGCTCTGCAGCATCTCGGTCATCTCGAACAGGCGCGAGACCTGCTCGCGCGATGCGTTCGCACTGCCGACCGCGAGGTCGCGCGCCCTGGCGTCACGCGCACTGCTGCGCGAAGCGCCGAGGAAGGCGAGGATGCAGAAGGCGCCCGTCATGATCTGCAGACCCAGCACGATGCTCGTCGCACCGGCGATCCTGCGATTGAGCGAGGCCTCGATCGCTTCCTTCCTGGTCAGATCGGCCAGGATCGCGTCGGTGAGGATCGTCGTGTTCGGCCGGATCTCGCGGGCTACATAGACCGATTGCGCGATCTCGGGCTGCTTTGCGATAACCGCCGAGACCGTATCGGCCCAGCCGGCCTTGAGTGCTGTGAGGATGGCGCTCGTCGGAACCTCTTCCGTCCTGCGCAAGGCGGTCCTGGGGAAACTGTCTTGAGGGAAGGTGTTCAGCCAGTTGAGCGCCTTGGCGTAGCTGAACAGCTTGGGCTCGCTGTCGTGCCTGATCATCAGATCGGCGACGGTGGCACCGGTTTCCATCACCGCCTGGCGTGCGACGCGTAAGGTCCTGGCGCTCTTGCGCACCTCGTCCACCAGTGCCTGCTGGTGGCTGATGTAAACGAAGCCGGAAAAGACCAGCGCGATCATCGCGGCGAGGAAGGCGATCGTCACCATCGACGAGCGCCTCAGCGCGCCGCCCGCCTTTCGGCCGGCCTGCGGGCCGTCGGATGCGAGATGGGTTTGCATTGCTCTAACCCCGGAAACGCACCGGCTGGTGGGTCGGCGCGACTGCTCGAGGCAGGCTTGCCCCCGCTGGGTTGAGGCTTCGTCAAGTTGCTGGGTTAAGAGGCGCTGAAGAATGCCGTGAGGTTTCGCGGCATCGGGCGGTCACTGCGATCCTGCGGAATGGGCTCAGGCCGCCGCCGCGATCGCCTCGTCGGCCCTGTGCCGCAGCGGCAGGTGAACCATCACGATCGTACCCGAGCCCATGATCGAGCGGATCCGGAGCGAGCCGCCATGCAGCTCGGCGAGAGAGCGGGCTATGGCGAGGCCGAGGCCGGAGCCGCCATGACTGCGCGCCAGCTCGCCCTCGACCTGCTCGAATGGGCGGCCGATGCGGCCGAGCTTCTCGCGTGGAATGCCGATGCCGGAATCCTCGACATAGAGGTTGAGTGCGTCGGGCGCCGGCTTGACGCGGACCGCGATCTGGCCGCCCTCGGGCGTGAACTTGATGGCGTTGTCGACGAGATTGCCGACGATCTGGAAGAGGGCGTGCGAGTCCGCCTCAAGGCGCAGATCGCTGCCGATATCGCTGGTGAGGGAGAGCCGCTTGTGCGCGATCGCCTCGCGATGACAGTTGATCGCTTCGCCGACCACGAGGTCGAGCGCGACATCCGTCTTCTCGAGCTCGATCTTGCCGGCCTCGATCCGGGCCATGTTGAGGATGTCGTTGATCACCGCGAGCAGGTAGCCGCCGCTGGAGCGGATGTCGCGGACATATTCGACATAACGCTCGGAGCCGAGCGGGCCGAACAATCCGTCATCCATGATCTCGGAGAAGCCGAGGATGGCGTTGAGCGGCGTGCGCAGCTCATGGCTCATATTGGCGAGGAATTCCGATTTGGCGCGGTTGGCGGTTTCGGCCGAGGCCTTCTGCTCGAGATAGAGTTCGGCGAGTTCGGCGAGCTGCTGGGCTTGCGCCTCCAGTTTCTGCCGCGACGACTTGAGATCGGTGACGGTCTTGAGCAGCTCGTGCTCGGAGCGGGTCAGGCGCTCCTCCTGCTGCTTCAGCATGGTGATATCGGTGCCGACCGAGACCGAGCCGCCATCCTTGGTCCGGCGTCCGTTGATCTGCAGCCAGCGCCCGTCCGAGAGCTTCGCCTCGTAGGAGTGGCTACCCGAGCCCGGGCGCGAGCTGCGGACCGGCTCGCGGTCGATGCTCGGCTGGGCGCTATGGCTCATGATCTGCTCATAGCTCGTGCCGGTGCGCATCAGCTCCGGCGACAGCATGTGCAGCTGCTGGTACTTGGCATTGCAGAGCACGAGCTTCTGCTCGGCATCCCAGAGGACGAAGGCCTCCGAGATCGCCTCGACCGCGTCGCGCAGCCGGGCGTCGGACGTCGCGGTGCGGGCCGCCATGCGGCGCTGCTCGGAGATGTCGACGACGATGCCGACGAGGTGCTGCGCATGGGTCCGGCGGTCGGTGACCAGCTCGGCCCGGGCCTTGAGCCAGACCCATTCGCCGGAGGCGTTGCGGACACGGAACTCCTGGTCGAGATGGTTGGTCTCGCCGCGGCTGACCGCATCGGCCAGGCCGTAGAGATCGGCGTCGTCGGGATGGATGAAGGCGTTGACCTCGCCGAAGGACATGTACTCGCCGGAGCGGTCGTAGCCGAGCATCGCATACATCGAATCCGACCAGTACATCCGGCCCCTGGCCAGGTCCCAGTCCCACAGGCCGCAATGGCCACGGCTGAGCGCGGTGTCGATGCGATCCCGCACGCAGTCGCAATCCTCGTCGGCGGCGCGGGCGCGCCGGGACTGGAGGACGAACGCGGCGGTGATGCCGGCGAGCACGATCGCCGCCGAGCCGAACAGGACCAGGAGCGAGCGTCGGCGCTCGTCCCAGGTCGACAGCGCGCGCTTGACCGGATGGAGCACCGCGACCTGGCCAAGCGGTGCAGCAAGGTTGCGGACGGTGGCGAGGACCTCGATCCCGCCGGGCAGCGTGATCGGCATGACCCCGGCCCGGTCGGCGAAGACCGTCAGCGCTTGTCCCGGACCGAGAAGGTCGACGAGGTTACGCTCGCTTACGCCGATCGCCGGCTCTCCGGCGACAACACGGCCGCTCGGGTCGCTGACATAGACGATGCGGCCGCGGCCGGCGATATGCTTGGTGGTCAGCGTCGTGAGTGCGCTCTCGGGGCGCTTGTCTTCCTTCGAGGCTAGATCGATCTCGCGCACAAGCAATGTGGCGAGCGCGTCGAGGTCCATTGCTGCGTCGTCGAGTGCATCATCGCGCAATGCGCTGGTCTGGACATAGGCTCCGAGCGCCAGCAGCAGGACGAAGCCAGCGACCAGCGCCGGGATGACTTTCCGGAAGATCGGCTCCATCTGCTCGAAGCGCTGATAGAGCGGATGGGTCAGGGATCGTGCTACGCCGAGCACCGAATTTGCGCGCACGTGTGCGCAAGCCGCGTCAGCACGCGTCATGCCCGTCCCCCTTCGGAAGCGATGTACCGTCAGTAAGATCGGGAGACGTGCCGCATCCCCGAATCACCGTCAGTTGAATCCGCAGGAGTCGCTTTGTCTAGCGGAAACTTCGTTCTTTGCGCGACTTTGCAAGCAAGAGTTGTAGTGTCGAATCGGTTGAATCTTGCACGCGCAGGACTTCGTTAACCTTTGAGGCAAAGCGGCCTTGAGGCGCCCGTCACCGACCCTTTCAAGCCAGTGAACGGGCGGCGATATCGGCGACGTCGCGCGACAGGTTCGGGGTCGTCCGGACCATGCGCAAGGCCGCTTCCGCCTTGGCCCGGCGCACCGGCTCCAGCATGCGCCAGCTCTTGAACGAGCCGAGCAGGCGCGAGGCGACCTGCGGGTTGGTCCGGTCGAGTGCGATGACGATGTCGGCGATGAAGCCGTAGCCTTCGCCGTCGGCGCGGTTGAACTGCGTCAGGTTGGCGGCAAAGCCGCCGATCAGGCCGCGCACCCGGTTGGGATTGCCGAGTGAGAAGGCCGGGTGGTTCATCAACCCCTTGACCCGCGCGAGCGTGCCGTCTTCCGCGATCAGCGCCTGCGCCATCAGCCATTTGTCGAGCACCAGCGGCTCGCGGGCATAGAGCTCGCCGAAGCGCGCGATCAGCTCCTCGCGCTCGGCTCCCGGAACCAGCGTCATCGCGGCCAGCGCCGCGAGGCGGTCGGTCAGGTTATCGGCCTCGGAGAACTGCACCAGCGCCAGCCGCGCGCCCTCGGCCGGGGCCCCCAGAGCAATCAACCCCAGCGCCTCATTGCGGAGCGCGCGCCGCCCGGCCGGCGCCGCGGCCGGCGAATATGGGCCGCGTTCGGTGAGGCTGTCGCGCAAGGTGGCGAGCTGGCCGGCGAGCGCGCTGCCGATCGTGGCCGAGAGCCGGCGATGGGCGCCATGCACGACAGCAGGGTCGACAGCGATTCCGATCTCGCGGGCGATGTCGGCCGGAGCCGGCAGGCGCAACACTTGCGCGGCGAAGGCTGGATCCAGCGCGGGGTCGGAAAGGAAGCCGGAAAGCGCCTTGGCGAGCGCCGCGGCGGTTGCATCCAGCGTGGACATGTCGCCCTTGCCGGCGCGCACCAGCGTCCGCGTCGCCACGGTCTGCAGCGCCTGCCAGCGGTTGAAGGAATCGCTGTCGGCGGTGAACAGCGTCAGCAGTTCGTTGTCGCCGAGGTCAAGTTCGAGCCGCACCGGTGCCGAGAAGCCGCGCAGCAGTGACGGCGTCGGCGCTTCCTGCACATCGGTGAACGTCAGGGACAGCGAAGGCTGGTCGAGCACGACCACTCCGCCGGCTTTCAGCGCCGGCGAGATGCTGGCGAGCGGCAGGTCTCCGTCCTTGCCGACGAGGCCGAGCGCGACGGGGATGACCACCGGCTGCTTGTCCGATTGGCCGGGTGTCGCCGGCGTCGATTGGGCGAGCTGCAGCGTGTAGCTCTTCGCCTGGGCATCATATTTGCCGGAGGCGACCACGGTCGGCGTGCCGGCCTGCTCGTACCACCGCGCGAAATGGGCGAGGTCCTGGCTCGAGGCCTCGACGAAGCAGTCGAGGAACTCCTCGATCGTCGCGGCGGTGCCATCGCAGCGCTCGAAATAGAGGTCCATGCCGCGCGAGAAGGCGTCCTCGCCGATCAGGACCTTGAGCATGCGGATCACCTCCGCGCCTTTCTCATAGACCGTCGGCGTGTAGAAGTTGTTGATCTCCTTGTAGGCGCGCGGCCTGACCGGGTGGGCCAGGGGGCCGGCATCCTCGGAGAACTGCGTCGAACGCAGCGTGCGGACATCGGCGATGCGCTTCACCGGGCGCGAGCGCTCGTCGGAGGAGAATTCCTGGTCGCGGAAGACGGTGAGGCCTTCCTTCAGGCAGAGCTGGAACCAGTCGCGGCAGGTGATGCGGTTGCCGGTCCAGTTGTGGAAGTACTCATGCGCGATGATCGCTTCGATCGAGGCGTAGTCGCCATCGCTCGCCGTCAGCGGGTCGGCCAGCACATATTTGTCGTTGAAGATGTTGAGGCCCTTGTTCTCCATCGCGCCCATGTTGAAGTCGGAGACGGCGACGACGTTGAACACGTCGAGATCATAGTTGCGGCCGAAGACGCGCTCGTCCCAGCGCATGCAGCGCACCAGCGAATCCAGCGCCCAGCCGGCGCGCCCGGCCTTGCCCGGCTCGACATAGACCGCGAGCTCGACCTTATGGCCATCCGCAGTGACGTAATCCTGCCGGACATGGTCGAGTTTGCCGCCGACCAGAGCGAAGAGATAGGCCGGCTTCGGGTGCGGGTCGTGCCAGACGGCAAAATGCCGTTCGCCGCCGGGCAGCTCGGCCGCCGCGACGAGGTTGCCGTTGGAGAGCAGCACCGGCGCCTGCGTCTTTTCCGCTTCGAGGCGGACCGTATAGACGCTCATCACGTCCGGCCGGTCGAGGAAATAGGTGATGCGGCGGAAGCCGTCGGCCTCGCATTGCGTGCAGTAGACGCCGCTGGAGCGGTAGAGACCCATCAACTTGGTGTTGGCGCCGGGGTCGAGCGTCGTCTCGATCCTGAGCGAGAACGCCCGCACCGGCGGGGCATGGATCGTCAGCCCCTGCGGTGAGAGGGAGTACAGGGTGGGATCGAGCGGGACCTCGTCGAGCAGGATGGAGTCCGGCGTCAGCTCATCGCCGTCGAGCATCAGCGGCGCTCCTGCATGGCCGGCCGGGTTCGGCCGCAGCTGCAGCTGGGAGCGCACCCTGGTCCGTGTCGGGTCGAGGACGATGTCGAGGTCGACGGTGTCGATCAGCCAATCGGAGGGGCGATAATCCTCAAGGCGGATCAGCGGGGCGTCTTCGGCGCGCATGGGCTCAGCTCGCTTCCTTCAGTCGCTCTTGTCTATGGGGCTTGGCGCGGCAGCGGAAGCCGTCAGGGCAGGGCGTAGGGCTTGACGGACACAACTGCCGGCTCGGCATGGCTGACCAGGCGGCAGACATCGGGCCTGGCCTCGCGGACGTTTCGCTCGATCCTGTCAACGGCGTGATGCACGGCGGCAACGTCGAGCGCCGCATCGGCGCGGCAGTGATAGTTGACCACGAGGCCGTTGCGGGTCTCGCGCACCCGGACGCTGTGGATGTCGCGGATCGGGCCACCGGCTTCCGCCACGCGCGCCGCTTCCTGCGCGATCGCCTTGCCGATGGCCTCGACGGTTTCCCAGGGTGCGTTGTGGCCAGAGGGCTGGCCGGTCTCCATCGGCTCGATATGGGTATCGACCTCGGTCTCGCCGCCGAATTCGGCGCGGATCGCGTTCTCCAGCCGCGTGGCGATCTCGTGCGCCTCGCCGAGCGGCAGCACTGCGTCCACTTCCATGTCGAGCGAGACGGCGAGCCGCCCGCCGATGGTGTGGACGCTGACATGGTGCACCGGCACCTTCATCTTCAGCGCGATCAAGAGCACGCGTTCCAGCGCCGTCTCGTCGTCGACCTGGACCGGGTTGGCGGTGACGGTCAGCGCCGAATCCGGCTCGACGACGGCCACCGCCCGCAGGAGGTCGTCCTTGATCGCGCTGACGCGATCGAGCGGCAGAGTGCGCGAGACCTGGATGCCGATCTCGCCCTGCACCACGCCGCCGGCCGGCCGCAGCCGCAGCCATTCGACATTGACGACGCCGGCAACGCCCTGCGCCGCCTCGCGCAGGCGCTCGGCGACGCCCTTGGGGGCAGCATCGATCAGCGTATCGACCGTGCGCCGACCGAGCTTGATAGCGGTGGCGATCATAAACACGGCGAGTGCCAGCGCCGTCGCGCTGTCGGCCATCGGCACGCCCATGCGGGTCAGGATCAGGCCAAGCAGGACCAGCGCCGTGCCGACGAAATCGGTGGCGAAATGCAGCGCCTCGGCCGAGAGCGCCTCGCTGCGCGTCTCTTTCGCGACCATGGTCAGCGTGCGCCAGCGCGTCGCGTCGACCATCAACGAGAACAGCAGCACGCCGATCACCAGCGGCGTCACCGCGACATGGGGCTCAGCTCCGCTCCACAGGCGGTTGGCGGCCTCCCACAGGATCGCGCCCGAGAGACCGAACAGGATCGCGGTCTCGAGCAGCGCCGCCAGCGCCTCGAACTTGCCATGGCCGTAATGGTGCTCGTCATCGGCCGGCTTGTCGGCGGCGCGCACGGCGAACCAGGTGAACATGGTCGAGCCGATGTCGATCAGCCCCTGCAGCGCATCGGTCATCAGGGCGAGCGAGCCGGAGACAATCGCCGCGGCGAACTTGGCCAGCGTCAGCACGATGCTAGCGACGACCGAGAGCGTCGCCGCCTTCTGCTTGACCCGCGCCACCTCGGCGGGCGACACCGTGCCCGTCGGGTTCGGCGTGCGATCTTGCGTTCCGCTCATGACAGCTCCGCGCGAACCCTCTTGGATTGCGGTCGGTTTGGCCCGATCCATCGGCCAGATCAACCCCGGGAGAAAAACAGTGCGCTATCTTCACACCATGGTCCGCGTCACCGACCTCGATGCCGCGCTCGATTTCTACGTGACCAAGTTCGGTCTGGTCGAAACCCGCCGGATCGAGAATGAGAAGGGCCGCTTCACCTTGGTCTTCCTCGCCGCGTCCGATGACGCCGCAGCCGTGAAGGAGCAGGGCAGCCGCGGCCGCCCGACGTTGGAACTGACCTATAACTGGGATCCGGAGGTCTACACCGGCGGGCGCAATTTCGGCCATCTCGCCTATGAGGTCGATGACATCTATGCCACCTGCGACAAGCTGATGAAGGCCGGCGTTACCATCAACCGGCCGCCGCGCGACGGCAACATGGCGTTCGTGCGCTCGCCCGACAACATCTCGATCGAGATCCTGCAGAAGGGCGAGCCCAAGGCGCCGGCCGAGCCGTGGCTGAGCATGCCGAACACCGGGGCTTGGTAAAAGCACGCCTGATTGCTGGCTGATATACTCCCTGATATCATCAGATGATATCAGGGAGGCTCGCATGGGCATTCTGGTGCGTGACGAAAAGATCGACCGGCAGGTGCGAGAGCTGGCGCGGCAGACGGGAACCTCGCTCCAGGCCGCGATCGGCATGGCTGTGGAGCGTGAGCTGGCGCGCCGTGCCGATCGCATGAAGCGGATCGAGGAGGCGACCCGCAAGGCGCAGGCGATGCTTGCCGATCATCCCGTGATCGATGATGGGATGACCCACAAGGAGTTCTTCGATCGCGAATATGGCGACGCGTGATGATGCTCGATGCGTCGGTCATCGTCGCTAATTTGCTCGAAGAGCCTGAGGCGGGTCGGATCAGGGCGGCGCTGGCTGAGGAGGCCGGTCTGGTGACGACACCGCTCGCCATATTCGAAGCATCCACCAGGATTGCCATTGTTAGGGCGATCTCGGTTGCGCAGGCATATGCCGTCGTCTCGACCTTCATCGACGGTTCTCAGGTCTCGATCATTCCCATTGATGCTGCGGTCGGTCGCGACGCCCATCTCTGCGCGTCCCGCTATCATCACCTCACCGGGCATGCCGCGCGCCTTAACATGGGCGACTGCTTTGCCTATGCGGCAGCCAAGAGCGCCGGCCTCAAGCTTGCCTACAAAGGCGACGACTTCGTTCACACCGACATCGATGGCGTCCGCTTCGGAGCCTGACATTCCCCGCGGAGCTTTTTGAATGTTGACCAAAACCCTCTTCGGCACGCTCGACGACGGCACCCCGATCCACGAGGCCGTGCTGCGTTCGGCCTCCGGGGCCGAGGCGCGCGTGATGGAATGGGGGGCGGTGCTGCGCGATCTCGTCGTGCCGCTGCCGGGTGGCGGGCGCCAGCGCGTCGTGCTCGGCTTCCCCGATTTCGCCGATTATCCCAAACATTCGCCGCATATGGGCGCGATCGCCGGCCGCTTCGCCAACCGCATCGGCGGCGGCCGTTTCGTGCTCGACGGCGTCGAATACCGCACGCCACTGAACGAGCACGGCCGGAACTCGTTGCATGGTGGCGGGCAGGGCTTCAGCAAGCGACCCTGGACGCTGGTGCAGCACGACGAGGCTAGCGCGACGCTGGCGCTGGTCTCCTCCGCTGGCGATGCCGGCTATCCCGGCATGCTCAATGTCTTCTGCCGCTACAGCCTCGCCAGTGCAGCGACCCTGCGGATCGAGCTCACTGCCACCACGGACGCGCCAACGATCGTCAACCTGGCGCACCATTCCTATTTTCGTCTCGACGATGCCCCGGACATTCTCGATCATGAGTTCGAAGTCCGCGCCAACCTGGTCACGCCGGTCGATGCCGATCTGATCCCGGACGGCTCGGTCGCCTCGGTGGCCGGGACGCCCTTCGATTTCCGCAAAAGCCGGCCGATCCGCTTCACGAACCCGGACGGCTCGCGCTTCTGGTACGATCACAATTACCTGCTCCGGCGCGATCGCCGTGAGCCCGCCGCTGCGACCGGTCTCGAACTCGCCCATGCCGCGACCTTGCGCTCGCGCCGCTCGGGTCTTGCCATGGAGGTCTGGACCACCGAACCGGCGCTGCAGGTCTATGACGGCGCCAAGCTGGATACGCCCGTCTCCGGGCTTGACGGTTCGCCCTATGGCGCCTGCGCCGGGATCGCGCTCGAGCCGCAGCACGTGCCGGACTCGCCCAACCTTCCGCACTTCCCATCGACGGTGCTGCGCCCCGGCGAAGTCTACCGCCAGATCAGCGAATTCAGGTTCGGAGCCTAGGCGGCATGGCCGGTGTCTTCTGTCTCGGTATCGCGACGCTCGACTATGTCTACAGCGTCGAGCGCGTGCCCAATCCCGGCGAGAAGGACCGGGCCCGCGATCTCGTCGTCACCGGCGGCGGCTGTGCCGGCAGCGGCTCGGCCGCGATCGGCCGGCTCGGCGGCAAGGCCTGGCTGGCGACGCGGCTGGGCGACGACGCCGTCGGCGACACCATCGTCGGGCAGTTGCAGCAGGACGGCGTCGACACCTCGCTCTCGCCGCGCTTTCCCGGCCTGCGCTCGCCGGTCTCCTCGATCCTGATCGACGCCCAGGGCGAGCGCATGGTCGTCTCCTATACCGATCCGAAGACGCCGCTCACGACCGACTGGCTGCCCGATGTACTGCCAGCTGGCGTCGATGGCGTGCTGGTCGACACGCGCTGGGGCGAGGGCTCGCTCGCGGCACTGAAGCTCGCCCGCAAGGCCGGTGTGCCCGGCGTGATCGACGGCGATCGCCAGCCGACGCACCCGGAGATGGTCACCACCGCCAGCCATGTCGCCTTCAGCGAGAAGGCGCTGAGCGAGATCTCGGGCGGACAGGAGCCGCGGGCGGCACTGGAAGCGCTCGCGCGCGATGCGGAGAATTGGCTGGCGGTGACGCTCGGGCCGCGCGGCGTCCTCTTCATGGAGAATGGCGGCATCGCCCATCTACCGGCTTTCCCGATCGAGGCGGTCGACACGCTCGGCGCCGGCGACGTCTGGCATGGCGCCTTTGCTCTGGCGCTGGCCGAAGGGCAGGGCGAGCGCCAGGCGGTGCGCTTCGCCTCGGCGGTGGCGGCGATTAAGTGCACCCGCTTCGGCGGCCGGGCCGGCACGCCGACGCGCGACGAGGTCGAGCGCTTCCTCGCGGCGCATCCCTGACGCTGCGGTCTGCCCATTATTTGGGCAATCGCGGCTGGCGAGCCTCTTGCCCGGCAAAGGGTGGCGCGGAACACTGCATCGACCCTCCGCCCACCGACGCCTTTCATGTTCGCGCCCGCGCTGCCGCAATCACCCGAACCGCTGTTGCCGGACTATGTCCGTGCCAACGGCGGCGTGCGCCTGCGCTTCGGCAAGGTCGGCGCGCGCACCATGCGGCTGGAGGTCGCCGAGAGCGGCGGCTATCGCGCTCGCTTCCCGACTGCCTATGACGAGCGTTGCGAGGCCGTACTGATCAACACCGCCGGCGGCATGGCGGGCGGTGACCGCGCCGTCACGCAGATCACTCTCGATGCCGGCGCACAGGCGGTTGTGACGACGCAGGCTGCCGAAAAAATCTACCGTAGCCAGGGCAGCGAGACGCGGGTCGAGACCCGCATCGACGTGGCAGCGGGCGCCGAACTCGCCTGGCTGCCGCAGGAGACGATCCTGTTCTCGGGTTCCCGCCTGTCGCGCAGCCTCGATGTCGAGCTGGCGGCTGATGCGAGTTTCATCGCCGCCGAGACGCTCTATTTCGGCCGCGCCGCCATGGGCGAGAGCCTGTCGCGTGGCCAGCTGCGCGATCGCTGGCGCATCCGCCGCGACGGCCGGCTGATCTTCGCCGAGGACCTCAGGCTCGACGGCGCCATCGACGTGACCTTGGGTCGCAAGACGGTCGGGCAGGGCGCGGGGGCCGCCGCGACCGTCTTTGCCACAGGCCCGGGGCAGCCCGAAAAGCTCTCCGACATTCGCGCCTTGCTCGCTGGCGATCCGGCCTTCGCCGAGGTCGAGGCCGGCGCCGGCATCCTCGACGGCTTCCTTCTGATCCGCCTCCTCTCAGCCGACGCGCAGGCGCTGCGTCGCGCCCTCGTCATGCTGCTCGGGCATCTGATCGGCCGTGCGCTGCCGCGCACCTGGTCAACGTGAGGAGAGTGTCATGCTGGCGATCCAGGGATTGAAATGCGTCTATGATACCGGCTCCCGCGGCTGGGCGATCGAGCTCGCGCTGAAGGGCGAGGGCGAGGAAGCTGTGCGTCGCTTCGATGTCGACGGCCCCGAGGATGCCGAGATGCTGATCGAGGCCTTCGACGAGTCGACTGCGAGCAGCTTTGATCCCGCCACCGGCGAGATCGTCTTCGCCTATGAATACGCCTCCCTCGACGATGAAGACGAAGAGGACGAGGAAGAGGAAGGCGAAGAGGACGAGGACGGCGAGGAAGAGGACGACGCCGAAGTCTCCGAGGACGAAGCTGACGAAGACGAGAAAGAAAAGGTCAAGGCATGAATCTGACGCCGCGCGAGAAGGACAAGCTCATCATCGCCATGGCTGCCATGGTGGCGAGGCGAAGGCTCGAGCGCGGCGTCAAGCTGAACCATCCCGAAGCCGTCGCGCTCATCACCGACTTCGTGGTCGAGGGTGCGCGCGACGGAAGGTCCGTCGCCGAATTGATGGAAGCCGGCGCCCATGTCCTTTCGGCCGACCAGGTCATGGATGGCATCGCCGAGATGCTACACGACGTCCAGGTCGAGGCGACGTTCCCGGACGGCACCAAGCTCGTCACCGTCCACGAGCCGATCCGCGGCTCGGCCGGCCGGCTGAGGCCCGGCGAGGTTACGACGCTGCCGGGCGATCTCATCCTCAACGAAGGCCGTGAGAGCCTGACGCTGACCGTCGCCAACACCGGCGACCGGCCGATCCAGGTCGGTTCGCACTATCATTTCTTCGAGGCCAATCCGGCGCTCGCCTTCGAGCGCGACAGGGCCCGCGGCTTCCGGCTCGACATTCCGGCCGGCACCGCCGTGCGCTTCGAGCCGGGACAGACCCGCGAGGTCAGGCTCGTCGCGCTCGCTGGCAAGCGCGAGGTCTACGGCTTCCGCCAGGAGGTCATGGGCAAGCTCTGAGCAGGGTTTCGCTCGACGGGACGCATTTGCGACGAGATTTCACTTCAGCGTTGTGAGCGTAACGTTGCCGGCTTCCGTCAGCCGGAGGCAGCTGCCATGCTCGAACGATCCTCAGGCAAGCCGCGATGCAAGAAGACGCTGAACTCCCCATGCTCGAAAGCGGCAAGGCCAAGCGTGGCGTCTGCGCCATCAGCGGCGCTGAGCTCAGCCGCAAGAACCTGATCGTGCTGGGGACCCTGCGGCCCTCGCTGGTCGAGCATATCCGGCGCGACTTCCCCGATCTCGACGATCACAGCCTGATCAGCCTCAAGGAGCTGGCGCGTTACCGCACGCGCTATGTCGAGGAGATCCTGCGCGAGGAGCACGGCGAATACACCGATCTCGATCGCGAGGTCGCCGAAAGCATCGCCCGGCAGGAGACCATCGCCGAGAACATCGAGGACGATTTCGAGGAGCATCGCACCCTCGGCGAGCGCCTCTCCGACGGGCTCGCCAGCTTCGGTGGCTCATGGGCCTTCCTGATCAGCTTCGGCGTGGTGCTGGCGGTCTGGATGCTGGTCAACGTCGTCGCCGGGACGGGCGCTTTCGACCCTTATCCGTTCATCCTGCTCAACCTCGTGCTGTCCTGCATCGCGGCCATCCAGGCGCCGATCATCATGATGAGCCAGAAGCGGCAGGAGGCGAAGGATCGCCTGCGCTCGTTCAACGACTACCAGGTCAACCTCAAGGCCGAGCTCGAGGTCCGGCACCTGCACGAAAAGGTCGACCATCTGATCACCCGGCAATGGCAGCGCCTCGCCGAGATCCAGCAGGTCCAGCTCGAAATGCTGCAGGAGGCGCAATTGCCCAGGCGAAAGCCGAAGCGGCGCAAGAAGCCGGTGGCGAAGAAGAAGGTGGTTGCGACGCCAGTGGAGAGGCCAGCCGAGGACGGCGGGGCCCTTTGACGGTCACACGCGGATCGCAAATTCCTTACTTTATGTCTATGTAAGGATGACGCAGACAAAAGGAGGATACCTTGATCAAGGCATCCAGCACGTTGACATCAAAAGGCCAGTTCACCTTGCCGGCGGAAATCCGCCAGGCGCTCGATCTGCGGCCGGGCGATCAGCTGCGTTTCGAGCTCACCGACGACAATGAGCTCATGGTCGCACCGCGGCGGCGGCGGAGCATTTTCGAGCTGCGCGAGACGATGCCGGCTCTGACCCTGGGCAGGCCCCTGACCCAGGCGGATATCGATGACGCGGTCGCCGAGGCCATGGAGGAGCAGGAAGCGCGCGTGCGCTCTGCGCGGTAATGCTGGCGCTGGATACGAATGTCATCTTGCGCTTCATCGATCGAACCGACGCGCGCCAAACCGCTATCGTCGAACGTCTCGTGAAGGACAGGGATGCTGGTCCGTTCCACATCAGCCGCTTAGTTCTGATCGAGTTCGCCTGGACCTTAAAGCGAGTCTATCGCCGGCCGCGCGCCGAGATCGCGCTCTGGCTGCGGCATCTGCTGGAGGCGCCCGAATTCTCCGTGGAGGAAGCCGATCTCGTCGAGCGCGCGGTAAAGGCTTTCGAAGTGGGCAAGGCCGATTTTGCCGATTGCCTGATCGGTGCGTCGAATCTTGCATATGGCTGCGCGACGACGCTCACCTTCGATGGTGACGCCCTCACCATGCCCGATCTGTTCTCGCCGCTTCCGACCTGAGGCCGCCATGCCCTTCGCCTTTCCGCGCAATGCCTATGCCGCGATGTTCGGCCCGACCACCGGCGACACCGTCCGCCTCGGCGACACCGAGCTCATCATCAGAGTCGAGAAGGATTTCACCACCTATGGCGAGGAGGTGAAGTTCGGCGGCGGCAAGGTCATCCGCGACGGCATGGGCCAGTCACAGGTCAGGAACGCCGACGGCGCGGTCGACACCGTCATCACCAACGCGCTGATCCTCGACCATTGGGGTATCGTGAAGGCCGATATCGGCATCAGGGCCGGCCGCATCTGCGCCATCGGCAAGGCCGGCAATCCCGACATCCAGGCCGGCTTCGGCAATTTTGCACCCGACGAGACGATCATCGTCGGCCCTGGCACCGAGGTCATCGCCGGCGAGGGCAAGATCGTCACCGCCGGCGGCTTCGACAGCCATATCCACTTTATCTGCCCGCAGCAGATCGAGGATGCGCTGATGAGCGGGTTGACCACCATGCTCGGCGGCGGCACCGGCCCGGCCCATGGCACGCTGGCGACGACCTGCACGCCGGGTCCCTGGCATCTCGGCCAGATGATCAGGGCGGCCGAAGCCTTCCCGATGAACCTCGCCTTCGCCGGCAAGGGCAATGCGGCGCTGCCCGGCGCGCTGATCGAGATGATCGAGGCCGGTGCTTGTGCGCTGAAGCTGCACGAGGATTGGGGCACGACGCCGGGCGCGATCGACAACTGCCTTTCGGTCGCCGACGAATACGACGTCCAGGTAATGATCCACTCCGACACGCTGAACGAGTCCGGCTTCGTCGAGGACACGATCAAGGCGATCAAGGGCCGCACCATCCACGCCTTCCATACCGAAGGGGCGGGCGGGGGCCACGCGCCGGACATCATGAAGGTCGCAGGGCTGCCGAACGTGCTGCCCTCCTCGACCAATCCGACCCGGCCCTTCACCGTCAACACGCTCGACGAGCATCTCGACATGCTGATGGTCTGCCATCATTTGTCCCCGTCGATCCCCGAGGATCTCGCCTTCGCCGAGAGCCGCATCCGCAAGGAGACGATCGCGGCCGAGGACATCCTCCACGATCTCGGCGCGCTCTCGATGATGTCCTCGGACAGCCAGGCCATGGGCCGCATCGGCGAGGTCATCACCCGCACCTGGCAGACCGCGCACAAGATGAAGGTCCAGCGCGGGCCTCTGTCGGAGGATGCCGGCACCGGCGCCGACAATTTCCGCGCCAAGCGCTATGTCGCCAAGTACACGATCAACCCGGCGATCTCGCACGGCATATCCAGGCATATCGGCTCGATCGAAGTGGGCAAGCTCGCCGATCTCGTCGTCTGGTCGCCGGCCTTCTTCGGCGCCAAGCCCGATCTCGTCGTCAAGGGCGGCTCGATCGCGGCGGCCCCAATGGGCGATCCCAACGCCTCGATCCCGACGCCGCAGCCGGTGCATTACCGACCGATGTTCGGCGCCTTCGGCAAGGCGGTGACGTCGACCTCACTGGTCTTCGTCTCGCAGGCGGCGATGGAAAACGGGTTGAAGGACAAGCTCGGTACCGACAAGGAGATGGTTGCGGTCGAGAACACCCGCGGCGGTATCTCGAAGAAGAGCATGATCCACAACGACGCCACACCGGACATTCAGATCGATCCGGAGACCTATGCGGTGGTGGCGGATGGCGAATTGCTGGTCTGCGAGCCCGCCAGGGAGCTGCCGCTGGCGCAGCGGTATTTCCTGTTCTGAGCGGCGGAGCCGGCGGGAACATCGCCGGCCACCTCCACGTTCCCTCCCATCGCAGATCAGGGAGGGAACCATGGCCAAGCCCAAGACCGCAGGCCCCAAGGGCCAGCAGCCAGAAGCGCTCGCGACCTTTGCCGCCAGTGCCCGCAATGACGGCAAGAAGCCGAAGGAGATCGGTCTTGAAGCCACCAGGGCAACGAAACCGCTGAAGACCTCCCCTGAAAAGAAGCAGGACGCGGCGACGAAGGTCTTGCGCGAAGGCGTTCTCGGCAAGGATCAGGGCGCCGACGAGGCGATCGACAAGCTGCCGGACCGGACGCGGCGGCACTGAGGGGCGGGGCGCCCTCTATGGTTGACACCTGCGAGGCCTCTCTTTCTTGTAGGCGGCTAAAGAAAATCAGCCGTCCAGGGAGGTTGCCTTGTTCCGTCTTTCCCATGCTGCTGTGCTTGCCGGCTCGGCTCTCGCTGCCTTTGCGACGCCTGGGGCGGCGCAGGGGCAGGTCACCGTCTACTGTTCGATCCTCGAGGAGCAGTGCCGCGAGGGCGCCTCGATCTTCGAGAAGGGAACCGGTATCAAGGTCCAGATGGTGCGCAAAAGCACCGGCGAGGTCTATGCCCAGGTCAAGGCGGAGGCGACCAATCCCCGCGGTGACGTCTGGTGGGGCGGGCCGGGCGAGCCGCATCTGCAGGCGGCCGACGAGGGCCTGCTCGACGAGTACAAATCGCCGAAGCTGGCCGAATTGCACGACTGGGCCAGGCGCCATGCCGAGCAGTCGAAGTTCCGCACCTCCGGCATTTATCTCGGTGTGCTTGGCATCGGCTACAATCTCGAGACCCTGAAGGGCAAGAAGCTCGCCGAGCCGAAATGCTGGGCCGATCTGCTTGATCCCAAGTTCAGGGACGAGGTCCAGATCGCCGATCCAAGCTCGTCCGGCACGGCCTATGTCTTCCTGGCGACGACCGTCCAGCGCCTCGGCGAGGAGAAGGGCTTCGACTTCCTCAAGAGCCTGCACAAGAACATCAGCCAGTACACCAAGTCCGGCATCGCCCCGGTCAAGGCGACGGCGCTCGGCGAGACGGCGGTCGGCATCGCCTTCATGCACGACATGCTGACGCAGAAGCTGCAGGGCGCGCCGATCGGCATCGTCGCCCCCTGCGAGGGCACCGGCTACGAGACCGGCTCGGTCTCGGTGATCAAGGGCGGCAAGAATCCTGAAGCGGCGCGCAAATTCGTCGATTTCACGCTCTCGCCGGAGGCGCAGGACATCAACGCCAAGCTCAAGATCAACTCGATCCCCTCGAACAGGAACTCCAAGCTCTCACCCGACGCGCCGAAATTCGAGGAGATCAAGCTGATCGACTACGACACCCCGCGCTGGGGCAGCCCGGCCGAGCGCTCGCGCCTCCTGAAGAAATTCGACGAAGAGGTGAAGGCGCTGCCGCGCTGAAAGCTGGAGCATTTTCAAGCGAAGTGGACACCGGTTCGCGTGAAGAAAATGCGATAAAACAAAGAGCTGGCGCATTCCCGCGATTTGAAGAAGCGCGGAAATACTGCATCCCGATTTAGTAGCACAGATACCGGTTTGTGCTACTAAATCGGGATGCAGCGCATTCCGCTCAATATCCAGACGCTCTATGCCGACCTGCAGCAGCAGGTTGCGACAGCCTCGCCGGATGAAGCGACGGTGGTGGCGACGACGGTTGCCGGCATCCGCTATTTGAGGCTCCAGCGTTGGGTTGGCACGAGCCGTACGGTTGAGCACCTTGGTCGTGCCGATGATCCCGAAGTGCTCGTGCGTGCCGAAGCTGCTCGCGCCGAAATGGCGCGCCGGGAAGAGCGCCGCCGTCTGGTGGCGGCGCTGCGCCGCCTCATCCCTGGGCCTACGACCGCGCTTGGCAAGGTGGCTGATTCCGTCGCCCATGCCGGCCTCTTCCGGCGTGGAGCCGTGCTGGTCGGCACGGCGGCCTATCAGTGCTATCCGCCGCTGCTCGGCGCCATCCTGCCGGCTGCGACCGTGATGACGCAGGATCTCGACCTCGCCACCGCCGACCTGGCTCTCGACGCGGATATCCAGGGCGACAGCATGCTGGCGATCCTGCGGCGGGCCGAGCCGAGCTTTTCCGCCGTGCCAGGGCTCGATCCGAAAGCGCCGCCTTCGCGCTTTCGCGACGCGCAGGGCTTCGTCGTCGATCTGTTGACACCGCAGCGCCGCCGCAGCGATCGCGACCCGATGCCGCTCAAGGGGCTCGCCGCCGGCGCGACGCCCCTCCAGCATCTCGACTGGCTGATCGTCGATCCGGTTCCGGCCGTCGCGCTCCACGGCGCGGGCGTGCCAGTAATGTTGCCTCAGCCCGGCCGGTTTGCGGTCCACAAGCTCATCGTCGCGCAAAGGCGCGGCGCGCATGAGATCGTCAAAAGCCGCAAGGACCTTGCACAGGCAGGGGCGATGATCGAACTGCTGCGCGCCGACGCGCCTTACGCCTGGCAGGATGCGCTGGCCGACGCCATGCGACGTGGCCGGGATGGCTGGTCGAGGCCGATCGAGCGCTCTTTGGCGATGCTCGGCCTCGAACCTTGAATCACCGCACCGGCGGCGCGTATTGCAGGCCGCCCTGCGTCCACAGCCGGTTCATGCCGCGCGGCAGATTGAGCGGCGACTTGGCGCCGAGATGCCGGTCGAAGCTCTCGCCGTAATTGCCGACCGCCTTGACGATGCGGACCACCCAGTCATTGCTCAGGCCGAGGCTCTCGCCGAACTTGCCCTCAGCTCCGAGCAGGCGTTTGATCTCGGGATTGCTCGACTTCACCATCTCCTCGACATTGGCCTGGGTGATGCCGAACTCTTCGGCGTTCAGCATGGCGTAGACCGTCCAGCGCACGATATCGAACCAGGCATCGTCGCCCTGGCGAACCCAGGGGCCGAGCGGCTCCTTCGAGATCATCTCGGGCAGCAGGTCGTGCTCGGCCGGGGCCTTGAGCTTCATCCGGTTGGCCGCGAGCTGCGACAGGTCGGTGGTGTAGGCGTCGCAGCGCCCGGCCTCATAGGCCTGGATGGTCTCGTCGAGGCCGGCATAGGCGATCACTTCGTATTTCATGCCGTGATTGCGGAAATAGTCGGCGAGGTTGAGCTCCGTCGTGGTGCCTTGCGCCACGCAGATCGAGGCGCCGTTGAGCGCCTTGACATCCTTCACGCCGGTGCTCTTGCGGACGAGGAAGCCCTGGCCGTCGAAATAGTTGATCGCGGTGAAGTTGAGGCCGAAGCCCGCGTCGCGGCCGAGCGTCCAGGTCGTGGTGCGCGAGAGCACGTCGATCTCGCTGCTCTGCAGCACCGTCAGCCGGTCCTTCGAGGCCAGCGAGATGTACTTCGCCTTCTCCTGGTCGTTGAAGATCGCCGCGGCCAGTGCCCGGCAGAGATCGGTGTCGAAACCGCGCCATTGCCCCTGCGCATCGGGCAGCGAGAAGCCGGCGACGCCCTGGCTCGTCCCGCAGATCAACTGGCCGCGCTGCTTGATCCGCTCCAGCGTCGTCTGAGCCTGGGCGGCCAGTGGTAGCGCCGCCGCTAAGCAAAGCCCGGCCAGGGCGCTGCCGAAATTGCGTGCGCGGCGTGCTGAAATTCTGAGCATGAGATCCCCTCGTTTATTGACCGGCCGATCTAACAGGCTCACCGAACGGCGGGCCAGAGATATTTATGCGGCTAATCGATTGAGCGGTACATCCGAAGGCGCATCCCCTGCGTATTGGATGGGCCTGCAACTGTGGAGACCCGCCTGGCATGTCCGATCCCGTCCTCGTCATCGCCCGCGCCAAGGTCAATCCGGGGGAACGCGACCGTTTCCTCGCGGCGGCGCGCGACTGCATTGCGGCAACGCGTCGCGAGCAGGGCTGCCTCGGCTACGACATCTATGAAAGCGCGACCGAGCCCGGCCAGTTCGTCAGCTTCGAGAGCTGGGAGGCGCGTGTCGATATCGACCGGCATATGCGGGAGCCGCACCTCCAGTCGTTCCTCGCCATCGTCGGGACTTGCGTCAGCGCCGCTCCGGTGATCGAAGTGGTGGAACCGCGATCGGTCGATCGCCTCTGATCCATCACGCTACGGGTTTTCGTCATGCAGCGCGCCATCTCCGTCGTCCGCAAGGCCGCGGTCAAGCAGGACCGGGTTGTCGAGACCCTGACCCTCGACCATGAGGACCGCAACCGCCGCCGCGTCGCGCTGAAAGGCGATGGCGGGAGCGACATCCTGCTCGACCTCGACAAGCCGACCGCGCTAGGCGATGGCGACGCGGTCAAGCTCGAGGACGGCTCGCTCGTCCTGATCAAGGCGGCGGCGCAGAAGCTGATCGAGATCACCGCCGAGAACCCGCTGCGGCTGATGCGCGTCGCCTGGCATATCGGCAACCGCCACACCCCGGCCGAGATCACCAGCGACGCGATCTATATCGAGCACGACCATGTGCTGGCCGAGATGGTCCGCGGCCAGGGCTGCACGATGAGCGAGATCGAGCGGCCGTTCCAGCCGGAACGCGGCGCCTACGACCATGATCACGCCGATTGCGGCCATGATCACGGTCACGCCCATCATGATCACGGCCATGAGCATGGCCACGACCATGGTCATTCCCATGCCGGCCACAGCCATGATCATGGCCAAGAGCATCATCACACGCCCGAGCACGCCCATGGTGCGTCCTGCGGCTGCGGCCACGATCACCACGACGACCACGGCCACAAGCATGACCATGGCCATCACGGCCATGAGCATGGCCACAAGGGCCATAAGCACGACCACTGAGCCATGCAGGGCGCGCTCCTGCCCCTGATGATTTGGCTCTCGCCAGCTTTCCCGGTCGGCGGCTTCGCCTATTCGCACGGGCTGGAATGGGCCTTCGAGGTCGGCGACCTCACTGACGCCGAAGGGCTCGCGGACTGGCTCGATGCGCTGGTCGAGCACGGCGCACTGCGCAACGACCTCATCCTCTTCGCGGCTTCCTGGCGCGCCAGCGGCGAGGGTGACGCCAAGGCGTTGCGGGAGATCGCTGAACTGGCGCTCGCTCTGGCGAACTCGGCCGAGCGTCGGCTCGAGACGGTGACCCAGGGCAATGCCTTCGTCTCCGCGATCGCCGCCTCCTGGCCTTGCGCATCCATCGACGCGCTGCGCGCCGCCTGGCCGGGCGATGTCGCCTATCCGGTCGCCGTCGCGGTTGCTGCCAGCGGCCACGGCCTGCCGCTGCAGCCATCGCTCGAGGCCTTCGCGCTCGCCTTCGTCGCGAACCTCGTCTCGGCCGCCGTCCGGCTCGGCATGGTCGGCCAGACCGATGGCCAGAGAGTCATCGCCCGGCTGACGCCGGTCTTGCGCGAGGCGGCGGTCCGGGCGGAGACCATGGCGCTCGACGATCTCGGTGGCTGCGTCTTCCGCTCCGACCTCGCGAGCTTGCGGCACGAGACGCAATATTCGCGGCTGTTCCGCTCATGATCCCCGTCATCGCCATCGTTTTGGCGCTCCTCCTGGCCGCCATCGCCGGCCTGCACGCTTATTGGGGGCGAGGTGGTCTCTGGCCGGCAGCGTCAGAGGAAGAGCTGATCGACACCGTCATCGGCAATGCGCAGGCCAGGCGCATGCCGTCGCCCGGCTTGTGCCTGCTGGTCGCGCTGGCGATTGCCGTGACGGCGATCTGGCCGCTGCTTCTGATCGGGACGTCCGGCACCGCCGCCTTGCGACCTCTGCTCCAGCTTGGCGGCTTCGCGATCATGGCGGTGTTCTTGCTTCGCGGCGTGGCCGGCTTCCTGCCGGCCTGGCGGCGACTGCATCCGCGCGAGCCTTTCGCCAGCTATGATCGCCGCTATTACTCGCCGCTCTGCCTGCTGATCGCCGCGGGCTATGCGGTGCTGCTCCTGCAAGGACCCTGATCGATGACCCGCTCTCCACACGGCCCCTTGCGCGTCGGCATCGGCGGCCCGGTCGGCTCCGGCAAGACCGCGCTGATGGAGGCGCTCTGCAAGCGCATGCGCGATCGTTACGAGATCTGCGCCATCACCAACGACATCTACACCAAGGAGGATGCCCGCATCCTGACCGTCTCCGGTGCGCTGCCGGAGGAGCGGATCATGGGCGTCGAGACTGGCGGCTGCCCGCATACCGCGATCCGCGAGGACTGCTCGATCAACCTCGCCGCCGTCGCGGAGATGCGCGGCAAGTTCCCCTCGCTCGACCTGATCCTGATCGAATCCGGCGGCGACAATCTCGCCGCGACCTTCTCGCCAGAACTCGCAGACCTGACGATCTACGTGATCGACGTCGCCGCCGGCGAGAAGATCCCGCGTAAGGGCGGCCCCGGCATTACCCGTTCCGACCTGCTCGTCATCAACAAGACCGATCTCGCTCCGCATGTCGGCGCGGATCTTGCTGTGATGGATCGGGATTCGAAGACCATGCGTGGCAAGCGCCCCTATGCCTTCACCAATACGCGGGCGGGGGAGGGCGTTGACCTGGTCGTCGACTTCATCGAGACCGCCGGCGGGTTGAAAGCGCTGGCCCAGAGCTGAAGATAGGACCTGACGATGCGCGCGACCGGATCTCTTGCCATGCTGCTGACCCTCGTTTCGGCTCCGGCCTTCGCCCATACCGGCGCCGGGCCGGTCGATGGCTTCGTCCACGGCCTGATGCATCCGCTGACCGGGCTCGACCATGTGCTGGCCATGGTCGCGGTCGGCCTCTGGGCCGGGCTCGTCGGCGGCAAGGCGCGCATCGCCTATCCGGCGGCCTTCGTCGGCACGATGGCGCTGGCCGGCGCCTGGGGCATGTCCGGCGGCGCGCTGCCGGGCGTCGAGACGGGCATCGCTTTCTCGGTGATCATCCTTGGAGCCGCGGTCGCGCTGAAGGCCTCGCCGCCGCTCGCTGCAGGCACACTCGCCTGCGGCATCCTCGCGATCTTCCACGGCTTCGCCCATGGCGCCGAACTGCCGGAGAATGCCAGCGGTGTCGCTTATGCTGCCGGTTTCGTCATCGCCACGGCCGCGCTCCACCTCGTCGGCATCCTGCTGGCCGGCGCTCTCGCCACCCGCGCGCCGCTTTTCGCCCGCGTCGCTGGTGGTGGGCTCTTGCTGGCCGGCGTCGCGCTCCTCGCTAGCTGAGGCAGGCGTCATCGCCCTGTCATAAGAGACAGCCAAGCGCGCCGTCCTTTCAGTGACGGAGGCGGGGCATGAGTCTGCATATCACCGGCGGCGAGGTGCTGACCGAAGCGCTCATCCGTGCCGATCTTGTCACGGAAGGGGAGAGCATCCTTGGTCTCGATGGTAGCGCTCCGGTTGGCGCGTTGCGCCTCGATGCCACCGGCCTCTATGTTCTGCCCGGCATCGTCGACTGTCATGGCGACGCCTTCGAGCGCCATATCATGCCGCGGCCGGGCGTCTCCTTCGACATCGACCTCGCTTTGCGCGACGCCGACCGCGCCATCCTGGCGAGCGGCATCACCACGGCCTTCCACGGCGTCACCTGGTCCTGGGAACCCGGTCTGCGCGGCGCCGACAACGCCCGCCAACTGGTCGAGCGGATCGCGGTGCTGAAACCCGAGCTCGGCGCCGACACGCGCTTCCATCTGCGCCATGAGACCTTCAATCTCGACGCCGAGGCCGAGATCATCGACTGGCTCGGCGCTGGGCGCGTCGGCGTGCTCGCCTTCAACGACCACACCGGCGGCATCCTGAAATCGAGCAGCCGACCGGGCAAAATCGCCA
Organism: Allobosea sp. LjRoot90; assembly: GCF_964254315.1. Taxonomy (NCBI): domain Bacteria; kingdom Pseudomonadati; phylum Pseudomonadota; class Alphaproteobacteria; order Hyphomicrobiales; family Alloboseaceae; genus Allobosea; species Allobosea sp. LjRoot90. The sequence continues at coordinate 168,779 of NZ_CAXUTF020000007.1, forward strand.
AGATGGTCGAGCGCACCGGGCTGACGCATGAGGACTTCATGGCGCTGGCCGAGAATGTCTGGGCGCGCAAGGACGAGGTGCCGGGCTCGGTCGAGCGGCTCGCCGCAGCGGCGCGCGCTGCGGGTGTCCCCGTGATGTCGCATGACGACATGACGCCTGAGATGCGGCGCTGGTATCGCGGCCTCGGCGTCACTGTCGCCGAATTCCCGGTTAACGAGGCGACGACACGCGAGGCCGCCGCCCATGGCGAGGCGATCGTCTTCGGCGCGCCGAACGTGGTGCGCGGCGGCTCGCATCTCGATTGCCCGGCCGCCGAGGCGATGGTGCGTGAGGGGCTCTGCACCATCCTGGCCTCGGACTACTACTACCCCGCCTTGCCGCTCGCGCCCTTCATCCTGACGCGCAAGGGCGCCGCGGATTTTGCCACCGCCTGGCGGCTGGTCTCGCAGGGTCCGGCGGAGGCACTAGGGCTCTCCGATCGCGGTGTCATCGCGCCCGGCAAGCGCGCCGATCTCGTGCTGATCGCGCCGGAGCCACAGCCGCGCGTCGTCGCGACGATCGCCGGGGGCAGGCTGGTGCATCTGGCGGATCAGCGCATTCTGGGCTGATCTACCTCGCCGGTTGCCGGCCACGTCGCTGCAACCTAGAATTTCAGCCTGCGGGTAAGGGGAGAGGACGATGGCGCGCTGGTCCGACTCGATGAAGCTATCCGAGTACAAGGAATACGAGACCTATCTGCAGGTCCCTGGCGTCTACGAGATCGGCTATATCCAGCGCGAAACCTTCTATCCGAAATATATCGGCAAGGCGCCGGTAACGCTCTACCAGCGCATCCGCACCTATGGCCGCGATCTCGGGCGCAGTTCGCACAACCGCTTCATCCGCGAGCTGGTCGAGGTCAATTATCACCGCCTCTGGTTTCACGTCATCCGCGTCAGCCGCCCCGGCGGGGCGGCGCTGCGCGAGGCCCTGCTGATGAACCGGATGAGCATCGGTGAGGGCGGCCTCTACGAATGGAACTGCCGCTACGAATACGCGCCGCTGACCGAGGCGGGATACGTGCTGCGGTAAGCCGCTAGAGGCTGGCAGGGGTCCGAACTCTCGCGAATTCCGCTATCCCTTCAGGACAATTCTCTCGCGCCCGCCGGCGTTTCGATCTGCGCGCGATAGCGCAGCTCGCTGCCTTGAACGATCATAGGCGGGCGATCGATGTCGAGCTCCTGGTAAAGCTTCGTGATGGCGGTCGCGTCCGGATGTTCGAGAGCGAACGAGCGGAGCCGGACGCCCAGATCCGCTATCGTCGCCATCGAGCGGCGCTTGCCGCGCCGATCGATGATAGACGGCGCGGCGCCATCAAGCGGAAGCGAGCAGTCTTCGGGGATGGCGAAATCAAATAACGGCTCGGCCCAGGGCAGGGCGACCTTCTTCCCGAAAATGCTTCCGCGACCGGCAATGACGGTATCGATCGTGTCGGTCCTGGCCACCCAGCCGCGCAGGCGCCGGCCGGCATCCCAATCCGCCCGAACCTGCCGCTGATTGTCCAAACCGAACCAGCGCGGGCGGCCTGGCCCATCGCCCTGCGGATCGAGGGCGACGATCTCCAGATAGGTCGTGTCGCCGAGCTGAAGCAGATGGTTGTGCGTACCCATATAAGGATGGCGCTGCCCGAACGGCACATCGAGGTCGAGGCAGGCCCGCGCATGCGCGACGCCCTCGGGCAGTGTGGGAGCGATGACCGTCAGGTGGTCGAGCTTGAGCATCGTTGCCGCGCGCCGGTTCTGAACGATCGCCAGGATAGCTCGCCTCAGCTCGCATACCCCTTGACGCTCGAAAGCGCCGTCATCACGCCGCGCAGTTCCGCCAGCCCGCGCAGGCGCCCGACCGCCGGATAGCCCGGGAACGAGCCCTTGCTGGCGTCGTCGAGCAATTCATGGCCGTGGTCGGGGCGCATCGGGATGCGCCAGTGCTTCCAGCCCGCGGCCTTGCGCCGTGTCTGCTCGGCCATCAGCGCATCGACGAGCGCGACCATGTCGGTGTCGCCGCCGAGGTGCTCGGCCTCCATGAACGAGCCGTCCGGATCCTTGGCGACATTGCGCAGATGCGCGAACCAGATCTTGTCGGCAAAGCGCCGCGCGATCCCCGGCACGTCGTTCTTCGGATTGGCGCCGAGCGAGCCGGAGCAGAGGGTAAGCCCGTTCGAGGGGCTGTCGACCGCGCCGAGGATGAAGGCGATGTCGTCTTCGTTCGAGCAGATGCGCGGCAGGCCGAAGAGCGACCGCGGCGGGTCGTCCGGATGGATGCACATACGGATGCCGACCTCTTCCGCGGTCGGGATCACCGCCTCGAGGAAGCGCTTGAGATTGGCGCGCAGCCCGTCATGGCTCATTTCGGCATAGCGCGCGAGGATGCGCTTCAGGCCCGCCACGTCGTAGCGATCATAGGCGCCGGGCAGGCCGGCCATGATATTGGCCATCAGCTTGGCCCGGTCGGCCTCCGATGAGCGTTCGAACCAGGCCCTGGCCTTGTCCATCACCTCGGCGGAATGACCTTCGTCGGCGCCCGGCCGTTGCAGCATGAAATGGTCGACGACGACGTATTCATGCAGGTTGAAGCGCAGCGCCGTGCCGCCGCCGGGCAAAGGCTGGGCGAGGTCGGTCCGGGTCCAGTCCAGCACCGGCATGAAGTTGTAGCAGACCACCTCGATGCCGCAGGCTGCGAGGTTGCGCAGCGACTGGCGGTAATTGGCGAGGATGCTCTCGAGGTCGCCTTCGCCGATCTTGACGTCCTCGTGGATGGGCAGGCTCTCGACTACCGACCAGCGCAGCCCGAGGCTTTTGTCCTGCTCGATGATCGCCTTGCGCGTCTCGATCTCCTCGACACTCCAGACCACGCCATAGGGGATCTGATGGAGCGCGTTGACGATGCCGCGCGCGCCCGCCTGCCGGGCCTGGGCGAGCGTCACCACATCGTCCGGGCCGAACCAGCGCCAGGTCTCTTCCATCGTCGCGTTTCCTCGTCCGAGTCTTCTTAGGAGGCGGCCTGCTGCGTGGCCGTCGTCAGGTGGGTTTGCTGAGCCCGCCGCTTGCGGCAAAGGCGTCGACATGGTCGCGCGCGATCGTCTCGATGGCGTCGAAGACGGTGCGCAGATGCGCCCGCATGGTCCGCTCGGCCTTGGCTTCGTCGCCGGCGCTGACAGCTTCGGCAATCTGGCGGTGTTCGCCCAGGATCATCTCGGACCAGCCGCCGGTGTCGAGCGACAGGCAGCGAACGCGGTCAAGCTGGGCCTTGACGCTCTCGATCAGGTTCCAGACCGACGGGTGGCCGGAGAGACGCGCCAGCTCGGCATGGAATTCCTCGTCGCCGCGGAAGAAGCTGGGCCGGTCGCCCTCCGCGAGCGCCTGTTCCTGCTGCTGGATCAGCGCGGCGAGGTTGGCCTTCCCGGCGTCGTCGATGTTCTGCGCCGCCAGCACGACCGTGCGGCACTCCAGCGTCTCGCGCACGAACTGGCTGTCATAGACCGCGGCGAGGTCGATCGGCGCGATGAAGGTGCCGACCTGCGGCACGACGACGAGGAAGCCGTCCTCGACCAGCCGCTTGAACGATTCGCGCACCGGCGTCCGGCTGACGCCGAATTGCAGCGCCATGCGCGCTTCCGAGATCGCCTCGCCCGGACGCAGTACCGCGTTCAGCACGTCGCCGCGCAGCGCCCGGTAGATCTGGTCGGTGCTCTGTCTCGCCGCGGCGATGCCCATTGCCAAGCTCTTGTTCACTAGTATACTAGGATACCGGCCTATACGGGGGCGTCAACTCCGAATGCCGCGATTTCAATAAGCGCCGGTGCTAAAAGTGCCGCAAGAGCGCGCGCTAACGGGCTGGGGAAACAACGGGCGGCAAGGCCGCCGGGAGGGGAGATCATGGCTCAGGACACTATCCATCGTCGGACATTCCTCGGCGGCGTCGCTGGTGTGGCCGGTATGGCCGCCGCGCCCGGCGCATTCGCGCAGGGGCTCAAGCTGCCGACCTCGCCCGTCGCGCTCAGCATCATCGACGTCGGCGGCGCGCTCGCTCTGGTACAGGCTCCGCTGGAGAACTACGCCAAGGGCAACCCCAAGCTCGTCTCGCGGATGACCTTCACCAAGGCTCCCGCTCCCGAGCTGCCGGCCAAGTTGAAGGCGCAGCAGGACGCCGGCCGCGTCGATATCGATTTCGTCATCGGCGGCCTGGATGTGCTCTCGGCCGGCATCGACCAGAAGCTCTGGGTCGAGTTGCTGCCGCGCTTCGCCTCCGATCTGCCGAAGCCTGAGGAGGTCTTCCTCAAGCCTGCGCTCGCCATGCACAATCTCGGGCGTGGCCAGGGGATGGCGATGGTCTATTATCCGTCGGGCCCGCTGCTCGAATACATGCCGGACAAGGTCAAGACGCCGCCGACCACGGCCGAGGAGCTGCTTGCCTGGGCGCGCCAGAACAAGAACCGCTTCCTCTATGCCCGCCCGGCCAACTCCGGCCCAGGCCGGACTTTCATTATGGGCCTGCCCTATATTCTCGGCGACAGCGATCCCAAGGATCCGGCCAAGGGCTGGGACAAGACCTGGGCCTATCTCAAGGCCCTGGGCGAGAACATCGAATACTATCCCGGCGGCACCGGCGCGACGATGAAGGAGCTCGGCGACGGCTCGCGCGACATCATCGTCTCGACGACGGGCTGGGACATCAATCCGCGCGTGCTGGGTGTCGTGCCGAAGGAAGCCAAGATCCAGACCTTGAAGGGCTTCCACTGGGTCACCGACGCCCAGTACATGATGATCCCCAAGGGCGTCTCCGACGAGAAGCTCGCAGTGCTCCTCGACCTGATCCGTCACATGCTGACGCCGGAGCAGCAGGCCTACACCTATGACGAGGGCTACTTCTATCCGGGTCCGGCGGTGAAGGACGTGCCGCTTTCGATGGCGCCGGCGGCCAGCCGCAAGGCGATCGAGGAATACGGTCGTCCGGAATACGACAAGCTGATCGCCGAGAACCCGATGGAGACGCCGCTCGACCCCGACAAGATGGTCGTCGCCTTCCGCATCTGGGACGAGCAGGTCGGCGGCGCCAAGCGCAAATAGCCTCTGCTGAAATCAACGAGCAGGCCGGTTCTTGACCGGCCTGCCGCCTTGCTGTCGCCTGCCGGCAGCTGACCGCCAATCCGTTCGAACTCGATGGTCCTTCATGTCGATACATGCCGCGAATTTCCGCGAACTCAGGCTCGACCGGCTCTGCCGCGACTTCGGGACGCATAATGCCGTCAAGGACGTCTCGCTGACGATCAAGCAGGGCGAGTTCATCGCGCTGCTCGGCCCCTCCGGCTGCGGCAAGTCGACGACGCTGAACCTGATCGCCGGCCTCCTGCCTGCGACCGGCGGCGGCATCTGGCTCGACGAGAAGCGCATCGATCCGCTCCGCCCCGAGGAGCGCGGCTTCGGCATGGTCTTCCAGAGCTATGCGCTCTTCCCGCATATGACCGTGAAGAAGAACATCGGCTTCGGCCTCAAGATGCGCGGCATGGCCAAGGCGGAGAGCGAACGCCGCGTCGCGGAAGCCGTCGCGCTGGTCCGCCTGCAGGGCCAGGAGACGAAGCTGCCTGGCCAGCTCTCCGGCGGCCAGCAGCAGCGCGTCGCCATCGCCCGCGCCATCGCGGTGCAGCCGCCGCTCGTGCTGATGGACGAGCCGCTATCGAACCTCGACGCCAAGCTGCGCCTCGAGATGCGCGCCGAGATCCGGCGCATCCACAACACGCTCGGCGCCACCACGATCTACGTCACCCACGACCAGGAGGAGGCGCTTTCGCTCGCCGACCGGATCGTGGTGATGCGTGATGGCCAGATCCGTCAGGTCGGCGGGCCGGAGGACCTGTTCTCGCGGCCGGACCATCTCGATGTCGCGGAGTTCATGGGCTTCCGCAACAAGGTCGCCGGCCGCGTCGCCTCCGTCACTGACGGGCAGGCGACGGTCACATGCGGCGAGGTCGGCGTCACCGGACGTACGAGGTCGCAGGTCGCGGCCGGGCAGGGCGCCCATATCTCGATCCGCCCCGAAGACCTGCATCCGGTCGCGGATGGCGCGCCGGGGCTCGCCGCCAAGGTCGTCTCGACTGAGTTCCATGGCCGCGAATTCGTCGGCTTTGCCCGCATGGCGGATGACACGCCGCTGACCTTCCTAGCCGATAGCCGCATCGCGCCCGGCACCGAAATCCGCCTCGCCGCAGCTCCGGATCGCGTCCTCGTCTTCGGAGAGGGCGCATGAGCACGCTATCTGGCGCGGCGTCGAGCACCGCCGAGATTCCGCTCAAGCAGCGCCTCGCCGCGCGCGGCCTCGACGGGCTCACCATGCTCGTCCTGCCGGCGGTGATCTTCCTGCTGGCGCTGTTCATCTACCCGTTCTTCTACGGGCTGTTCCTGTCCTTCAATCCGAAGGCGGGCGGGGCGCTGGCGAACTACCAGCGCTTCTTCTCGGATTCCTTCCTTTACGGCACGATCGCGACCACGCTCTGGCTCGCCATGCCGGTGACGATCCTGACGCTGCTGCTGGCGATCCCGATCGCCTTCCGCGTCCGGCTGATGAAGAACCAGCGCCTGCTCACCACCATCCTGGTGATTCCGATCACGCTCGGCACCGTGCTGGTTGCGGAAGGGCTGCTGAACTATCTCGGCCCGCAAGGCTGGTTCAACCGGACGCTGATGGCGATCGGCCTGATCTCAAGCCCGGTGAAGCTGCTGCACAATTACTGGGGCGTGATGATCTCGCTGGTCATCACCGGATTTCCCTTCACCTTCCTCTTGACGCTGTCCTATCTCAGCGGCGTCGACCCGGCGCTGGAGCAGGCTGGTGCGACGCTTGGCGCGGGACCTTGGGAGCGCTTCAAGCATATCCTCCTGCCGCTGCTGCTGCCCGGGCTGGCGATCACCTTCTGCCTGTCATTCGTCCAGGCCTTCTCGGTCTTCCCCTCGGCGGTGCTGCTAGGTGCGCCGGCAGGGCCGACGCGCGTCATCTCGATCGCCGCTTACCAGGCCGCCTTCGAGGAATACGACTACTCGATGGCCTCGGCCGTCGCGATGATCATGGGCGTGGTCCAGCTCGCCATCGTCGTCGCGGTTCTGGGCCTGCGCGGGATGCTCTATCGCGGCCCGGCCGGCGGCGGGAAGGGCTGATCCGATGGTCAAGGACACCCGCCTTTCCACCAAGCTCTGGGCCGCGGCCAACTGGACGCTGATCGGCTTCTTCATCGTCAACCTGTTCGGCATGATCGCGGCGGTGGTGACGAGCTCGTTCTCGACGCGCTGGCTGCGCTCCTGGCTGCCGGACGGCTGGACGACGCGCTGGTATGGCGCCGCCTGGAGCGAGTTCCAGCTCGGCGACGTGCTGACGGTCACCTTCCAGATCGTCTTCCTCGTCGTCTTCCTCTCGGGGCTGATCGGCGTACCCGCCGCCTATGCGCTGGCGCGGCGTGACTTCCCCGGCAAGAAGCTGGTGATGTTGCTCTTCCTGCTGCCTTTGCTGGTGCCGCCGATCACCTTCGGCATCCCGCTCGCGACGGTGCTCTATCGCACCGGGCTCGCCGGCTCGATGTCGGGCGTGGTGCTCGCCAATCTCGTGCCGACGGTGCCCTTCGTCATTCTGGTGATGATCCCGTTCATCGAGCAGATTGACACCAAGATCGAGGCGGCGGCGCGCGTCTTCGGCGCCAACACCTTCAAGCTCTTCGTCTACATCCTGCTGCCGTTGCTGATGCCCGGCATCCTTGCCGCGCTGCTGCTGGTGCTGGTGCGCACGATCGCGATGTTCGAGCTGACCTTCCTCACCGCCGGCCCGACCAGCCAGACGCTGGTGGTCGCGCTCTACTACGCGGTCTTCGCCGCCGGCGTGCGCGCCGTGCAGTCGATCGACGCCATGGCGGTGATCTATATGGTGACGACGCTGATCTGGCTCATCATCGCGCTGCGCTTCGTCAATCCGACGCAGATCGTGGCGCGGGCGAAGCGCTAGGCCGGAACAACGCGCGGCCTCCCGCATTCCTCCGCAGCCGGTCGAGCTGCGGAGGCGCTGAATGGTCACCAAGGGCAAGGGAAGCGCCGCGGCGAGCAAGGGCCGCCTGCGCCGCCTGAGCGTCGACGATCTCACCATCCGCCGCGTCCGCGTCGGCCGCAATTTCGGCTATCGCGACGCCGAAGGCGGCAAGATCATCAACGAGGAGACGCTGGCGCGCATCCGCTCTTTGGCGATCCCTCCGGCCTATGAGCATGTGCTGATCGCCAGCGATCCGCGCGCTCATCTCCAGGCGATCGGCCGCGACGAGGCCGGGCGCAGCCAGCATCGCTATCATCCCGATTGGGAGCGCGTGCGCGAGCGCCGCAAGTTGAAGCGCCTCGGCCGGTTGATCGATACCTTGCCGAAGCTGCGCGAGCGCATCGCCGCAGACCTTAAGGACCGCACGCTCTCCCGCGGCAAGGCGCTCGCCTGTGCCGCCGCCATCATCGATCGCTGCCATATCCGCGTCGGCAACGAGGTCTATGCCCGCACCAATGGCAGCCACGGCGCTTCGACCCTGCTCAAGCGCCACGTCTCCGTCACCGGCAGGCATGTTGCGCTAGCCTTTCGCGGCAAGGGCGGCAAGGACATCGTCTGCGGGCGTGATGATGCTCCGCTCGCCCGCGCACTGACGCGATTGAAGACATTGCCGGGCAAGCGCCTGTTCCAGTACCGCGCCGGGGACGGTTCGGTCGCCGCCATCAACGCCGCCGACATCAACGCCTATCTGAAAGAGGCGGCAGGCCTGCCGATATCGAGCAAGGACCTGCGTATGCTCGCCGCCAATGCCGCTGCGGCCGAGCTCCTGCTCTCGACCGAGATCGCCGCCAGCGAGCGCGGTCGCAAGCGCCAGCTCGCCGACATCATGCGCGCCATCGCCGAACGGCTGGTCAACACGCCGGCCGTGGTGCGCAAGAGCTATGTCCACGCCATCGTCGTCGACGCCTATGCCAGCGGCCGCCTCAGCCGTGCCTATCGCAAGGCGCGCGGCCGCGGCGGCTGCTCGCGCATCGAGCGGGCGCTGGGGTTGCTGGCGGCGTGAGCGGGATGCATGGCCGCCTGCCAGTGCCGGGCGGCGGCGGGGGTTGAACCCGGCCCGCGTGCTGGCCAAGCTCGGACCAAATCATCCGAGGAAGCTCCAGGCATGTTTCTCACCAATTCCGACATGGTCGAGCTGATCGAGCTCCGTCACGCTCTCCACCGCGCGCCGGAGATTTCCGGCGAGGAACGCGAGACCGCAAAAGCGATCGTCGGCTTCCTCACGCCGAGCGCGCCCGACCGCATCGTCACTGATCTCGGCGGCCATGGCGTCGCCGCGATCTATGAAGGCACTGAGCCCGGCCCGACCGTCCTGATCCGCTCCGAGCTCGATGCCCTGCCGATCGAGGACCTCTCCGGCGTGCCGCATACTTCGCAGGTGCCGGGCAAGGGCCATCTCTGCGGCCATGACGGCCATATGACCACCGTCGCGGCGCTGTCGCGCGGGCTCGGCCGGCAGCGGCCGCAGCGCGGGCGTGCCATCCTGTTGTTCCAGCCGGCCGAGGAGACTGGCGCTGGCGCCGCCGCCGTGATCGCCGATCCCAAGTTTAAGGAGATCGCGCCCGACTTCTCCTTCTCGCTGCACAACAAGCCCGGTTTGCCGCTCGGCGCGATCCGGCTCTCGGAAGGCCCGGCCAATTGCGCCTCGCGCGGCCTGAAAATCGTGCTGACTGGCCACACCTCGCATGCCGCGACGCCCGAGCACGCGATCTCGCCGATGAAGGCGCTCGCCCGCCTGATGCCGGAGCTGACCGCGCTCGGGCAGGGCGGCGCCCTCGAGGGCAATTACCGCCTCGTCACCGTCACCCATGCCAGCATGGGCGAGCCGGCCTTCGGCATCACGCCCGGCCGGGCCGAGCTCTGGGCGACGCTGCGGACGCTCAGCGATTCCCTGATGGGCTCGCTCTGCGCCGAGGCCGAGGCGTTGGTGCGCGATGCGGCTTCCGCCGGCGGGCTCTCCGTGGCGATGGATTATCACGACGTCTTCCATCACTGCGAGAATGATCCCGAGGCAGTGGCGCATCTGCGTCGTGCCTGCGACGAGGAGGGCATCGGCCATGGCGAGACGCCGCCGCAGCGCGGCTCCGAGGATTTCGGGCTGTTTGGACGCTCGTCGAAATCGGCGATGTTCCTGCTCGGCTCGGGCGAGAACACGCCGCCGCTGCACAATCCCGACTATGACTTCCCCGACGCGCTGATCGCGCCCGGCGCCCGCGTCTTCATGCGCACGATCCGCAATCTGCTGGGTTAGCGGTCGCATACTCCTGCGTGCTATGCGGCGCCTCTAACGGAACAGAGGTGCCCATGCGCAGGATCAGGATCATCGGCATCGGCGCCGGCAATCCCGAGCACATGACGATCCAGGCGATCAAGGCGCTCAACACCGCCGATGTCGTCTTCGTGCCGGACAAGGGCGCCGAGAAGGCGGCCCTGCGCGAACTACGGGAGGAGATCTGCCGGCGTTATATCGAGCGTGACGACTGGCGCACCGTGCCGCTTTCTGTGCCGAAGCGCGCTGCGGCGGGCGACGATTATCGCGGCAGCGTCGACGACTGGCATGCGGCGCTGGCCGAGAGCTATGAGCGCCTGTTCCTTGAAGAGCTCGGCGAGGACCAGACTGGCGCGCTTCTCGTTTGGGGCGATCCGTCGCTCTACGACAGCACGCTGCGCATCATCGAGGCCGTGCGCGCACGCGGATTGGCGTTCGACTACGACGTCATCCCCGGCATCACCAGCGTCCAGGCGCTGGCGGCGGCGCATCGGCTGGTGCTGAACCGGATCGGCGAGCCCGTCGCCATCACCACTGGCCGCAAGCTCGCCGAGAGCGGCTTCCGCGACGAAGCCGGCAGCACCGTCGTCATGCTCGACGGCGAGCAGGCTTTCGCCATGATCGATCCGGCCGGGCTCGAGATCTGGTGGGGCGCCTATCTCGGCGCGCCGCAGGAGATCCTCGCTTCCGGGCCGTTGGCCGAAATCTCGGACGAGATCGTCCGCAGGCGCGAGGCGGCCCGCGCCGAGAATGGCTGGATCATGGACACCTATCTGCTGAGGCGGCGCGAGGGCTGACCGGCGGCGTTTGCCGTTAGGCCACCATACCGGTATGATCTACAGCGGCTGGCCGAGGAGTTTGACTCATGGACATCTCGCTCCGCCTTCGCGATCCGATTGCGCCGCAGCTTGTCGCGGCGCTGCGCCAGGCGATCATCGCCAGCGAACTTCGCCCTGGCGAAGCGCTGTCGGAGAAGGAGATCGCCGGTCGCTTCGGCGTAAGCCGGCAGCCGGTGCGCGAGGCCTTCATCAAGCTCTCGGAGGCCGGGCTGGTGCAGATCCTGCCGAGCCGCGGCACCTATGTCATGAAGATCTCGATGCGCGAAGTCGCCAATGCCCGCTTTGTGCGCGAGGCAGTGGAATGCGCCCTGGCGCGGGCGGCAAGCCGGCTGATCGACCCCAACGGTGTCGCGCGCTTACGCCGTCTGATCGCCGAGCAGGCCGCTGCCGCCGGCCGCAGCGATTATTCCGGCTTCACCGTGCTGGACGAGGCCTTCCACCAGGCCATCGCCGAGATCGTCGATTGCGACTATGCCGGCAAGGTGGTCGAGAGCGCCCGCGCCCAGACCGACAGGGTGCGTTTTCTCTCGCTGCCCGGCACCTCGCCAATCCCGCTGCTGATCACCCAGCACAACGCCATCGTCGACGCGATCGAGACCGGCGATGCCGACACGGCCGCGACCGCGATGCGCATTCATCTGCGCGAAATCCTGAACGCGCTGCCGCGCATCGCCGCCGAGCATCCGGACCTGTTCGAGGACGAGGAGCTGCCGGCCCATACGAGGACGCCACGTCAGCGCTGATCGCCTCGTTGCGCCGCCTTGATCAGCGCGTCGGCGACGCGCTCATGGCCCTCGGCCAGGATCGCGGTGGCGACCCGGACATGCTCGGTCGGCCTGACCGCGCATTTGCTGCCGGGCAGCACCGCGATGCCATGCGCCGCCAGCGTCACCAGCGCAAACTGCTCGGTCTCGACCGGGACCCAGATGCACAGCCCGTCGCTCTTCGGCATCGCGAGCCCTCGTTCACCCAGGCAGGAAACCAGCGCCCGCCTGCGATCGGCGTAGACGGCGCGCGCCTCCGCGACCCGCCGGCCTGTCTCGGCATCGGTCAGGAGCCAGGCGGTCGCGGCCTGCAGCAGCCGGCTGGTCCAGCCCGAGGAGAAGCTGCGATAGGACTGGATCTGCCGGATCACCATGGCCGGCGCCGACAGCACGGCGATCCGAAGGTCCGGACCGAGCGATTTCGAGAAGGAGCGGATATGCACGACCCGCTCCGGCATCGTCACGCCCAGGCTGATCAGCTGGTGGATCGAGACGTCGCCAACGCCGTCATCCTCGATCACCAGCGTGTCGCTGCCGGCGAGCACCTGGCCGAGCTCGGCGAGCCGTGCGGCGCTGACATGCTGGCCGGTGACCGAATGGGTGCGCGGCTGGAAGATGAAAGCGGACGGTCGCCGCTCCAGCGCGGCGGCAAGTTCGCCGGGCAGGGGGCCTTCGGCATCGCGGGCGACAGGCAGGATCTCGGCGCCCAAGTCCTCGATGATGTCGAGCAGCCGCATCGCCGTCGGATCCTCGATGGCGACGCAAGAGCCGGGCAGCACCGTCGCGTGCAGCACCGAATAGACCGCGTTGTAGCCGCCATTGGTGGCGAGGAAGGCGTCCGGCCGGTAAGGCCAATGCGGCGCCACGGCCTCGCGCAGCGCCGGCAGGATCGGCGTGCGCTCATAGCTGTTGAGGTTCTCCGCGCTTGCGGCCTGCGCCAGCGCCTCCCGCAGCGGCGGCAGCAGCGCCGCATCCGGGACCGCTAGCGAGAGATCGAGCGCATCCGGCCCGAAATCGGCGACGCTCGCCATCCGTGTAGGCCTTGGCGTCGCATTGTCGCCGCTGACCCAGGCGCCGCCGCGCCCGCGCCCCGAGACGATCTTCTGCCGCTTCAGCTCGCTCCAGGCTTCGGAGACCGTGCCGGGGCTGACCCCGAGCCGGAAGGCGAGATCGCGCACCGTCGGCAGCCGCATGCCGACCGGCAGCAGGCCGGAGCGGATCAGCTGGCTTAGATCGAGCGCAATGCCGCGCGCGGTACGCTGCGTCAGGCGGCTTGCCAGCCAGGAGGCGTCGGGTTCGTCGGTCATCGAATCAAAAATGAATGTTCAGGAACGTAATATCGATTGATCAGGAGAAATGAACATTTAATCTCGCCGCTGTCCAAGGTTTATCTGCAGCGAGGCGATGGCTTGAAACCTGTGATCCGGCTGGCCCTGCGCGACTGGGATTTCATCACGCCGCTATTGCTCGGCGATCTCACTTCCGACCGCTTCGAGCTGAAGATCGAGCGCCTCGCCGCACTGCCTGACGATTTCGCCAGCGACCCGCGTTTCGACGCCAGCGAGATCTCGTTCAGCCGCTACACCACCGGCCGCGCTCGCGGCGAGACCGGCGTCGTCGGCATCCCGAACTTCATCATGCGTGGCTTCCGCCATCGCTGCGTCGTCACCGCGGCCGAGAGCAAGCTGACGTCCTTCGAGGAGCTGCGCGGCAAGCGCATCGGCATCGCCGGCTGGCAGGATTCCGGCAATACCTGGACGCGCGCCGCCATGGCCGAAGCCGGGCTCGGCATCGAGGATGCCTTCTGGGCAGTCAGCCGCCTTGCTGCCGATCACCCGATCATCGACCGCGTCGGGCGCTATGCCCGGCCCGGTCGGATCGAGGCGTTGCCCGGCCAGCCGCCGCTGCTCGACCTGCTTTCCACCGGCGAGATCGCAGCGGTGCTGATGCCGTTCATGCCGCAGGGTTTCTTCGCGAAGGGCTCGCGCTTCCGGGCGCTGCTGCCCGACGTCCGCGCCGCCGAGCGCGATTATTTCGCCAAGGTCGGCTTCGTGCCCGGCATGCACATCATCGGCATCAAGCCCGAGCTCGCCGCCCGCGAGCCCTGGCTGCCGCAGGCGCTCAGCGATCTCCTCGACGAAAGCCAGCGCGTCTGGCTGGAGAAGCGCCGCCGCTATGCCGACACCACGCCATGGCTGATCGACGAGCTGGTGCGCAGCGGGCATGATCTGCCCGAGATCTGGAATGCGAGCGGGCTTGCCGCGAACCGGGGAATGATCGCCGCGTTCATCGAGCAGCTGCGCATCCAGAACCTCGCCGACACTGATCTGACGCCCGAGACCCTGTTCCCGGCCGCCCCCGCGCTGGAAGGAGCCCATTGATGAAAGCCGCGCTCGGACAATTCGCCGTCAGCCGCGACTGGCAGGAGAATCTTGCCACCACCACCCGCCTGATGGGCGAGGCGACCTCCGCCGGCGCCGACCTCCTGCTGCTGCCGGAGGGCATCCTGGCGCGCGACATCACCGATCCCGACATCGTGCTGAAGACGGCGCAACCGCTCGACGGCCCGTTCATGCAGGGCGCGCTGGCAGCCAGCAAGGGCTCGGCACTGACGACGCTGTTCTGCATCCATGTCCCGAACGGCAAGGGGCGTGTTTTCAACATCCATGTCGCAGTCCGCGACGGCGCAATCGTCGCCGCCTATCGCAAGCTCCACCTCTATGACGCCTTCTCGGCACTGGAATCGACCAATGTCGAGCCCGGCACCGAGGTGCCGCCGCTGCTCGAGATCGCCGGCCTGAAATGCGGGCTGATGACCTGCTACGATGTCCGCTTCCCCGAGCTGGCGCGCCGTCTGGCGCTCGACGGCGCCGATGTGCTGCTGCTGCCGGCCGCCTGGGTGCGCGGCCTCGGCAAGGAGGCGCATTGGGAGGTGCTGGTCACCGCCCGCGCGCTTGAGAACACCTGCTACGTCATCGCCACCGGCGAATGCGGCCCGCGCAATATCGGCGCCAGCATGGTGGTCGACCCGCTCGGCGTCGCCGTCGCTCGTGCCGGCGAGGCTCCGGCGCTGATCTATGCCGAGATCGATCCGGCCCGCATCGCAGCGGCGCGCGCGGCGCTGCCGGTCCTTGCCAACCGCCGCTTCGCCGGCCCGGAGCTTGCCGCATAAGAGCGGGCCTCACGCTGGTTTACCGACAACGAAAAAAGGGGACGTCACCATGGACATGATCGTGAAATTCGCCGGAGCCGCTGCACTGGCCGCGGTACTCTTGCAAGGCCCGGCCTTCGCCCAGGACGCCAGCATCAAGATCCCCGAGCAGAAGGTCGACGAGGCCCTGCGCGCCAAATTGCCGGAGACGATCCGCACCGCCGGCAAGATGATATCGGTCAATAACGGCTCCTTCCCGCCCTACGAGATCGTCACCGATGCCAAGACCATGACCGGTGCCAGTGCCGAGCTCTCCGACGCGATCGGCCAGCTGCTTGGCGTCAAGATCGAGCATGCGACGGTGAGCGGGCTGGCCGCGGCGCTGAGCGGCATCGCCGCCGGGCGCTTCCAGTTCGCCATGGGCCCGATCGGCGACTTCAAGTCGCGGCAGGAGGCCAACGACTTCGTCGACTATGTCCGCGAATTCGTGATCTTCGCGGTGCAGAAGGGCAACCCGAAGGCGATCGGCAGCCTCGACGACACCTGCGGCAAGAAGATCGCGGTGATGTCGGCCGGCTCGGCCGAGAAGGTGATCAAGGCGCAGGCCGAGAAATGCACGGCCGAGGGCAAACCGGCGGTGGAGGTGATGTCCTTCACCGACCAGCCGACCTCGATCCTCTCGGTCCGCTCGCGGCGCTCCGACGGCTTCTTCTCCTCGCAGGCGCCACTGACCTATTTCGTTCAGCAGGCCAAGGGCGATCTCGAGCTCGCCGCGGTCGGCAAGGCCAATGGCTTCCAGGACCTGTTCCAGGGCGCGGTGGTGCCGAAGGGCTCGCCGCTGGGCGAAGTGCTGGTCTCCGCCATCAAGGCGCTCAAGGCGAACGGCACCTATGAGGCGATCTTCAAGAAATGGGGGCTCGAGAACAACATGATCGGCGAGCCCGGCATCAACCTCTCGAAGAACTGAGCGGACGGGTCATGAGCAGCGCGGCTGAGCCGATGCATGACCGGCGGGCGACGTTGCGCGACGTCGCCAATGCCCACCGCCCGTTCGAATGGGGGCGCTGGCTGACCTGGGCCTTCGTGCTCGCGGTCGGCGCCAACTTCGCCTGGATCGTCGCCTGGAACCCGAATTTCGGCTGGCCGGTCGTGGCTCAGTGGTTCACAGCGGAATCGATCTTGCGCGGGCTCTATGTCACGCTCGGCCTCACCGTCGTCGCGATGGTGATCGGCGTCATCATCGGCCTGCTGCTGGCGATTGCCCGGCTCTCCGACGACCGGCTGTTCAGCGGCCTCGCCGGTCTGTTCATCTGGTTCTTCCGCGGCACGCCGCTGCTGGTCCAGCTGATCTTCTGGTACAATCTCTCGACGCTCTTCCCCGAGATCTCGATTGCGATCCCGTTCGGGCCGACGCTGATCAGCTGGCACACCAACGACCTGATCACGCCGATGACGGCGGCGATCGCCGGCCTTTCGCTCAACGAAGCCGCCTACATGGCCGAGATCATCCGCGGCGGCCTGCTCTCGGTCGACAAGGGCCAGTCCGAGGCGAGCGACGCCTTCGGCATGACCCGGGCCCGAGCATTGTGGCGGGTGATCATCCCACAGGCGATGCGCTCGATCGTGCCACCGACCGGCAACCAGCTGATCAGCATGATCAAGGCGACCTCGCTGGTCAGCGTCATCGCCATGGCCGATCTGCTCTATTCGGTGCAGGCGGTCTACAACCGCACCTTCGAGGTCGTCCCGATGCTGATGGTCGCGGTGATCTGGTATCTGGTCATCACCACGGTGCTGAACATCGGCCAGGGCTTCATCGAGCGCTACTATGCCCGCGGCGAGCGCGGCGCGAGCGAACCCATGCCCGTCATTGCGGAGCCGACGCCATGAACGCGATCGCGACAGAGACGGCGCCGCTGGTCAGCGCCCGCAACGTCCACAAATCCTTCGGCAGCAACGAGGTGCTGAAGGGCATCGACCTCGACGTCATGCCGGGCGAGGTGGTCGTTGTGCTCGGGCCGTCCGGCTCCGGCAAGTCGACCTTCCTGCGCTGCATCAACCATCTCGAGGCGATCAATCGCGGCTCGATCATGGTCGCTGGCGAGCAGATCGGCTACCGGCTGAGCGGCGAGCGGCTGATCAAGCTCTCGGCCCGCGCCATCGCAGCGCAGCGCCGGCAGATCGGCATGGTCTTCCAGCAGTTCAACCTCTTCCCGCATATGACGGCGCTGGAGAACATCATCGAGGCGCCTGTCGGCGTCCATGGCCGCAGTCGCAAGGACGCGACCGACTACGCCATGGAGCTGCTCGCCCGCATTGGCCTGACCGAGAAGGCCAATGCCTATCCGCGCCAGCTCTCCGGCGGCCAGCAGCAGCGCGTCGCCATCGCCCGGGCCTTGGCGATCCGGCCGAAGCTGATGCTGTTCGACGAGCCGACCTCGGCGCTCGATCCCGAGCTCGTCGGCGAAGTGCTTTCGACGATGCGCGATCTCGCCGGCCAGGGCCTGACCATGATCGTCGTCACCCATGAGATCGGCTTCGCCCGCGAGGCGGCCGACCGTGTCGTCTTCATGGATGGCGGCCTCGTCGTCGAGCAGGGCCCGCCGGAAGAGGTCCTGGCCAATCCGAGTCACCCGCGCACGCGGCTCTTCCTCAGCCGCTTCATCCGCGAAGCGGCCTGAGGGGGGCGCAAGCCACCGGTTCTGCGCTGGAGAGGCTCAGTCCTCGTCCAGCTCCCTGGCGCGCTCCAGCGCGAGAGCGGTGCCCTTTTCGACGAAGCCTGCAATCAGCTCGAGTTCCTCCGCGCTGTAGTGCCGCATCAGCGCGGCCGAGCGCTCGGCCATCGGGACGAAGAACTCCTGGATCGGCCTGATCGCCTCGGGCACGATCCGAACGATGACCCTGCGCCGATCCTGAGGATCGGCCGCCCGCTCGACATAGCCCTTCTTCGCGAGACGATCGATCAGCCCGGTCACGGCGCCGCTGGTCAGTTTCGTATGCTCCATGATCTGGCCGGCGGTCACGGGGCCGGCCAGCAGGATCATGTCGAGGCATTCGAGATCGACCGGGGCAAGGCCGACCCGCTTGGCGACCGCCTGGCTGTGCAGGGCGCTGGCGGCGCCCATGCACCGCAGAACCGTCGTCAGGCGTTCGATCGCCTGGCCTTGACCTGAGGGCGGCATCTGTCTCATATCTTAGTTACAAAGATAATTAGCAAATGAGATAATCTCATGGACATGGTCGTTCTGTCCACGGCGTTGACGGCGCTTCTGGCCAATATCGCGCTGGGCGGCGGAGTTTTCGAGCATGGGCTTATCGATCGAGCCTGGCCTCGCAAGCCGGAGATCATCCAGCCGGGGAAGGGCGGGATCAGCCGGGCCAGGTTCTGGATACCCGCTCATAGCGCCTTCGAGATCGTCCTGCTCGTCACGCTCTATCTTGGCTGGGCTAATGACGGGGTCCGCAAGGCATTGCTGCTCGCTCTGGTCGCGCATGTGACGCTGCGGCTCTGGTCGGCCTTCGACATGATCCCGAAGGCGATCGCGTTCGAGAAGGCCGAGACGGTCGACGAGGCCGCCGCCCGCGACTGGACGCGGCGCAGTCTGATGCGGTTTCCGCTGGCGCTGCTCACCAGCTTCGCTGCGCTGACGGCCTTTGGCGCGGCCTGCGGGTTGAGTCTGGGGTGACGCTCGATCCGAGCACGCCACTCATATTCACTTGCGCTAAAATCGTGAGAGGTTGCTTGTTCCGCGGGTGCCGCGGTCGGCGGAGGGCGCCAATGCCCTCCGCACTCGTGTCAGCTTCTAGCTCCAGAAGCCCGCTTGGTGGTCACGCGCTGAGAACGCTTCTGCGGCGTCCTGCTCTTGCGTTTCCTGGTTATCCTCGTGGTCGTGCTCGGTCTCGAGCGCGCACTCACAATCGTGCCGTTCCAGCATGGATCGCTCCTTTCGAATGGTTGGGAGGTTGCTTCAGGCACGGGTTAGATATGAACAATTGCTGCACTGCACAAGCGCCGCGAGCGGGTACCCTGCGATCTCGCTGTCTTGTGAAGGTGTCGCCGGGTGACGGAGAGTGGGCTTCGATGCCGGAAAGGTATCAGCCGCTGTCGCCGTCCTTCGTCCCGCCGACAGTCGCCGATTGGCGGGCCGCAGCCTGATCGAGGCATTCGGCCATTTGAGAGGTGCCCCAGGAAAACTTGGAGCATTGCGCGGTTCCCGCGGTCAGGTTCCGGGCGGCTCCGGTCGGCTGGTCAGCGCCGCTGCAGCCGGAAACTGCCAAAGCAATGATGACGAACGTGAAGCGCATGTCGTTTCTCCTGTGGAAGGCACAATCGAGCAGCCATTTTTGGCGGTAATTCGATCTGCAGGAGCGCCCGGACTTTCTTGCGAGCGATCCCGGCCAGATGGCCGGCCGTGTCGTCAGCGCGCTCGCGTGCTAGGCTGGGCCTGCCGGTGCAGCATGCCTTTGTCTGGTACGGCAGACAAAAGCTGGGCCTGAAGAGCCTTGCAGTAGCGTGGGAAGGGCTGATATGGGCTGACCATGCAGCGGTGGATTCAAGATATTGAAAAGTAAGGACAATAGAGCCCTGTCGAGCGTTTGGCGTTTCACTGTCGCCCCGATGATGGACTGGACCGACCGGCATTGCCGGATAGTCCATCGCCTGATGTCGCGCCGCGCCCGGCTTTATACCGAGATGGTTACGGCGCAGGCTGTGATCCGCGGCGACCGGGAGCGGCTGATCGGCTTCGACGATGTCGAGCATCCGCTGGCGCTCCAGCTCGGCGGCAATGATCCGACGCTGTTGGCAGAGGCGGCGAAGATCGGCGCCGATTTCGGCTATGACGAGATCAACCTGAATTGCGGCTGCCCCTCGGATCGTGTCCAGGGCGGGGCCTTCGGCGCCTGCCTGATGCGCGAGCCGGCCCTTGTCGGCGATTGCGTCGCGGCGATGAAGGCGGCGGTCGCCATCCCCGTTACGGTCAAGTGCCGCATCGGTGTCGACGATCAGGACCCGGAAGCGGCGCTCGATGCATTGACCGCGACCGTACGCGCCGCCGGCGTCGACGCGCTCGTCGTCCATGCCCGCAAGGCCTGGCTCCAGGGCCTCTCGCCCAAGGAAAACCGCGAGATCCCGCCGCTCGACTATGAGCGCGCCTATCGCCTGAAGACCGCCAATCCCGACCTGCTCATCTCGCTGAACGGCGGCATCCGGCAGCCGGACGAATGGCTGCCGCACCTCCGGCATGTCGACGGTGTCATGCTCGGCCGCGAGGCCTACCAGAATCCCGAGGTGCTGCTGTCGGTCGATCCGCTGCTCTTCGGCGAAGACGCGCCGGTGGCCGATGCCTTCGAGATGCTGGAAGCGCTCGAGCCCTTCATCGCCGCCCATCTCGAACGGGGAGGGCGCCTGCACGCCTTCACCCGCCATCTCGTCGGGCTGTTTCCCGGTCGGCGTGGCTCGCGCCTGTTCCGCCGCCACCTCTCCGAGCACTGCGTCGCAGTCGGCGCCGGCCTCGCCGAGCTGCGCGCCGCGATTGCCCATGTCGAGCGGCAGGTCCCGTCCGCGATCGCGGCGGAATGAGACGATGCAGGCTGGCGATATGATCGACCCCGCCCTCGTCGCCCGCATCGAGTCGAGCTTCGGCAAGCAGGCCTTCATGGCGACGTTGGGCGCCCGGCTCGTCCGGGTCGCGCCAGGCGAGATCGAGATCGCCATGCCGGTCTCGGCGCATCTGTGCCAGCAGCACGGCTTCGTCCATGCCGGCGCGGTCTCGACCATCGCCGACAGCGCCGCCGGCTATGCCGCCCTGACCACCATGCCGGCGGGCAACGGCGTCCTCACTGCCGAGTTCAAGATCAACCTGCTGGCGCCGGCGACCGGCGACGAGCTTGTGGCCAAGGGCAGGGTGGTCAAGGCCGGCCGCACCCTGACGCTCGCCATGGCCGAGGTCTTCGCCGTGACGGCGGGCAAGGCGAAGCTCTGTGCCATGCTGACCGCGACCTGTATGATGATCGTTGCGCGGGAGGATGTGAGCGACTAGGTCGCGAAGCTGGCCTTACACGCTGAAGGATTGGCCAGTCGGAAGCAGCCTTTTCAGAACCTGACTTCGACCCTGCCCTTGAGGGCGTGATCGCGCGAGCGCTCGCCGATGGCGGCGGAATAGGTCAGGCCGAGCGCGGTGGCCTGGGAGATGCGCCAGTCGAGGCCGGCTTCGGCGACGAGCGCCTCGCGATCGATCGGGGCAGCGAAGACCTGGGCCAGTGTGGTGCCCAGCGCGAAGGCGGTCTTCGCCTGCGGGGTGAGCTCACCGAAGCCGTGGCGCCAGCCGAGCATGGCGCGGGCGAAGAGCGGGGCCGAGCCGATTTGCGCCTCGGCGCGCAGGCCGAGCGTGGTGAAGCCCAGTACCTGCTCGGAGGAGAGAACCCGGAGCGCCGCAGCGCCGCCCTGCTCGGTGCCGGCATCCGTGCTGACCCGGATCAGCGCCAATTGCGCGAAGGGTTCGAGCGCGAAACCGTTGAAGGCGAAGCCATAGCCGAGTTCGGCGAAGCCTTGCGCCACCGCCCCTGGACGCTGCAGGCGCAAGCTGTCGCCGAAACCACGGATCTGGACCTGGCGGCGGATGTCGCTCTCGGACCATGAGTAGGCCAGACCTGCATCGAGCCGCAGATTGCCGAAGCGGGCGCCGGCATAGAGCGCGGCATGGCCGCTCTCGAGCTTGCCCGAAGAGCGCCTGGCATCGAGGTCGAAGCGCGACTGGCTGTAGCCGCCGGCGACACCGACCCTGAGCGACGAGCCGGGATTGTCGTAGAGCATCAAGTCGGCGCCGAGCAGGGCGCCGCCGCTGCGGCGGCTGAGGCCGGCGGCATTGCCGTCGGCGCTGGTGTTGCCGGCGCCACCGAAGGCCTCGCCCCAGAGGGCGTAGCGCGGCTGCGGGACCGGGGCGGCCATCAGCACCGCGCCCTTGCGGCCGGGCAGGTCGGCGCTGAAGGCGGCTGCAACCTGTCCGCCCGGCGCCGTCAGCAGTGGCCCGCGCAAACGCGACAGGATCGTGTCGCGCACCAGCCGGCTCTCGTCGATCATCACGCTGACCGCCTGGGCATGCGCCTCGCCCGAGAGCAGGTCGAAGCCGGCGCGGGCCTCGGCGGCCGTGCCCGAGAGCAGCGTGTCGTAGATCGGATTGCCGACGCCGAGCGCCTCGGCCGCATTGGCGATGAAGCCCTGGTTGCGGCTCTGCGCGACGCCAAGGAACAGCGCCTGGTTGCGGGCCATAGTCAGGGTGACGCTGCTGCCGCCATAGCTCAGCGACGGCGTCAGGAAGGCGAGGTTCGAGGTAACGTTGCCGAACTGGCCGCTGATCCCGCCTGCGGCGGTCAGGATGGTGTAGTTGGTCGAGGCCGCGTAGTTGCCGGTCTCGGCCAGCACCTCGACCGTGCCGCCCGAGAGCGTCGCGATCCCGGATGCGGCGATCCGGTCGCTCTGACCGGCGGCGTTGACCTCGACCTGGTAGGTCGAGCCCGCCGCGAAGGCAACATTGCCCGACACCGTCAGCGTGCCGATCGAGTTGCCGGGCGCGACCGTCGCGCCGCTGCCGACGCTCACCCCGCCGACCGTGCCCGAGCCGCCGAGCGAGCCGCCGTTCAGCGCCACGCTGCTGGCGAGCGAGCCGTTGACCACCAGCTTGCCGGCCGAAACCATCGTCGCACCGGTATAGGTATTCGTGCCCGACAGCGTCAGCGTGCCAGTGCCGGTCTTGGTGACACCGCCCGCGCCGGTGATTGAGCCCGAGAAGCTCGTCGAGCTGTTGTCGGAACCCGCCGTCAGCGAACCGCTGCCGAGCGTGACCATGCCTGCGCCGGCGAGCGAGCCGATGTTTTGGCTGAATCCGTTGAGGTCGAGTCGTGCGCCTGATGCCACCGTGAAAGCCGAGTTCGACGAGAACGCGCCAGCCACGCCGGCCCGCAGCGTCCCGCCAGACACCGTCGTCGCGCCGGAATAGCTGTTCGCTCCCTTAAGCAGGAGCGAGCCTGCGCCGGCCTTGGAGAACGCGCCCGTGCCCGAGAAGCCTTGCGTCACCGTAAAACTGTTGCCGGCATCGGCGATGTCGAAGCCGCCGCCGGCCGCACCGAAGACGATGTCGCGGGTCAGCTCGGTCAGCGTCGTGCCGGTCACCTTGAGCACGCCGCCATCCAGCGTCAGCGCGCCGGTGAAGGCGCCGAGATTACTCTCGCGGTCGATGCTGATCGCCCCGCCCGCGATCGTGGTGCCGCCGGAGTAGGTGTTCTCCTGCGTCAGCGTCAGCGTGCCCGTGCCGACCTTCCGCAGGCTGCCGGCGTCGTAGATCGCGCCGGTGAAGGTGGTCGAGGCGTTGGTCGCGCCAGTCTCCAGCGTCGAGCCGCCCTCGATCCGGATTTGGCCGGAACCGGCGATCGAGCCGGCGGTGACCGTGCCGAGCGTGTCGTTGACGTTGAGCAGCCCGCTGATCGCGATCGTGTAATCCGAGGCCGCAGACAGCGCGCCAGTACCATTGATGTAGAGCGTGCCATCCTGCACGAAGGTCGCGCCGGAATAGCTGTTCGTGCCAGTGAGTGTGAGCGTGCCGGAACCGCTCTTGGTCAAACCGCCCGTGCCGGAGAAATTGGTCGCAACGCCGATGATGAAGCCGTTGCTGTTGAAGAAGGCACCGCCCGCCCCGATGGTCAGCGCCGTGAAGCCCTGGAGATAGTCGGCCTGATTGCCGGTCGCCCGCAGGATGCCGCCGTCGAGGTTGAGCGTCGCGGTGCCGGCGCCTTTACGGACCTGCCCGGTCTCCAGCACGCCGCGGCCGCTGACGCCGTCGCCGGAGAGCGTCAGCGTGCCGCTCGATCCGGCCGCGGTCGCCAGCGTCGTCACCGTCGCGCTGACCTTGCCGCCAGCCGCAAGGGTCAGCGCGCCGCTGCCCGCGCTTCCGACCGCAAGCGTGGTGCTGTTGGTCCAGGTCGAGCCGGCGCCCGTCACCGTCACGCTGCCGCTGCCGCCAGCCATCTCGCCGATCACGCCTGCACGGTTAGAAACCGTGCCGCCATTCGCGATGGTCAACCCGCCATTGCCCTCACGGCCGACGAAAAGATCGCGCGACATGGTCCAGCTCGAGCCGGCGCCGGTCACCGTCACCGTGCCGCTGCCGCCGGCGCTGAAGCCGATCGTGCCCGATCGACTGGCGGATGCGCCGCCGGAGACTGCGCCGCCATTCTCGATGATCAGGCTGCCGGTGCCCGCACCGCCGATGATGGCGTGAGAGGACATGGTCCAGCGCGAGCCGGTGCCGGTCACCGTCACCGTGCCATTGCCGGTGGTACCCGTGCCGACCCCACCGTCGAAGCTCTCGACGACACCACCATTCTCGACCCGCAGCGTGCCGGTGCCGCCGAGCCCGACCCGGAGGATGCTGACATCGATCCAGCGCGAGCCGGTGCCGGTCACCGTCGCCGTGCCATTGCTGCCGATGCCACCACCGACATTGCCGACGCTGCCTCCCACGCCACCGGAGAGGGTGGCGCCATCCGCGATGGTCAATGAGCCGGTGCCTGTATTCCCGGCATAGATGTAGAACGCGGTCAAACTGGTGCCTGCGCCGGTCACCGTCACCGTGCCGTTGCTGCCGGCGCGATAACCGATTTCAAGGACGCCCGTCGAGACGGCGCCGCCATTCTCGACCGTCAGCGTGCCTGTGCCGCGATGTCCGAGATAGATATTGCCTGGATGGTTGTTCCAGGTCGAGCCGGCGCC
This sequence comes from Allobosea sp. LjRoot90, assembly GCF_964254315.1. Lineage (NCBI taxonomy): Bacteria > Pseudomonadati > Pseudomonadota > Alphaproteobacteria > Hyphomicrobiales > Alloboseaceae > Allobosea > Allobosea sp. LjRoot90. The sequence continues at coordinate 193,671 of NZ_CAXUTF020000007.1, forward strand.
GGTCACCGTCACCGTGCCGGTGCTGCCCGCCTGGTTGCCGATATAGCCGTCACGGATATTGGAAACGGTGCCACCGGCCGCGATGGCCAGGGTGCCGGTGGCAGTGTCGCCGATCGTGAGATCGACCCCGCCCAGATCCCAGTTGGTGAGCGGCGGCGTCGGGATAGCGGGAGACAGCTCGCCGGTGCCGGTGACCGATTGAGCTATGGCTGTGGGGGCGCCGGCGAGCAGCGCGAGGCCGAGCGCGAGCATCGAAACGGACTGATGCAGCCGCTCTGGCCGCCGGCCACGCGCCGGCAGCATCCGTGCAAGCTTCAGATCGTTCGGCATCGATAGTCAGGTCCCAACCGCGATGGCAGGCTTAGGCAGCGTCGCGCGCGAGGCAATGAACAGCTGTTCACATCTCGTCAAATCGATCCGGTGTTGCGGATTTGCTGCGGTTGCCCGAGCTCGGGACAGTTCGCTCGCGGACAGCAATGCCAGCACGCGCGCCCCCGCGCATGCCTGCCTTGCCGGCTGAACCTTGCCCTTTCCGGCCAAAAGCCTAAGAGCAGCCCGACTTGTCCTGGCTCGGGTGCATGATGATCGCCGGCATTCCCCTGAACGACCTGATCTTCCTCGCCGTGTCGCTGATCGCGGCCGGCGCCGTCACCGGCCTGCTCGCCGGCCTGTTCGGTGTCGGCGGCGGCGCGGTCATCGTGCCGGTGCTCTACGAGGTCTTCCGGGTGATCGGCGTGCCGGAGGAGGTGCGCATGCCGCTGGTGGTCGGCACTTCGCTGGCGGTGATCATCCCGACCTCGATCCGCTCCTACCGGGCCCATCTCGCCAAGGGGCTGGTCGACACCTCGATCATCAAGATCTGGGCGATGCCCGTCGTGCTCGGCGTGCTCGGCGGGAGCCTGGTTGCGCGCTACGCGCCGCCGGACCTGTTCAAGGCAGTCTTCGTCGCGGTCGCCTTCGCCAGCGCCATGCGGCTGCTCTTCGCCTCGGACCGTTGGAAGCTCGGCGACGATATGCCCGGGCCGTTCCTGATGCGGATCTATGGCGTGATCATCGGTGTGCTCTCGGCACTGATGGGCATCGGCGGCGGCCAGCTCTCCAGCCTGTTCATGACCTTCTATGGCCGGCCGATCCACCAGGCGGTCGCGACCTCCTCGGGTCTCGGCGTCCTGATCTCGATCCCCGGTGCGCTCGGCTACATCTATGCCGGCTGGCCGAAGATGGACATCCTGCCGCCGCTCTCGCTCGGCTATGTCTCCTTCATCGGCTTCCTGCTCTTCATCCCGACCTCGATCTGGACGGCGCCGATCGGCGCACGCCTGGCGCACCGGCTGTCGAAGCGCCGGCTCGAGGTTGCCTTCGGCATCTTCCTGCTGGTGGTCTGCGCCCGCTTCTTCTGGTCGCTGATCACCTGAGCAGGGCGGCCATGGTTGCCGTGCGCGCCTGCGAAATCGCCGATCATCCTGCGCTCGCCGGTTTGATGGCGCAGATGCAGGCGTATTACCACGTGCCCTGTCCGCCGGATGCCGAGATCCGGGCCGGGCTGGCTAGTCGGCCGGCGGGAACCGAACTGCTCGTCGCCGAGCATGACGGGACGCTCGTCGGTTTCGCTGCCTTCTCGGCGATCTATCCCGGCCCCGGCCTGAAGGCAGGCTGCTTCCTCAAGGAAATCTATGTGGCCGAAACCGCGCGCGGCTTCGGCGTCGGCCGGGCATTGCTCGCCGAACTGGCGCGGCTTGCGCTGGATCGCGGCCTCGGGCGGATGGATTGGACGGCGGCGCGCGACAATGAACGCCTGCTGCGCTTCTATGAGAGTCTTGGCGCGACGCCGCAGCCGGAGAAGGTCTTCTTCAGGCTGACCGGCGAGGGGCTTGCCCGTCTCGCGGAAGGCTGACGCGGTCCGCCAGCGTCGCCATGATGGCGAGGCGCTCCGCTTCGCTCAATCGCGACCATTGCGCGATCTCCTGCAGGGTCCGGCCGCAGCCCTGGCAGAGCTTGCTCACGGGGTCGATCACGCAGATCTTGATGCAGGGGCTGGAGATCGCGTTCATTGCCCGCTCCAGCCGATAACGATGGCGAGGCCGAGATAGATCGCGATTTCGCCGAGCTGCTGCGCCGCGCCGAGAATGTCGCCGGTCTGGCCGCCGATCAGGCGGATGGCGGTGCGCGACAGCCAATATGTCGCCAGTGCTGACAGCATGAAGCCGAGGAAGACACCGGCGAGGGGGATGGCGCCCACTGTGACGAGCACGACGGCGAAGATGCCCGACAGACTGTAGGCGACCGGCAACACCGATCGCTCGGGCCGTCCGACCGAAGCGGAAGCGCCATCGCGCCGGGTTGGCTCGACCATGGCGAGGATGCGAATGCCTTCGACACGCGACCAGGGCGCTGCGACGAGCACGGCCGCGGCTAATGCCCACGCGCCGGCGCCTTGCAGGATCGCTGCGAGCGCCGTCACCCGCAGCAGCAGCGACAGCCCGAGCGCCAGGGCACCGAAGGTGCCGACGCGGCTGTCCTTCATGATCTCCAGCCGCCGCTCCGGTGTGTGGCCTCCGAACAGCCCGTCGGCGCTGTCGGCGAGCCCGTCTTCGTGGAAGGCGCCCGTCGTCAGCACGAGCGCGGTCACAGTAAGCGCCGACGTCAGCAGCGCATTGACACCCGCAAGGCCCGCGAACAGTGCGATCAGCGCCGCAGGTAGTGCGATCACCAGCGCCGCGAAGGGCAGGGCACGCGGCACCAGCCGGAAATCCGGCAGGGCATGCACGCTCTCGCCCGGCAGCGCCGGCACCGGCAGGCGTGAATAGAAGCGGATGCAGGTCGCCGTCGCTACGAGCCAACCCGGCCAAATCGCCGCCTGCGGCGCATCATCGCTGTCGGTTTCGGCCACGCTGCCCTCGGATTGTCTTCGTCCGCTCCAGCCTATAGCAGCAGCGGCAACATGGCGGCGACCTCGCGCCGCGCGATTCCCTAGGCTTTCAAGATCGGCTTCCTCAGATGTCTGCGATGCCCGCCTCCGGCCTGCCCTTCGACGATATTCGCAACCTCATCGCCAGCATGCCGGGTCCCGACATGGCGGCAGCCAACACGGTGCGCGCCCGCGACAAGGAGCTGACCAAGCCGGCCGGCAGCCTCGGGCGCCTGGAGGAGATCGCCGAATGGCTCGCCGCCTGGCAGGGCAAGGCGCCGCCGCGGGTCGACCGGCCGCTGGTCTGCGTCTTTGCCGGCAATCACGGCGTCGTCGCCCAGGGCGTCTCGGCGTTTCCGCAGTCGGTTACGCGCCAGATGCTGGAGAACTTCGCGGCCGGTGGCGCCGCGATCAATCAGATTTGCGCGGCCTATGATCTCGGTTTCAAGGTCTTCGACCTCGCGCTCGACCTGCCGACCGGCGATTTCACGCAAGAGGATGCGCTCGACGAGCGAGCCTGCGTCGCGACCATGGCCTTCGGAATGGAGGCGCTCGCCGGCGGCGCCGATCTGCTCGCGCTCGGCGAGATGGGCATCGGCAACACCACTTCGGCCGCCGCAATCTTCGCGGCGCTCTATGGCGGGGGCGCTGCCAAATGGTGCGGCCGTGGCACCGGCGTCGACGATGACGGCCTGAAGCGCAAGATCGCGGCAGTCGAGGCCGGGCTCAAGTTCCACGCCAATCATCTCAGCGACCCGCTCGAAGTGCTGCGCCGCTTCGGCGGTCGCGAGATGGCGGCGATCTGCGGGGCGATCCTCGCCGCCCGCCTGCAGCGCATCCCGGTGATCCTCGACGGCTATGTCGTCACCGCCGCCGCCGCGATCCTGCATGCGCTCGATTCCTCGGCGCTCGACCATTGCCTCGCCGGCCATCTCTCGGCCGAGGGCGCCCATGCGGAGGCGCTGGTCCGGCTCGGCAAGCAGCCCTTGCTGGCGCTCGGCATGCGGCTCGGCGAGGGAACCGGTGCAGCGCTCGCCGCCGGTCTCGTCAAGGCGGCGGCCGGCGTCCATTCCGGCATGGCGACCTTCGCGCAGGCGCAGGTATCGGGGAAGGCCGAATAATTGTGAAAGCCGCACCGGGCATTCAACCCGGCGCGTCTTCGTTTCGTCAGGCGCCGTAGCGCTCGATGACTTCCGCCAGCGAGACATGGCCTTTGAGGGCGCCGCTGCCGGCCGGCGTCTCGCCGTTCTCGAGAGTGGTCGCGTAGACCACTGCCGGGTCGGCCTCGACCCGCTGACGCAGTGCCTGCAGCTTCGGCCAGCGCGCGAGCTCGGCGACCTCATGGAATTCGAGCCAGCGCGCCACGCCGGCGAGCAGGCCGTCGGCCAGGGTATGCTTGTCGCCGACCAGCCAGCGCCCGCCGTCCAGCATGGCTTCCAGCTTGTCGTGGCGCTCAGCCACCGCCTTGCGGCCGAACCGGCGCAGCGCCGCCTCGAACTCTGGGTCGGGCTCGGGCATCTCCAGCGCGACCCAGAGCGGCGAGAAGGCGCCTGTGAAGCCGGTGTTGAGGAAGCCCATGAACTGGTGCATCCGGTCGGCTTCCGGCGAGAGCGGGTCGAAGCTGATCCGCCGCTCCTTGTCGCGCGCTTCGAGATAGGCGGCGATCGCTATAGTCTCGGTGAGCGGGCGGCCTTGATCGGTGATCAGCACCGGGGTTTCGACGCGCGCATTGATCCGGGTGTAGGCCGGTTCGCGCATTTCACCCAGCATGTCGACGCGGCACAGCTTGTAGGGCTGGCCCAGCCATTCAAGTGCCGCGACCAGGCCCATCGAAGTGCCGGACGGATAGCCATAAACGAGGATCGGTTCCATGTTGCGTTTTCCATTTGGGTCGGGAAACGCTGCGCAGCGGGCTGGAACCTAGTCATCCGTCGCCCCATGTAAATTACGCACTTTTCTGTAACCAGGCGGAACGGAACATGAAGGACGTCGTGTCCGACTGCTCGATCGAAAGCGTCATGCGGGTGCTGAGCGGCCGCTGGCCGACCTTGCTGCTCTATTATTTGAAGGACGGCACCAAGCGCTTCAGCGAGCTCCAGCGCGACAACCCGACCGTCTCGCACCGCATGCTGGCGCTGGAGCTGCGCAAGCTGGAGGCGGCCGGCATCGTCCACCGGATCGACCATGACGGCTATCCGCGCCGCGTCGACTACGAGCTGACACTGGCGGGCCAGCGCCTCGTGCCGCTGATCGATGCGCTTGGCGGCTGGTGGGAGAACGTTGAGGCCGAGCGGGCGGGCGTCCCGGTGCTCCCGCGGGTCGCGTAACCCGGCCGATTCTACGCGGCGGAGCGCTCGCCGGGGTGCGGCAAGGCCGGCAGCGTGTCCATGACGCGCTCGGCGGGAAGCGTGATCGTCACTTCGGTGCCGGCCCGGAGCGTCGACTTGATGCGGAAGCCGCCGCCATGCAGGTCGACCAGCCCCTTCACGATCGGCAGCCCCAGGCCCGAGCCCTGCTCGGCCGTCTTGATCGCCAGCGAGCCGCGTCCGAAGGTCTGCATCACCACCGGAATCTCGTCCTCGGGGATGCCGGGGCCATTGTCGGTGATGCTGACATATTGCCCCCCAGTGGCGGTCCAGCCGACCTTGATCGAGATCTCGCCGCCCTGTGGGGTGAATTTGATCGCATTCGCCAGAATGTTCAGCACGGCCTGGCGGATGGCGCGCTCGTCGGCCCAGACCCGTGGAAGCTCGGGCTCGGTCGCCTGGCGAATGGCCTGGCCCTTGGCCTTGGCGCGCAGGTTGAGCATGTGCGCGGCATCGTCGGCAATGCCCGCGAGACTGATTGCCTCCTCGCTGAGTTCGTATTTGCCGGACTCGATGCGCGACAGGTCGAGAATCTCGTTGATCAGTGTCAGGAGGTGCTGGCCCGAGGAGTGGATGTCGCCGGAGTATTCCTTGTAGGAGGCGTTGGCGTGCGGCCCGAAAACCTCGGTCTTCATCACCTCGGAAAAGCCGAGGATGGCGTTGAGCGGCGTGCGCAGCTCATGGCTCATCGTTGCGAGGAAACGCGACTTGGCGAGGTTGGCTTCCTCTGCCTTGCGCCGGGCTTCGTCGGAATTGGCCTTGGCGGTTTCGAGTTCGGCGATCAGCGCGTCCTTTTCGGCCCGGAACTCGATCGTCTCGACCGAGGTGGAATAGAGTCTGTTGGTCAGGAAGATGAAGAAGAGCTGGGCGCTGGCGGCCATCAACAGCATGGTGACGCTGTCGATGTCGCTGCGGCCGCTGAAGGACAAAACGATCGCGCCGACGATCGGCACGAGGGCGGAGTAAACCGCGATCGGGATCGCGGCTGCCAGCGTGACGGTGAGCGCGCTGACCATCAGCAGCGCCGTCATCAGGAAGAAGCGGGCGCCGGGCGCCTCGATGCCGACGAAGAGGCCCGCAAGCAGCGCCCAGGACAGGCCGTGCAGCAATTCAGCTGTGGGCAGGAGCTTGCGCCAGAAGGCGACGCGTGCGGCAGCGGAGGGCTCGGCCAGGAAGCGCCGGCACAGCACGGCGGTGAAGCCCGTGCTCAGCACGACAAGGCAGAGCCAGCCCGACACTTTGTAGAACGGCACCCAGACGCAGGCCGCGGCCGCGACCAGGAACGCGAGCAGCAAGGTACCGGCCGAGCCGTTCAGTCGGTACTGTGCGAAGACGCGAATGAGTTCGTAGTCGAAGGCGCGCTGGAGCCCGGTCGAAGAGGTCAGCTTCTCACGCGCCGACCGGACCTCACGGTTGATCAGCTTGCGGCGCGCCAGCGCGGACGGATCGGGTCCGCGGCCGCGCTGCACCTGTTCGGCTGTCAGTTCCGCCATGATCTGAAGGCAAAGGCTCCCGACCGGTGGCGCCCCGTCGCGCCCCGGCTCGCCATGATGTGTTGGAAATCGTTAAGCTTGTCCTGATGGCGCGCTTCGGATTCAGGACAAGCAACTATGGTCCGTTCGGCTGGCGACGGGTCGGCCGCTCGGTCGATTTCGTCGTAGCCTTTGGATTCCTTGTGCTTTTGGCGATTGCCGGCGCTGTCCTGCAGTACCGACTAGGCCCCGGTCGTAGCCTCGCCGGAGCGGCCGAAGCGATCGATGGCGATTCGCTGCGGCTTCTCGGCGAGGAGCTTCGGCTGGAAGGGATCGACGCGCCCGAATACCGGCAGACCTGTCGGGACCGGAGCGGCGGCGAGGTCGCCTGTGGCCGGCAGGCGCGGCGCGCGCTCGCTGCCATGCTCGTACTCGGCAACGTCACCTGCACGGTCTCGCGGGCTGACCGTTATGGCCGCGGGTTGGCGCGCTGCCGGCAGGGCGATGCCGAGATCAACGCGGCGCTGGTGCGCCAGGGCCAGGCTGTCGCCTATGGCGGCTATCAAGCTGAGGAGGACGACGCGAAGGCGGCCGGTCGCGGCATCTGGGCGTTGAGCTTCGAGCGGCCGGAGGCGTGGCGTAGGAGCCATCCGCGCTGAATGCGCCCGCCAGCCATGCGGATTCGTCAATGCCGCGGGCAGCTTTGGCATTTTCGTCTTCGACGATCGCAATCTAAAGAAGGATCATCTCCTCCTGTCCTCTCGTCGGATTCGCTGCCGTATGACGCCGTTGCCCGCCTGCCGATCGGAGCTGCCGGCATGATCGGTGCCATCCTGCTCGCACTGGCGCCGATCGCCTTGTTGATCGCGCTCGGCCATGCCATGCGCCGCCTGCGCTTTTTGCCGGACTCGTTCTGGCCGCAGGCCGAGCGGCTGAGCTATTACGTCCTGCTGCCGGCCCTCTTCGTGCACGCCCTGGCGATGGCCGACCTCAAGGGGCTTCCCGTCGCCGAACTGGCGTTGACGCTGATGGCGGCGATCATCGCGGTGGCGGCGGCACTCGTGCTGGCCAAGCGCTGGCTTGGCTACAGCGACGCCGCCTTCACCTCGGTCTTCCAGGGCGGCATCCGCTTCAACAACTATGTCGGCCTGAGCGCGGCCGGCAGCATGCTGGGATCATCAGCCCTTCCACTCGCGGCCGTGGCGAATGCGGCGATCGTGCCGACCGTGAACGTGCTCTGCGTCCTGGTCTTTGCCCGCTGGGGCTCGGCGCAGCCGACCTTGCGCGGCATTCTCCGTGGCCTTGCCCTCAACCCGCTGCTGATGTCCTGCGTGCTCGGCATCGCCATCCAGCTCAGCGGCCTCGGCCTGCCGCCCGGTGTCGAGGGCTGCCTGAAGGCGCTCGGCCAGGCCTCGCTTCCGATCGGATTGCTCTGCGTTGGCGCGGCGCTCGACTGGAACGCGCTCGGCCGCGGCCTGAAGCCGGCGCTGGTCGCCTCCTTCGTCAAGTTCGTGGTGATGCCGCTCGCGACCTATGCCGCGTTGAAGGGCTTCGGCCTCGGCGGCCAGGCGGCGACGCTCGCCATCCTGTTCCAGGCGCTGCCGACCGCCTCCTCATCCTATGTGATGGCGCGCCAACTCGGCGGCGATGCACCGCTGATGGCCGGCATCTGTGCGCTGCAGACCGTGCTGGCCGCTATTGCGGTGCCGCTCGCCTTGATCCTGCTGGCGCCGGGCTGATCTGTTCAGGACGGCTCGCGCGGATCATCCTCGCGCGGTCCTTCGAGGCGTGCCGCGCCAGGTTCGCGCGAACGTGACCAGAAGGTCGCGAGCATCAGTCCCACCGGGATGGCGAGGACCACGATCCAGACGATGAAGCTCCAAACCTGCGGCATATCGGTTCCCCCCTTGCGGATCGGTAATCGCGGGCGAGGACGCTTTGTTCCTGTCATCCGTTCGTTCGCGTCGTCTTGCCGCCGTCTTTGCAGGCTGAACTCTTGACAGGGCCGCGGCGGCACCGTGAAACCGCCATGTCTCGAGACGACGAAAGGCGAGGGGCATGAAGCTCTATGATGGCGGGCGCGCGCCCAATCCGCGGCGGGTCCGCATCTTCTTCGCCGAGAAGGGCGTGACCTTGCCTGAGCTCGTGCCGATCGACATCGGCAAGAAGGAGCACCGGACGCCGGAATTCACGCGTATCAATCCGTCGCAGCGTCTCCCGGTCTTGTTGCTCGAGGATGGCACGGCGCTGGCCGAGACGATCGCGATCTGCCGCTACATCGAGAGCCTGCATCCGGCGCCGCCCCTATTCGGCGCCGCGCCGAAGGAAGCTGCGCTGATCGAGATGTGGAACCGGCGCATCGAACTCGGGCTGTTCACGGCGGTCTCGGCGGTGTTCCGCCACAGCCATCCCGCCATGGCCGAGCTCGAAGACCAGGTCCCGGAATGGGCTGAGGCCAATCGTGAGCTGATCGACGATCATCTGGTGCTGCTCGACCTGCAGCTTGGTGCCAACCGCTTCATCTGCGGCGACGAGCTGACGGTGGCCGACATCACCGCCGGCATCGCCATCGATTTCATGAAGCCCTCGCGCATTCCGCTGCCAGAGGATTTCGCCAACATCCGGCGCTGGCATGGCGAACTCTCGGCCCGGCCGAGCTGGAAGGCTTGAACGATGCGCCTGCTGGCCGTCCTGTTTGCGCTCATGCTGCCGCTTGCCGCCATGGCGGCGGACAAGCTGACGGGCGAGCAGATCAACCAGGCCTTCACCGGCAATACGGTCAGCGGCCGCTACACCGGTGGCGGCTTCTTCACCGAATATCACGACCCCGACGGACGGGCGCTCGGCAATAATGGCTGGCAGGAGAACCGCGACGCCTGCTGGATCACCAAAGGCGACGCCGTCTGCTATTATTATGGCCCGCCGGAGGACCGGACGACGCATTGCTTCACGGTCGAATTGACCGAGCGGCTCTATATCCTGCGCAATGTCGGCGATCGCCGGATCAATGCGGTGGCGACGATCGAGCTTGCCAATCCGCGCAATCATACCGATGGCGGCAAGCCCTGGTATTGTGACGGGCTGATCTCGCGCGGCCCGCAACTTCCGATGTCGCGGCGGGTGGCGGCGCGATGATGCGAGCCTCGACGGCAGCGATTCTCCTGGGGCTATGCGCTTGCGTCACGAGCGCCGCTGCGGTCGAGCGGCTGACCGGCCAGGAGATCCGCAAGCTCTTCGAGGGCAATACCGTCGCCGGCCGCTACAATAACGGGCTGCCGTTCAGCGAGTACCATCACCCGGATGGACGTGCGACCGGGCACAACCGGCACGTGACCAACACCGATGCCTGCTGGACGACGACGGACGATGCCGCCTGCTACTATTACGGTCCCCACGAGACCCGCCGGACCTATTGCTTCGCCGTCGAGCGCAGCGGCACGCTCTATGTGTTGAAGACCTACCGCACCGGCCGGATCAACGGCATCGCCACCATCCAGTCGGGCGATCCCGAGAAACACGTCGACAAGGCGCCGTCCTGGCATTGCGATGGGCTGATCTCGAACGCGTTGCCGCCAGCGATGTCGCCGCGGCTCGCCTCGCGGTGAGGCTGTTCGCGCTGGCGCTGCTTCTCGGGCTCCCGATCTGGGGAGGCGAGGCGCTCGCCGTCGAACGTCTGACCGGCGAACAGATGCGCCAGCTCGTCGAGGGCAACACGGTGACCGGACGCTACAGCACCGGCGGGACCTTCAGCGAGTACCATCACGAGGATGGGCGCGTGAGCGGGTATAATCGCGACCGGGAAACGCCGAACCGCGATGCCTGCTGGACCACGACGCAGGACGCGATCTGCTACTATTACGGCCCGATCGAGACACGCCAGACCCATTGCTTCACCGTCGAGCGCAGCGGCACGCTCTATGTCCCGCGCAGCGTCGTCAACGGCAGCATCGTCGGTGCCTTCGCCATCCAGCCCGGCGATCCCGAAAAGCATGCCGACAAGATGCCGGCCTGGCATTGCGACGGGCTGATCTCGCAGCGCCCGGGCCAGGAGCGCTTGGCCGGACGATGAGCGGGCAAGGAGACGGCTCGCTGGAAGCGCTCGACGATGTCCTCGCCGAATTGCGCGCGTGCCGGATCTGCCGGGATGAGCCGGTCTATCTTCCGCGCCTGCCGCATGAGCCGCGTCCCGTGATCCAGGCGGAGGCAGGCGCCCGCCTGTTGATCGCGAGCCAGGCGCCCGGCACGCGGGTCCATGCCAGCGGCAGGCCCTTCACCGACCGCTCCGGCGACCGCCTGCGCGACTGGCTCGGCCTGGATCATGCCCGCTTCTACGACGCCTCGCGCGTTGCGATCGTGCCGATGGGGCATTGCTTCCCCGGGGTCGACGCCAAGGGCGGCGACCTGCCGCCGCGCCGCGAATGCGCACCGGCCTGGCGTGAGCGCGTGCTGGCGGCGCTGCCACATATCGAACTCGTGCTGGTGATCGGCCGCTATGCGCAGGCTTGGCATATCGGCTCGAAGGCGGCGGCCGACCTGACCGCGACCGTCGCGGACTGGCGCGCAATCTTCGCGCAGGAGCGCAAGCCGCGCATCTTGCCGCTGCCGCATCCGTCCTGGCGCAACAATGGCTGGCTCAGGAACCATCCCTGGTTCGAGGCGGAACTGGTGCCGGTGCTGCGGGCCGAGGTGGCGCGGCTGGTGGGCTAATACACTCGCCGAGCATAGCGATGGCGGGCGATTTCCTTAGAGGTGCTCAAACCATCGCAGGATGCCAACATTCCATTTGGAGCGAAGCAGGTCACGGCAGGAATGAGCGACTCGCAGCGCCGGTTGCTCCAAAATCTTGACCGGCAGCGACGGTGTTGCCGGATCAATCTTTGCCAGCTCAGATCCAAATGAGACCATCGCTCCTTCGACACGATTCTTAAATTGGCTCTCTACGTCTTCCACGACGGCGAGAGGTCCCCAATAAAGCATCCAGAATTCTTCGCGTGAATGGCTCCAGGTCTTGGCATCGATCGAACTGGCGAGCCGCGCGGCGTGTTCGGCCGCAAGGAGACATAGCGCTGTCTGCTTCTCCAGAAACGGCTGCCGAACCGAAAAAGAGCTTGTGGTTCCGAATTGCACGAAGCCTGCCACGAGCGCTGTGACCGCGATTGCAGTCGTTGCCGAGTATTTGATCCATTCAGCGCTCATGACGGGCCCTTGCATCGCCCAGAACGGCGCTCTGCGCCACTCGCGGCAGTTCTATAGGCAGCTCAACCTTCCAGCCGCTTCAACAGGCTCGACGTATCCCAGCGCCCGCCGCCGAGCTTCTGCACATCGGCATAGAACTGGTCGACCAGTGCAGTCACCGGCAGGCGGGCGCCGTTGTTGCGGGCTTCGTCGAGCACGATGCCGAGATCCTTGCGCATCCAGTCGACGGCGAAGCCGAAATCGAACTTGTCGGCATTCATCGTCTTGCCGCGGTTTTCCATCTGCCAGGAGCCGGCGGCGCCCTTCGAGATCACCTCCAGCATCGCCTCGACATCGAGTCCGGCGCGCTTGGCGAAGTGGACGCCCTCGGAGAGGCCCTGGACGAGGCCGGCGATGCAGATCTGGTTGACCATCTTGGTGAGCTGGCCGGAGCCGGCGGGGCCCATCAGCCGGCACATGCGGGCAAAGCTGGCGATCACCGGCTCGACCCTGGCGTAAGCTGCCGGATCGCCACCGCACATCACGGTCAGCACGCCGTTCTCGGCGCCGGCCTGGCCGCCGGAGACCGGCGCGTCGATGAAGCCGAAGCCGGCCGCCTTCGCTGCGGCATCAAGCTCGCGCGCGACATCGGCCGAGGCGGTGGTGTGGTCGACGAAGACCGTGCCCTTGCCCATCGCGGCGAAGGCACCGTTCTCGCCGGTCGTCACCGAGCGCAAATCGTCGTCATTGCCGACGCAGCAGAACACGATTTCCTGGCCCTCGGCGGCCTGGGCCGGCGTCGGTGCGTAGACGCCGGCGTGCTGCGCTACCCATTTCTGCGCCTTCTCCGGCGAGCGGTTGTAGACGGTGACGTCGTGGCCCTTGGCCTTGAGGTGGCCGGCCATGGGATAGCCCATCACGCCGAGACCGAGGAAAGCGACTTTGGCCATGAGGTGCTCCGCTGCATTGTCTGAAAGCTCAGTGCGGCTTTAGCGCGCCGGAGAAGGCGAGGGAAGCGATGCGGGCGCGATAGCAGCGATCGCGATTATGCAGAAATCATGCATGGGCAGTCTACCGCGCCCTGGCTTGTCGCTCTCGCCGAAATCGGTCAGGAACCGCCTCATGACCATCACCAATGACGATGAGCTTCAGAGCCTGCGCGAGATCGGCCGCATCGTCGCCGATACGCTGGCGGCCATGGGGCGGGCGCTCGAGCCGGGCATGACCACGGCCGAGCTCGATGCGATCGGCCGCGACATTCTCGAAAAGCAGGGCGCACGTTCGGCCCCCGAGACCGTCTACGGCTTCCCGGGCGCCACCTGCATCAGCATCAACGAGGAGGTCGCGCACGGCATTCCGGGCGACCGCCGGATCGCTGCGGGCGATCTGGTGAACATCGACGTCTCCGCCGAGAAGGCCGGCTATTACTCCGATACGGGAGCGTCGTTCACGGTGCCGCCGGTCGATCGCCGGATCGAACGGCTGTGCCGCGACGGCAAGCGTGCGCTCTGGGCCGGGCTCGGCCAGGTCGGGGCCGGCAAGCCGATCGCCGGGATTGGCGAGGCGGTCGGCCGCTTCGCGCAGAAGAACGGCTATACCTTGGTCCGTAACCTTGCCAGCCATGGCATCGGCCGCTCGCTGCACGAGGAGCCCAAGGAGATAGCCACCTGGCCCGAGCGCTCCGAGCGCCGCATCATGCAGAAGGGGCTCGTCTTCACCGTCGAGCCATTCCTGTCGCTGGGAGCGGACTGGGCTGAGCACGAAGGCGACGACCGCTGGACGCTCTATGCCGAGCCGCGCGCGCCGACCGTGCAGTACGAGCACACCGTGGTCGCGACCGCCAACGGTCCGCTGATCCTGACCTTGCCGGGCTGAGTGCCGCTCAGCGCAGGGCCATGTGCCGCGTCAGCCGCAATTCCAGCCGGTCCCAGACCCGCCTGATGAATTCCTGGCCCTTCGCCGCATCAGCCGGCGTTGGCACCGCTATGCTGGGCGACTCAGGCCTGCGCCTTGGCGGGGGGAGCGGTTGTAGACAGTGGCCTCGTGACCCTTGGCCTTGAGATGGCCGGCCATGGGATAGCCCATCACGCCGAGACCGAGAAAAGCGGCCTTGACCATGCGATGCTCTGCTGCAGTTCGGGACAGATGTCCGCAGCTTTAGCGTGGGCGCGCAATGCTGGGAAGCCGCGCAAATGCGATAGCAGCGACCGCAAATCGCGGTCCGAAGCCCGGCTCTGCGCCGGTCTCACATCACGCTGGCCTGGCCCCAGGTCATGCCCAGCTTCGGACGGAGGCGGACGTTCCACAGGGCGTCTTGCACCTGGCCCGAGGCGAACTGGGCCGGCGATAGCTGGCCGAAGCCGCCCGGCCCGAACTCGAAGAAGCCGCCATGGTACAGGAGCAGGCGCGTCGCGTTCCAGAAGATGCAGTAATTGAAGATCGAGGCATCGGCGCTGGCGGCCTCCTCGATCTGCGCCACGCTCGCTTGCGCGAACTGGAAGCCGACCGGGTACCGCAGCGCCCCGATCAGGTTGGCGAAGGCCTCGCCGGTCTGGATGCCGGCGGAGCTTTTGATCGGCAGGCCAAGGGCCGAGATCCAGAAGGAAAAACGGTCGAAGCTCAGCGTCGCCGCGTTGCCGGACAGGCGCTTGTCCTGGCCGACATACCAGGCGTTGTGGCTGAGATCCGCGGGAAGCTGCGCCCATAACAGGCGCAGCCCTTGCGGTGGCGGCGCGAGGCCGCAGGGTAATTGGCCGACGCACTGGATCTTGTTCATGCCGTTGAGCAGGAGCGGCTTCAGTGGCAGCTCGAGGTCTTGCGGGTCCGACTGAGTTGCTTCGGCGATGGCGCCGTTCGGCTGCGGGTAGTTTGCCCGAATCCGGATCGTCTGCCCCCAGAGATTATGCAGCCCGGCGTAATGCAGAATCCGGCACAGCATTTGGCTGAAGCCGCAAGGGTCGATTACGTCCTGATCGGCGAGCGGCCAGAATCCGGCGAACATCGGCTGCATTGAGGCGACGATGTAAATCTTGTGTCTCGGGATCTGCGTCGACGAATAGTGGACTTTGAAGCGGAACTGCCACGGCAAAGGCGCAGTCTGGATCGGCAGCAGGGCGATCGGGGCGGTCACGGTCGGGGGCGACATGCGGCTTCCACCTTCAGGGCGTGAGGGAAGCCGGTTGTCCCCCGCGTCTCCGATCGGAATATGCGCCGGCTGCGCTGTGCTGCTTTCCCTTGTCGGCGCCTGGGCCGGATTTGCGAGCATCCGCGCCTCGGCTTCTGCTGCCTTAATCCCCGGAGCGCCCGGGCGAGGCGCCTACCGCAGCGCCATGTGCCGCGTCAGCCTGAGCTCGATCCTATCCCAGACCCGGCGGATGATCTCGGTGAGCACGAGGTAGATCAGCGCCGCATAGAGATAGATCGAGAGGTCGAAGGAGCGGGCGAAGGCTAGGCGGGTCGCGCCCATCAGGTCGAACAGCGTCACCAGCGAGGCGATCGCGCTTGCCTTGATCATCACGATCAGCTCGTTGCCGAGCGGGCGCAGCGCCAGAATCATCGCCTGCGGCAGGATCACGCGGCGCAGCGTCGCCCAGCGATGCAGGCCCAGCGCCAGCGCACCCTCGAACTGCCCACGCGGGATCGACTGGATGGCGCCGCGCAGGATCTCGGCCTGATAGGCGGCGGTGTTGATCGTGAAGGTGAAGAGCGCGCAGTAGAACGGCTCGCGGAAGAACCACCACAGGCCGATATCCTGCCAGAACAGGCGGAATTGGCCAAAGCCGTAATAGACTAGGAAGAGTTGGCAGAGCAGCGGCGTGCCGCGGAAGAAGGTGGTGTAGCCGTTGATCGCGATCTGCGCCCAGCGCGGGCCGTAGAGCCTGGCGATCGCGAGGCCGATCGCGAGCACGAAGCCGAACGCGACCGAGAGCACCACCAGCTCGAAGGTGAGCAACAGGCCGCTCGCCATGCGGCAGCCGTAGTTCTGCAGGGCCTCGCTGCCGATCAGGTAGCCGGGATATTCGCACCAGTTCATCGCGTCGCTCCGCCGAAGGCGGCGTAGCCGCGATTGGTGCGCTGCTCGAGCTTGCCGATGCCCCAGGCGGAAACCAGCGAGAAGAAGAAGTAGAGCATCATCGCCGTGCCGAAGAACAGGAACGGCTCCTTGGTCACGACATTGGCGCGCGTCGCGATGAACATGATGTCCTGCAGCGTGATCACCGAGATCAGCGAGGTCTCTTTCAGCAGCACCATCCAGTTGTTGCCGAGGCCCGGCAGCGCGACGCGGATCAGTTGCGGAAAGACGACGAGCCGGAAGGCCTGCGCCTTCGACAGGCCGAGCGCCGAGGCGGCCTCGCGCTGGCCTTTCTGGATCGAGTTCAGCGCGCCGACCCAGACCTCGCTCGAGAAGGCGGCGAGCACCATGCCGAGCGCCACCATGCCGGCGACGAAGGGCGGGATCGAGAAGCCGCTCCAGACCTTCTGCACCAGCACCTGGATGCCGAAATAGATGATGTAGAGCGTCAGCAGCTCGGGCACGCCCCGGAAGACGGTGGTGTAGATCGTCGCCAGCGAACGCAGCAGCACGCTGTCGGAGCGCTTCCACAGCGCGATGATCAGCCCGAGCGCCAGGCCGAAGGGCAGGGTCGCGAGCGCGACCGAGATGGTGTTGGCCGCGCCTTGCAGCAGGGCCCAACCCCAGCCGCCGGGACCGAAGCCGAGCAGAGCGAGTTTGTCGAACATGGCGGGGCCGGCGCGCGAGGGGCTGGAGCGTTTTCAGGCGAAGTGGGTACCGGTTCGCCGTCCGGAAACGCGACAATACAAAGACCTGAAGCAAGTCCGCGCTTCGAAGAAGAGTGGACTTGCTTCAGAATCCGCCGGCCTGAAGCGGCCGACGGGTGGGCGTCAGCAGGCTTCAGATCATTCGTACTTGAACCACTTGGCCTCAAGCTTCTTCAGCGAGCCGTCGGCGACGGTCTCGGCGATCGCCTTGTTGACCAGATCCTTCAGCGCAGTATCCGCCTTGCGGATGGCGCCGGCGACGCCGGCGCCATGGATCGCATCGTCACGCGTCACCTCGGCGATCCGCTTGCAGCAATCCTTGCCCTGTCCCTTGAGGAAATCGGCGAGGGCCAGCGCGTCGGCGACGATATAGTCGAGACGGCCGTTGAGCAGGTCGAGATTGGCCTCTTCCTGGGTCGGATAGAGGCGCGCCGTCGAGTCCTTGTAGAATTTCTCGACGTAATTGGCGTGGATCGTCGAACCCTGCGCGCCGATCGACTTGCCCTTCAGGGTCGCGGGCGAGATATCGGCCGAGGCGGTGCTCTTAGGGCCGATCATCCAGATCGGCGTCTTGCTGTAGACCGAGGTGAATTCGACCTGCTTCTTGCGTTCGTCGGTGGCGTTCATGCCGGCGAGGATGATGTCGTACTTGTTGGCCTGCAGCGCCGGGATGATGCCGTCCCAATCCTGCACCACCCAGCTGCACTTCACCTTCATCTTCTCGCAGAGAAGGTTGCCGTAATCGATCTCGAAGCCTTCCAGCTCCTTCTTGGCGTTGAGGTTGTTGTAGGGCGGATAGGCGCCCTCGGTGCCGATCCGGACTTCCTTCCACTCCTTGGCCTGGGCGAGCGCCCCGGTGGCGCCGGCAACGGTGAGCGCTGCGGCGGCGAAGAACTTTGCGAAACCTTTCATGGGACCTCCCCTTGGATCTGGCCGATTGGGCGTTTCGAGTTCCCGCATCGGCTTGTGCGCGACAGCTTGTGCGATCCTTGGTGCGGGCCGCAAGTAGGCTCTTGCAGCTTTTCTGAGCGTGTCCGCACAAAGATGGCGCAAGGCAAGCCGCTGTTTTATTTGTTGAAATCGCACGGCGGAGAGGATTTTTCTCGCGCCGCGCCAGGCCGGCCGCACACGGATTTTGTCACTGCGCTCAGCGCGCCCGTGCCGCAAAGACGTTTTCGCAGCGCTCCAGCCCCCAATCCAGCTCCTGCCGGCTGATCGTCAGCGGCGGCGCGAAGCGGATGGTGTGCTCATGCGTTTCCTTGGTCAGCACGCCGGCATCGGCGAGGCGGGCGACGATCTCTTTGGCGTTTGCGGCGCCAGGCGCGATCTCGACGCCGATCCAGAGACCGCGTCCGCGCACCTCGCTGGCGAGGCCTGCAGTCATCGCCACCAGGCGCTCTTTCATATAGGCGCCGAGCTCAGCCGAGCGCTCGACCAGCTTCTCGTCCTCGATCACCGCCAGAGCCTCGAAGCCGATCGCGGCAGCAAGCGCGTTGCCACCGAAGGTCGAGCCATGCGAGCCCGGCCCGAACAGCTCCATCACCGCGCGGGAGGCCAGGAAGGCCGAGACCGGGTAGACCCCGCCGCCCAGCGCCTTGCCGACGATCAGGCCGTCCGGCTTCACGCCCTCGTGCTGATGCGCGAACCAGTGCCCGGTGCGGCCGAGGCCGGACTGGATCTCGTCGAGGATCAGGAGGACGTTGTGCCGGTCGCAAAGCTCGCGCAGCGCCCGGAGATAGCCGTCCGGCGGCAGCACGATACCGGCCTCGCCCTGGATCGGCTCTATCAGGATCGCGGCGGTGTTCGGCGTGATCGCTGATTCCATGGCGGCCGCATCGCCGAAGGGCACGCTGACGAAGCCCGGCGCGAACGGGCCGAAGCCGTCACGATAGCTCTCATCGGAGGAGAAACCGACGATGGTCGTGGTGCGGCCGTGGAAGTTATTGTCGGCGACGATGATCTCGCCCTTGCCGTCGGCGATGCCCTTGACCTTGTGGCCCCAGCGCCTGGCAGCCTTGATCGCGGTCTCGACAGCTTCGGCGCCGGTGTTCATCGGCAGCGCCATTTCCTGGCCGGCGACGGCGCAAAGCTTGGCCAGGAAGGGGCCGAGCGGCTCGGTATGGAAGGCGCGGCTGGTCACGGCGAGGCGCTTGGCCTGCTCGTTCAGCACTTTGAGGATGCGCGGATGGCCATGGCCGAGGCTGACGGCGGAATAGCCGCTCATCATGTCGAGCCGCCGCACGCCGGCGACATCGGTGAGCCAGACTCCTTCGCCATGGGAGAGCATGATCGGCAGGGGCGCGTAGTTCTGCGCGCAGACTTCCCGTTCGAGCACGATCGCGTTCATGGCGGTTCTCCCTCGTTTCTTCGAGGGTAGGCCCGCGAAAGCAGCCGAGGCAGGCTGCCACGCGGCCGCATCGCAGCCGATTCTGTCGCGATGACGACAGAATCGGACAAATGCGGGCCGCGACCTCAGCGGCGGGCGATCGGAATGACGAGATAGACCATGCCCAGCACCATCGGCGGCACGGCGAATGCGGTCACCGACCAGGTCGACCAACCGGTCGTCACCGGCGCCAGTGCGGCCAGGATCAGGTTGATCAGCAGATAGGCCCCTAGCATCAGCGTTCCCAGGAAACGCAGGCGGGCGAGAATAGGATTGCGGGTTGCAGCGGTCATTGTCACCTCAATAACGGAACGGCCCGTTTCGTTGTGATTTGATAGATACGATCCGTTTCGATATCAATTCGTTTTGTTGCAAGATCGCGCTTGCAGAGATGGCCTGAGCATCGAGCCGGGTTGAGGGACAGGGAGCCGTTCATGAAGGCTGGAAAAGCCGTGACGCCACCCCGCCGCGCCTCGATCGGGGCGAAGCGCAATCCGGCCTCACAGGCGGCAATCCTGGCGGCGGCCCGCGCCGTGCTGGCGGAAGAGGGCTATGCCGGCTTCTCGATCGACGCGGTCTCGCGCCGCGCCGGGGCGGGTAAGCCGACGATCTATCGCTGGTGGAAGAACCGGGCCGATCTGCTGATGGAGGTCTATGCCGCCGAGAAGGCGATCATCACGGCCGTGCCGACCGACGATCTCGCGCGGGACCTCGTCGATCACACCATCGCGCTATGGGGCTTCTGGTGCGGCACCCCGTCGGGGCGGACCTTCCGGGCGCTGCTGGCGGAGGCGCAAAGCGATCCCGAGGCGCTGGCGGCGCTGCGCGAGAAGTTCCTGCCCGAACGGCTCCGGGATGTCCGTGGTCTCTTCAACGCAGCCGCTGCGCGCGGCGACATCCCGGCCGAAGAGGTCGAGGCCAGGCTCGCGCTCTATCTCGGTTTCAACTGGTTCTATGTGCTGACCGACCAGCTCGAGGCCGGCCAGGCTTCGATTCCCGCAGCGATGCGCCTGATCGCGGCGCCGACACCGCGCTGAGATCAGGCGCTGGCGAGGGCTGCCCGTTGCCGGGCCTTCGCATCCCACAGCGTCACCAGCCAGATCGCAAGGCCCGCAAGCGCGAGGCCGGCGCCGACCCAGCCGGTCGAGGTCCAGCCATAACCGGCGGCGATCGCCATGCCGCCGAACCAGGGGCCGAGCGCATTGGCAGTGTTGAAGGCGCTGTGGTTCAGCGCCGCCGCGAGCGTTTGCGCATCCTGCGCGACATCCATCAGCCTCGTCTGCAGGGGTGTGCCGAGCCCGCCGCCGCAACCGATCATGAAGACGACGACGCAGGTCGCCCAGATATTGCCGGCGGCGAACGGAAAGAGCGCCAGTGAGCCCGCAGTCCAGATCAGGATGATAGCAATCGAGGCCATCGGCATCCGGTCAGCCAGCCACGCGGCGGCGAGCGTGCCGAAGGTCAGGCCGAGCCCAAAGATCGCAAGAACGATCGGCACCATCGAAGGGGAAACCTGCGTCACCTCGATCAGCGTCGAGGCGAGATAGGTATAGACCGCGAACAAACCGCCGAAGCCGACCGCGCCGATGGCGAGCGTCAGCCAGACCTGCCGATGGCGCAGCGCACCGAGCTCGCGCAAGGCGCTGGCGCCGGGCTGTGGCCTATCCTTCGGCGCGAACAGCGCGACCAGGATCACCGTCGTCAGCGCCAGGGCGGTGACGACGCCGAAACCCCAGCGCCAGCCGAGCACCTGGCCGAGCCAGTTCGCCAGCGGCACGCCGAGAATCGTCGCGATCGTCAGGCCGAGCATCACGCGCGCCACGGCGAGCGCGCGCCGGTTCGCCGGCACCAGCGAGGCTGCGACCAGCGCTGCGACACCGAAATAGGCGCCGTGCGGCAGCCCGCTGAGGAAACGGAACAGCAGCATCCAGCCATAGGTGGGCGCAAGCGCGGAAAGGCCGTTGCCGAGTGCGAAGGCCGCCATCAGCGCGATCAGCAGCGTGCGGCGCGAGAGCTTCGTCGCCAGCACCGCGATGATCGGGGCGCCGACGACCACGCCGGCCGCATAGGCGCTGATCACGTGCCCGGCGGTCGGTTCGTCGACACCGAGCCCGGCCGAGAAATAGGGCAGCAGGCTCATCACCGCGAATTCGGCCGTGCCGATGGCGAAGCCGCCCATCGCCAAAGCGAGCAGGACAAGGCCGATACGCGGCGAGGTGGCGGAGCGGGCAGGGCGCGCGAAGGCGTCTCCCGTGCTCGAGAGGCTCATGACGATGGTCCGGATTGATTATTGTTGGTCGCAGCGCGAGGGTGCGCATTGCGCTGCAACATAATGCTCAAGGCATGCGTGAATCGCAAGTGCCTGCTGGTTCGAGTCGAGACAAGCAGAAGCGCCATGCGAGTCGTGCATGGCATTTCTGCTGTTCGCCCGAGCTAGAGCGAGATGCTCTGCCCCGCGCCTCGCCGCCGGGCCTCGCGATAGGCGAGATCGGCTGCCACCATGTCTTCCATGGCGACGCCCATGGCCTTGTAGATCGTGATCTGGCGGTCCGATGTCCGTCCTGGCCGCCGTCCCAGCAGCATCGCACCGAGGTCGGTGCCGGCCTCGGGATCGATGCCGGCCAGCTCACAGCAGCCCACCGGCGTCGGCGCGAAGGCCTCCCGCGCCTCGACGAAGAGGTTGCCGCGAGCGATCAGATCGATCGGCAGCTCGCCGCCGGGTGGCGCGACACCGACCGAGGACACATGCGTTCCCGGTTGAACCCAGTCTGCGGATATCGCCGGGACATAGGAGTGTGTCGCGAGGCAGACGACATCCGAAGAGCGCACCGCGGCCTCGAGATCCGCGACGGCGGTGACGCCCGGGTGACGCGAAGCCAGCGCCCGCGCATCGGCGAAATTCTTCGAGAACACCCGGATCTCCTCGAAATCGCGAACCAACGGCAACAGGTTGAGGTGCTGGCTGGCCTGGACGCCGGCGCCCACCACGGTCGCGACCCGGGCATCGCGCCTGGCGAGTTCCCGCACCGAGAGCACGGCCGAACCGGATGTTCGGACGGCGGTGATGTAAGTGCCGTCCATGATGCAGACGGGCATTCCCGTCTCGGGATCGAAGAGATGGATCGTCGCGAGATGGCTCGGGATGCCCCGGGCGATGTTGCCTTCGAAGACGTTGACCAGTTTCACGGTCAGATGCATGCCCGCCATCCAGGCGGGCATCGCCAGCGAATAGCCTGCATCCGGAATGTCGAGTTGTGGTCGCGCCGGAATGACGACGCGGTCATCGGCAAGGGCCTTGAAGCCTTCCGCCAGCGCGTCGAGCAGCTTGCGCAGGTCGATACAGTTTCTGATCTCCGCTTCACTCAGCGAAAGAAGCGCGACCTCACCCTTCGTGTGATTGCTCGTTGCAGTTTGTGTGCTGTCCACGATGTCGATCGCCTCGGTTTCGTCTTGGCGTTAAGTGCCTTTCAAACAGTATTGCGACGATCTGGTGTGATGAAATATGCTAATTTCGGCTTTGTTGCGTGATTGTCGCGCAACTGACTATCAAGAAGTGCGAATCTAACATGAGCGATCTTGACCGCGTCGACCGGCTGCTGCTCGGGCTGTTGCAGGAGGATGGCCGACGCACCGTGCTCGATCTTGCCCAGCGCGTCGGGCTCTCGCCGACGGGGGCGTCGCAGCGGATCAAGCGCCTGTTCAGCGAGGGCTTCATCCGCGCCGTCCGCGCTGTGCTCGAGCCCTCGAAGATCGGGCGCGGGACGCTGGTCTTCATCGAGGTCAGGCTCGATCACACCGCCCCGCACGTCTTCGACCGTTTTGCCGAGGCTGTCGCGAAGGCGCCCGAAATCATCGAATGCCACATGGTGATCGGTGGCTTCGATTATCTGGTCAAAGCCCGCATCGCCGACATGGCGACGTTCCAGGAGTTCCTGCAGCGGGTCATCCTGCCCTTACCCGGGGTCAGGGAAACGCACAGCTACGCCTCGATCGGCGATGTGAAGCCGGACGCGCTGTTGCCGCTTTGACGCCGGCCTACTCCTCGAGCAGCGGATAGCCCTCGAAGTCCTTCAGCGCCTTCAGCGCGAAGGTGGTCGCGATCCGGGCGATGCCGAGCTGGTTGTCGGCGAGCCAGGCCCCGGTCAGCTCCTCATAGGCGGCGAGCGAACTCGCAACGATGCGCGCGAGATAGTCGGCATCGCCGCTGATCACCAAAAGCTCGACGACATCAGGACAGGCGCGCAGCACCTTTTCGACCCGCTCGCGCCGCCCGACCGAATGGTCGCGCAGCGAGATCTGCGCGAAGGCGATGATGGCGTGGCCGGAGAGCTCGGGCGAGAGCCGCGCGCCATAGCTGGCGATCAGCCCGGAGGCCTCGAGCCGGCGCATTCGCTCGAGGCAGGGCCTGGCCGAGAGCCCAACCCGTTCCGACAGGGCCTGGTTGGTGATCCGGCCCTCCGTCCGCAGGATCGCGATGATCTGGCGGTCGATCGCGTCGAGCTGGAGCGCCTTTCGCTTCACGGCCTGCCCTTGCCGGCGGCTCTCGCCTCGGCGATCAGGCAGAGTTCGAGGAACAGCACCTGCGCCGCGCATTGCGCCGTGTTGCTGGTCGCGTCGTATTGCGGCGCGACCTCGACCACGTCGGCGGCGACGATGTTGCGCCCTCTAAGGCCGCGCAGGATGGCGAGCGCCTCGCGCGGGGTGAGGCCGCCGATCTCGGGCGTGCCGGTGCCGGGCGCGAAGGCCGGATCGAGCGAATCGACGTCGAAGGAGACATAGGTCGGCCCGTCGCCGATCACGTCCAGCGCCTTCGCGATCACCGCGTCGAGGCCCATGCGGTCGACCTCGTCGGCATGGATCACGGTCATGCCGGACTCGTAGGAGAACTCCCAGAGATATTCGGCGCCGCCGCGGATACCGATCTGGATGACGCGCTCGGGGTCGAGCACGCCGTCGAGCACCGCCTGCCGGAACGGCCCGCCATGGTGGAACTTCGAGCCCTCATAGGGGCCGGAGGTGTCGCAATGCGCGTCGATATGGACCATGCCGACCGGGCGCTTCTCGCCGACGGCCTTCAGGATCGGATAGGTGATCGAATGGTCGCCGCCGACGCCGAGCGTCGAGACGCCAGCCTGCACGATCTGCTTGAAGGTCGCCTCGATATCCTCGTGGCAGCTTTCCAGCGAATAGCGCGAGCGGAACGGCACGTCGCCGATATCGGCCGCCTTGACCATGCTGAACGGCGCGGTGCCGTGGACATGGTCCATCGGCCCCATGCGCTCGACGGCGCGCACCGCGCGTGGGCCGAGCCGCGTGCCGGCTCGGTTGGTGACCCCGAGATCCATCGGAAGGCCGATGATCGCGACGTCGAGCCCGCCGAGATCGGCTTGGCCAAGCGCTTCCGGGCGGTAGGGCGCGCTGATGAAGGTCGCGACATCGGAGAACGGCCATTTGCGCCGGTCGCCCTGGAACTGGCCGGCCGCGACCTTGGCGAAGCGCGGATCATGGATGTCGGCGCCGCTCGCCCCGGCATAGCGCGCCCTGAGTTTTGCCAGCTTATCCTGATCCATCGCTTGATCCCCGAGGTTTGAGCCAGCCGCGATAATGCGCCAGCAGGCCGAAGAAGGGCAAAGAGAGCCGCACGTCGAAACGGAAGCGGCCGTCCGCGTCAACCGTCTCGTGCGCAGTGGCAGACGGCATCAGGAAGCGGGGCAGAGGCAGGCCGAAGACGCGCCAGGCGGCGATCGGCAGCGCCAGTCCCTCCGGGCTCGCTTCGGCAGCCAGCGTGAAGGAGAACGGGCCGAAGGCCTCGCGCAGCTCGCCGCGATCGATGCCCAGATGCGAGCTGAAGCGCTGGCCGGCGAAGTTGCGGGTCCAGGTTTCCGAGCTGTCATCGAACGAATCGCCGCGCGCAACGCTGACCGTCACCGGCAGGTCGGTTCCGGCGGCGGGCAGACCGAACAACCGGCAAAGCAGATCGATCATCGCGCCCTCGCCACGTGCGACGTCAGCCCGACCTTGCCAGACCGGTTCTGCATCGGCGGAGTGGAAGGCGCGGATCGCCGCCGGCATGCCGGCGAAGGCGTCTGCTCCGAATACGGTCTCGAACAGGGCAGGGCCGGCGCCGCGCTCGTCCTGGCTGGTGCCGATCGCATAGGGCGCCATTTCGGCCTCGATCATGGCGAGATCGAGCGCTTCGGCAGCCGAGCGCGCACCGGGGGCGATGCCGTCCACGAGCAGCGCGCGCACCGCCGCTGCCGCGGCCAGCACCGGCACCTGCGGGCCGTCATCGTTCTCGGCCAGCAGCGACCAATAGGCCCGGCGCGGCCGTCCCTTGGCGTCGATGCCGCCAATGGCGACGCGCATCCCGCCGCGATCCGAAGTCCAGAGGCGGGTGATCCGGCGCGCCTTGACGAGGTAGGGCACGAAGGGCGCGAACTCGGTGAGCCAACCACGGCGGCGCAGCCAGCCGAGCAGCGCCAGCCCCCATTGCTCGATGCCGGCTTCGAGCCCAGCGGAGAAACTCACGCGCGACCGCACGTCGAGGCCCGGGCCGAGCGTCTCGGCGTCGACCGTCTCGACCGGCGCGACCCGCCGTGGGCCGAGGCCGGGCATGTCGATGACTTCTCCGGAACCCCAGCCGGCCGTCGTCTGCAATTCGCCTTCGCGCCAGATCGGCACCGGCTTGCCGGCATAGCTCAGGACCGCAGCAATGACCGCCGGCCCGACCTCGCTGCGCCCGCCCGGCGTGATCGCGATGTCGATGGTGTCGAGCCGCTGCCAGCCTTCGCTCAATTCCCGCGCCGCCGCAGCCGAGAGGGCCGGCGTCGAACTCGCGCCGGCGAGCGCGACGAGGCCGCGCTGTCTGGCGATTTCGTCCAGCTGCGGTCCGTAGCCGGTCAGATAGTCGCGCGCATCGGCGAGATCGACGACATGGGCGCCGAGCAGGAGTGCCGCGGTCGGCACTTCGTAGCCCTGGTGCTGGAACGGCCCGGAGGCGTCGATCACCAGCCAGGGCTGCAATGCAGCGAGGGAAGCCACGAGGTCCTTGTCGCGATCGAGCGCGACGCCGCTGACCGGCACGCTCGCTTCTATCGCCAGCTCCTTTGCGAGGGCTTCGGCCTTGTCGGCGCTGCGTGAGGTCAGCACCAGATCGAGGCCGTCCATCCGCGAGAGATGGCGCGCAAGGCGGCGGCCGAAGACGCCGGTCGCGCCGATCAGCACGACGCGCTTCATGACCCGTCCGGCAGGGTGAAGCGGTGCCGCGTCGCCGGATCCGGTATCTCGCAGGTGTCCTTCTTGCCGAAGAGCCGGTAGCGGTTGCGCGCGACGCGGTCATAGAGCCAGTCGCGCCAGCGCTTCGGTAACGCCCGGCCGACGAGCAGCAGGCGGGCCGGCCCGTTCAGATGCTGGGTCAGCGCGAGCACTCCATCGGATTTGGCGAGAGCTTCACCGTTCTCGATGAAGAGAAAGCTGTCCGGCTCGTCGGGATCGATGCCATGGGTCCGGGCCAGCTCACGCCCCTCGTGCGACTGGATCGCGACGAAGCGGATGGCGTGGTCGCGCTCGTGGCGCAGGGTGTAGCGCACGCCGCCGGAGCAGAGCACGCAGACGCCGTCATAGAGCCAGATCGGGGCAGCTAGGCTGGTCATCGGACCTCGTTCGCGCAGAGGTTGACCGGGCGGGGGAAAAGTTTCATGCGCTTCCTGCGCAGCCGTGCCATGCTCTGCGTGCAATTGTCGAGCGGCCTGCGACAGTTGACGATCTTGCAACGATTGGGGGGAGTGCTGCGCAAATCTTGTGCAAGTATAGATTCGAGGTGAGCCGATTAACCGTGGGTCAACCCGGGCCGCCGCTTCCGATCACCGCTGCATAACACCAAGGTCGTCCTACAAATGTCGCCTGTGCCGGTGCTATTGCTGCCCGGACGCGGCGATGAACGTCGAAACGAGGAGATGCCCCATATGAAGCGTCGTCAGTTCCTGCAGGTCGCTGGTACCGGTGCGGCCGTGTCCGCTGTCGCCATGCCGGCGGTCGCGCAGTCGAATCCCGAGGTGAAGTGGCGCCTGGCGTCGAGCTTCCCGAAATCGCTCGACACCATCTATGGCGGCGCCGAAGTCATGGCCAAGATGGTCTCCGACCTGACCGACGGCAAGTTCCAGATCCAGGTCTTCGCCGCCGGCGAGATCGTGCCTGCCCTGCAGGCGGCCGACGCGGTCAGCAACAACACGGTCGAGATGGCGCATACCGTCTCGTATTACTATGTCGGCAAGGACCCGACCTTCGCGATCGCGGCCTCGGTGCCCTTCGGCCTCAATGCCCGTCAGCAGAATGCCTGGCTGTTCCAGGGCGGTGGCAACGAGCTCTTCAACGAGTTCTACAAGAAGTTCAACATCTACGGTCTGCCCTGCGGCAACACCGGTGCCCAGATGGGCGGCTGGTTCCGCAAGGAGATCAAGAGTGTCGCCGACATCAACGGCCTGAAGATGCGCATCGGCGGCATCGCCGGCTCGGTCCTGCAGAAGCTCGGCCTCGTGCCGCAGCAGATCGGCGGCGGCGACATCTATCCGGCGCTCGAGAAGGGCACGATCGACGGCGCCGAGTGGGTCGGCCCCTATGACGACGAGAAGCTCGGCTTCGCCAAGGTCGCGCCGTATTACTACTATCCGGGCTTCTGGGAGGGTGGTCCCTGCGTCCACGCCTTCGTCAACCTGGAGAAGTGGAACTCGCTGCCCAAGGCCTATCAGGCTGCGCTGACCGCCGCCTGCACCTACGCCAACACCCAGATGGCGGCGAAGTACGATGTGCAGAACCCGGCCGCCCTGAAGCGCCTCGTCGGCGCCGGCACGCAGCTGCGCCCCTTCCCGCAGGACGTGATGGAAGCCTCGCTCAAGGCCTCCAACGAGCTCTATGCCGAGATCTCGGCCAAGAATGCCGACTTCAAGAAGGCGATCGACTCGATGGTCGCCTTCCGCGGCGACCAGTATCTCTGGTGGCAGGTGGCGGAGCTGACCTTCGACATCTTCCAGGTCCGCAATCGCGGCAAGTAACAGCCGTAGAGCATTGCGACAGCGACGAAGCCCGGCCGCAAGGCCGGGCTTTTTCGTTTGGCCGGGATCGCCCGACCTGTGCGCCAATGCCAAGATGGGTTAGACCAAATACCTATGCGGAAATTGCATGGGGGTCATGTGCACAGCTTGCGCTCGCTTCGCAGATGGCCTTTGCTGGCGCTCTTGTGCGCGAACCGGAAAACACCGGCGCGCCTCAGAAAGCTTTGGGAGGAGCGTATCGAATGAAGCGTCGTCAGTTTCTGAAAGTCGCCGGTGCTGGCGGCGCTGCCAGCGTCATCGCCGCGCCGGCCATCGCCCAGTCGATGCCGGAGGTGAAGTGGCGCGTCACCTCCTCGTTTCCGAAATCGCTCGACACGATCTTCGGCGCCTCGGAAGTGCTGGCGAAGGCGGTCTCGGAAGCGACCGACGGCAAGTTCCAGATCCAGGTCTTCGCTGCGGGTGAGATCGTGCCGGCGCTGCAGGCGGCCGATGCCGTGACCAACGGCACGGTCGAGATGTGCCATACCGCCTCGTACTACTATGTCGGCAAGGATCCGACCTTCGCCTTCGGCACGGCAGTGCCCTTCGGCCTCAATGCCCGCCAGCAGAACGCCTGGTTCTACCATGGCGGCGGCATGGATCTGCTCAACGAGTTCTACAAGAAGTACAACATCTATGCGCTGCCGGGCGGCAATACCGGCTGCCAGATGGGCGGCTGGTTCCGCAAGGAAATCAAGACGGTCGCGGACCTTCAGGGCCTGAAGATGCGGATCGGCGGCTTTGCCGGCCAGGTGATGAGCAAGCTTGGGGTCGTGCCGCAGCAGATCGGTGGCGGCGACATCTACCCAGCGCTGGAGAAGGGCACGATCGACGCGGCCGAATGGGTCGGGCCGGCCGATGACGAGAAGCTCGGCTTCAACAAGGTCGCGCCCTATTACTACTATCCCGGCTGGTGGGAAGGCGGCGCCTCGCTGCACTTCTTCCTGAACACAGCGAAATGGGACGCTCTGCCGAAGACCTATAAGTCGATCCTCACCACGGCGGCAGGCCTTGCCAATATCGACATGCAGGCCAAGTACGACGCCCGCAACCCGGCGGCGCTGAAGCGTCTCGTTGGCGGCGGCGCGCAGCTTCGGCCGTTCTCGCAGGAGATCCTTGAGGCCTGCCTCAAGGCGTCGAAGGAGGTTTATGCCGAGACCAGCGCCAAGAATCCCGATTTCAAGAAGATCTATGAGGCGATGTCGGCGTTCCGCGGCGACGAGTATCTCTGGTTCCAGATCGCCGAATACACCTACGACAACTTCATGATCCGCGCCCGCGCCGCGAACATGCTCTGAGAAGAGGGCAATAGCCGGTTCGCCGGCCAACTCGTCGTACATCCCCGGCCGTAAGGCCGGGGATTTTTCATGTCAGACGCTACCGGCGCGCTCGATCACCAGAACCCGCGCGGGACCCACTGGGTGGGCGACATGGGCATCGCCGTCCTGCGCATGGAAGATGTCGCCGGACACGAGCCGCTGCACGCTCTCGACGCCGCCGGTCCGAGTGTGCATGTCGACCTCGCCGTCGAGGACGACGAAGACCTCCGGCCCGTCATTGACGTGCCATTTGTAGGGCTGGTCGGTCCAGTGCAGCCGGATCGTGGCGTCGTCGATCCGTTCGATGTCGAGCGCCTCCCAGGCGCGGCTTCCGGTGAAGTCCCGCGGCTTGATCGTCCTCATCCTGATGTCTCCGGTTCGTTCAAGAGACCCTGAATCTTCACCGGCGGGGCCACCCGTGCCATAGGCAAGACGCCGGCAGTGGTTGCGATCGGTGGTTTGCGGGAGGTCTCGCTTGCGAAACGACGGTGAGCTCGACGCCATCGACCGAAAGCTGCTCGCGCTGCTCCGGGTCGATGCCCGCGCCTCCTTCACGGGGCTGGCCCGCGATGCCGGGCTCTCGCGCACTGCGATCCAGGAACGGATGGCAAGGCTCGAGCGCGACGGCGTCATCCTCGGCTACACAGTGCGGCTCGCCGATCTGCCGAAGGCGCCGATCACGCGCGCGATGCTCTCCCTGCGTATCCGGACGCGGCCCTGCGCAACCGTGCTCGATCGCTTCAGGTACTGGCCGGAGATCGTCGCCTGCTATTCGCTGGCTGGTCCCGTCGACGCGATGCTGATCGTCGAGACGCAAGATGCGCCAGCGCTGTCGCAGCTGGTCGACAGGTTGAGCGCCGTGCCCGGCGTCGGCGAGATCGAGACGGCGCCGATCCTGGCCGAGAGCGTGAGGGCAGGCTAGCGGCGTGCCCTAGCCTGGCCTTGTTCGAGGCGTTAGGCTGTAAATCCATCGCAATCGGGGCGCTCATGAAGCTGCCACTCGCCATCATTCTCGCGACCTTGGGATTGCCGGCGCTCGCCGCTGCCCAATCGATCGGCGAGCCGCTTCCCGGCCGCGGGCCCGCCAAGGCCAAGCCGACGGCAGCTCGCCCCGCGCCGGCGCAGGCGATGCGCCCCTGTCCGGAGTATGGGCCGGGCTTCGTCCGCGTCGAAGGCTCTTCGGCCTGTGTCCGCGTCGGCGGTGGTGTCCGTGTCGAATTCGGCAAGAGTTCCAGCAACCGCCGCTACGGCTCCAATGCCGAGGCGATGGTCTATGGCGAGGCGCGGAGTCCGACCTCCTTCGGCGAGATGCGGGCCGTGGTCAGCGGCCGCGTCCAGCGCGACGACAACCTGAACCAGGGCTGGCAGCGCTGGTAGGCCGACGTCATTCTCGGGCGGAGCGAAGCGCAGACCCGAGAATCTCATGACGAGAAGGCGCCGACCGGAACCTCATCCGGCCTGAGATGCTTCGGGGCAGGCCCGAGCATGATGGATGAACAGAACAAAAGCCCCGGATCGATCGATCCGGGGCTTCGTCATTCTGGCTTGCCGCCCTACTTGAGGTTCAGCGTCGGTGGGGCGTTGAGATCGAGCCCCGGCAGCCCGCCGGAGCCGCCGAGCCCCGGAATGGTGATGCTGTCGAGCTGCTTGTTGATCTGCTGCTGGTCGAGCTGAACGCCCGAGCTCTTGTAGTGCGTCACCATCTTCGGGAAGGCGATGACGAGCGCGACCATGATGCACTGGATCACCACGAAGGGCACGGCGCCCCAGTAGATCTGCCCGGTCGTCACCGGCTCCATCATCTTGCCGGTGATCTTGTCGCGATAGGGGTTCTTCGGCGCGACCGAGCGCAGGAAGAACAGGGCGAAGCCGAAGGGCGGGTGCATGAACGAGGTCTGCATGTTCACGCCGAGGATGACGCCGAACCAGATCAGGTCGATCCCGAGTTTCTCCGCCGCCGGTCCGAGCAGCGGCACGATGATGAAGGCGAGCTCGAAGAAGTCGAGGAAGAAGGCGAGCAGGAACACCATCACGTTGACGACGATCAGGAAGCCCGTCGCGCCGCCGGGCAGC
This sequence comes from Allobosea sp. LjRoot90, assembly GCF_964254315.1. NCBI lineage: Bacteria > Pseudomonadati > Pseudomonadota > Alphaproteobacteria > Hyphomicrobiales > Alloboseaceae > Allobosea > Allobosea sp. LjRoot90. The sequence goes on from NZ_CAXUTF020000007.1 coordinate 225,238, forward strand.
CCGACGAGGAGGTGCTCGACCCAGACATGGCCGTTGACGCCGTAGAAGGTCAGCGAGAACACGCGCGCGCCGACCAGGATGAAGAGCACGAAGGCCGAGAGCTTGGCGGTTGATTCCGTCGCCTGCCTGAGCAGGTCGAAGGTCATGCGCTTCTTGCCCAAAGCCAGCAGGATCGCGCCGGCGGCGCCCATCGCGCCGCCTTCGGTCGGTGTCGCGACGCCGATGAAGATCGTGCCCAGCACCAGGAAGATTAGCGCCAGCGGCGGCACCATCACGAAGATCACCTGCTCGGTCATGCGCGACAGCAGGTTGAGCTTCAGGAACTTGTTGATCAGCGCGATCACGAAGGAGACCGCGACCGCGACCGACATGGTCAGGATGACGAAATCCGCACCGCCACCGACCTTGGTAAAGAACTTCATGTAGCCAATGGCGATGGCGAAGGCGAGGATCGTCACCACCAGCAGCGAGCGGCGGCGTGTCACGCCGTCTGCGTCGCGCAGCGTCTGCGCCTCAGGCGGCAGCCCGGGCGCGCGCGTCGGATTGATGATCGTGGTCAGGAAGACATAGCCGGCGTATAGACCGGCCAGCACCAGGCCAGGGATGAAGGCGCCCTCGTACATGTCGCCGACCGAGCGGCCGAGCTGGTCGGCGAGCACGATCAGCACGAGCGAGGGCGGGATGATTTGCGCCAATGTGCCGGACGCTGCGATCACGCCCGAGGCGAGGCGTCGGTCATAGCCGTAGCGCAGCATGATCGGCAGCGAGATCAGGCCCATCGAGATGACGGAAGCCGCGACGACGCCGGTGGTGGCGGCGAGCAGCGCGCCGACGAAGATCACCGCATAGGCCAGGCCGCCACGGATCGGCCCGAAGAGCTGGCCGATGGTGTCGAGCAGGTCCTCGGCCATGCCCGAACGTTCCAGCACCAGCCCCATGAAGGTGAAGAACGGGATCGCCAGCAGCACGTCGTTGTTCATCGTGCCGTAGATGCGTTCCGGCAGCGCCTGCAGGAAGTTCTCCTGGAACATGCCGAGCTCGATGCCGACCAGGGCAAAGAACAGGCCGTTGGCGGCGAGCGCGAAGGCGACCGGATAGCCGAGCAGCAGGAAGAGCACGAGCGCAACGAACATCACCGGCGCCATGTTGACGCGCAGGAAGTCGCCAATCCCGGCGGCATGCGCGTCACCGGTGTGCAGGCTGAACAGGGCGGCGGCGGTGAGCGCGAACAGCAGCGCGGCGGAGCGGGCGAGGGTCATGGAGCGGGTCCGGGAAACGGCAGCTTGGCTCACGGGGCGAGACCTTCGGCCTTGGCCTGATCGAGCAGGCGCTGCGCTTCGGCTTCGGCGGCAGCGGCATGGCCGCGCACCGTCTCGTCGTCGTCGAGCTTTCCGCGCATGATCGCGATCTGCTTGATCACCTCGGAGATGCCCTGCAGCAGCAGCAGCGAGAAGCCGATGATCACCAGCCCCTTGGCCGGCCATTGCGGCAGGCCGCCGGCCGAGAGCGACTGCTCGTTGACCTGGTAGGAGCGCATGAAGAACGGGCCGGAATGGTAGATCATCAGCGCGCAGAACGGCAAAAGGAACAGCAGATGGCCGACGAGGTCGATCCATTGCTGGACGCGCTTCGGCAGCAAATTGTTCACGATGTCGATGCGGATGTGCTCCTTGAGCTGCAGCGTCCAGGCGGCGCAGAGCAGGAAGACCGCGCCGAACAGCACCCATTGCAGCTCGAGCCAGGAATTCGACGAGACGTTGAACAGCTTGCGGATGATCGCATTCACGGCCGAGACAATGACCGCGAGGAGGATTAGCCAAGCGACCCATTGACCGATCTTGCGGTTGAGGGTGTCGATCGCGCGGCTGAAAGCCAGTGGTCCTTCCACCTCAGTCCTCCCTGAACCTCGTGGATTGTGGCCGCACCATGCGGTTAGCGAAGGGCGGTTATACCAATGCTACATGCCGTACAAGATTGCGCGGCGCAAGGCGCTGTGGATCAGTCGTTGCGCTGCCGGGGCTCGCTGCGCAATGCAAGCAGGGCGACGACGAGCATCAGCCACATCATCGCCATCAGCGCCGGCGGCCAATGTGCCACCAGAGAGCTGATCAGCACGGTCGCGAGCGCGCCCGAGCCGAGCTGGATCGCACCCGCGAGTCCGGCGGCCGAGCCAGCGAGTTCGGGCCTCGCAGAGAGCGCCGCGGCGGTTGCTCCTGGCAGGGTCAGTCCGTTGCCGATTGCGTTGATTGCGAGCGGCAGGAACAGGGTCAGCGGCGTCCAATAAGGTGTCAGCGCGACCGCGAACGCTGCCGTCGTCGCCACGAACGAGATGATCAGGCCGATCCAGGCCATTCGCGCCGTGCCGTGCCGCAGCACCAATCGGGACATCGCGAAATTGCCCACCATGTAGCCGAGCGCGTTGATGATGAAATAGGCGCCATAGGTGTCGGAGCCGCGCCCCATGGTCTCGACCACGATGAACGGCGCCGCGGCGATGAAGGCAAAGAAGGCCGCGGAGGTCATCGCCAGCGCGATCACATTGCGGATGAAGCTGCGGTCGCGCGCCAGCTCCGGGAACGCCCGGAAGATGCCGATGAGCGAGGTCCGCACGCCGACATTCGGCGCCGTCTCGGGCAGGCGCAGGCCGACGAGCACCAGCACGATCGCGGCAGCGGCCGCCATCGCCCAAAAGATCATGCGCCAGCCGAGATTGGTCTCGATATGGCCGCCGAGATAGGGCGTGATCATCGGCGCCACGACCATGACCATGGTCACCGTCGCGATCTGGCGGGCCGCCTGGTCGCGGCTCGCCGTGTCGCGGATGATGGCGCGCGCCAAAGCGAAGGTTGTGCCGGAGCCGGCGCCCTCGAGCACGCGTGCGAACAGCAGGAATCCCGCGCTGTCCGCCAGCGCGCCGAGCACCGAGCCGGCCATGAAGACTGCGGTGCCGGCCAAGACGCAGGGGCGGCGCCCGAAACGGTCGGAGAGCGGGCCGACGATGAGCTGCGTCAGCGCGACCGCTACCAGGAAGAGCGTCAGCGTCAGCTGGATCGTCGCATAGCTGGTGGCGAAGTTGCGGGCGAGCGCCGGCGTCGCCGGGGCCAGCATGTTGAGCGCGATCGGTTGCAGCGTCGAGATCGCGACGAGGACGGTGAGGGACGGTTTGGGGGTCATAGCGGCTTGTCGCCCTCAGGCTTCAGCTGCGAATCGGGTCGGATGCGCTGGCGGTGCAAGGTGTAAAGGCCGCTGCCGACGATCAGGGCGATGCCGGCGAAGGCGATCTTGTCCGGCGTCTCGCCCCAGACCAGCCAGCCGATCAGGACGGCGACGAGTACGACGGAATAGCGATAGCCCGCGACCACACCGACATCGGTGTCACGGAAGGCGCTGATGATGCAGAAGCTGCCCGCGGTGACCAGGATGGCGGCAAGTCCGAGATAGAGCATCTCGATCCGCCAGGGCGATTGCCAGGTTTCCAGAGCGCCCATGCCGGAGGCCAGCAGCCCGACGATCATCGTCGAGACCAGGGAAATGACAGTCGACGGGACGTCGCTGCTGATGAAACGGGTCATCAGGTCGCGGATGGCGACGAGGCAGGCGCCGGCGAGCGCGATCAGCGCAGCCAAGCTGAAGCCGTCCGCGCTCGGGCGCATCACGATCAGGACGCCGATGAAGCCGACCGTCAGCGCTACCGTCCGACGCCAGCCGACCGATTCTATCCGCAGCAGCACCGCCAGCAGGATGATCAGCAAAGGTGAGGCCATCACGATCGCCGTGATGTTGGCGAGCGGCAGCAGGCCGAGTGCCCAGATGAACGTCAGCGCGCACAGCGCTTCGACGACGCCGCGCCCCAGCACCACGGGCTTCAGCCCGAGCGGCAGCTTGCGCCAGTCGCCCATCACCACGACCATGGCGAGACCCGCCACTATCGCGAAACAGGTGCGCAACGCCACCGCCTGCCCGGTCGGGAAGGCTTCGCGGGCGAGCTTCATCAGGGCGTCGTTGCAGCAAAAAAGCGACATCGCCGCCGTCATGGCGATGATTCCGCGGCGGTTCTGGGCGGCGGTGGCCAAGGTGTTTCCTGTCGAGCCCGGTAGGCTCAGGCGTCGAAGCGGGAAAGGGAGAAGGCGGAGAGGTCGAAAGCCGGACGGCCGCTGGTCGACAGGTCGGCCAGGATTTCGCCGATCGCGCTGGCGAATTTGAAACCGTGGCCGGAGCAGGCCGAGGCGAACACCGCCTGTGGAACACCGGGCACGGCGTCGATGATGAAACCCTCGTCGGGCGAGACGGTGTAGACGCAGCCCTTGACCGTCAGCGGGTCGCCGGCGGCATCGGGGATATAGCGCGCCAGGCATTCGCGGATCAGCCGGAGCTGGTTTGGGCTCGGCGTCCGGTCGGGTTCGCGCGGATCCATCGGCTCGCGCCCGAAATGCGGTCCGCCGAGTTTGAAGCCGGGATGTTCGTAGAGCGGGAAGCCGTAGAAATTGCCTTCCTCGACGCTAAGGATGAAGACCGGGAAGGCGCCCTCGCGGAAGAGCTCCGGCCGGCGCGTGGTGAACCAGCCGATCGCCTGCCGCACCGTCCTGACCCGCTGCTTCAGCGCGGGGACGGCATCGGCGATCCAGCCGCCGGAGGTGATCACCAGTCGCCCAGCCGAATAGGTGCCGCGCTCGGTCTTGACGGTGACGCCGCCATCGGCGGTCGGCTGCCAGTCGAGCATCGGCTCGCCGGTGTGGATATCGGCGCCCCTGGACTGCGCCAGCCCGACATGGGCGTAGATCGCCTTCTCCGAGGCGACGAAGCCGCCGCCCGCCTGCCACAGGCCGATATGCCCCTCCGGCAGCTGGAAGGCCGGGAAGCGCCGGGAAATCTCGTCGCGATCGAGCACCTCGTGCTCGAGCCCATGGTCGATGCAGGATTTCAGCGATGATTCGACCGGGCCGAGCCCTTCCGGCGCGAGGTCGAGCGAGCCTGTAACGTGAAGAAGCTTCAGCCCGGCCGCCTCGCCGGTCTCGCTCCAGAGCTGGTGAGCCCGCTTGACGATCGGCACGTAGTGCGAGCCCTCGAAATAGGCGAGGCGGATGATCCGCGTCAGCCCGTGGGACGAGCCCATCGTATGGCCAAGGTCGAAGCGTTCGAGGCCGAGCACCTTGAGGCCGCGCTTGGCCAGGTGCCAGCAGGCGGCGGAGCCCATCGCGCCGACGCCGGCGACGATCACGTCGTATTGCGAAGAGCTCATGGAAGGGTCCTGGAGGAGGCCGACTTCATCCGCCGGTCGGTTCTGCCTGCAATCTAGGCGGGCGGGCGGTTCGGGTCCATCCCGCCTGGTGGGTGAGCGCATACGCGCAGCGGGCAGGGCGGGAGCCGGCGCAATGGAAAACTGCGCCTCGAGCGGCTGCCTTCAGGCTTTTGTTAACCCTGCTGGCGGCATAGTCCGGCATCCTGTTTCGCCTCGGGAATGCCTATGCTTGCTCGCTCCGTCTGGCGCCTGTTGGGCCGCGCCGGCCCCGCTGCCGCGCCGGCTGCGTCGCAGGCCGTGGTCGAGACGCCTCAATCGCCACTGCCCGTTCCTGCCGAGACCTCGATCAGCGAGGCGATCAACGAGCTGGAAAGCGATGTCGTCGCTGCGATGCGCCGCCTCAATGACGGGCTCGATCAGGCTGAGGATTGCTCCCAGCGCTCGGAAGTCCGCTCCCAGGAAATCCGCGGCGGCATGGCCGAATTGCGCGACGCGGCCGTGCTGGCAAGCGAGAACTCCTCGTCGCTGGCGACCGCGACCCTGCAGGTCTCGGAGGCTGCCGAACGGGTCGGCGCCGCCATGTCCGGCGCCCGCGACATGCTCGACAACGCCGCCGAGCGCGCCGCTGAGGCAACGGCGATGATCAACGGGCTCGCAGCGGCGACCGGCGAGATCCGCTCGATCGTCGATGCCATCGCCGACATTGCCCGCCAGACCAATCTGCTCGCGCTCAACGCCACCATCGAGGCAGCCCGCGCCGGCGAGGCCGGCAAGGGGTTCGGTGTCGTCGCCCAAGAGGTGAAGTCGCTCTCGCTCGGTGTGCGCGAGGCGGCGGACCATATCCGCAACCAGGTCGATCGGCTGAACCAGGCGGCCCAGGGTTCAGCTGCCGTGGTCACCGACGCGTTCCGCCTCGTCGGCGAGGTCAATCCGGTCATGGCGACCGTGGGCGAGGCCTCGCAGGAGCAGGCGGCCGCCGCGGCAGAGCTATCGCGCAGCGCCGAAGCCACCGCCCGCTTCATCGAGACGGTGCGCGATCGCGTCACGCAGGTCGATCGCGTCGCGCTCGCCGCCGCTCAGGAGAATGTCGATGCCAGGCGGGCATTGGCCGAAGGTGCGCGCCAGGCGGAGGGGTTGCTGGAGCGCTTCGTGCCGACCCTGCGCCACACCGTCTTCGCCGATCGGCGCCAGCATGACCGCTTTCCAGCCGAGTGTCCGGTCCGGCTGGAGATCGCCGGGCGCGTCGTCGCTGGTCAGACCATCGACCTCGGCTTCGGTGGCGCGTTGCTGTCGGTCGCCGACACCGAGCTTAAGGCGCGGGCGCGGGGCACGATCGCCGTCGAGAACATGCCGCCGCTGCCCTGCCGGGTAATGGCGCGCAGCGATCTCGGGCTCCACATTGCGTTCGAACGCGGCGACGAGGGGGCGCACGCCGCGCTGCACCGGCGGCTCGCCGAGATCGAGGAAGGTTACCGTCCGCTGATCGAGCAGGCGCAGGAGTTCGCGCACCGGGTCGCTGCCTTGCTCGAAGCGGCGCTGCGTACCGGTCGCCTGAATGAGGACGACCTGTTCGACACCGACTACATCCCGGTCCCGGAGTCCAATCCGCGCCAGTTCGCCAATCGGGCGTTGCCCGCTCTGCAGACGATCCTGCCGCCGGTGATGGAGCAGGCCAAGGCGAGCGATCCGCGCCTCGTCTTCACCTTGCCGATCGACCGGAACGGCTATGTCCCGGTGCATCACCCCGAGTATTCACAGCCACAGCGGCCGGGTGACCCCGATTGGGACGCCGCCTATAGTCGCGACCGCCGCATCTTCGACGACCGCGCCGGTATCACGGCCGCGCGTTCGGCGCGGCCGTTCATTATCCAGTCCTACCAGCGTGACATGGGCAGCTCGGGCATCCAGCTGATGCGCGAGATCGACGCGCCGCTGCGCGTCGCCGGCCGGCATTGGGGCGGCGTGCGCATGGCCTATCGCATGGTGTAGTCTCGGTTAGAAGGACCAGCCCTTCGCCCTGAGAAAGTCGCCCAACTTTATGCACGGCACGCCGAAATGCTGGCAGACACCTGGGATATTGGGCTTGTTAGGCTTGGGGCTTTCCTCGCTGACGACGGTGCCGTTGAGCACGGACGCCCGAGCAATCAGGAAGGGGTCCGCAACCGGAGTTCCGCGCAGGCGCTGCTTCTCGCCGATGAGGCCTCGAAAGTGCGGAACTGCGAAAATCTTCGCAACAAAAGCCGTTTCTTGCGCGTCGGGAGTGGCGAATATCGCCTTGTTTCGATTGCACCAATCCAAGACATGATGCTGCGGCCCGTCGATCAACTCACGTAACACTTCGCGCGTCGAGGTTATCTCCCCATCTTCCAAAGCTTCTTCAAATCTGGTCCAGAACGTTGGAAAAATATCTGGAAAATACGGGCTCATCTCAGAAAATGAATTGGCATCGAAGACATAAATCATGCTGCCGCACCTCGCAGCACCATTTCTTCAAATTGCTCAAAGTTCTTCGGCTTTACGCCGATTAGCTCCGCAGCCTCAGTTCTAGTCAGCAGCCTCCGCGAATAGCGGGATACCACTTCGCGCAGGAATTGCTCGCTGAGATATGCGCCTTGCGTCGCATAATAGTTGCCGCCGCTGCCTCCGTCCCGCCGTTGATCAGCCCACTCCCGATCTTTCGCGAGATATCGATCTACGGCCACTTCGCCGCGCTCAACAAAGCGGCGAAGAACGACACTTCGGCTGACGTGATAGCGTCCGGCCAACGCCGCGAACTGGTCATCGGATGCGCGCTCTGGGTCAATGCCGCGCGCGGCAGCTTCGAAATCCGCCATGGGCACGAGGATTTCGGCAGCTACGGCGTTACAGAAGCGTTCAATGGCCCTGTCGGCCGGCGGCAATTCTTCGATGCCGCGACTGTCAAAACGGCTGATCCCGCTTCGATCGCACAGCACATGCGCCAGCTCGTGGACGAGGCTGAATACCTGCCGCGTCTTGGTCGTGCTGTTGTTGATGAGGATGACAGGAAACTCGGGGTGCCAAAGGCAGAACCCGGACAGTTCGCGCTGCTTAAACGTGTCCTTGAAGACGTGCACACCGCCACGCTCGACCGCTCGTCGCCAGAGTTTCAAGGCGGCATCAGCATCCGGCCGTTGCCTAATGTTTTCCAGGCTGACGCCTAGTGCCTCGCGAACGCGCGCAGCCTGCTCGGCGACATCGGCGCGGGGATTCAAGCGCGCCTGCCGCCATATCGGAGCGGCTACCGGGCTTCGGTCGCCATAGAGTTCGATCAGGGCAGCCTGAAACGCGCGGGCCTTCCTGATGATCAGGGTCGTATCGCGTGAGAGATGGCTAAGGTCGGCGTCGGGCAGCGACCGGAACTCGGCGCGCGGGCGCGGCTCATCGGGCGCGGCCGGCATGAAGAATAGTGCGAGAGGCCGCTTGTAGATGTCATAGGCCAGCGTCTCTAACTGGGGGTAGCTCGGAGCATCGTCCCCGGCTTCCCATGCTTCGATAAGCGCGACCGTCTTCTTCAGCCGGTCGGCAACGTCAGCCGTCGTCATGTTCGCGCTTTCGCGCGCCCATTTCAGCACGGCGGGCGTGAGGCCTACGACTGGCGACGGCTTGGCTATGACTGCTCTCCCCCTTGGCGACTCGGAGCCGCCATTGATGGCATCTTATGCACAAGCCTGAGCTTTAGAAGCCAACGGGCAGCCCAAAATCCGGTGCTTTAAGCCGAGTTATTAGGCTGAAATTGGCTCGCTGCCCAACTACCACAAAATAGTAATAGCTAGCATCAGCTCCGTCCCGCGGCGAGGATCGCATCGATCCAGCGCTGCGAGGTCAGGGCCTCCTCGCCGGTTACCACGGGATCGCGATTGGCCTCGATCGCATCGAGGAAATCGGCGATCACGGCGCGGTGGGCGTCGTGCGGGAAGTCCATGATGTTGGCGCCGCTGCCGGTATTGCCCTCGGCCTCGACCACCTCGGACCGACCGTCGAGGAAGGAGAGCTGCAGGCGCCCGCCGACCAGCGCCGCATGGCCCTTGCTGCCGATGATCTCGATGCGCTCGGGATGGCCGGGATGGGCGGCGGTGGTGGTTACCAGTGTCGCCGGCGCGCCATTGCCTGTCTCGAGCAGGGCGCCGACGTAGTCCTCGGTCTCCATCTTGTGCAGGCCGGTGGTGCGCACCTGCGCCGCGACGACCCTGGAGACGCCGACCAGCGAGCGGAACAGGTCGAAGGAGTGGATCGCCTGGGTCAGCAGGACGCCGCCGCCGTCGCGCGCCATCGTGCCACGGCCGGGCTCGTCATAATAGCTTTGCGGCCGCCACCACGGCACCTGCAGCAGCGCCGCCTCGACTGTGCCGAGTTCGCCGCTGTCCAATGCCGCCTTGAGGCGCAGGCTCGCCGGCCGGAAGCGGTGCTGCAGCACGACGCCGAAGGCCTTGCCAGAGGCCCGCGCCGCCGCGACCAGCTCCTCGCCGCGGGCGACGGTCAGCTCCAAGGGCTTCTCGACCAGCATATGCTTGCCGGCGGCAAGACAAAGCGCCCCGACATCGCGATGGCTCGAGGGTGGCGTCAGCACGATCACCGCCTCGACGCTCTTATCGGCAAGGACGGCGTCGATATCGGTCGTGCCGGGGAAGGGGAACTGGCTGCGATAGGCATCGAGCCGCTCCTGCGAGCGGCTGACCACGTGCCGGACATCGACCCGGTCGGCCAGATCGACCAGGCTGCGCGAATGGGGCAGGGCGGCCGGTCCCAGCCCGATGATGGCGATGCCGATCTTGCGTGTCACTTGGCGTCGGTTCCTCTGATCGGCAGGCGCACGGCCCGGTCCTGCGCATGCAAGGCGAGCCGGCAGACCGTGAACATGTGCTGCTGTGTCGCCGCCGTTTCGCTGCGGTTGCCGATATCCGCGATGAGGGCGCGGAAATAGGTCAACGGTTCGCTGGAGGCGTCGACATGGCGGGTGCCGGTCTTGTCGACCAGGAAGAGATGGTCGGTGCCGGGCCGGCCGGCGATGTCGACATATTTGCGGAGCTCGATCGTCCCTTCCGTGCCGAGGATGGTGAGCCGTCCGTCGCCCCAGGTCGGCAGGCCGTCGGCGGTGAACCAGTCGACGCGGATAAAGCCGCTCGCCCGGTCGCTGCGCAGCAGGATCTCGCCGAAATCCTCGAAATCGGGCAGGTCTGGCACACCGAAATGGCCGATGCCGGAGGTTGCGATCTCGGCGTCCTGCGAGCCGGTGAAATGTAGAAACTGGTCGATCTGGTGCGAGGCGATGTCGGTGAGGATGCCGCCGAAATAGCGCTTGTCGAAGAACCAGTCCGGCCGGATCGTGCGGTTGAGCCGATGCGGGCCGAGGCCGACCGTCTGCACCACCCGCCCGATCGCGCCGTCGGCGATCAGCTTCCCCGCGACGATGGTGGCGGGAACGACGAAGCGCTCGGAGAAGCAGACCGAGAAGATCCGCCCGGTCTCCGCAACGACCAGCTCGACCTCGGCGAGCTGCTCGAAGCTGGTGACGCCCGGCTTGTCGACCATGACGTCCTTGCCAGCCCGCATCGCCCGTACCGCGAGATCCGCCCGCTCCGAGGGGATGCCGGCGCAGACGATGAGGTCGATCGAGGGATCGTCGAGCAGGCGCTCGCCTTCCACTTCCCGCAACTGTGGGAAGCGCTCGCGGAAACCGTCGAGCACGCGTGGATCGCTGGTCGCGGGATCGAAGCCGGCGCATTCCGCGCCGGCTTCCAGGAGACCGCCGACCATATGGAAGATATGGCGGTGGTCGAGGCCGATAGCTGCGAAACGCATGCTATTTCGGCGCGTGGCCGACGCCGATCTCCTGGTCCCAGCGCCGGAAGGCGGCGACCAGACGCTCGGGCGTCAGCGGCGGACGGGTCGGCAGGCTGCCGATCAGCCCGTCATATTCGGGCCGGCCGTACTCCTTGATCACGTCCTGGCTGTCCTGCGGGGCCATGGCGAGGGTCACGCCCTTCACCGCCGGACCCGGATAGAAATAGCCCTTGTCATAGGTCGCGGCCTGGGCCTCCGGCTTCAGCATGTAGGACATCAGCGCCAGGATCACCGGGACCTTCGCCGCGGCGACGCCCTTGGGGATGCACATGAACTGGGTGTCGGGAATCCAGTGCGTGTTGGCGAGGACGAAGACTTTGGCCTCCTTCGGCACGATGCCGAGCGCGCGCGGGTTGATGTCCCAGCCCAGCGTCGAGACGATGACGTCGCGCGTGCCCTCGCCGAGCTCCTTCATCGTCGGTGTGGTGCCGCCGGGATAGTAGTCGATGCCGGTGCCGAGCTCCTTGAGATAGGCCCAGCTCTTGGCCCAGCCGTTCATCGGGTCGCTCGGGTCGCTGTCGCCGAGGATGTAGGGCAGGCCCTGCAGGAAGGTCCAGCCGGGGCCGGAATTGAGCGGGCGGGCATAGGTGAAGCGGTTCTTGTTCTGCTTGACGTAGGCGAGGAACTCCTCTGCCGTCTTGGGCACGGTCTTCAGCCGGTCGGCCGCATATTCGAACAGCGGGCCGGACGGCGAGTAGACGACGGCGACGCCTTCGTTCTGGCCGAAATTGCGCTGCATCATCAGCGCCTGCTCGTGATAGACCTCCTCGGCCTTCGGCAGGGCGGCGGTGTGCGACTTCCAGACGTCGATCCACAGGCCCTGCTGGATGCCGTCCGACATCGCGCCCGGCCCGGTCAGCACCATGTCGATGTCGACGCGGTTGGCGTCCTGCTGGGCCTTGAGCTTGGCCGGCAGTTCCGGCGACGGCGCGCGCGAGAAGTTCAGGCGCGAGATCAGCTTGGGATTGTCCTTGGCGAATTTCTCGATCGCGGCTTGCGTCAATTGCAGATTACCGGCGACGTCGATGATGTTGAGCGCGACCGGGCTTGCGGGCATCGCGCCCTGGGCGAAGGCTCCGCCGGCGGAGAGCGCGGCGAGACTGGAAGCGCCGGCGATGACGCCGCGCCGTGTCAGATGGCTCATGGTACCTCCCTGTGCTGGCCTGCTTTGCTGCGGCCTTGCCATGTATACTAGTACACCAGAGCCAGCAGGCAACAGCGACGAAAGCAGGGGCGGGCGGCTTCGGGCCGGGGAGGGACATGGGGTCGACAGGGATGCGCGATTCGAGCTGCGGCTCGGCCCGGTCGCCGGCCCATCAGGACGTCTGCTGAATGCGACATCGCGGACTGCATTTCTGATCTCGCGAGCGTCAACTCCTGGCTTCCGGGCGACGGCGTACCGTTCCAGGAGCCGGAGTACCCCGTCCGGGCAATCTCCTGCCCGGATGCTCGTCTTCTGGTCGCTTCCGATCTGAGGTCAGGTCGATCTTGATGAGGGCGTGGTCGATGATCTCGCGAACCATATCGAGGTAGATGGCTCCACTCGTGTGGCGGCCGGAGCGATCTCGCCTGTGATCTGGCTCGTTGTCGGCCCCGATCCATGCCGCCGACCGAATGGGCGTCTGTTACATGCGCGAGGCGATCGAGAGCGCACCGAAAGATGGAAAAGTCGTCATCGTTAGGGATGGCGAGAACCTGGCTTTTGACCCCGCTCACTGGTCGGGCCCGTGGGTAGGGGGAAAACCGCCTGTCTGGCCTGGCCCTGCCGAGACGCCAGCGGGCTCCGGCGCCCGGCAGATGCCCCTTGCGAAAAGCAATGCGTCGCGCAAATCCGCGCAGGGTAGGCAGCCACCGCGTCGGCGGCGCTATATGTCCTTGCTGGGCGGCGTCGCGACCGTGTCACTCCTGCTTATCCTCGCGACCCGCGATGCAGGCCGTCCGGACCCCGTCGAGATCAGAGAGCAGGTCATGGCGCGGGCCACCTTGCCGCCGACCTCGGCCCCGGCGATCGCCCCTGCAATGCTCCGGCAGGGCAACCCAGGACCGGAAGCCCAGCGATCGCTGGAGGGAGAGCAGGCCGGAGCCGGCGCGCAAGAGCTGGCTGAGGCCCGGCGCACCATCGGAATCCTGAATGCGCAACTTCAGGCCGAAGCCACGAAGACCGAGCAATCATTGAGCCAGGAGCGCAGCAAAGCGGCGGCCTTGATGCGGGAGGCCGCCGCCGTGCGACAGGAACTGGCCGCAAGCACGGCGCAGCATCGTCAAGCGCTCGACGAGGAGCGCGCGCAGCGTACCGCTCTGGCGGTCGAGCTGATGGCGGCGCAGCGCGATTTCGAGGCGCAGGCGGCGCAGCTGCGCAAGGCCAGCGACGAAATAGGTCAGCTCAAGCAGGCGGAGACCTCGCGGACTGGACAGCCATTGGAAGAGGAGCGGCAGAAAACGGCCACCCTCGTGCAGGAAGCCGCAGCCGCGCGACAGGAACTGGCTGCGAGCGCCGCGCAGCATCGCCAGGTGCTCGACCAGGAACGCGGGCAGCGTGCGGTGCTGGCGGCCGAGCTCTCGACCGCACAGCGCGAGGTTGCGGCTCAAGGCGCGCAATTGCGCAAGGTCAGCGACGAGACCGGCCAGCTCAGGCAGGCGGAGGCGGCGAAGACGGCGCAATCACTGGAACAGGAGCGGCAGAAGACGGCTGCCCTCGCACAGGCCGCGGCGGCGCGGCAGGCGTTGAGCTTGAACGTAGCGCAATATCGCCAGGCCCTCGACGACGAGCGCGTGCAGCGTACCGCGCTCGTCGTCGAGCTGGCGGCGGCGCGGCGTGACGTCGAGGCGCAGGCTGCGCAATTGCGCAAGGCCAGCGACGAGGCCGGCCAGCTCAGGCAGGCAGAGGCCGCAAAGGCCGAGCAGGCTTTGGAGCTGGAGAGGCAGAAGACGACCGCTCTCGCGCAACAGGCCGCAGCGGTGCGACAGGCATTGACCGCAAGCATGGTGCAGAACCGTCAAGCTCTCGATGACGAGCGCAAGCAGCGTACCGCGCTGGCCGCCGAGCTGTCGGCGGCGCAGCGCGAGGTTGCGGCCCAGTCGGCGCAGTTGCGCAAGGCGAACGGCGAAACAGATCAGGTCAGGCAGGCGACAGAGACCATGATCGCAGAAGCGCGCCAGGCCCTGCAGCAGGAGCGCGATCGGTCTGCGGCCATTGCCGAGGAACTCGCTTCGGTGCGTGCCCTGAGCACAAGGCCTGCTCCGGCTGAACAGAAGCCGGTTCAAGCGGCTATCGTTGCCACGCCACAACTGGTGGGCGCAGAGATCCAGAGCAGCCCGGACGCAGCGCGACTGATCGCCCGGGCCAGCGCGTTGCTCGGTCAGGGGGATATCGGTTCTGCCCGGATCGTGCTCGAGCGCGCGGTTGAAACGGGTAGCGCCCGGGCGAGCTTCATGCTCGCGGAGACCTACGATCCCCGCATCCTGTCCGCCTGGGGCACCTATGGCACACGCGGCGAAGTGACGAGGGCGCGCGAGCTCTATGCGAGGGCACAGGTCGGCGGCATCCGCGAGGCCAAGGATCGCGTCGATGCGTTGCCACAGTGACGCCTGAGGCCGCCGACCGGCGGGTCAATGATCAGGCCAAGAGGAGATGAGGGGATGAACACGCCTTCGGGACGGCATCTGCTGCTGCTGATCGGGCTGGCCGGGCTTGTTCCAGCGCTCGAGCCGGCCGGCCTGCAGGCGCAGACACCCCAGATGAGCGCTGCGAGCGCCACCCCGCCGCGGCGCGCCCGTCCGGCTGCGACGGAACAGGACAAGATCAACGCCTGGACGGTCGGACTTGCCGCGGGGCTGCTCGAAGGCGCGCCACTGCGTCTGGGGGCGGAGATGGCCCGCGTCGTCGACGATGGGCCGAACCTGCATGTCCTGCCGATCGTCACCCGCGGGGCCACCGAGAACCTGAACTCGCTGCTCTATCTGCGCGGCATCGACACGGCGATCATCAACTCCGATGCGCTGGAAGAGTACAAAAGCCAGATGCCGCAGATCCGGCGCAAGATCACCTATGTGCTCAATCTCTTCCCTTCGGAACTGCATGTTTTCGTGCGGCCCGAGATCCAGAGCCTGCAGGACCTTGCCGGCAAGAAGGTGAACTTCAACACACTCGGCACGGCTGCCGCTTATTCGGGTCCGCTGATCTTCAGCCGTCTCGGCGTCAACGCCGAAAACACCTTCATTCCCCATCAGGTCGCGCTCGAACAGATGCGCAAGGGCGAGATGGCGGCCGTTGTCTTCATCACCTCGAAGCCGGTGGATGCCTTCGTGCGCGGGCGCTTCGAGCCCGGCTTCAAATTCCTTCCGGTCCAGTATGACAGCAAGTTCGAGGACTATTATCTGCCGGCAGTGCTGGAGGCCGGCGAATATCCCGGCCTGATCAAGGCGGGCGAGCGTGTGTCGACGATCGCGGTGCCGACTGCTTTGGTCGCATTCAACTGGGCGCCGCAGACCAACCGCTATGAGCGTGTGGCCCGCTTCGTCGACACCCTGTTCAGCCGTATCGAGAAGCTGCAGGCCCCTGGCTTCGACGCGAAATGGAAGTCGATCAATCTCGCTGCGACCGTCCCCGGCCTCGACCGCTTCCCGGCGGCGCAGGAATGGCTGGATCGCAAGGGACAGACGCAACGTGCGAGCCAATGAAGCTGATCATGCTCTCCGTCGCCTTTGAGATCGCGAGCCGGATCGCCTTCGCGCAGGGCGCGTCCGATCCCATGGCGCAGCTTCGCGCCTGCTCGCTGCTCGATCCGGCGGAACGCCCTGCCTGCCTGAACAAGCTGCCGCAGCCGATGAAGGTACCTGATCGACCGGCGGGCAGCGGCGAAGCCTGGGTGATCAGCGAGACCACCTCGCCGGTCGACTACACGCCGATCGTAACCGCCACCGCATTCGCCCAGGGCGGTGCCGACGGCTCCTTGAAGCAGCTCTCGATTCACTGCCGCGGCGGCCGGACCGAGATGGTCGTCGGCGGACCCGCCGTCTCCGAAGGTGGCGCCGACTACGCCCTATCGTACCGCCTCGATGACAACCCGCCCGTGCAGGTCGCAGCGGGCCGGCCCTCGTTCGGGGGCGGCGTCGCCTTCAGGGGCGATGTCGCGGGCCTGCTGCTGTCGCTCCCCGCAGAGGGCAGCATCGGCATCCGCCTCTCGACCCGCGGCGGCGCAGTCCATGACGGGCATTTTTCCCTCGCCGGCCTGAAGGCAGCGCGGGACCGGGTCGCAGCAGCCTGCAAATGGCCGCGCACCGTCGCCAAACCACGTAGCGAATAGACCTCGAACTCATGGGTGGGATGTGATGACGATCAGGCTCAAAGACTTCATCTGCGCCGCCTTGGCGACTGGTGCCGCGCTATCCATCGCCGCTTCGCCTTCGACGGCACAAGGCACGAAGCAGAGCTCGGTGCAGGCGCCGAAGCCGCCCGTGGTCGAACGCAAGCCGCATCGCCTCATCCTGCAGGTGAACACGAACGATGCTGCGATGATGAATCTCGCGCTCAACAATGCGACGAATGTCGCGCAGTACTATCAGGACCTCGGCGAGAAGGTTGAGATCGAGGTCGTCACTTTCGGCCCCGGCCTGCACATGCTGCGCGACGACACCTCGCCGGTGAAGGCGCGGATCAAGGCGATCACCGCGAGCACCCCGGCGATCTCCTTCAAGGCCTGCGGCAACACCCAGGGCAATATGAGCAAGGCCGAGAACAAGGACATTGCCCTTGTTCCCGAGGCATCCGTGGTGAAATCCGGCGTCGTCCGGGTCATGGAGTTGCAGGAGCGCGGCTGGGCCTATGTCAGGCCGTAACCTGTCACGGCCCAACCAAGCGCCCGCGCACTTGAAGCGGACATCTGGAAGACCCGGAATGGGCCACGAGCAGTTGCGACTCTAGCCAAGGTCGCAACGCCCTCGGTTTCGGACAGGCTGTGCGATGCCGTCAGCCGCAGGCCCCGTCTCGCCCTCTGCCGCCCCTCACGCTCATATGCCGACCGTCCGCGGCGCGGGCTGGCACATCGTGGCAGCTTTCGAATTTGCCACAGACCCCTGCAATGTCGACAGCGTTCGAGATGAACGCTACGTCATCACAGGGGCGGCAACCGGGTATGGGAATGCGCGAAGCAGGGATCAGCTTGGCTGGTACGCTCATTGTGTTCTTTGCCCGCTTCATCACGGCGGTCCGCGGACGATGGGACGGGGTCGCGCCGACCGACGAGCAGCGAATTTATTTCGCCAACCATGCCAGCCACGGCGATTTCGTCCTGATCTGGACCGTGTTGCCGCGCCGCATGCGATTTGCGACCCGGCCGGTCGCCGGGAGCGATTACTGGCTGAAGAGCGGCCTTCGGCGCTTCATCGGCCGCGATGTCTTCAATGCCGTCCTGATCGATCGGGATCGTGAGAGCCGAGCGAGTGACCCGGTCACCCAGATGACGGAAGCGCTCGATGCCGGCGCCTCTCTCATCGTGTTTCCGGAAGGCACGCGCAACACCACGGATGCGCGGCTCCTGCCGTTCAAGAGCGGGCTGTTCCATCTGGCGCAAGCGCGGCCGAATGTGGCGCTCGTGCCGGTGTGGATCGACAATCTCAACCGGGTCATGCCCAAGGGCGAGTTCGTGCCGGTACCGCTCATCTGCACCGTCACCTTCGGCGCCCCCATCGCCATCGCCGAGACCGAGACGAAGCAGGAATTCCTGGCCAGAGCCGAAGCGGCCCTGCTCGCCCTGTCACCGAAGGCGAGCGCGCCATGACGATGCCGCATCCCGATCTCGTCGCCGTGCTGGCCTGTCTGCTCGCCGTGCTGGTCCTGGCTTCCGCGGTCGGCTACGTGCTGCAGCGCCGGCTGTCGCCTGACGGCTCGAATGCCGTGGTCGAGAACCTGAACGACCGGATCCGCGCCTGGTGGATCATGGTCGTGCTGATGGGGCTGGCGCTGATCGGCGGCAAGACCGGCGTGACGCTGCTCTTCGCCTTCTGCTCCTTCGCAGCCTTGCGCGAGTTCATCACGCTGACGAACACGCGGCGCGCTGACCATTGGGCGCTGGCGGCCGGCTTCTTCATCATGCTGCCGGTGCAGTACTACCTGATCTGGATCGAGTGGTACGGCCTGTATTCGATCTTCATCCCGGTCTACGCGTTCCTGCTCATGCCGATCATCGCGGCGGCACGCGGCGACACCGAACATTTTCTGGTGCGCATCGCCGAGGTGCAGTGGGCGCTGATGATCTGCGTCTTCTGCACCTCGCACGTGCCGGCGCTGCTGAGCCTCGACATTCCCGGCTATGAAGGGCGCAACGTCCTCCTGATAGCCTTTCTCGTCATCGTCGTGCAGATGAGCGACGTGCTGCAGTACGTCTGGGGCAAGCTTCTCGGCCGCACCAAAATCGCGCCCAGGCTGTCGCCGTCCAAAACGGTCGAGGGTTTCGTCGGCGGTGCGCTCAGCGCTACGGCAGTCGGCGCCGGATTGTCCTGGATGACACCGTTCACGCCGCTGCAGGCCGCTTTCCTGGCGCTGGTCATCGTGGTGATGGGTTTCTTCGGCGGGCTCGTCATGTCGGCGATCAAGCGCGATCGCGGCATCAAGGATTGGGGCCACCTGATCGCCGGCCATGGCGGCTTCCTCGACCGGCTCGATTCGGTGGTGTTCTCCGCCCCGATCTTCTTCCACCTCGTCCGTTACGGCTGGTCGACCACGTGAGCCTGCCGCTCGCGCGCCTGATGCGAAGCAGCATCGTGCATGTCGCCTTCGCTTTCATCGCCATGGGCAGTTGGGCGGCGTTCGCCAACCGCACCCATCCGATGCCGGCACCGCTCCTCGCCGGGCTGATCCAGGGCACGCTTTCCGCGCTCATCACCCTGCTTTTGAAGCGGGGCATCGAATATCTCGCCCGCCGTTTTACCGGCTTGGCCGCGCTTCTGGCTCCGCCGGTGATCGCCGGGCTGGTCTCCGCGAGCGTGCTGACCATAATCCATACGGTCGGCGGTACGCCCGAAATCGGCAGGACCATCGCCGTGCCGCTGACCGTCGCGACCAGCTATGCGGCGCTCTACAATGTCTCGCTGTGGCGGAGCAGGAAGGCGATGAACCATGGCGCAGGATAGCGATCGACGGCCGCTCTCGAGCCGCGATTCCGGCTGGGCCCGGGCGATCGCTCGCCGGCTGAGCGCCACCGGTATCACGCCGAACCAGATCTCGATGGCGAGCATGGTGATGGCAGCTTGCGCCGGCGCTGCCTTCTGGTTCGCGGGCACTGTGCACTCCGGGCCGCGTGCCGCGCTGCTTCTTGCCGCGGCCCTGTTCTGTCAGCTCAGGCTGCTCTGCAATCTTTTCGACGGAATGGTCGCGATCGAGGGTGGCAAGCAGGCTGCCGACGGGCCGTTCTGGAACGAGTTTCCCGATCGGATCGCCGATATCCTTATCCTGACCGGCGCGGGATACGGAGCCGGCGTGCCGGCCCTAGGCTGGGCGGCGGCGGCTCTTGCCGTGCTGACGGCCTATACCCGCGAGCTCGGGCGCAATTGCGGGCTGCCGGCCGACTTCTCCGGCCCGATGGCCAAGCAGCACCGCATGGCGGCGATCACCGCGGCGGCACTCCTGTCGCTGCTGGAGCCGCTGTGGCGGGGCCAGAACGAGGTGCTGGTCGTCGCGCTCTGGCTGATCGCAGTGGGGGCCGCCGTGACCGCCATCAGACGGGCGGCGAATATCGTACGCGGTTTGCGGGCCCGCTGAGCTGGCTCGAGGCACGCGCACAGGCCGCCGGCTGCATTGCATCGCAGTCGCGAGCAGCTCTTTGTCTGCGCATCAGGATGAGAAATTGACGGCGTTCAGCTACTGGCGGACGGTGTGAGACGCAGCCGAGCGAGAGAGCGAGATGGGCGAGGAAGTCGAGTCTATCGAGACGTTGGATCTCGACAAACTTGCTTATGAAGCTGTCGGAAAAGGCGAACTCAACCTGGCTCTGCTGTATTTTGACGAGTTGAGCCGGCGATACCCAAAAATCGCACGCCTTCGCTACATGCGAGGGCTGGCACAAAAATACCTCCGACATTGGCCTGAGTCTCTACGTCACAATCTTGCGTCCCAATTGCTGCAAGACGAATTTGACGAAGCTTCCGCCTGGAACGCGGGGATCGCGGCAACCGCGATCAGGGACTGGGACGAAGCGCGCAATCAATGGGCCAGATGCGGTATCGCGTTGCCTGGCCAAGAGGGGCCGATCCAGGCAGATTTTGGTGTCGTCAGTATTCGTCTGAACGCTTGGGGTGACGGCGAGACACTGTTCGCGAAGCGTATCGACCCGGTGCGCGCGCAGCTCCTGAACATTCCACTTCCGGAAAGCGGCTATTGTTTCGACGATATCGTGCTGCATGACGGAGCAGCGACAGGGCAGCGAAATCTGCAAGGTGCAGTCGTTCCCGTCTTCAACGCATTGGAACGCTGGGAACCTTCACTTTTCCAGACTTTCACAGCCTTTGTGACCTGCCCGGACCAGGATAATCTTGAGCCGCTGCTGAAGTCTCGGGCACCAGGTGTTGCCTACCTCGAAGACTGGACGGAGTCGCTCGCCTATATCTGTCTGAAGTGCAGCTATGGCTTGCCTCATCGCCATGATGACGAGCAAGCTCCAGCAGATTGGAAACCGAGCAGGTATATTGGCATCGCGGCCCAGAGCCGCCATTCGGTCGAGAAAATCTTGGCGGAGTGGCAGGCGGGTGGCGAGCAGCGCTCCGTTGATGCGATCGAGACCCGCATCTTTCCGGTTCCAGCCCCGGCCGATGGCTATGTCTGGTGGCGGGCTCCAGACGAGGAAAGTGACTAGCCCCCCGTCACGCTCATATGCCGGCCGACCGCGGCGCGTGGCTGGCGCCGGTCGATGACGAAGTCGTGGCCCTTGGGCTTGCGCGAGATCGCCTCTTCCATCGCCCGGTAGAGGAGGGCGTCGTCGCCGGAGGCGCGGATCGGCGCGCGCAGATCGGCGGCGTCTTCCTGGCCGAGGCACATATAGAGCGTGCCGGTGCAGGTCAGGCGCACGCGGTTGCAGCTCTCGCAGAAATTATGGGTCATCGGCGTGATGAAGCCGATCAGCCCGCCGGTCTCGCGGACCCGGACATAGCGCGCCGGACCGCCGGTCCGGTACGGATCGTCGTCGAGCGTGTAGCGGTCCATCAGCTTGGCCCGCACCATCGAGAGCGGCAGGAACTGGTCGAGTCGTGCCGGCTCGATATCGCCGAGTGGCATTACCTCGATCAGGGTGAGATCCATGCCGAGCCCGTGGGCCCAGTGCATCAGTCCCTCGATCTCGTCCTCGTTGACGCCCTTGAGGGCCACCGCGTTGATCTTGACGCGCAGCCCCGCCGCACGCGCCGCCTCGATGCCGGCGAGCACCTTGGAGAGATCGCCCCAGCGCGTGATCTTGCGGAATTTTTCCGGATCGAGCGTATCCATCGACACGTTGACGCGGCGCACGCCGCAATCGGCCAGCTCCTGCGCATAGCGGGAAAGCTGCGAGCCGTTGGTGGTCAAGGTCAGTTCGTCGAGTGCGCCCGAGGCGAGATGGCGCGAGAGCGAGCGGAACAGGTTCATGATGTCGCGCCTGACCAGCGGTTCGCCGCCGGTGATGCGGAGCTTCCGCGTACCGCGCGAAACGAAGGCGGTGGCGACGCGGTCGACCTCTTCGAGCGTCAAGAGGTCGCGCTTCGGCAGGAAGGCCATGTCCTCGGACATGCAGTAGACGCAGCGAAAATCGCAACGATCCGTCACCGAGATGCGCAGATAGGAGATGTCGCGGCCGAACGGGTCGGTCAGCGGCGCACGCATCAAGGGTCTGACGGGGTCGTGGAGCACGACGGCTTTACATCCTTGGACGATGGCGGCTTAGCGGCGCGGTACGCCCGCCTCCACTCTGATATAGGAAGCGAGCATCGGCGGCGGCAAGGCCGCGGTCAAGCAGGCCCAAGGTCGCAAGGCGCTCTGGAGAAACACGAAGATGTCAGATTGGCCGAGCGAGATCCGTCTGTCGAAGGATCGCCGCACCCTGCATGTGACCTTCGAGAGCGGCGAGAGCCACGCGCTCGCCGCCGAATTGCTGCGCGTCGAGAGCCCCTCGGCCGAGGTCCAGGGTCATGGCCCGACGCAAAAGCAGACCGTGCCGGGCAAGCGCGAGGTCGAGATCCTCAAGGTCGAGCCGGTTGGTCATTACGCCGTCAGGCTGACCTTCGACGACATGCACGACACCGGCATCTATGGCTGGGACTATCTGCGCGAGCTCGGCCGCGATGGCGAGGCGAAGCTGCAGGCCTATCTCGACGAGCTGGCGGCGAAGGGGCTGTCGCGGGAGCGGGTCCGGAGAGGCTGACCGCGCAGCAGACTCTGCTCATCCTCCCGCGCGCTGAGGGCGCTGCGGCACGATAAAACCTCCGGATTGATGCGCCCAGAGGTCGGCATAGAGCCCGCCGGCGGCGAGCAGGTCCGCATGGGTGCCCTGCTCGACGATGCGACCGGCGTCCATCACCACCAGGCGGTCCATGAGCTGAAGCGTGGAGAGCCGATGGGCGATGGCGATGACAGTCCTGCCACGCATCAGCTCCGCGAGCGCTTCCTGGATCGCAGCCTCGACCTGCGAGTCGAGGGATGACGTCGCCTCGTCGAGCAGGAGGATCGGGGCGTCCTTCAGGATCACCCGGGCGATGGCAATGCGCTGGCGCTGGCCGCCGGAGAGCTTGACGCCGCGCTCGCCGACAAAGGCTTCGAAGCCCTGGCGTCCCTTGCCGTCCACGAGCTTGTCGATGAAGGCATCTGCCTGCGCCTTTCGGGCGGCATCGCGCATCATGCCCTCGTCGGCCTCCTGGCGGGCATAGAGGATGTTCTCGCCAATGGAGCGATGCAAAAGCGAAGAGTCCTGAGCCACCACCGCGATCCGGGCGCGCAGCGATTCCTCGGTGACATGGGCGATGTCCTGCCCGTCGATCAGGATGCGGCCCGATTGCGACTCATAGAAGCGCAGCAGCAGATTGATGAGCGTCGACTTGCCCGCGCCGGAGCGTCCGACGAGGCCGACCTTTTCACCGGCGCCGATGGTCAAAGACAGCCCGTCCACCACGCGGTGCGGCATGCTGTAGTGGAAATGCAGATTCTCGAACCGGATCTCGCCATGCCGGGCCTCGAGCGGACGCGCGTCGGGCTTGTCGAGCTGGCTGAGCGGCTGCGCGATGGTTTTCATGCCCTCCTGCACGATGCCGATGTTCTCGAATATCCCCGCGATCTCGAACGCCACCCAGCCCGACATGGCGATGATCTGGGTGGTGAGGAGAAGGGCGGTCGTCAGCGTCCCCGCATCGACGCGTCCCTCGGAGAAAAGCCAGACGCCGATACCGCCGGTCGTGACCAGCAGGACCGCGTTGAGGCAGATCAGGCAAAACACGTAGACGGTATTGAGCTGCTGCTGGCGGGCGAACGCGGTCTGGAAGCGAAGGAAGCCGTCGCGGATATAGGCGTCGTCATCGGTGCGGCGCCCGAACAGCTTGACCGTCATCATGTTGGTGAACGTGTCGACGACCTTCCCGGAGATCGCCGAGCGCGTCTCCGAGGTCTCGCGGGACCTGTCCTGCACCTTCGGCAGCGTGTAGGCGAGGAGCCCGCCATAGAACAGAAACCAGACCAGCATCGGCGCCGCCAGGCGAAGGTCCTGCGTGCCGAGAAGACCGATCGCGGTCGCGCCGAAGACGAGTATCTGCCAGACCGCCCGGACGAAGGCGACGATGCTTTCCCGCAGCGGCCGGGCCGTTTGCATCACCCGGCTGGCCAGCCGTCCGGCGAAGTCGTCCTGGAAGAAGGCGAGCGGCTGGCGGACGACATGCCAATAGTTCTGCCAGTGGATCAGCGTCGTGAAGGACACCGCAATCGAGTGGTTCACGAGCAGGCGAAACAGGATGGTGCCGAGCGGCCGGACCAGGAGCACGATCGCCGCCATGATCAGAAGCAGCTGGCCGGCGGCGTCGAAAACCCTCTCGCGTGGTACCGAGGACAACACGGAGACGAGGCGGCCGATCAGATAGGGCACCACCGCCTCGATGACGGCGAGCGTGAAGCCGATCAGGAACAGCGCAGCGAACAGGCCCTTCGCCTGGCGCACGAAATGCCAATAGAACGATAGGAGGCCGCCAGGGGGCTGGCCCGGAGGCGATGCGGTCGGGTCGACAATCGAATCGAAGAACCTGAACATCGCACCTTATTGCAGCGG
Source organism: Allobosea sp. LjRoot90 (assembly GCF_964254315.1). Lineage (NCBI taxonomy): Bacteria > Pseudomonadati > Pseudomonadota > Alphaproteobacteria > Hyphomicrobiales > Alloboseaceae > Allobosea > Allobosea sp. LjRoot90. The sequence continues at coordinate 249,607 of NZ_CAXUTF020000007.1, forward strand.
GCGCGCCGTGACGGTCCACATCTTATGCCAACAAAAAAGGCCGGTGCGAGGCCGGCCTTTCGTAATTCGCGATGCAGCGCGGGCTCAGCGGGCGACGACGACGCGGGGGCCGGCCTTGGCGCGCTCGTAGAGGTCGATCACGTCCTCGTTCAGCATGCGGATACAGCCCGAGGCGACCGCTTGGCCGATCGTCTCCGGCTCGTTCGAGCCGTGGATGCGGTAGAGCGTCGAGCCGAGATACCTGGGACGCGCCCCTGATTCCGGCTTCACGCTATCCGCCTCGATCCGCATCGAACCCTTATGCCGACCGGCCTAGCCTTGGGCTCAGTGTCGTGCTCGGGCACGTTCGGAACCAGAGGCGCCATCAAACCCCGGCCGCCCCGCGGGGGTCGGTGGTCCTCGGCTTCTGTTTCGCTGGTTATCCCGAGTTCGGCCGAGGCGCAGCAGAGCACAACGCTCCGCTGCGCCTTCATCATCAATCCACTCTGCCGAGGTCGACATGGATCACTGGCTTCATGGGATGTTCACCGCGCTCGTCACGCCCTTCAGGGCCGGCGTTCTCGACGAGCCAAGCCTGGCTCGGCTGGTGGATTGGCAGGTCCAGGAGGGTGCCGACGGCATCGTGCTCGGCTCCGCCAGCGGCGAGTATTCGACGCTGTCCGGCAAGGAGCGCATCCAGCTTGTCAGGGTTGCGCGCGCCGCGGCCGGGCCCGGTTATCCGATCCTGGCCGCTGCCGGGTCGTACTCGACCGCGGACAGCATCGCGGAGGTCAGGGAGGCGACTGCGGCAGGGGCGAGCGCCATTCTCCTGCGGCTGCCCTATTACAGCAGACCGACGCAGGCCGGTCTCGTCCGGCACGTCCTGTCGGTGGCGGAGGTCACCTCGCTCCCTGTGATCATCGACAACGACCCCGATCGCTGCGTCATCGACCTTGCACCCGGGGCCCTGACCGAGATGGCCGAACATCCGACCATCGTCGGCATCCTCGAGCGGCGCGGCGATATCGCCCGTTGCGACCGCATCATGCGCAATTGCAGCCGGCACTTCCTGCGCCTGACCGGAGCCGGCGACACCATCCCGTCCTATTTTGTTGCGGGCGGTTGCGGCGCGATCACCAGCATCGGCAACCTCGCGCCGCGCCTGCTGCGCCGGATCAGGGAGGCCTGCCGCGCCGGTGCATTCGAGCAGGCCCAGACCCTGCAGCGGCGACTGATCCCGCTCCATGACCTGCTTTCCCGGGAGCCGGATCCCGTCGCGGTCAAGCTGGCCTTGTCGTTCCAGCATCCGGGCGTCGGCTCCGTCTGCCGGTTGCCCCTGGTCGCGGCGCAGCCCTCGCTCGCCGAGGAACTCAAATACGCGCTCGATGACCTGCCGCGACCGAGCAATGGTCACGCGATCGACCATCGTTCAGCGGCCTGACTTCCAACAGCCCGCATGAGCGCGTCCCGCGCTTATGCGGGCTTGATGCTGCCGACCCATGGCCGGCATCGCGAGCTTACGCGGACCTGGCCGATGATCCGCCATCAAGTGATGGAGGTCGCCATGACCACTTATGAAGCCTCGGAGAGACAACGGCGCGCGGCTGCGCATCGGACCGGACCTCGCAACGAGCTGTCCGATACGCGGTCCAGCGAGATCGCCCGGGACTTGTTGCAGTGCCTCGTCCTGCTGCTCCTGCTGGCCGGCGTCGTGGCCGCCCGAGTCTACGCCGCGGCCCCGTTCTGATCGGCCCGCGCCTTGCGCTGTTTCCGGCATGAATCGAAGCAAACAAAAAAAGGCCGGCGCGAGGCCGGCCTTTCGTAATTCGCGATGCAGCGGGGGCTCAGCGGGCGACGACGACGCGGGTGCCGACCTTGGCGCGCTCGTAGAGGTCGATCACGTCCTCGTTCAGCATGCGGATGCAGCCGGAAGAGACTGCCTGGCCGATCGTCTCCGGCTCGTTCGAGCCGTGGATGCGGTAGAGGGTCGAGCCGAGATACATGGCGCGGGCGCCGAGCGGGTTCTCCGGCCCGCCGGGCATGAAGCGCGGCAGATCGGGGCGGCGCTTCAGCATCTGCGACGGCGGGGTCCAGCCCGGCCACTCGGCCTTGCGGGTGACGGTCTGCGAGCCGGCCCAGTCGAAGCCCGGGCGGCCGACGCCGACGCCGTAGCGGACGGCCTTGCCATCGGGCAGCACGAAATAGAGGCGGCGCTCGCTCGTGTTGATCACGATCGTGCCGGGGCGATAGGTGCCGCTGAAGGAGACGACCTCGCGCGGGATCGCGGTCGCCTGCGCCTTGGCAGGGTCGACATAGGTGACGAGGGGCTGGCGGGTGAGCGGGTCGATCTCGGCGATAGCGGCGGTCGCCGTGGCCGCGATGGCCGTACCGGCGATCAGGGCCAAACGGAAGAAGCGGAGCATGGCGGCCTCGGAGGGGATTGGAGGGTGGCGGGTGCGAAGAAAGGTGACGGAAAAACGTCAACAATTCCCCAAATCTCTGGCAGAGCGTGGGCTGTCGTTCAATCGATCGGCGTTCACATCGGCGCGACCTTCCAAGCTTTGAAGGCGCCCGTTGCCGGTGTGCAACAGGCGTAGGCGTCTGGAGGCTGCTTGGCTCGATCTGGGCGGTTTTCGGGCGAAAGCGAGGCGGGTAATTTTGGGAACCCGGCAGCTGGCGGCGCGTTCTCATCGCGCCGTATGCGCGATGACGATGTCGAGGCCTGCCGACCATGATTCCCGAAGACAGCGAAGAACAGCGCATCATCAGGATCGCGCGGGCGCTCTGCCGCTCGGCGCGCATCGACCCCGATGCGGCGATCGACGAACGTACGCGTCCCCTTATCCGCGCAGCTTATCATTCGCCGGTCGAGTCATTGCCTGCGTGGGTTGCCTTCCGCGATTCGGCTCGTGCTTTCGCCGCCCGTCATCCGCGCGAGATTGTGAGCAGCCTCTGACGGCTTCTCCGGTTGTCGTTAACCGACCGTTCGCCTAATATTCAGATGAAGGGGCAACTTCCGATTGCAAAGCCGGGCCGGCTCTGGTCCGCTTCTGCGAAACGCCGGGAGGTTCGCCATGCCTGCGTGCCAACTCAATGCTGGGCCCGATGAACTCGCTGCCCTCGGAACGGCCTTCCATGAGGCGTGGCGGCATGTCGGCCCCATCGACGGGCCGTTCGAGAATCCCCATCGCGAATGGCTCGCGCGCCTGATTCTCGGCCTGCGCCGCTCCGGCCATTCCGGCGACATCACGCTGCTCGCGATCGAGCAATTCCAGGCGACCTCGCCTTTGGCCGAATGGGCGAGCAGCACGCAAGGCGCGCAGCGGCGCCCTGAGCGCATCGGCCACGGCTGAGCGCTCCGCTCACGATCCTCACGGCCTTACAGCTCCAACGGACCTGATTCAGGCCGGTGCCCGCATGGCGGGCAACGTTGCCGTAATCTTCGCCCGCAATCTGCACCGTGCTGACCCGGTCCGATGAACGGACCTGCGGTCGCAAACCTGATGCGTCGGCGGCGATCATGCCGCCGCAAGGAGCCTTTGATGAAGCGTCTCATTCCGATCGTGGGCCTCGGCCTGCTGGCCCTGCTCGCGGTCCCGGCCATGGCGGCCGATCGTCCCGCGCGCGTGCAGCAATACCAGCCGGCTTATTCCCAGCCGCGCCCCTATAACTGGAACGGCATCTACGCCGGTGTGCATGCTGGCGCCGCCTTCGATCGTTTCGAGGGAACTGCCAAGAAGAGCCGCAACGAAATCCTGCTCGGTGGTCAGGTTGGCTACAACCTCCAGATGGGCGGCCTCGTCACCGGTCTGGAAGCTGACATGTCGATGAACGGCTTCGGCAAGGGCGCCAAGCGCACCGGCGGCACCAGCGCCGACATGCGTTATGTCGGCACCCTGAAGGCCCGCGCTGGCGTCGCCTTCGACCGCCTCCTGGTCTACGGCCTCGGCGGTGTCGCCTATGGCAACCTGAAGGCGAGCGACGGCCTGGTCTCGAAGGAGAAGAGCAAGATCGGCTATGTCATCGGCGCCGGCGCCGAATACGGCATCACCGACAATCTCTCCGCCAAGGTCGAGTACAACTATGTCTCGCTCGGCAAGCAGAACTTCCAGTTCGCCAGCGGCCGCGCCCGCGTCGGCGTCAGCGAGCATATCGTCAAGACCGGCCTGAACTACCGGTTCTGAATCCTGAAATCCCGGGCCGGTTGACCGGCCTGGATCGCCTTGCGGCCTTATTGCCGCGCCAAGGCATGGATGGAGCGTGATGTGTCTGGATATTTCGCCCCTATTCCGGCATCACGTTCCATCCGTGCACCCTGAATCGACCCCTTAATGCGCGCACTAATCGTCGAGGACGAGCCTCAGCTGATGGCTTTCCTGTCCTCGCTCCTCACAAATGCCGGGCTGATCGCCGATCGCACGACCACGATCGATGCGGCGCTGGCTGCCCTGCGCTCGACGCCTTTCGACATCGTCATCGTCGATCGGCGCCTGCCCGATGGCGACGGCCTGTCGATCGTCAAGGCGCTGAACAACTCCGATACGCGGCCCGCCTTCCTGATCCTGACCGCCCGTGACGCCAAGGCGGACGTGATCGAGGGCCTGAACGGCGGGGCGGACGACTACCTGATCAAGCCCTTCGAGCCGGAGGAACTGCTGGCGCGCCTGCGGGTCATCATGCGCCGGCGCAATCCCAAGCGCTCGCTGGTGATCACCGCCGGCAATCTCTCGCTCGATCTCGAGGGGCGCTCTGCCTCCGTCGGCTCGGAACTGCTCGATCTGCGCCGGCGCGAGGGGCTGATCCTGGAAGCGCTGGTCCAGCGTACCGGCCGCGTCGTCACCCGCGACGTCCTGATCGAGGCCGTCTACGGCTTCGACGACCTGATCGAGTCGAACACGCTGGAGGCGCAGATTTCGCGGCTGCGGCGCAAGCTCAAGGATGCCGGCGCCCGGGTCGAGATCACCTCGCTGCGCGGCATCGGCTATATGCTGAGGGTGGTGGAGCTGGCGCAATAGCGCTGCGGTTCAGGCGTTACTCGGACGGCGGGAAGACCAGCCGCACCATGGTGCCGCCGCCCGGCCTGCCGAGGATAGCGAGCGTCCCACCATGCGCGGCCATGATGTCGCGCACGATCGTCAGGCCGAGCCCGGCACCGGTGGAGTTCGGCGACATCCGGTTGAACGGCTCGGTCACCTGCGAGCGGTCGGCGGCTTCGATGCCGACCCCGTCATCGGCGACTTCAATCACGGCACCGTCAATCACCTTCACCAGGATCGTCGATTTCGCCTGGGCATGGCGCAGGGCGTTGTCGACCAGATTGGCGATGGCCGCCCGAACCGTGGGCTCGTTGGCCTGGATCAGCGATCGGCGATCGCCTTCCTCCTCCAGCGCGATATCGGCGCCGTTGCTCAGGATCAAGGGTGCGAGATCGGCCAGCACCGCGCGGGCCGTGCCGTTGAGCTGCAGCGGCTCGAAGGGGAGCTCCGTGCTGTGCAGGCGCGCGAGCTGCAATATCGACGAGACGATGGCGGTCAGCCGGCTGACATCGGTGGTGAGTGCCAGCCGCATCTGATCGTTTGGCAATGCGTCGATCCGGCCGCGCATCACGGTGAGCGGGGTGCGCAGCTCGTGCGCGACGTTGTTCATGAAACGCTGCTGTACCTCCATGTTCCCGGCGATCTGGTCGAGCGCGGCATTGAGCGCCGTGGTCAGCGGCATCAGCTCGATCGGGGTTTCCTCGGTCGGCAGCAGGCCGCGCGGCGCTCTCGGGTCGATCCGGGCAGCGGCCTCTGCGGCGCTGCGCAGCCGCTCGCCGATATAGGAGACCGACATGGCGATCGCGCCTGCGATCAGCAGGCCGAAGACCACCGAGATCGCCAGCGCCGAGCCCGCGATAGCCCGCAAGTAGAAGCCGAGGATCAGATCCCAGCCCGGTCGGCCGCCGCCGGTCGCAACGATGAAGCGGTTGCCCTCCTTCTCGATCACGTCGAAGGCGAGCGCATTGTCACCGCCGACCCGCATCTGCGCGGCGATGGTCGGGCCGTCGAGCCGAATGTCGATCGGCAGGCCCGGCCGCAACTCTGGCGCATACTCGACGACGGAACGTCCATCCGAGACCAGGTACCAGAGCCCGGGGCTGGCGCGCTCGATCCGGGTCAGGTCTGCGGTCTTCTCGACTTGCAAGGCGTTGCCGGGCTGCTGGCGCACGCCTTGCCGGATGATCTGGGAGGTGACGTCGTTGCGCAGGGCACCTGGATCCTCGGTGATCAGGGCAAACGCGATGACAGCGCCGATGAAGGCGGTGAACAGGACGATGCCGAGCAGCGACAGACGGAGGGTGAGGGCGCGCGACAGTGAGATCATGGCCGGTCTCCGCTATCACGCCGGGCTGCGCGACGAGCTTCTCGGGAGAGCAGGTCTGCCGCTTGCGATCGGCTGGAGATTGATGCGGCGTTGCGAGTCGTCACGGAACCTCGATCGGGGTATGGCTTGCGGAGCGGGGCGCTCGCCTCTTCCTGTCTCTGCATGGACCGTATCGCCATTGCCGTTCAACTCTCTCCTGGAGCTGCTGGCCTGATGTCTGCGGTCCGCGTCATCTGGAGTTGGCCTGCACTGCGCCTCGTGCTGGCCACGTTGCTGGCCTTCGTGCCGAGCCTCGCGCTCGCGCAGGGGGCTGTCACGAAGGGGGATGTCCGGGCTGGCCAACTGCCGACGACTTCGCGCCAGGATATCTTCGGGATCGTCGAGGGCGTCTTCGATACCGCTTCCAAGACGGTCAGCATCCCGATCGAACGCTCGCTCGCGCTTTTCGGCGAGCCGAACGCCTATATCGTTGGCGGCGAGCTCAGCGGTTCCTTCGTGCTCGGCGGCCGCCATGGCAGCGGCGAATTGCGCTTCTCCGACGGGATTCCGATGCCGGTGAGCTGGTCGGCGCTCTCCGTCGGTATCGGCCTCGGCGCCGATTATGGCCGGGTGATCATGCTGGTCTACGGGCTCGACCGCTACGAGGACGTGTTTGGTACCTATGCCAGCCTCGGCGGCAGCGCCCATTTTCTCGCCGGTGCCAACGCCACCATCCTGGCGTCCACGCGCGCCCGAATCGTTCTGATCTCCTCCGGCCTCGGCCTGCGCCTTTCCGGCGATCTCAGCCGCATCGTCATCGAGCCGGCGGGTGTGCAGGAACAGCTGCGTCCGCCCGGCAGGATCTGCCCCACGCCGGCCGACTGCCCCCCGCCGGGCCGCTGACACGTCTCGGATAAACAGGGCTCCGATCCTAGAGCAGGATGCGAAAAAGTGGGAACCGGTTTTTCGCATCGATCCTGCTCTAACTCTTTGATGAGAGACGGATTCAGATTTCAGATGGAACCGCAAAGCGCTTCCATCTGAAATCATCCGGCTCTAGCGGCGCCGGTCGAGAAGGCGACGCGCCGTGGCGTGCAGCTCGTCGAGCTGGCTCGAAATATCGAGCGCGATCAGGCCCATCTCGCGCTCATCGGCCGACCGGCGGACGTAGAGCGGCTCTGACCAGAGGACACAGCCACGGCCGAAGGGCAGGGCGATGCTGGCCTTGTCCCAGTTATCGAGTTCGACGCACGCACTGGTCACCGCGGCGAAGAGGTAGATCGGCCGGCCGGTGGCGCGCGCGAGCTGGACCGCGCCCTGGCCGGCGACGCGCGCGACCTTCGGGACATCGGCGGTGAGCAGGAGGCTGGTGCCGCCGCGCAGAGCCTCACGCATCTCGAAGAAGGCGGGAATGGCGCGCTTGGCCTGGATCTTGGTGCGGCTCTGCGTGCCCGAACCGCGGATGACGCGGAAGCCGGACCGCCCGACCACCGAGGCCACCACAGATCCGTCGAAATGCAGCGACGCCAGGATCGCGACCTGCGATGCGCCGTCCAGCGCCGCCAGGCTCAGCATCTGCTGGCCGTGCCAGGTCAGGGCGATGAAAGGCTCGCGGCTACGCTCCCACGGCCTGGCGCCCGGGATCGCCGGCTTGAAACGGGTCGTCCGCTGGACGAAGCCGAGATAGGCGTGCAAGGCGCGGCCGGCGATTGCCACGGATTGCCCATTGCCGAATCGCATGATCCGATCTCCACGGTGGCCCCGGTGGAGTGGTCGTTGCGTCGGCTTGCTCGAACATTGCGCGGCTGTGCAGCCACCTTCAGCGCATCATGAACTTGACGATGCGGGCGACGAACTCCTCGTCCTGCCCGGCGAAGCCGTGATGAGCGCTGGAGCGGCAAGGATTGTCCTCGTCAGCTTGACCGCCGCTCATCCACTCGACCTGGGCGCGGCCGCCCGCCCAGGCCTTGAAGGGAACGACGCCGGCAGGCAGCGTCCAGCGACAGCGATCCTCGCGATGATGCAGCGCCAGCGTGCGCGGCAGCCGGTTCGGCGTCCCCAGAATGCTCTGAACGGTGTCGTCGGGCCCGGACGCCTTGCTGAGGAACCCGGAGGTCAGCACCAGCCTGTCCGGCATGGCGCCCTCCACGAGCCCCTGGGCGACACGCTGCGTGCCCTTGCTGGTGGCGATCACGATGACCGGGCGCTTGATCGCCGCCATATGGTCGACTGCCGCGGAGAGGTTTGTCCCGAACTCGGCGAGAAGCACGTTGTAGCCCTGTATGGCGAAGGCATCCCGGTTGCGGATCAGGACGTTGTCTCCGGCCTTCCCGAAGCGACCGCCATTGCCGACATCGAGCCGGCCATCGCCGCCGGTCAGGAGGATCACGCTGCCCTTTGGGTTCGGGGAGCGGATGAGAATGCTGCGGACGCCGGCGATCGTAACGGTCTCGCCGCCCTTAACCGTGACCGGCGTCTCGGCCCGGGCCGTCGGGGCGGTGAGCCACAAGGCGATCGCGAGGGCGCCGAGGGCGCGCGAGGCACGCTGCTGAAATCCGAACATGTTATCTGTCACCCATTCACCTGAAGCGGCGCAGGATCTCGCGACTCGACGATGTCGCGCTTGCGCCCTCCGTCCAGGATTCGGTGGCTACATTGCACGAGGAGTGCAGCCTGCTTCTCGCTGGCGCTCCGGCTACCCCCGTTCGATCGGATGGGCGCTGCAGTTGCTGCATGGCGCCTGAAAATTGCTGCTATCGGAGCGAGGAGCGTCCGTTTGCAGCAATTTGCCTTTGGCCGCTCCCGCGCAGGGTATTCCCCCCATTCGCTCACCGCGCGATGACAGGCGCCTCCGGGCTGCTACGCTGTATCTGACAAGACACAGCGCAGGGGCAGGCCGGTTCACATGTCCGGCCGAGCGTCGCGCAGAAGGAAGGAAACCCGACCATGTCTCATGCTCTCCAGTTTTACATCGATGGCGCGTGGGTCGACCCCGCCGCCGGGTTGAAAACCCTGGACGTGATCGATCCCTCGACCGAGGAGGCCTTCGCGCAGATCGCGCTCGGCAGCCAGGCCGATGTCGACAAGGCCGTCGCGGCGGCGCGCGCCGCCTTTCCTGCCTTCGCCGCAACCTCGAAGCAGGAGCGCCTGGCGCTGATGCGGCGCCTGCTCGAAGCCTACAAGGCGCGCCATGCCGATATCGCGGACGCGCTGTCGCAGGAGATGGGCGCGCCGAAGGAGCTGGCGCACCGGGCACAGGCCGCGATGGGCACCGGGCATCTCGCCAAGATGATCGAGACGCTGGAGAATTTCGAGTTCGAGGAGCTGCGCGGCACCACCCTGATCGCCAAGGAACCGATTGGTGTCGTCGGCATGATCACGCCCTGGAACTGGCCGCTGAACCAGATCATGTGCAAGGTCGCGCCGGCTCTCGCCGCGGGCTGCACCATGGTGCTGAAGCCCTCCGAGATCGCTCCGATGAATGCGATCATCTTCGCCGAGGTGATGCACGAGGCCGGCGTGCCCAAGGGCGTGTTCAATCTCGTCAACGGCGACGGCCCGACGGTCGGCGAAGCGATCTCGCGCCATCCCGGCGTCGACATGGTCTCCTTCACCGGCTCGACCCGCGCCGGCATTCTCGTCGCCAAGGCGGCTGCCGACACGGTCAAGCGCGTGCATCAGGAGCTCGGCGGCAAGTCGGCCAACATCCTGCTCGACGATGTCGACCTGAAGCGGGCGGTGAAGCTCGGCGTCGAGAGCGTGATGCGCAACTCCGGCCAGTCCTGCAATGCGCCGACGCGGATGTTCGTGCCGGCCCAGCTGCACGACGAGGCGATCGCCATCGCCAGATCGACGGCCGAGCCGCTCAAGATCGGGACGCCCTCCGAGGCGGATACCTTCCTCGGCCCGGTCGTCAGCGAAATCCAGTTCGACAAGATTCAGCGCCTCATCGAGAGCGGCGTCAGCGAAGGTGCGACGCTGGTCGTCGGCGGGCCGGGCCGGCCGGAACATCTCAATCGGGGCTACTATGTCCGGCCGACCGTCTTCGCCAACGTCACCGACGACATGACGATCGCGCGCGAGGAGATCTTCGGGCCCGTGCTCTCGATCCTGCCTTATGAGAGCGAAGACGAGGTGATCGCGCGGGCGAACGACACGCCGTACGGGCTCGCCTCCTATGTCCAGTCCGGCTCGCTCGAGCGGGCGCGCAAGGTCGCGGCGCAGATGCGCTCCGGCAACGTCTATATCAACTACCCCGCCTGGGACGCCGGTGCCCCGTTCGGCGGCTACAAGCAATCCGGCAACGGCCGCGAATATGCCGATTTCGGCCTCGAGGAGTTCCTTGAGATCAAGGGCACGGTCGGCTACGCCGCAGCCTGACCCATTCTCGCAGAACAGCCCCTCCAGAGACCGCCGAGCCGACGCTCGGCGGTCTTTGCGCGCGCGGCCTTACGATCGAGGGCGAGACCTGACGACCCGGCGATAGGCAGGATTCGCCGATAGCAGGTGGCGACCGAGGCCCGCAAGAAAATCGACCTCCTCGGCCTTCAACGTCAGCTTGTTGTGCAATTGCAGGATGCGACTCCTGTCTTCGGAGTCCTGCACGTCGGACAGGGATACGCGTATCACCGTGACCTGCAGCTGGTTGCAATTCGGTGCTGCGACGCCGCAGCGCCAGCGGACCAGCCGCTCTCGCCAGAGCGCCGTTTCCTGCTCGAGCACGTCGAGGCTGGCGCGACTCGCATTGTCGACCATGGCGTCGACCGCGGCGACGACCGCGCCTGGCGCGTCCGGGCCGCTCACAGTTTTTGACATGTCGCCGCCGACGCGCATCGAGGCGTCGGCCACGATAACGACGATGCGGCGCAGCCGGCGTGCGAGATCAGGCGCCACGAGAGCCGGGGCCGGCTGGTTCATCGACCTGATGAGATTGCGGATCGCGAGATTGTCGACGAGGCCACCGTCGAGCAGCTTGAGATACTGCAGCTCGGGCTCGCTCGCATAGCGCGCCTGGGACGCTGTGACGTGCTTGGCGAAGGCCGAAGGCTCGGCCGATGGTTTCGCGCCTTTGGCCGTGAAAGGGCAGGTGAGGTTGAAATTCTCCAGTACCACGGGCGCGAATACGACCGGTACCGCCGACGAGGCGGCGACCGCATGCGCGAGCGGGAAGGTGTCGTAGTCGCTGCAGATTGCCTGAAAACTGTCGCGATCGAAGGAAAAGGGCGCGCGATTATAGAGTTCCGTCGCATGCAGGAGCAGCCTTGGCCGCCCGGAGCGCTCGAGGTCGCCGAGAGTCGCGCCGTGATAGAGGTGCGTGTCGAGCCAGGCGGCAAGGCCGGAAAGATCATTGACGCCTCCGCGGTAGCCACGCAGTAGGTTTTCCGGCGTGAACGCGGTGCGCAGCGCTCCTTCGGGATCCTGGTCAAGGAAATTGCGCCGAAAGTCCGGCAGACCGCCTGGCCCATGCAGCGCGAAATGCGCCGCGAGGATTCCGCCGCCGGACACCCCGGCTATCGCGCTGACCTCATCGGCGAGTGTGCGGTCGCTATCGCCGAACACATGCTGCTCGGCCAATTCTGACAGCACCCCGTAGCCAAAGGCGGTTGAACGCCCCCCGCCGCCGGAGAGGGCGACCACGACTCCGGTGGAACTGCCCTCGCTGATCGACGAGAACGACCGGGCAGGCGTCGGCGCGAGAACGCGGCGCAGGTTCGAGGGCCTGTTGGCGGGGCTGGCGCAAGCGACGAGGCAGATTGCGAGCAGGGCGAGCAGTACGAGCGTGGCAGCCGCGCGCCGAAGCGGCAGGTGGGCTAGGGCTGACCTGTGCGTTGGAGCAAGGGCCATGTCGCGCACTCTCCGCTGCGCGACACCGATTCTCCTGGTGCCTCGCGAGCGAAGGACGTCTCGCCAGTCCTCATTGTCCGAGCATTGCCGCCATCGCTGGCGAGCCGATGCGCAGATGGCCGCGAAGGGCGCAGCCTGCACTTCAGGCATGAGCCGCGTGCAGGTGCTGGCGCAAAGCCCACCTCAGTGTGCGGCGACGCGGCCTGGCTGTAACGAGATTCTGGAGGAAATGGTGGGCGGCACAGGGATCGAACCTGTGACCCCTCCCGTGTGAAGGGAGTGCTCTACCGCTGAGCTAGCCGCCCGGACCGCGCTGTTCCTAGTGGGGACAGCTTGCGCCGTCAAGAATGCGCAGCGAGCGCCGGCTCGCGGTTGGTCAGCCGGCGCACCGCGTCCGGAAGTTCGCTGAAGTGCTGGATCACCAGATCGGGCTCCAGGCTCTCCACCGGCACGTCGGTATAGCCGAACGGCACGCAAACCACCGGGATACCTGCAGCGCGGGCCGTGCTCACATCGGTGCGCGAATCGCCGACCATGACAGCGCGCTGCGGATCGGCTCCGGCCTCGGCGATGGTCTGCGTCAGATGGCGCGGATCGGGCTTGAAGAAGGGGAAGCTGTCGCGCCCTGCAATCGCCGCGAAACGCCGGGTGATGCCGAAATGGTCGAGGATCAGCCTTGTGTGCAGGATCGGCTTGTTGGTGCAGACGGCGAAGACGAAGCCGTCGGCCGCAAGCGCATCGAGCGCGGCGGTCACGCCGTCATGGACGTAAGAGTCCTTCGCGACGGAGCCGGCATAGATCACCAGGAACTCCTCGAACAACTCTTCGAGCTTTTGCGCGTCGAGCGGCCGGCCGCTGACCTTGAAGCCGCGCTCGATCAGCGCTCGTGCACCGGCTCCGACCAGCTCGCGCGCCCGCTCGATCGGCAGCGCCGGCAGCCCCTCCCGTTCGAGGATGACGTTGAGCGTGTGCATGATGTCGGGAGCGGTCTCGGCGAGGGTGCCGTCGAGATCGAAGACGACGATCGGGGGCAGGGACATGGGCGATCCTGTAGCGTGGCCATCCGCATAAAGGCTGGGAGGCGCGGCTTGGCAAGGGCGCTTCGGCAACAGCGGTTTCATCTCGTCGTGACCTTGCCGCAATCGCGGTGGTACCGCTTGCCCGGCATGATAGGGTTCGGGCGAATCGTCAAAAGGGGTCGTAGCGGTGCCGAAACTGTCGAGCTGTCCCAAAAGCTCCTTTGGCCGCTCCCTTGCCCGGGTGCTGGGCGCTGGTCTGTTCGTCTTGCCCGCCCTCGGGGCGGCGTTGGCTGCGCCGTTCGAGTTTGCGCCGGCGCCGCAGACCGACCTCAACCGCGTCTATCGCATCGACAAGGCGACGGGCGAAGTCGGCGCCTGCCAGTTCCAGCTCAAGGAAGGCGGCGTCGGCGTCACCGTCTGCTTCCCGGCGGGCGAGGGGGCCGGCCCGCAGGCGCCCAGCGACTATGTGCTCGTTCCCTCGCGCCATGAGCGTGAAGGCGGCATCTTCCGCGCCAATGTCCGCACCGGCGAGCTCAGCGTCTGCTACGTCTTCGACGACAAGGTCGTCTGCACGCCGATGGTGAAATAGCCGCTGCCGCAGCCGGGCTGGTGGCCGAACGGTAACTGCAATCTGCGCACCGCGTGCATGCGGCGTTTTGCTATCGGCAAGCGCTCGCCGCGCATGCTAGAGCCCGGGCAACCCGTTCATGACGCCGGAGGCTCGCATGCTCACGCTCAAGGATCCCTCGCTGCTGCGCGCGCAGTGCCATGTCGACGGCGCCTGGATCGGCGAGGGTGTCGATGCGGTCGAAAATCCGGCGACGGGCGAGGTGCTGGCCAAGGTGCCGCGCTTCGGCGCTGACGAGACCACTGCGGCGGTCGAGGCCGCCTCGCGTGCCTTCAAGCCTTGGGCGAAAAAGAGCGCCAAGGAGCGCTCGATCATCCTGCGCAAATGGTTCGATCTGATCATGGCGAACCAGGAAGATCTGGCGCAGATCATGACGGCCGAGCAGGGCAAGCCGCTGAGCGAAGCCCGCGGCGAGGTCGCCTATGCCGCCTCCTTCGTCGAGTTCTACGCCGAAGAGGCCAAGCGCATCTATGGCGAGACCATTCCCTCGCCCTTCCCGAATTCGCGCATCATCGTTGCGAAGCAGCCGGTCGGCGTCTGCGCCGCGATCACGCCCTGGAACTTCCCGGCGGCGATGATCACCCGTAAATGCGCGCCGGGTCTCGCGGCGGGCTGTACCTTCGTGGTCAAGCCGGCGCCTGACACCCCGCTGACCGCGCTGGCGCTGGTCGCGCTCGCCGAGCGCGCCGGCTTCCCCAAGGGCGTGATCAACATCGTCACCGGCGATGCGGTCGCGATCGGCGGCGTGATGACCAGCCACCCGGCGGTGCGCTTCATCGGCTTCACCGGCTCGACGCCGGTCGGCAAGCTCCTGATGCAGCAGGCGGCGACGACGGTGAAGAAGGTCGGGCTCGAGCTCGGCGGCAATGCGCCCTTCATCGTCTTCGACGACGCCGATCTCGACAAGGCAGTCGAGGGCGCGATCATCGCCAAGTTCCGCAACATGGGCCAGACCTGCGTCTGCACCAACCGGCTCTTCGTCCAGGACGGCATCCATGACGACTTCGTCGCCAGGTTCGCCGGCGAGGTCGCGAAGATGAAAGTCGGCAACGGCGTCGAGGTTGGCGTCGTGCAGGGGCCGCTGATCAATGAGCGCGCGGTCGAGAAGGTCGAGCGCCACGTCGCCGATGCGGTCGCAGGCGGTGCCAAGGTCATGGTTGGGGGCAAGCGCCACGCGCTCGGCCGCACCTTCTACGAGCCGACGGTGCTCTCCGGCGTCACCACCAAGATGCTGGTGACGCGCGAGGAGACCTTCGGCCCGATCGCGCCGGTCTATCGCTTCAAGAGCGAGGACGAGGTCGTCGCGATGGCCAACGATACGCCCTTCGGCCTGGCAGCATACTTTTACACCAGGGATCTCGGCCGCGCTTTCCGCGTCGCCGAGGAGCTGGAATACGGCATGGTCGGCGTCAACTCGGCCATTCTCGGTACCGAGGTCGCGCCCTTCGGCGGCGTCAAGGAGTCCGGCCTCGGCCGCGAGGGATCGCTCCACGGCATCGAGGAGTTCGTCGAGATCAAATACATGCTGATGGGTGGGCTCGGCGCGTGAGCGAGGATCTGAAGAAGGCCGCCGCGCTGGCGGCGCTGAAGCTGGTGCGGCCGGGCATGCGCCTTGGCCTCGGCACCGGCTCGACCGCGAAGCTCTTCGTCGACGGGCTCGGGGCAAAGGTTGCCGCCGGCCTCGATGTGCTGTGTGTCGCGACCTCGGAGGCGACCCAGGCGCAGGCACTCGGTCTCGGTATCCCGATGTCGACGCTCGACGAGACGCCCGAACTCGATCTCACCATCGACGGCGCCGACGAGCTCGACAGCGCCTTGCGGCTGATCAAGGGCGGCGGCGCTGCGCATCTGCGCGAGAAGATCGTCGCCGCCGCTTCGAAGCGCATGATCGTGATCGCCGATACCGGCAAGCAGGTCGAGACGCTCGGCCGCTTCCCGCTGCCGATCGAGGTCGTGCCCTTCGGGCTCGAAGTGACGCGTCGTGCGGTCGCTGCCGCGATCGCTTCGGCTGGCGCAAGAGGCGAGCTCATTCTGCGCAAGCGCCCCGATGGTGGAGTGCTGCTGACCGATGGCGGCCACTACATCCTCGACGCGCATCTTGGGCGGATCGAACTGCCCGAGGTGCTGGGCCTGGCGCTCAACCAGGTTCCCGGCGTGGTCGAGCACGGCCTGTTTCTCGGACTCGCAACAGCGGCGTTCCTCGCAGGAGCCGACGGTGTGCGCGTCCTTGGCGATCCTGCCGCCGAGCGCCGTTGAGACTAGCTTGACGACCTGATCCGGCCAAAAGTGGTTTCCACTTTGGCTGGACATGTTCTAAGAGCGGCCGGCGGCTGCGTCCCGTCAGGGTCGTTGCCGCGTCAAGAGAATGAAATCGCCGCATCCGGGCGATCGACGAAGGGGTAACCGCATGATCCGTCACAGCCTGGCAGGCGCGTTTCTCTCGCTGGCGTTGTTCATGGTGCCCGCGCTCGCGCAGCAGGCGCCGACGCCGGAGCATCTCAAGGCCGCCCGCGAGGTCGTGATCTCCTCCGGCCTGTCCCAGTCTTTCGACTCGATCTATGCCGAATTCACCGCCGGTGTCCGCCAGAGCTTCGGTGCTACCCGCCCCGAGCTGAAGAAGGACATGGACGAGGTTCTGACCGCGCTCAAGGCCGAGGCCGATTTGCGCCGCGACGAAATCGTCGACGGCTCGGCCCGGATTTTCGCCAGCAAGATGACGGAAGCCGACCTCAAGGAGGTCGCCGCCTTCTTCAATTCCGCGGTTGGCCAGCGCTACAATTCCTATCGCCCGCAGGTGATCGACGAGATCTTCGCGTTGCTGCAGCCCTGGAGCACCGCGACCAGCAACCGGCTTTTCGACCTCTTCCAATCCGAGATGCGCAAGCGCGGCCATCAGCTCTGAGCTGCAAACCTCACTCTCGATAGAAAAAGGCCGCCGGCGAAACCGGCGGCCTTTTTCTTGGCGTTCAGTTCACCGGCCCGCCTCCGCCGAGATCTTCCATCGTCGGATCGCTCGGCCGCACGCCGGTGGCGCGGTTGACCATCACGGTGACGAACCAGAGCACGACGCCGATCCCGATCAGGATGCCGGCGATCTTGTACTGGACCGGATCACGCGCGGTCCAGGGACCGGCAAAGAAGGCGCAGGAGATCGCTCCGATAATCGGCAGGATCGTCGGCGTGCGGAAATGCTCGTGCTCGACCGTGTCCTTGCGCAGCATCAGCACGGCGATGTTGACGACGGTGAAGACGCAGAGCAGCAGCAGCGCTGTCGTGCCGCCCAGCGCCGGCACCTCGCCGACGAAGGTGATCAGCGCGAAGGCGAGCAGCGTGGTGAAGCCGATCGCGATGTAAGGGCTGCGCCGTGTCGGGTGGACCTTGCCGAGTACGGGTGGCAGCACGTGCTCGCGGCTCATGCCGTAGACCAGCCGGCTCGCCATCAGCATGTTGATCAGCGCGCTGTTGGCGACGGCGAACATGGTGATGAAGCCGAAGATCCAGATCGGGAAGTTCGGCGCGCCGGCCGCGACGACCTTCAGCAGCGGCGTCTCGCCCTCGCCGAGCTGCTCGGGCGAGACCAGCGTGATCGCCGAGATCGAGACCAGCACATAGATCACGCCGGTGATGACGAGGCCGGCGAGCAGGATCTTCGGAAAGATCCGCGTCGGGTCCTTGGTCTCCTCGGCCATGTTGACCGAGTCCTCGAAGCCGACCATGGCAAAGAAGGCGAGGGTGGTCGCCGCGATCACCGGCCAGAACATGCCGCCATCGCCGGCCGGCTTGAACTGGGTGATGCGCGAGACGTCGCCCTGGCCGGCCGCGATGGCCCACAGGCCGACGAAGATCACGATCAAGAGGCCAGTCAGCTCGACGCAGGTCAGCACGACATTGGCCTTCACGCTCTCGCCGACGCCGCGGAGGTTGACCGCCGCGACGATCGCCATGAAGCCGAGCCCGATCAGGGTGATGCCGATCCCGCCTGTGAGGTTCAGCCCGAAGGCGTGCGACATGTTGGCGGCGAAGGCGCGCGAGGCGGTCGAGGCCGAGGTGATGCCCGAGCACATCACCGCGAAGGCGACGATGAAGGTGATGAAATGGACACCGAAGGCCTTGTGCGCATAGAGCGCTGCGCCGGCGGCGCGCGGGTACTTCGTCACGAGTTCAAGGTAGCTGAAGGCGGTGATCATCGCGACGACGAAGGCGACCAGGAAGGGCAGCCAGACGACGCCGCCGACCTGTTTCGCCACCTGGCCGGTGAGCGCGTAGATGCCGGTGCCGAGAATGTCGCCGACGATGAAGAGCAGCAGCAGCCACGGCCCCATCACGCGATGGAGGCTGGGCTCGGCGCCTTCGGTCTGGACGGCGGACGGAGGTAGCGTCGTGTCGCTCATGGTTCATCCTCGCTCGACGGGCCGCAAGGCCGGTGAAGAGGAGAACACAGTCACGCCATATTTGTTCACACGCAACCGGAACGTGCGCTCCAGGTTGCGCGCCGCGTGGTCAGGCTGGGCTCAGGACCTATTAGCGGTTTACCTGGGCGTACTGGCGCGATGCTAGAGCGCCCCACACGGACGTCGCGTGCGGCACGCATGCCTGTCGCGCGCACGATCGGCGACTAAATCAAGATATCAATCCAGGTCAGGCTCTCGACAAGCTAAGCGAAGAACCGCCGCAGCTCGCTGGCGACCAACTTTGGCTTGCCGACATTGTCGGCCGCGATGTGGCCGATGCCCTTGAGCTCGACCCGCTCCGCCTGCGGTAATTCGCGCTGCAACGCGTCGAGCGCCATAGGCAGATAGGGATTGGAATTGTCGCCGCCCATCAGCAGCACCGGCAAGCCGATGGCGCTGAAGCGCTGCACCTTACCCGCCGTGGCGGCGACGAGCAGTATGTCGTAATGAACGGTCGGCACCAACTCGCGGATGGCCGCCGCCTCCTCGCCGGTACCACGTAGGGCCATCCGCATCATCATCGTGAGCAGTGGCCGGGGCAGGTTGGTAAACCAGTCGCGTTGGTCGCCGGTCCCCTTCATCGCCGAGACCATGGCGGCTGCGATGTCGCCGGCCGCAAGATCGGCCTCGTAGCGCTGCGCGAAGTCGAGCGGCGATGGCGAACCCACCGGCACCGGCGGCTCATAGAGCGCAATTCTATCGAAAGCCTGCGGATGGCGCAGCGCCGTCCACAGCGTGGCGATGGCGCCTGAGCTCAGCGCGAATACGTCGCGCGCGCCGGTCTGCGCTAGGACCGCCGAAAGGTCATCGACCTCGGTATCGATGCCGTAGTCCACCCCCGGCGGGCCGCTGAGGCCTCGCCCGCGTCGGTCCGGCAAATAAAGCGTGAAGCAGTCGGCCAAAAGCTCGGCGAGCCGCGTGAAATTGCGGCTGCTCTGCATGGCGCCCGGCAGCAGAACGAGGCCGGGGCCGGCCCCGATCTGCCGATAGCCGATAATGGTGCCGGCGCGCGAGGTAGCGCGATCCGTCGACCATTGGGTCATGGCTGAATTCCGAGCTCGCCGCCGATGCGACGCAGGACGTAGGTGGTGGATGACGGGCTGTCGAGCAGCCCGGCAACGACATGGCGCAGCGCACACGTCGCCGGATCGGGCCGGCCGAGCGCCGATCGCCGCAACCGTGGCCTTCTGGTTGCGATCAATGAGTCCTGAGCCTAGTCCTCTGCGGCCTTGAACTTGTTCAGCCCCTGCATCACGAAGGGCGCGACCAGCGCGATGAAGGCGATGCCGAGCAGCGTCGCCGAGATCGGATTCTCGAGCAGGATCATCGGGTCGCCGAGGCTGATCTGCAGGGCCCGGCGCAACTGCGCCTCGGCCATCGGCCCGAGGATCAGCCCGACCACCATCGGCGCGACCGGATAATCGTAGCGCCGCATCAGATAGCCGAGATAGCCGAAGCCGAAGAGCATGCCGAGCTCGACCGGGGAGGGGTTGACCGCGAGCGTGCCCATGGTCGCGAAGACCAGGATGCCGGCATAGAGCCAGGGCTGCGGGATCGCGAGCAGACGAACCCAGAGCCCGATCAGTGGCAGGTTCAGGATCACCAGCATGACGTTGGCGATGAAGAGCGAGGCAATCAGACCCCAGACCAGGTCCGGCTTCTCGGCGAAGAGCAGCGGGCCGGGGTTGAGCCCGTATTGCTGGAAGCCTGCCAGCATGATCGCGGCGGTCGCCGAGGTCGGCAGGCCGAGCGTCAGGAGCGGCACCAGCGTGCCGGCGGCTGAGGCGTTGTTGGCGGCTTCCGGTCCGGCGACGCCTTCGATCGCGCCCTTGCCGAATTCCTCAGGGTATTTGCAGAGCTTCTTCTCGGTCGAATAGGAGAGGAAGGTCGGCACCTCGGCGCCGCCCGCCGGCAGGGCACCGATCGGGAAGCCGAAGGCCGTGCCGCGCAGCCAGGGCGCCCAGGAGCGCTTCCAGTCCTGCTTGGTCATCCAGAGCGAGCCCTTGATCGGGATGATCTCCTCCGGCTCGCGCCAGCGCTTGGAGGCGACATAGAGCGCCTCGCCAACCGCGAAGAGGCCGACCGCCAGCGTCGTCACCTCGACACCGTTGAGCAGCTCGGGCACGCCGAAGGTCAGGCGGGCCTGTCCGGTCAGCTTGTCGATGCCGACGAGCCCGAGCATCATGCCGAGGAACAGGCTGGTCAGGCCGCGCAGCGGGGAATCGCCGAAAGTCGCCGACACCGTGACGAAGGCGACGATCATCAGCGCGAAATAGTCCCACGGCCCGAACTTGACCGCGATCTCGACCAGCCAGGGCGCCAGGAAGGCGAGGCCGATCGTGGCGATCAGGCCGGCGACGAAGGAACCGATCGCGGCCGTGGCCAGCGCCGGGCCGCCGCGACCCGCCTTGGCCATCTTCGAGCCTTCGAGCGCGGTCGCGAGCGATGCGCTCTCGCCTGGCGCATTGAGCAGGATCGCGGTGGTCGAGCCGCCATACATGCCGCCATAATAGATGCCGGCGAACATGATCAGCGAGCCGGCCGGATCGAGCTTGAAGGTGACCGGCAGCAGCAGCGCCACGGTGAGCGCCGGGCCGATACCGGGCAGCACGCCGACTGCCGTGCCGAGGAACACCCCGATCAGGCAGAACATCAGCTTGGAGGGCTCTAGGGCGACGGAGAAGCCGTTGGCGAGCGAGAGCAGGGTTTCCATGTGCTTAGCTCCTTCAGCTCAGCAGCGCTTCGAGCGGCCCGGCCGGCAGCGACAGGGTCAGGAGCTTGAGGAAGAGCAGGTAGATCGCGGTGCCGAGCACGAGGCCGATGGCGATGTCGACGAGGAGCGCATCGCGCCCGAAGCCGCGCGCCGTGCAGGAGAACAGGATCGCGGTGGCGACGATGAAGCCGCCGCCCAGCGCGATGCAGGCGATCAGCCCGGCGAGCCCGCCCACGATCCAGAGCAGCGCCCGCCCATCGGCTGCTTCCGGTTTCGGCAGCCCGTCCCTGAACGCGACGAAGAGATGCGCGAGGCCGAGCAGCACCATCCCGGCGCAGACGACATAAGGCATCGCAGTCGGGCCGACACCGTAATTGGAGGTGATGGTCTGGCGCGAGGCGTCGAAGGCGACGATCGCCGCTACCGCCAGAAGCAGGAACCCGACGATGAGTGCGGGGCGGTCGATGGTGCGGGACATGGGCGCGACCGTCTGTCTGGAGCGAAGGTGACGAAGGGCGGGCGGCCTTGCGGCTGCCCGCCCTCGATTGAGGTGTCAGGAGGGCCTTACTTCACCAGGCCGACATCCTTCATGACCTTCTCGACACGGACCGTCTCGGTCTTCAGGAAGCTGTCGAACTCAGCCGCACCAAGATAGGCGTCATCCCAACCGCGGGCCTTGAGGATTTCGGCCCATTCCTTCGACTTGACCAGCTTTCCGACGGCGCCGGAAAGTTCGGTCTTCTGCGCGTCGCTGAGGCCCGGAGGAGCAACGACCGAGCGCCAGTTCAAGAGCTCGAGATTGACGCCGCCTTCCTTCAGGGTCGGAGCATCCGGAGCATTCTCCAGGCGCTTGCTGGCGCTGACGCCGATCACGCGCAGCTTGCCGGCCTTGATCTGGCCCTCGAACTCGCCATAGCCCGAGATGCCGGCGGTAACGCGACCGCCGAGCATGGCGGCAAGCGCTTCGCCGCCGCCCGAGAACGGGATGTAGTTGATCTTCTTCGCGTCGCCGCCGGCGGCTTCCGCAAAGAGGGCAGCGAGGATGTGGTCGGCGCCACCGGCCGAGCCGCCCGCCCAGGTCACCTTGGCCGGGTCGGCCTTGACGCGGTCGGCGAGGTCCTTGGCGTTCTTGACCGGCGAATCCGTCGGCACGACGATGACCAGCGCCTCGGCGGTCAGCCGCGCGATCGGCGTGATCTGCGTCAGGTTCACCGGCGACTTGTTGAGCAGGATCGCGCCGACCATGACGAAGCCGTTGACCATCAGCTGGTGGCCGTCGCCCTTGGCGCCGATCAATTGGGCGAGGCCGATGGTGCCGCCGGCGCCAGTGACGTTGGTGACCTGAACGCTCTTGGCGATCCCGGCAGCCGTCAGCGCCTGCTGCATCGAGCGCGCCGTGCCGTCCCAGCCGCCGCCCGGCGCGGCAGGAGCCATGATCTTCAATTCCATTTGGGCGAAGGCGGCCGTGGTGAGGCCCGCCAGAGCGACGGCGGCTACAGCCCCGCGCTTGAAGAAGGACGTGAGCATAGTTACCTCCCAGTGGCGCGTTTTGACGCGCCGATTGTCGACGCTCGCCAGTGGCACTGCATCGGACCGCGGATCAATTGCGCCTGATTGCATAATCACAAGTCAAGATGTTTCGCCTGAGAGGCCTGCGAGCGCACGAAAATTCGACAGGTAACCGCGGCAGACGTCACCAAAGGTCGTAAGCCTCCGACGCGCATTCAGCACGGCTGGTTCCAGTCTCCCTGCAAAAGCGGTGTCCAGATCTGCGGAACACGCTCTAGGCGCGGCATGTCCCATCGCGTAAGCCCCAGCGCATGAGTCAGACCTCTCCATCAGCCCATTCCGATGCCTCGCCAGGACATGCAGGCGAGTCGGCGGCAAGCCGGGCCCTTCGCGTCTCCGGCGTGGTCTGCCTCGTGCTGATGCCGCTCGCCATGTGGCTGGCGAACCGCTCCGCGCCGCTGATGCTAGGTCTCGCCGCAGCGGCCTTCCTCGGCGCAGCGCTGCTGTCGGAGCCGGCCAGTGCGAGCATCGCGCGCCTGCGCCGCCTGCTGACGGTGCCGGTGGCATTGGCGATCGCCGCCTTCCTCGCCTGGGCGCTGATCTCGATCGGCTGGAGCCATAAGCCGTCAGCCTCCCTACAGGCGTGGGGCGAGCTGGTTCTGCCGATCGTGTTCGCATTGGCGATCGCGGCCTCGGGACAGTGGCGGCCGAGCCCGGCCGTGATGCGTGCGCTCGCTTTGGCGATCATCGTCGCGGCAGCGCTTTTGATGATCGAGCTCGCTTCCGGTCTGTCGCAGCGCGCCGCGCTCGGTACCGGCAAGATGATGGCGTTCGTCTTCAACCGCCCGGCCATCGTCCTCCTCCTGCTCGCCGCCCCGGCCGTCCACGTACTCTGGTCGCGCCCCGCTGGATGGCATGACCGTGCGCTGGCCGCTCTGCTGGCAGCTGTCGTCGTCGTCTTCGTCTTCCGCTCCGAGAGCGAGGCCGCCAAGCTCGGCGCGGCAGTGCTGGTCGTGTGTTGGGCCTTCTCGGCCATCGCGCCGCGCATCGCTCTGGCGCTGACCGCGCTAGCCTTCATCCTGACCATGGCGCTGGCGCCCGTGCTCGGCCTGACGGTCGATCGGGCACTGCCCTCCGCCGTGCTCAATCGGCTCGACGTACTCAGCGCCCGTGCGCGGATCGACATCTGGCACAGCTTCGGCGAGGTGGCGCGGGCGCGGCCGCTAGCCGGCGCCGGCTTCGGCGCCTCGGCGACCATGCACGAGCACCCTGTGGCTGCGGCGGTTTCGCCCGGAAACAGGACATTGCTCGGAGTGGGCCATCCTCACGACATGCCTTTGCAGGCCTGGGCGGAGACTGGCGCGATCGGCGCCGGGCTGCTGACGCTCGCCGGCCTGTTGTTGCTGGCTCGGCTCCGGCGACTGCCCGCGGCGGAGCTGGCGCCTCGTCTAGCCCTGTTTGCGGCTGCCTTCTCGATCGCAACTGTCGGACACGGCGCCTGGCAGGGCTGGTGGATCGCCGGGCTCGGCGCCACCATTCTCTGGTTCGCTATGGATGCCGCGCCGCGGCAGGGAGACGCTCATGGCTGAGTTCGACGTCGATCTCTTCGTCATCGGCGCAGGGTCGGGCGGCACGCGCGCCGCCCGCATCGCTGCCGGCCACGGCGCCCGCGTGATGATCGCCGAGGAGGACCGCATCGGCGGCACCTGCGTCATCCGTGGCTGCGTGCCGAAGAAGCTCTTCGTCTATGCCAGCCGCTTCGCGGACGATTTCGAGGATGCGGCCGGCTTCGGCTGGACTATCGGCAAGCCGCAATTCGACTGGCCGACTCTGCGCGACGCCGTCGCCAAAGAGGTGACGCGGCTCTCCGGCCTCTATCGCAAGGGGCTCGACGGCGCCGGCGTCGAAATTCGGGAAGAGCGGGCGGTGGTCGCCGGGCCGCATGAGATCAAGCTGCAGAAGAGCGGCGAGACGATCCGCGCCCGTCACATCCTGGTCGCGACCGGCGGCCATCCGGCCTTCGAGCCGCCGATCCCCGGTGGCGAGCTCGGCATCTCCTCCAACGAGATCTTTCATCTGCCGAGCCTGCCGAAGCGCATGCTCGTCGTTGGCGGTGGCTATATCGCGCTCGAATTCGCGGGTGTCTTCGCGCGGCTCGGCGTCGCGGTGACGCTGCTGCATCGTGGCGACAATGTCCTGCGCGGCTTCGACGAGGATCTGCGCTCGCGTCTTCGCGACGCCCTCGGCCATGCCGGCATCACCTTGCGCCTGGGCTGTACGGTCAACCGCATCGAATTGCTGCCCGATGGCAGCCGCCGCGCCCATTGCGCCCATGGCGCGCCGATCGACGCCGATGTCGTGCTCGTCGCCACCGGCCGCCGCCCGAACACCGCCGGGCTCGGCCTCGAGGCGGCGGGCGTCAAGCTCGGCCCGACCGGCCACGTCCTGGTCGATGCCGCCTCGCTCTCCAACGTCCCGTCGATCGCGGCGGTCGGCGACGTCACCGACCGCGTGAACCTCACTCCAGTGGCGATCCGCGAGGGCCACGCCTTCGCCGACTCGACCTTCGGCAGCAAGCCGTGGACGGTCGACCATGCCCTCGTCGCCTCCGCGGTGTTCACCACGCCGGAACTCGGCAGCGTCGGCCTCACCGAGCAGCAGGCGCTGGCGACGGGCCGTCAGCTGCGCATCTTCGAGGCCGGCTTCAGGCCGATGAAGGCGACGATCTCGGGCCGCGACGAGCGCATCTACATGAAGCTGATCGTGGATGCCGAGACCGACCGGGTGCTCGGTGTCCACATTCTCGGTCATGATGCCGGCGAGATCGTCCAGTCGGTCGCCATTGCCGTCACCATGGGCGCGACCAAGGCCGATTTCGACCGGACTATCGCCCTGCATCCGAGCGCGGCCGAGGAACTCGTCACCATGCGAACGCCGCGCAAGAGCACCCTCTGACCAGCGTCAGAAGCCGCGGTCGGCGCGGCGGCTGTCATGGAGGAGGCTTGCATAGTTGAGCCCGACATCGCGCGCCATGTGAGAGCTCAGGCCCTCCGGGTCGAGGCGGTCGTCGAGTTCGACCAAGCGATTGCGTTGGAATTGGCGCAACCGAGCAAGCGCTGCTCTGATTGCTGGCATAAGGCTGACGTATCCATTTTTCCTGCTAACATCGGCCGTCATCGTTCGGCTCCCGGTGGCTATAATGGCCTAGAGATGCCGATTGGCGCTGCTGCGGACAAACCGGATTTTACGCCTGACGCATAAGGCCAGCTGATGAGTGATCTGCTGACCGGCCTGCCGCCGCTCAGCGCGGTCCGCGCCTTCGAGGCCGCGGCGCGCCATGGCAGCTTCACGCGCGCTGCCGTCGAACTCGGCATGACGCAGGCGGCGGTGAGCTATCAGATCAAGCTGCTGGAGGAGCGGCTCGGCCTGCCGCTGTTCCAGCGCCTGTCGCGCCGCGTCGCGTTGACCGAGGCCGGCGAACGTCTGGCGTCATCGGTGATGGATTCATTCGACGGCTTACGCGCGGCCTTTGCCGCGGTGACCGAGACGGCCGAGGGCGTGCTCTCGATTCAGGCGCTGCCGACCATCGCCTCGAACTGGCTGGTGCCGCGCCTCGGCCTGTTCCAGTGCGAGAATCCGGGGCTGGCGGTACGGATGGTCACGCAGGTCGGGCTGCGCGAACCGCAAGCCGACGATTGCGATGTCGCGATCCGTCGCGGCAGCGGTCAATGGCCCGGGCTGGAGGCGCATTGGCTGATGAAGAGCGAGTTCACCCCGCTCTGCGGGCCGAACCTGTTCCGCGATCTCGGCCGCCCGCCGCAGCCCTCCGATCTGCTGGGCGTGATGCGTATCGGCAAGACCGAGGCCTGGGAGCGCTGGTTTGCCGCCGCCGGAGTCAATTCCGAAACCACGACCGGTGAGTCGCCCTTCGATCTCAGCGTCCAGCAGCTCGAAGTCACGGCCGCGCTCGCCAGCAATGGCGCGGCCATGTGCTCGCCGATCTTCTTCCGGAATGAGCTCTGCGCCGGGCTGTTGATCCAGCCCTTCGACCTGATGCTCGCCGGCGGCCACGACTATTGGCTCACTTACCCGTCGCGGCGCCGGACGGCGCGCAAGATCAGCCTGTTCCGCGATTGGTTGCTGCAACAGGCGAGCGAGGTGCCGGCTATTTCGTCAGCCCCTTCTTCGCCAGCCAGTCCTGGATCAGCTGCGCGACGGAAAGATTATTCTTGTCCAGCATGATCATGTGCGAATTGCCCTTGATGCCGACGGCGGGCAGATTGACGACCTCGACCGAACCGCCGGCCGCCGTGATCTTGTCGCCGAAATCGGTCGCCGTCTTGCGGATCGCCGGCCAGCGCGCGTCCTGCTCGATATAGTCGCCGAACACCATCAGCACCGGGATATCTTTCAGCGCCGCCGCCTTGGCCGGGTCGCCGATGCCGGCCGGCTCGACCGCGATCAGCGCCTTGACCTTGTCGGGCCGGGCCTGCGCCACCTTGAAGCCGAACTGGCCGGACTGGCTGTGGAAGGCGATCACGCAGGGGCAGACCTTGTCGACCTCGGCGATATAGGCGTCGATGATCATCTGGTCGGTGGAGGTCCAGCGCGGCACGATCTGCTTGACGAAGTTGTCGTAGCCCTCGGCCGGGAACTGGTTGCCCGGCAGGTATTTGCGCTTGGCCGGATCGCCGTCATAGCCGCCGCTCGCACCGATGCGGAAACGCTCGAACGGGTTCGCCGCGGTCAGGAAGACCGGCTCGCCGGGGATCACGTCGGGATACATCGCCCAGCCCGAGAGTCCGCGCTCGACCGCGTCGGAATTGTAGACCGACCAAGCACGCATCGTTGAACGTGCTTTCGGCATCGGACCAAGCGCGCTGACGGAAGCTGTACACTGCTCGCTCAGAAACTCGAAAACCGCGAGGCTGCCAGGTAATCGACGTCCCGACCCGCGGCCATCATAACCAAAATGGAAATTTGCAACAGAGCCCAGATATTCCACCCGCTTCCACCGTGGGCGCCGCCCTTCAGTCCTAGCTTTGACCAGTGCGCGCCAGATGGCACTGATCGCCCGGTCGTCACTGACGGCAACGACGCGCGCCGTTCGAGCGCGCGTCGTCCGGGGTCGTTTCAGATTGATTGAGGGAGTTAGCGAGCGCCGCCGTTGACGTTCAGGTGTTCGCCGGTGATAAAAGAGGAATCATCGGACGCTAGGAAGACCGCAACCTTGCCCAACTCCTCGGTCTTGCCGAGGCGGCCGAGTGGCGTTCTCGAGGTGATGGCGTTGGCGAAGTCGGACCCGACGTAGCCATTGGCAATCACTCTTTCGGTGGCGGTCAGGCCAGGGTTCAGGGCGTTGGCCCGGATACCGCGCGGTCCCAGCTCTTGGGCGAGGACGCTGGTGTAACCATCGATCGCAGCCTTGGACGCCGTGTAGACAGAATTGCCGGGCATTGGGAACCTCGCTGCCAACGAACCGATATTGATAATGCTGGCGCCCGCCTTGAGGTGCTGGACGGCGGCGGCGGTCACCAACATCGTACCGAGCACATTGAGTTCGAACTCCTGATGGAACTGCTCTTCGGTGACCTCCTCGACGGTACCGAACGTGTGCATGCCGGCATTGTTCACCAGGATATCGAGCCGACCGAACGTCGTGATCGCCGCGTCCACAATGGCTTGCGCCGATGCTTTCTTCGTGACGGAAGCGCCGATGGTGATGGCGTCGCCACCGGCTTTCTTGATATCCGCAACGACGGCATCCGCGCCCACCTGGTCGCTGTTGTAGTTGACGACGACCGAAGCGCCCTCGGTGGCCAGCGCCCGCGCGATTGCGGCACCGATACCGGTTGAGGATCCGGTCACGATGGCGACTTTTCCGGCAAGTTTCTTGGACACAATCTATTCCTTTGCATATAGTTGTTTACTGATCGATACAAAACATGGCGCGCCGGTTTGCCCCAGGCAGAACGCCCCGGTTTTTCCTTTGTCCGCGGAGAGTTGTGGTAGAGGGTTAGCCGATTGCGGTTTTGTACCACACGGTATAAGTTGGCGCCTCAGGCTGAGTCAAGAATGAATTGTATCTTTCGGTAAAAAACCTTGAGATGTCAAAAGTGATGGATAGTTTGGAAAAAAATCTTGGGGGGCGCCCCTTGGAATTCTGTCTAGAGACGGCGCTCGATGCGGCGACGGGCGTTTTTGCGTCGAAGGGATTTGAGGCGGCCTCGCTGAATGATCTCTGCTCGGCGATGGGGATCAATCGGCCGAGCCTCTATCTGCAATTCGGGAACAAGGAGGCGCTCTACCTGAAATCGCTCGAACGCTACTCGCGCATGAGCGCACAGGATCTGGAGACCTGCCTTTCGGATCCGTCCGCGCGAGCGGGAGTCGAGCGGCGGCTGCGCGAAGTTGTGATGATGTCCACCGATCCGCACGGACCGGGTGTGTGCTTCACCACCCAAGGCCCCCTGAAGAGCCGCGCAGCGTCAGCGGAGACACGCGAGGAGCTGGCGCGATGGCGCGGCGCCACGGCGCTCAGGCTGCGTGCGCGCTTTGATAAAGCGGTGATGGACGGCGAACTATCGCCCGGCACGAACACCGAGAGCCTCGCCAATTATTATACGGTGCTGATGCAGGGTTTGGCGGCGCAGGCGCAGCACGGCGGCGAGCGAGCGGAGCTGCTCAATGTGCTCGATGTCGCGATGGCTGCCTGGCCAGCGTCCCGCTAGGCGCTCTTTACGTTGGCGTCGGTGCGCCGCGGCGCCTTGTTGGGAACAATATCTCGCCGATTTCCAGCAGATCCCGCAATTAACACGCCAGCAGCGAGTCCTGGACTGGTGGCCGCGTAATCGCGGGGGAGCAGATCCGGCAAGTTCGGAGGCAGCGGAAGGCGCGGGGCGGATTGATCGCTGAGGTGGGAATTTGACTGCCGACTGGAGTGAACCCCTTGTTGGAGTTGACCGGCTTCACCGTGAATTCGGCCATTGTGGCTCCCAGTCGTGACCTGCCGCGGACTCTCTTCGGCAATTGAGCGGCCCGAGGTGCGACTTTGGTGCAGAACGCACCGCCACACGTCATCGATATGAAGGACGCGAACAGCGCCGGAGCGATCGCCATTGGTTGGTTGAGCGCTGAGATGAAAAGCGACTACCGGGGCGATCGATCTAGTTGTCGCATCAACTGACGTCGTGCCGGTCGGTCAGTCCGCCTTGCCGAGATAGGCGGTCGCGTCGATCTCGACGAGGCAGTCGGGCGAGCCCAGCCCATTGACGATGCAGGAGACCCGGTGTGGCGGATCCTCCGCGAAATTCGCGAAATAGACCTCGTTCATCGGCTCCCAATAAGCCCGGTCGGTGACGTAGACCGTGCATTTGACGATGTCCTTCAGCCCAGCCCCGGCTTCCTCGAGCAGGGCCTTGATGTTGTCGATGCACTGCTGCGTCTGTCGCCTCGCGTCGCCGATCGCGTATTTGCCTTGCAGGTCCGCGCCGACGCAGCAGACGAACATGAAGTCGCCGGCGATCGTCGCCTGGGCGAAGGGCAGCCGGCTCTTGTAGACCCGGTCCGAGGACACGCTGCGCTTGGGCATGGGCGGGTCGTCCTGTTCTGGCCCGGAGCCGGTTGAATCGGCATCCGAACGCGTTGAATCTGTCTCTCAGGCGTTTGAATCCGGGTAGCAGCGGATCGCGCCAACCGCTTGACGGGATTCGCTCTTTCGCGCTGAGGTCGGCTGCTCTTGCCGTAGCGGTGGCCAGCGGCCACTTGCGGGTGTATAGGCCGCCCTTCGCGCCAAGATGAGGTTAACGCGCGATACGTGAAACCAGGAGCAGTACCCATGTCCGAGCGGTGGACGCCCGATAGCTGGAGGGCAAAGCCCGTCCAGCAGATGCCGGAATACCCGGATCAGGCAGCCTTGAAGGCGGTCGAGCAGCAGCTCGCCGGCTTTCCGCCGCTGGTTTTTGCAGGCGAGGCGCGCAAGCTCAAACGGGCGTTGAGCAAGGTCGCGGCCGGTGAGGCCTTCCTTCTCCAGGGCGGCGACTGCGCCGAAAGCTTCGCCGAGCACTCGGCCGACAACATCCGCGATTTCTTCCGGCTGTTCCTGCAGATGGCGGTGGTGCTGACCTTCGCCGGCGGCTCGCCGGTGGTGAAGGTCGGCCGCATCGCCGGCCAGTTCGCCAAGCCGCGCTCGACCCCGACCGAGACCATCGGTGGCGTCGAATTGCCGAGCTACAAGGGCGATATCATCAACGACAACGAGTTCACGCCCGAGTCCCGGATTCCGGACCCGCGCCGCCAGCTCGAGGCCTACAGGCAGTCGGCGGCGACGCTGAACCTGCTCCGCGCCTTCGCGACCGGCGGCTACGCCAATCTCGACCAGGCGCATCGTTGGATGCTCGGCTTCGTCAAGGATTCGCCGGCCTCGCATCGCTACCAGGAGGTGGCCGAGCGCATCACCGAGGCGCTCGACTTCATGCGTGCCATCGGCATCGATCCCGAGACGCATCCCGAGATGCGCACGACGGATTTCTACACCAGCCATGAGGCGCTGCTGCTCGGCTACGAGCAGGCGATGACGCGCACCGATTCAACCAGCGGCGAGTGGTACGACACCTCCGGCCACATGGTCTGGATCGGTGATCGCACGCGCCAGCTCGACCATGCCCATGTCGAGTTCTTCCGCGGCATCAAAAATCCGATCGGCCTGAAATGCGGCCCCTCGACCACGGTCGATGGCTTGCTCAAGCTGATCGACGCGCTCGACCCGCAGAACCAGGCTGGCCGCCTGACGCTGATCGGCCGCTTCGGCGCCGACAAGGTCTTCGACCATCTGCCGGCCCTGGTGCGCGCCACCAAGCGCGAAGGACGCAACGTCGTCTGGTCCTGCGATCCGATGCACGGCAACACCGTCAAGGCGGCGAGCGGCTACAAGACGCGGCCGTTCGACCTGATCCTGACCGAGGTGAAGAACTTCTTCGCCGTGCATCAGGCGGAAGGCACCCATGCCGGCGGTCTGCATCTGGAGATGACCGGCAAGAACGTCACCGAATGCACCGGCGGCGCCCGCGGCATGACCGATGCGGACCTCAACGACCGCTACCACACGGTCTGCGATCCGCGCCTCAATGCCGAACAGGCGCTGGAGCTCGCCTTCCTCGTCGCCGAGCTGGTCAAGCGCGAACGCGCCGGCCGGGCGCGGCCTGAGGTCGAAGCGGCCGAGTGATATAAAAAGGCGACGGACGGCTCGTCCGCCCGTCGCCTTGACCGCTCGCCCCGCGCTCCTCATGGTCGAAGCCAAGAGGGTATGGGGAGGCCAGAATGAAGCTTGGGTTCGCGGCGGCGCTGGCCGTCTGTCTGGTCGCCTTTCCGGCACTGGCGCAGGAGGCGGCGAAGAAGCCCGCTGCCCCGTCCGGCCGCTTCGTCGAGGTCGCGCGCTTCAAGGCTCCCGCGGCCCGCCAGGCGGCCGCGGTCGATGCTGCCTACGTCTACGCGATCACCGACCGGGCCATCGCCAAGCACGACAAGACGACCGGCGCCCTGGTCAAGGAATGGAAGGGGGCCGAAGACGGCCCGATCATCCATCTCGACAGCGGCGCGGTGATCGACGGCAAGCTCTACGCCGCCCATTCCAACTACCCGGCCTCGCCGATGACGAGCTCGGTCGAGATCTGGGATGCGCAGACGCTCGAGCACGTCGGCTCGCACAGCTTCGGCATCCTGCTGGGCTCGCTGACCTGGCTCGACCGGCATGACGGTGCCTGGTGGGGTGTCTTCGCCAATTACAGCCGCGTCTTCGGCCAGAGCCAGCAGCCCTATGGCAACTCCTACTGGACGACGCTGGTGAAGTTCGACGAAGCCTGGAAGCCGGTCCAGGGCTGGACCTTTCCTGCTGCCGTGATCAAGCGGGCCGAGCCGATGAGCATGTCGGGTGGCAGCTGGGGCAAGGACGGGCTGCTCTACGCGACCGGCCATGACCACAAGGAGGTCTACACCCTGCGCCTGCCCAAGATGGGGTCCGTGCTCGAACTGGTCGCGACCTATCCGATCGAAGGCGAGGGCCAGGGCATCGCCTGGGATCGCAGCGGCGGCGCGGAGACGCTGTGGATGATCAGCCGGGCGAAGACCGAGCTGATCGGGCAGCGCTTCGAGCGTTGATCAGGCCTACGGATCAGAACTTAAGCGCGGCGGCGACGCGGGCTGTGTTCACCGTAACAGTCGTACCCTCGACCTCAGCGAAGCGAACGATCTGATATTCGGCGCGCAGCAGCAGATTGTCGGTTACCGCCCATTCGACGCCAGCGCCCGCGCTCAGGCCGAAGCTGTAAACGTTCTTCTTGGTTCCGCCGACCACGGACGGATTGGTCGGCGTGTAACCGGCGGCGTAGAAGGCTTCGGTCGCGCCCGTAAGCGGGTTTGTGCGGGTTAAGAACCAGGTCGAGCGGATCGATGAGATCGTATTGAATCGGCCAACGGCGCCGCCGATCGTGGCGTAAGGCATGAGGCGACCATAGGCCCAGCCCATACGCAGCCTCGCCGTGGCATAGTCGTTCAGCTTGGCGCCGTGGCTGGTAGTGATGTTGACGTCGTTCAAACCTTCGGACGTGGTGATACGCCGTCCGATGAAGTCATTGATGATGTAGTTCTGGCCGGAGCGCGTGTAGTCCACTTCCAGGCCGAGAACGACATCGTCGAACAGGTAGTTGTAGCCGACCACGCCGAAAAAGGTGGACCCGCTGTCGCGCTTCTCGGCCAAGTTGCCGACCAGAGAACCGATGTTGCCCTCGGCACCAAGGACGGTATTCCTGAAGGCGTAGTTGGCCATATCGCCGAGGCCTTCGCCGGGCTTGAATTTCGTATCGCTGACGCCGGCGCCGCCACCGAAGTAGAAGCCCGACCAGTCGAAGCGCCCACCGCCGAACATCGGCGGCGGCTCGACCGGCTGCTCGATCTGCGAACCCCTGAGATAGTCGGCGCCTTGCGCGCCCTGCGGAAGCGCCAGCGTACAGGCCATTGCGACGACGGGGGCGAGGGCGGCGATAGATCCAGCACGCATCGCGTGTCTCTCCGAGCAGTGGCCAGCACGATGGTTGCACCGACCCGGAGATGATTCATGCCCGGTTAACCCTAATGTCGGGTTAATGGATTGCCGATCCGATCATCCTCGATCAGACATCCGCCCGCGGTCAGGACGCGCGATTCCCGGCTGCAAGGAGAGGGCAGATGATCCGGCACATCGTATTCTTCACGGCCAGGCGCGCTGAGGATGTCGGCATGGTCCAGCGCCTGCTGGGCCGGCTCGGCGATATCCCGCACGCGCTGACCTTCGAGGTCGCGGCCAACGCCAGGATCGATCCGATCGGCAACGAGATCGACATCGTCGTCTATGGCGAATTCGCTGATGAGGCCGCGCTCGCCGCCTGGAAGGCCCATCCGATCTATGATCAGACGACGCAGGCGGTGCGTCCCTTGCGCGAATTGCGCTACTCGGCCGATTTTCGCTCAGTGCTTCGCTGACCTGCCCTTGCGAAAACGCAGGGGCGAGCAGGGCGCCGGCCCGTTGCTGGCGCATCGGTGGCAAGCTACATCCGGATCATGACCGCGACCTCTCTCCGCCTGGCACTCGCCCAGCTCAACCCGATCGTCGGCGACGTCGCCGGCAATGCCGACAAGGTGCGTGCCGCCCGCCGCGAGGCGGCCGCTGGCGGCGCCGAACTCGTGATGTTCCCGGAGCTCTTCCTCTCGGCCTATCCGCCCGAGGACCTGGTGCTGAAGCCGGCCTTCCAGGATGCCTGCCGCAAGGCCTGCGAGGCGCTCGCCCGCGAGACCGCCGATGGCGGCCCGGCGGTGCTCCTCGGCTTGCCCTGGCTCGAGGACGGCAAGCTCTACAACGCCTATGTCCTGCTCGATGGCGGCCTGATCCAGTCGGTGCGCTTCAAGGTCGACCTGCCCAATTACGGCGTCTTCGACGAGAAGCGGGTGTTCGAGCCCGGCCCGCTGCCCGGCCCCGTCGTCTTCCGCAACCATGTCCGCCTGGGCATTCCGATCTGCGAGGACATCTGGGGCGAGGAGGTCGTCGAGTGCATCGCCGAGACCGGCGGCGAGATCCTCTTGGTCCCCAACGGCTCGCCCTTCCGGCGCGGCGTGACCGAGGAGCGGCTCAACGTCGCCGTCGCCCGCGTCGTCGAGAGCGGTCTGCCGCTGGTCTATCTCAATCAACTCGGCGGTCAGGACGAACTCGTTTTCGAGGGCGCCTCCTTCGTCCTCAATACCGACCGCAGCTTCGCCCATCAACTACCGGCCTTCCGCGAGACGATCGCGATCACGCAATGGGAGCGTGGGCCGGACGGTTGGCGCTGCCTGCCCGGCGAAGTCGCCCCGGTCGAGGCCGGCGACGAGGCCGACTATGCGGCCTGCGTGCTCGGCCTGCGTGACTATGTCGAGAAGAACCGCTTCCCCGGCGTGGTGCTCGGCCTCTCCGGCGGCATCGACTCCGCCATCTGCGCTGCGATCGCGGTCGATGCGCTGGGTTCCGAGCGTGTGCGCTGCGTGATGATGCCCTATCGCTTCACCTCGCAGGAGAGCCTCGACGACGCCAAGAAGTGTGCCGACGCGCTCGGCGTGCGCTACGAGATCGTGCCGATCGCTGAGCCGGTCGAGGGCTTCGAAGCCGCGCTGGCCGAGCTCTTCGCCGGCACCAATCGCGGCATCACCGAGGAGAACCTGCAGAGCCGGGTGCGCGGCACGTTGCTGATGTCGATCTCGAACAAGTTCGGGCCGATGGTGGTGACGACAGGCAACAAGTCGGAGATGTCATGCGGTTACGCCACGCTCTATGGCGACATGAACGGCGGCTACAATCCGATCAAGGATCTCTACAAGACCGAGGTCTTCCGGCTCTCGGCCCTGCGCAATCGCTGGAGGCCGGCAGGCGCGCTCGGGCCGGATGGCGAGGTCATCCCCGAGAACATCATCGTCAAGCCGCCTTCAGCCGAACTGCGCGAGAATCAGAAGGATCAGGATTCGCTGCCGGCATATGAGGTGCTCGACGACATCCTCGCCTGCCTGATCGAGCACGAGATGCGCCTTGCCGATATCGTCGCGCGCGGCCACGATCTCGAGACGGTACAGAAGGTCGAGCGCCTGCTTTATCTCGCCGAGTACAAGCGCCGGCAGGCGGCGCCGGGCGTCAAGGTCACCCGCAAGAACTTCGGCCGCGACCGGCGCTACCCGATCGTCAACCGCTTCCGCGATTCCGGCGCGCCGGCGCATGAGCCCGACCGGACGCTGGTCAAGGGCGTCGGCAAGGCCGCGGGCGAGAGCTTCGATTTCTGACGCGCAGAAACGCATCGTCATTCCGGGGCGCCGCGCAGCGGCGAGCCCGGAACCCATGAACACCGCCTTTTCCGTCATGGTCGGGCTTGTCCCATCCACGTCTTCGCTGGTCGAAGGCGGTGTTCAAGACGTGGATGCTCGCCACAAGGGCGAGCACGACGAACTGGAGCAGCGTCGTGTCCATGGGTTCCGGGCTCAGGCCCGAGGCCTGCCCTGGAGTGACGGCGGAGCGCTCCCTCTACAGCCAGAACCCACCGATCTGGTTGGCCGCCGGATTGGCGATGCAGGCCGTCATCCGGTCGAGCCAGATGCGCTGGTATTTGGCGTTGAGGCCGTGCTGGGTATCGACGTCGTAGCGGCGCTGGATCAGCTTGACGCGGCGCTTGATGTGCAAGTCGACGAGACTGTTGAGCTGCGTCACCAGCCCGCCGATCGTCGGGGCGCGGGCGATGGTGAGCTGGTGCGCCAGCGCCCGGCAGACCACGAAGCCGACATCGTAGTGGAACTGCTCATGCGCCAGCAGGGCCGGGGTCAGCACCACGCCGATCCTGACCTGCGCATTCGGCCAGACCTCGATCTCGTTGGGCACGCCGAAGGCGTAGTCCGCCCCCGCCATGCGGGCGCCCTTGTCGAAAATCTCGTATTCGAAGGCGGTGTAGGCGTCCTGCACCGTGCCGTCCGCAGGGTCGATCACCACCGGCACCTGCAGGAAGTCGCCGGCCTTGAGCTTGATCGGCAGGCGCGAGGCGCTGACCACGACGCCGGCCGGCGCCGGGTTGCTGGCCATGTGCAGGAAGGTCTTGCCACCCGGGTCGACCTTGGAATCCGGGCTCGTCATCTTCAGGAAGACCTGCTGGTAGCGCTTGATCCCGCCTCTGGTCAGCGGCCCGCAATCGCCGTCGACATCGAGCAGATCGATGCCGAGCGCCGCCGTATGCGGGTTGATCATCGCCTGGACCAGGCGGGTATCTGGAACCGTGTTCTTGCCGCCGAACCCGACCGAAGCCGTGATGCTCATCCTCGCCTCCCAGCGTAGATATCGACATCCCCGTCGCCTTCTAACCTTGCGTCAATCTGAACGCTTGTCGATCTCCTTTCGCGAGGGCGGCGCCATGCCCTTGCCCTCGCGCCCGTCCCGCGCGACAAGCGGCCGGTCATGACCACACCCTTCGTCCGCACCGCCCCGTCGCCGACCGGCTATCTGCACATCGGCAACGCCCGCTCGCTGATGTTCAACTGGCTCTTCGCCAGGCGCCATGGCGGGCGCTTCCTGCTGCGTTATGACGATACCGACCAGGCGCGCTCGAAGCCGGAATTCGCCGATGCCATCGCCGAGGACCTCGCCTGGCTCGGCGTTGTCCCCGATGCGAGCATCAAGCAGTCGGAGCGGATCGCACTCTACGATGCCGCGGCGGAGAGGCTACGCGCCGCGGGGCGCCTCTACCCCTGCTATGAGAGCGCCGACGAGCTCGACCGCAAGCGCAAGCGCCAGCTCGCCCGCGGCCTGCCGCCGGTCTATGATCGCGCCGGCCTGAAGCTGACCGCAGAAGAGCGCGCCAGGCTGGAGGCGGAAGGCCGCAAGCCGCATTGGCGCTTCCTGCTCGATTGGGAGGAGATCGGCTGGGACGATCTCGTCCGCGGCCCGTCGCATGTCGACTGCGCCTCGCTCTCCGATACGGTGCTGGTCCGCGAGGACGGCACTTATCCCTACACGTTGCCCTCGGTCGTCGACGATCTCGACATGGGCATCACCCATGTCATCCGCGGCGAGGACCACGTCACCAACACCGCCGTGCAGATCCAGATCATGCAGGCGCTCGGCGGCGCGCTGCCCACGTTCGGTCATCACAACCTGCTGACCACCGCGAGCGGCGAGGGGCTGTCGAAGCGCCTCGGCCATCTCTCGCTCCGGGGCCTGCGTGAATCCGGCATCGAGTCACTGGCGGTCGCCGCGCTGGCCGTGCTGACCGGCTCCTCCGATGCGGTCCGGCCGGTCTCCAGCCTTGACGAGCTCGCCGGGCTGGTCGACCTCGCCCATGTCTCGCGCGCGCCGGCCAAGTTCGACGAGCACGAGCTGGAAGCTCTCTCGGCCCGCACGCTGCACCAGCTCGATTTCGCTGCGGTCGAGGAGCGGCTGAAGCAGCTCGGCATCCCGGCGAGCGAGCCGTTCTGGCTCGCCGTGCGCGGCAATCTCGCCCGGCTCTCGGCTGCGAAGGATTGGTGGAAGGTGATCGAGGGGCCGCTCGAACCGCACGTCGCCGACAAGGCCTTCGCGGCCCAGGCGGCGGAGCTGCTGCCGCCGGAGCCTTTCGACCAGACGACCTGGAAAAGCTGGACGCAAGGCGTCGCGGCCGCGACCGGCGCCAAGGGCAAGGCGCTGTTCATGCCGCTGCGCCAGGCGTTGACCGGCCTCGACCATGGCCCGGAGCTGGCTCAGCTGCTGCCCTTGATCGGGCGGGAGAAGGCGCTGAAGCGGCTACAGGGCGAGGCGGCGTAGAGCCCGTCATTCTCGGGCGGAGCGAAGCGAAGACCCGAGAATCTCCTGACGAGAAAGCGCCGGCTGGAGCCTCACCCGGCCTGAGGTGCTCGGGACAAGCCCGAGCATGACGCGCGTTGGCTGCCCCTCATTCGTGCCGGTGCATCGCCGATTCGTGTTTGGTGTCGCGCATGGTCGAATAGACCAGCAGCGAGATGAAGATCACCCCAGAGAGATAGTAGTAGAACCACTGCTCGTGGCCCTGCTGCTTGAAGAACAGGGCGATCGCCGGCGCGGTGCCGCCGAAGATCGAGACGGTCAGCGCATAGGGCACGGCGACGCCGGTGGCGCGGATCGAGGTCGGGAACAGTTCGGCCTTCACCACGGCGTTGATCGAGGTGTAGCCGGCGACGAAGAGCCAGGCGCCGGAGATCAACAGGAACGCGACCCAGGGCGATTTGGTCTGCTCCAGGGCCGACAGGATCGGCACGGTCAGCAGCGTCCCGGCGACGCCGAAGAAGATCAGCGGCGGCTTGCGGCCGATCCGGTCGGAGAGCATGCCGTAGAGCGGCTGCAGGATCGAGGCGAAGATCAGCGAGCCGGCGATCACATAGGTGGTGACGATGTCGGAAAGGCCGACCGTCTGCTTCACGAAGGTCTGCATATAGGTGGTGAAGGTGTAGAAGGCGGCGGTGCCGCCTGCCGTGAGCCCGACGACGATCGCGACCTCGCGCGGGTATTTCAGCAGGCCGCGCAGCGAGCTTTCCTTGGCCGGGCCGGCCTTCTTGGCCTCGTTGAAGGCATCGGTCTCGTGCATGTTTCGGCGCATGAACATGGCGGTGACGGCCAGCATCGCACCGATCACGAAGGGGATGCGCCAGCCCCAGTCGACCAGCTGCTCATGGGTCAGGAAGACGTTCTGGAGCAGGAGCAGCACCAGGATCGCGGTGAGCTGCCCGCCGATCAGCGTCACGTACTGGAAACTCGAATAGAAGCCGCGATGGTCGGGATGGGCGATCTCGGTGAGATAGGTCGCGCTCGCCCCGTACTCGCCGCCGAGGCTCAGGCCCTCGATGACCCGTGCCAGCGCCAGCAGCACCGGCGCAGCGAAGCCGATCGTCTCATAGGTTGGCGTCACTGCGATGATCAGCGAGCCGAAGCACATCATCAGCACTGAGACCGTCAATGACAGCCGGCGCCCGTAGCGGTCGGCGATATGGCCGAACAGCCAGCCGCCGATCGGGCGCACGATGAAGCCGGCGGCGAACAGGGTCGCGGCGTTGAGCTGCACCACCACCGGATCATGCGAGGGGAAGAATTTGGGCGCGAAATAGAGCGCGAAGGCGGTGTAGGCGTAGAAATCGTACCACTCGACCAGGTTGCCGACCGAGCCGATGAAGATCGCCTTCAGGCGTCGCGCGGTGTCGGCGACGTCCATGCCGTGAGGGGCCGGGGTGGCGATTGCTGGATCGGACATGGCTCGCTCCGCGCGTCGATGCGGCACGGGAGAAGCCTGCGCCGGCAGCTATACGCTGATCTAAGCCTTGCGTTCTGTGCCAGTCAGCGAGGGGAGATTTGGTCAGAGTTGCTTGTGGCGCATGACGAGCGCGGCTACGGCCGTGCGCTCGCTCCGGTCCGCGTTGACGGCTGCATGAGCGTGCGGCAATCACCGGAGCCCATAAGATCGGTCGCCGCGATGCCTGCCTTCTCTCTTGCGATATTCGACTACGATGGGACGCTGGCCGACAGCTTTCCGTGGTTCTGCTCGGTGCTCAACCAGACTGCGCGGCAGTTTGGCTTCCGCGAGGTTGCGGAAGGCGAGGCCGATGAGCTTCGTGCGCTTGGTTCACGCGAGATCATTGCCCGCCTCGGCGTTCCCTTGTGGAAGATGCCGGCAATCGCGATGCACATGCGCAGGCTGAGCGCTGAAGCCGGCGATGCGGTGGCGCTCTTTCCAGGTGCCGAGTCGATGCTCGCGGGCCTGGCCGCAAGCGACGTTGCGATCGCGATCGTGAGCTCGAACAGCGAAGAGGTCATCCGCCGCACACTTGGCCGAGCTGCAGCTCATGTGAGCTATTTCAGCTGCGGCGCGTCGCTCTGGGGCAAGAGCGCCAAGTTCAAGGCAGTCATCCGGCAGGCGGGGATTCACAGGCAGCGTGCCATCGCCATCGGGGACGAGATCCGCGACATCGACGCGGCGCGGCGGGCGGGCATCGCGTCCGGCGCGGTGACTTTCGGCTACAACACGGGCGCAGCCTTGAGAACGCGAGGGCCGGACCTGATCTTCGACGACTATGAGCAATTGCTGGCGAAGCTGACGGCGTGACCTGAGGCTCTGACCGGGATTTGCCGGGGCTGCTGATCGTAATGAACCCCTTGGCGCGCTTGCTGCGAGCTAGCGATGAGTAATCTTCGCTAGCTCAGCTCGCTCAAGGCCGCGCCGTCGCCCCGACCCCCAGATTGGGCGCGAGGTTCGGCGCGACGATCCGCACGG
The DNA here is from genome assembly GCF_964254315.1 of Allobosea sp. LjRoot90. NCBI lineage: Bacteria > Pseudomonadati > Pseudomonadota > Alphaproteobacteria > Hyphomicrobiales > Alloboseaceae > Allobosea > Allobosea sp. LjRoot90. The sequence goes on from NZ_CAXUTF020000007.1 coordinate 290,394, forward strand.
TGCGGCGCTCGCCGGTGACGCTCTTGCTCTCGCGCTTCAGGCCATCGCCTTGCTGCAGCGTCTTCTCGCCGTCGATCCGCTGCGGGCCGACGCCGGCGGATTCGGTGCTGGCGGTCGGCACATTGGTGTCAGGCGTCGGCTCGTCGCCGGGGGCGGCCTGCAGCGTGGTCGGCGCCGGGCCGGCCGGCTTGGCCTCGGCTGCGGCGGTATTGGCGGCGCCCTTCTTGCCGCGTTGCGGCTGCTCGGGCTTCGGCCGCGACATTTCCTGCGAGCGCTGCTCGGTGACGATGATGTCGCCCTTGCGCTGCTCGAGCATCTGCTCGGCGTTCTGGAGCGCCTGGGCCCAGCTCTGGCCCTGTCCTCGGCAGGTGCAGGCGGCGTCGAAGCTGCGGGTGTATTTCAGCGCATTCGGCAGGGACGAATAGGGCTGCCCGCTGCTGCGCGCCACCGCATTCTGGATGTCGCCGCCGCTGCTCATGCCATAGGCCAGCGTCTCGCTCCCGGGGCAGAGCGACTGGCACATCTCGTCCTGGCTCTCGCGTCCGCCCGGGCTGTTGGCGAGCGGGAAGAAGTAGCCGTCACAGCTGCGCACGCACACCGAATAGGGGCCGCCCTGGCGTGCCCCGCCTTCCGTCGGCTCCGTCGGCTGATCGGGGTCGAGCTCGGGCAAAGTCGAATCGATCTCGCCGCGGCGCGGCTCGATCCCGAAGATCGTCTCGAAGAAGCCGCGCTGCTGCGTCCGGCAATTGTTGTTGATCAGCGCCGCGAGCTGGGCGCGCCGCTGTTCGACGGCGCCGCCCTGCGCCTGCTGCTGAAGCTGGGTGTATTGCGATTGCAAAGCCCCCAACTGGGCGCGGATGCCGCCGCATTGCGGTGGCGGCGCATCGCCGAAGAACAGGAAGCCGCCGCGATCGCAGCCCATCGACCGATACTGGCTGGAGAGCTGTGCGAGTTGGCCGGCGACGCGCTGCGCCGCCTGGGCGGCGCGTGCATCGCCGCCGCGCTGGCCCTGCAGGTTGGAAAGTTCGGCGCGCCAGTTGTCGCAAGCCGGCGACTGCGCCAATGCGGCGCCCGACAGCGCGGCGAAAGCCAGCGCCGGAGCGAGCGCGCGTCGGAGCGAAGCGAAAATCATCGAAGGCAGAGTGCTATCCCTGTGGCTCGTCCCATGCCAGCGGCGATCGCTTGCATCGGCAAAGCACATGCTAGAAACGCGACGGAACTAAGGAGGCGCGTGTCGAACCGTCCGCGAAAGCCGATTCGATGCATCGCCCGGACGACTTTGCGCATCGCATATCGCGCTCCGGGCGGCAAATCGCGCGAAGCGGATCACGGTCTTTTGAGGTCACGCCTCCTCGGTCTGGTAGGCGCCGGCAAGATGGCGGCCGCGCTCGGTCAGCACCGCCAGCACGCGCTCGAACACCCGCAGCTCGTCGGCTGAGATTCCCTCGATCCAGCGCTCCTCGAAGGCGAGGGCCAGCGGCACGATCTGGGCGTAGAGGCGTTGGCCGGCGGCGCTGAGAGCGACGAAGGCCTCGCGCCGGTCGGCCCGGTTCTCAGCTCGCGTCACCAGGCCCCGCTTGTCGAGCTCGGCCACGGCGCGCGAGACCTTGGTCTTGTGCATCTGCGAGAGCTCGCCGATGTCGCGCGAGGTCAGCTGCCCGAACTCGCCGAGCTGCGCGATCACCCGCCATTCCGGGATGCCGATGCCGAAGCGCGTGCCGTAGACCCGGCCCAGCCCGCGGCTGGCGAAGAAGCCGACCACGTTGAGCCGATAGGGCAGGAACTGCTCGAGATGCAGGGCACGGTCGGCGGAGGGCGGCTTCGGCTTCGTTGACATTAGTTTCACATGTAACTAATTAGGGTGGGACCAAGGCCGCTCAAGGCCGCGCCCGCGATCATTGCGCAACGGCAGCGCCTGTCAAAGCGGCGATAGCAGGAGGAAGCCCAGTCATGAACGTGCAAACCACGCTTCAGTCGAGCTTCGGCGAGCAGGTCCGCGGCGGGCGCCGCTATATGTCCGGCTTCGGCAATTCCTTCGAGACCGAGAGCCTGCCGGGCGCGCTGCCGATCGGCCGCAACTCGCCGCAGAAGGCGGCCTATGGCCTCTACGCCGAGCAGCTCTCCGGCTCCCCCTTCACCGCGCCGCGCTCCACCAATGAGCGCTCCTGGCTCTATCGCATCCGCCCGAGCGTGAAGCATGGCGGCCGCTGGACGCTGGTCGACAAGGGGCTGATGCGGACCGCGCCCTGCCGAGACGAGACGAAGCCTTCGCTCGGCCAGTTGCGCTGGAGCCCGATCCCGATCCCGCAGGAGAGGCTCACCTTCCTCACCGGCCTGCGCACCCTGACCACCGCTGGCGACGCCGACAGCCAGGCCGGTATGGCCGCGCATATGCTCTTCGTCACCGCCTCGATGGAGAAGGAATACATCTTCAACGCCGATGGCGAGTATCTCGTCGTGGCGCAGGAGGGGAAGCTGCGCTTCTTCACCGAGTTCGGCATCATCGAGATCGAGCCGGGCGAGATCTGCATCATCCCGCGCGGCGTCGTCTTCCGCGTCGAATTGATGGGCGGGCCGGCGCGCGCCTATGTCTGCGAGAACTATGGCGGCGCTTTCACGCTGCCCGATCGCGGGCCGATCGGCGCCAACTGCCTCGCCAATCCGCGCGATTTCCTCACGCCCGTCGCCGCCTATGAGGACATCGAGGAGCCCTCGACCCTCTATGCCAAATGGGGCGGGGAGCTGTTCTCCACCAAGGTCGACCAGTCGCCGCTCGACGTCGTCGCCTGGCACGGCAATTACGCGCCCTACAAATACGATCTGCGCCATTATTCGCCGGTCGGCGCGATCTCCTTCGACCACCCCGACCCGTCGATCTTCACCGTGCTGACCGCGCCCTCAGAGACGCCCGGCACCGCCAATATCGATTTCGTCATCTTCCCGGAGCGCTGGATGGTGGCGGAGAACACTTTCCGTCCGCCCTGGTACCACCGCAACATCATGTCGGAGTTCATGGGGCTGATCTACGGCGTCTATGACGCCAAGCCCGAGGGCTTCACACCCGGCGGCTTCAGCCTGCACAATATGATGCTGCCGCACGGCCCGGATGCGCAGGCCTTCGAGCATGCCAGCACGGTCGAGCTGAAGCCGGTCAAGCTCACTGGCACCATGGCCTTTATGTTCGAGACGAGATTCGCCCAGCGCGTCACCGGCTACGCCGCCGGCCTGCCGGAGCTGCAGGACAATTACAGCGATTGCTGGAGCGAGCTGAAGAAGCGCTTCGACCCGAACAAGCCCGAGGCGTGGTGAGGTCTCGCCGCAGCGCCGCCCGCTCTCTCTCCTCTTGTGGGGGAGAGCTGGAGAGGGGGGTAGTCAGCCGTGAGGCTGATCATTGGCGAAGCCTCGACGCCGCTCGACCGGTCACCCCTCTCCCAACCCTCCCCCACAAGGGGGGAGGGCTCCCGCGCCCATTTCGGATCAGCTATCGTAAGTGTGCCTCAGCGGCTGCGCAGCCGGTTCATGAAGGCGTCGTAGGAGAGCTCCGCAACCTGCCACCAGAGCAGGTTCTCGCCGCGGAAGGCGACCATCGACTCATAGCCCTTCTTGAAGGCTTCGCTCTTGGCGGAGGTCTCGGCGTAGTACTCCTCGGCCGCCTTGAGCGAGGCTTCCATGATCGGCTGCGGGAAGGCCTTGAGCTGCGCGCCCTGGGCGATCAGCCGGCGCAGCCCGCCCGGATTGACGAAGTCGTACTTCGCCAGCATCCAGTTGTTCGCGGCCTCGCAGGCGTTCTGGACGATCGCCTGATAGTGCTTGGGCAGCTTGTGCCACTGCTCCTGGTTGATGACGAGGTGCAGCATGGCGCCGCCCTCCCACCAGCCGGGATAGTAGTAATAGGGTGCGACCTTCACGAAGCCGAGCTTCTCGTCGTCATAGGGGCCGACGAACTCGGCGGCGTCGATCGTGCCACGTTCCAGCGCCGGATAGACGTCGCCCGCCGCGATCTGCGTCGGCACCACGCCGAGCTTGGCCAGCACCGCCCCGCCCATGCCGCCGATGCGGAATTTGAGGCCCTTGAGGTCGTCGACCGTCTTGAGCTCTTTGCGGAAGAAGCCGCCCATCTGGCAGCCGGAATTGCCGCAGGGGATCGAGTAGGCATTGAACTTGGCGAGCGCTTCGTTGACGATCTGCTCGCCGCCACCGAAATACCACCAGCTATGCTGCTGGCGGGCGTTGAGGCCGAAGGGAATGCCAGTGCCGAGCCCGAGCGCCGGCTCCTTGCCGACATAGAAATAGGTCGGCGTATGCGCGCATTCGACCGTGCCGGAGGTGACCGCGTCGAGCGCCTGCAGGCCGGGCACGATCTCGCCGGCCGAGAAGGTCTGGATCTGGAACCTGCCGTCGGTGGCGTCCGACATGAACTTCGCGAACTGTTGGGCGGTGCCGTAGATCGTGTCGAGCTGCTTCGGGAAGCTCGAGGTCAGGCGCCACTTAATCTCAGGCATCGACTGCGCGATCGCGGGCATCGCGATCGGCGCGGTGGCCGCGGCGAGCGCGCCCGTCTTCAAAAACGTACGGCGTTGCATGGACTTTCCTCCCCGGGATCGATTTGCTGCCATCATCACTGTTCGGCGAGGATTGAAAAGAGATGAAAGTCGCATCCCTCATGCATGGCCGGGATGGCCGCCTCGTCGTGGTCTCGAATGACCTGACCCGCGCGACCGACGCCTTCCCGGTCGTGGCGACGCTGCAGGGCGCGCTCGACGACTGGGAACGCTGCGCGCCGCGGCTCGCCGATCTCGCCGAGAGCCTCGAGCACGGCTCGGTGCCTTCCTTCCGCTTCCACGAGAATCACTGCGCCTCGCCTTTGCCGCGCGCCTATCAATGGGTCGACGGCTCGGCCTATGTGAACCATGTCGAGCTGGTCAGGAAGGCGCGGGGTGCGCAGATGCCCGAAAGCTTCTGGACCGATCCGCTGATGTACCAGGGCGGCTCCGATTCCTTCCTCGGCCCGCGTGAGGCGGTGAAGCTCGCCAGCGAGGATTACGGCATCGATCTCGAAGCCGAGATCGCCGTCGTCACCGGCGACGTGCCGATGGGGGTGAGCCCCGAGGCGGCGCGCGGACTGATCCGCCTCGTCATGCTCGTCAACGATGTGAGCTTGCGGAATCTGATTCCCAACGAATTGGCGAAAGGCTTTGGTTTCCTTCAAGCAAAGCCGTCCTCGGCCTTCTCGCCGGCGGCAGTGACGCCGGACGAACTCGGCACGGCCTGGAAGGACGGCAAGCTCAGCCTGCCATTGCTCGCGCAGGTCAACGGCAAGCCCTTCGGCAAGCCTGAGGCCGGCGTCGACATGACCTTCGACTTCGGCGCGCTGATCGCCCATGCCGCCAAGACACGCCCGCTCGTCGCCGGCACCATCGTCGGCTCCGGCACGGTCTCGAACCGCGATTCCGATGGCGGACCAGGCAGGCCGGTCGCGGAGGGTGGGCTCGGTTATGCCTGCATCGCCGAGCAGCGCATGGTCGAGACCATCCGGCACGGTTCGCCGCAGACGCCCTTCCTGCGCTTCGGCGACAGCGTCCGCATCGAGATGAAGGACGCCGCCGGCCATTCGATCTTCGGCGCGATCGAGCAGGAAATCCTGCCCTATGCGCCGTAGGCCACACCGTCATTCTCGGGCGAAGCCCTCGGGTCCGACCTTCGGTCGGCCCAAGGATAAACTCGGCGCAGACCCGAGAATCTCAGAACGAGTAGGGCACCCACCGGAGCCTCTCGCGGCCTGAGATGCTCGGGTCAAGCCCGAGCATGACGTCAGTATCGACAAGTTTACGAGGTTGCTCCATGTCCTCCCCCGCTTTCGCCTCCACTGCCGATCTCGGCGAGAAGACCGTCTCCTTCGAGGAGGTCGGCAAGGGCGTCTACGCCTATACCGCCGAGGGCGACCCCAATAGCGGCGTCGTCGTCGGTGACGACAGCGTCCTCGTCTTCGATGCGCAGGCGACGCCGACCATGGCCGAACGCGTCATCGCCCGGGTCCGCGAGGTCACCGACAAGCCGGTCAGCCATGTCGTGCTCTCGCATTACCATGCTGTGCGCGTGCTCGGTGCGCCGGCCTATGGCGCCCGCGAGATCGTCTGCTCGGATGCGGCGCGCGCCATGATCGTCGAGCGCGGCGAGGAGGACAAGGCGAGCGAGATCGGCCGTTTCCCGCGGCTGTTCCAGGGCGCGGACTCGATCCGTCCCGGCCTGACCTGGCCGACCATGACCTTCTCGCACAACGCCTCGATCTGGCTCGGCAGCCGCGAGGTCCGGCTGATGAAGCTCGGACGCGGCCACACTGCCGGCGACATCGTCGCCTGGACGCCGGACACCAATGTGATCTTTGCCGGCGACCTCGTCGAATACGGCGCCACGCCCTATTGCGGTGACGCCCATTTCACCGACTGGCCGACGACGCTCGACGCACTCGCCGCCTTTGCGCCCGCCGCCATGGTGCCGGGTCGCGGCGCCGCATTGACCAACCGGGCGATGGTCGCCGACGGCATCAAGGGCACGCGCGCCTTCCTCTCCGACCTCTTCGAGGCAGTGAAAGGCCATGTCGCCCAGGAGCGTTCGCTGCGCGAGACCTTCGAACGCGTGCATGAGACGCTGAAGCCGTCCTATGGCGACTGGGTGATCTTCGAGCACTGCCTGCCCTTCAACGTCACCCGCGCCTATGACGAGGCCGGCGGCCTCGACCATCCGCGCATCTGGACCGACGAGCGCGACCGCCAGATGTGGCTGGACCTGCGGGGCTAAAGGCGTCGCCCTATGCAGCCCTTCCGCCAGTTCGCCTACCAACGCAGCCCGGATCAGGACGCGGCCACGCCCGTCCGCCATCCCGTCGTCATCGTCGGCGCCGGCCCGGTCGGGCTGACGCTGGCGCTCGATCTGGCGCGCCGGCAGGTTCCGGTCATGCTGATCGACGATGCCGACCGGATTGGCGAGGGTTCGCGCGCCATCTGTTTCGCCAAGCGCACGCTCGAAATCTTTGACCGGCTCGGCCTTGCCGAGGCGATGGTTGCAAAGGGCGTCACCTGGCAGAAGGGCAAGGTTTTTCGCGGCGAGGCCCAGCTCTACGAGTTCGACCTCCTGCCCGAGGGCGACCACAAGCAGCCGGCCTTCATCAACCTCCAGCAATTCTATGTCGAGGCGGCGCTGGTCGAGGCCGTGCTCGCCGAGCCACTGGTCGATCTGCGCTGGAGCAACCGGCTGGCTGGTCTCGAAAACCGCGAGGACGGCGCCAGGCTGACGATCGCAACCCCGGAGGGGGACTACTCCCTAGAAACCGATTGGCTCATCGCCTGCGATGGCGCACGCTCGCCGACGCGCGGCCTACTCGGGCTGGAGTTCCGTGGCGAGGCCTTCGAGGACCGTTTCCTCATCGCCGATGTGAAGATGACCGCGCCGTTCCCGACCGAGCGCTGGTTCTGGTTCGATCCGCCCTTCCATTCCGGCCAGTCGGCACTGCTGCACAAGCAGCCGGACGACATCTGGCGCATCGACTTGCAACTCGGACCCGATGCCGATCCGGAGCACGAGAAGCGACCGGAGATCGTGCGGCCCCGGATCGAGCGCATGCTCGGCCACGCCGAGTTCGCGCTCGAATGGGTCTCGGTCTACCGCTTCCAGTGCCGCCGGCTCGACAAGTTCCTGCATGGTCGCGTGATCTTCGCCGGCGATGCCGCCCATCAGGTCTCGCCCTTCGGCGCGCGCGGCGCCAATTCCGGCATCCAGGACGCCGACAATCTCGGCTGGAAGCTGGCGCTGGTTGCGCAGGGCAGGAGCCCGGCCTCGTTGCTCGATAGCTATGACAGCGAGCGCCTCGCCGCCGCCGACGAGAACATCCTGAACTCGACACGCGCGACCGACTTCATCGCGCCGCGCTCGCCGGGCGAGCGCCTGCTACGCGAGGCGGCACTCTCGCTGGCGCCACATACCGGCTTCGCCAAGCGCTTCGTCAATTCCGGCCGGCTTTCGCTGCCTTCAGCCTATGCCGGTTCGCCGCTCTCGACCGAGGATGACGGCGGGGAAGGCAACCTGCCGCCCGGCGCGCCTTTCCTCGACGCGCCGGTTGCCGGCGCTCCTCACGCCTGGCTGAGCGAGGCTTTCGCGGCGGGGCAGGCGATCCTGCTCGGTGAAGGCGCGGCAAGGATTGCGCCGGTTGGCGTACTCGCGATCGAACCGGCCGCCGGCGATCGAACCTTGCGCCAGCGCTATGCTCTGGAGGGCGGCGCAGCCGTGTTGCTGCGGCCGGACGGGCATGTCGCTGCCCGCTTCCCGAAACCCGAGCGCGCCGCGATCGAGGTTGCGATCGAGCGGATGGAGGGCAGGGGATGAATGCAGCGGTTGCCATGACCCCCGCGACCGGGCTCGCCCGCGAATCGCGCTTTGCCGATCCAGATGCCGCCTTTCGCCTGCTGGCCCAGGCGCATCGCGATCTCGACGAGCGCGCGAGCGCCGCGCTCAATGCTCGCCTCGTCCTGATCCTCGCCAACCACATCGGCGACGAGCGGGTTCTGCGCGAGGCCGTGGCGCTGGCGCACGAGGCGAGGTAGGCTCGGCTCACGACGCCTTGGAGCCGTGAGCCTGATGGAAGATCTGCCGACCTTCTACCCCACTTTGATCCCGCTCGGTTTCTTCTTCTGGGGGCCGGCGCTGGTGGTGCTGACGCTGCTCCTGTCCTGGCTCTGGGCGCGCAGCCTGCGCGTCGACCGGGCGCTGGAGAGCGACTTCAACGGCTTCACCAAGGAGGACGTCGAGAAGCTCTTCTCGCTCTATGGCCCCGAGCGCCGGGCGATCTACCGCAACAAGCTGCTGCCGGCCGATCTCGCCTTCGCGCTGGTCTATACGATCGTCGGCGCGCTGATCGTCGTCGGTCTCACCATGCGCGGCTACCCATGGTGGGTGGCCGCTTTGTGCGGTGGCGGCTGGCTCTTCGGCGGGCTCTGCGACGTTGCCGAGAATCTCGCCATCGCCCGCCTGCTCGATCGCTATCCGAAGGTCGAGGACGGCACGGTCGCCTTCGCCAGCGGCTTCACTCGGCTGAAGCTCGTGCTGACCGGGCTCGGCTTCGTCGGCGCGATCGCGGCCTATTATCTCGCCTTCAAGCCGATCGCCGCCTGAGCATGCGCGGCTTTGTGCGCGCCTTGCTGGCTGCGGGCGTCTTTGGCGCGCTGGTCATGCCGGCGGCGGCCGACGACGCCTATAAGCGCTGCATCGACACATCGGACGGCACCAATCCCGCCTGGGCCGCCTGCGGCGGTGAATGGGTCGCGCGCGAGGACGCCAAGCTGAATGCAGCCTGGAAGCGGCTCTATGCGGCGAGCGAGCCGACGACCAAGAAGGACCTGCTCGACGAGCAGCGCGCCTGGAACGCCTTCAAGGACAAGGCCTGCCAGTTCTACGCCAATGCTGACTTCGGCCGGGAAGGGCAGGTGCTGCACTTCCCGAGCTGCCGGGCGGAGCTCATTGCCCGGCGCACGGCGACGCTCGACAGCTATGGCGCCGACCGGCGCTAGGCTATGAACCCATTAATCAGAGATGGCCGCAATGGAGGCGGCTATGACCTATCGAGCGTAATATGCCTTGTAGCCGTCATGTGCCGAGAACAGCGCTACGAAATCGCCGCCATCCTGAAACCATACGGTCAGTTGTTTTCCGATCTCGGGAGCAGCCCAGTCCTCGATCGCTATTGAAGCGATATTGAGACGGCCATGTTGCTCGGCGCGCACCGACAATGATTGGCCCTTGTCATCGATATAATCGCCTTCAATAGTGTTGGCGTGCTGGTCACGATCGTATCGATCTGATGGCGAGAAGGGGCCAAAAGCAACGCCCATAGGTGGATCAAGATGCTCAAGGATGGCGGTGCCGATGGCAGTTCCATTTTGATAAACGCTGACCTGCATAAGAAAGCTTTCCACGTTCGCCGAGCCTCGGAAACTGCGATGATTGCGGCCGACGCCCTTATGGCAAACTCGCCGCTAACTTCCTCGCCATGGTTCAACTCGCTTCAATGCGGCTGTGGCTGCGCGCCTATAGGTCTAGGATCTAGCAATCGTCAGGCCGCGATGTAAACGCGCCGGAGGCGGAAGCGGACCGCGAGCACCGGCGTTGCGCCGATCAGGATCTCGCTCTCGCTCGGTGCCGATTCGAAGCCGAGCCGCGCCGCCAGCTGCAGCGATGCTGCGTTCTGCGGATGCGTGACGATGAGGGTCTCCGGCAGCTCGAGCGTTTCGAAGCCGTAGCGGAGCAGCCGGTCCACCGCCTCCCGGGCGATGCCCTGTCCCCAATGCCGGGCGGCGAAACGATAGCTGATCTGGGCCTGCTCCGCGTCGTCACCATCCGGAATGAGCCCGACATAGCCGAGCGGCTCGCTTTCGTCGGTGCGGGCGAACACGGTCCAGTAGCCGAGTCCGCGCTCGACATGCAGGAAGCTGCGCGCTGCGACGCCCTCGCGGCCCATCGCCGGATCGCCGGCCGCCGCGATGTAGCGCATCACCTGCGGATCGGCGTTCAGGGCGGCGATGAAGTCGAGATCGGCCTCGGTGCGCGGCTTCAGGAGGAGGCGCCCGGTTTCGAGCTGCGGCAGCATGGTCGTCGCCCTGTTGCGTGATTTGCTTATCGATCGCCGCCTGCACTGGTGCGGGACGGCGCGCCATCCCATATCCTGCCCGCTGTCCTGCGGGAACGCTCTGGGAGAATCTGAATGAGCTTTCGTCGTTGTCTTCTCGCCGTCTCGGCTGTTCTCGCGCTCGCTGGCGTCGCTGCGCCGGCCTTCGCGCAGGAGGACCTGATCTTCAGGAAGTCGACGGTCTGGAAGATGCTGACCCCGGACGACAAGCTCGCCGTCTACGGCGTCGACGACCCGGTCGTCGAGGGCGTCGCCTGCCATTACACCGTGCCCGAGAAGGGCGGCGTCTCCGGCATGTTCGGCGTCGCCGAGGAGGTCTCCGAGGTCTCGCTCGCCTGCCGCCAGATCGGCCCGGTGAAGATCAAGGAGAAGTTCTCGCAGGGTGACGTCGTCTTCCGCGAGCGCCGCTCGCTGATCTGGAAGAAGATGCAGATCGTGCGCGGCTGCGACACCAAGCGCAACGTCCTGATCTACATGGTCTACACCGACAAGCTGATCGACGGCTCGCCGCAGAACTCGACATCGAGCGTGCCGATCATGCCCTGGGGCGGGATGGGCGAAGTGCCGAAATGCTCGGAATGGGTGCGCTGAAAGGCGCTCAGACCGCGTTCTTTAGCGGGGCGTATAGTCGCCGGTGTAATTGCAGTTCGCGCCGTGAAAATGAACGCACTCGCCGCTCTCCGTTATCGTGAGGGAGCGGCCCTTGCGGCGGATATCCAGGCGGCAGACATCGCCTTCCGCCTTGGCCTCGGCCACGAGCCGATCGCCCTGGACCCGGCCGCGTGCCGAAATGGCCCCGACGCAGCTCCTGCTGCCGATCTCGATATCGACCTTGAGCATGCCGGCGCCGGCCGGGCGGATCGTCATGCTGCCGCCGAGCGTCCGATAGCGGCCCTCGAAGGCATGGGCCGGCAGGAGTGTCGTCAAGACGAAGGCGGCGACGAGTGCTGAGCGGACCATGAGCCGACGATCCTCGATGCAGCCGCTCCAGATCCGCGGCTGCCAACGATACGGCTTGCGTTGATCCGGGGGAAACTCGCCCGTCGGGATTAGCCCCCGCAGGTGATGGCCAGCGGCTGTTCGGCCAGAGTTGCGCTGGCCTGGCGCGGGGTCGAGCCGGTGAAATCTTCCTGCGCGGCCAGGCCATAGGCGGTGGCGACGCGGTGGCCTTGCGACTCGCACCAGGCGTCGGCGACGATCTGGCCGCATTCCGACTTGCTGGCGATGCAGTCGGCGACGCCGTAGCCGTCTCCGGCCGGGATCAGATAGGTGCGCTCGGCCTTGGGGGCGGCGACTGTTCCGGTCGCGGGCAGCAGCGCCAGCGACATTCCGGCGCCGAGGATTCCGAAGAGCCCGACCAGAGCAACGGCGCGGCGCATGATACTGTCCCTGAGACCCGACCGGGGCTGAACCTTCGACATGTCAAACTGGTTCCAAATGGTTAAGACTGCGTGAACCACGGCAATCTTGGTTGCGCGCAAACCGCCTTTCGCTTGTGGCGGCATTGCGGCGAAGAGAGCTGAAATCGCGGGAAGGCAGGGCGATGGCGCGCAAGCGTTGCGCAGCTGCCACTTGACGTAAGCGCACATGACGGGCATCACGGCTGGATGACGCGAGCCCTCGCCATTACTTGCATTATTTGCCGCTAGCTTTCGCTGGCCGGCTGCTCACGTCCTCGTCTAAAGCGAAAAGACAGACAGCGCCCCGGCCAGCGGCCAGGATAAGCCGTTTTTGTCGCCTTCTCGCCAGGACACCGCTTCGATGCAACCGACCCTCAGGCTCTACAACACGCTGACACGGACGAAGGAGGTCTTCACCCCCGTCGATCCCCGGAACGTGCGCATGTATGTCTGCGGCCCGACGGTCTATGACTACGCCCATATCGGCAATGCCCGGCCGGTCATCGTCTTCGACGTGCTCTACCGGCTGCTGCGGCAGCTCTACGGCGCTGATCATGTTCGCTATGCCCGCAACCTCACCGACGTCGACGACAGGATCAACGCCCGCGCTGCGCGTGACTTTCCCGACCTGCCGCTGAACCAGGCGATCGCGAAGGTCACAGAGACGACGACGGCGCAGTTCCACGCCGATGTCGATGCGCTCGGCAACCTGCACCCCGACGACGAGCCGCGCGCCACCGGCCATATCGAGGAGATGAAGGCGATCATCGAGCGCCTGATCGCCCGCGGCGTCGCCTATGTCGCCGAGGAGCATGTGCTCTTCCATGTGCCGGCGGTCGCCGGGCTGAAGGATGCGCCGCGCTATGGCTCGTTCGCTCGCCGCTCGCTCGACGAGATGATCTCCGGCGCCCGCGTCGATGTCGCCCCGTACAAGCGCGATCCGATGGATTTCGTGCTGTGGAAGCCGAGCCGCGCCGGGATCGATCCCGGCTGGCCATCGCCGGCCGGCATCGCCACGCCCGGCCGCCCAGGCTGGCACATCGAATGCTCGGCCATGTCGATGAAGACGCTGCTCGAGCCGTTCGGTGGCGGCCTCACATGCGACGATCCCGCCAGGAACGTCTTCGACATCCATGGTGGCGGCATCGATCTCGTCTTCCCGCATCACGAGAACGAGCTGGCCCAGAGCTGCTGCGCCTTCGGCGCGGCCGGCGGCGCGCCGCGCATGGCGAACTACTGGATGCACAACGGCTTCCTGCAGGTCGAAGGCGAGAAGATGTCGAAATCGCTCGGCAACTTCGTCACCATCAACGAGCTGCTGGCGACCGACATTTTCGGCGGGCGGACATGGCCCGGCGCGGTGCTGCGCCTTGCCATGCTCAAGACCCATTACCGCCAGCCGATCGACTGGACGGTGAAGGCGCTGGAGGAGGCGGAGAAGACGCTGGCCGATTGGGCGACGGCTGCCGGAAAGGCTGAGGCCGGGCAGGTCCCTGCCGCGGTGATCGAAGCGCTGGCGGACGACCTCAACACCTCGCAGGTGCTCGCGGAGTTGCACGCCCTGCGCAAGGCTGGGGATTATGCCGGCCTCAAGGCGAGCCTCGCCTTGCTCGGGATCGCTCTGCCGCAGGTGGCGGTTGCCGAGATCGATGATGCCCTGCGGGCAAAGGTCGAGGCGTCGATTGCCGCCCGCCTGGCCGCCCGCAAGGCCAAGAACTTCGCCGAATCCGATCGCCTCCGCGACGAGCTCGTCGCGATGGGCATCGTGCTCATGGACGGCAAGGACCCGGCCACCGGCGAGTTGATTACGAGCTGGGAGGTGAAGCGGTGATGCCGAACCTCAAGAAACTCTGGCCGGCCTCCGGCGTTCGTCCATCCTGTTGAAATGCGCTCCGTTGAAAGAAGAACAACAACAATGACCACTCAGGCCCCGAAGATCCGCAAGCGTGGTTCGCTCTCGATCGCGATGAAGCTCGTCATGCTCGCCATGGTGATGCCGAAGGTGCTGCGCTACCGGCTGCGGGTGAGGCGATGAGTGCCGAGGCGCCCGCCACGCTGGCCGAGGCTGCGCCGCGCAAAGGCGGCGACGCGACGCTCGCCCGCATCCACCTGTTCGATACGACGCTGCGCGACGGCGCCCAGACCACGGGCGTCGACTTCTCGCTCGACGACAAGCGCGCGGTCGCGGCGATGCTCGACAAGCTCGGCATCGACTATGTCGAGGGCGGCTACCCCGGCGCCAACCCACTCGACACCGCCTTCTTCGCGCAGAAGCCGACGAAGCGGGCGAAGTTCGCCGCCTTCGGCATGACTAAGCGGGCAGGGCGCTCGGCCTCGAACGATCCCGGCATCGCCGCGCTGCTCGATGCGAAGGCCGACGCCATCGTCTTCGTCGCCAAGAGCTGGGACTATCATGTCCATGTCGCGCTCGAGATCTCGCTGGAGGACAACCTCGACGGCATCCGCGACAGCGTCGCCACCGCCAAGGCGGCCGGCCGTGAGGTCATGCTCGACTGCGAGCACTTCTTCGACGGCTACAAGGCCAATCCCGATTATGCGCTCGCCTGCGCCCGTGCCGCCTATGAGGCCGGGGCGCGTTGGGTCGTGCTCTGCGACACCAATGGCGGCACGCTGCCGGACGAGATCGGACGGATTGTCGCCGAGGTGGCGAAGGTCGTGCCCGGCGACAATCTCGGCATCCACGCCCATGACGATTGCGGCTGCGCCGTCGCCAATTCGCTCGCCGCGGTCGAGGCGGGCGTGCGCCAGATCCAGGGCACGCTGAACGGTCTCGGTGAGCGCTGCGGCAATGCCAATCTCGTCACCCTGATCGGCGCCCTCAAGCTGAAGGAGCGCTACAACCGCCGCTTCAGCGTTGGCGTCGGCGAGGCCGAGCTCGGCGAGCTCACCCATGTCTCGCGGGCGCTCGACGAGATGCTGAACCGGGCGCCGAACCGGCACGCGCCCTTCGTCGGCGCCTCGGCCTTCACCACCAAGGCCGGCATCCACGCCTCGGCCGTGCTGAAGGACCCGCGCACCTACGAGCATGTCGCGCCCGATCTGGTCGGCAATGTCCGCAAGGTGCTGGTCTCCGACCAGGGCGGCAAATCCAACCTCGTCGCCGAGCTGGAACGCATCGGCGTCACCATCGGCCGCGATGATCCGAGGCTCTCGCGCGTGCTGGAGGAGCTGAAGGAGAAGGAGGCGCAGGGTTACGCCTTCGAGGGCGCCGACGCCTCGTTCTATCTGCTCGCGAAGCGCATCCTGGGCGAGCTGCCGGCCTATTTCGAGATCGAGCGCTTCACCGCCAATGTCGAGCGCCGCTACAATGCGCTGGGCGAGCTCGTCACCTTCTCCGAGGCGATCGTCAAGGTGAAGGTCGGCGAGGAATCCCTGATCTCGGTCGCCGAAAGCGCGCTCGGCCCGGTCAACGCGCTCGACCTCGCCTTGCGCAAGGACCTTGGCCGCTACCAGTCGCTGATCGGCGGCCTCAGGTTGGTCGACTACAAGGTCCGCGTCTTCCAGGGCGGCACCGACGCGGTCACCCGCGTGCTGATCGAATCCGCCGACGAGACCGGCGAGCGCTGGACCACCGTCGGCGTCAGCGCCAACATCATCGACGCCTCGTTCCAGGCGCTGGTCGACTCGATCACCTACAAGCTGATGCGCGAGGGCGCGACGGCTTAGCGGGCATCCTTCTCCCACCTATCTCGGGCTTGCCCGAGATAGGCACTCTAGGTGGTGCATGTCGGAAACATCCGACATGCACGGGGGAGAAGGTCCGGCAGGGGATGAGGGCGGTTCGACTGGGTGAGACAAGGGCAGGTCGAGCCGTCCTTCCCTCATCCGTCAGCGCTTCGCGCTGCCACCTTCTCCCCCGAGGGGAGAAGGGAAAAGTCTCACTCCGTCAGCCGCAGCGACCTCTCTTTGCAGAGGTCGATGCCGTCATTGTCGCTTTCGCTCTCGTCGCTGAACTTGCCGAGGACGTAGTAGCTGCAGCCGGCCGGCTTGTTCAGTTTGAGCGCGATGCTCTTGCCGGGCGCCAGCGGCTTGGCGAGCTTGGCGACGAGACGGGCCTGTTCGCCCGTGGTCGTGATCTCCAGCGTCTCCAGCGGCACGGTACGGCCATTGGTGATCTTGATCTGCGCTGGTGGGCGCGATTGCGCGAGCGCAGGCAGGGCCGTCAGCAGCGCGAGCGCGCAGGCGGCGGGAAGAATGTGTCGAAGCGTCATGGCGTCTTCTCCGGGGCGGGTTTTTAAAGGCTTTAGGCCAGTCTGACATCGCAGTTGCGACGAGAAAAAGGCGGGATCGGTGTCGCTTCGTGGCGGTAGCGGAAGGTTGCAGACGCAGCTGACGTCGTCGATCCTGCGGCGGCGCAGCGGAGATTCCGGGCCTGTGACCATGCAAACCGCCGAAGACGTTGCTGCCCGGATCGTCGAGCAGGCGCGTGGTCTGAGCCGCATCATCGTCGCGCTCGCAGGCGCTCCGGGAGCCGGCAAGTCGACGCTGAGCGAGCGACTGCTTGCGGCACTTCCAGAAAGCGAGGCGGCGCTGGTGCCGATGGACGGCTTCCATTTCGACAATGCCGTGCTGAATGCGATGGGGCTGCGCAACCGCAAGGGCGCGCCGGAAACCTTCGACTGCGCCGGGCTCGCCGCGACGCTGCGGCGCATTGGTTCGGGCGAGGAAGCGGTCGCGGTGCCGATCTTCGATCGGGAAGCCGATCTCGCCCGCGCCGGCGCGGCGATCATCGCGGCCGACGTCCGCTTCGTGCTGGTCGAGGGCAACTACCTCCTGCTCGACCGGGCGCCATGGTCCGAGCTCGCGCCGCTCTTCGACCTGACCATCTTCATCGACGTGCCGATGGCCGAGCTGGAGCGCCGGCTGCTGGCTCGTTGGACCGATCTCGGTCGCAGCCCCGAGGCCGCGCGCGCCTGGGTCGAGGGCAACGACCTGCCGAATGCGCGACTGGTGATCGAAAGCAGCCGCCCGGCCGATGTCATTTGGCGGAATGGTCCTGCACCCTGACGAGGCAAGCCGGGGGCGCGTACGGATTTCTTCTCCCGCCCCCTGCATTCCCCAGAGAATCCGCCTATATCGGCGGTTCCATTTGGAAGCATTTCAATGTCCTCGCCTGCCACGCCGGTCTCGGCGCCCCTTGCGCGCCCCACCGTGCTCCAGCCCGGCTCCGGTTTTATCGCCACCTTCCAGGCGCTCTGGCCTTATCTCTGGCCGCCGGAGCGGGCGGATCTGCGCCAGCGCGTCGTCGCCGCCTTCGTGCTGCTGGTGATCGGCCGCCTCGTGCTGATGGGCGTGCCCTTCGCCTTCAAATGGGCGACCGACGCGCTCGCCAACAACCCGACGACCCTGTCGAACTGGCTGCCCTTTCTGGTCGGGGCGCCGCTGGCGCTGACCGTGATCTACGGCTTCGCCCGTGTCGGCTCGGCTGCCTTCGTGCAATTGCGCGATGCGATCTTCGCGCCGGTCTTCATGCATGCGGTCCGGACGCTGGCACTGCAGACCTTCGGCCATCTCCACCATCTCTCGCTGCGCTTCCATCTCGAGCGCAAGACCGGCGGTTTGACGCGCGTGCTCGAGCGCGGCCGCAACGGCATCGAGGAGATGGTCCGCCTCGGTCTCAACCAGCTCGTGCCGGTGATCATCGAGGTCACGCTGATCATCAGCGTGCTGCTCTGGCTGTTCGACTGGCGCTATGTCGTCGTGCTGGTGACGATGGTGGTCGGCTACATGGCCTACACCATCAAGGCCACCGAATGGCGCATCGCCATCCGGGCCCAGATGAACGAGTCCGATACCGACGCCAACGCCAAGGCGATCGACTCGCTGCTCAACTACGAGACCGTGAAGTATTTCGGCGCCGAGGCGCGCGAGACAGCGCGCTACGACGTCTCGATGGCGCGCTATGAGCGCAACTCGATCAAGGCCTACACCTCGCTCGCCTGGCTCAATTTCGGCCAGGCCGCGATCTTCGCAGCCGGCCTGACGATCTCGATGGTGATGTGCGTGCGCGGCTTCCAGGCCGGCACCAACACGGTCGGCGATTTCGTGCTGATCAACGCCATGCTGATCCAGCTCTACATTCCGCTGAATTTCATGGGCACCGTCTATCGCGAGATCAAGCAGGCGACGCTCGACATCGAGCAGATGTTCCAGCTCATCGGCCGCGACCCCGAGATCCAGGACAAGCCGGGTGCGGCCCCGCTCGACGTTCGCGCCGGCACTGTCACCTTCGAGGATGTCCATTTCGCCTATGTCCCGGAGAGGCCGATCCTGCGCGGTATTTCCTTCGAGGTTCCGGCCGGCAAGACCATCGCGATCGTCGGCCCGTCAGGCGCCGGCAAGTCGACGATTTCGCGCCTGCTCTTCCGCTTCTACGAGCCGCAGGCCGGGCGCATCCTGATCGATGGCCAGGACATTGCCGAGATCCAGCAGGTCTCGTTGCGCTCGGCGATCGGCATGGTCCCGCAGGACACCGTGCTTTTCAACGACACCATCGAATACAATCTGCGCTATGGCCGGCCCGAGGCGACACAAGCCGAGATCGAGGAGGCCGCGCGGCTCGCCCAGATCGACCGCTTCATCAAGTCGCTGCCGGAAGGCTATCAGAGTTCGGTCGGCGAACGCGGCCTCAAGCTTTCCGGCGGCGAAAAGCAGCGCGTCGCCATCGCCCGCACCATCCTGAAAGGGCCGCCGGTGCTGGTGCTCGACGAGGCGACCTCGGCGCTCGATTCCTTCACCGAGAAGGAAATCCAGGACGCGCTCGACCGGGTCAGCGAAGGCCGCACCACGCTGGTGATCGCGCACCGGCTCTCGACGGTCGTCAACGCCGACGAGATCATCGTGCTCGACAAGGGGCTGATCGTCGAGCGCGGCCACCACCGCGAATTGCTCGCCGCCGACGGCGTCTATGCCGCGCTCTGGAACCGCCAGCGGCAGGTCGACGAGGCGAAGGCGACGCTGCAGCGCGCGACCGCGGAGGAAGGCGAAAGCGTCAGGATCAAGCTGACGGAGTGAGCCCGGTCGGATCGCGACGCTTGTGGACGATCGATCAAGCGGGGCATTATTCGCGATGATAATCACGGGTCTCTCGGAGGGAGAGAGCCTGCCATGTCGATCGCGGACACAGCGCTTTGGGTCATCGAGCGCAATTCGAGCCAGGAGCTGACGCTGGGATCGATCGCGGCGGCCTGCAAGGTGTCGCGCTCGCATCTGGCCAACGCCTTCGGAACCGCCAGCGGCTGGCCGGTGATGAAATATCTCAGGGCGCGGCGGCTGAGCGAAGCGGCGAGGCAATTGGCCGGCGGCGCTCCCGACATCCTCTCGGTCGCACTCGAATTCGGCTACGGCTCGCACGAAGCCTTCACACGCGCCTTTCGCGACCAGTTTGGCACGACGCCGGAGGAAGTCCGCAACGGCGGCAGCCTCGACAGGCTCGAGCTCGTCGCGCCGCTTCGGCTGCGGGATGGCCGCGCCCGGACGCCGATCCCGGCTTTGCGGCAGCTCGGCAAGCGGCGTCTCGTCGGCCTCTCCGCGCCCTGTTCCTACGAGGCGACCATCGGCATCCCCGCGCAATGGCAGGCCTTCATGTCGGAGCACTACGAGGCGATCGCCGACAAGGTGCAGATGATGCCGATCGGCATCTGCCGCGCGCCGGATGAGGATGGCAGCTTCGAGTATATGTGCGCCGTCGAGGTCAAATCGGCCGCTTCGCCGCGAAAGCCGCTGGCCTATCTGGAGATCGAGCCCCGGACCTATGCCGTCTTCGAGCATGCCGGGCATGTCTCGACGATCTTCGACACCTATACGGCGATCTGGAACGAGGCGTTGCCCGCCGCCGGGCTCAACGCTGCGAACGGGCCCGTCCTCGAATTTCACAACGATGCCTTCGATCCCGATACCGGGCTCGGCGGCCTGACGATCTGGATCCCGCTGGACGGTGACAGGAACGGGAGCGCGACATGACGGAGCAGGACACGGCCAAGGACGGTGGAGCGGCGGGTCGCTCGGCCTCCAATGCGTCGACCCTTGCCGGCTATGAGGGCTGCGCCGACGACTATGCGCAAACCACCGCACCAAAACCGGAGGCGGGCGATCAGCCGGCACTCGTCGAGCTGCTGAAGGCTGCCTCGCCCGGAGGCAGCCTGCTCGAAATCGGCTCCGGCCCGGGCTGGGATGCCGACTGGCTGGAAGAACGGGGGCTCATTGTCAGACGCACCGATGGGGCGGAGTCCTTCCTGCATTTCCAGGCTTCGCGTGGCCGCCATGCCGAGCAACTCGATGTGATCAATGATCCGCTCGGCGGCCCTTATGACGGGGTCGTGGCGCTCTACGTGCTCCAGCATGTCGAGCGTGAAACCCTGCCTGCAGTTTTTGCCCGGGTGACGCGGGCGCTTCGCGACGGCGGCGTCTTCCTGTTCTCGATCCGAGAGGGGGAGGGCGACACCGTCGAAATCGGCTCGAAGGGCAACGAGTACTATGTCGCCCTTTGGCCGCGCTCCGAGATCGTCGCCGCGCTGGCTGCGCTAGGCCTCGACTTGCTCTGGTCACATTCGTTCGAGGGCAGCGAAGGCCGCTGGCTGATCGCGTTGTTCAGGAAGGGCGCGCCGGAATGAGCCGGAAAGCCTGGCTGCTCTTCCTCGCCTCGCCCATTTCTCCTTCGTCGTGCTGGCGGACTTCGTACTGATCGTCACCGGGTCCCGTTTCGCCACGGTCCGCCGAGCCCTCCAGTTGAGAAAGTTTCCATAAAGCGCTCGCCAGCACGCTTGCGGATTGGCAATATGGCTCGCTGCATTTGAAGCGGGGGGCTTCATCATGTTCGTACTCGACCCGACCACATTGGTCGGCTTCCACACCTGGCTCAGCATCATCGCCATCGTCGCCGGCATCCCGATGACGGCAGCGCTGCTGAAGGGCCATCTCAGCCAGCGCTGGAATGGCGTCTATCTGTCGACCTCGGCTGCGACCGACATCACCGGCTACGTCTTTCCGTTCAGCGGCGTGCTGCCGTCGCATATCGTCGGGGCGATCTCGCTCGTGCTGCTGGCGATGGCCGCCTTGGCCCTCTACGGCAAGGGGCTGCGGGGAGGATGGCGCCGAACCTACGCGATCACGGCGGTGCTCTCGTTCTACCTGCTGATCTTCGTGCTGATCGCGCAGCTCTTCCTCAAGGTGACGGTGCTGCACAATATGGCGCCGACGCAGAGCGAGCCGCCCTTCGCCATCGCCCAGGGCATCGTGCTCGCGATCTTCCTCGCCTTGACGGTGCTGGCGACGAGGCGCTTCGGCAATGGCGTGACGTCGCCACGCGCGGCCTGAGCGCCACCGCGCGCCCTTGCGGTCCGGCGATTTCTCGGCAAGCTCAACCGCAACGGGAATCCGGCCGTAGGGAGGGCGCATGGGGCTCGAGGCGGACGTCGTCATCGTCGGCGCTGGCCTTGCCGGCCTCGTCGCTGCCGCGGAACTGGCCGATGCCGGCCGCAAGGTCGTCGTCGTCGAGCAGGAGCCGCGCGCGTCGCTGGGCGGCCAGGCGCACTGGTCCTTCGGCGGGCTCTTCCTGATCGATAGCCCCGAGCAGCGCCGCCTGCGGATCAGGGATTCGCGCGACCTCGCCCGGCAGGACTGGTTCGGCTCGGCCGGCTTCGACCGTGCTGAAGATCACTGGCCCAAGGCTTGGGCGGATGCCTATCTCGATTTCGCTTCAGGTGAGAAGCGCAGCTGGCTGCATCGGCAGGGCATGCGCTGGTTTCCCGTCGTCGGCTGGGCCGAGCGCGGCGGCTATCTCGCCACCGGCCACGGCAACTCGGTGCCGCGCTTCCACGTCACCTGGGGCACGGGCCCCGGCGTGCTCGAGCCCTTCCTGCGCCGTGTCGCGGAGGCCGAGAAGAGAGGGCTGATCGAATTGCGCTTCCGCCATCGCGTCACCGGCCTGACGCGTAGCGGCGGCGCGGTCGATGGCGTCGAAGGCGAGGTGCTGCAGGACAGCGCGGTCGATCGCGGGCAGGCGAGCTCGCGCGCTGTGACCGGCAGCTTCGCCATCAAGGCGCAGGCGGTGATCGTCGCCTCCGGCGGCATCGGCGGCAATCACGAGCTCGTCCGCCGCAACTGGCCGCAGCGCCTGGGCGAACCGCCGAAGCGCATGCTCTCCGGCGTGCCGGCCCATGTCGACGGCGCCATGCTGGCCGTTGCCGAGAATGCCGGCGGGCGGCTGATCAATGGCGACCGGATGTGGCACTATGTCGAAGGCATCGCCAACTGGGCGCCGATCTGGCCGGCGCATGCGATCCGCATCCTGCCCGGCCCGTCCTCGCTCTGGTTCGATGCCCGCGGCAACCGCCTACCGGTGCCGCTCTTTCCCGGTTTCGATACGCTCGGCACGCTCGAACATCTGCGCAGGACCGGCTTCGACCATTCCTGGTTCGTCACCAGCCGTAGCATCGTCGCCAAGGAGTTCGCGCTCTCGGGCTCCGAGCAGAATCCCGATCTCACCGGCAAGAGCTGGCGCCAGGTCATCCAGCGCGCCCGTGCCGGCATGCCCGCGCCGGTCCAGGCCTTCCTCGACAAGGGCGAGGACTTCATCGTCGAGACCGATTTCTCGCGCCTGGTCTCCCGGATGAACGAGCTCGGCGGTGCCGGGCTGATCGACGAGGCACACTTACGGGCGCAGATCGAGGCGCGCGATCGCGACGCCGACAACCCCTATGGCAAGGACCTGCAGGTCGCCGCATTACGCGGCGCCCGCGCCTATATCGGCGACCGGTTGATCCGCACCGCCAAACCCCATCGCATCCTCGACCCGGCCCATGGCCCGCTGGTCGCGGTCAAGCTCAACATCCTGACGCGCAAGTCGCTCGGCGGGCTGATAACCGATCTCTCGGCGCGCGTGCTGGGGGATGGCGGCGAGCCGGTGCCGGGGCTCTACGCGGTCGGCGAGGCCGCCGGCTTCGGTGGCGGCGGCCTGCACGGCTATCGCGCGCTCGAAGGCACCTTCCTCGGCGGCTGCATCTTCTCGGGACGGGTCGCGGGCAGGGCGGCAGCGAAGGCGGTAGGGTAGGGCTTCTATTCCGAGGAGAGGACGGGACCCTGATCGCACTTCCCATCATCACGGATAAGCAGGTCTTCGCGAGTTGGCGCGCAAAGCCAGAGAACTGGCAGGCCCATGTCGAGGACATCGCCCGATCGGAGAATGTCCCGGCAGACGCACTCGTGCCTTATCAGACCGGAACAAACCTCGTTGTCGATCTGAACGGCAGCTTCGTGCTGAAACTCTTTCCGCCTCTCTACAGGAGCCAGTTCGTCTCCGAACGCGCTACCCTTCGCCTGCTGGATGGAAAGCTCTCGGTTCCCATTCCTCAGGTCATTGCGGAAGGGGAGCGGGATGGTTGGTCCTACCTCATCATGTCCCGCCTTCATGGCATTGTCGGATCGGAGGCTTGGCCAACTCTGGCTGAATCTCAGAAGGAACGTGTGCTCAGACAGGTCGGCCAGGCGATAGCGGAAGTGCAATCGGTAACGCCCGGCGAACTCTCGACGGTCGAGCCCAGCTGGCCGAGTTTCATCACCAAACAAGTTGCTGGCTGTATCGAGCGGCACAGTC
>NZ_CAXUTF020000008.1:0-195176 GCF_964254315.1 Allobosea sp. LjRoot90
CTTCTTGAAAGTTTTTCGACAAAGCCAACGCTGAGCCCAACATACTCGAATTTTCAACGGCTTAGCTCTTACCCGGCAAAGAGCCTCCCACGAACCGACGGTCCGTGACCGCATCCGAGCCCCTTGCGCACTCGCCTCACGGCAGAACGGCCCCACGCAGCCCATCGCTCGAGCCTTGCCCAGCGTCTCGCCGGTGCTCATACCGGACAGAGCCGGCGCTCGACTGTCGGTTGCCCCGCGCGTTTGCGCCCCGTCACGATGCGGTTCGATCGATGAGCGACCACCTCCTCTATCTATCCCGCGATGACGTGCGGGCCTGCACGGTGACGCCACGCGCAGCGCGCGAGGCCGTGCTCGGCGCCTTTCGCGACCATGCTGCTGGCCGCAACCGAAGCTTGCCCAAGACCGCGCTATCGCTCGGACCCGGCCATGCCTTCCAGGCGATGACCGCCGCCTCAGAGGCGCAAGCAATCGCCACGGTGAAATGGGTCGCTTCGGCGCCGGCTGCGCCGGGCAGCGCAGTGCCCAGCGTGAGCGCACTGATCTGCGTCAGCGATTATGCCACGGGTGCTCCGCTCGCCATCCTCGACGGCGACGAGATCACCCTCATCCGCACCGCCGCGATGTCAGCCGCCGCCGCCTCGCTCCTCGCGCCGACCGTTCCGCGCACGATCGGCTTCGTCGGTTGCGGCCTGCAGGCCTATGCCCATCTCGCCGCCTTTCATGATCTCTACCCTGATCTCACGAGCGCCCTACTAATGAGCCGCAGCCGCCACTCGGCCGAGCACCTAGCCGAGGCTGCCGCTGCACGGGGGTTGGCCACGGAGATCGTCGACGAGGCCGATGCGCTCCTCGCCCGCAGCGATCTCGTCGTCTCCATGGTCCCGGCGGCACCCGGCCTGCACCCCTTCCTCGATGCCAGGCGGATGAAGCCCGCCTCCTTTGCTGCTGCCGTCGACACCGGCCGCAGCTGGCTGCCGGAGGCGCTACCGGCCTTCGACCTCCTGGTCACCGACAGCCTCGTCCAGTCGCAGGCGCCCTATGATGTCGACGGGCAGCCGGTGACGACCGCACGCTTCGGCCATGATCTCGTTGCCCTATCGCATGCGCCGCTGAGCGATGCCGGAACGAAGCGCTCGCTGTTCTGCTTCCGCGGCTTCGCGCTGGCCGATCTCGCGCTCGCGCATCTCGTCCTCGAGAAGGCGCGCGTCGCCGGCATCGGAACGTCCCTGCCGCGCTAGAGCCGGATCCGATCAGGTTGAATCAACCTGATCGGTGAATCCGTCTCTCACTTTGAGTCGAGAGCCCGCTCCGATCAGCTTGCGGTGCAAGCTGATCGGAGCGGGCTCTTGCAACCCTGCCATGCGCCGGCTTTCGCTTCGCGTGCAGGCAGCCTACCTTTCCGGGTATCGAGGCGTTCCGGATAGGCGATGACAATGACGAAGGGTTCCGATCTCCTGGTGGCCGCGCTCGAGAACGAGGGCGTCGACCGCATCTTCGGTGTTCCCGGCGAGGAGAATCTCGATGTCGTCGAGTCGCTTCGGACTTCGAAGATCGAGCTGGTCCTGACCCGGCACGAACAGGCTGCTGCCTTCATGGCGGCGACGCATGGCCGGCTGACGGGGCGGCCCGGCGTCTGCATCGCGACGCTCGGGCCCGGCGCGCTGAATTTCTCGACCGGGGCGGCCTATGCCCATCTCGGCGCCATGCCGATGATCCTGATCACCGGCCAGAAGGCGATCATGAGCGCCAAGCAGGCGCGCTTCCAGATCGTCGATGTCGTCGCCTCGATGAAGCCGCTGACCAAGATGACCCGCCAGATCGTCAGCGCCGCCAGCATCCCTTCCGTGGTGCGCGACGCCTTCCGCGTTGCGATGGAGGAGCGGCCAGGCCCGGTCCATCTCGAGCTGCCGGAGGACATCGCCGCCGAGGAGGTCGCCGACGTGCCGCTGATCCCGGTCCATCCGCTTGAGCGGCCGGTGGCCGATCCAAAGGCGATCGCCCGCGCAGCCGAGATGATCCTGGCCGCCAAGCGGCCGCTGGTGATGATCGGTGCCGCAGGCAACCGGCCGCGACTGGTCGAGCCGCTCTCCGATTTCGTGCGGCAAGTGCGCCTGCCCTTCTTCAACACCCAGATGGGCAAGGGCGCCGTCACCGGCGGCTCGAACCTCTATATCGGCACCGCCGCTTTGTCCGAGGGCGACTATGTCCACCAGGCGATCGACCGGGCCGACCTGATCATCGCGATCGGCCACGACACGATCGAGAAGCCGCCTTTCCTGATGAAGAGCGCCGGCGGACCGAAGGTGATCCATATCGGCTATCAGTCGGCGACGGTCGAGCAGGTCTATCACCCCGATGCCGAGGTGATCGGCGATATCGGAGCGACCGCCGCGGCGCTAGCAGAGCGGCTGGGAGGCCGGCTGCAAGCCGATCCGGTCATGCTGGAGCTGCGCCAGAAGATTCTGGCCCATCTCAACGACCGGGCCGAGGAAGACCGTTTCCCGGTCACGCCGCAGCGCATCGTCCACGATATCCGCGCCGTGATGCCGGAGGACGGCGTCGTCTGCCTCGACAACGGCATGTACAAGATCTGGTTCGCGCGGAACTACCGCACCCATGTCGCCAACACGCTGCTGCTCGACAATGCGCTGGCGACGATGGGTGCCGGCCTGCCGTCGGCGATGATGGCGGCGATGCTCTATCCCGAGCGCCGGGTGATGGCGGTCTGCGGCGATGGCGGCTTCATGATGAACAGCCAGGAGATGGAGACCGCCGTCCGCCTGGGTCTCAACCTCGTCGTCGTCGTCCTCAACGACAACGCCTATGGCATGATCCGCTGGAAGCAGGCCGTCGACGGCTTCGCCGATTACGGCATGAGCTTCGGCAATCCCGATTTCGTTCGCTATGCGCAGGCTTATGGCGCCAAGGGCTCGCGCGTCGGTTCCGCCGCCGAGCTGGTGCCGACGCTGGAGGCGGCCTTTGCCGGTGGCGGCGTCCATCTCGTCGAGGTTCCCATCGATTATTCGGAGAACACACGCGTGCTCGTCGAGGAGCTGCGCAACAAGACGCCAGATATCGAGTTGGCCTGATACGGACCAAGCGAAGGAGACTACCATGCTGCAGGTCGTGCAGGCGTTCGATCGCGCCCCGATCGAGGAGATCGCAACCGATGATGCGGCAGCGCTCGAGGCCAAGCTGAAGGCGGCCGACAACGTCTTCCGCGATCGCGACCCCTGGCTGAAGCCGCATGAGCGGATCGCGATCCTGCGCAAGCTCGCCGAATTGCTGGCGGCCAAGCGCGACCATTTCGCCCGCCAGATCGCACGCGAGGGCGGCAAGCCGCTGACCGATGCGATCATCGAGACGACGCGCGCCATCGACGGCATCCACAATGCCGCCGACGAACTCCGGAACTTCGCCGGGCGCGAGATCCCGATGGGGCTGACGGCCGCTGCTGCCGGGCGCTGGGCCTTCACCACCAAGGAACCGATCGGCGTCGTCGCGGCGATCTCGGCCTTCAACCATCCGCTCAATCTGATCGTTCACCAGGTCGCGCCGGCGATCGCCGTCGGCTGCCCGGTGATCATCAAGCCGGCGAGCACAACGCCGCTCTGCTGCCGCGACTTCGTCGCGCTGGTGCACGAGGCCGGCCTGCCCGAAGCCTGGTGCCAGATGTTCATCCCGGAGACCAACGAGCTCGCCGAGGCCCTCGCCACCGACCGGCGCGTCGCGTTCCTCAGCTTCATCGGCTCGGCCAAGGTCGGCTGGTACCTGCATTCCAAGCTGGCGCATGGCGCGCGCTCGGCGCTGGAGCATGGCGGCGCGGCGCCGGCGATCGTCGACCGCAGCGCCGATCTCGAGCGGATCATCGAGCCCCTGGTCAAGGGCGGCTACTACCATGCAGGCCAGGTCTGCGTGTCGACGCAGCGCATCTTCGTGCATCAGGAGATCGCGGATGCCTTCACCGAGCGGCTGGTGGCGCGCGTCGCCAAGCTGCGCACCGGCGATCCCACCCTGAAAGAGACCGAGGTCGGGCCGCTGATCCTGCCGAAGGAGGCCGACCGGGTCGCGAGCTGGATCGAGGAGGCGGTGAAGGGCGGCGCGAAGCTTGCGCTCGGCGGCAAGCGGCTCTCCGAGACGACGCTGGAACCGGCCGTGCTGCTCGATCCTGCGGTCGACGCCAAGGTCTCGCAGCTCGAGGTCTTCGGCCCGCTGGTCTGCGTCTACCGCTACAGCAAGCTCGATGACGCCATCGCCCAGGCCAACTCGCTGCCCGTCGCCTTCCAGGGCAGCGTCTTCGCGCAGGACATCGATGTCGCCTTGCGCGCCGCCGAGCGTCTCGACGCCTCGGCGGTGATGGTCAACGACCCGACCGCCTTCCGCACCGACTGGATGCCCTTCGCCGGCCGCAAGGAATCCGGCTACGGCACCGGCGGCATCCCCTACACCATGCGCGACATGACGCAGGAGAAGATGATCCTGCTGAACCGGCGCTGAGGCGATCCTCAGCGCTTGAGCAGCAGCTGGACCTTGGCGAGCGCCGAGGCCTGTTCCTCATGATAGTCGATCAGGCTGCGGAAGCGACCTTCCGCGTCCATCAGATAGACCGAGGCGGTGTGGTCCATGGTGTAGCCGTCCGCAGTCGGCAGGCGCTTGGCGTAGGCCTTGTAGGCTTTCAACGCCGCATCGACCTCTTCTTGGCTGCCGGAGAGCCCGACGATGCGCGGATCGAAGGACTGCAGATAGAGCGCCAGCTGCGCCGGCCTGTCGCGCTCGGGATCGACGGTGACGAAGAGCACGTTCAGCCTGTCCGCCTCAGCGCCGAGCTTGCCCAACAGAGTGGTAAGCTCGAACAGCGTGGTCGGGCAGACCTCCGGACAATGGGTGAAGCCGAAGAAGACCAGTGTCGGCTTGCCCTGGTAGTCGGCTTGCGTGACCTTGCGACCGGTATGATCGGTCAACGAGAAGGGCCCGCCGACATCGGCCATCGGCGAGGACGACACGGCCGCGTCGGTGCCCGGCCGGCCCGGCCCGTCGACACGCCACCAGCCGAGCAGGATCGCGCCAGCGGCGAAGGCGACGAGGGCGACCGCGGTCCAGGCGCCGTAGCGGATGAATTTGAGGATCGACATGGCGCCCTGTCTGGCCGCCGGCCTCGCAGACGTCAACGCGGCGTAATCGACCCCGTCGCCGTTGCCTGCTGCGGCTCATCGTCGCCACCGCCATAGGGATCGGCCAGCGCCGCCTGCGGCGCGCTGATCTCGACCTTGCCGGCGACCATGGTCTGCATCCGCTCCGGCCCGACATTGCGCAGCAGCTTGCGGAAGCTCTGGTGCATGCCGCCATCCATCAGCGCATAGCTCATCGCCGGCAGGCTGTCGGCGAGCTCGGTGAAGCGCGCTTCGTCGCGGGCACTGCGGGCGGTGACCAGCGGCTCGACCTCGGGATCGGCCTGATAGGCCGGGCATGGCGCTCCCGGCACGAAGGCGGAAGCATCGCCGGCCGGATTGAAGACGTAGCGGCCGCCGCAGGTCGCCAGCCGCGGCGGCTGGCGCGTCGCCTCGAAATGATCCGAGCCTTCCTTGAGATTGCGCCAGAAGGCGATGTTTTGATTGCTGCGATGACGGGCCAGGTTTTCCGGCGTCATCCGGAACGGGAAGGCCTGGACCTGGAAGCTGCGCTGGCCGCCGGCGAAGGCCTCGCGCGCCATCCCGTAGATTTCGGTGACGCCGTCGTCGGTCATGGCGTAGCAGCCGGCCGAAGTGCAGGCGCCGTGCACCATCAGGGCCGAGCCGGTATAGCCCTGCGCCTTCTCGAGCGCGTTCGGATAGCCGAGGTTGAAGGACAAATAGAACTGCGACTTCGGATTCATCAGCTCCGCCGTCACTGTGTAGAAGCCCTCGGGTGCCTGCCGGTCGCCCTCACGCTTCTTCGGGCCGAGCTGGCCGGACCAGCGGCACATCGGATAGGTCTTGAGCAGAGCGTATTGGCCAGAGCGGTCGCGCTTCCAGACCTCGAGCTCGCTCTCCTTCTTGTAGATCCGCACCACGATCGGGTCGGCCTGGCTCATGCCTTTCGCCGACATTTGCGAGACGAGCGCGGCCGGCAGCGGCTGGAGTGCCCGGCCATCGCCTTCCATCCCGACACAGGACGAAAGCGCGATAGCGGCGGCGCCGAGCAGCGCGAAGCGCCGGACATTCTGGAAGATCGAGCGGATGGTCATGGATAAAATTATCGGAGTGTGGCGCTAACGACTGGTGAACGGGCTCGCGAGCGACCCTGCAACCTCAGGCCGGTCGAGGTTCAATTGACGTTTTCGTGAACGGCACCTCCGGCTCCCCGCGTTCTCGGCACTTGAAGCTGTAGTGGCTTCAGGTCGCAGAACGGCGGCGAAAGGGGAATCACGCGATGCTCGACCGCCGCCTCATCATCCAATCCCTCGCCTTCGGCCTCGCCGGCTCGCTGTCCGGCAGGGTGTTCGCGCAGGCCCCGTCCGCCCTGCTCGACCCCGGCCCGCTGCCGGAAAAGGTCTTCGGCGCGACGGAAGCGCCAGTAACGGTGGTCGAATACGCCTCGCTCACCTGCCATCACTGCATGAACTTCCACATGAAGACCTGGCCGGAGCTCAAGGCGAAATATGTCGACACCGGCAAGGTGCGCTTCATCATCCGCGAATTCCCGCTCGATCCGCTGGCGATGGCCGGTTTCATGCTCGCCCGCTGCGCCGGCGAGGAGAAATGGTATCCCGTCGTCGACATGTTCTACCGGACGCAGGAAAGCTGGGCCCACTCCGACAAGCCGCTCGACGGGCTGACCCAGGCGATGCGCCAGGCCGGCATGGGCAAGGACGGTGTCGAGGCCTGCCTGAAGCGCGAGGATGTCTATCAGGGGATCAAACAGGTTTCCGAGCGCGGCAAGGGGTTCGGCGTCGAGTCGACATCGACCTTCTTCGTCAATGGCAAGAAGGAGGTCGGCGCGCTCTCGCTCGAGCAGTTCGACGCGATCCTCGCGCCGTTGCTGGCCGGCCGCTGACCCGATCATGGTGAGGTCGCGCAACGTCGCGCTTGGGGTGGCGCTGATCGCGCTCGCGATCCTGTTCTACGCGGTCACCGTCGTGCGGATGCGCCAGACCGAGGATCAGCGGCATCTCAACGATCCCAAGGCGCACTCGGCCCCGGCCGCGCCTGCCAGCCCGACGCCTTAAGCGTCAGGCCGGCCGCCCGATCGCACGCTTGGCGGCCTCGACGGCGCCGGCGCATTGCGGCGCGATCTCGACCAGCACCACATCCGGGCTTGCTGCGCCCGTCCAGAAGCGCACCACCTGAACGACGGCCCAGCCCGGGTTCTCGCCGACGCGCGTCACGATCGCAGGCGCAGCAGTGCGGGCGCAGGCAGCGACCTTGTCGGCGCTGTCGCGCGGGATGCCGAGCGCCGAGAGCTGGCTGGTGATGGCGCCCTGAATCGGATCGAGGATCAGGAGCGAGACCAAAGCGGCGATGATCGAGTCCATGACGGTTCAGCCTCTTGTTCTTGTCGCGGGCGCGCGCACGAGGTCAGAGACGTTGCTCATGCCCGTCCGCCTGCCGAATCGCCAGATCCTCGATCTGGATCGTCGTGTGCTTCAGGCCGAACTGCTCGGCCAACAGCCGATTGGCCGCAACGAGCACAGGCCTGGCCTCAGCCATGTCGGCGACCACGACATGCGCACTCATCGCATCGAGCCCCGAGGTCAGTGTCCAGACATGCAGGTCGTGGACGGCCGTGACGCCCGACAGCGCCACCAATGATTTCTCCAGCAAGGCGACATCGACTTCCGGCGGCGTGCCTTCCATCAGGATGTGGACGGCTTGCTTCAGCAGGATCCAGGTCCGCGGCACGATGAACAGGCCGATGCCGGCGCCGACGATCGGATCGGCCAGCGTCCAGCCGGTCGCCATCACGATAACAGCCGCGATGATGACGCCGAGCGAGCCGAGCATGTCGCTCAGCACCTCGAAATAGGCGCCCTTGACGTTGAGGCTCTCGGAGGAGCCGCCGGCGAGCAGCTTCATGCTGATCAGGTTGACGATCAGCCCGACGACCGCGACGGCGAGCATCGGCCCGCCCAAGATGGGCGGCGGATTGAGGAAGCGCTCATAGGCTTCGTAGAGGATGTAAAACGTCAGCAGCAGCAGGACGACGGCGTTGGCGAGCGCCGACAGGATCTCCATGCGGACATAGCCGAAGGTCTGTTGCGGCGTCGCCGGCTTCTCGGCGAAGCGGATCGCGACCAGCGCCAGAGCGAGCCCGCCCGCGTCGGTCAGCATGTGTGCCGCATCCGCCAGCAGCGCGAGGCTGCCCGTCCATAGCCCTCCGACCACCTCGGCAAGCATGAAGGCGAAGGTCAGGCCAAAGGCGGCGGCGAGCCGCGACTTGTGTCGCCCTGCCGCCGTACCGGCGCTGCCGCCATGTGAATGCCCGACTCCCATCAGGATGCTCCGCTTTTGGATTGGTACTGCCCCGCGTCATCCGCACGCGCGTCGTCAGCCCGGTTCATGACCGGCAACGCCGCCAGCAGCATCAGCACCACGCCAAAGGTCAGCGCGATATCGGCACCGTTGAAGGTCGGCCAGTGCCAGTCGCCCCAATGCAGGTCGAGGAAATCGGTTACCGCGCCCTGCCGCCAGCGGTCGAGCGCATTACCGAAGGCACCGCCCGCCATCAATGCGAGGCCGATGCGCTCCAGGCGGTGCCTTGCGAGCGTAGCCCAGGCCAGCAGGCCAAGCCCGGCGGCGAACTTGAACAGCCCGAGCAGTCCAGGCCAGGCTTCGAGCGTATCGCGGAACAGGCCGAAGCTGACGCCGGTGTTGAAGCCGAGGCGCAGGTTGAGGAAGGGCGCAAGCTCGATCAGCTCAGGCGGGTTCAGCACGATCTCGAGCATCAGCCCTTTGCTGGCCTGGTCGAGCCCGACAGCCACGAGCGCAACGGCGACCACTGAGAAAAGTCTGCGCGACCAGCTCATGCGGCTTCTCCGGCGTCGCCGCTGATGCCGAGCCAGCGCCTCACGCGGGCCTTGTAGGCGAGATAGGGCTTTTCGAGCGAGGCGGCGAGCACGCGCTCCTCGATCCCGACCTGGAGCCTGATCGCGACAAGCAGCGCCAGTGTCAGTATCACCTGAACGAGACTCGGCAGGACAATGAAGAGCCCGATGAACAGCAATGCCTGGCCGACGAAGACCGGGTTGCGCGAGATCGCGAAGGGGCCGCTATCGACGATCGCGCCCTGCTCGCCCTCGGCTGCGCCGATGCGCCAGGAGGTGCCCATATAGCGCTGCGACAACAGCGCGACGCAGGCGCCGATGACGACTAAGAGGTGGCCGAGGACATCAAACCAGGGC
The DNA here is from genome assembly GCF_964254315.1 of Allobosea sp. LjRoot90. Classification (NCBI taxonomy): domain Bacteria; kingdom Pseudomonadati; phylum Pseudomonadota; class Alphaproteobacteria; order Hyphomicrobiales; family Alloboseaceae; genus Allobosea; species Allobosea sp. LjRoot90. The sequence continues at coordinate 9,380 of NZ_CAXUTF020000008.1, forward strand.
TCGCCCAGCGCCACCGTCAGCGGATCGCCCTTCATCGGATTGCCGAAAGCAGCGAGCCAGAGTGGCCAGAGCACGGCACCCGTGAAGGCGATACGGAACAGCAGCGCCGGCAGCGTCTGCTTCTCCTTGCCCTTGCCGAACAGCCAGACCGGGCGGCCGGCCTCCTTTGCCAGGATCGCCGACATGGCGAGGAAGCTGACGACGTAGACGGCGACCATCAGGTAGCTGGCGATCTCCATGCCGGACATTGGCCCGCCTCCTCAGCCGGCCTTGCCGGCGTTGAAGCGCAGCAGGCGCAGCGCATTGGCCGTAACCAGCACGGTCGCGCCGGTATCGGCGAGGATCGCGACCCAGAGCCCGGTGTAGCCGAGCACGCTGGTGACCAGGAACACCGCCTTCAGGCCCAGCGCGATCACGATATTGGCGCGGATATTGCCCATCGCCGCCCGCGCCAGCCGGATCATCGCCGCGATGTCGCGCACCCGGCTCTTCAGCACCGCGCCATCGGCGGTCTCGAGCGCGACATCCGTCCCCGAGCCCATGGCGACGCCGATATTGGCGGCGGCCAGCGCCGGGGCGTCGTTGATGCCGTCACCGACCATCATTACCGGCGCCTCGCGCGCGAGTTCCTTAATGGCGGTGACTTTGTCGTCCGGCATCAGCTCGGCCTTGTGCTCCAGGCCGAGCGAGCCGGCGATGGCGGCGCCGGTTCGGGCATTGTCGCCGGTCAGCATTACCGAGCGAATGCCGAGCGCCTTGAGTTCGGCGATGGCGGCGGCGGCGTCTTCGCGCGGCTCGTCGCGCAAGGCGATCAACCCGGCGAGCGCACCATCGGCGATGACGGCGGCGACGGTCTTGCCGGCAGTTTCAAGGCGCTCGACCGCATCCAGCGCCGCTGCGTCGAAGGTCGCACGGTCCTTCGCATGCCGCGGCGCGCCGACGAAGATATCCACGCCGTCGAGCATGCCCGTTACGCCCTTGCCGGCGATGGCAGCTGCATTTGCAGCGGCGCGCACCGGGATCGCATGCGCCTTGGCGCGGGCGATGATGGCGAGCGCCAGCGGATGGCTGGAGCCGGTCTCGACGGCAGCCGCGAGCTCGACGATTTTGCGCTCGTCACGGCCGAGCGCGACGATTTCGGTGACGCGCGGCTCGCCTGCGGTCAGCGTGCCGGTCTTGTCGAAGGCGACGATGCCGGTGCGCGCGGCCGCCTCGATGACGATGCCGCCCTTGAGCAGCAGGCCCTGGCGCGCGCCGGTCGAGAGCGCCGCCGCGATCGAGGCCGGCACGGAGATGACCAATGCGCAGGGGCAGCCGATCAAGAGCAGCGCCAGCGCCCGGTAGATCCAGACCGACCACTCGCCGCCAAAGGCCAGCGGCGGCACCAGCGCAACCAGGATGGCGAGGCCGACGATCGCCGGCATGTAGATACGCGAGAAGCGGTCGATGAAGCGCTCGGTCGGCGCCCTCGCCTCCTGCGCTTCCTCGACCAAGCGGATGATGCGGGCGATGGTGTTGTCCTCTGCCGCCTTCTCGACGCGCACGCGCAAGGCCGCCTCGCGATTGACCGAGCCGGCATAGACCTGATCACCGACGCCCTTGGTCTTCGGCACGGATTCGCCGGTGACCGGGCTCTCGTCGATACCGGAGATGCCATCGGTGATCGCGCCGTCGGCCGGGATACGATCGCCCGGGCGGACCAGCACGATCTGGCCAACCGCGAGTGCCGCGGCGTCGACCTGACGCGTCTCGCCGTTCTCCTCGACCAGCGCCGTCTTGGGCACGAGATCGCCCAGCGCCCGAATCGAGGCACGGGCGCGATCGGCGGCGACGCCTTCCAGCACCTCCCCGACGGCGAAGAGGAAGACGACCAGTGCCGCCTCCTCGGCCGCGCCGATGACGAGTGCGCCGGTCGCGGCGATCGTCATCAGCATCTCGATGGTGAAGGCCTGCCCAACAGCGGCGGCGGCGAAGGCGCGCCGCGCCACCGGCACGACGCCAATCACGCAGGCGGCGACGAAGGCCCAGTAGGCAACCGTCTCCGACAAGGCGAGCTTGGTCAGCCAGGCGCCGGCGAGCAGTGCGCCGGTCAAAAGGACAAGCCTGCCCTTGCCGGTCTGGTACCAGGAGACGCCGTCCGGTGTCGGCTCGTGGACATGGCCCGGCGAGCCGTGGCCTTGGTCGGCGGCGGCCTTCGCCTTGCCGTGATCGTGGTCGTGCTTGTGCCCGCCACAACCCGCATGATCATGCTGATGCGCGTGGCCATGTGCCTTATCCGCCGGCCCATGATCATGGTCACAGCCGCAGCTCGCCTCTGGCTCGGGAGCTGCCATGCGTGGCGCGCTTGCCGGCGTCGTCTTGTAGCCGAGGCTGGCGACGCGCTTCTCGATAGAGTCGCGGCCGGTCCGGCTCTCGTCGAGGGCGAGGGTCAGCGTCTCGGACATCACTGAAAGCCGCACGTCGGAGACACCGGGCAGGCGTTCGACCGCGCCGCGAATCTTCGCCGCGCAACTGGCGCAATCCATGCCGCCGACCTTCCAGGACAGCGTTTCCGTTTCGGTTTTGGCGGCGGTGGCCATGCTCTCGTCTCCGCTTGACAGCGTTGCGGGACCACCTACCTACAACCTATAGCCACTACAGCTTCAAGAGGAAAAATCATGCCGCCGGCGAAAACCCTTGAACGCGTGGTGCCGATCGGGACGCTGGCCGAGCGGACCGGGGTCAAGGTCGAGACGATCCGCTATTACGAGCAGGTCGGCCTGCTGCCGGAGCCCGAGCGCTCCGAAGGCAATCAGCGCCGCTATGGCCGCGCCCATATCGAGCGGCTCGCCTTCATCAAGCATGCGCGCGATCTCGGCTTCGCCGTCGACAGCATCCGCACCCTGTTGCGGCTTTCGGACACACCCGGCATGGCCTGCGACGAAGCGCATGCGATCTCGGCGGGCCATCTCAAGGAAGTGCGCGACAAGATCGCACGGCTGCGCTCGCTGGAGGCGGAACTCGCCCGGATCGCAACGGTTTGCTCGGGCGGCGTCGCGGCCTGCGATTGCGCGATCATCGAGGCGCTGGCCGATCACGCCCAGTGCGAGCACCACAACCACTGAGACATCAACGCAAATTGACCCTGCTCGCAGCCATGCTATCGAAGCGGCAGGAGGACGACTTTTGTCCGCAGGACGCCGCAAAGCAGGAATGAGACGCTGGGTCGCGCTGGCCGCGGCCTATCTCGTCGTGCTGCAGGCGATCTTCGCGGGCCTGACCTCCGGCGCCAATGCGGCGGGCTTCAGCCTCGACCGCTCGCTGGCAATGACGCTCTGCGCCGGCGGCGACATGCCAATAGGGCAGAGCGATGGTGCCGCGGCGGCGCACGAGCTGATGACCTGCTGCATGCTCGGCTGCGCCTTCTCCGGCGCGGGCGCGCCCGCCGCTCCGGCCTCGTTCCTGCCGGTCGTGCACCGCGCCGTCGATCTCGTCGCCTTCCAGTGGCGGCTCGACCTGCCATCCGGCTTCATCGCCGGCCGCTCCCCGGCCAATCCACGCGCGCCGCCCACCAGCCTCTGAGCTGGATGCTTCCGCGCGCCGCTGCGCCGCGACCAGCATCATCCCGACGGCCGATAGCGGCCTTCCATTCCATTCGTTCGCGACGGCAGCTCAGCTGCCTCGCGCGCTCCTTCCGAATCCACGCCGCCCAGCGCGGCTGCGCCGGCCGTGCCGGCGCTCATTCCGCAGGAAATCCTGACGATGAAATCTCTTTCGCTCGCCGCCCTGGTCGCGGCTTTCGCCGCCGGCCCGGCCTTCGCCCATGTCACCCTCGAAACCCAGCAGGCGCCGGTCGGCTCGACCTACAAGGCGGTGCTGCGCGTCCCGCATGGCTGCAAGGGCGCGGCCACGACCAAGGTCCGCGTCCGCATTCCGGAAGGGGTGATCGCGGTCAAGCCGATGCCCAAGCCGGGCTGGACGCTGGAGACGACCAAGGGCAAGTACGAGAGGCCCTATGATTACTACAGCACGCCGACAGCCGAGGGCGTCACCGAGGTCTCCTGGAGCGGCGGCAAGCTGCTCGACGAGCACTATGACGAGTTCGTGCTGCGCGGCTATCTCACCGCCGACCTCAAGCCGGAAACCACGCTCTATGTGCCGGTTGTGCAGGAATGCGAGGGCGGCGCGGTCGAACGCTGGATCGAGATCCCGGCGGCCGGCAAGTCGGCTGATGATTACAAGTTCCCGGCGCCCGGGGTGAAACTCACGCCGAAGAAGTGAGCGAGCGTGGCCGGGCTTTCCCGCCCGGCCGCCATCCCGCCATGACCCGGCAACTCCGCCTTCTCCTCATCCTGCTCGGCCTCGCCGTCGCCTCGCTGGCAACGGCGGGGCAGGCGCTGGCGCATGCCGCGCTGACCAAAGCCGCCCCGGCGGACGGCGCGGTGATCGCTGCCGCGCCGGCCGAATTCAGCCTGAGCTTCAGCGAGCCGGTCTCGCCATTGGTGCTGAAACTGATAGCGCCCGACGGAACCGCCCGCCCGCTCACGCGCTTCACGCTCTCGGAGCGGACGCTTTCGATCGCGCCACCCGCCGATCTCGACCACGGCACGCATGTGCTGAGCTGGCGCGTGACCTCGGAGGATGGCCATCCGGTCGGCGGCTCGGTGCTGTTCTCGATCGGCGCGCCCAGCGCTGCTCCGGTCGTGACGACGCAAAGCGAGCCGGCCGTGCGCCTCATGCTCTGGCTCGGCAAGCTCGGGCTCTATCTCGGCCTCGCCCTTGGCATTGGCGGGGTCGCATTCATCGTATGGGTCGCGCCTTTGCCCGCCGCCGCGCGACGGCCGATCGCAGGTTTTCTCGCGCTCGGGCTTCTGTCCCTACCGGTTGCGCTCGCGGCGCAGGGGCTCGATGCGCTGGCGCTTCCAGCCTCGGGCGCCTTGCAAGCGGCCGCCTGGCAAGCAGCAGCAGCAAGCAGTTTCGGCCGCACTGCGCTGATCGCCGCTCTCGCCCTGCTCGCAGCACTCGCGGCCTTGGTCGCGCCCGGCACGCTCGGCCGCATGCTGGCGCTCGCCGGCTGGCTCGGCGTTGGCCTCGCCCTCGCCGCGAGCGGCCATGCCAGCGCCGCCGCGCCGCAATTGCTGATGCGTCCGGCCGTCTTCCTGCACACCGTCAGCCTGGCCGGCTGGGCCGGTGCGCTGATGCCGCTCGCCTTCGCGCTGCGCGAGCCTGCGGGAGCGGTTGCGCTGACACGGTTCTCGGCACGCATTCCGTTCCTGCTGATTGCGCTCCTGCTGAGCGGCACGGCCCTCGCCATCGTGCAAGTCGAGCGGCCGCAGGCTTTGCTCGAAACCGCCTATGGCAATGTCCTTCTCGCCAAGCTCGGGCTGGTCGCGATCCTGCTCGGGCTCGCGAGCTTCAACCGCTACCGGCTGACGGCAAAGGCCGCAGCGGGACAGATTGCCGTATCGCGGCTGCTGCGCCGGGTCGTTGCCGCCGAGATCGTCGTGGTGCTCGCCATCCTCGGCACGGCAGCGCTCTGGCGCTTCACGCCGCCGCCGCGCGCGCTCATCGCGGCTGCGGCGCAGCCGGCGAGCGTCCATATCCACACCGAGAAGGCGATGGCCGATGTCAGCGTGACGCCGGGCCGGGTCGGGCCCGTGACGATCACCGTCGCGCTGCTGAATGGCGAGTTCGGCCCGCTCAATGCCAGGGAACTTCGCCTGTCGTTCGCCAATCCCGCCGCCGGCATAGAGCCGATCGAACGGCAGGCCGTCCGACAGCAGGACAGTGACTGGCAGGTCAACAACCTGACGCTTCCCGTCGCCGGCCGCTGGACCGTCGAGCTTGAGATCCTGGTCTCGGATTTCGAGATGATCCGCCTCAAGGAGACCGTGGAGATCAGGCCATGACGAGCGAGATTACAAGGCGCGACTGGACGGGATTGGCGGCAGCCGGCGCGCTATCTGGACTGCTCGCCGGACTGCCGCAAGCTACGCTGGCCCAGTCTGCGGGAACGAGCACCCCGCGGATCGCGATGCTGGTGCATCCGGACATGGTGATGCTCGATCTGATCGGGCCGCTGACCGTGTTCTCGCTGCTGCGGGCGGAACTGCATCTGGTCTGGAAGGATCGGCAACCGGTCGCGAACGATCTCGGGCTGCCGGTCACGCCGAGCACGAGCTATGCCGATTGCCCGGCAGAGCTCGACGTCCTGTTCATCCCGGGCGGGCTGAAGGGCAGCGTCGCGCTGATGGACGATGCGCAGACGCTCGCCTTTCTCGCCGATCGCGGCGCGCGCGCCCGCTACGTGACCGCCGTCTGCACGGGGTCGCTGGTGCTCGCCGCCGCCGGGCTCCTCAACGGCTACCGCGCCACGGGCCACTGGTACATTCGCGACCTGCTGGCACTGATGGGGGCGACCGTCGAGGCCAAGCGGGTGGTCAGCGACCGCAACCGCATCACCGGCGGCGGCGTCACCGCCGGTCTCGATTTCGGCCTGACGATCGCTGCCAAGCTGCGCGATGAGGAGACGGCGCGGTTGATCCAGCTCGTGCTGGAGTATGATCCGCAGCCGCCTTTCGACGCCGGCACGCCCGAGCGCGCCGGCACCAAGCTCACCAGCGACGTATTGGCTCGGCGCAAGCCCCTGATCGATGCCGCAAGGCGCAATGCCGAACTCGCCAAGACCCGCCTCTCCCTTTGATCACGCAAGGAGCCTCGACATGATCAAGTTTCGCCTCGCCCTCACCGCTGCGGCTCTCGCCCTGAGCTGCGGCACAGTCCTGGCGCAGGACTACACCGCTGGCCCGCTCAAGATCGAACAACCCTGGACGCGCGCGACCCCGGCCGGCGCCAAGGTCGCCGGCGGCTATGTCGCGGTCACCAACACCGGAGCCACGCCCGACCGCCTGCTCGGCGGCAGCAGCGAGATCGCCGGCAAGGTCGAGATCCACGAAATGGCTGTCAATAACGGCGTGATGACCATGCGCGGCCTGCCCGATGGCGTCGAGCTCAAGCCGGGCGCCAAGACCGAGCTGAAGCCCGGCGGCTACCACATCATGTTCATGGATCTGAAGCGCCAGCTCAAGGAAGGCGAGACGGTCAAAGGCACGCTGACCTTCGAGAAGGCCGGGCCGGTTCCGGTCGAGTTCTCCGTGCAATCGGTCGGCGCCCGCGCCCCGGCCGAAGCTCACAAGCACTAACCAGGACCAACTGCTGCTGAACCACCAAAGCCGCCGGGCATCTGCCCGGCGGCTTTTTCATGCGCGCTTGACGATCCGCAGTATGAGAAGTACGGTCCATATTAGAAAACAAATGATCCATAATATGGATCAACAGGAGGAACGCAGTGCTGCAGGGCATGCTCCCGGTGTTGCCGACGCCGTTCACGCAGACAGGGGCGATCGATCCCGACGCAATGGCGGGGATCGTCGATTTTGCCCTCGCCTGTGGTGTCGACGGCGTGGTGTTCCCGGGCTTCGCCAGCGAGGTCGACGATCTCTCTGCGGCCGAGCGGGGCGCCCTGCTGAAGGTCGTGGTTGCCCGCATCGGCGGGCGGCTGCCGATCGTCGCCGGCGCAAGCGCGCCGACTGCGCTCGAGGCGATCTCGCATTGCCGCGAAGCCCTCGCCAACGGCGTCAGCCATGTCATGATCCAGGCGCCGAAGAGCGTCGGCACCACGACCGAAGCCGTCTCGGCCTTCTATGCCGAGATCGCCGCAGCCGTGCCCGGCATCGAGATCGTGCTGCAGAACGCACCGGCGCCGCGCGGCTCCGACCTCAAGCCCGAGGCGATTCTGGCGATCGTCCGCGACAACCCGGCGATCACCTATGTCAAGGAAGAGACATTGCCGTCGGGCCTCGCCATTTCGGCGATCGCAGCCGGCAAGCCGGCGCATCTGAAAGGCGTCATCGGCGGCGGCGGCGCGCGCTACCTGATCGACGAATACAATCGCGGCGCCTGCGGCGCGATGCCAGCGGTCGAGTTCGCCGATGTGCATGTCGTGATGGACCGGGCCTATCGCAGCGGCGACCTCGCCCGTGCGCGCGAGCTCTATATGCGCACGCTGCCGCTGCTGGTGATCCAGTTCAATTTCCGCATGGCCTTCACCAAGCATGTGCTGACCAGGCGCGGCGTGCTGACCAACCAGGTCGTGCGGGCGAAGGTGCCGCCGATGGATGCCCGGGATGTCGCCGAGATCGACGCCTGGCTGGAGGCCTGCGCCGACCTGATGGCGGTCGAAGCGCGCGCGCCTGCCCTCGCCGGAGAGGCGTGATGGCCGAGCGCGTCGCCCGCGTCGAGGTCTTCTCGATAACCATCCCGCGCGAGACGCCCTATCTCGGCGCGTTGCGCGAAGGCGAGCGCATCAACGATCACGGCTATATCGTCCGCAAGGGCAACCGCACCGTCTATCCGACGGTCGATCGCACCGTGGTCGCCCGGATCGAGACCGCGAGCGGCGCGGTCGGCTGGGGCGAGACCTATGGCATCGTCGCGCCCGGCGCCGCGATGGCGATCATCGACGACCTGCTCGGCCCCTTCGTCGTCGGCCGCGATCCGCGCGACGTCAGCGTCATCCATGACGATCTCTACGACCTGATGCGGGTGCGCGGCTATACCGGCGGCTTCTATCTCGATGCGCTCGCCGCGATCGACATCGCGCTCTGGGACCTCTGCGGCAAGCTTTCCAGCCTGCCGCTGGTCAAGTTGCTCGGCGGCCAGAAGCATGAACGCTTGCCGGCTTACATCTCCGGTTTGCCCAAGCCGACGCGGGCGGAGCGAGCCGATTTTGCCGCCGAGTGGCAGGCCAAGGGCTTCGACAGCTTCAAGTTCGCCGCTCCCGTCGCCGATGACGGCAATGTCGCCGAGATCGAGACCTTGCGCGAAATGCTCGGGCCGAAGGCACGCATCGCCTGCGACATGCACTGGGTCCACACCGGCGAAGAGGCCGTCGCAGCGATCCGGGCGATGGAGCCGCACGGGCTCTGGTTCGCCGAGGCTCCGGTGAAGCCGGAGGATCTCGACGGGCTTGCCCACGTCGCCGCGAAAGTCTCGACGCCGATCGCGGCGGGCGAGGAATGGCGCACGGTCTACGATCTCGTGCCGCGGGTCGCGCGCCGGGCCTGCGCCATCGTCCAGCCCGAGATGGGCCATAAGGGCGTGACCGAATTCATGCGCATCGGGCTCTATGCGCAGGCGCATCACCTCAGGGTGATCCCGCACGCCACGATTGGCATCGGACTGTTCCTGGCGGCGAGCCTGCATGCATCCTCAGCGCTCGCGGCGGTCGAATGCCACGAATTCCAGCATTCGATCTTCGAACCGAACCGGCGGCTGCTCCTAGGCGACATGGATTGCAGCGACGGCTTCTACCGTTTGCCGAGCGGGCCCGGCCTCGGGGTCGAGCCGTCGAAAGAGGCGCTCAAGCTGCTGAAGCGACTGTAACGATAAAACCAAGGGAGGAGGAGACCATGACGAGGAAAAGGCTTGGACTTGCACTGTCCGCGGCTGCGCTCGCGCTCGCCGCCGGCTTTCTCCCCAGCGCCGCACTGGCGCAGGGCAAGGTGCTGAAATTCGTCTCCTGGCAGAAGGACGAGCGCGGCGTCGGCGACTGGTGGGGCTCGGTGATCAAGGAGTTCGAGGCGACCCATCCCGGCGTCAAGATCGAATGGACCAAGGTCGAACGCGGCGCCTATGCCGACACGATGACGACGCTGTTCGCCGGCGGCAAGCCACCGGACATCGTCCACCTCGCCTCCTTCGAGTTCCAGAAGTTCGCCGATAATGGCTGGCTGGAGCCGCTCGACGCCTACATCAAGGAGGCGAAACTCGATCTCAGGGGCTGGGCCGGGCAAGACACCTGCAGCTGGAACAAGCAGACCGTCTGCACCATGATGCTCTATTTCGGCTACATCTTCGCGTACAATGAAGAGCTGCTGAAAAAGGAAGGTCTCGAGGCCCCCAAGACCTATGCCGAGTTCCTCGCGGCGGCGCGGAAATTGACCAAGGACATCAACGGCGATGGCATCGTCGACCAGTTCGGCACCGGCCATGAGACCAAGGGCGGTGGCGGCCAGTATATGAGCGAGATGATGAACTACACGCTCGATGCCGGCGGGCGCTGGACCAACGATGCCGGCAAGGTGACGATCAATACGCCCGAGATGATCGAGGGCCTGTCGCGCTGGAAGACCATCGTCAAGACCAGCCTGACCCCGCGCGACCTGCCGGCCGGCGAGGTCCGCCAGATGTTCGCCGACGGCAAGATCGCGCTGAAGATGGACGGGCCGTGGCTCTGGCCGATCATCCAGAAGGGCAAGGCCAAGGACCAGATCAAGCTCGGCATGGTGCCGTTCAACCCACCGGTCGGCGGCTCCTCCAACGTGCTCGGCATCGCCGCCGACGCGCCCAAGGAGAACAAGAAACTGGTCTGGGACTTCATCGCGCTCGCGACCTCGGACAAGTTCCAGTCGAGCTATGCGACGCTGGGCGCCTCGCCGCCGCCTTCCCCGCGCGCCGACACCTCGGCAGCGAGCAAGGACACGCCGCATTTCGACCTCCTGGTGAAGGCGACCAAGGCCGCCGCCGACGCCAAGATCGACCGGATCCCGAAGGGACTGGAGCTGCAGTTCAACGAGTTCGCCAAGATGGTCATGGAAGAATCGCAGCGCATGATCATCCAGGACCTCGATCCGAAGGTCGTCGCCGCAACGATGCAGGCTAAGGCCGAGGCGCTGCAGAAGCAGTAGCCTTCCCTTCTCCCCTTGCGGGAGAAGGTGGCTCGGCGAAGCCGAGACGGATGAGGGGTCGCGGTACGTCTGCCGGCTAGCGCAGCGATCGCTAATCAGCAGCGTCGCGAGCCCCCTCACCCCGGCCCTCTCCCGCAAGGGGAGAGGGGGTCTGTCGCGGAACGTGCGCCCAATTTGGAAGCCCGACCCATGCCCCGATCAGCCTTCCTTGACCTCGCCCGCCCGAGCCGACGGCACTGGCTCGGCTACCTCCTGCTGGCGCCGGCGGTGCTGCTGATCGCGCTGATCATCGTCTATCCGCTGTTCGTCTCGGTCGATCTCTCCTTCCAGAACGTCAACATCGCCCGGCTCGATCAGCCGCGCCGACCCTTCACCACCGCCAATTACGAGCGGCTCTTCGCCTCCGAGGAGTTCTGGTACGCCTGCTGGGTGACCTTCAAGCTCGTCACCATCGTCTCGTTCTTCTGCTTCCTGCTCGGGCTCAGCACGGCGCTCCTGGTCAACAACCGCTTCAAGGGCCAGGCGCTGGCACGGCTGCTCGTCGCCCTGCCCTGGGCGATTCCGGAGGTGATCGCGGTCGTGATCTTCGCCTGGCTGTTCGATTCCTCCTTCGGCCTGATGAACTGGCTTTTCATCAAGCTCGGCCTGGTCGACCAGACGATCAACTGGTTCTCCTCGCCCGACGCGGCCTTCGCCGTGGTCTGCACGGTGATGGTCTGGAAGGGCTATCCCTTCGTCTCGATCATGATGCTGGCCGGCCTGCAGTCGATCCCCGAGGATTTCTACAACGCCGCCAAGGTCGATGGCGCCCGCGCCTGGCAGCGGCTGATCCACATCACCATCCCCTCGCTGATGCCGGTGATCGGCGTCACGCTGGTGCTGGTGATGCTCTGGGTCTTCCGCGACTTCTCGATCATCTACGTTTTGACCGGCGGCGGCCCGCTGAAGGCGACGCAGAGCCTCTCGATCATGACCTACGAGCAGGCCTTCGGCTTCTTCAAGATGGGTTACGCCTCGGCCATCGGCGTCATCACCCTGATCGTCTGCGTGATCGCGAGCCGGCTGATGATCGCCCGCGCGCCGGACAACATCTGAGGAGGCGGGAGATGGTTCAGCTGTCCGAAGCCAGTTACGGCGGCCGCGTCGGGCGCAAGCCCTCCCCCCTTGTGGGGGAGGGTTGGGAGGGGGGTATCGCACCCGCGGCCCTCTCCGCGCCAAGCTGGATATATGTCGAGGGTGGCATACCCCCCTCTCTAGCTCTCCCCCACAAGGGGGGAGAGGACAGGTCGCGGCAGCGGCAGGAGCGACGCCCATGAGACGTCGCTCGCTCCGTACCGCAGCCCTCTACGCGCTCGTCGTCGCAACCTGCGCCATTCTGGTCTTCCCGATCTACTGGCTCGTCGTCACCGCGCTCTCCGAGCCGAGCCAGCTTCGGCAATTGCCGCCGAGCTTCTGGCCAGCTGAGCCGCGCTGGGGCGTGTTCGGCCAGATCATGGCCGAGCGGCCGATCCTGCTCTGGCTCGGCAATTCAGCGCTCGCCGCCATCGGCGCGGTCGCGATCTCGATGGTGGTCTCGGTGCTCGCCGGCTACAGCCTGTCGCGCTTTCGGGTGCGTGGCGGCCAGTCGCTCGGGCTGTTCATCCTGACCGCCAAGATGCTGCCGGCGACGCTGCTGGTGATCCCGCTCTTCGGCATCTTCCGCAACCTCGAGCTGATCGGCAGCCTGTGGTCGATCATTCTGGCGCACGCCACGTTGATCATCCCGTTCACGACCTGGATGCTGAAGGGCTATTTCGACACGATCCCGCAAGAGCTCGAGCAAGCGGCGATGGTCGACGGTTGCTCGCCGCTCGGCGCGCTGGTCCGGGTGATCCTGCCGGTCTCGGCGCCGGGGCTGGCCGCGACCGCGCTCTACGGTTTCGTGCTGTCCTGGTCGGACTATGCCTATGCCAGGACGTTCCTGACCAACGCCCAGGGCAACTGGACCGCCAATCTCGGCATCACCACGATGAAGGGCGAGTACATCTCGAACTGGAGCGACATCTCCGCCGCCTCCATCCTCGTCGCCCTGCCGATCCTCGCGATCTACCTCTTCCTCGAACGCTATCTCGTCGGCGGCCTGACGGCCGGGGCCGAGAAGTAAGAAAACCCGCATGGCTGGAATCCGTATCGACAGCGTCACCAAATCCTATGGCGGGCTCGCCGTCCTCAAGGCGTTCTCGCTCGACATCGCCGATGGCGAGTTCGTCGTCCTCGTCGGCCCCTCCGGCTGCGGCAAGTCGACCATGCTGAAGATCCTCGCCGGGCTGGAAGAAGCCTCCTCCGGCACGATCGCGATCGGCGAGCGCGATGTCACCGACCTCGCGCCGGGCGATCGCGACATCGCCATGGTCTTCCAGAACTATGCGCTCTATCCGCATCTGACGGTCGCCAAGAACATGGGCTTCGGCCTGAAGATGCGCGGCACCGACCCAGTCGAGATCGAGCGGCGGGTCACGGACGCCGCCAGGATCCTCGGCATCGACCATCTGCTCGAACGCCGGCCGCGGGCGCTCTCCGGCGGCCAGCGCCAGCGCGTCGCGCTCGGCCGGGCGATCGTACGCGAGCCGCAGGCTTTCCTGATGGACGAACCGCTCTCCAATCTCGACGCCAAGCTGCGGGTCCACACCCGCGCCGAGATCAGCGCCCTGCACAAAAGGCTGCGCGTCACCACGATCTACGTCACCCACGACCAGACCGAAGCGATGACGATGGCCGACCGCATCGTCATCATGAAGGATGGCGCGATCCAGCAGATCGCCTCGCCCGACGTGATGTTCCGCGAGCCAGCCAATCTTTTCGTCGCCGGCTTCATCGGCTCGCCCGGCATGAACTTCCTCAAGGCGAAGGCCGAGGCGGCGGGCGGCGGAGCTACGGCAAAGCTGTTCGGCCACGATGTGACGCTGCCCGTCGCGAACGCCGCTAGGCTTGCCGGCAAGGAGATCGTCGTCGGGCTCAGGCCCGAACATATCTCCGCCGGTTCCGGACAGGTCTCGTTCACGGTGGCCCCGCGGCTGATCGAGAGTTTGGGCAGCGAGCAATATGTCTATGTCGATCTGCCTGAGGAGCACCGCCGCGAGGCGAGTTCCGGCGGCGAGGATGAGTCGCGGCGGACTTCGCTGATCGCGCGTCTGATCAATCCCGAGCCACGGCCGCCCGAGGCGACGCTGACGCTGTCCTTCGATCCGGCGCGCTTGCATGTCTTCGATGCCGCCAGCGGCGAGGCGATCCGATGAGCACCATCCTGGTCACCGGCAGCGCTGGACGTGTCGGCTCGCGCGTCGCCCGCCAATTGCTCGAAGCGGGGCATCGCGTCACCGGCTTCGACCTGCGCGCCAGCGGCATCGATCATCCCGCTTATCGCGAGGTGCTCGGTGGCTTCGACGATCGCGCCGCCGCGAAGGAGGCCGTGCAGGGCGCCGAGGCGATCCTGCATCTCGGCGCCTTCATGTCCTGGCTGCCGGCCGACCGCGACAGGCTGTTCTCCGCCAATGTCGAGGGCACGCGCATCCTGCTGGAGGAGGCCGCTGCAGCGAGCCCGAAGCGCCTCGTCTTCGCCTCCTCCGGCGAGGTCTATCCGGAGAACGTTCCCGACTATCAGCCGATCGACGAGGACCACCCGCTGAAGCCACGCTCGCCTTATGGGCTGAGCAAGCTGCTCGGCGAGGAGCTGGTGCGTTTCTTCGAGCGGACGAGCGGGACGCCCGCGACGATCCTGCGCTTCTCACACACACAGGATGCGGGCGAGCTGCTCGACCCCGGCAGCTTTTTCTCCGGCCCACGCTTCTTCCTGCATCCGAAAATCCGGCAGCAGGAGGGCTTCGGCAATGCGGCGACTGTCGCAGCCCTGCGTGCCATCGATGACGGGGGCGAGGCACTGGTGCTCTCGCGCAACGAGGCCGGGCGCCCCTTCCGCATGCACATCACCGATACGCGCGACATGGTCGCCGGCATCCTGCTCGCGCTCACCGACGAGCGCGCCATGGGGCGCACCTATAACCTCGGCGCGACCGCGCCGGTCGACTTCGCCGTGGCGTTGCCGCCGATGGCGGAGTTGACGGGACTGCCGTTGAAGACCATCGACCTGCCGGGCGCCGGCGTCTTCTACGAGACGTCGAACGCCAGAATCCGGACCGAACTGGGATTTGAGCCGCAATGGACCTTCGAGCGCATGATCGGCGAGGCGGCGCAGGCGCGGATGAAGCGCGTGTCCTGACTCCGGGCGAGCGCGACGTTCCGACCGGCGCGGCTGCCCTCGCCAAGGGCCTTTATCTGCTCGACGTGATCGGCGAAGCGCCGGCGCCACCGCGCTTCCGTGACCTGCAAGTCGCGACCGGCCTGCCGAAGGGCACGCTGGCGCGCATGCTCAACACGCTTCTGACCTTCCGCCTGATCCGGCACGAGGAGAGCGACAACACCTACAGGCTCGGCCATCGCCTGTTCGAGCTCGCCCACCGCGTCTGGGAATCCTTCGACCTGCGCGGCGCGGGCGCGCCGGCGCTCGACCGGCTCGCCGAGGAGACGCGCGAGACTGCGGCCCTCTGCTCCATCGACAATGGCGAGGTGCTCTATATCGACCAGCGCAGCCGCGG
The DNA here is from genome assembly GCF_964254315.1 of Allobosea sp. LjRoot90. Lineage (NCBI taxonomy): Bacteria > Pseudomonadati > Pseudomonadota > Alphaproteobacteria > Hyphomicrobiales > Alloboseaceae > Allobosea > Allobosea sp. LjRoot90. The sequence goes on from NZ_CAXUTF020000008.1 coordinate 24,738, forward strand.
CGGCCCCTATGGCTTCCGCATCGAGATCGGCCGGCGGGCGCCGCTGCACTGCACCGCCGGCGGCAAGGCCCTGCTCGCCTTCGTCCAGCCGCATGAACAGCGCGCCCTCGTCGACCGGCTGAAGCTCGAGCGTTTCACCGAGACGACCATCACCGAGGAGGAGGCGCTCGCCGCCGACCTCGCATTGACCCGGGCGCGCGGCTACGCCGTCTCGCAAGAAGAGCATGTCGCCGGCGTCGCCTCGGTCGCGGCGCCGATCTTCGACCATACCGGCCGGGCCGTCGCCGCGATCGGCGTGTTCGGCCCGTCCTCGCGGCTGACGCGGGAGCGGCTGCACACCACCGGCCGCGACCTGATGGCGGCGGCGCGGCAGATCTCCGGCAATGTCGGCGCGACGCAGATGAACATTTCCCCGGCTCCGCGCTCGGCGCGGCCGGTCGATCCGAACGTCCAATGCGTGCTGCCCTGGGGCGCGCATCTCGCCGAGGGGCCGTATTGGTCAGCCGGCGAACAGCGGCTCTACTGGGTCGATATCCTCGCGCCCTCGGTCAACCGCTTCGACCCGGCAACCGGCAACAATGAGGAAGTCACGCTGCCGCGCCTGGTCAGCGCCGTGCTCGGCCGCCGCGGCGGCGGGCTGGTGGCGCTGACGCAGGAGGGGCTGGAGGCCTTCGACTTCGCCAGCGGCCGCCTGACGCGGCTCGCCGATCCCGAAGCCGACATTCCCGACAACCGCTTCAACGACGGCAAATGCGACCGGCAGGGCCGGCTCTGGGCCGGAACGATGCGGCTCGACGCCAGCCGCGCTTCCGGCGCGCTCTACGCGATTTCGCCCGATCTCTCCTGGCAGCGGCAGGAGAGCGGGCTCACCGTCGCCAATGGGCTCGACTGGAGCCCGGATGGGCGGAGCTTCTATTTCGTCGATTCCGCCCATGGCCGAATCTATGCCTACGATTTCGACGCGGCCGCCGGCACGCTCGCCAACCGCCGCGTCTTCGCCGAGATCGACAAGGCCGCGGGCCGCCCCGACGGACTCGCCGTCGATGCCGAGGGCTTCGTCTGGTGCGCGATCTGGGACGGCTGGTGCCTGCACCGCTATGCGCCGGACGGGAGGCTCGCCGGCGAGGTCTGGCTGCCGGTCCCACGCCCGACCAGCCTCGCCTTCGGCGGCCTCGACTTCAAGACACTGTTCATCACCTCGGCGCGCATCCGTCTGCCCTCGCGCGTGCTGGCCGAAGCGCCGTTCTCGGGCGGGCTCTTCACCCTGCCGGTCGATGTTCCGGGTCTGCCGGCAGCGGAATTCGGCGGATGACGATCGAAGCCAGCTATCCCGACCTCGCCGGCAAGGCCGCGCTCGTCACAGGTGGGGCCGACGGCATCGGCCGTGCCATCGTCGAGGCGCTGGCGCGGCAAGGCTGCAAGGTCGCCTTCCTCGATCGCAACGTCGAGCGTGGCGAAAGGCTGGCGGCGGAACTCACCGCCGCTAGCGGCGCAGTCTCCTTTCATACCGTCGATTTGCGGGACGTTCCCGCAACACAAACTGCGATCGCGGCGGCGCGCGCCATCCATGGTCCCTTCGCCATCGGCATCAACAACGCCGGCCATGACGAGCGGCACGATTTCGAGGCGGTGACGGAAGCCTACTGGGACGATCGCCTCGCCGTGAACCTGCGGCCGATGATGTTCGTGGCGCAGGCGTTGGCGCCCGACATGCGCGGCCTCGGTGGCGGCGCGCTCGTCAACCTGTCCTCGACCTCGTGGATGAAGGGCTCGCCGCACATGATCGCCTATACCACGGCGAAATCGGCGGTGATCGGCTTTACGCGCTCGCTGGCGCGGGCGCTCGGGCCGGACGGGGTCCGGGTCAACTGCGTCACGCCCGGCTGGGTGATGACCGAGCGCCAGCGCAGGCAGTGGTGGACGCCGGAGAAGAGCGCGGCCAACCAGGCCGCACAGGCGCTCAAGGGCGAGATCCTGCCGGAAGACGTCGCCCAGATGGTGCTCTTCCTCTGCTCCGACGTCTCGCGCATGTGCGCCGGCCAGAACTTCATCGTCGATGCCGGCACGGTCTGAGGCAATGGCTGCGCTCGACGATCTGCGCGCCGTGCTCGATCCGACCGCAATCACTACTGATCCGCAGAGGATGGCACCGCACCTCACCGACTGGCGCGGCAAGCACCGGGGCGCGGCGCTGGCGCTGCTCCGGCCACGCAACGTCGAGGAGGTCTCGGCCATCCTGCGCTGGGCGACGGCGACCCGTACGCCTGTCGTGCCGCAAGGCGGCAATACCGGGCTCTCAGGCGGAGCGACACCGGATGCTTCGGGCGCGGCCGTCGTGCTCTCGCTGGCGCGCCTGAACAAGATCCGGGCTGTCGACACCCAAGGTGATACGCTGATCGCCGAGGCCGGGTGCATCCTCGCCGATGTCCAGCAGGCGGCCGCAAACAATAACCGGCTCTTCCCGCTCAGCCTCGGCAGCGAAGGCTCGTGCCAGATCGGCGGCGTGGTCGCGACCAATGCCGGCGGCATCAACGTTATCCGCTACGGCACGGTACGCGATCTGGTGCTCGGCCTCGAATATATCCGCGCCGACGGCGCCGTGATCCATGGCCTGAAGCCACTGCGCAAGGACAATGCCAGTTATGCGCTGCGCGAGCTCGTGATCGGTTCGGAAGGTACGCTGGCGATCGTTACTGCCGCGACCTTTAGGCTGTTTCCAAGGCCGCGTGTCAGCGCAACGGCGCTGTGCGGTCTCGACAGCCCATCGGCCGCGCTGAAGCTGCTGTCCTTGCTGAAGCAATCGGCCGGCGAACGCATCTCCAGCTTCGAACTGATGTGCGATGGCGAGATGGGCCTTACTCTGGACCTCGTGCCTGGCACAGCCTTGCCCCTGGAACGGCGGCACAGCTGGTATGTCTTCATCGAGCTCGCCGACAGCGATCCCTCAGGACGGGTTAGCGAGCTGCTGACCGAGACGCTCGGAACGGCACTGGAACAGGGTCTGCTTCAGGATGCGGCCATCGCGCAGAGCGAAACACAGGCCAAGGCGATCTGGCATCTGCGCTTCGCCGTCGCGGAAGCGAACCGCCGCGCCGGCCCGATCGTCTCGCATGACACCAGCGTTGCGGTCGCTGACGTGCCCGCCTTCATCACGGCGGTCGAGGCGATGGCGGCCGATTGTTTCCCGGAGGCCAGAACGCTCTTCGTCGGCCATGTCGGCGACGGCAACATCCATGTCGTCCTGCTGTTTCCGCAAGAAACTCCGCGGGATCGGCTCGGCGACCTCGCCACCGTAGTCAACGAGCGCGTCTTCGCGATCATCGGCGCTTTCGGCGGCAGCATCACCGCCGAGCACGGCATCGGCCGCAGCCTGACAGGCGCGCTGACGCTGCATACCCAGCCGGAGGCACTGGAGTTGATGAGAGCGGTCAAGCAGGCATTCGACCCGCTCGGCATCCTCAATCCCGGTGCGGTGCTCGCGCGACCGTGAAGCAACCCTGCGATCGAGGGAAGTCCCCGGAATAGTTGAACTGTTCCGGACCAAAGGTGGCAGCCACGTTACTTTAGAATACGTGTAAACTATTGTATTTGCTAACCAATTCCGTCTGGTTTAACTGCTGGGGACGGTCGCCTTCGACGCTGTCCCTTCCAGGGTCGGCGCTCCGCGATCACCCGAGGACGCTTCGATTGAGGCCGGCCTCGCCCTGAAAGCGCTCCCGGCGGTGAGGAGCGCCGCAAGACCGTGGACCAGAGTCGATGCAGCGTTTGATCGGTACAATCCTGTTTGCAGCGGGCCTCGCCGCCGCCCCGATGACGAGCTCGATCGTCCTTGCCCAGACCGCACCGACCGAAACCGCGCCCGCTCCCCAGCAAAGCCCTTCCGGCGCCCATGGCGGAGCTGTGCCGGCGCCGAGCGTCACCACGCCGGCCGCTCCTGCTCCCACCGGCCAGATCACCCCGACGCCGACAGCTGTCCCTGCTACCATTCCCGCTCCCAGCCCGACGCCGGCACCCGCGGCGGCGCAGGCGACCCTGCCGCACGACCTGTCGCCCTGGGGCATGTTCATGGCCGCCGACATCGTCGTTAAGGCGGTGATGCTCGGCCTTGCCTTCGCCTCGCTCGTGACCTGGACGATCTGGCTCGCCAAGGCGCTCGAGCTCGCCGCCGCGAAGACACGCGCGCAGCGAGCCGTTCGCCGACTGGTCGAAGCGGCAAATCTCGACGACGCCGCGCAGGCGATCACCGGGCGCAAGGGCCGGGCACGCGGCACCGTGGCTGAACTGGTCGGCGCCGCCCAGAGCGAGCGCGAGCGCTCCGGCGACCTCGGCGAGGACGGCATCAAGGAGCGTGCGGCGATCGCTCTGTCGCGGATCGAGGCGCGTGCTGGCCGTTCGATGGCGCGCGGCACCGGCCTGCTCGCCACCATTGGCTCGACTGCCCCCTTCGTCGGCCTGTTCGGCACGGTCTGGGGCATCATGAATTCGTTCATCGGCATCAGCCAGTCGAAGACGACCAACCTCGCCGTGGTCGCGCCGGGCATTGCCGAGGCCCTGCTCGCAACCGCGATCGGTCTCGTCGCCGCGATCCCGGCCGTGATCATCTACAACGTCTTCGCCCGCGCCATCAGCGGCTACCGCGCGACGCTGTCCGATGCGTCTGGCGAGGTGCTGCGCCATCTCTCGCGCGATCTCGAACGACTGCGCCGTCAAGCCGCGCAGCAGGTCCGCGCCAACCTGCATGCGGTCCCCGCCCAGCCGGCGGCCATGCCGCGCGTGCCGGCGGAGTGATACGATGGCCGTTTCGCTCAAGGAACCGCAGGACGGCGATCTCGGCGAAGTCAGCGAGATCAATGTCACGCCGTTCATCGACGTGATCCTGGTGCTGCTGATCATCTTCATGGTCGCGGCGCCGCTCTCGACCGTCGATGTCGCAGTCGACCTGCCAGTCTCGAATGCGCAAACGCAGCCGCGGCCCGACAAGCCGATCTTCCTGACCGTCAAGCAGGATCTCTCGCTCGCGCTCGGCAACGACACGGTGCCGCGCGAGCAATTGCAGGCGGTACTCGACCGCCAGACCAGCAATGACCGCGAGCAGCGCGTCTTCCTGCGCGCCGATGGGGCGGTGGCCTATCGCGAGCTGATGGACGTGATGAACAAGCTGCGCCAGGCGGGCTATCTCAAGATCGCGCTGGTCGGGCTCGAGGACACCGGCCAGGGAGCCGGCAAGCCATGATCGCCTCGGCGCCCGACCGCCGCTGGCTCGCCGCGCTGCGCTGGGGTGCGGCGGCGCTCACCGTCGCCACCCTCCATGGCGGGCTCGCCTGGGTCGGCGTGCACTGGCGCCCGACGGAAGCTGCTGCCGGCGCGCCGGAGCCGGCGGTGATGATCGAACTCGCCGCACTCTCGGTCGCGCCCGAAGCGCCGCTGGAGGAGCTGCCGGTCGCGCCAGAGCGGGCGGAGCCTGAGCCGCCGCCACCCGAGCCGATCAAGGAAACGCCACCGCCCGAGCCTGAACCGGAACCCGTTCCGGAGCCGATCCCGGTCGAGCAGCCGGAGGTCAAGCTGCCAGAGCTGCCGCAGATCCCGAAGCTCGATGCCGTGCTGCTGCCGCCTCCGCCCGAGTTGAAGCCGGTGGAGAAGAAGCCGCCGCCAAAGGTCGTCGAGAAGAAGAAAGAGAAGCCGAAGCCCAGGGTCGTCGAGCGCAAGCCGGTCGAGCGCCGGGCGCCGGAAGCGGTGGCGCCCAAGCCGTCCGAGCAGCGCGCCGCGGCGCCAACCAGCGCGGCGCAGGGTAGCGCAAGCCAGCCGACAGTCTCGACCGCCTCCTGGCGCGGCTCGCTGATCGCCCATCTCAACCGCTACAAGCGCTTTCCGGGCGGCGCGAGCCCCGGCACGGTCCAGGTTGCCTTCGCGATCGACCGCAGCGGCAACGTGCTGTCCTCGCGCGTCGTCGGCTCTTCCGGGGATTCGGCGCTGGACGCCGAAGCGGCGGCGATGATCCGCCGCGCCAGCCCGGTTCCGGCTCCGCCGGCGGGTGTCGGCGGTGGCGGGGCGATCTCGCTCTCGGTGCCGATCCGCTTCAGCCGATAAGGCTTCCGCTCAGCGCGGGGCACCCTGGGGCTGGAACGGCGTCGTCACGGTGTCGCCGACGGCGGCTCCGGCGTCTTGAATATTGTTGCCGAGATGCTCGACCCGGTCGCCAAGGTGGCGGCGTACCTGCGGGTCGACCACCGCGATCGGGGCGGTGACCACAATGCCAGCGGCGGTGCCGACCGCTGCCGCAGCGCTGCCGGTGACCTCGATCAGGCGCTCGCCGAGGCCGACGCGTGAATCGGTGATCGGCTGGCCATCGACGAGACGCGTGCCGATCAGTTTCACCACCTCCGGGCTCTCGGCGAACTTGCCGTGATTGAGCTTGTCGCCGGTGCGCAGCTTGGTGAGATTCAGGACCGTGATCTTGTCCGCCTCGAACTCGCTCTTGTAGGGCTCGACATCAGGGTCGACGGCGCCGAGGCGATCCTTGCCGCCCCAGACCCGGCGCGAGATCGCAAGGGCCCGATCATCCTGGGAGACGAAGAGAGTGAACTTCGGGCGTCGTCCCGTCATCTCCGCGATCTGCGTGCGGAAGACGTCGGCGTCGACATCGGGCGAGGCGAGCATGACATTGGCGATTTTTGCCGGAATGCCACGATTGCGCACCGCCATCTGGGTCAACGACTCCAGTGCAACCCAGTTACCCATGGAGTGAGCCAGCAGCGAGACCTCGCCGACGGCCGGATCGCGCGCCAGCCCCTGCAGCAGCTCCTCGAGCGCGTTGCGAGAATAAGTCGCGCTCTCGCGATCGTAGCCATAGGCGAAGAGCGAGCCCCGCGACGGCCAGGTGAACAGCACGGGCACGACATTCGCGTCGGAATCGTGGACGATCTGGGCGAAGCGATAGACCGCGTCCTCGAAGCGGTTGTTGAAGCCGTGGACGAAGACCATGACGCGGCGCTTCGGCACCCGCGAGACACGCTCGTGCAGGCGCGCCAACCCGGTCTTGGCATCCAGCTTGTCGACCTTGAGCGTGACGAAATCGGTCTCGGGATTGCCCGGCAGCCGGCTCGGCCACTGCACCTCGCCGATCTTGCGGCGGCTGGCGGGCGGCAACGAGATGGTCATCTCGACAAAGGCCGGCTTGCCGCGCTCGCCCGAGAACAGCACGCCGGCATCCGGATCGGCGGCACGCGTCGTCGCCACCAGCATGGTGACCTTGCTGGTGCCCGGGGCCGTCGCGGTAACGGGCAGCAGCACACCCTTCACGTCGCCGGCGCAACCGGCGAGGAAAACCGCCATGAAGACGGCTGCCGGGCCCCGGCCACCAGGTCGGGCGGCTGGCGACAGCAGATCTTTGCGGCTGATCGGCATCACTGACTACCCCAGGTCCCGCTTGCAGCCCGGACCATGCTCGGCTGCAGCGATACCCGTCAAGGACGCCGAAGCCACAGTCGCGGTCAGACCATGTACTGACCGCCATTCACCTCGATGGTCTGGCCGGTGATGTAGCCGCTCATCGCGGGGCTCGCGAGGAAGAGGAAGACGCCGACATTGTCCTGCGGCGTGCCGACGCGCTCCATCGGGACGGTCTTGCGCATCGCCTCGATCTGCTCGGGCGTCGAATAGCGTTCGTGGAACGGCGTCATGATCACGCCCGGTGAGACGCCGTTGACGCGGATGCCGAAGGGCACGAACTCCTTGGCCATGCCGCGGGTCAGGTTGAGCACAAAGGCCTTGGAGCTGGCATAGAGCGAGGAGCCGGGGCCGCCGCCATTGCGCGCGGCGATTGAGCTCAGATTGATGACGCTCGCCTTGCTGCCGGATGTCTTCAGATAGGGCAGCGCCGCCTTCGATGCCATCACCACCGAGCGGACATTGAGATCGACCACGGCGTCGAAGAACTCGTCCTCGATCTCGGCGATCGGCGTGCGCTTCACCAGCGCGCCGGCATTGTTGACGAGCACGTCGAGCCCGCCGAGCTTGTCGGCGGCCTTGTTGACGAGGTCGACCGCCTGCGCGCTCTCGGCGACATCGGCCTGCAGCACATGCGCCTCGCCGCCAGCGGCCCTGATCTCGGCGGCGACGGCGTTCGCCTCGGCCTCGCTCGACTTGTAATGCACCACGACGCGCATGCCATGCGCCGCATAAGCCTTGGCCACGCCGGCGCCGATGCCGGTGCTGGAGCCGGTGACAAGGGCGCGCAGCCCCTTCAGATCTTCGAGCATCATTCCTCCCGTCGGATGCGAGTTTAAATCGTTTCAGGAACGATCTTGCGCGACCCGGCGCCGAACCGCCAGCGCCGCTTCGGCAACCCGGCCATTCGCGGAGGGCGTTCAGAGGAACTTGGTGACTGCCTTGAACTCCGCGAGCAGCGCGCGCGACTCGGCTGGCAGGCTGCCGGCGGCCTCCTCGAGGCAATGGCCGATATGCTCCTGGATCAGGATCTTGCGGGCGTTGGCGATCGCGCCTTCGACCGCCTGCAATTGCTGCGCGATCTCGAGGCAGGAGCGGACATTGGCGACCATCTCGATGGTCGAGCGCAGATGCCCCTCGGCCCGCTTCAGCCGGGTGATGATCTCCGGGTGCCGGTGATGGTGGATCCTGGCGTGCTCTTCGTCCTGCATTCCGGGTCCTGCAGCTTGATCCTATCCTCCCCGGGAGGTTATAGATCGACATAGCCGCTGCACAAGCGGCCCCCGATCAGGCAGGCGCCGGCGCGAGACCGGGCGCGTCCCGGCGATCGGGCGGGCGAGGACGAGACGGGCGCCCCCGACCAGCTCCGGCAAGGCCGGACGGCACGGCAGCGCGCGATCCGTTCCGGATCCGGAGCACGCATTCGTGCCGACCTTCACCGAGTTGCTGGCGCAGGGCGCTGGCCATGCCTGGCTGTTCATTCCGAGCGCGATCCTGCTCGGCGCGCTGCACGGGCTCGAGCCCGGCCATTCCAAGACGATGATGGCGGCCTTCATCGTCGCCATCCGTGGCTCGGTGCTGCAGGCGATGCTGCTCGGGCTCGCCGCGACGCTCTCGCACACGCTCGTCGTCTGGGGCGTCGCGCTCGGCGGCCTCTATCTGGCGCGCGATCTCGACGCCGAAGCGACCGAGCCCTGGTTCCAGCTCGCCTCCGGCGCGATCATCATCGCCATCGCGCTCTGGATGCTCTGGCGGACCTGGGCAGAGCAGCGCGCGCTACGCCCGGCTGACCGCAGTCATAGCAATGGGCATAGTCACGGGCACTCCCATGCTCATGGCCACTCGCACGGGCGCAGCCATAGCCGCGATCACAGCGATGCCGCGGACAATGAGCCGATGGACGCGCATCAGCGCGACCATGCAGAGGACATCCGCCAGCGCTTCACCGACCGGCCGGTGACGACCTGGCAGATCGTGCTGTTCGGATTGACCGGCGGACTGATCCCCTGCCCGGCGGCGATCACCGTGTTGCTGATCTGCATGCAACTGCGCGAGGTTGCGCTCGGCGCCGTGCTGGTGCTGTGCTTCTCGATCGGGCTGGCGATCACGCTGGTCTGCGTCGGCATCGCCGCCTCGCTCAGCCTGCGCGCCATCGAGAAGCGCTCCAACTGGCTGTCGACGGTCGCGGCGCGCGCGCCCTATGTCTCAGGCGCGCTGATCGTGCTGGTCGGCCTCTACACAGCCTGGCACGGCTGGAGCGGGCTGCAGGCGCAGGCTCCGCGCGCCGCGGCGATGCTGGTCAGCCCATCGCCTGGTTGACCAGAGCGAAACGATGCGCCGGGCCGCGCGCGACCGGTGCAGCGCCGCGCGCCATCACCACGCCGGAGGCGACGAGCGGCAGGCCGCGTTCGCTCAGCCAGGCGCCGAGGCCGGTGCGGGCCGGCACGTCGATCCGGACGAAATCGCCGCGGCGGGCGGCCAGCAGCGCCGCGATCAGATTGCAGGCGGCGGCATCGTCGTGGGCTGCAACCGGGCCGATCAGCCAGCCATGCCCGTGCCGGCGCAGGAAGCCGAAGCCGGCCGGCGCGCCGTCGCGCTCGATCAGGATCGCATGGCCGCGCGCCAGCAAAGCCTCGAGGACGGACGCGCGCGGCAGTCCCGTCGCCTCGCCGTCGAGCTGGGCCAATAGCGGCAAATCGGCGGCGGCGGCCGGACGCATGCTCTCATTCGCGGCGAGGACGGGCGCGCCAAGTTCCGGCCAGTCGCCCTGGTGCTGGCGGACTTCGTCGATGGCGATGAAGCCGTATTTGCCATAAAGCGGCTCGCCCTGTGCCGTGGCGACCAGCCCGAGCGTCCGCCCCTCGGTCGCCGCGATCAATTGCTCGGTCAGCAATTTGCCGATGCCCTGCCCCTGCCGGTCCGGCGCGACGATGATCGTGCCGAGCGTGGCATGGGTCGCGCCAAAACCCCACCAGAGCCCGATGCCGACGACGTCCTCCTCGCTCGACACGACGAAGCCCTGGCCGAGCGCGAGCGCAAACTCCCAATCTTCGCGCCGATGCGGCCACCCGATCGCCGCCGAAAGTTTTTGGCAGGCCTCGGCATCAGACGGAGCGGCAGGGCGAAGCGTCAGCTGTGGCGGCATCATCGGCGCGCCCTCAGCGACAGAACGCGGCACAACCGGACTGCCAGAACGGCGCCTCGGCATCGAGAGGCGGCACCGAGGGTCGCGGCTTCGCGTCCGGCAGATCCGCCGGCACCGGCACCACCAGCTCCCACCAGCGATGGGCGCATTGCGAACGGAAGGCCATCTGGTCGCTGATCGAGGTGTTCTCGCGGGCGAGGACGGCGTCGAGCGCGTCGCAAGCCTTGCGCAAGGCGCCGTCGTTCCCATCACCGGGCTCATTGGCATAATCGTGGAAGGCCGCGGTGAAGGCCTCCATCTCGCGGGCGATATGCGGCCAGTCCTGCCGGCCGAGGTTCCAGGCATCCATCCACTCGCGCACCACCGTCTCGACCGCCTCGGCCTTCGGCTTGCCGGCGACCTTGCGGGCGGTGGTCAGCATATGGCGCATCAGTTCGGCGCGGGCATGGAGCTGGCGGGCGGCGAGGGCAGCGGTCTGCATCGCCATGATCGCGCGCTCGGCTTCGCGCTGCAGCTCCTCGACGAAATGGGCCATATCCTTCTCCGCTAGATAGTTTGGAGCGGGATTACTGCGAAAAACCGGTTCCCACTTTTTCGCATCCTGCTCACGGCAACGTCGCGAGCCGGTCGAACAGGCGCTGGAACAGCGCCTCTGCCTCGACACTCGCGACGACATGGGCATTGGCCTGCCGCTTGAGCCGGCCGTTCCAGTCAATGGTGGTCCGCCCTCGCAACGGGCCGTCACCGGTCTCGACCTCGACGAAACAGTCACGCCCGGCAAAGAGTTCCGGCCAGAGCAACCAGGCGATCACGCAAGGGTCGTGCATCGGATGGCCGGCGGTACCGAGCCCGCCGGGGCGTGGACGCGTCAGCATGCCGTGCACGGCCCGCCCCGCCGCGTTGCCGAAGGCGATGAGGCGGGCGACCTGTTCATGCGAGGCGATCGCCTGATGGGTGACGCCGAGCCCCATCATCACGATCGGGCGGCCACAGCTGAAGACAATCGCGGCGGCGTGCGGGTCGACATGGATATTGAACTCGGCCGCCGGGGTGATGTTGCCGAGCGCCAGCGCCCCGCCCATCAGCACGATGCGCTTCACCTTGGGCAGCACGTCCGGCGCCAGCCGGAAGGCCAAAGCGAGATTGGTCAGCGGCCCGAGCGGGCAGAGCGTGACGCTGTCGTCCGGCGCGGCTCGCAGGATGGCGATCAGAACCTCGACGGCATGGCCGGACTCGGCCTTGCCGCGCGGCGGCGGTAGATCGGCGCCGGCGAGCCCGTCCGGTCCGCAAACGAATTCGGCGGTCGAGAGCGGGAAGATCAGCGGCCTATCGGCTCCGGCATGAACCGGCACGTCCTTGCGGCCGGCGAGCTCGCGGATGCGCAGTGCATTGGCGGTGGTCAGCACGAGCGGGACATTGCCGGCGACGGTGGTGACCGCCTTGAGATCGAGTTCGGTCGCGCTGGCGAAGGCGAGCAGCAGGGCAACCGCATCGTCCTGGCCGGGATCGGTATCGATGACGATCGTTTCGCGCGCCATCTCACGCAGCCTTGGCGTTGCCGGCCATGATCATATGGCTGAGATCGTCGGCAGTGAGATCGCCAAGCGGGCGATCGACGTATTTTCGGCCGGCGCCCATGATCACCACCCGGTCGGCGAGCGCGACCACGTCGCGCATATTGTGGCTGATCAGCAGCACCGTCCTGCCATCCGCCTTGAGCTTGCGGATCAGGTCGAGGACGAGCGCGGTCTCCTTGACGCCAAGCGCGGCCGTTGGCTCGTCCATGATGATGACCTCGGCCTTCCAGCGCAGCGCGCGCGAGATCGCCACCGCCTGGCGCTGGCCGCCGGAGAGCCGCTCGACCGGGCGATCCATATCCTCGACTGTGACCGAGAGCTGCTTGAGGAAGCCGCGCGCCTCCTGCGCCATCCTCTTCTTGTCGAGCACGCGCAGGAAGGGCAGCAGCACAGCCTTCGTCAGCTCGGAGCCCATGAAGACGTTCTGCGCGATCGAGAGCCGCGGCGCCAGCGCGAGATCCTGGTAGATCGTCGCGACGCCATGGCTGAGCGCATCATGCGGCGAAGCGAAGACGACCTCCTTGCCGCGCATGTGAAGCGTCCCCGACGTCGCCTCCTCAGCGCCGGAGACGACCTTGATCAGGCTCGACTTGCCAGCGCCGTTGTCGCCGCAGATGGCGACGACCTCGCCGGCAAAGATGTCGAGATCGACCTCTCGCACCGCCACGACCGGGCCGTAGCTCTTGCCGATGCCGCGGAGGGAGAGGATGGGGGTGGCGGGAGAGGTCATAGCTGTCCTGCTCAATGCAGAGCGTCATTCTCGGCCGAAGCGAAGCGCAGAGCCGAGAATCTCCGGGAAGAGATGCTCGGCTCAAGGCCGAGCATGACGGCCTTGGTCACTTCAGGAACTGCTGGACGTTGCTCTTGTCGACCAGCACGGCCTCGGTGAAGAGATAGGGGCCGGCAGCGATGGTCTCCTTCGGCTTCTTGTCGACGACGATCGCCTGGATGGCGTCGACCGCCTGCTTGCCCATCTCCTCGAAGGGGATCGAGACGGTCGCCATGAAGGTCGAGGCCGGGTCGGCGATGCGGGCATAGGTCTCCTTGCCACCATCGACCGAGACCAGCGGGATCTGGCCCTTCTTCACGCCCTGCGCCTGCAAGAGATCGTCGATGATGTAGGCCTGGCCGTCGAACGAGGCCCAGATGCCGTTGATCTTGCCCTGGTTCTGCAAGAGCAGCGCCTGCATGCCGGCGCGGACATCGTCGCGCCAGCTCTGGGTGCGGGCCATCGAGAACTTGCCGAGCTCCTTCACGCCCTGGTTCTCGGAGAGCACCGCGTCAAGCAGCTTGCCGCGAATGCGCGAGGCGACGTTGAGGTCAAAGCGGGCGGTGACGATATTGCCCTGATAGCCGAGCTGGCCGAGCAGATAGAGCGCCGCTTCGGCGCCGACCTTGTACTCGTTGGTCTGGATGTCGAAGAGCGCGTGCGGGCTCGAGCCCGACTGCACGGTGATAACGGGAATCTTGGCGTCCTTGGCCGCCTTGAACTGGGCGTCCGCCTCGACCGGCTTGCCCATAGCGATGATGATCGCATCGACCTTCTTGGCGATCAGCGCGTCGAACTGCTCGGCATGCCTGGGCAGCGCGCCTTCCGAGTTCAGCAGCGTGACGTTCCAGCCCTTGGCCTTGGCCGCGGCGGTGGCCGCATTGGCGACGCGGGCATGCGTCTCCGACGAGAACTGGAAGCCGATGACACCGAGCTCGAAAGCCTGTGCCCCCTGCCCCAGGCCGATGACGGCAACCGCCGCCAGCACAACTCTCTTCAAACCGACCATGACAACCTCTCCCCTTGTTATCGTTGTGACCTGTCAGACCTTGAACGCCGCCTTCTTCATCACGCTGGCCGAGAAGGCGACCGAGCCGATGATGATGACGCCGAGCACGATGTCCTGAACGTAATAGGGCGCGCCGAGCAGCACCAAGCCGTTGCCGAGCACTTTCAGCACCAAAGCAGCGAAGACCGTGCCGGGCACGTTCGGCTTGCCCGGCTCGAACATCGTCATGCCGAGCAGCACGGCGGCGATGGCGTAGAGCAGGTAATCGCCCGCCATGTTCGGCGCGGCCGAGGACAGATTGGCGGCGAGCAGCACTGCTGTGATCGCGGCGAGGATCCCGGAGAGCAGCAGGCCGATGCGCTTCATCTTCCCCGTCGCAATGCCGGAGAGCCGCGCTGCCTCGTCGGCTTCGCCGGTCGCGACCATATGGGCGCCGGTTCGGGTCCATTTGACCAGGCCCCAGGCAAAGAGGGTGACGCCCGTCAGCCAGAGCACGAGATTGGGGATGCCGAAGGTATAGCCGCGCGCCAGCCCGGTGAAGCTCACCGGCCAGCGGCCGACGAAGGCAATGCCCTGCGTGATCATGAAGGCGAAGCCCTTGGCGATCGCCGCGGTGCCGAGCGTCATGATCAGCGAGGGGATGCGCAGCACGGTGACGCCGTAGCCGTTGAGCCCCCCGAGCAGCGCGCCGACCGCGAGCGCCGCCGCGACCGCGACCAGCGGTGGATATTGCAGCTGCACGAGCCAGCCGCAGACCACGGCGGACAGGCTCGCCATCTCGGCGATCGAGAGGTCGAGCTCGGCAACGGTGAAGGCGAGCGCGAAGCCGAGCGCCAGGATGGCGAGGAAACTCGTATCCTTGAGCACGTTGACGACGTTCATCGTCGTCGCGAAGTTCGGTGCGAAGACGACGAAGAAGATGATCAGGGCGAGGCCGGCGAGCGCAGTGCCGTAACGGCCGATGATCTCGCGCATCGTCAGGCGTTCCCTGTCGCGATCGCCGAGATCGGCGAGAGGATCTCGATGCCGCCGGTGACCGGGATCAGCGCGCCGGTGACGAAGGCTGCTGCCGGCGAGAGCAGGAAGGCGATGACGCCGGCGACATCCTCCGGCCGGCCGAGCCGCCCGAGCGGGGTGCGCTGTGAGGCGCCCTCGACCAGCGCGTTGAATTC
This sequence comes from Allobosea sp. LjRoot90, assembly GCF_964254315.1. Classification (NCBI taxonomy): domain Bacteria; kingdom Pseudomonadati; phylum Pseudomonadota; class Alphaproteobacteria; order Hyphomicrobiales; family Alloboseaceae; genus Allobosea; species Allobosea sp. LjRoot90. Next base: position 39,856 of record NZ_CAXUTF020000008.1, read on the forward strand.
CTTGGCAAAGCCGCCGCGCACCATCGGCGTGTCGATGATGCCCGGCGCGACTGCGTTGACGCGGATGCCATGGCGGCCGAGCTGCTGGGCCATGCCGTAGGTCAGCGTCGCCACGCCGCCCTTGGCCGAGCCATAGGCGAGATTGGCGCCACCATTGCTATGGGCGATCGAGGAGATGTGGACGATGGCGCCGCCCTCACCCTGCGCGATCAACCGCTTCGACACGGCCTTGGAAACGCGGAAGACGGCAGAGAGGTTGATGTCGACGAGCCTGTCCCACTCCTCGTCCTCCATCTCGACCATCGGCACCGGCCGCGAGGCGCCGGCGCCGGTCACGAGATTGTCGAGCCGGCCGAAGCGCTCGACCGCGAGTTCGACCAGCGCCCCGGCGAGATCGCGGTCGCGGACATCGCCGGTCATGGCGGCAACCTCGGCGCCTTCGGCTTGCAGGCGATCAGCCAGCTCGACCAGCGGACTGGCTTCCAGCCCTGAGAGGACAAGCCTGTGTCCGGGTGCGAGCGTCATCGCGAGCGCGCCGCCGATGCCGCCGGAAGCACCCGTGATCAGGGTGACGGGCTTCGGCATCAGGTTGCCTTGCCGACGGAGAGGCGAAACGCAACGACGCGGCGCGGGAGTGACATGGACCTCTCTCGGCGGATTGGTTCCATTTGGGTAAGGCGCAAGCCCTTCAGCCGCAACGTCAATCGACGTGCAGGACCGTGGCCGCAGACGCATGACGCGCGAGACCGGCGAGCGGCCCGCCCTCCTGCGCGGCGGCGACGAGATCGCGCGAGATCGGCGCGAGCGCCGCTTCAGCCTGGCGGAACAGGGCGAACAGCGCATCATAGGCCGGTTTGCGCGCAGGATCGGGCTCGAAACGGCGCGCGACCGTGACGAGCGCCTCCTGTGCTTGCGCGAGCGAGGCGAAACGCCCGAGGCCGGTGAAAGCAACGATCGCAGCGCCGAGCAAGCCCGGTTCCTTCGAGGCCGCAACGACGACCGGCCGACCGCAGAGATCGGCCTTGATCTGGCTCCAGACCGGATTGGCCGCAGCGCCGCCGCCGAAGCGGATTTCGGTCGCAACTCGGCCGAGTGCGGTCTCAGCTCGCTCCAGCACGATCCGATTGAGGCAGGCGACGCCTTCCAGCACGGCAAAGGCGAGATCGGCCGGGCCGTGCTGGCGGTTCAGCCCGATGAGGGCGCCGCGCAAGGACGGGTCCCAATAGGGCACGCGCTCGCCCTGGAGATAGGGCAGGAAGAGCAGGGGCTGCGGCTGGCGCGGACCGGAAAGCAGCGCATCGATCTCCTGCCCGACATCGGCGCCGTCGCGTCCGAGCAGCGCCAGCAGCCAGGAGACAGTGTCGGCGCCGGTCTGGCTGGGGCCGCCGAGCTGGAACAGGCCGCGCCAGTCGACAGTAAGCAGGCCTTCCGCCCGCGCCGGCTCGCGGCCGACGACACCGAGCACCTCGGTGGTGCCGGAGATGTTGTAGGCGAAACCCTCGCGCATGGCGCCGAGGCCAACCACCGCCGCCCAGGTGTCGTTCGAGGCGCAGAAAACCGGCTTGCCGATGAGACGGTCGAACGGCGCGGGCAAGCCGGGCTGGACCCCGCCGACCTGCTCCCAGGGCTCCAGCATCGCCGGCAAGATCGACGCCGGGATGCCGGCGGCCGCCAGCAGGTCGCGGCCGTCATGCGGTGCTGCTGCGGTGAGCAACCGTGCCATCGAGACCGGGTCGCTGGCCTGCCGGCCCGTCAGGCGGAAATTGAGATAATCCTTCGGCTCGAGCAGGCAGGCGAGCTCGGCGAAAGCCTCCGGCTCCTCCTCGCGCAGCCAGGCCAGGCGGGCGAGCGGGTGGAAGGCGTTGATCGCGGCGCTCTCCGGATGGGCCGGATCGAGCCGCGCACGCAGGCCTGCCGCGACTGCGTCCGCGCGCGTATCTTTCCAGGTCATGGCAGCGCGCAAAGGCCAGCCATCCCGATCGAGAAAGACCTGGGTGCGGGTGACGCCGCAGATCGCGACAGCCTCGACCGCGTCGAACAGTGCCGGTGCTTCTGCCGCCAGCCCGGAGCAAGCCTCTGTCAGCAGCTTCCACCAGGCATCAGGCTCGATCTCGGAACGGCCCGAGCGGTCATCATGGCTCGCCGGCCCGGCAATGGCGTGCTGGGCGCAGGTAGCGCCGGTTTCATCGACGAGGGCGGCGCGGAACGAAGTGCCGCCAAGATCGCAGGCGAGGACGATGCTCATGCCCTCGCCCTGCGTCAGGAACGAGCCATGGTCAAGCGGCGCGATCCTTCATACCGCCATCGGTCAACCGGTACCAGGCGATGATCGCCGAGACATAGAGCTCGTTCAGCGCATGCAGCGGCAACGGCGCGATCGGCACGACCGGGAAAGGCAGGCGCGTCCTGTCACCGCTGTGCAGATACTCGGCCATGGCCTTGCCCATCGCCGTCTGCAAGCCAATGCCGCGGCCCATGCAGCCGATGTCGACGAGCAGTCCCGGCTCCGGTTCGTGCAGATGCGGCAGGAAATCGCGGGTCAGCGCGACGCGGCCACACCAGCGATAATCGAAACGCAGCCCCTTGGCCTGCGGATACATCTTGCCGATGACGCGTTCGAGATGGGCCCAGTCGGCGGCATCGCGCGGCTCGCGGAAGGGCCCGCGCCCGCCCATCAGCAGGCGGTTTTCGTGATCCTTGCGGAAATAGAGCAGGAGCTGGCGGGTGTCCGAAGTCACCTGCCCCTCGGGCAGGATCGTGCCAGCGAGATTGTCGGAGAGCGGCTCGGTCGCGACGATGAAGGAATTCGGCCGGATCACCGTCTGGCGCAATTTCGGAATGAGGTCGCCGGTGTAGCCATTGGTCGCGATCACCACGCGCGGCGCGGTGACCGTTGCACCCTGCGCAGTCCGCACGACCCAGTTGCCGCCATCGCGGCGTAAGTCCGTCACCGGGCTCTGGCCGTGGATCGCAGCGCCCGCCTGCTGCGCCGCCCTGGCTAGGCCGCGGGCATAGGCCAGCGGCTGGACGCCGCCGCCGCGCGGGTCGAGCCAGCCGCCGAGATAGCGGTCGGTACCGATCAGACGACCGACCGCATCGGCGTCGAGAAAGCGGGCGCCGACGCCGCGCATGCTCCATTCCTCGGCCCGGCGCTTCACCGTCTCGACCATGGCCGGCGTATGCGCGCCCTGGACCCAGCCGGCGCGGCGATACGGCACATCCATCCCGTGCTTCTCGATCAGCCCGAAGACGAGGTTTGCCGTCGAGCCGACGAACGAGACCAGGGCCTCGCCGGCCTCAGGACCGTATTTGGAGACGATCTCGGATGGATCGTATTTGATGCCGGGGATGACCTGCCCGCCATTGCGGCCGGAAGCGCCCCAGCCCGGCTCGTGCGTCTCGAGCACGACGACCGAGACGCCGGCTTCTGCCAGGTGAAGTGCCGTCGAGAGGCCGGCATAGCCGGCGCCGACGATGCAGACATCGGCCCGGACATCGCCCGCGAGCGGCGGCGTTTCCGGCGCTGCTGGAGCCGTCGCATGCCAGAGCGAGGGCTGCAGCGGAAAGGGCTCGGCCATCTAAGAGCTCCTAATGGAATCTGGAGGGGTCTCGACGCCGGCAATTCGTCCGGTCCGCCAGGAGCGGTGCGCCGTCGATACCGTTGGTATCGACAAGCGACGCGACGCCGCGGGCGGTCGAATTCCCGGCGCCGAAGGTGGGCTTTGGAGGGCCACCTGCGGCGTCGAATCTGCTCGCCGATATCGAAGGATATCGGCTGCGCGCTTCTCCTGGCATTCGGCTCCTCCAAAGCCCATCGAGACCCCTCCAGATTCCATTAGGAGCTCTTGGTATCCCTTAGATCGGCTTCAGCACGCGGCGCAGGAAATCCTGGGTGCGCGGATTGCGCGGCGCGCTCAGCACTTCGCGTGCCGCGCCCTCCTCGACGATGACGCCGCCATCGAGGAAGAGCACGCGGTCGGCGACCTCGCGGGCAAAGCCCATCTCGTGGGTGACGACCAGCATGGTCATGCCGTCCTCGGCGAGGCTCTTCATCACGCCGAGCACCTCGCCGACGAGCTCGGGATCGAGGGCCGAGGTCGGCTCGTCGAACAGGATCGCCTTGGGCTGCATGGCGAGCGCCCGGGCGATGGCGACGCGCTGCATCTGGCCACCCGAAAGCTGGGCCGGATAGGCGCCGAGCTTATCGGCAAGGCCGACGCGAGCGAGCAAATCGCGCCCGCGCTCGAGCGCCTGCGCCCGCGGCTCCTTCTTCACATGGATCGGCCCCTCGACGACGTTCTCCAGCGCGGTCCGGTGCGGGAACAGATTGAAACGCTGGAACACCATCGCCATCGCGGTGCGGATGCCGACGATCGAGCGGTCGGCGCGGTCGACCTTCGCGCCGTCGATCAGGATCGATCCGCCATCATAGGCTTCGAGCCCGTTGATGCAGCGCAGGATGGTCGACTTGCCGGAACCGGACGGGCCGATCAGGCAGACGACCTCTCCGCGCTGGACGCTTCCCGTGATGCCCTTCAGCACCTGATGGCTGCCAAAGCTCTTGGTGACGCCGGAGAGCTCGATCATCGCTTGGCTCCCTTGCCGAAGCGGCGTTCCAACCAGCCGACGAAGGCGATCAGCGGCAGGCTCATCGAGAGGTAGAGCAGCGCGACCAGCGTGTAGACCGTCATGTTCTTGAAGGTCGAGGAGGCGATCAGCGAGCCCTGCAGGGTTAGCTCGGCGACGGTGATCGTCGAGGCCTGCGAGGAATCCTTCAGCATCATGATCATGATGTTGCCGTAGGGCGGCAGCACGATCTTCACCGCCTGGGGCAGGATCACCCTGCGCATCATCATGCCCCAGCCCATGCCGATCGACTGTGCCGCCTCGATCTGGCCGTGGTCGACCGCCTCGATGCCGGCCCGGAAATTCTCGGATTGATAGGCCGAATAGGCGATGCCGAGCCCGATGATCGAGGCCTGCAGTGCCGAGAGCGCCAAGCCGAACTCGGGGAAGACGAAGTAGATGTAGAACAGCTGCACCAGGATCGGGATGCCGCGCAGTATGTTGACGACGGTCTTCGCGACGAAGGCGAGCCAGCCGATGCCGGACACACGCATCAGCGCCCAGACGAGGCCGAGCGCAGTCGACAACGCCAGCGAGCCGAGCGTCACCAGGATGGTGAATTTCAGCCCCTGCAGGAGCAGAGGCAGGAATTGGGCAGCATCACGCAGAAAAGCTTGCATCGGAGCTCGTCGTCACGGGAAGGTCGCGGCGATGGATCGGCCTCAACCCCGTCAGCCGGATCGCACAGGACCCGGCCGAGGCGTAGGCCGACATGTCTCCGGCTCGCTTATTCCAGCCCCCATTTGGCGAGAATCTTGTCGAGCGTGCCGTCAGACTTGACCTTGGCGAGGCCGGCATTGACCTTCTTCAGCAGTTCGCCGTCGCTCTTGCGCACGCCGATGCCGACCGAACCGGTGATGATGGGCTTGTAGGACTTGACCAGCCGGACGTTCGGGAACTGCCCCTGCTTCAGCGTATAGGCCATGATCGGCGCGTCGGCGAAGGCGGCCTGGATACGGCCGGCATTGACGTCGGCGAGGATGTCCGGCGAGGTCTTGTAGAGCTTCACCTCGGAGAACAGACCGGTCTTCTGCAGCACCTCGACATAGGCGGTGCCGATCTGGGCACCGACTGTGTAGCCCTTCATGTCGGCGAGCTCGACATAATCCTTCTTGTCCGAGGCCGGGACCAAAAGGCCCTCGCCATAGGTGTAGATCGGGTCGGAGAAGTCGATCACCTCCTTGCGCACCGGGGTGATGTACATCGCCGCCGAGATCAGATCGATCTTGCTCGCAGTGAGCGAGGCGACCAGCGTCGAGAACTGCATGCCCTCGACCTCGACCTTCAAGTCGGAAGCGGCGGCGATCGCCTTGACCAGGTCGACCATCACGCCTTCGATCGTGTTGGTCTTGGTGTCGAGGAAGGTGAACGGCATGCCCGTCGGCGTCGAGCCGACCTTGAGGACGGACTGGGCGGCGGCCGGTGATACGGCCGTGGCGGCAGCGCCTCCAGCCAGCAAGGTCAGGAAGGTCCGGCGTTCCATAGCAATGTCCCCTATTTTGTCCGTGCACCGCAAAGGCGCCAGCTCGAATTTTCACGAGCATGAAGATACGAGCATAGGACGATCTTGCCGGCAAGCGATTTTCATGCACATGAAATAGGCTAAGAAGGAATCGCGATGAGCCTGCCTGCCACCGACCTGCCGCATCTGCATGTCGACCGCGAGATCGGAGCGCGGCTGCGCCAGCTCCGGCGCGCCCGCCGGCTATCGCTGGAGGAGCTCGCGAGCCGCACCGGGCTGTCGATCGGCTTCCTCAGCCAGATCGAGCGCGGCCTGTCCTCGCCAACGCTGCGGGTGCTGGCCGCCGTTGCCGACGCACTCGGCGTCGCGATCTCCGAACTTTTCCCTGCCGACACACGGAGCGCCGACCCGACCGCCACCATCGTGCGCCAGACCAATCGCGGCGAATTGCAGCTCTGGCGCTCCGGCATCCGCAAGCAATTGCTGACCCCGCAGGCGGAGGGCGCAAAGCTCAACCTCTTCATCGTCGAGATGGAGCCAGGCGCCAGCACCGGCGACGAGCACTACATCCATAATGGCGAGGAGGCTGGTCTGGTGCTCAGCGGCACCATGCTGCTCAATGTCGAGTACGAGAGCTGGGTCCTGCACGAGGGCGACAGCTTCCGCTTCCTGTCCTCACGCCCGCACCGCTTCGCCAACCAGCATAACGGCGTCACCCGCGTGCTCTGGGTCAACTGCCTGTAGCTGACACCTGCATGCGTTGAACGCATGACAACGCTCTTTCCTGATAGCCCGATCTGCGTCTAAGCCAATGCCGCCATGAGGAAAGGCGGCTGGACACAGCGCTCCTCCCGGCATGATCGTTGACCAGGGAAACGCAAGGGAGGTCGGCATGGCAGGGCAAGCCGCCAGCAAGACCGTCCCGTTGGGCTCCGCATCCGGGCCGCAGCGGCACACGATCCGTGTGATCCAGATCAATGTGCCGGCGGCATCGGCGCCGAACGATCGCGCCCTCCCTCCCGGACAGCCAGCCAGCCTTCCCGCGCCAGAGGACAAGCAGCCATGACACAAGCGCGACGGCACCAGCACGACGCCCCCGATGGAACCACCGCCGGTGCGGCCAGGCCGGCCGAGATCGATGGCGAATTTCGGGTGAAGCTGCCCGATGGCGCGATGCTGCGCGCATTTTCGCAGGGCCAGGGCCGGCCGTTGCTGCTGGTCAGCGGGCTCGCCGGCAGCGCCGCCTTCTGGGACGACAATGCCGCGACGCTGGCGCGTTCCTTCAAGGTGCTGCGCTTCGACCAGCGCGGCATCGGCGCCAGCGACCGCGGCAGCGCCCCCTGCACGATCGACCAGCTGGCGCGTGACTGCCTCGCCGTGCTCGATGCCGCCGGCATCGAACGTGCTACCGTGCTTGGCCACTCGACCGGCGGCTGCATCGGCCTGTCGCTGGCCCGCCAGGCGCCGGAGCGGCTCGACGGGTTGATCATCAGCGGCGGCTGGTTGAAGCAGAACCGCTACATGACCGCGCTGTTCGAGACCCGCCTCGCTATCCTCGACCAGCACCCGCGCGCCTATGCGGCGACCGCGGCGCTGATGGCGTACCCGCCGACCTGGCTCGAAGCGCATTGGAGCGCCTACGAGGCAGCCGTCGCCGCCGCGCCCGCCTCGCCCGAGGCGAAGCAGGTGGTGCGCGAACGCATCAATGCGCTGCACGCCTTCGACGGCTCGAGCTGGGCTGGGGAGATCGCCCTGCCGACACTGATCCTCGGCGCCCGCGACGATTTGATCGTGCCCGCCTTCCTGCAGGAAGAGCTCGCGGCTGCCATGCCCGGAGCACGCAAGACGCTGCTCGATTCAGGCGGACACTTCTTCCCGATCTCCCGCCCGGATGCTTTTACCGCCAACGTCGCCGAATGGATCGGGGCCCTGTAGCGGCACCGCGACGAACTGCCCCGTATTCAACGCAGCAGGCTGCGCTATCTCAGAAGGAGTCTAGACTGAGGAGAGACGACCCGATGAGGCTGCCTGTGAGACTGATCGCCAGCGCCACCCTGCTCACCCTCGCCGCGTTGGCCGCATCCCCCGCCTCGGCGCAGGATGTCTCCGCCGGCGAGCGCTCCTGGAACAAGTGCCGGGCCTGTCATCAGCTCGGCGAGGGCGCCAAGAACCTGGTCGGCCCACAGCTCAACGGCCTGTTCGGGCGCCATACCGGCGAGGTCGAGGGCTACAGCTATTCGACCGCCAACAAGGGCGCCAACATCACCTGGGACGAGGCGGTCTTCGCCGAATACATCAAGGACCCGAAGGCCAAGATTCCCGGCACCAAGATGATCTTCGCCGGCATCAAGAACGAAAAAGAGATCGCCGACCTCACCGCCTTCCTCAAGCAGTTCGGCAAGGACGGCAAGAAGCTCTGAAAGCGGCCTGCGGGCTGAGAGCTCTTCCAGTTCATCATTACCCAAGAACGGCGGAAACACCGGCCCGCGCAACGATAGCGAGCGGGCCAGGTGCCGACATGTCGCGCGAAAAAGCATTGCCGGCTACAAAATCAACTGGCAAGCCGCCCCCCGAATCACCATATGCTGCCGCCGGAGGGCGCATGGGGAAGTCGGTAAGGGCAGCAAAGGCGGCGAGCGGCAAGCGGGCGGCGGGGCCGAAGGTTCAGATCGGCGCGATCCCGTATCGGCACCGGCTGGACGGTGCTGTCGAGATCATGCTGGTGACGACGCGGGAGACGCAGCGCTGGATCGTGCCGAAAGGCTGGCCGATTCGCGGGCTGAAGAGCCATGAAGCCGCCGCGCGCGAAGCCATGGAGGAAGCCGGTCTGCTCGGCGAAGTCGGCAAGAAGCCTGTCGGTCGCTACACCTACTGGAAGCGGCGCACGCGCGACTTCGTGCTGTGCAAGGTCAGGCTCTATCTGCTCGCGGTGACGGACCAGCTTCCGACCTGGCCCGAGCAGGAACAGCGCCGCTGCCAGTGGTTCACCCAGGCCGATGCGGCGGACCTCGTCGACGAGCCGGCGCTGGGTGCGATCCTTCGCGGCCTGAGGTTCAAGGCGTCCTGACGGCTTGCATCAGCGCGCATCGTGGAAGATCAGCCCGGTCGTATAGCGCTCGCCCGAACGCACCCGGCTGACGCCATGGCGCAGATTGACGCGATAAGCCCCGCGCGTCCCCTGCACCGGCCGATGCTGCACAGCGAAGATCGCAGCCTCGCCCTGCCGCAGCGGCACCACCTCCGGCCGTGACTGCATGCGCGGGCGCTGCTCAACCAAGGTGAACTCGCCGCCGGTGAAATCCCGCTCCGGCTCGGAGAGCAGGATCACCATCTGGAACGGGAAGAACAGATCGCCGTAGAGGTCCTGGTGCAGGCAGTTGTAATCGCCGGCGCCGTATTTCAGCAGCAGGGGCGTCGGTCGTTCCTGTCCTTGCGCATGGCAGAGCGCCAGGAAATCGTCGAGCGTCTCCGGGTAGCGCTGATCGATGCCGAGCGCCGCATTCCAGCGATTGGCGATCGGTGCGAGCCGGGCATAGATCAGCGGGCGTAGTGCCGCGATCACATCCGGCAACGGGTGGGCGAAGTACTGGTATTCGCCGCGGCCGAAGCCGTGGCGCGCCATGACAATGCGGCTGCGGAAATGCCCGGGCTCGGCATAGAGCGCGCGCAGCGCGGCGCAGGTTTCCGCATCGAGCAACGGCCCAGTCAGGCCGACGCCATGCTCGTCGAGCTCACTCTCGATCCGCCGCCAGTCGAGAGCGGTCACGACCTCATCCATCGCCTGTCCATCCGTCCTACGGAGTGCCGCCGTCGCCATGTTCCACGTCCTTCACCAGTCTCGTTGGCAGCGATGAAACGCAGCGGCGGCGGCGCGCGACACCCGGTTTCTGCCCGGCAGGAAGCCGGCCGAGCCGCTGCGGCGATCCAGAAAAATAGCCACTTGACCTTCCCATCATGGGAAGGTGTAGCCATCTTCCAAAGAGAGAAGGAAGGTGATGCGTCATGACGATGCATGCGAAGCATGAAGTGCCCGCAGCCAAGCCCAGCACGATCGATATCCCCGTCGATGGGATGACCTGCGCGTCCTGCGTCCGACGGGTGGAAAAGGCGATCTCGGCTGTCCCCGGCGTCAGCGAAGCCCAGGTCAATCTGGCGACCGGCAAAGCGCGCGTAACCCTGGCCGGCGGGGATACCGAGGCGGTCGCCGAAGCGATCCGCGGCGCCGGCTACGAACCGGGCGCGACCGATATCTCGCTGGCGATCTCAGGCATGACCTGCGCATCCTGCGTCGGCCGGGTCGAGAAGGCGCTAGGCGCCGTCCCGGGCGTGCTGAAGGCGCAGGTCAATCTCGCGACCGAGCGCGCAACCGTCCGGGTCGCCGATGGCAGCATCACACCGGCGCTCGTCGCGGCCGTCACCATTGCCGGCTACGAGGCCAAGCCGCTCGACGAGGGACGCAGCGACGACGGCGATGCTGCCGCTGCACGCCGACAGGCAGAGCAGGCCGCGCTCGGCCGCTCGGTCGTCATCGCCGCGCTGGCGACCTCGCCGCTGCTGGTGCTCGAGATGGGGCCGCATCTGAGCGAGGTCTTCCACCATTGGCTTTACGCCCGCGTCGATGCGTTCGTGCTGAAGCTCATCGCCTTCGGCCTCACCACCATCGTGCTGTTCGGGCCGGGTCTGCGCTTCTTCCTGAAGGGCTGGCCGGCGCTGATGCGGGCTGCGCCCGACATGAACGCGCTGGTCATGCTCGGTGCCGGTGCGGCCTATGCCTATTCCGTCGTCGCGACCTTCGCGGCCAACTGGCTGCCGGCCGGAACGGACTACACCTATTTCGAGACCGGGGCGGTGATCGTCACGCTGATCCTGCTCGGGCGCTGGTTCGAGGCTCGCGCCAAGGGCCGCACCAGCGAGGCGATCAAGCGACTGGTCCAGCTCCAGGCGCGCTCGGCCCGCGTGCTGCGCGACGGCGTCGAGAGCGAGATCGCGATCGAGCATGTCCGGGTCGGCGATCTCGTGCTGGTCCGGCCCGGCGAGAAGATCCCGGTCGACGGCGAGGTCGTCGAAGGCGCATCCTATGTCGACGAGGCGATGGTGACCGGCGAGCCGGCGCCTGCCCATAAGAGTGTCGGCGCCAGCGTGATCGGCGGCACCATCAACCGCAATGGCGCGCTGCGCTTCCGGGCAGAAAAGGTCGGCGCCGATACGCTGCTCGCCCAGATCCTGCGCATGGTCGAGCAGGCGCAGGGCGCCAAGCTGCCGATCCAGGCGCTGGTCGACCGCGTCACCAACTGGTTTGTGCCGGCGGTGATCGCCGTCGCGCTGCTGACCTTCGCAGCATGGCTCGTCTTCGGCCCCTCGCCCGCGCTGACCTATGCGCTGGTCAACGCCGTCGCGGTGCTGATCGTCGCTTGCCCCTGCGCCATGGGTCTGGCCACCCCGACCTCGATCATGGTCGGCACAGGCCGCGCCGCCGAGCTCGGCGTCCTGTTTCGCCAGGGCGCGGCACTGCAGGGCCTGAGTGAGGTTACGACTATCGCCTTCGACAAGACCGGCACGCTGACCAAGGGGCGGCCCGAGGTGACGCGTTTCGTCGCCGCCGACGGTTTCGCCGAGGACGAGGCCTTGCGTCTCGCCGCCTCGGCCGAAAGCGCCTCCGAACACCCCTCCGCCGAGGCGATCGTCGCGGAAGCGAAGCGGCGTGGCCTCGCGCTCGCTCCGGCGGCCGATTTCGCGGCCGAGCCTGGCCTCGGCATCTCGGCTCGGGTCGAGGGCCGCGACATCCTGGTCGGTTCGGCCAGGCTGATGGCCGAGCGCGGCATCGCTGCATCGACCTTCGCCGAGCAGGCCGCAACCTCCGCTCGGGACGGCGAGAGCCCGCTCTATGTCGCGATCGATGGCAGGCTCGCCGGCCTCGTCGCCGTGGCCGACCAGGTCAAGCCGGGCACGGCGGCGGCGATCGACGCGCTCAAGGCGCTCGGCCTGCGCATCGTCATGGTGACCGGCGATAACCGCGCCACCGCCGAGGCGATCGCGGCCCGGCTCGGCATCGACGCGGTCGAGGCCGAGGTCCTGCCGACCGACAAGGCCGCGATCGTCAAGCGCCTGCAGGCAGGCGGCGGCAAGAAGGTCGCGTTCGTTGGCGATGGCATCAACGATGCGCCGGCGCTGGCCCAGGCCGATATCGGCATCGCCATGGGCGCCGGCACCGACATCGCCATCGAGAGCGCCGACATCGTGCTGATCTCCGGTGATCTGCGCCATGTCCCGGAGGCGATCGGCTTGTCCAAGGCGACGATGGCGAATATCCGCCAGAATCTCGGCTGGGCCTTCGGCTACAATGTGCTGCTGATCCCGGTTGCGGCCGGGCTGCTCTATCCGCTCTGGGGCGTGCTGATGTCGCCGGTCTTCGCCAGCTTCGCCATGGCCTTCTCCAGTGTCAGCGTGCTGGCCAACGCACTCAGGCTGCGCCGTTTCGCGGCGCGGCAGGACGTCACTGCGACCGCGCCAGGCGCAGCGACGGCCACTGCCTTCGGGAGGATGGGATGAACATCGGACAAGCCGCAGAGGCTTCAGGCGTCAGCGCCAAGATGATCCGCTATTACGAGCAGATCGGACTGATCGAGCCACCGGCGCGCTCGCAATCGGGCTATCGGGTCTATGCCGAGCCCAATGTCCATACGCTGCGCTTCGTGCGCCGTGCCCGCAGCCTCGGCTTCTCGGTGGACGAGACCGGGTCGCTGCTGGCGCTCTGGCGTGACCGTTCGCGGGCGAGCGCGGACGTCAAGCAGCTTGCGCTCAAGCATGTCGCAGAGCTCGAGGAGAAGGCTGCGGCACTGCAGACGATGGCGGCAACGCTGCGCCATCTCGCGAGCAACTGCCATGGCGATCAGCGGCCGGACTGCCCGATCCTCGACAAGATCGGCGCGCGCAACTGACCCCCTGCGCCACGGCGTCGCGATGAAGCACAAAGCAAAACGCCGGCGACCCTTCCAGGCCTCCGGCGTTCGCTGATATCGAGAGATGGTGGCGCCGAGCGCGCCGATCAGCGCCGCATCGCCTCGGCGAGGCGCGGCGAGAAGGTCCGAGTCGGCCGGCGGACCACGACGACGGAGCGGTTCGGCGTCATCACGGTGGTGCGGTGCGCGGCCTTGCGGATCAGCGGCACGACCTCGGCGACGGTCACGCCCATCAGCTGGGCGGCGAGCTCGGCCTGCTGTTCCGGCGAATCGCTCATGCACTGCGCCGCCGTCACCGCCTCTTCGAGGGTCGGCAGCTCTTTGCGCGGGCGCAGAATGCGCGGGGGAGGATTCTTGTACTCAGGCATCACGGTGGCTCCTTGGACACCTAAAATAGCACTTATTGTGCACTGCACAAGATTGCATGGATTATTCTCTGCAATGCAACAATCGCAGGACGGGCTGGCACGCGACTTGCGCCTTTGGAATGCCTGAAATCGGCAGGAGACTGTCACTCTCAGAGCCGGTTCCGATCGAGCAGCGCTCGTCGGCTCGGCTCCGCGAGGAGAAAGCCATGATCACAGCGGATGCCGCCATGTCTGCGGCGCAAGCCCGCCGGCGTCGGCCACCGGCCCCAGTGCCGGAAGAGCGCGAGTTCGGCCGGCTCGAGCTGCTGCTGCGCTTGCGCCGCAACCCGCTGACGATCTGGCGCACACGGCATTTCCGCGAGCCCATCATCGCCGGCGACGGTGTGTTCGGCTACGGCGTTGTCGTCTCCGATCCGGACGTCATTCGGCATGTGCTCGTTGAGAACGCGGCGAACTACCGAAAGGACGATCTCCAGCGCACCATCCTGGCGCCCGGGCTCGGCGAAGGCTTGCTGACCGCCGAGGGCGAAGCCTGGAAACGGGCGCGGCGGACATTGGCGCCTCTGTTCACGCCGCGCTCCGTCGCGGCGCTGGCCGAACGCATGGTCGCGCCCGCCGAGCGGACCGTCGCCCGCATGCTGCGCCGGCGCAGTGGTCGCATCGTCGATGTCTCGGCCGACATGACCCGGGTAACCTACGACATCCTGGCCGAGACGATGTTCTCGAACGCGATCGCCGGCGGCGCCGATGCGTTCGGCAAGGCCCTAACGCGCTATTTCGAGACACAAGGCCGGATCGACCCGCTCGACGTGCTCGGCGCGCCGGCCTGGCTGCCGCGGATCGGGCGCTGGATGGCACGGCCGGCGATCTCCTTCTTCGAAACGCAGGTCAAGGCGATCATTGCGGAACGGCAGGCGCTGCATGCCGGCGGCACCCGGCAGCCGGAGAAGCCGGACCTGCTCGACGCCCTGCTCGCCGCACGCGATCCCGAGACCGGCACCGGACTCAGCGAGGCCGAGGTCGGCGCCAACATCGTCACCTTCATCGGCGCTGGCCACGAGACGACCGCGAACGCGCTGACCTGGTCGCTCTATCTCGTTTCGCTCGCACCGGACGTGCGCGCGGCGCTCGAGGCTGAGATCGATGCGGCCGGCGAGGATCTTGCCGCCGCAGCCTTGTCCGGCGAGCGCCTTTCCCTCACCCGCGCGGTGATCGAGGAGGCGATGCGCCTCTATCCGCCTGTCCCGTCGCTGTCGCGGACGGCATTAGCCGACGATGTCGCGGCTGGACATTGCGTCATCCCGAAGGGCGCCCTGGTCGTGGTCTCGCCCTATCTTCTGCATCGGCACGAGACGTTATGGGAAGCGCCTGACCGGTTCCGGCCAGAGCGCTTCCAGCCCGGAGCCCGTGAGACCATCCCGCGCTATGCCTATCTGCCGTTCGGCGCCGGCCCCCGAATCTGCATCGGCCTGCAATTCGCCATGGTGGAAGCGGTGATCGTGCTCGCCAAGCTGCTCCGGCATCTGCGCTTCGACTATGCGGGCGAGGAGGCGCCGATGCCGACCCAGCGCATCACGCTGCGCCCGCGTGACGGAATGCCGATGCGGGTGACGGAGCGTCGCTCGTCGCGGTGACAACCCAATGGACCGCGGCGAATTAACCACAGCTGCCGGAAAAGCATTAAAGATGAACCTCGGGTTTTTAAAGATGTCGTATTGCCGATGGCTGCAGCGATGGAGCAGCGGCCACGCGGCAGCCCGTCAGTCCCGGTTTTTCTTGGCTTTCACGACGGGTTGTGGCGTGCGAACATTTTAAAGATTGTCGAAATCGTCACAAACTGCGCTGGCCCTTGCCCAGAAAAGGCCAATATGGAAGAGATGCCGGGTGTGGCGCCGTATGGTCTTGCTCGGGTTTTGCGAAACCGGCTCTACCGCGTGCAAGGGCTGTCAGATTGCAGGCGCCATAGATTTTGGAAACAACCTTTTTTACTGGGGTGACGTGATGCATGCCAAGACCATGAAGGCCGGAACCATCCTCGTCGCGGGCGCGCTCCTGCTCGGCGGCTGCACCGGGTCGCAGGAACGTGTCGCTGCAGGCGGCGCGTTGGGTGCCGGCGCCGGTGCCCTGATCGGCGGCGCAGTCGGCGGCGGCCGCGGTGCACTGATCGGCGCCTTGATCGGTGGCGTTGCCGGCCTCGTCATCGCCGACGCGATCGAGAAGGAGCGTGCTCGCGAGGCGGCTTACATCGCCGCGCGCTCGGGTGGCTCGAACGTCCAGAGCTTCCGCAATTCGAGCGGCCAGGCTGTCACCGTGCGCGCCCGTACCGTGCGCACCTACAACAACAGCCAGGGCCAGCGCATTCGCGTCGTCGAGCGCAGCGTGACCCGTGAAGGCAAGGCTGCCGGCACCGACCAGGTCGAGGTCAACCTGGCCACCAACGAGGCCTCCGGCATCTGAGCCGCGGGCGAAACCAGAACCGGTCCTCCCTCGACCGCGAGGGAGGACCCCATGAGTATCGAACCGAGATGACTGCGCGAGCGCTGACAAGACGGATCCTTTGCCTGACGGTTGCCTGCCTCACGGCGGCATCGCCGGTGGGGGTTACGGCGCAGACGCAGATGATGGCCGGGTTCGATCCGTACAACCCGTTCGGCTCCGCCGCCCAGCTCCTCTGGCAGCGCATCCAGCAGCAATGCCCGCAGCTCAAGCTGCCGGTCGCCATCGGCATCGCCTCGCGTCCCGCGACCCGCGATGCCTTCACGACCGACCAGGGCAACAATATCATGCAGCAGATTCGGGCTGCGTTCTCGAACATTCCCGGCGTCTCGATGGCGCCCTGGCTCGACATCGACCCGATCAAGGGCATCGTCGACACCGGCGTCCTCGACAATCCGATGGCGGGCGACAACAAGGAACAGCTCAGCAAGATCCAGATCGAGGTCCGGGCATCGGGCCAGAAGGTCGGTGCGGCGGCACGCTTCAACCTGTCGGCGCATGGCTGGAACGGCTATGAGAGCTGCTCGCCGAGCCTCGATCCCTTCACCGTCTCGCAGGATTTCATCGGCGAGGAGTACAGCTCGACCGACGAGCTCTTCAACCGGGTCGCAGCCGGTGTCTGGGCGGCCTCGGTCGATACCTCCAACCCTGTCACGCTCTCGGTCAGGATGCTGAGCGGGTTGCCCGTCAGCCCCGGCTGGCAGGAATTCTTCTCCGACAAGCTGCGGCGCGCGCTGAGCAAGCAGAATGCCGAGGAGCGGGAGACCAAGATCCGGGCAGCGCGCCATGTCACGCTCGTGATCGCGCACGACCCCGCCAGCACCGAGGACAAGCGCTGGGACGGCATGGTCACCGTCGACCCGCGCCCGCTGGGCTACCGGATTTCGGTCAGTGTCAACCGCAGGGACACGACGCCCGTCGCCGAGGACGGCCTGGTCACGCTCGACGAACTGCCGACGATGCAGCAATGGGCTGCGCTCGGCCCCGAGGCTCAGACGCCACGGCTCGACCAGACGCCGATGCGGATCAATGCGCGCATCGAAGGCGGCCGGGCGCTGCAGCAATATCCCTTCCTGGTCGCGCAGGAATCCTATGTCGAGGTCGATATTCCGACCGGCACCGTTCGTGGTCCGCACCCGGCTGTGCCCGTTGACGTGCTCGGCCGCAACAACACCCCGATGAAGACCATCCACATCGCCAATCCGAGCCGCCCGAACCTGCGGCGCTACAAGCTCGGCCCCGGCGAGTACACGATCCGGGTCGGCAGCGCCGGCCCGGTCGCGCAGGACTTCCAGCTGCGGGCGCGCGCGGTCGACACCAGGGACATGCTGGTACCCGAGGCGCCCGGCAGGCTGCTGCGCCGGTTCCAGGACTGGTACGCCAGCGTCTCCGAGGACCCGCGCACCGGCCAGCGCACCTGCTTTGCCTATACCGCAGCCCAGCAGGCCACACCGCGCTATTGGCGCGAACAGGCGCCCTTCATCCTGCTGCAGGCCAGCAGCGGTGGGACCAACGATCTCCAGCACCTGATCGAGGACAAGCGCTATTACAAACCAGGCGCGCCCTTCGAAGCCGTGATCAACGAGGGCAGCGCGACGCGCCGGCTCAACGCCAGTCCGACCGCTTCCGGCAACTTCATCCGCCCGATGAAGCAAGGTTCGAACGGCCAGCCGATCCTCGATATGGACGCGGTCGCCGGCTACAATCGAGGCACGACGCTGGAGATCAGCGGCACCACGCCCGAGGGGCGCCCGGCCCATGTGGTCTATTCGATGCAGGGCTACCGCGCCGCCGTCAACGCCATGTCGCTGGAATGCGGCCGGCGCGATCTCGCCAACGCCCTGGTCTGGAAGTAGTCGCCCGCCTATGCGTTCAGGCCAGCGCGAGCGTCGCCTGCGCCGGCCCTGCTCCTTCGCGGGCAGTCTCGAACCGGATCAGGCCGCGGCGGACGCCGCTGGCGGCGTCGAGCACAGCGGTGAGCGAACGAGCGGAGCGTTCGAGCACGCCGAGCAGGGCCGGGACGAGGCGCGGATCGCTCCAGACATCCTGCGCACGGCGTCCGAAGGGAGCCAGGAAGGGTTCGAGCCCGCTCCAGGCGAAAACCACCTCGCGCGGACGCGTTGCGGCTGCATCGAGGCCGAGCAGCATGCGCTCGATGATCGGGGCCCAGACACCATCGTCGTAGCGACCGGCAGGCAGCAGGACGATCAGCCGCTCGGCGCTCGTCAGCGCCGCCTGCGCTTCCGAGGCGGGCTGAACTGGCTCGCGGAACAGGCGCGGCAGCAGGCGCGGCGCGAGGAAGCTCGCCGCAATCATGCGCGACGACCCATCCGAGGAATCCGACAGCGCCAGCGGACGGGTCGCGACGTCCTCGCCGGCCGTGGCCTGGGCGAGCGTGACCGGCAAGGCGGCTGGCAAGGCGGCAAAGCAAACCGATTCCGCCGTCATCGCATCGCGCTCCGTTTCAGTGCCCGTATCGCCCTCCCCGGCAAACCGGTCCGGCAGATCTCGGAAGTCGCGGCCAGCTGGCCGCAAGATCAGGCCCGCCCAGCGAAAGTTGGACCCGGTGCATCTCTTGCAAGACGTCGGACCATCGCGCAAGGTCGCCCCGCGTCATCACGCCTCATTCGTCTTCCCCGGAGCCTATTTCCGTGACTTCCTCAATGGCGCCTGTCGCCATCATCTGGGACGGATCGCGCCATGTCGCCGCGATCTGGCGACAAAGCGCTCCGATCCGTTTCCTGGCAGCCGAGGAGGCCGGGGGACGTATCAGCCTGATCGCTGCCGCCGACGCGGGGACCACGCCGCTGCACGGCAAGTTGCCGGCGGGAAGCCGGGCCCTCCATGCCGTGACGCTCACCCCGGACGGCCGACTGACCACGGTTCCCGCCCAGCTCGACGAAAGGCTTTCGCTCAACGAAGCCGACCGGCGCTCGCTCGGCCTTTCGCTCGTGCAGGTACATCGCGAGACCGACAGCGCACTCGTGCTGCGGGACGAACCGGCAGGTGAGCAGACGCAAACCGACCTCCTGGCCTCCGGTTTCAACCAGGCCAGCGGCTCGGAGGCCGACGGCTTTCGCCTGCTGGTCGGCCCCTTCCTCAACCCCGAGGATGAGCGGGCCGCCTTGACGCAGATGGCCGCAAGCCGGAACGGCCCGGCAGACGGTCTGACACTCTCTTTCAGTGGCGACGATGCGCAGACTGCATCCGAAGGGCTTCTGGTCGCGCATCTGCCGATAGCGATGCGCGAGGCCAGGCAGGCCCTGGGCCACATCGACCAGGAGCTCCGGCTCGCCATCGAGACCGAGCTCGACCTGCTCGCCGCCTCGCTCACCGACCAGCGCGACGTCGATGCGACCGGCCTTGGCCGCCTTGCCGCACTGCGCCGCGGCTTTCGTCTGCTGCGCCCGCAGGCCCGGCCCGACGGCAGCGCTGGTATCGCTCTGCCCGATTGGGTGCAGGGTGACGAGATCATCGTCTTTGCCGCGCCGCGCCGCCAGCTCGTCTGGGCTGGCGAGGGCGAGGCGATCAGCGGCGCGCCGATGACACTGCGCTGGCAGGACGGAGCCTTCGCCGCCACCTCGCACCGCCAGGGCTATGCCGCCTCGACCGCGACCGGACTGACGCTCGGCGCAAGCGGCGGCAACGCCCTGGTCGTCGCAACCGCCGGCGCCACCGCGCCGCTGTATGATGATCTCGCGCTCGCCGCGGGCCGGCTTGCCGAGGGGTTGTGGCGCGCCACCAGCGCGCTCCGGCCGGCGCGCCTCGCCGCCGCGCTCGACGAAATATCCGGACGCGCAACGCAAGCGCCTGCCGGGCCGCTCGCGCGGCTCGATGCGCGTGCCAAGGACGCCGCGCCGGCAAGCCTGCTGGACGCGCTCGCGGCGACTGCAGGCATTGATCCGGCACGGACGGACGAGCTCGGCGAACGCTCGCTCGACGAGCAGATCGCCATGCTGCTGCGCGCGATGACGCAGCCGCAGCTGGCGCGGCGTGCTTGCGCCGTGCGCCTCGCTCTGCCTCTACCGGGATCGCCTGAGGACGAAACCCGGCTCGCGCGTTTGCTCGCCTGGTACGAGGATCCCAATCTCCCGCAAGTGCTCGCCCGTGAGGCGATGGCACTCGCCGGCCACGATCGGCGGGCAATGCGCCTGCTGCACGATGTCGCCGCAAGTGCCCATCAAAGCTGGCTCGACGCCCGCCTCGCCACCGAAGTCGAACAGGCCGTGGCGGACGCCGCCACACGCAGCGGCCAGCGCCGGCTGTCGCCGCTCGACACCCTTCTGCTCGACCTGCGACGACAGCCGCAGCGGCAGCCGGCACCAGGCCTCGAAGCGGTCGCTCGCATGCGCAGCGAGCTCGCCGATGCCGCGCAGCAAGCAAGCCAGCCGGCAGCGATCACGGATGAGCTGGCGCGCCGGCTCGCAGAACTCACGCCAGGCGAGATCGTCGTGCTGCATGGCCATTTCGCCGGCTTGCGACGCGAGGTGGAACAGGTGCTCGCGGCCGCCGATCTCATTCGCGGCTGGGAACAGGTCGCCGGATACCCGGACCTCGCCGCGCGTACCCATCGCGGTGGCGATCCCGTGCGCGGCGCGCAGCGGCTCACGGCGACGAGCCGCCATTTCGCCGGCTCGCTCGCACGGATCGAGAGCCTTGCCCCGGCCCTGGCCGGCCTTACGGCACAGATCGATGCCTTGCTCGGCCCAGCGGGCGAAGCGACAAGCCGCGGCCAGACGCTGCGCACGACGCTCGAAAGCTATAGCCGGCTGCTGTTGGCGCAGATGGCGCTGCGTGAAGCCGACGCCGCCTTCGCAGAGATACCCTTCGCCGGACGCGCGCTCGCCGATCCCGCGGATACCGGTTTCGGCGCCGCCTATCGCCGGCTCAGGGCCGGCGCCGGCGACATGTTGCCACGCTACCTCGCCGCGGCGGCCGCATTGACCGGCCTCGATCATCACTGGGGCGTTGCACTTGCAAGCGATGCCGCAGCCTCCGCTTCGAGGCAGGACGCATGACCACTCTGCCCTGCTATAATCTCGAGACCCGGCTCGGGAGCTTCGCAGCGACGATCGCGCTCGACCGCACCGGCGATCTGATCGACCTCCTCGCCTTCGAGGCGCCGGAAGACATGGTCAAGGCGGTGACGGTCTCGCTGGTCTCGCATGTGCCGAGCCTCGCCAGCGGCATCGATATCGGCTGGCTGCAAGGCAATGCCCTGCTCGACAAGGCCGCGATCCGGGCTGGCGAGCGCCTGGTGCTGGGCCTGCGCCGTGAGGCGGTGATGCGCGCCGTGGCGAACCACCGGGCCCAGGCCGATGCCGACAGCGACGCCAGCATCGAGATCGCCTTCTCGACCATTGTCGAGACGGCGAGCGGCACCCGCGCCTCGCCGCGGCGCCTCCTGAAGGTCGCGGCACTCGCCGGCGCTTCGCAGCCGGACTGGCGGATCGAGCCGGTCGAGATCGACCTGGATTCCCTGCACGCCGGCAAGCTGCTCGCCATCGGCCAGATCGCGATCGATATCCCGAAGGACATCGTGCTCGAAGGCCGGCGCGGGCTGACCCTCGAGGCGAGCTGCTTCGGCATCAAGGCGCAGCATCTCTCGCTCGGCGTCGCCGCGCCGATGGATCATTCGGTCTCGCTGCGGCGCTTTCCGGATGTCGGCACCGCGACCAGCCGCCACCTGATCTGGCTCGCCGATGCGCCGGCCCTCGCTGGCCAGGAGGTGCGCCTCGACGTGACGCTGACGCGAGACGCCGTGCTCGATTTCGTCGACGAGACGAGCCAGGCCAATCCGAAGGCGGCGCTGCAGGTGAGGCTGACCGCCAAGCTCGGCGGCTGGGTCGGCCAGGACGGCGCCGGCCATGATCCGGACGGCCCGGCCAAGCCCTGGTCGAGTGCGCTCGAAGCACGTTCGGTGCCGATCCGCAGCCAGAACCGCGGCGAGGTCGCGCTGACGATCGCGGGGCAGCATTTCACCTGCCCGCTCGGCGGCAGTGCGCAGTTCGAGATCACCGGCGGGCTCAATGCGGAGGTCGATCCGGACGACGAAACCTCGATCGTGCGCTGCGACGGACTGGTGATCGATCTGCGCCGCTGGCCACTGACCCGAACCGCGCCGCTGACGGTCGAAGTCACCAGCCGCATGGGCGAGAGCGAGATCGCCGAGCCATCGACGCCCTTTCCGCTCGAGATCGTGCGCGAGGGCGATTTCGGCCGGCGCGGCCGCGCGGTCGTGCCGATGCAGAACCTGACGACGACACTGTCGCGCGCCGTGCGAACCAGCGGCGCCAATGTGCTGCGCGGCGAGATCACCATCTCGCTCGCGATCAAGGCCGGCGACGAGGGCGGCAAGGCCTTCGCGCAGGCAAGCTTGCCGCTGCGCTATAGCCGCCGTGTCCATCGCCTGCCGATCTGCATCGATCTTGGGGCCTCCGCCACCTCGATCTGGTCAGGCGCGCCGCGTGCCGCCGGCCGCGCCACCGAGATCAGGCCCCTGGCACTCGGTACCTGGCTCGCCGCCCATGTCGATCCGCGCCATGGCGAGGCTGCCCTGCATGATTCCGGCGCCGCGCCGCTGATCCCGAGCCATGTCGGGCTCGACTCCAGCAACAATTTGCGCGCCGACCACGCGCCGCACAGCCTGCCGGACCTCGCTTTGATCGGCTCCGATCGCGTCAGCGTGGCGCGACGGCTCAAGGCTTTCGCACGGCGTTACGATGTCTCCGCCCCGGCCCCGCCGCCGCAGCCCGGACTGCCCGAGGGCGGCAAGCGGATCGACTCGCTGAAGCACGCGCTGACCTCCGGCGCGGTCTCGCTGACGCTGAACGAGCCGGTCCACCGCTATGACGCCGCAGCCGACCGGGTCGTCGCCACCAACACCGTCGAGATCGCGCCATTGGTCGCCGACGTGCTCGACGAGCTGGTCGACCTCTATGTGCTGCGTCTCGGCGAGGACCGCCTGCGAGTCGAGGACCATGCGCCGCCGCCGGTGGTGCCGCGCATCCTGGTCTCCTGCCCGAGCGGCATCGGCGACGAGATCGCCTCGCGCTACCGCGCCGCGCTCGAACTCTTCGCGCAGCGGCTGGAGCGTCTCTTCCCCGGCACGACCAGCTTCCCCGACGCCGCCGTCACCGTACCCGAAGCCGTCGCGGCGGCGCGCTATGTCGCCAGCCTGCCGGAGGTGCGCGCCGCCGTGCCGGACCTGGGCGAGGCACTGCTCATCACGCTCGACATCGGCGGCGGCACCAGCGACGTCGCGCTCGCCTCCTTGCGCCGCGATGGCGATCGGCTGAACCATTCGACGCTCGCCACCTTCGGCCTGCCTGTCGGCGGCGACCTGATCGACGAGGCGCTGACCGGCATCGCCGCGACGCTGATCGACCGGGCGATGGAGGGGCAGGACGCCCACTGGCAGCCCGCCTTCGCCGAAGCCTCGCTTGCCCGCGCGATCCAGCGCGAGGACGCGGCCGCGCTGGCGGCGCGCAGCTGGCTGCGCAATGCGGTGAAACATGCCAAGGCGCGCCTCGCCAACCATCTGAGCGAAAAGGCGCAGGCCTCCTCGGCGCGCTATCGTTGGGATGCGGATGCGGCCGATGAGACGTTCGACCTCATCCTCGCCGAGGTGAGGCCGGATGGCGGACCCGCTGGCCTTTATGTCGCACAGAACGAGCCAAAGTTGGCGGAGGCGGCATCCAGGCCGGGCCTGCAGCTTGCACTCGACGGTCCCGACAAGGCGGGCAACCGCCGTCTCGTGCTCAAGCTCTCGCGCGCTGCGCTGGAGAAGGGTGCCGGCGAGGCCTCGCAGCGCCTGACCGAAATCGGCGCCGTGCTCGGCGGCATGCTGCCGCGCCTCGCCCGCGCCGCCGGCCCGAACCCGACGCGCCGGCCGACCGTGATCATGGTGCCGACCGGACGCGCCGCGCTCTGGCCGCCGATCTTCGAGGCGATCGCGGCCGAAGCCGAGGCCAGCCGGGCCGCCTTCCCGTTCGAGCGGCCGTTCTCGCCGGCGGCAATGAAGAAGGCGGTGATCGCGGGCGCCGCCATCCTCGGCATCGAGGGCGACATGGCCGGCAGCACGGTGCTGCACAAGAACCCGCTCGGCATCGCCGCAATGGCGGTGCAGATGCGCGATCTCGGCGCCACCGGCCTGCGCACCGAATTCGCCGCCGAGCGCATCCATTATCTCGGCTACGACATCGCCTCGGGTGCGCGTGTCCATGCCGAGCACGACGAGGCGGCGCCGAGCCTTGGCGGGCGCGCCAATCTCGGCCGCCGCTTCCAGTTCGTGCGCACGATCCCGGGCCTCGACCCGCAGGGGAAGGCGCTGGCGCGCCTGCGTCCATTGCTCGACGGACAGGATCCGATGGTGCTGCTCGAGGGCGATTCCATCGTCGAGGCGCACCGGGAAGGGCTCGACGGCTTCGGCGTCTGCGAGATCATCAGCGAGGTCCTGTCGCCGACGAGCCGCAAGGTCACGGTCATCGCCGCCAATGAGGGCTGGGAAGCCTGCTGGCGGATCGAGCACGACCGCGTCTCGCGCATCTACTAGGATCGCAGGATCGTCATGGCCCGCACGCGAAAACGGCTCTGGCGTTCACAAAGGCGGGCTCGGCCCGCCTCGTCGCGACCACACGTTCATCCTGATTTCATCGCCCGAGTGAGCTGACGCCATGGCCCTGCCCGATCTCATGGACCTGGTGATGCACGACCCGCGGCGGCTGACCAGCTTGCGCGCCGTCGCCGGCGAGCCGGGCGAGGCCATGCCCGGCATCGAGAACCTCTGGCGCAAGCCTGTCTTCAGCCTGATGGCAGGCGGGCAACCGACCAAGGACGGCAAGGCCTCGCTGGAAGACCTGATCGATCGCCACCGCAGCATCGCGCTGACCGATGGCGGCAGCGGCCCGCAGCCGATCGACGTGCCCTTCACCTCGCTGGTGGTGCTGACCGCCGAGGCGCTGCCCGGGGCCCAGGAGCTCGGCCGCTTCCTCGCCGACCGGATCGAGCAGCGCTTTCGCGACGTGATCGATCCCGATATCGGGGTCACCGTCCATGTCGAGCAGAGTCTGCATGCGACCGCGCCGGTTGCGGTCTATCTCGGCCATGGCATCTACGCCCCACCTGCCGACAACCGGCTGCCGCATGGCGAGGTGGTGATCCGACAGGATGCGCAGACCGCGATCGGCCAGCCGATCATCGGCGTCAACACGCCGGGCGGGCTCTATTCCGGCCAGGCCCGCTTCGCCTTCTCGCGCAGCGAGATGCTGACGCCGGCGGTGCATCCCGACCTGCCGGGCGGCACGATCTTTTTCCTCGGACGCTTTCCCGTAGACGCCTCCGCGCGCGATGCCGGCGGCCTGCCACTGCTCACCGCCCTGCCGCAGACACCCGAGGCGCGCGCCCAGGCGATCCAGGTCGAAACGCTGGCGCTGCCCGGTGGCAATGTCGACGCCCGCTTCGAGATCCTGGGCGTGCGCCCGCAGGTCGGCCGGGTCTCGCTCGGCCTCGTCGACGTCACCCTCGACCGCAGGCCCAGCCGCCTGCAAGCGCAGCCGCCAAGCGGCCCACATCTCGCCGTCGTCGGGCTCGCCATCCCCGAGAACTTCGGCGGCCGGCGCATGGCGCGCTACTGGGTCGAGCGCAGCCATGGCGGGCGGCTGATGTCCTCCGCCATGCTGGCGCAGCGCGACAGCATCGTGGTGCAGGGCCGCGACGCCCGCCGCTACGACCGGCGCGAACTGCGCTACAGCCGGCCCAGTGGCGAGTTCCGTGCCGAGAGCATGAGCTTCGACGGGCGCCGCCGCTCGCTGCTGATGCTGGAGGATGGCGAGTTCGGCTATATCGGCCTGCCGCACGAGCAGACGGCGATCGCCTTCGGGCCGGACCAGTCCTCGCGCGGCTACGGCACGTTCGACTGGCTCGGCGAAGCGGTGCGCGTCCAGTTCGGCTCCGGCGTGGTCGAGCGCCTCGACGATCTCTATGATCACAACCCGGTCGGCTTCATCGCGGCAGCGCCCGGCGGCGTCGCCGTGCAGTCCGCTGGCGACATCTGGATCCTCGGCGGGCGCAAGCCGCAGGCAGCCGGGACCTGCATCATCCCGCCGAACGGCCCCTTCGTGCTCGGGCCGCTGGTGGTCGAGCTTCGGGAGGCGACGCCATGAGCCATCCGCTCTTTCGCGGCCTGAAGCGCAGCGTCACCGCCGTCGCGGTCGGCACTGTCACCATCGTCGGCTTCCTCTGGCTCTCGGGCGGTCTGATCGGCGAGCTCGCCGCCAGCCGCGCCTGGATCAAGCAGCCTGATTTCACCGAGACCAGCCGCTCGAACGAGGACCTGTTCGCGCAGGGCGTCGCGACCGGGCTGATCTGGCTCGATCCCGCCGGGCCGGTCATCCGCTCGCAGCCCTGCGAGGCGCTCTACGACGCCTCGCTCACGGTGCCGACGCCGCAAGGCGCCAAGGATTTCTCGCGCACGCTGCTCGACCGGCTCTGCAATCTGCCGGCCGGCGCGCAGATCCGCTCGGAGATGCTGGCCTGGAACAACTCCTTCCTGATCGCCGCCGCCCGCGACGACCGCGCCCCCGACCGACGCTGCGCCGACGGCACGCCCCTGACGCTGCCTGTGGTCCCGGCCGGCTGCCGTCCGTCGGGCTGGACTGCGCGCGTCGCCCAGACCACCGACCTCGCCGCGCCGCTCAACGTGATGCCGAACGCGGTGCCGCCGCCGCGCGACTTCGCCGATTTCGCCAAGCGCCGCGCCAACCAGCTCTCCGACTGGGCCCTGTTCGGCCCGCTGCGGGCGCCTGACGACCGGCTCGTGCTCTCGACGCGGCTGCCCCCCGGCAATCGCCGCGTCACCGTCGACATGATCCTGGAGCCGGCGCGCATCGTCGTCGGTAATGAGCGCGTCAATCTCGACCCGAAGCGCGACGAGCAGACCGTGCGCATCGCCGGGCTTGCCATCGCGGCCGAGCGGATCTGTTCCGACAGCGACGAATTCGCCACCTGCGCCGAGGAGGCCCAGCAGGGCCTGCCGCATGGCTGGCGCTTCTCGATTACCGGCGCGCGCCGGCGCGAGGTCGAGATCGGCTTCGAGGGCCAGCCGGTCCGGGCCGTGCCGCCGCGCGCCCGCGAAATCCTCGGCGGATCGGGCGTGCAGAGCGAGGACGGCAAGGTCAAGCTCTGGCGCTCCTCGCATATCGAGGCCGATTGCGAGCGGGCCAAGACCAAACTGGTCTGCGAGCTCGGCTGGCGCGGCGCGGTCACCCAGCGGCGCACCGGCGCGGCCCGCGCCCTGTTCTTCGCCGACGGCACGCCGGCGCTCGACAATAACGGCGTGCCGCTGCCGATCGTCGATGAGCTCGGCCTGACCGCGATGATCGGCTACGGTGCCGGCGATGTCGGCTCGCTCTCCGCCGCGCTCGGCCGGGCCCGCACCCGCGAGAACCTGACGCTGACCATCGAGCCGCGCCTGCAGAAGCTGGTGCAGGAGGCGGTTTACGAGCATATGGGTGAGCGCCTCGGCCGCGGGAAGCGCCCGCGCAAACCGGGCCCGCTGCCAGTCAACCTCGCCCCTGAGCAGGAGCCGCCGGACCAGGGCGATGGCCGCGCCGTCGTGCTCTTGATGGATGCCGGCGACGAGCCGGGAGCTCTGCTCGGCCTGGCGAGCTGGCCTGACTTCGTGCCGGGCATGCACAGCTGGGACATCCAGGCGCTCTCGACCGGGCGCGACAGCGATTCACCGCTGGCTGGCCATGGCTGGCGCGCCGGCGACGTCCACACCATGCCGGGCTCGACCTTCAAACTGGTCACCGGCCTCGCCAGCATCCTCGCCGTGCGCGAGCAGCCCCGCTTCGCCGACATGATCATGGGCCGCATGCCGCCGGCCCAGCAGGCGCAGATCTTCGGCATAGCGGGCGGCGGTGGCCTCAATGTCGACGGCGTGCCGATCACCAATTATGGCGGCGCAGGCTTCAATTACGGCATCCTGTCGGCTGCGCAGAGCGGCTGCCCCGATGCCGGCCGCGGCGCCCAGATCGGCTTCTGCGAGGCGCTGATCAAATCGTCGAACCTGTGGTTTGCCGGCATGGCGCTAACCATGGACGGGCGCAAGGTCGGCGGCCGCGCCACCACCATCCCCGGCCGCACCGGCACGATCCTGGCGCAAATGACCGAGCATCTCTACCCGATCACCCAGCCGGGCAGCCTTGCCCAGCCGGGCGTCGACCTGACCCGCGGCATCGTGCCTGGCGCGCAGCGGCTGACCGGCGAGGCGCTTGATCTCGCGGTCGAAGATAAGCGCAATGCAAGACGCATCGACCTCGCCACCAATTCCTATGGCCAGGGCGTGCGCGCCACGCCGGTCGCGATGGCCTCGATCTATGGCTCGGTCGGCGCCCGCAAGGTCATCCTGCCGCGCGTGCTGAAGCCGGTCTCGGACGTCGCCGAGACGCCGCTGCCGAACGAGGGCAAACCGGTGATCCCCGGCATGGATCCGCGCCAGGCCGAGCCCTTCCTCGACGACGCCCAGCGCGGTCTCTACGGCGTGGTCAACTCACCGGGCGGCACCGCCGCCGGCGTGATGGCCTCGCTGCCGCCGGATGTGCGCCGGCGCATCTTCGGCAAGACCGGCACGGCGGACACCATCGAGGGCATGAACTCGGCCTGGTTCGCCGGCTGGATGGATAATGTCGCGGGCAGGAAGCGCGTCGCCTTCACCTGCCTGGTCTCGCATACGCGGGAAACCGGCGGACGCGCCTGCGGCCGGCTGATGGCCGGCCTGCTCGCCAAAATGGCCGCGCTCGGAGACAAGAAGTGAGCGAGACCACCGCGCTGCGCCAGCTGATGGGGCGCTGGCTGACCTTGCGGCCCTTCCGCCTGCCGCGCATCCGCATCGGTGGGGCCGGCGGCGCGCTGACCGGCCTCGTGCTGCTGGCGCTGTGCCTCGCTGTACTCGGCTTCTGGTGGCACAACGCTACCCATCTGATCGAGAGCGCCCGACCGGTGGTCAGCCTGGAGCGACTCGACCTCGCCCTTGCCCGCGGCGAGACCGTGACGATCGGCCGGCGCGAACTGCTGCAACCACAGCGCTTCGACGCAGCGGAGGCGCGCCATGTCGCCCTCACCCGTCAGCAGGACGGCCGCGTCACCATCCGCAATGTCGCCGCGACGCGCCGGCTCTGGCTCGACTATCTCAACGGCGCCGGCAGCTTCTCGGCGCGCTGGCGTTTCCAACCGGGCGATCGCATCGCTGCCGGCGCGCTGGCGATCGCGGTCGACGAGGCACGACCGGGGCGGCTGGCGCTGACCTTGACCGAGGCCGGACGTCCGGGCGCCCGCAAGCTCACCGTCGACAGCACCGGCCCGCTCTCGACCCTCCGATTGGACGGCAACGCGCTCTCCGTCTGCCAGCCACGCAGCGGCGCCGACCGCATCCGCGAGATCGTCACCGGGCTGATCGCCACCGACGAGCGCGGCGAGGACCGCATCGTCTCGCTCGGCGGCCGGCTGACCTGCTCGGTGCGCGAGGAGGCGCATATCGCCGCCAGCGCCCTGCCCTTCAAGGCGCTGACCATCGTCGCGCGTGGCGGCAGCTATTTCCTGGCACCTGGCGACGCCGTCGATGCGCCGCGCCCGCCGGTCGTATTCGCGCGCGGCAACCAGCGCGTCACCGACTTCAGCGACATCGCCTGGGAGCTCGATCCGGAGGGCCCGGCACGGCTCAGCCACATGATCATCGGCCGCACCCGCTATACCGTCGACATCGGCCAGGAATCGAATGGGCGCCTGCCGCTGCGGTTGACGCCGCTGAGCAAGACCCACCGCTTCGGGCCCGATGATGCCGAGATCCTCCGCGCCGCCGCGACGACCGAGAGCGTGCGGCCGGTGGTGACGCCGCCCCGCCAGCCGATGTCGGGCGCCGAGATCGGCAACCCGCTCGCCTCGCTCAACGGCGTCGAGCGTATGGTGCGCCTGCTGCTGACGCTCGGCGTCGCCGTGTTCGGCGTGCTCTCGGCCATGCATCACGCCACTCTGTTCCGGCGCAGCGCCATCCTGGTGCGGCTCGTCGGCGCGCTCGGAGCGACCGCCTTCATCGGCGCGACGACCATGCTCGCGCTGGCGCCCGAGCTGTCGCGGCTTGGCGGCGCCTCGATCTCCTATGAGGGGGCGCTGCACGCTACCATCATCGCCTATGCGATCGCCTGCATCGCGATCATGGTCGGGCCGCGCTTCACCACGCCGCTGCGCGTGACCTGGCTCGGCCTCGTCATGCTCTGCTGTCTCGGCAGCCTGACCCTGCTCGCGCTCGGCATCGATGCCGAGAAGACCGACTTCACCATCCATGCCGAGAAGAACAAGCTCCTGTTCTTCGACCTGATCCCGGTCGTGGCGGTAGTGATCGCCTTCCAGCCGCAGCGCTCGATCGCGGCGCTGCCACGCTCCTTCTTCATGGGCGTCGGCTTCAAGGACCAGTTGCTGCGTGCCGTGCCGGCAATCCTGATCCTCGCCGCCTTCGTCGCCTGGGGCGTGCTCGGGACCGAGACCGGCGTCGCCGGCTTCCAGCCGGTCGAGCTCGGCAAGATCGCGCTCGTGCTGGTGCTGGCGCATATCTTCCTCGGCTTCTCGCGGATCGATTTCTTCTATAACCAGCGCCACTACGTCTCCTGGCTGACGGTCAGCCTCGCGACCGTGCTGGTCTTCATCCTGTTCCTGACCGCGGTGCCGTTCCTGAAGAGCGACTATTCGCCGGCGCTGATCATCATCGTCACCACCGTGGTGCTCGCCTTCGCCTTCCTGCTGCCGAGCACGCTGAAGCGCCTGGTCGAGATCATGCGCGTCTTCCTGCGCCGCGCCGACGCGCCCCAGCGCAAGGCCCGTCGTCTCGGCTGGCCGCGTGGCGGCGTGCTGGCGCTGGTGCTCGTCATCCTGCTCGGGATCAATGCGGCCCTGATTTATGCCTTCCCCGGTCTCGTCACCTATGCGATCTCGGGCCAGTGGAGCCTGCCCAAAGACCGGCTCGCCGCCATCGACACGCTCGAGAAGGCGCGCGGCGGCCTCTTCCGGGTCCCGGCCGAGCGCCTCCTGACCTGGTACGATCTCGACCACACCACCAAGCGCACGCAAACCGCCGCTCAGGACCGCAGCCCGGACGTGATCCACCGCGATCTCGGCTTCCAGCTGCTGCAATCCAAGGTCGCGCTCGCCGAGATGCCCTGCACGCTGGCGAGGCTCGATCTCGGCCTCGACAAGACACCGCTCGAGGTCCGCCGCGCGCTCGACGAACTCCCGCCATCGCCGATCTCGCTCTGCGCCATGCTGCCGGGCGCCCGCATCACGCCGATCGCCGAGCGCAAAGGCGAGGAGCAGGACGAGACGGTGAGCCGCTTCACCGTCAGCGACCTCGTGCGATTGCCGGTGGTGCAGAACGACTTCATCGCCACCTTCCTGATGGTGCGCTTTGGATTGCCAGCCGGGCTCGCCTTGCTGGCGGCGCAGGTCATCACCGTCTTCGGCCTGCTCTGCCTGGCTGTCAGCCTGATGCGCGAGCGCGCCATGGGCTCGGCCCAGGAAGGCGCCAACAAGGGCATGGCGATCATCCTCGTCGGCATCGCCACCATCTTCGCGCTGCACTGGAGCATCTCCTGGGGCAACGCGCTCGGCCTCTTGCCGGTGATGGGCCAGCCGATGACCTTCATCGCCGCGGCGACCTCGCATCACATGCTGATGGCGCTGCCCTCGATCGCGATTGCGCTGATCGCCGGCCGTCTCGCCGCTATCCGCCAGCTCTCGCCGACCAGCGACCCGCCACCCTGGGGCCTATGGCGCGGGCTGACGCGGGCGGGGCTGTAACTGCAAGCCCACCGCCGTCATTCTCGGCCGAAGCCCTCGGGTCCGACCTTCGGTCGGCCCAAGGATAAACTCCGCGTAGGGCCGAGAATCTCGTGACGAAGAGGCTGTAATCCAGAGCTTTGTCCGGCCTGAGATGCTCGGGTCACGCCCGAGCATGACGGCTCGGTCGGCTCAGCGTCGCTGGATCTGGATCGAGAGCGGCTTCGGCTCTTCGACCTGGATCGCCGGGAACGCTGTGATGCCGCCCCGGATCGCTGTCGGATTGAAAACCACGCGGGTCGCGTTCGATTTCGACGCGACCACGGCCGGACCGGTCCCGCTCTGGAACTTCAGCTTGGCCGGTGCGACCGGATCGAGCGCCAGTCCGCAAATGTCCTGGCCGTCGATCAGGACGCTTCCCGCCTCGCCGACATCGACCGAGGCCTCGCTGTAGCGCGGGCGCAGTTCGTAGATCTGGGCCTCGCAGCTGCTCCCGGCCGGCGCCGACAAGGTCACCAGCTTGGCCAGAGCAGCGCCGACGATGACCGCAGGACCGCCCTGAGAAGCAGGGTTCTGCTGTCCCAGGGAGGGCGCGGTCGCATTCTGCTGACGACTACCCTGCTGACCGGCAGCAGGCTGCGTCGCCTCGCTAGTCCCAGGTGTCAGAACCGGGGGGGCCTGATAGGGCCCCTCGGACGCGCCGCCCCGCGTCAGATACCAGCCCGCTCCGGCGGCACCGGCGAGCAGTACCAGCGCCGAGGCCGCAATCAGCGGCAGGCGTGACGAGGAGGAACTCGATGCCGGCTTGTCGCCGAGCACCGAGCGGCGCGAGCGAGGCGCCTGCGGGCTCTTCAGCACATCGGCGATCGAGGGCTCATCCGTTGCCGGGCGTGGCTGGACGACGGTCTGCCCCGGCTGCGGCTCAGCGGGTTGCTCGGCGGTCTTGGGCTCGAACGGTCTCAGGGCCATCGAAGACGATCCCGACGTAGCCGGCCGTTCCGGCGCGGACGCAGCGGCCTGCGGTTCGAAGGAGCCGCTGCGCAGGAAGATATCGATCGGCGCGGCGATGTCAGCGAGGGACGAGACAACCACGATATGGTGCGGCTGACCACCGAGAATCTTGCCGAGGATCGCAACCGCGCGCTCGGCCTCGTCGCCGCGCGGCACCAGCGCCAGCACCGGCGTCGCGCCATGCTCGGCGTCGGCGAAGAGATGACGGCAGCGGTCGATCTTGGTGGTGAGATGGTATTCCTGCTGGGTGACGCGCGCTTCGCCCGCGGTATCGGCGACGGAAAGATCGATCGCGCCCGTACCCCAGATCACGAGCTTGGCTTCGGCGGCCTTGTGTGTCACCGCCTCGCCATGGGCGAGCGCGCAATGGGCCGCGAGCGTCGGCACCATCCAGCTCTTGCCCTGATCGATCGCACCGGAGGCGGCGAGGCGATAGCTGCCGCCGTCGGGCAGGCCGAGAATCTGGCGCAAGGGCTCGCCGGGGCGCAGCAGATTGCTGTACTGCGTGCTCCAGGGCTCGCAGACATCGGAGCTCTCGGTCGCCAGCACGACACGCGAAACCGGCACGCGTGCCGACCAGGCGAGTTTCTTCAGGATGATCGGCTGGTCGGTCGTCGGCACCACGACGAAGACACCGGAGCGCCTGACGTTCTGATCTCCCGCCATCATCTTCTCTCGCAGGCCCTGCCGTCCCTTGCGCCGGGCAAAAACGCCGCTTTTGGCAGCGCTCCCGACCTTACAGCAGATAAACGCCCGCGAGCGGGTTGGCGAGCATCAATCGCAGCAGGTCGCGCTCGGCATCCTGGCGCGGCAGGTCGATGACGATGTGCTTGTCGACCGGCGCCGGCAACGGCAACCGCACCACGCCCTCGACCGAGACGACCTCGATCATGGTCGGGGCCGGGTCGGTCTCCGACAGGCACTGGATGACCAGGGCCGGCGGCGCATCGTCCTCCTCGATCACGTCGAGCTCGAAGGAGCCGATGCGGCGGTGGGTCGCGCTGCTGTCATAGGCCGCGGCGGCGAGTTCGCTACGCGCCACGGCCTGGAAGGAAAGCAAGCGGCGATAGAGCCGTGCCGCCTCCGGATCGGTGCGGATGGCGCGCTCAGCGGCGAAATTGACCGGCTCGCCACGAACGCGGCGGGCATGCGCCCAGAGATCCGCGCGGCTGATGCTCGTGGCAACCGCCTCCTCCGGCTCAGCGCTCGCAAGCGCCGCCAGAACCAGGCGGGCCGTGGCGCGGCCGACGCGGGGGTCGTCTTCGAGCGGACCCTGGTTGAGGAAGTCTGTCATGGCCGTTTCGATCGCCCTTGATAGCGCTGCGAGAAGACGTCGGTGAACCGCGCCTCGTCGCTGGCAGCCTGGGCGACCAGGTCCGCCGTTTCGCCAAAGCGCTTCTGTTGCTTGTTGATCCGGTGCAGGGCTGCTGCGACCGTTCTCAGTGCTCCCCCATGCCTTGCGAAGGTCAGCGCCAGTTTCGCATCGTCGATCCGGAAGCTGGCACGATCATGACGCCAGCGCCGCAGCAGCTTCTGGCCCTCGGCCGTCGCCGCATCGCTTTGCGGGCCCTCGATCGCCTCGAGCGCGTTGGCGATCAGCAGCAATTCGTCGAGCCGCTTGCCCAACACCGCAAGCCCCGTGGCGATACCGGCATAGTCGAAAGCTTCCGGGCTCTGGTCGACCTGGCCACGATTGGAGCCAGCGATACGGCGGCTCGCCTCGACAAGCCGGTTCTCCCAGGGAGCGACGGCGCGCGAGCGGACCAGCGTCAACGGCTGCTCATGAGCGAGCGGCAAGATGGCGAGTGCCCGGCCGATCGATTCGCGCTCCTCCTTGTTGAGGAATTTCGGCTCGACCGGCAGGCGCATCAGCGCGGCGTAGACACGCTCGCGCACGACGCCGTCCTCATCCTGCTCCTCGGGCTCGTCATCCTCTTCCTCGGGATCCTCCGGCTCCAGCTCGCCGAGCACAGCTTGATAATCCAGCCAGGCGATCAGCGCCTCCTCGGGATTCTCCGAAGGCTGACGCGTCATCAGGGAGTCTATCGAGGCGGGTGCCATGAAGTCGCGGCGGCCGACGCTCGAGCGCTCCTCGCGAATGAGGGCGCTAAAACGCTCGGCGAAGCGGGCGAAACTCCAGGTCTCGCCATGCAGCAGGGCGAAGCTCCAGAGCGAGACGAGATCCTCCGGATCGAACTCGCGCTGACGCTCGCGCCGACCGGAGGCGTTGAGGAAGGCCTCGCGCTGGCGGATCAGGTCGGCGAAAGCGAGCAAGGGCAGATGCCGCCGGCGCCAGGCCCGCATGAAGCGTGCCGGTTCCTGAACCGCCCGTTTCAGCCCGTCCTCATCGAACGCAGACAGCGCGAAAACCGCATCGAGCGCCGTGCGCAACGCCGCGAGCCCGCCCTCCGAACGCTCGTCCGCTTCGGCGGCGAAGAGGAAATCGGCAAGGCCGAGCGCGCGCCTGACCCGGCTCCAGGAGAAGGAGCGGGTCTTCGCATCGCCCTTGTCTGCTCCATAAGAGAGAACGATCTCGGTTGCCGAAGCTTCGATGGTGGCGCCGGCGAGCCTGATGGATACCGGCCCGTCCTGGCGCAGCGGCCGCAACAGGATGCCGCTCTCGTCGAGCATGCAGCCGATAGCGGCGTCGCGGGCCGGCATCCGAGGGGTTGCCGTCAGCGCACCGAGCGAGAACAGCACCTGGAGCATGTCCCAGAGTGGCAGGTCGGCGTTCTCCGAGCCGCTGCCGGTGATCGCCAGAACGAACTTCTCGGTGTCCCGCGCGGAAAACCGGCGCGAAGACGCGATCGTACTGATCTCCGCGACCCGTGCCGGGTCTATCCCCCAATCCATGTCTCAAATATCCGCATCGAACGCCGGTTCAGCTGCAGCGATCGGAACGCCTGCCCATTCCGCTCGCCTCAGGCCGGCACATATTGCTGCCATAATTAAAGTAACAAGCCGCCCGGTCGATGTCGACCGGGCGGCATTTTCGCAAGAAGGGTCCGGGATTTATGGTTACCCCGCAGCCTTCGATCAGCGGGTGGCGACCTTGCTGACCACCAGCCGGTTGCCGGAGAAGGTGACCTGGCCGTTCAGACCAACCAACTCCATCATCAGGCGGAAATTGCGGGTCAAGCGGGCCGAGTCGGCGGACGTCGAGTAGAAGAAGTCGGCCGAGGTCGAGGTCATCTGCGTGGCGCGGTGGGCGCGGTAGCAACCCCAGCGGACGAACTCGCTCTCAACCCGGTCGACTTCCGTGGTGGTGAAGTCGCGCAGCTGGATCACGAAATCGGTCGGCAGGTTGTTGCAGCCGTCGCCGCCAGCCGCAACCGGCGCGGGGCCGCCACCGGCTCCGCCGCCGAGGACGATGCCGTCCTTGCCGACAGCCGCCGCACCACCGCTCGGGCGGGCAAAGCCTTCGAGCTTCTGGGCGATCGCAGCGCCGAGATCGGTGGCGAGAAGGCGCGACTGGGTGCCGACGGTCTCGAGCAGGCACTCGGCGCTGCAGGGGTTCGGCAGGGCGGGCAGCTGGAAGCCGCCGACCTCGAAGGCCGCGATGAACTGGCCGGAGCGGACGTTGAGCACGCGGCCGGCGATGCGGATTTCGGGGAAGCGGATGTCGGCAGCGACGGCGCGGCGGGCCGAGGCATAGATCTGGTAGACGACCATGGCGTCGACCGGGGTCGAGACGGCACGGGCGATCTCGATCAGCTCGGCGTCGCGACGGCGGACCCGGGCGGTCTGGGTGATGCCGAGCGCCAGGCTGGTCTCGTCATAGACCTGGAAGCCGCGGGTGTTCAGATACTCCGAAAGCTGGAGCTGAACCCGGTTGAAGATGCGGTTGTTGCGCGGAACCGTATCCGGATCGGCATCATCCGACATCACCAGGAGGTTGATGCGGGAATTCGGCGATTGAGCGTGGGCGACGGCTGCGAAGGACATCAGCAACGCGAAGCCGAGCATGAGACGCTTGAACAAAGCCATGACGGTGCCCCCTGAGGCAAATGGTTGTTTCGGGAAGACGGTAGAACTCAGCCGGTGATGGCAATGACCTCGACGCGGCGATTGACGGGTGAATACGGGCTGCGCGGGTTGCGCAGCATGTCAGGGCCGAAGCCGTGGGCGACGAGGCGGCCAGGTCCGATCTCGCCGTAGGAAACCAGCCAGCCGCGGACCGCGGCAGCCCGCTCCTGCGACAGCTCGACATTGTAGTCGTAGCCGCCCTCGGCGCTGGTGTGCCCGGCGATCAGGAAGCGCTGATCCAGCAGGATCGGATCGCGCAGCGCCAAAGCGAGCCGCATCAGAGTCGCCTCCGCGCCACGGCGCAAGGAAGCCGAGTCGTTGTCGAAGAAGACCGTGACCTCGACGCGGCGGGTCAGGTCGATCACGACATCCTGGCCATACCCGCGTGGATGGACCCGGCGCGGCACCGGCGCGACGCGGCGCACCACGACCCTGCCGCCACCACTTGCGCTACCACCTGAGCGGCCCGGTACGCGATCATGCGGTGCCAGCGAACGCAGGATGTTGGTCGCGCCCTGATCAGTCTGCGCCAATGCAGGAACGGCGCTGAGCAGCGGCAGCGAAAGGACGAATCCGCCGAGCGCGCGGCGGGACATCATCTGCGGAAGCTCGATGTTGTCCTTGCGCTCA
Organism: Allobosea sp. LjRoot90; assembly: GCF_964254315.1. Lineage (NCBI taxonomy): Bacteria > Pseudomonadati > Pseudomonadota > Alphaproteobacteria > Hyphomicrobiales > Alloboseaceae > Allobosea > Allobosea sp. LjRoot90. The sequence goes on from NZ_CAXUTF020000008.1 coordinate 77,262, forward strand.
TCTGCGTTCTTCATAGCCAGACCCCCTGTTTACCCTCTCTTCGCATAGTCCTGTAGCCTCGACAATGCGACGGCCCGGTCGGGTGAAGGCGGGGCGCAACAATGACGTTGCCCGAGCTTTGCCACTGTTTGCCGGATTTTCGCAGCGAGCTGCATTTTTTCCTGAACAGTGGATGAATGCGCGGCCTCCTACGCGCGCGCGTTCATCACAGACGCTCCGACTTTGCGCGTGCATTCGCGAAACCGGCTCAAGGTTCGCCAAGGGCCTGACAACGTGCCCAGCGCACACCCGTTCATGAGGAGACCCGCCATGGGCTTCCAGCTCGACCAGACCGCCCGTCAGCGCAGCAGCCGCCTGCGCTTCGCCGTCGCCGCGCTTGCCATCCTGGTCTCGGCAGGCGCGACCTTCGCCCAGTCCGAGCGCGAAGGCGCGCCCGGCGCCGCGGCGACCCAGCTGGCGCAGGCCAGCGGAGGTAACTCCGATGCGCCAAAGATCGCCGAGCGGCCGCAGTCGCTGAAGCTGGAATTCTCCTCGCGCACGGTCTCGTTCGGCGTCGCCCAGGCGGCCCGCGAGATCATGACGACGCGCCAGATTCCGTTCGCGCCCGGCAGCTGGGACGTCACCTCCGACGCACGCCGTGCCATCACCCAGCTGCGCGACGTCTTCCGCGGCAATGCCCCCAAGGGCGCGCCCTTCGCCATCCTGGTCTCGGGCGGCGACGAGGTGGTCAATTATCGCCGCGCCCGCGGCCTGCGCACCGCCCTGATCGAGATGCAGCTCGAAGACGCCGCCAAGGTGGTGATCGCCGCCCGCGCTGCCGGCGAAGGCCAGGCCAGCGACGACGGCAAGGCGCGCGTCGATCTCGTCCCGCTCGACCCGGCGCGCTGCGGCGGCTGCGGCGACGCTTCCTTCCGCACGCTGGCACTCGATACCGGCGTCCAGAAGCTGGTGCGCGCCACTGCCGAAGATGCAGTCGTCCCGGCCTCGCAGGTCGCCGGCAAGGACAGCAAGGACACGGCCGATGTCGCCGCCGCGCCGGTGCGCCAGCAGGCCACCGAGAAGGCGCCGCAGCGCGCCCAGGCACCGCGCCCGGCCCAGAAGCCGACCCTCGATCGGCCGGCGGAGCCACGCTACGACGGCCGCACCGTCTGGGCCGACACCGACGATTACGGCCAGCAGCGCCGTCGCATCAATCGCAGCGTCAAGCGCGGTGGCTGCCAGATGCCGGATATCGTCATCGACGACTACTATCCGGGCGGCCCGCTCGTCGGCTGCGACGGCAGCTACGGCCCGCGCCCGCGCTGGTGAGCTGCGAACTCCATCTCTGATATCAAGGCGCGCTAGCCGACTCGTTCGGCGAAGCGCGCCTTCAGGCGTGGCAAGGCGAAATCGGCAAAGGCGCGGACCTTGGCGACGGAGAGCCGGCCTTCCGGCGCGACGAGATGGACCGGCAGCAGTTCCGGCTCGCAATCCGTCAGCACCAGCTTGAGCCGGCCACTGCGAACCTCGTCGGCGACCTGATAGCAAAGCGGGCGCACCAATCCATGCCCGTCGACCGCGGAAGCGATCGCCGCCTCGACCGAGCTGACCATCAGGCGCGGCTTGACCCTGACCTGGCGCGGCCGGCCGCCTTCTGAAATGGGCGGGAAGGTCCAGAGCTCGCCAGCCAGCGGGTGGATCTGCGCGATGCAGCGATGGCCGGCGAGATCGCCCGGCTCCTGCGGCACGCCATGCTTGGCGAGATAGGACGGCGCGGCGCAGACGATCTGGCGCACGCTGCCGATCCGGAGTGCGATCAGGCTCGAATCCGGCAGATGGGCGATGCGCAGGGCGAGATCGACGCCCTCGTCGAGCAGGCTGACGACGCGATCCAGGAGCAGCATCCTGACCTGAACCTCGGGCTGCTCGTCGAGGAAGGCGTCGACCAGCGGGCGCAGGAGGCGCGTGCCGGCAACGACCGGGGCGGTCAAGGTGAGAAGGCCGCGCGGCGCGGCGCGCTCGCCAGCCGCCTGCAGCTCAGCCTCCTCCAGATCGACGAGCACCCGCCGGCAGGCGGCGGCGTAACGCTCCCCAGCTTCGGTGAGACGGATCATCCGCGTGGAGCGGTCGAGCAGCCTCGCCCCGACATGGCCTTCGAGCGCATTGATGGCGCGCGTCACGGCTGGGGCCGAGCGCCCGAGCCTGCGTCCCGCACCGGCCAGGCTGCCCTCGTCGAGCGCGCTGACGAAAACGCGCATCGCTTCCAACCGATCCATCGTCATTCCATTTTCTGGAAGAATAGCTTTCCTTGTATAGCCATTCTGCCGAATTTCGTCAGCCCATATGTTTCCCTCACGAAATCGGCCGGCTCGTCGCCGGCCAGCGCGAGGAACCTTCAGATGACGCAGGATTCATTCAGCCGCCGCGACGCCTTCGTCGCCCTGTCCGCGACCGCCACCGGCGGAGCCTTCGCCGGCTTCGCCACCCCGGCGCAGGCAAAGGCACCGACGCAGCCCACGCATCACCGCACCGTCAGCATCGACGGCATCGATCTCTTTTACCGCGAGGCTGGCCCGGCCGATGCGCCGGTGCTGCTTCTGCTGCATGGTTTCCCGAGTTCCTCGCGCATGTTCCGCAACCTCATTCCGGCGCTGTCCGACCGCTATCGGGTGATCGCGCCGGATTATCCGGGGTTCGGCCACAGCGCAGTGCCGGATCGGGCGAGCTTCAAGTACGGCTTTGCCCGCTTCGCCGAGCTGATCGACACGTTCCTGACCGAGCTCAGGATCGACCGCTTTGCGCTCTATGTGATGGATTACGGCGCGCCGGTCGGCTTCCGCCTCGCTCTGAAGCGGCCCGGCCAGGTGACGGCGCTGATCGCCCAGAACGGCAACGCCTATGAGGAGGGCCTGCGCGACTTCTGGGTTCCCGTGAAGGCCTACTGGGCCGACGACACGCCGGCGGCGCGCGAAAAGATGCGCGGCGGGCTGACCCTGGAGGCGACGCGCTCGCAATATCTCGACGGCGCCGCGGACAAGAGCCTGGTCGATCCCGACAGCTGGCTGATCGATCAGATGCTGATCGACCGGCCCGGCGTCAGCGAGATCCATCTCGACCTGTTCAAGGACTACCGCACGAATGTCGCGCTCTACCCGCAGTTCCACGCCTTCTTCCGCGAGCGCAAGCCGCCGACCCTGCTCGCCTGGGGCAAGAACGACTTCATCTTCCCGCCGGAAGGCGCGCGCGCCTATCTGCGCGACCTGCCCGAGGCCGAGCTGAACCTGATCGACAGCGGCCATTTCGCGCTGGAGGACAAGGGCGAGGAGATCGCGGCGCTGATCCGCGACTTCCTGGGGCGCAAGCTGAAGGTGTGAAGGCAGCCGCGGCCATCTTTCCGGGGCGCCGCGCAGCGGCGAGCCCGGAACCCATACCCGCAGGCCTAGGAGGAATGGCGCTGCCGCCGCCGCGGCTAACTAACAGGACCTGTGTTCATGGGTTCCGGGCTCAGGCCTATCGGCCTGCCCCGGAATGACGGCAATTCAGACGATCTGGTTCAGCAACTCGCCTTCACCGCGTTCCAGCTGACCGAGATTGTCGAGCAGGATGTCGATGACGTTGCCCTCATAGGCGCGGGTTTCGCCGGCGCTGTGCGGGGTCAGCAATACCTGCGGCATTGCCCAAAGCGGCGAGGTTGCAGGCAGCGGCTCCTCATAGACGCAGTCGATGCCGGCGCCGGCAATCCGGCCGGCCTCGAGCGCGGCAATCAGCGCCGGCTCGTCGACGACGCGGCCACGCGCGACATTGATCAGGTTGGCTGATGGCTTCATCGCGGCGAGCGCAGCGGCGTCGATCAGCCCCTCCGTCTCCGGCGTCAGCGGGCAAGTCAGCGCGACGAAATCGGCCTGCGCCAGCGCGGCGTGCAGTTCTGCCGGCAGCACGATCCGCTCGACATTCGGCTCCGAGCCAGGCCGGCGGCGCACGCCGATGACGCGCATGCCGAAGGCCGAGGCGATCGCCGCGAGGCGGAGGCCGATGCGGCCGAGCCCGACGATCACCAGCGTACGGCCGCCAAGCTCGTCCTCGCGGCGGGAGCGATCGCCGATCATCGGCCGCCAGAATCGCTTGGCCTGGTTGTCGCGGGCGAGATGGAGCTGGCGCGCCAGCGCCAGGATCAGCGAGATCGCATGCTCGGCGACGGCGCGCTCATTGCCGCCCTGGGCACTGGCGAGGCGAACACCCGCCGCGGCCAGCTTTTGCTTATCGAACTGGTCGGTGCCGGCGCTGATCGACTGGATGAAGCGCAGCTTGCTCAAGCCCGCCAGCATGTCGTTGCGCCAGAGGCCGGAGACGACCAGCACATCGGCCTCATGGGCGCGGGCCTTGAGGTCCTCGACGGTCCGCACCTCGAAGCTCGCCGCCGCGCCATTGCGGGCCAGATACTCTTCGCGCAACTGATAGGCCGCATGCGCGAAGCCGATGGTGAGCGCGGACTGCTTCGGCCAGGGCTGCATGCTCTTCGTCTCCGGATGGCTGGAATCACCTGACGATAGCGACGGGGCGTCGCTTCGTCCCGCACTCACCCGCATGCACCCGCTGCGGCAGCCGCGCAGCGGAGTTCAGGCCGATGCGAGCGCATCCGCCAGCCGCGCCCACGCGGCCTCATCGCCCGGCAGGCCGAAGCGTAGGCGCGAAGGATCGTGCTGGAAGCGACGGACATAGACCCCGGCCCGGCCGAGCCGCTCGAACAGGGACGCCGCGCGCGACATCTCGAGCAGGCGGTAGAGAACGGCCCCACCTACGACCCGGCCGAGTGGTGCAAGCAGGGCATCGAGCCGTCCGGCGTCAGCGGCGCGGGCTTCAGCCGTGGTCGAGAGCCACGCCGCATCGCGCAGCGCAACAGCCCCGACATGCAAGGCCGGCCCAGCCACGGCCCAGGGTCCGAGCATAGTATGCAAAGCGTCAGTCAGGCGCGGTTCACCGATCGCGAAACCGAGGCGGAGGCCGGCCAGCCCATAGGCCTTGCCGAAGGAACGCAGCACCAGTGCCCCCTCCGGCAGGGTCGGCAACAGACTCATCTCGGGCGCAAAGTCGGCAAAGGCCTCATCGACGACTAGCAACCCGCCCCGCGCAGCCAACGCCCCAGCCAGTTCGACCAGCGTCTCACACGCAACGATGCGCCCGTCCGGATTGTTCGGATTGACCAGCACGACGACATTGGCGTCGCCGACTTCGGCGAAGTCGGCGATCTCGCGCACCTCGGCACCCACCTTGCGCCAGGCCGGCGCATGCTCGCCATAGGTCGGCCCGAGCACGGCGACGTTCGCAGCGGGTACCAGACGCGGCAGCAATTCGATCAGGATCTGCGTGCCCGGTGCGGCGACGACGCCGCTTTCGGGGCGAGCGCGATAAGCCTCGCGGGCCGCCGCCAGCAGCATTGCCTCCTCGGCCGTGCCCGGCAAGCGCTGCCAAAGGCTTAACGGCAGCTCCGGAAGCGGATAGGGGATCGGGTTGATACCGGTCGAGAGATCGATCCAGGGTTTTGGCGCCTGCGGAAACAGCGCCTTGGCCGTGGCGAGATCGCCGCCGTGCCAGATCGTCTCCTTCGTCTCCCCGGCCGCCATGTCGCTCTCCGAAAGCCTGCCGCTGCTTCTCGCCGCCCTCGTGACCGAGGCAGCGATCGGCTATCCGGCGCGCCTGTTCGCATGGATCGGCCATCCCGTCACCTGGATCGGCGGGCTGATCGCCTGGCTCGACCGGAGCTTGAACCGCGAGTCGGCGAGCTTCGCGGTGCGGCGGATGGCCGGCGTCGCGGCGTTATTGATCCTGCTCGGCGTGACGCTGGCCGCCGCTCTGGCCCTCGTTGCGCTCTGCCGTCTCGCCGGCGTCCTCGCTTTGCTGCCGCTGGCGCTGCTGGCCTCGACGCTGCTGGCTCAGCGCAGCCTCCATGACCATGTCGCCGATGTCGCCGCAGGGCTTGAGCGGGACGGCCTCGCCGGCGGGCGCAAGGCAGTATCGATGATCGTCGGCCGCGATCCGGAGAGCCTCGACGAAGCCGGGGTGGCGCGTGCCGCGATCGAGAGCCTGGCCGAGAATTTTTCCGACGGGGTGGTGGCGCCGGCCTTCTGGCTCGGCGCCGGCGGCCTGCCGGGCGGCGCGCTCTACAAGGCGATCAACACCGCCGATTCTATGATCGGCCACAAGCACCCGCGCCATCTCGCCTTCGGCTGGGCTGCGGCGCGGCTCGACGATCTCGTCAACCTGCCGGCCTCGCGGCTGACTGCCTTGCTGCTAATCGCCGCCGCGGCGCTTGATCGAAATGCCGATGCCGGCACGGCCTGGCGCGCGGTGCGACGCGACGCCCAGCGCCATCGCTCGCCCAATGCCGGCTGGCCGGAGGCAGCGATGGCGGGGGCGCTCGGGCTTCGCCTCGCCGGGCCACGCGTCTACGGATCGGTCAGGGTCGAGGATGGCTGGATGGGCGATGGCAGGGCGGAGGCGACGGCGGCGGACATTCGGCGGGCGCTCACCCTCTACCGGCGCGCCTGCCTGTTCCTTTGGGGGTTGGCGGCAGCTGGAAGCCTCGCCGCGCTCGCCCTCTAGAACTCGATCCCTTCCTGCGCCTTCACGCCGGCGGCAAAATGGTGCTTCACCAGCGTCATTTCCGTCACGAGGTCAGCGGCCTCGGTCAGCTCCGGCTTGGCGTTGCGGCCGGTGACGACGATGTGCAGGTCGGAGCGACGAGCAGCCAACGTCGCGACCACCTCCGCGAGCGGCAGATAGTCGTAGCGCAGGGCGATGTTGAGCTCGTCCAGCACCAATAGCCGGATGCTCTCATCCGCCATCAGTTCCTTCGCCTTGTCGAAGGCGCGGGTCGCGGCGGCAATGTCGCGGGCCTTGTCCTGCGTCTCCCAGGTGAAGCCCTCGCCCATGGAGTGCCAGGAGACCTGGTCGCCGAATGCGTCCAGCGCCTTGCGCTCGCCGGTCGACCAGGCGCCCTTGATGAACTGCACGACGCCGATGCGCCAGCCATGGCCGAGCGCGCGCAGGATCAAACCGAAGGCGGCGGTCGACTTGCCCTTGCCCGGGCCGGTGTTGACGATCAGCAGGCCTTTTTCGAGCGTCTTGCCGGCGACCTCCGCGTCCTGAACCGCCTTGCGCTTGGCCATCTTCGCTTTGTGGCGGGCGGCGTCCTCGGTCTCGTCCATCGCTACTTCACCTGCATCGGCAATCCGGCGACCATGAAGACCACGCGCCCGGCCTGCGCCGCAAGGCGCTGATGCAAGCGGCCGGCCTCGTCGCGGAAGCGGCGGGCGAGCGCATTGTCCGGCACGATGCCCAGCCCGACCTCGTTCGAGACCAGCACGACCGGTGCCGTCGCCTCGCGGCAGGCCGCGATAAGCTCGCCCGTCGCGATCGCGATATCGCGCTCGGCGAGCAGCAGATTGGTCAGCCAGAGCGTCAGGCAATCGACCAGGATGGGCTGCCCAGTCCGGGCATTGCGGATCGCCTCCGGCAGGGCGACCGGGGCGTCGACCGTTTGCCAATCGCGGGACCGGCGGGCGCGATGCTCGGCGATGCGGGCACGCATCTCGTCGTCATAGGCCTGGGCGGTGGCGATATAGGTCCAGGCGGGCGGCAGTGCCTCGATCAGCGCCTCGGCATGACGGCTCTTGCCGGAGCGGGCGCCGCCGAGGACGAGGGTGAGCGGGGGAAGGGTCATGTGAGCCGCCATGCGCTTTCCAGTCGGGCATTGCATTGCACAGCGACCACCGGATGGCTAATGATCATCCATGACGGTGCCTCGACGACGAGGTGAAAAGGGAACGCGGTGAAGGACCGCGGCTGCCCCCGCAACTGTAAGCGGCGAGTTCCGCGCCATCGGCCACTGGTTTTTCGACCGGGAAGGCGGCGCAGGACATCAGACCCGCGAGCCAGGAGACCTGCCGTCATTCGATGTCGTCCAACAGGCTGCCGGTGGGGTGGCCAGGAGTGAGCCAATGAACACCGCAACCGTTACCAGCCAGGCCAGCGTCTCGGAACGAGCGAAAGCCGTCGCCGCCGCGCTGATCCTCGGCTTCGTGCTGATCTACACCGTCGGCTTCGCCGCCTCGTCCAATATCCACAACGCGGCGCACGACACGCGTCACGGCCTCGCCTTCCCCTGCCATTGAGGGGAAGCACATGGTCACGCGTGTTCTCACGGTCAGCATCCTGGCCGGGCTCTTGGCTGGGCTGCTGATCTCGGCACTCCAGCACGTCACCACCACCCCGCTGATCCTCAAGGCCGAGACCTATGAGGCGGCGCTGCGTGTGCAAGGCGCCCCGATGCAGGCCGCCTTCACCGGCGACGCCCGCATCATTCTCGTCCATAACGACCCGAAAGCCGGGGCGGAACACACCGGCGAGCACGAATGGAAGCCGCAGGACGGCTTGCAGCGCACCGCCTTCACCAGCCTGGTGACGATTGCGACCGCGATCGGCTTCGCCGCATTGCTGCTTGCCGGGATGATCGCGGCCAACGAGCAGATCGACCAGCGCCGGTCGCTCGCTTGGGCCATCTGCGGTTTCCTCGCCTTCGGGCTCGCTCCGGCGATGGGGCTGGCGCCGGAACTGCCGGGCTCCGCTGCAGCCGAGCTCCAGCAACGCCAGCTCTGGTGGCTGCTGACGGCCGTGGTCACTGCCGGCGCGCTCTTCGTGTTCCTGCGGGTCGAAGCCTCCTGGGCCCGGGCGCTCGCCGTGCTGGCACTGCTGCTGCCGCATCTGATCGGCGCGCCGCACCCGGCCGCGCCGGAAAGCAAGGTGCCAGCCGAGATCGCCGCGCATTTCGCCGCGCTCTCGCTCGCCATCCAGGCCGCGCTCTGGCTTGCCACCGGTTTTGCCGTCGGCGTGCTCTGGCCGTGGCTTGCGCGCCGCAGCGCCGCGACAGCGGCGGCCTGACGCCTCGCGCGGCCGGCGACGGCCGCGCCAATCCAAGGAGGCGTTCATGCTCGAAGGCGATCTCGCCCTCGCGACGCAAGCCCGGCTGGAGCCGGGCTGTACCATCCATGTCTGCACCGTCTGCCGGCGCCAGCGCGAGGACCTGCCGGAGGGTTATGACCAGCCCGGCATCGGCTTGGCCGCGGCGCTCTCCGAACGCATGGCCGGCAGCGGCATTGCCGTCATCCCGGTCGAGTGCCTGGCCGTCTGCAAGCGGCCCTGCACGATCGCGCTCACGGCCGACGGCAAATGGACCTATCTGATCGGCGATCTCGACGCCGGTCTTCATCTCGACGAGATCGTCGGTGCGGCGGAAAGCTTTGCCGCCAGCGCCAATGGCATCGTTCCCTGGAAAGAAAGACCCGTCTCGTTCCGCAAGGGCGTGGTCGCGCGCGTGCCGCCTTTGCCGCGCCAGCAAGGATCAGATCAATGAACGCTCCGCAGAATACCGCGCTCGGCAAGGTGCCGTGCACGATCATCACCGGCTTCCTCGGCGCCGGTAAGACCACGCTCGTCCGCCATCTGCTCGAGAACGCCGGCGGCAAGCGCCTCGCCGTGCTGGTCAACGAGTTCGGCGATCTCGGCTTCGACGGCTCCTTCATCGCCGGCTGTGGCATCGAGGGCTGCACGCAGGAGGACATCGTCGAATTGCCGAATGGCTGCATCTGCTGCACCGTCGCCGATGATTTCGTGCCGGCGCTTGAGAAGCTTTTGAACCGGCCGAACCCGCCGCAGCACATCCTGATCGAGACCTCGGGCCTTGCTTTGCCCAAGCCCCTGGTGAAAGCCTTCAACTGGCCGGCGATCCGCTCACGCGTCACCGTCGACGGCGTCATCGCCGTGGTCGACGGGCCGGCAGTGGCCGAGGGCCAGTTCGCCGATGATCCGGAAGCGCTGAAGGCGCAGGCGGCGCAGGACCAGGCGGTCGACCACGACAACCCGCTGGAGGAGGTGTTCGAGGACCAGATTCTCTGCGCCGACCTGATCCTGCTCAACAAGAGCGACATCCTCGACGCGGCCGGCCGCGAGCGGGTCAAGGCCGAGATCGCCCAGCATTTGCCCAAGGCGATCAAGGTGGTCGAGACGGCCCATGGCAAGGTCGAGCCGGCGCTGATCATCGGGCTGGGCGCTGCAGCCGAGGCCGATCTGGCGGCGCGTCCTTCGCATCACGGCGAGGGCGAAGACCACGACCATGACGATTTCGACAGCGTCGCGCTGCCGCTGCCGCAGGCGGCCTCGCCGGAGGAACTCGTCGCCCGCCTCGCCAAGGCGGCCGAGGCCGAGGGCGTGCTGCGCCTCAAGGGCTTCGCCGGCATCCCCGGCAAGCCGATGCGGCTTGTGGTGCAGGGCGTTGGCCGGCGTGTCGGCCATCACTACGACCGGGCCTGGGGCGCTGAAGAAGCGCGCGACGGCCGCCTCGTGGTGATCGGTCTCAAGGGCTTCGACCGCGCCGCCGTGGAAGCGGCGCTCGCCGGATAATGCGATGCACCTCCTCCCGACCAGCGAGGTGAGGCTCGACGACGGCGAAGACGCCGTCGACCTCGCTCTGCCGCCGGGAGACCTCGTCGTCCTCTCCTTCAGCGACAGCGACCTGTCGGCGCTGGCGGCAGCCTATTCGTCATGGTCGGGCCTGTCCCGACCATCCACGTCTTCGCTGGTCGAGGACGGTGTTCGAGACGTGGATGCTCGCCACAAGGGCGAGCATGACGGTGGAGGCTCGGCATTTTCGCTCCGCCTCGTGCCGCTCAGGCGCTTCAGGCATCCGCTCTCGATCGACCTCCTGATCGAGAAGACGCTCGCCGGCTCACGCTTCGTGCTGCTGCGCTGCCTCGGCGGGCTCGACTATCTGCGCTATGGCGTCGAGCAGATCGCCAGCGCCTGCCGGCAGCATGGCATCGCACTGGCGGTGCTGCCGGGCGACGATCGCGAGGACGAACGGCTCGCCGGCTATGGCACGGTGCCGCCCGCATTCGCGGCGGAGTTGCTCGGCTATTTCCATGCCGGCGGCGGTGCGCAGAACATGCGGCGGCTGCTCTGGCGGGTGGACGGTTATCTCGCGGCGCTGCCCTCATCCGACCCGGCTTCGCCGGGCCACCTTCTCCCCCGAGGGGAGAAGGAAGAGGCGTCGATGACAGACCCCTTCTCCCCTCGGGGGAGAAGGTCCCGGCAGGGGGATGAGAGCCAGCGTGACCTCGCTCCGATCGCGCTCCCCACCCTCTTCGCTCTTGGCCCCAACGCCACGCCCCTACCTTGGCGCAAGGCCCTCACCGCCCTGCCGGTAGACTCACCGCTCGTCCCTATCCTCGTCTACCGCTCCGGCGTAGCCGCCGGGGATACGGCGATGGTCGAAGCGATCGCAGCGGCTCTCGCCGAGCGGGGCCTCAGCCCCCTGCCGCTCGCCCTGACCAGCCTCAAGGACGAAAGCGTCACGGCAGAACTCGCCGCGCTGATCGCGGCACGCAAGCCAGCACTGATCGTCACCACCACCGCCTTCTCGGCCCGCGACGGCGCCGAATTCGTGCTCGATGCTGCCGACTGCCCGATCCTGCAGGCCGTGCCGGTCGGCAGCGTGCTCGAGGCGTGGGAGGCTTCGCCGCGTGGGCTCTCCGCCGCCGACCTTTCCATGCAGGCGGCGCTGCCGGAATTCGACGGCCGGCTCGGCGCCATCCCCGTCGCCTTCAAGGAGGAGATCGCCGATCCGGCAACGGGTTTGGTGCTGCGGCGATTGACGCCCTATCCGATGGGCATCGCGGCGCTCGCCGATCTCGCCGCGAACTGGGTCGCGCTCGGTCGCAAGCCGCGTAGCGAGCGCCAAATCGCGCTAGTGATGTCCGACTATCCCGCCCGCGGCGGCCGCGCCGGCTTCGCTGTCGGCCTCGACACGCCGGCGAGCGCGCTAGCGATCCGGGAACTGCTGGGTGAGGCCGGATATGACGCCGGACCCGCTCCATCCGGCCCTGTCACCGTGGGCGGCGCGGATCTCATGCAGGCCCTCACCGAGGGCCCGGCTGACTTCGCCGTCCCACTCGCCAGCTATCGCGCCTGGCTCGCAGCCATCCCTGCCGCTGCCCGCGAAGCGCTCCTCGCGAGCCACGGCCAACCCGAAGCCGACCCGGGCTGCGACGGCGAGGCCTTCCGCTTCCGGCTCGTCCGTTTCGGCAAGCTCGCCATCGCCCTGCAGCCACCGCGCGATGCTTCGCCCGACCGCAAGGCGCGCTATCACGACCCTGACGCGCCGCCGGGCCACGCCTATCTCGCCTTCTATCTCGGCCTGCGCGAGATCCTGCGCGCCGACGCGCTGATCCATCTCGGCACCCATGGCACGACCGAATGGCTGCCCGGCAAGGCCGTCGCGCTCTCGGCCGCCTGCTGGCCGCGGCTGGCGGTCGGCGCCCTGCCGGTGATCTATCCCTATGTCGTCGACGATCCCGGCGAAGCCGCGCCGGCCAAACGCCGGCTCTCGGCCTTAACGCTCGGCCATCTGCCGCCGCCGCTAGCGGCTCACGATGCTGCCGGCGAAGCGGCGCTGCTGCGCGATCTCGTCGAGGAATATTCGCAGGCGCAGGTACTCGATCCGCGCCGGGCCGAGCTGGTCGCACGCGAGATTCTCGACCGGGCGCAGGCGAGTGGCCTCGCCGCAGCCAGCGGCGTCACGCCCGATCAGGACATGCCGAGCGCACTCGCGGCGCTCGACGCCCATCTCTGCGATCTCGCCGAGACCGCTTTTCGCGACGGGCTGCATATCTTCGGTCATTCCGAAGCCGACCCGGCCTCCGCCGAGAGCGAGCGCCGCAACCTGCTGAAGGCGCTCGATGCCGGCTTCGTGCCGCCCGGCCCGGCCGGCGCACCGCATCGCGGCCGGCCCGACGTTTTGCCGAGCGGGCGCAATCTCTCGACGCTCGACCCGCGTGCCCTGCCGACGCGCTCGGCCGCAAAGCTCGGTGCCAGTGCGGCGCAGGCGATCATCGCCCGCCATCTCCAGGACGAGGGCGACTATCCGCGCCGGATCGTGATGGACCTCTGGGCCTCGCCGACATTGCGCTCGGGTGGCGAGGACATCGCCCATGCCCTGCACCTGATGGGCGCCGCACCGCTCTGGGACCATGGCTCGACCCGCGTCACCGGCTTTTCGATCATCCCGCAGGCGAAGCTCGCCGCGCCGCGTGCCGACCTGACCATCCGCATTTCCGGCGCCTTCCGCGATACCTTCCCGGCGCAGATCGCTCTGCTCGATGCAGCAGCGCGCGGCGTCGCGGCGCTCGACGAGCCTGACGAATGGAACGAGCCCGCGGCCGCCCGCCGCAGGGGCGAGACAGGAGCCCGCATCTTCGGCGCCGCACCCGGCCGCTATGGTGCTGCCACGGCCGACCGGGCGCTCGATGGCGACTGGCAGACGCGGGCCGAGCTCGGCGCCGCCTATCTCGCCGCCACCAGCCATGCCTATGGCGGGCCGGACGGCTCGGCCGCGCCCGATGAGAGCTTCGCCGTTCGCGTCGCCGACGCGCAGGCCTTCGTCCATGTCAGCGACACGGCCGGGCGCGACATCCTCGAAGCGACCAGCGCCGCCGACGTGATCGGCGGCTTCGTCGCGGCGATGCAGGCGCAAGGCGGCGAGGCGGCGCTCTACAGCCTCGACACCTCCGATCCGGAGAAACCGAGAGCCAGAACGCTGGCCGAAGACGTTTCGCGCATCGTCCATGGCCGGCTCTGCCATCCCCAATGGATCGCGAGCCATCTCGCCCATGGCTGGCGCGGCGCGGCGGAACTCGCCGAGGCGGTCGATGCGCTCTTCGTCTACGCCGCGAGCACGGATGCGGTCTCCAATGCGCTGTTCGATGCGGTGTTCCAGGCTTATTGCGGCGATCCCGCCGTCTGGCAGGCGCTGGAAAAGGCGAATGCACCGGCCGCCGCTTCGATCCGCTCGCGCCTCACCGAGGCGCAGGAGCGCGGGCTCTGGCACAGCCGTTTGAACTCGGCGACGATGCTCTCCGGACAGGAGACCGCCGAATGAGCGCCCCGGCCCGCGAGACGATGCGGCGCGGCTGGTGCCCGGGCACCTTGCGGCCGATGCTGACCGGCGACGGTTTGCTGGTGCGCCTGCATCCGCCACGCAATACGCTGACGCCTGACCAGCTTACCCATCTCGCCGAACTGGCGGCCCGGCACGGCAATGGCCAGATCGAGATCTCCGGCCGCGGCAATCTGCAATTGCGTGGCATCCGCGAGGAGGCGCATCCGGCGCTGGTCGATGATCTGCTGGCTGCCGGGCTCGTCGACGAAGCCGATGGCGACGGCCCGAACCGGCTTACGCTGACCTCGCCGCTCGCTGGCCGGGCCGCGGACGAGTTGCTCGATGCCGCCGCGCTCGCGAAGACGGTCGAGCACGCCGGCCGCAGCGTCGCCGGCCTGCCTGCGAAATTCTCGATTGTCGTCGATGGCGGCGGCACATTGGCGCTCGATGGCTTCGCCGTTGACTTCAGACTGCGCGCCGTCGCGGCAGAGATGGTCGCATTCGGGTTGCCGGGCGACCTCTGGTTCGGGCCGACTCGCCTGGATGAGGCGCCGGCGCTCACGGTCCGGTTGCTGGACGGCTTCGTCGCTGTCACCCGACGCAACCCAGAGCAGATCCGCCGCATGCGCGATCTCGATCCGGAGGCGCTGACCGCGCTGGCCGCATCATGCGTACTTATGCCTATGGCTGCTCCGCCCGTTCGAGCCGAACCCCATCCGGTCGGCCTCACCGCCGAGCGAGACGACCTGGTCGCCGTGCTGTCTGCCCTGCCTTTCGGCCGTACAGACACCAAGGGGCTCACGCGGATCGCCGGGCTCGCCCGCGAAGCCGGCGTCCGCGAGATCAGGCTTTCGCCCTGGCGCGGGCTCGCCTTCTGCGGCCTTCCGGCCGACACAGCGGGCGCCTTGCGAGCTGCTCTTCGAAGCGAAGGCCTCGTCGTCGAGCCGGACGACCCGCGCCTTTCGGTCTCGGCCTGCACCGGTGCACCGGCCTGCGCGCGCGGCGAGGCTCCAGCGTTGGCTGATGCCGCAGTGCTGGCCGACGCGCTCGCCCCGCTGCTCGCCGATGGCCTCAGCCTCCACGTCTCCGGCTGCGCCAAATCCTGTGCCCATCCCGGCCGCGCCGATCTCACGCTGGTCGGCCGCGATGGCCACTACGACGTGATCGTCTCAGGCGGCGCCGGCGATGCCGCCATGGCCCGGCTTTCATTGAGAGAACTTGTGCGCCGGCTCGAACCGGGTCAGGACATCCGCGCGCGGCTGGACGCCGCCCATACTGGTTGAAGACAGGTATCGAGTTTGAACACGCGTCACGCCTATATCCGCGACGGAGCCGCGATCTACGAACGCTCCTTCGCCATCATCCGAGCCGAATCCGACCTGTCGCGTTTTTCGGGAACGGCGGAGCGTGTGGTCGTGCGGATGATCCATGCCTGCGGCATGACCGACCTGCCAAGGGACGTGGCGATGTCGCCTGATTTCGCCGAGGCGGCCGAGGCCGCGCTGGCCAGGGGCGCCCCGATCCTGTGCGACGCCCGCATGGTCGCCGACGGCGTCACCCGCGCGCGCCTGCCGGCGAAAAACGAGGTGATCTGCACGCTTCCCGACGCATCCGTGCCGAAGCTGGCCGAGGAGCTCGGCACGACCCGCTCGGCTGCGGCGATGGAGCTGTGGCGCCCGCATCTTGCGGGCTCTCTCGTCGTCATCGGCAACGCGCCGACCTCGCTGTTCCGCCTGCTCGACATGCTCGACGAGGGCGCGCCGAAGCCGGCAGCGGTGATCGGCATTCCCGTCGGCTTCGTCGGCGCGGCGGAATCGAAGGAGGCGCTGGCTCAGGACGGGCGCGTGCCCTTCCTCGTCGTGCACGGCCGGCGCGGCGGCTCGGCCATGGCGGCGGCAGCCGTCAACGCGCTGGCGCAGGTCAAGGAGTGAGCGGCGTGAGCGAAGAAGCGCCCCGCACCCTGCTCTATGGCGTTGGCCTCGGGCCCGGCGATCCCGACTACATGACGGTGCGCGCCCGTGACGTCATCCTCAAGGCCGACCGGCTCGTGCATTTCTGCAAGCGCGGCCGGCGCGGCAATGCCCGCGTCACCGCCGACGCCGTCATCGCGCCCGATCCGGCCCGCGAGATCGAGCTCGCCTTCCCGGTGACGATCGAGGTGCCGGTCGAGGACGAGGGCTATACCGGGCCGATTGCCGCCTTCTACGACGAGGCGGCCGAGCAGCTCGCCTGCGAGATGGCAGCCGGCCGCAGCGTCGCCGTGCTCTGCGACGGCGACCCGTTCTTCTACGGCTCCTTCATGCATCTGTGGCGCCGCCTCGCCCATCGCTTCCCGACCGAGGTGGTGCCGGGCGTCACCGGCATGGCCGGCGCCTGGGCGCGCGCCGAGGCCCCGATCAGCTGGGGCGATGACGTCATGACCGTAGTGCCGGGCACGCTCGCCGAGAGCGAATTGACGCGCCGGCTGGTCGATACCGACGCCGCCGTGATCATGAAGCTCGGCCGCAACCTGCCCAAGGTGCGCCGTGCGCTGCAGGCCGCGGGGCTGATCAACCGAGCCATCTATGTCGAGCGCGCCACCATGGCCGGGCAGGTGGTGACGCGCCTCGCCGACAAGGGCGATGACGAGGCGCCCTATTTCTCGATGATCCTCGTCCCCGGCGAAGGACGGCGGCTGTGAGCGGCTCGCTCGCCATTGTCGGCCTCGGACCGGGCGAGGCGCGCTATCTCACGCCCTCGGCGCTGGCCGCGCTCGAAGCCGCCAGCGATCTCGTCGGCTACGGGCCCTATCTCGACCGCGTGCCGGAACGCGCGGGCCAGGCCAAGCACGCCTCGGACAATCGCGTCGAGGTCGAGCGCGCCCGGCATGCGCTGATGCTGGCCGCTGAAGGGAAAGCCGTCGCGGTCGTCTCCGGCGGTGATCCCGGCGTCTTCGCCATGGCTGCCGCCGTGTTCGAGGCGCTGGAAGCGGGCGAGCCGTCCTGGCGCAGGCTTCAGATCACGGTCGAGCCGGGCATCACCGCCATGCTCGCCGCGGCGGCCAAGGCCGGCGCGCCGCTCGGCGGCGATTTCTGCGCGATCTCGCTGTCGGACAACCTCAAGCCCTGGGAAGTCGTGACGGCGCGGCTCTCCGCGGCGCTATCAGCCGATTTCGTGATCGCCCTCTACAATCCGATCTCGAAGGCGCGGCCCTGGCAGCTCGGTAAGGCCCTCGAGCTGGCGGCGACGATCCGCGCGGCCGAAACACCGGTGATCTTCGCCCGCGCCGTCGGGCGCCCCGACGAGAACCTGCGCGTCCTGACGCTCACCGAGGCCGTCGCGGCGGCAGACAGCGCCGACATGGCGACCCTGGTGATGATCGGCGCCAGCGCGACGCGATTGATCGCGCGCGAGGGCAGAAATCCGATCGTCTATACGCCGCGCTCGGTGACGAAGAGCCCCTGTGCCACCAGCCAGGGCAGGACCTGATCGATATGCTCGACGGTCTCGACATCGGGCTTGGGCGGCCGCTCGACCATGATCACCGGCAGGGAAAGCCGGCGCGCCGCGACGAGCTTGCCGAGCGTCATCGGCCCGCCGGCATTCTTGCTGACGAGGACCTCGATGCCCTCATCCCGCATCAGTTTTTCCTCGGCATCCGCCTCGAAGGGGCCGCGCTGCTGCAACACCCTGGCGTGCGGCAGCGGCAGGTCATTCACGGGTTCGATCACGCGGATCAGGTAATGGTGCTGCGGGGCGGCGAAGACATGCGGCAATTCGAGCCGGCCTATGGTCAGGAAGACGCGGCGCGGCTCATCGCCCAGCGCCTCGACGGCGGCGTCGATGTCGGGCACGCATTTCCAGAGATCGCCGTTCTGCGGCTTCCAGGATTCACGCCGGATCGCCAGCAGCGGCACGCCTTCCGCCTTGCAGGCCGCCTCGGCATGATAAGGCATGATCGCGGCGAAGGGGTGGGTCGCATCGATGACGGCGACGACGCCTTCGTCGATGAGATATTGCCTGAGGCCGGCAATGCCGCCGAAGCCGCCGGTGCGGGTCGGCAAGGACAGAGGGCGCGGGTCGGAGGTGTGACCCGCGAGCGAGATCACGGCGCGAATCTCGGGTGCCTGTTCGGCCAGGAGCTGATCGAGTGCAGCCGCTTCGCTGGTGCCGCCGAGGATGAGGACCGTCATGGAACAGTTTTCGCCTGAATCGACCAAACTGTCGAGCACACCGCCCGGGCCCTGGCTCTCGCTGGTCGGGCTTGGCGAGGATGGCCGCTCCGGCCTCTGCGCCGAGGCGCTGGCCGCGCTTGAGGGTGCCGAGATCGTCTTCGGCGGCGAGCGCCACCTCAAACTGATCGGCGACGTGCCCGGCGAGGCGCGGCCCTGGCCGCAGCCTTTCCGCAATGCGCTGCCGGCGATTCTGGCCGAAAAAGGCCGCAATGTCTGCGTGCTCGCGACCAGCGATCCGTTCCATTACGGCATCGGCGCCGGGCTGACCAAGGCGGTGCCGGCGGCCGAGATGCGCGTCATCCCGCAGCTCTCCTCCTTCTCCATGGCCTGCACGCGCATGCGCTGGCCGCAGGAGGAGTGCGGGCTGGTCTCGCTGCACGGCCGGGCCCTTCAGAGGATCATCCCTTTTCTCCAGCCGGGTGCGCGGGTTCTGGCCCTGTCCTGGGACGATTCGACACCGCTCGCCGTGGCCCAGCTGATGAGCGCGCGCGGCTTCGGCGAGAGTTCGATCACCGTGCTGGAAACGATCGGCGGCCCGAACGAGCGCATCCGGCAGGCCCGCGCCGACGCCTTCGCGCTCGACGGCATCGTGCCGCTCAACCTGCTGGCGATCGAGGTGGTCGCCAGCCGCGATGCCCGCATCCTGCCGCTGGCGACCGGGCTCTCCGACGACTGGTTCGAGCATGACGGCCAGCTCACCAAGGCCGATATCCGGGCGATCACCCTCTCGGCCTTGGCGCCGCGCGCCGGCGAACTGCTCTGGGACATCGGCGCCGGTTCGGGCTCGGTCGGCATCGAATGGAGCCTGCGCCATCGCCATAACCGTGCCATCGCCTTCGAGGAGCGGCCGGAGCGCGCCGCCCGCATCGCCCGCAACCGGCTCGCACTCGGCGCGCCGCCGCTCGAGGTGGTCGAGGGCAAAGCGCCCGAGAGCTTCGCGGGCAAGGCCTCGCCCGACGCGGTCTTCATCGGCGGCGGGCTCACCGATCCCGGCGTATTCGAGGCCGCTTTCGCGGCGCTGAAGCCCCGTGGACGGCTGGTGGCGAACGCCGTGACGATCGAGGGCGAGGCCCGGCTCGCGGCGCTGTTCTCCGCCCATGGCGGAGCCTTACGCCGCATCGGCGTCTCGCATCTCGACCCGATCGGGACGATGCATGGCTGGCGCGCTGCGATGTCCGTGACGCAATGGCGGGTGGTGAAGCCGTGATGCCTCGGGCCGACGCCAGCGAGCCGCTGCGGGCGCCGGGCTCCTCCCTTCCCCCTTGTGGGGAAGGGTATGGGGATGGGGGGCGAAAAGGTGGGCGCGACCTTTTCTATGACGAACGTTGCCGCTCGTCCGGCGCCATGTCCTTTAACCGCTCACCAAGCTGGACGCCCCCCACCCCTGCCCCTCCCCACAAGGGGGAGGGGTTCGCACTGCGGGTCCCGCGCCATATCGCGAATGACGGGCATAGGGGCTACAATCGATGACAGCGATCACCGCCGGCATCGGCCTGCGTCCGGGCACGTCGGAGGCAGACATCGAAGCCTGCTTGGCGCAGACGCTGGCCACCGCCGGCCTGTCGACAAACGCACTAAGCCGCCTCGCAACGCTCGCCTCGCGCCGGGACGAGCCGGGGCTTGCGGCCGTGGCGCAGGCGCATGATCTCACCCTCATCGCCATCCCCGACGAAGCGCTCGCCGGCTTCGAGGCGGCCTGCGCCACGCGTTCGACCCGGATTTCCGGCCTCTACGGCGTCGGCTCGGTGGCAGAGGCGGCGGCGCTGGCCGCGGCCGGGCCGGGCGCCACCCTGATCCAGCCGCGCATCGCCACCGCGCGCGTCACCTGCGCTCTCGCCCGGAGCGCCGCGTGACCGTCCATTTCATTGGCGCCGGTCCTGGCGCGGTCGACCTCATCACCCTGCGCGGGCGCGAACTGATCGGCGCCTGCCCGGTCTGCCTCTATGCGGGATCGCTGATCCCCAAGGCGATGCTCGGCTGGTGCCCCCCCAGAGCGCGCATCGTCGACACCGCCCCGCTCGATCTCGACGCCATCATCGCGGAGATCCAGGCGGCTCACGCCGACGGCAAGGACGTTGCCCGGCTGCATTCCGGCGACATCTCGATCTGGAGTGCGACCGGCGAGCAGATGCGCAGGCTGGATCAGCTTGGCATCCCCTACGAGATCACGCCCGGCGTGCCGGCCTTCGCCGCCGCGGCGGCAGCGCTCAAGCGCGAATTGACGCTGCCTGGCGTCGCGCAATCGCTGGTGCTGACACGCACCTCCGGCCGGGCCTCAGCGATGCCGGACACCGAAAAGCTCGCGACCTTCGCGGCCTCAGGCACGACGCTCGCCATCCATCTCTCGATCCATGTGATCGAGCAGGTCGTGGACGAACTCACCCCCTTCTACGGCGCCGACTGTCCGGTCGCGATCGTCTTCCGCGCCTCCTGGCCGGAAGAGCGCATCCTGCGCGGCAGGCTTTCCGACATCGCCGCCCAGGTGCGGGCAGCCGAGCTTGAGCGGACCGCCCTGATCCTCGTCGGCCCGGCGCTAGCGGCGGAGGATTTTGCCGAGAGCGCGCTCTATTCCACCGGCTATGACCGGCGTTTCCGGCCAAGCGGAGGACAGGCATGACCGCCAGAGGCCTGCTCATCGCCGCGCCGCGTTCCGGCTCGGGCAAGACCACGATCACGCTTGGGCTGCAACGCGCCTTGGTCCGCCGTGGCCTGAAGGTGCGCGGGCTGAAATGCGGGCCTGATTATATCGACCCGGCCTTCCACGCCGCGGCGACGGGCACCCCCAGCGCCAATCTCGACAGCTATGCGATGCCGGATGCGATGCTCGGCCAGATCGCCAATGTGGCGGCGCAGGACACCGATATCGTCATCGCCGAGGGCTCGATGGGGCTGTTCGACGGTGTGCCCGGTCCTGACGGCCACACCGGCGCCAGTTCCGACATCGCGGCCCTGCTCGGTTGGCCGGTCGTGCTGGTCGTCGACGTCTCCGGCCAGGCGCAATCGGCTGGCGCGGTGGCGCTCGGCTGCATGCTCTACGACAAGCGCATCCGCGTCGCCGGCGTGATCCTCAACAAGGTCGCGAGCGAGCGCCATCGCCGCCTCGCCGCTGCGGGCATGGAGAAGATCGGCCTGCCCGTGTTCGGCGCGCTGCCGCGCGAGGCGAGCCTGATCCTGCCCGAACGCCATCTCGGCCTGGTCCAGGCCGGCGAGACCGAAGACCTGCACCAGCGCCTCGACGCGCTCGCCGACGCCGTCGCGGCCGCGATCGACCTCGACGCGGTCATCGCCGCCGCAGGCGCGACCAATTTGCCGAGCTCCACACATCAAACGATCCCGCTGCCGGCGCCCGGCAAGCGCCTTGCCATCGCCCGCGACGCCGCCTTCAGCTTCGTCTACCCGCATGTCGAGGCGGGCTGGCGGGCGCTAGGGGCCGAACTCATGCCGTTCTCGCCGCTCGCCGACGAGGCGCCGCCCGAAAGCTGCGATGCCTGCTGGCTGCCGGGCGGCTATCCCGAGCTGCATGCCGGTCGACTGGCGGCCGCGACGCGCTTTCTCGACGGGCTGCGCAACTTCGCTCGCACCCGCCCGGTCCATGGCGAGTGCGGCGGCTACATGGTGCTAGGGAATACTCTCACTGATGCCGATGGGGTCAGCCATGCCATGGCCGGGCTGCTCTCGGTCGAGACCAGCTTCGCGAAGCGCAAGATGAACCTCGGTTATCGCAATGCGGTTCTCGCTGCCGACGGGCCGCTCGGTCCTGCGGGTAGCCGCCTGAGCGGGCACGAATTCCACTATGCGACGGTGATCTCGCAAGGCGAGGATCCGCCCTTTGCCATGGTCACCGATCCGCACGGCTCGGCCCCCGCGGCCGCCGGCAGCCGCCGTGGCCTGACTTCCGGCTCGTTCTTCCACGCGATCGCGGTCCGGGAGGGGGCGTGAGCTTGCCGCCCGCCTTCGACGACGGCTTCCGCGACAAGCTCGGCGAGCTCATCGCCTGGCGCCGCGATGTCCGGCGCTTCCGTCGCGAGCCGGTGCCGGAAGAGTTGTTGGCTAAGCTGCTCGATCTGATGCAGCTCTCGCCCTCCGTCGGCTATTCGCAGCCCTGGCGCTGGCTGAGGGTGGACGACCCCCATCAGCGCGCCGCGGTGCAGACGAACTTCTCTCGCTGCAACTCTGAGGCGCTGGCCGACTACGAGGGAGCGCGCGCGGCACTCTATGCCCGCCTCAAGCTCGAGGGCTTGCGCGAAGCGCCGGTGCAGTTCGCGGTGTTCTCCGACCATGGCACGGCGCAGGGCCATGGCCTCGGCCGGCGGACCATGCCGGAGATGCTGGATTATTCGGTGGTGGCGGCGATCACGCAATTCTGGCTCGCCGCGCGCGCCCATGGGCTCGGCCTCGGCTGGGTCTCGATCCTCGATCCCGCCGAAATCGCGGGTATCCTCGGCACTCCACCAGAGTGGAAGCTGATCGGCTATCTCTGCCTCGGCTATCCCGACGAGGAGCACGAGGTACCGGAGCTGGTCCGCGCTGGTTGGGAGAGCGATACGCGGCTCGCCGGGCGCGGCTAAGGCGCCCGACCGAGCGCGCCGCGCAGGCCGAATGCCGTCAGGATGGCGAGCACGGCAGCGCCGCCGACCAGCCCGGCCGCCGAGGGCCAGCCCAGCGCCTCAATGACACCGCCGACCGCGACGGGACCGACGACCTGGCCGAGATTGCTGCCCTGCATCAGCAGACCGACGACGACCGGGGTCAGCGCCGCCGTCGGCGCCAGCACCGGCGCGGAAGAGAGCAATGTCGCAGGGATGATCCCGCCGACCATCGAGAACAGCACGCAGAGCAGGAAGGTCGCGGAATCCGGCAAGAGGCCGAGGAAGATGCCGAGCGCGGACAATCCCATCACCAGGCTGGCGAAGGCGATCAGGCCGATGCGCGAGACGCCGCGCGCCAGCAGCATGCCAGCGGCGAGGTTGCCGATGATGTTGACGGCGCTGGCGAGCGCACCGAGCACGCCGGCGGTTGCGAGCGAAACCTGCATGCGCTGCATCAGCAGCACCGGCAGGAAGCTGAACAGGGCAAAGAACATCAGCGCGTAAAGCGCGAAGGTGAGTGCAAGCAGCAGCGGGCCGCGCGCGCTCAGCACCGCGCCGGCATCGCCTGCCAGGGCCGCCAGGGAGGTGCGGCCGCCGCCGCCGACCTGCGGCACGGCGAGCAAAGTGAGTGCGATGGCGACGACGGCGAGAGCGCCGGTGACCTGCCAGATCATACGCCAGTCGGTGAGCCAGAGCCCGGCGAGCATGGCCAGCGCGATGCCGGCCGGCATGAAGCAGCTCCACAGCGCCATGGCGATGTCGCGCTGCGCGGGACTGGCGACGCGCTGGAGAATGGCCGGCCCGGCGATGGTGATCAGCAAGAAGCCGAAGCCTTCGAGAACCCGGGAGGCCAGCAGCATCGGAAAACGCGGTGCCGCCGCACCCAGGAAGGCGCCAACCGTAACGGCCAGCAGGCCGAAGAGGAGGACGCGCCGCGCGCCGAGGCCGATGGCGAGCGTGCCGACAGGAATCCCGCCGACCATGCCGAGCACGGCGAAGATCGAGGCGAGCCAGCCGAGCGTCGCAAGGTCCAGCCCGAACTCGGCCTGGACCAGCGGCATCGCGATCGCAGCCTTGCCAACCTGCAGCGCCGCGACGATGCCGCCGGCGACGACGACGGAGACGGCGAGCCAATCCGTCCTGGCGGCAGGTGCCGCCGTGATCGTCGTCATGAATAAGGCCTCGCGATGACGGTCGGGACTTTATGATCGGTCATGGCCACTCCTCGACGACATGCTGGCGCCGCTCCGAGATGTGGTTTCCTGTCGATCTCAGAAAGTGAGATAATTCGCATCAACTCGATCAAGGCAATCGATCATGCTGGATGCTCTCACGCTCGATCAGATGCGCATCTTCGCCACCGTGGCCGAAGCCGGCAGCTTCCGTTCGGCAGCGACGCGCCTGTCGCGGGCGCAATCGGCGATCAGCCATGCCATCGCCAATCTCGAGGCGCAGCTCGGCCTTTCCCTGTTCGACCGCTCCGGCCATCGCCCCGCTTTGACGGCGGAGGGACGGGCGCTGCTGACCGACATCAGGGAGGTGCTGCTGCGCGTCGGCGCCCTGAAGGCCCGCGCGCATGGCCTCAGCAAAGGCGTCGAGATCGAGCTTGCGCTGACGATCGACGTCTTGTTCCCCTCTCCACTGATCGGCGCAGCGCTCACCGAGCTGCGCGAACGCTACCCATCGGTCACGATCCGGCTCGCCATCGAGCCGCTCGGCGGACCGATCGCCGCCCTGCTGGAGCGGCGGAGCGCGCTGGCGATCACGGTCGGCGAGAATTTCCGCGATCCGCGCATCGCAATCGAAGCCGTGACGAGTATCCAGGCGATCGCGGTCGTCGCAGCGACGCATCCGCTCGCCCGGGCCGGTGATGGGCGCGTCCTGTCGCGCTCCGAACTCGCCGGGCATCTCCAGATCGTGCAGATCGACCCAACGCCGATCTCGGGCTCGCAGGATTTCGGCGTGCTCTCGCCGCAGACCTGCCGGGTCACCGGGCAGGACACCAAGCATGCGATGATCCTGGCCGGGCTCGGCTGGGGCCGGCTGCCCCACTGGCTGATCGAGCGCGATCTCGCCGAGGGCAGGCTGGTCCGGGTCGCGACCCGGGCGCTCGGCCGGAACGCCCAGCTGCCGGCCGAAGCCTATCTCGCCCACCGCCTCGACGAGGCGATGGGTCCGGCGGCGCGCGCCTTCGCCGAGGCGCTGGCGCGGCTTTGTGCGGGAGATGTCAGACCGCGATCTTGAAGGGCGCCTCGGTCTTGGCCTTGATCTCGTCGAGCGTCACGCCCTCGGCAAGCTCGATCAGGGTCATGCCGCCGCCATTCTCGTCGATCGCGAAGACGCCGAGATCGGTGATCACCATGTCGACGACGCCGGCGCCGGTCAGCGGCAGGTCGCAGGCCTTGAGCAGCTTCGGCGATTCCGAGCCGTCCTTGTTCTTCGCCACGTGCTCCATCACCACCACGACCTTCTTGACGCCGGCGACGAGGTCCATGGCGCCGCCCATGCCCTTCACCATCTTGCCGGGGATCATCCAGTTGGCGAGGTCGCCATTCTCCGCCACCTGCATGGCGCCGAGAATGGAGAGGTCGATATGGCCGCCGCGGATCATGCCGAAGGAATCCGAGGAGGAGAAATAGCTCGTGGTCGGCAGTTCGGTGATGGTCTGCTTGCCGGCATTGATCAGGTCGGGGTCCTCCTCGCCCTCATAGGGGAAGGGGCCCATGCCGAGCATGCCGTTCTCCGACTGGAGCTGCACGCTCATGCCATCGGGGATGTAGTTCGAGACGAGCGTCGGGATGCCGATGCCAAGATTGACGTAGAAGCCGTCCTTCAGCTCCTTGGCGGCGCGAGCGGCGATCTGTTCACGGGTCCAGGCCATGTGCGTGATCTCCTCTCAAGCCGTTTCGCGCTTGCGCACGGTGCGCTGCTCGATGCGCTTTGCCGGATTGGCGACGTGCACGATGCGCTTCACGAAAATGCCGGGCGTGTGGATCTGGTCAGGATCGATCTCGCCGGCCGGCACCAGATGCTCGACCTGAGCGACGGTGAGGCGCGAGGCCGAGGCCATCATCGGATTGAAGTTGCGCGCCGTCTTCCGGTAGACGAGGTTGCCCTCGGTATCGCCCTTCCAGGCATGGACGATCGAGATGTCGGCAAAGAGACCGCACTCCATGATATAGCGCTCGCCGTCGAATTCGCGCTCCTCCTTGCCCTCGGCGATCAGCGTGCCGACGCCGGTCTTGGTGAAGAAGGCCGGGATGCCGGCGCCGCCGGCGCGGATGCGCTCGGCCAGCGTGCCCTGCGGGTTGAATTCGAGCTCGAGCTGGCCGGAGAGATACTGCTCGGCGAAGAGCTTGTTCTCGCCGACATAGGACGAGATCATCTTCCGGATCTGGCGGGTCTCGAGCAGGACACCGAGGCCGGCACCGTCGACGCCGGCATTGTTGGAGATGAAGGTCAGGTCCTTGGCCCCGGATTCGCGGATCGCCTCGATCAGCATATCGGGAATGCCGCAGAGGCCGAAACCGCCGGCCATGATGGTCATGCCGTCTTTGACGGCGCCGGCGAGCGCCGCCTTGGCGTCGGGATAAACCTTCTTCATCGGAATGCCTTCGTCGCTTGGTGGGGAGGGCTCAAAAAAACTAGCCGAGCGCATGGTGCGGTTGCAACATGCGCCGCTGACGCGCCCCTCGTGTGACCATGCACAGCCAAGAGCCTTCAGGCCGGCACATGACAGCCCGGCCCGGCCGATGCTACCAAACTGCGCGTCCCGCCTTCTGGAGCCAAGCCCTTGCCCGCCTCCCGCTCCATCCTGCTGATCATCGGCGGCGGCATCGCCGCCTATAAGTGCCTGGAGCTGATCCGGCGCCTGAAGGATCACGGCATCGCCTGCCGCTGCATCCTGACCAGAGCGGGCGAGCAGTTCGTCACACCGCTCGCGGTGTCTTCGCTCGCCGGCGAGAAATGCTTCACCGACCTGTTCTCGCTGACCGACGAGGCCGATATCGGCCATATCGCGCTGTCGCGCTCGACCGACCTACTCGTCGTCGCGCCAGCCACCGCCGACCTGCTCGCCAAGATGGCGAACGGCCATGCCGACGATCTGGCGTCTACAGCGCTTCTCGCCACCGACAAGCGCATTCTGGTAGCCCCGGCGATGAACCCGCGGATGTGGGAGCATCCGGCGACGCGGCGCAACATGGTGACGCTGCAGAAAGACGGTGTCCTCGTGGTCGGCCCCAATTCCGGCGCCATGGCCGAACGCGGCGAGAGCGGCCCCGGCCGCATGGCCGAGCCGCATGAGCTCCTGGCCGCGATCGAACTGGCGCTCGCCGGCGAGACCCGGCATTCACCCTCGATCGGCTTCCTCGGCCGTTTGCCCGGCGGCGGCCCCACCGGGCCGAAGCCGCTCGCGGGCAAGCGCGTGCTCGTCACCTCCGGTCCGACGCATGAGCCGATCGACCCTGTGCGCTACATCGCCAACCGCTCCTCCGGGAAGCAGGGTCACGCCATTGCAGCCGCGGCGGCAGCCGCCGGCGCCGAAGTGACGCTGATCTCCGGTCCGGTGACCATTGCCGATCCCGCCGGGGTCACCACGGTCCATGTCGAAAGCGCCCGCGACATGCTGGCGGCGACCGAGGCGGCGCTGCCGGCCGATCTCGCGATCTTCGCCGCCGCGGTCGCCGACTGGCGTACCGCCGACGCAGCCGGCCAGAAGATGAAGAAGGATGGCAGCGGGCCGCCCAGCCTCGCTCTGGTCGAGAACCCGGATATCCTCGCCACCATCGCGGCACGCGAGATCGACAGGCCGGCCCTGGTCGTCGGCTTCGCGGCCGAGACGCAGAACGTCGTCGACTATGCCCGCGCCAAGCTCGCCAGGAAGGGCTGCGACCTGATCGTCGCCAATGATGTCGGAGGCACCGGCGTGATGGGCGGCGACGCCAACACCGTCCACCTCGTCAGCGCCGACAGCGTCGAGACCTGGCCGACCCTGCCCAAGGCCGAAGTGGCGGCACGCCTCGTCACGCATTTCGCCGATCTGCTGGCAAAAAAGAGCTGACGTCGATGGCGACCCTCCGCATAAGGCGTCTGCCGCACGCCCACGACCTGCCTTTGCCGGCCTATGAGACAGCTGGCGCCGCCGGCCTCGACCTGCGCGCCGCCTTGCCCGACGAGCCTCTGCGGCTGGAGCCCGGCGCGCGGCTGCTCGTCCCGACCGGGCTCATACTCGAATTGCCGGTGGGCACCGAAGGCCAGGTCAGGCCGCGCTCGGGGCTGGCCCTGCGCCATGGCGTCACCCTGCTCAACACGCCGGGAACGATCGACGCGGACTATCGCGGCGAGGTCCAGGTCATCCTGATCAATCACGGCCAGGAGGCTTTCATCATCCAACACGGCGACCGCATCGCCCAGTTCGTCGTCGCGGCGGTGCTGCAGGCCGAGATCGTCGAGGTCGAGGAGCTCACGGACACGGCGCGCGGCGCCGGCGGCTTCGGCTCGACCGGGGTCAGCGATGCCGCCCCGCGACAGACGGCCGGAGCCAAGGCATGATCCAGCTCTCGCGCCGCAGCCTGCTCGCCATCACTGCCGTGGTCGACATCGCCCTGCATGCCCGCCCCACGCCCGTCGCGGCCAAGGCGCTGGCGGCGCGGCACGAATTGCCGCCGCGCCATCTTGAAACCGTACTGCAGGCGCTGGTCAGGGTCGGGATCCTCAAGGGCGTGCGCGGGCCGCGCGGCGGCTACGAGCTCGCCAGGGAACGCCGCCGCATCACCGCCGGCGAGATCGTGCGCGCCGCGATGCAGGCGAATGCCGACGAAACCCTGCCGCCGCTGCCGCGTTCCGCCCTGGTGGACGCGGTGGTCGACCCGATGATGCAGCAGGCCATGGAGGCCTGGCTCGCCAAGCTCGAAGCGGTCAGCGTCGCCGACCTCTGCCGCGAGGCCGAGGAGCGTTCCGCAACCGGGAAACCGCCGGTCGATACAGATTTCACGATTTAATCCGTTAAATCTACCATTCCTCGACAGATTCTGTGATTTGATGTTAGTTTGAGACCCAGTTCACAAGCCCAGACCAGCAAGGAGGCCGCCATGGCCGATGCAGCGCAGAAGCCCGCCCGTGTCCCCGGCCGCGGCCGCGTCTACGATTCGATCACCGACACGATCGGCGATACCCCGCTGGTGCGCCTGAACCGCCTGCCGGCCGAGCGCGGCGTCAACGCGACCATCCTGGCCAAACTCGAATTCTTCAACCCGATCTCGAGCGTCAAGGACCGCATCGGCGTCTCCATGATCGACGCGCTCGAAGCCTCCGGCGCGCTCAAGCCGGGCGGCACGCTGATCGAGCCGACCTCGGGCAATACCGGCATCGCGCTCGCCTTCGTCGCCGCGGCGCGCGGCTATCGCCTGATCCTGGTGATGCCTGAGACGATGTCGCTCGAACGCCGCAAGATGCTGGCCTTCCTCGGCGCCGAGCTCGTACTGACGCCCGGCCCCGGCGGCATGCGCGGCGCCGTCGCCAAGGCCGAGGAGCTCAAGAGCGAGATTCCGGGCGCGCTCATCCCGCAGCAGTTCGAGAACCCGTCGAACCCGGAGATCCATCGTAAGACCACGGCCGAGGAGATCTGGAACGACACCAATGGCGCGGTCGACATCGTCATCTCCGGTGTCGGCACCGGCGGCACCATCACCGGCGTCGGCCAGGTGCTGAAGGCGAAGAAGCCTTCCGTGAAGATGGTCGCGGTCGAGCCGGAGGATTCGCCGGTGCTGTCAGGCGGCCAGCCCGGCCCGCACAAGATCCAGGGCATCGGCGCCGGCTTCATCCCGGGCATCCTCGACCGGAGCGTCATCGACGAGGTCGTCACCGTCGGCAACCAGACCGCCTTCGAGACCTCGCGCGCGCTCGCCAAGAGCGAAGGCATCCCGGCCGGCATCTCCTCGGGCGCGGCGGTCGCCGCAGCGCTGGAGGTCGGCGCCCGGCCGGAGAACGCCGGCAAGACGATCGTGGTGATCATCCCCTCCTTCGCCGAGCGCTATATCTCCAGCGCGCTGTTCGAGGGTCTGTGATCCCAGCAAACCTGCAGATCGTCCGGCTGAGCGAGGCCCTGCCGGACGATCTGCCTGCCTTGCAGGCCGAGGCGGCGGCCGAGGGCTACCGCTTCGTCGAGGGCATCCTCGAAGAATGGGACGCCGGCCGCTATCTGGCTGGAGACGACCGCAACGCGCTCTTCGCGCTCTATCGCGACGGCATGCTGGCAGCGGTCGGGGCGGTGACACCCGACCCCTATGATCCGGCTCCCGATCTGCTGCGCATCCGCCATGTCTATGTCCGGCCGGAGCACCGGCGTGGAGGCGTTGGCAGCGCGCTCGCCAACGCATTGGTGCAACAGGGCTTCGCGCTGGCGCCGCGCCTATCGCTCAACGCCGCCGATGCCGGTGCGTCCGCCTTCTGGGAGGCAATAGGCTTCCTGCCGGATGCCGGCGGCACCCGCCGGACCCATCTGCTGACGCGCTGAAAGTCAGCCTCGGAGCGTGATCCGGTTGCCCCAGGGATCGACGACCGATCCAGCATCGCCGCCAGCAGCCGCCATACGACGGCTCAGCGCGGCATGAGCGTCCGCATCGCGCGCAACCAGCTCGAAGCTCGACAAACCTGCCTCATCGTCTCCGCGCGGACCGGCGCCGCGGCTGTGCCAGGTATTGGCGGCGATGTGGTGATGATAGCCGCCGGTCGCCATGAAGCTCGCGCCGGGATAGTGCACTGTCACCTCGAAGCCGAGCGCATCGCGATAGAAACTCTCCGCCTCTGCGACATCGCCGACGCGCAGATGGATATGGCCCATCACGGTACCATCAGGCATGCCGGCATAGCTGCGTCCGTCTGCATCGCGCAGGAGCGCGTCGAGATCGAGCCGCTCGGTTGCCATCTTCAGGCGGCCGCCGTCGAGACGCGGCCACTCGGCGCGGCTGCGGTCGCGATAGATCTCGATGCCGTTGCCCTCGGGGTCGGAGAGATAGAGCGCCTCGCTGACGAGGTGGTTCGAGGCACCCTCCAGCCCAACGCCCCTCTCGGCCGCATGCCGCAGCCAGTTGCCGAGATCGCGGCGCGACGGCAGCAAGATCGCCATATGGAATAGGCCGGCAGCCGAGGACGGAAGCTGCGCGCCCGCTTCGAGCTTGACCAGTGGCTCGCCGCCAGCGCCAAGCACGGTGTGGTCCGCATCCTGCTCGACGAGCGAAAGCCCGATCGCATCGCGATAGAACGCCGTCAGCCCGGCAAGGTCGCGGACGTGCAAGCTCACCGCGCCGATATGCACGGGTGCGTCGAGGGCCTCGTTACGGACGGGGTGGGCCAAAGCCTCAGTGGCTGCGGACATGGAACTCTCCAAACTTGCGAGCGGCAATGCGCTTTCCAGCAAGATGGGGCTTTCAACCGTGCTTGTCGTCCCCTCGCAGGGCAAGTTTAAGATTGCGCATGCGCAATAAACTCGATCGACATCTGCAAACAGAGACGCGGCGAAGCAAT
Source organism: Allobosea sp. LjRoot90 (assembly GCF_964254315.1). Lineage (NCBI taxonomy): Bacteria > Pseudomonadati > Pseudomonadota > Alphaproteobacteria > Hyphomicrobiales > Alloboseaceae > Allobosea > Allobosea sp. LjRoot90. Next base: position 108,557 of record NZ_CAXUTF020000008.1, read on the forward strand.
GGCGGCCGCCGTCAGGCGCGCTCCGCCAGCGTTCGCCCGATCGCGGCACGAAGCTCGGGGATGCCGAGCCCCTTTTCGCTGGAGGTCAACAGCACTTCGGGGAAAGCGGCGGGGCGGCGCTTGATCTCGTCATAGGTCGCCTCGGCCATGAAGGTCTGGTCGGCCTGCTTGAGCGCATCGCCCTTGGTCAGCACGACCTGATAGCTGACGGCGGCCTTGTCGAGCGTCTCCAGCACGGCGCCGTCGACATCCTTCAAACCGTGGCGGGCGTCGATCAGCACATAGACGCGCATCAGATTGGCCCGGCCGCGCAGATACTCGTGGATCAGCCGCGTCCAGGCCGCGACCTTCTCCTTGCCGACGGCGGCATAGCCATAGCCCGGCATGTCGACGATGGTCAGGCGCTCGTCATGGTCGACCTGCCGGAAGAAATTGAGCTGCTGGGTGCGGCCTGGCGTGTGCGAGGTCCGCGCCAAAGCGTTGCGGCGGGTCAGCGCGTTGATCAGGCTCGACTTGCCGACATTGGAGCGGCCAGCGAAGGCGATCTCGTGGCCGACCATGGGCGGCAAGTCGTCGATCTTGGTCGAGGCCCAGACGAAATCCCACGGACCCTCGAACAGCTTGCGGGCGGATTCGAGCTCGTCGGCGGTGAAGGAGGCGGTCTGATCTGAGGTCATCGCCTTTGCCTACACGGCGGCACGCAGCGCGTCGATGTCTGCGCCGGCGATCAATGGCAGGTTGCGCGCGATCTTTTCCGGTTCCCAGTCCCACCAGCGGATCTCGAGCAGCGCTGAGACCACCTCCGGCGGGAAGCGCGTCTTCACGACGCGGCCGGGATTGCCGACGACGACGGCATAGGGCGGCACGTCGCGCGCGATCTGGGCGCGGGTGCCGATGATCGCGCCGTCGCCGATCGTCACGCCGGGCATGATCACGGCCTCGCGGCCGATCCAGACATCGTTGCCGATCACGGTGTCGCCACGCAAACCAAGGCCGTCGCGGGTGAAGTCGGGCACGTTCTCGAAGCCGAACATGCCGAAGGGATAGGTCGAGAAGCCGCCCATCGGATGGTTGGCGCCGTTCATGATGAACTGCGCCGCCTGGGCGATCGCGACGAACTTGCCGATGATCAGCCGGTCGCCGATGAAGTCGAAATGATAGCGCACGCAGCGGGCGAGGAAATGCTCGGGACCGCGCGAGTCATCGTAATAGGAGTAGTCACCAACCTCGACGAGCGGATGGTCGACGACGGCCTTGAGGAAGGCCGTGCCTTTCCAGCCGGCGATCGGATGGCGGGTTTTTGGGTCGGGCAAGGGCATGGCGCGGCACTAAGCACATCGCCATCGTCACGGACAAGCCGCTAAGCCGCGCAGACCCAGCAGCGAACGCAAAACGCCGGAGCCCCGAGAGGCATCCGGCGTTCCATGTCGTTGCGGTCGGGGCTCTCGCCCCGCCGCCTCACTTCTTGTTGCTGTTCGCCGGCTTGGGCGCGGTTACAGCGCCAGCCGCGGCCGGCTTCTTGCCCAACATCGACTTGATGTTGTCGAACAGCTCGATCTTGACGCCGTGCTTCCTCATGATGAAGCCCTGCTGCAGGATCGAGAGCAGGTTGTTCCAGCTCCAGTAGATCACCAGGCCGGCCGGGAACGAACCGAGCAGGAAGGTGAAGAACACCGGCATCCAGGTGAACATCATCTTCTGGACCGGATCCGGCGGCTCCGGGTTCATCTTCATCTGCACGAACATCGTCACGCCCATCAGGATCGGCCAGATGCCGAGATGCAGCATGGCCGGCGGCGTGAACGGCAGGGCGCCGAACAGGTTGAAGAGGTTGGTCGGGTCGGGCGCGGCAAGGTCGCGGATCCAGCCGTAGAACGGCGCGTGCCGCATCTCGATGGTGATGAACAGGATCTTGTAGAGCGCGAAAAAGACCGGGATCTGCACCAGCACCGGCCAGCAGCCGGCGAGCGGGTTGATCTTCTGCGTCTTGTACAGCTCCATCAGCGCCTGTTGCTGCTTCATCTTGTCGTCAGCATAGCGCTCGCGGATCGCCACCATCTCGGGCTGAACCGCCTTCATCTTCGCCATCGAGGCGTAGGACTTGTTGGCGAGCGGGAAAAACAGGCCCTTCAGCAGGACGGTCACGACCAGGATCGCGATGCCGAAATTGCCGACATGCTTGTAGACCCAGTCCATCACGTAGAACATCGGCTTCGTGATGAAATAGAACCAGCCCCAGTCGATCATCAGCTCGAAGCGCTTGATGCCCTGGTTCTTCTCGTAGCCGTCGATGGCTGAGACTTCCTTGGCGCCGGCGAACAGGCGCGAGGAGGCGCTGGCCGAAGCACCCGGCGCAACATTGACGGCTTCGCCGAGGAAATCGGCCTGATAGGTGCGCACCGATCCGGTCTGGACCGAGGAGTAGCGACCTTCATACTTCCTGCCCTGGTCCGGGATCGCGGCGGCGGCCCAGTACTTGTCGGTGATGCCGACGAAGCCACCAACGACGTCCTTCCAGGCCTTGCCATGCGTCGCCGAGCCGAGCCCCGGCTCCTTGTCGACGGTGTCGTAGGTGTATTCCTGCAGGCCCTGCTCGCCGAGCGAGCCGATCATGCCCTCGTGCAGCACGTAGTAACCGAGCGTCGTCGGCTTGCCGACGCGCACGACCTGGCCATAGGGGTAGAGCGAGACGGCGTTCGTGCCCTTGTTCTCGACCTCGTCGCGGATCGAGAACAGGGCGTTGTCGTCGACCGCAATGGTGCGCTTGAACAGCAGGCCCTGGCCGTTGTCCCAGGTCAGCGTCACCGGCTTTGCCGAGGTCAGGATCTCGCTGTCGGCGCTCCAGACCGTGGTGGCGTTCGGCAGCAGGACGGAAGCGCCCGGCCCCGCGACCCAGCCGAAATCGGAATAATAGGCATTCGGCCCACCGGCCGGCGAGAGCAGCACGATGATCGGGCTCTTCGGGTCGACCGTTTCGCGATAGGCCTTGAGCGAGACGTCATCGATGCGCGCGCCTGTCAGCGAGAGCGAGCCGGCGATCTTTGGCGTGTCGATCCTGAGGCGCGGGCCGGCGGCGAGCGCTGCCTCGCGGGTCGCGGTGACCGGCGCGGCCGTGACGGGCGCCTGGCCGGGCTGCGTCGGCACAGTGCCCGGAGCAGCCGGGGCGCCGGAAGGCTGGGTCGCCAGCTGGCCGGGCGCTTGCTGGCTTTGCGTCTGCTGGTTCTGCTGAGCGATCTGCTTCTGCTTCTCGGCCTGCGGCAGGCCATAGAAATATTGCCAGCCGAGCAGCACGACGACCGAAAGTGTGATCGCCAGCAGCAGGTTGCGGTTGTCTTCTTTCATCATCATTGTCTGAAAACGGTCTCGCTGGCGGCCCTGGCGGGCGTCTATGAGGCGGGGCGCGAAGGGGAGCGCCGATCGGGGCGGCGCTTGCCGCCGCTCGGGCGGGCACGGTCGAGCGCGACCGCGATATCATCGACCATGGTCGCGAACGCGGCGTTCACGGTTTCGGGCCGGGCGACGATCACGAGATCGCAGGGCTTGCCGGTCTGCTCCGCCAGAGCGAGCGCAGCGGCGGCGCGCAGGCGGCGGCGGATGCGGTTGCGCACCACGGCGTTGCCGGTCTTGCGCGAGGCGGTGAGCCCGAGGCGCAGGCCGTCCTGGGCCGGCTTGTCGAGCACCTGCGCGGTAAATGCGGACGAACGAAAACGGCGGCCGTGCTCGGCCGCCGCGAGAAAGTCCTTGCGTTGCGTCAGACGGGCGAGGCGCATGGCGGTTTGCCAGTCTTCCGGAACGGGCGCGCCTTGACCGCGCGCCTTGAGCTCATCAGGCCGACAGGCGCTTGCGGCCGTGGGCGCGACGAGCGGCGATAACCTTGCGGCCGCCCTTGGTCGCCATACGGGCGCGGTAGCCGTGACGGCGCTTACGCACCAGCTTGCTGGGTTGATAGGTTCTCTTCACGGTCCGTCTCCGGGGCCTTGATCGGCAGGGCAAGCGCAGCTTTCAAAGAAAGCCGATGCCAGCCAGGCCTGTCGTGCAAAAAGGGTCCGCGCCGCCCGGTAGGCAGCGCAGGTGGCGGGCTTATGGCGGATGGGGCAGCCCAAGTCAATGCCGAAACACCTGTGCCGGACCGTCGCAGCAGCGCCTTCCATCGCAGACTTGCGCTCGCGCGCCAAAGCAACGATATAGCCGGCGGGAGGTTGGCGAGGGACGTCTCACTCGCCAACCCGGTCAGATCCGGAAGGAAGCAGCCGTAACGAGACCGAACGGGTCTTCGTCCAACCTCCTACCTTCGCGCAAGCTTATGTCTTTGCGCGTGCGCGCGAGCCGCGCCTCTCTTCACATTCCTGACGCATTCGCGCCCGTCCATGACAGAGTGGCGTTGACCGCCGCGCCGCGATTGGCGAAAGCAGGGGCATGACCGACGAGACCGTCCCCGCCGACGAGCCGGGTTTTCCCGGCATGGCTCCGGCGCCAGCCCCGGCCGCAGCGCCCACCGGCTATCGCGTGCTGGCGCGAAAGTACCGGCCGGCGCATTTCGGCGACCTGATCGGCCAGGACGCCATGGTCAGGACGCTGACCAATGCCTTCGCGGCGGGCCGTATTCCACAGGCCTGGATGCTGACCGGCGTGCGCGGTGTCGGCAAGACCACGACGGCGCGCATCCTGGCGCGGGCGCTGAACTACCAGAACGCCGACGGCAGCGGTGCCCCGACCACCAACCTCACGCAGTTCGGCGTGCATTGCCAGGCGATCGTCGAGGGCCGGCATATCGACGTGATGGAGATCGACGCCGCCTCGAACAACGGCGTCGACAATGTCCGCCAGATCAACGACGCGGTGCGCTACGCCCCGACCAGCGCGCGCTACAAGGTCTACATCATCGACGAGGTCCACATGCTCTCGGGAGGCGCCTTCAACGCCTTCCTGAAGACGCTGGAGGAGCCGCCGCCGCACGCCAAGTTCATCTTCGCCACAACCGAGATCCGCAAGGTTCCGGTGACGGTGCTGTCGCGCTGCCAGCGCTTCGACCTGCGCCGCGTCGACGCCGGCTTGCTGGTCGGGCATCTCGGCAAGATCTGCCAGGCAGAGGGCATCGAGGCCGAGGAGGAGGCGCTCGCCGCCGTGGCGCGGGCCGCCGAGGGCTCGGTGCGCGACTCGCTCTCGATCCTCGACCAGGCCATCGCCCATGCCGGCGGCAGGATCACGCTGGACGAGGTCCGCAGCATGCTCGGCCTCTCCGACCGGGCGCGCGTCATCGACCTGTTCGAGCTGGTGATGAAAGGCGACATCGCCGGAGCGCTGACCGAGCTCAGGGCGCAATACGACGCCGGTGCCGATCCGGCTGTCGTGCTCTCCGACCTCGCCGAGTTCAGCCATCTGGTCACCCGCCTCAAGCTCGTGCCGGATGCCGCCAAGGACAACAGCCTCTCCCAGGCCGAACGGGTGCGCGGCGCCGACTTCGCCCAGCGCCTGTCGGTCCGCGTGCTGGCGCGAGCCTGGCAGATGCTGCTGAAAGCGATCGGCGAAGTCCGCCAGGCCGATCGGCCGGTGCTGGCGGCCGAGATGGCGCTGGTGCGCCTCGCCCATGCCGCCGACCTGCCGACGCCGGACGAAGCACTGCGGATGCTCCGCGACGGCGGCGGCAGCCTTGGCGGCAACGGCTCACCCGCCCCGCGGTCGCCCTCCGGCGGCGGCGCGACCGCGCTCGCGGCCCGCCCGGTGCTCGCCAGCGCCAATCCCATGCCTGTCGCGCAGCCGCGCGCCAGCGCCCTGCCACAGCCGCAGAACCTGGAAGATCTGGTCGCGCTCGCCTCACGCCAGCGCGACATCACCATGAAGCTGGCGCTGGAACGCGACATCAGGCTGGTGCGCTTCGAGCAGGGCCGGATCGAGTTCGCGCTGGCCGAGAGCGGCAACCGCCTTCTCGCCAACGACCTGTCGAAGCGGCTGAAGGAATGGACCGGCCAGACCTGGCTGGTCGCCGTCGTCAACGCCGAGGGAACGGCGACCCTGCGCGAGCAGGCGGTGGCCGCGCGCGACAAGCGCGAGAACGATGCCGCCAGCCACCCCGCCGTGCGCGCCGTGCTGGAACGCTTTCCAGGCGCGCGCATCGTCGATGTCCGCGATCCGCGCGAGCCGGAACCCGAGGCGCCGGCCATGGCAGCGGGCGGCGACGAGGATCTGCCCGAGGCCGAGCCGCTCTTCGACGACAGCGAGCCGGATTTCGAGGGTGTCGAATTCTGGACCGACAACTGAACGCGAAGGGAACGCCGCCATGCGCGACATGATGGGCCTGATGAAGCAGGCGCAGGACATGCAGAAGAAGATGGCCGACATGCAGGCCGAGCTCGAGACGCTCGAATTCGAGGGTTCGGCCGGCGGTGGCCTGGTCAAGGTGGTGATGACCGCCAAGAACGTGCTGAAATCGGTGAAGATCGACCCGAGCCTGATGGTCCAGGGCGAGGAGGAGATCCTCGAGGATCTCGTCCTCTCCGCCAGCAACGATGCCCGCAACAAGGCCGAACGCTCGGTGCAGGAGAGGATGGCCGAGGTCACCCGCGGCCTGCCGATCCCGCCCGGCATGAAGCTGTTCTGAGCTGGCTCCAGCGTCATGCTCGGGCTTGCCCCGAGCATCTCTCGCAGAAGAACCCTCTTGTCCTGAGATGATCGGCTCAAGGCCGATCATGACGCCCAGAGATCCATGTCCCGCAGCATCGCCGGCCCCGAGATCGAGCGCCTGATCCAGCTCCTGGCCAAGCTGCCGGGCCTAGGGCCGCGCTCGGCCAGGCGCGCGGCGCTCCACCTCGTCAAGAAGCGCGAGCAATTGCTCGGCCCGCTCGCCGAGGCGATGGCGGTGGCGCGCGAGCGCATCGTCGTCTGCTCGACCTGCGGCAATGTCGATACCAGCGATCCCTGCGGGCTCTGCCGCGACCCGCGCCGTGACGACAGCCTGATCGTCGTCGTCGCCGATATCGCCGATCTCTGGGCGCTGGAGCGCTCCGGCGCGGTCAGCGGACGCTATCACGTGCTCGGCGGCGTGCTCTCGGCGCTCGACGGCATCCGGCCGGAGAATCTCTCGCTCGACTCACTCGTCGCCCGCGCCTCGGATCCAGCGGTGAAGGAGATCATCCTCGCGCTCAACGCCACGGTCGAGGGCCAGACCACGGCGCATTTCATCACCGATCTCTTGACCCATCTTCAGGTCAAGGTGACCAAGCTCGCCCATGGCGTGCCGGTCGGCGGCGAGCTCGATTATCTCGACGACGGCACGCTGGCGGCAGCTATCCGCCAGCGGACGGGCTTTTAAGTCCGTCTCAGTCGTCCCAGGGCGAGGCGCTCTTGCAACGATAACCGACGAAGCATTGCGGGGTATCACGGGCGGGCACCCAGGCCGGAAAGGCAGTTTCGTCGAACTGGCAGAAGCTGCGGTCGCGGACGAAGCGGTCATAGGTATAACCGCCGGTGCCGAGCACGATCGCGCCATTGGCGATGACGCTCTGGCGGTTGGCCTCGCAACTGCGCACCGGGGATTGCGGCCGCCCCTGGGCTAGCGCCGTGCCGGCGAAGCTCAGAGTGAGAAGGGCGATCAGGATCCGGGTCATCTTTTGCCTCCGCCGCGTTAAGCCTGTTTGCATTGTAACATGCCGGCGCCGCTCGCGTTCCCGCTTTGCCTTGACGACGCCGCAGGCTTCCGCCATCGCTCACCACCGTCATGCTCGGGCTTGTCCCGAGCATCCACGTCTTCCCCTTTTCATCCACGTCGCAAGACGTGGATGGTCGGCACAAGGCCGACCATGACGAGAGAGAGCGCCGCCCCATGTCCCTGACCGATCTCGCCGCCACCATCGACACCGCCTGGGAGAACCGGGCCGAGATCGGCATCAACACCACGGGCGCCGTGCGCGAGGCGGTCGAACAGGCGATCGAACTGCTCGATTCCGGGCAGGCCCGCGTTGCCGAGAAGGTCGGCGGCGAATGGGTCACGAATCAGTGGCTGAAGAAGGCAGTGCTGCTCTCCTTCCGCCTCGCCGACAATGAGGTGATGGCGCATGGTCCCGGCGAGGGCGTGTTCTGGGACAAGGTGCCGTCGAAGTTCGCCGGCTGGGGCGAGAACCGCTTCCGCGCCGCCGGCTTCCGCATCGTGCCGCCGGCCGCTGCCCGCAAGGGCTCCTATCTCGGGCCGAACGTCATCCTGATGCCGTCCTTCGTGAACATCGGCGCCTATGTCGATTCCGGCACGATGGTCGACACCTGGGCGACGGTCGGCTCCTGCGCCCAGATCGGCAAGAATGTGCATCTGTCGGGCGGCGTCGGCATCGGCGGCGTGCTCGAGCCGCTGCAGGCCAATCCGACGATCATCGAGGACAACTGCTTCATCGGCGCCCGTTCCGAGGTCGTCGAGGGCGTCGTCGTCGGCGAGGGCTCGGTGCTGGCCATGGGCGTCTTCATCTCGGCGACGACCAAGATCGTCGACCGCGCCACCGGCCAGGTCCATGTCGGCAAGGTCCCGCCCTATTCGGTGGTGGTCGCCGGCTCGCTGCCAGGCAAGCCACTGAACGACGGCACGCCCGGCCCCTCGCTCTACTGCGCCGTGATCGTCAAGACGGTCGACGCCCAGACCCGTGCCAAGACCGGCATCAACGAGCTGTTGCGCGATTGAGCCCAACGAGGCGGAGCCCATGAAGGCCCTCCTGAGCGCCGCGGCCCTCTCGCTCTTCACCCTCTCCGCGCAGCAGGTGCGCGCCGAGCCGGTCAACCTGACGCTGAAGCTCATCGACGAGGCCGGAAAGCCGATCGCCGGCCAGACGCTCCGGGTCGCGATCGGCTCGGAAATCGAAGCAAGTGCGCCGGACGCAGGCCAGCGCCTGTCGACCGACGCAGGCGGCGTGGTACGCCTGATCGCCGAGGCGACGATCGACCGCCGCAGCGTCTCCTCGACCAGCGCCTTCACCCGTCATCCTGCGGAGCATCTGGTGATCGGCGTCGAACTCGACCTGATCGGCCGGCGCGCGCTCTATCGCGTCAGGCTCGACCAGACCAGGGCCGGCACGGTCGGCCAGATCAATGCTTTCCTGCCGGGCGCCGGCGGCCGCTTCGACCAGCCATTGACCTTCCACGCCGACACGCAGAGCTGGAGCCTGCCCGACGATCCGGCCGGGCTCAGACTGACGGGCATCGGCGCCGAGCTCAAAGCGCACAGCATGGAAGGCTCGGCCGAAACCGGTCGCAGGGTCGCGCTCACCATCGCCAGGCAGGCCTTCAAGCGGCGGTAGCTGGCGCCAGAACGGCACCAGCATCCGGACTACGCCCGAACTTATACGCCAGGGATCGTGTTCGGCGTCGGCTCGGTCGATGCAGGCGCCCGTTCCGGCCGCTGCGCCGCCGGCGAGCCGGCGAGCGCGTCGCGCAGTTTCTGCTCCTGCGAATGGTCGAGCGAGGTCTTGAGCACGACACCGCCGGTGCCCTTCAACGCTTCGAGCACCTTGTCGCCCGTCATCTTCTGGATCAGCACGAAGAGCGCGGCATTGCCTGGCTGCAGATTGGTCGCGAGCTCCTTCATGAAGCCGTCATTGACGCCGTAATCGGTGAGCGCCCCACCGAGCGCCCCGGAGGCTGCGCCGATCGCCGCGCCGAACACCGGCATCAGGAAGATCGCGCCGATCAGCAGGCCCCAGAAGCCGCCTGAGGCGGCGCCAAGCGCCGTGGTGTTGAGCAGCTGGTTGAGCTTGATCTTGCCGCCCTCGTGCATCACCGCGATCGCAGCATCGCTGATCTGGATCAGGTATTCCTTCTGCAGGCCGATGATCTTCTGCCGCATTTCCTCGGCCTTGGCCTCGGTCGGATAGACGATGACGACGAGATCGGACATGGCGCACTCCTCTGACGCGACGGTTTAAAGCTGACGCCGCTCTGTGACGGGCTTGCGGCAAACGCGCGACGAATGCCGACGTTCCGCTACTCTCCGCCCACCTCCTTGGCGGCAGCGAGTGCCGCGCCGCGCAGCGGCAGCTCCTTCATGCGTATCAGGAAGAACAGCGCCAGGGCGAATCCGGCGAAGCTCGCAGCGAAGACATAGCGGAACAGGCCGACCATGGTCGCCCGGTCGACCCCACCCGCCTTGAGCGTCTCGGCCGAGAGCCCGATGCCGCTTGCGCCCAGGCCGCCGAGCACGATCGCACCGAAGATAGCGACGATCAGCGCCCCGCCGATCTGGCGGAAGAAATTCGCCGTACCAGTGGCCGTGCCGAGCTGGTGCATCGGCACCGCGTTCTGGATCGAGACCGTCGCGACCGGCAACAGCGTGCCGAAGCCGACGCTGATGAAAGCCAACACCAGCCCGAAGCCCCACAGCGGCAGCCGGTCGCCATAGGCGATCAGCGCGGCCGTACCGGCGAGCGCGACAACGAGCCCGATGACCGGCACGCGCTTGTAATGCGTGAGCTTGCCCATCGCTCGGCCCGAGGACGTCGCGCCGAGGACCGTGCCACAGGTCAGCGGAATCAGGCCGAGCCCAGAATTGGCGGCCGACAGGCCCGCCACCGTCTCGAAATAGAGCGGCAGATAGATGGTCAGCCCGATGAAGGTGCCCATGCCGAAGCCGGCGGCGATGGTGCCATTGCGGACCACCGGATTGGCAAGGATCGTGAGCGGGATCAGCGGCTCCTCCGCGCTGCGCAGGCGCCAGGCGAAGCAAAGCCAGAGCAGGGCAGAGCCGGCAACGAGGCCAAGGATCGGCGCAGAGACCCACGGGTAATGCGTGCCGCCCCAGGACAGCGCCAGCAGCAGCGTCATCGTCGCACTGGTCATCAGCAGCGCTCCGAGCACGTCGAGCTTATGCGGCCGCTCATGCCGCGGCAGGCGCTGCAAGGCCTTGTCGGTCATCCAGTAGGCGCCGAGCCCGAGCGGGAGGTTGATCCAGAAGATCACCGACCAGTGCAGCGCCTCGGATATCAGGCCTCCAAGTACCGGCCCAAGCAGCGAGGAGGTGAAGAAGACGGTGGCGAAATAGACCTGGTACTTGCCGCGCTCCCGGGGCGGGACCATGTCGCCGACGATGGTCTGCGCCATGGCGATCAGCCCGCCGCCGCCGAGCCCCTGGACGAAACGGGCGGCCACCAGCAGCCAGAGCGAGGAAGCGAGCGCGCAGGCGACCGAGCCGATCACGAAGATCCCGATGCCGCCGAGCATGGTGACGCGCCGGCCATGGATATCGGCGAACTTGCCATAGAGCGGCGTCACCGCTGTCGAGGCAAGCAGGTAGGAGGTGACGACCCAAGGCAGATGGGCGACGTCGCCGAGCTCGCGGCCGATCGTCGGCATGGCGGTGGCGACGATCGTCTGGTCGAGCGCCGCCAGGAACATGGCGAGCATGGTCCCGATCAGGATCGACCGGATATCGGCATGGGAAAGCGCCGCCTGCGCCGGCGGCGTCTCGACCCGCTTGTCCATCGGCACGTGCCTGTCCTGTGCGTGGGGAATACCGGAGGATAGAGCGCAGGCTCGTCATGCACCAGAGGCGGGGACGCAAGGCCGCCGCGAGGTGAGCGCAGCCCGCGCTGACCTCGACACTTTTGGCGTGGGCGAAGCGGCCGGAACAGCCGGTTTCGTCTCAGCCCGTCACCGGCACCTTCAGGATCATGGCCTCACCCGCGCCGATCGGCCGGCCATCCTCGGTCTGCACGGTCAGCGTGACCTTACGGCCGCTGTCGCGCTCGATCAGCGAAGAATGCTTCTCGCCCGGCGCGAACAGATGCTGCTCGCCCCATTGCCTGAGTGCCACCATCACCGGGAAGAGGTCGCGACCCTTGGCGGTCAGCCGGTATTCCTGCCGCGTGCCGCCGGCCGCGGCCGGGACGGTTTCGAGGATGCCGCGCGCTGTCAGCGTGCGCAGCCGCTCGGAGAGGATGTTCCGGGCGATGCCGAGGCTCTTCTGGAACTCGCTGAAGCGGGTCATGCCATCGAAGGCGTCGCGCACGATCAGCATTGACCACCAGTCGCCGATCGCATCGAGCGCCCGCGCGCTCGGGCAATAATCGCTCACCAGGCTGCGGCGTTTCACCATCGTCTCCGGTGTTCTCCTCAAGGCTCCGTGATCGGCATAACGGTTGCAAGATAAAACCGTGGCTGCTATTCCGCAATGAGTTTCATAATGAAACTCTTCTAGCGGAGACCTGCCCATGCGATTGGATCCCGAGGCGGCGCCTGCCGGCGCCGCCAGCGCTGACGCACGCCCATTGCCTCCCCCTGCGACGACACCGCTATCGGCCGGCATGATCCTGCTCTTTGCCGTGGCGAGCGGGCTCGCCGTCGCCAACGCGTATTTCGCCCAGCCGCTGCTCGACATCATCGCCGACGATCTCCAGCTGTCGCGGGCGACGGTCGGCCTGGTCGTCGGCGCGACGCAGCTCGGCTACGGGCTCGGGCTGATCCTTTTGGTGCCGCTCGGCGACCTCCTCGACCGCCGCAAGCTCGTCGTCCTGCAATCCCTGCTCTCGGTCGCGGCGCTGATCGGCGTCGCGTTCTCGGGCTCGGGCGCGATGCTGCTCGCGGCGATGGCGGCGATGGGCTTCCTCGCCGTGGTGACGCAGGCCTTCGTCGCCTATGCGGCGAGCCTGGCGCGGCCGGAGGAGCGCGGCCAGGTGGTTGGTGCCGTCACGAGCGGGATCGTGCTTGGCATCCTGCTGGCCCGCGCCATCGCCGGCGCAATGGGCGATCTGTCGGGCTGGCGGGCGGTCTACGTCCTGTCGGCGGCGGCGACACTCGCCATTGCGCTGGTCCTGTTCAAGGCGCTGCCGCCTGAACGCAAACCCGCGACGCGGCTCCCCTATCCGCGCCTGATCGCCTCGCTTTTCGCCCTGTTCCGCGAGGAGCGCGTCCTGCGCATCCGGGCGATCATCGCCATGCTGATCTTCGCCGACGTCACCACGCTGCTGACGCCGCTGGTGCTGCCGCTGGCCGCCCCGCCCTTCTCGCTGTCGCATACGGCGATCGGCCTGTTCGGCCTCGCCGGTGCGGCGGGTGCGCTCGGCGCGGCGCGGGCCGGCGCCTGGACCGATCGCGGCCACGGCCAGCGCGTCACCGGTATCGCGCTCGGACTGATGCTGTTCGCCTGGCTGCCGATCGGGCTCTTGCCGCAGTCGATCCTGTTCCTGATCGCTGGCGTGCTGATCCTCGATTTCGGCCTGCAGGCGGTGCACGTCACCAATCAGGCGATGATCTACCGGGTCCGACCGGAGGCGCAGAGCCGGCTGACCGCGGGATACATGGTGTTCTATTCGATCGGTAGCGCGTTCGGCTCTTCGAGCTCGACGCTGATCTATGCCTGGGCTGGCTGGACCGGTGTCAGCCTGCTCGGCGCGGCAATCGCGGCAATCGCGCTGGTCTTCTGGGCCGCGACGCTGAAGGCGATGCCGATCGAGGCGACGCGGGCGCTGGCTTCGACCCGCGAAGCCTGAACGAGCAGGGCCGTAGCCTTCCGGCAACGGCCCTGTCTCATCTCACTTCAGTTTGGCGGCGATCGCCTGCAGGCCGGCATTGGCGCATTCCTCGTCGAGGTGACCGCCGGGCGCACCGCCGACGCCGACCGCGGCGATGACCTCGTCGCCGACCTTGACCGGCACGCCGCCGCCGAGCAGCAGGAAGCCCTGAATGTGGACGAGATTGCGCGCGCCGGCATTGTTTGCCGCGGCCTCGGCCATGGCGCCGGTGTTGTTCTTGGCCGAAACCGAGGTGAAGGCCTTGGCGCGACTGGCGTCGATGGTATGCGGGCCGGCGCGGTCGGCCCGGATCGTCGCGAGCACGACGCCGCCGCGGTCGACCACGGTCGCGGCGACGTTGAAGTTCTTGGCGGCGCAGGCGGCGACAGTCGCCTGGGCGAGCTCGACGGCGAGCGCGGTCGGCAAAGCGCGGACCTGGGCGACCTGGGCCTGGGCAAGCGTCGGCAGGGCGATGGCGGCAGACATGATGGCGAGGCGGGCAAACGACATGGCAATCCCTCTGGTGACCACCGTTATGGTGTGAGGGGACGATGCCAAACCCGGCTTGGCGCGTGCATCCGGGTGATCCGCGCGCGGCCTCGGTAATTCTACCGATCTGAGCCGATAAGATGCAGCCGGACCATCTCGGCGACGGAGGTCGTCTCCAGCTTCTCGGCGAGATGGGCGCGGTGCGTGTCGACGGTGCGTGGCGAGATGGCGAGGGCTCGCGCGATCTCCTTGGTCGAGCGCCCTTCGGCGATCAAGGCGAGGATCTCCGCCTCGCGCTGGGACAGGCGTTCGAGCCTCACCCGGAGCGAGGCCGTTCCGCTCTCGGCGGCGAGCATGCCGTCGAGCGTCGCGAGCGCCGCCTGGACGGTATCGATCAGCACCTGCTCGTCGACCGGCTTGGTCAGGAAATCGGCGGCGCCATTGCGGAAAGCGGCACGGCAGGCCTCGACATCGCCATGGCCGGTGATGACCACGACCGGCCAGCGGCAGCGGGCGGCGGCCAAGCGCTCCTGCAGCTTCAGCCCGGTCAGGCGCGGCATGCGGATATCGGTGACGATGCAGCCGGGCGCCAGGCTTGGCAGCGCCTCCAGAAAGGCGGCTGCGTCGACATGCTGCTGGACCTCGAGCCCGACGGTTCGCAGCAGAAAACCGAGTGCCTCGCGTACCTCCCAGTCGTCGTCGATCAGATGGACGAGCTGCCGGCTCATTCGGCGGCCTCCCGTTGGGCCTCGCTGGCGATGCGTGGCAAGCGAACACTGAAGACCGCACCGCCGCCCGCAACATTCTCGCCGGTGATGACGCCGTCGAAGCGCTCGACCAGTCTCGCGCAAAGGGCAAGACCGAGGCCGAGCCCTGCCGGTTTGGTGGTGAAGAACGGTTCGAACAGGCGCGCTTGCACCTCGGGCGACAGGCCTGGACCGCTGTCGCGAACCGCGAGCACAGCGTCGCCGCCCTGCGTGCCGATCTCGATGGTCACGGCTCGCTCGCCGTCGCGGCCCTCGACCGCCTCCAGCCCGTTGCGAGCGAGGTTGAAGACGACCTGTTCGAGCTGAACCCGGTCGGCCCGCACCAGCGGCCGGCTGCCGTCGCCGCTGACCCGCAGCATCGCGCCGGCTCCTTGCGCGTTCGCCGCGAGAAGCTGAACGACCTCGCCGGCGAGCTCCGTCAGGTCGACCGTCTCGACGACGGGCTCGGACTTGCTGATCCAGGCGCGCAGCCGCCCCAGGATATCGCCGGCACGCCGGGCGTTGCGCGCGATCGCCTCGAAGGCGCCGGCCAGCGTCGCCTGGTCAGGCTCCGGCTGCGTCAGCAGGCGCCGCCCGGCTTGGGCTTGGCTGAGGATTGCGGTCAAAGGCTGCGTCAATTCATGGGCGATGCCGGAGGCGAGCTCGCCCATCGCGTTGACGCGCCCGGCATGGGCAAGACGGGCGTCTTGCTCGGCCAGAACGGCCTTCCGCGCCGCCTCGCGCGCCGCAATGCGGGCCTCGAGCAGGCGATCGACCAGCAGCGTGGCGAGCGCGATGAGCACGCCCGCCAGCGCCAGGAAGGTCGGAGGCGGCAGCGGCCAGTCCGGCGCGCTGGTTGTCAGCGTCAAGCGCAGCGGTTGGGTGCGGCTCGCGATATCGGCGCTGAAGTCGGTCGCCGGCTCGTTGCTCGCCTGATCCCTTTCTATCAGGCGCAGATGAGCTTCAACCCCCTCCGGCAGCGGGGTGTCGCTCGCCGAAAGCCGGACCATGTCAATGACGAGGGCAAGCGCATAGCGGCCGACGCCGTCGGTCAAGGCGCGCTTAACCAGAAGCACCTTGCGTCCATCGTCGAAGGCGCGCGTCCGCAGATTTGATCCGACCGCCTGCTGCGCCTCTGCCGCGACGATCGCAGGATCGGCGGCGTTCAGCAGCGAGCGCGGCGGGCTCAGCGCGAGGTCGACGACATCGATACCGACGATGCGCGGATAGAAGCGGATGATGCTGGCCGCCACCTGCTCGACCGTCGCGACCGGGGCGGGATCAGCCGCCTGGACCAGGGCCGAGAGACTGGTCAGATGCGCATCGTGCTGGTCGACCCGCTGCGAGATCAGCCGATGCAGCGTCCGGCCGGCGTCTTCCAGCTCGGCCGCGGCGTGGCTGCGGCGGTTCAGCGAGTAGGCGGCGCAGGCGAGCCCGAACGCGACCAGGCCCGCTACGAGGATGGCGGCGCGGCGCGACCTGATCATGCGCGTGTCGATCTCCTGCTGGAACCCGGCAGCAAGACTAGCCGGTTTCGTGCCGCCATACACCGACTTGCCGACCTGCCCTACCCTTCCGCCAGAGCTGCAGTCGTCGTGTCGAGGGCGAGCACGATCCCGTCCGGCGCGAAGTCGATCCGCGCGGTGCCGCCGAGATAGCCGCCGAGCACCTTCTCGATCATCTGCGAACCGAAGCCCCGCCGCTGCGGCGCCGTCACGCGAGGTCCGCCGCTTTCCTGCCAGCGGAAGTGGAATTCCCCGTCCTCGCTACGCCAGGAGACGTCGACGTGCCCGCCATCCTGCGAAAGCGCGCCGTATTTCACCGCATTGGTCCCGAGCTCGTGCAGAGCAAGCGCCATTGCCAGCGCGCATTTCGAGGAGAGCGTCACCGACGGGCCATCGAAGGCCAGGCGCTCGCCGGAGCGATGCGGCGCCAGAACGACCTCGACTAGCTGCCTGAGATCGGCGCCATGGCGGCTCGCCATCATCAGCACATCCTGTGCCGCCGCCAGCGCCTGCAGCCGATCGGACAGGCGTCGCTTCACCGCATCGAGCGGCTCGTCCTGGCCGCGCAGCGACTGATTGACGATGCCGGAGACCATGGCGAGCAGGTTCTTGATGCGATGATTCAGCTCGGCAGCGAGCAACTGGTAGCGCTCCTCGCCGGCCCGCAAAGCAGTGATGTCGCGCGAGACCGAGAGGATGGCTTCGAGCTTGCCGTCGGATGCGACGATCGGCGAGACCTGCACGTCCCAATAGCGCGGATTGCCCGCAGCGGTATTGGCCGGGCCCTGGAACCTGTAACTCTTGCCGGCCCGCGCCGCAGCCAATGCCGCCTGGGCGTCCGCATTGCCGGCGCCATCCCAGAATTGCAGCCACGGACAACCGCGGATCGCCTCGAAATCCTGGACCTCCATCACACGCTGGCCGCCTTCGCTCATGAATTCGAGCGCGCCGTCGAGGCCAATGACCTTGATGCAGTCGTCCGAGGCCGCGAGCACGGCGCGCAGGAAGCGGACATCCTTGTCGAGCGGTGTCGGCACGGGCAGGCTTTCGAGTCGGGAGTGAGGTGGCACACTTCGACCGCTAGCCCAGCCGCTGTCAAACGCACATGTCTTTTGACAGGTTGCCCGGCAGACGGCACCAGTTGCGATCGCGCGATGATCCTTAGCCGCCGAATGATGCACGGTTGACGCTGCCGGCCGGCGCGGTCAGCTTGGCGCCACGTCACGAGGAGCCGGATATGGAGACCATCACGCCGCGCCAGCGCGAGATCGTGGCGCTGGCCCGGGCACAGGGGCGCGTCAATGTCGAGGAGCTGGCGACGCGCTACGAGGTCAGCGCCCAGACGATCCGCAAGGATCTGAACCAGCTCTGCGACCAGCGCATCATGTCGCGCATTCATGGCGGGGCGGTGGTGGCGTCGGGCGTCGAAAACCTCGCCTATGAGGCGCGCCGCTTCATCGCCCGCGACGAGAAGGCGGCGATCGGACGGGCCGCGGCAGCGTTGATCCCGAACGACGCCTCGCTCTTCATCAACATCGGCACGACGACCGAGGAGGTGGCGCGCGCGCTCGCCGACCATCACGGCCTGCTCGTCATCACCAACAACCTGCATGTCGCGACGCTGCTCTACCCGCATGAGAATATCGAGGTGATCGTCGCCGGCGGACCGGTCCGGCGCTCGGATGGCGGCGTCATCGGCGCTGCCGCCGTCGACCTGATCCGCCAGTTCAAGGTCGACTATGCCGTGATCGGCACCTCCGCCATCGACGAGGAGGGGGCGCTGCTCGATTTCGACTATCGCGAGGTCAGGGTCTCGCAGGCGATCATCGAGAACGCCAGGCAATGCCTGCTCGTCGCCGACAGCACCAAGTTCGAGCGCTCCGCGCCGGTGCGCATCGGCCACCTGCGCGATGTCGACGTCTTCGTCACCGACCGGCTCGATCCGCCGCCCTTGCGGGAGCTCTGCCGCAGCGAGGGCATCACCGTGGTCGAAACCGAAACGCTGGCGGACGCAGCCCTGCGCGCCGAAAGTGAAAGCTAGAATTTTCACTTTCACTTTCGTTTTGCCGTTGCACGCAAGAAAATCACGCTCTACCGTGCGTTGAAGGGGCGCCCGCCAAGGGCGGCCTGCGGGAGGAATGCGTGACGGCTCCGGTGTTCGACATCGCCATTATCGGCGGCGGCGTGAACGGCTGCGGCATCGCGCGCGATGCGGCCGGCCGCGGCGCCTCGGTCGTGCTGTTCGAGCAGGGCGACCTTGCCAGCGCGACATCCTCGGCCTCGACCAAGCTGATCCATGGCGGGCTGCGCTATCTCGAGCACTATGAATTCCGGCTGGTGCGCGAGGCGCTGACCGAGCGCGAGGTGATGTGGCGTGCCGCGCCGCATATCATCCGCCCCCTGCGCTTTGTGCTGCCGCACCATGCCGGCCTGCGGCCCTGGTGGATGCTGCGCCTCGGGCTCTTCCTCTACGACCATCTCGGCGGCCGCAAGCTGCTGCCGGCGACGCGCTCGCTCGACCTACGGCGAGACGCCGCCGGCGAGCCCCTGCAGCCGCGCTTCGACCGCGCTTTCGAATATTCCGATTGCTGGGTCGAGGACGCCCGCCTCGTCGTGCTCAATGCGCGCGACGCCGCCGAGCATGGCGCCTCGATCCTGCCGCGGACCAAGGTCGTTGGCGCGCGCCGGCAGAACGACCATTGGGTCGTCTCGACCGAGAGCGCCGACGGCAGCCATGCCGAGACCAGCGCGCGCGTCTTGGTCAATGCCGCCGGCCCCTGGGTCGCCGATGTCCTCAACGGCATCGTCGCCAGCAACCGTCCGGCTGCGGTGCGCCTGGTCCAGGGCAGCCATATCGTGGTGCCGCGCCTGTTCGAGCACGAGCGCTGCTACATTTTCCAGAATGTCGACGGCCGCATCATCTTCGCCATCCCCTATGAGGGCGACCTGACCCTGATCGGCACCACCGACAAGGACTATGACGGCGATCCGGCCAAGGTCGCCGCCAGCGAGGACGAGATCGCCTATCTCTGCGCCGCGGCGAGCGAGTATTTCCGCAAGCCGATCAAGCGCGAGGACGTGGTCTGGACCTATTCCGGCGTGCGCCCGCTCTACGATGACGGCGCCAGCAAGGCGCAGGAAGCGACGCGCGACTATGTGCTGACGCTGGACGAGCCGGCGGGCTCCGCGCCGCTGCTCTCGGTCTTCGGCGGCAAGATCACCACGGCGCGCCGGCTCGCCGAGGCGGCAGTCGAGAAACTTGCCGCAGCCGTGCCGGCGCTGCGGGCTGCCCCCTGGACGGCTGGAGCGCATCTGCCCGGCGGCGATTTCCCGGTCGAAGGTTTCGAAGGACTGGTCGAGCGCATCTGCGCCGCCCGCCCCTGGCTCGAGCGCAAGCTGGCGCGCCGGCTCGCCCGTGCCTATGGCACCCGTACGGAAGCCCTGCTCGAAGGCGCCAAGGCGATGGCTGATCTCGGGCGCGTCTTCGGCGCCGATCTCACCGAGCGCGAGGTCGCCTGGCTGATAAGCCAGGAATGGGCCGGGAGCGCCGAGGACGTGCTGTTCCGGCGCAGCAAGCTCGGCCTGCGCTTTTCGCCCGAGCAGCGCCGGGCGCTCGACGAGTACATGGCGACGAAGGCCTCGCCACCCGCTTCCGTTAGGATGGAGGCGCGCGGATGAGCCTGACGCTCGACAGCATCGGCCTGACACGCGGCGCGCAAACCCTGCTCGCCGACATCTCGCTGACGCTGGAGAGGGGCTCGCTCAATGTGCTGCTCGGCGCGACGCTGGCCGGCAAGACCTCGCTGATGCGATTGATGGCCGGGCTCGACGCGCCGAGCACCGGCAAAGTCCTGGTCGAGGGCCGCGACGTCACCGGGCTGCCGGTGCAGAAGCGCAATGTCGCGATGGTCTACCAGCAGTTCATCAACTACCCGGCGCTGTCGGTCTACGAGAATATCGCCTCGCCGCTACGCGTCGCCCGCTTGCCCGCGAATGAGATCGACGCCCGGGTCAAGAGCGCGGCGGCTCTGCTGCGGCTCGAGCCCTATCTCCAGCGCAAGCCGCTCGAGCTTTCCGGCGGCCAGCAGCAGCGCACCGCGATCGCCCGCGCGCTGGTGAAGCAGGCCGAACTGGTGCTGCTCGACGAGCCGCTCGCCAATCTCGACTACAAGCTCCGCGAGGAACTGCGCGAGGAGTTGCCGCGCATCTTCGCCGAATCCGGCGCGATCTTCGTCTATGCCACCACCGAGCCGAGCGAAGCGCTGCTGCTCGGCGGCAACACCGCGACCCTGTTCCAGGGAAAGGTCACGCAATTTGGACCGACCGCGCAGGTCTATCGCCAGCCGCACGACCTTACGACCGCGCAGGTCTTCTCCGACCCGCCGCTCAACACGCTCGCCAGCACCAAGCAGGGTGGCGAAGTCAGGCTTTCGACTGGCCAGAGCATTCCGGCCACTGGCGCCTTCGCGAGCGTGCCTGATGGTGTCTACACGATCGGCTTCCGCGCCCATCACCTTGCGCTCGATGCGCTGCCCGCGCCGGCGATCGCGTTGCAGGCGAGCGTCTCCGTCTCCGAGATCACCGGCTCGGAATCCTTCGTCCATCTTGATGTCGGCACGCACCGCCTGATCGCGCTGGTGCCGGGCGTGCGCCGTCTGGAGCCGGGTGCGGCCGTCACGGCCTGGCTCGATCCCGCCCGGATCTTCCTGTTCGATGCCGCAGGCTCACTCGCCGTGGCAGCTCCGGCAAAGGCGGCGTGACATGGCCAGGATCACGCTCGACAAGCTGGCCCACGCCTACAAGCCCAACCCGCAGGGACCGCAGGACTATGCCCTGCGCGAGGTCGACCATGTCTGGCGCCAGGGCGGCGCTTACGCCCTGCTCGGCCCCTCCGGCTGCGGCAAGACCACGCTGCTCAACATCATCTCCGGCCTCGTCGTGCCGACGCGTGGGCGCATCCTCTTCGACGACAAGGACGTGACGCAAGCACCGACCGAGGCGCGCAACATCGCCCAGGTCTTCCAGTTCCCGGTCGTCTACGACACGATGACGGTGCGCGAGAACCTCGCCTTCCCGCTGAAAAATCGCGGCGTCGCGCGGGCCGAGATCGAGACCCGTGTCGCCGAGATCGCCGGCCTGCTCGATCTGACCTCGGCGCTCGACCGCAAGGCGAGCCGGCTCGGGGCCGACGCCAAGCAGAAGATCTCGCTCGGGCGCGGGCTGGTCCGGCCCGACGTCGCCGCGATCCTGTTCGACGAGCCGCTGACCGTCATCGATCCGCATTTGAAATGGCAGTTGCGCTCGATGCTGAAGGAGCTGCACCGCAAGCTCGACCTCACCATGATCTACGTCACCCACGACCAGACGGAGGCGTTGACCTTCGCCGATACCGTGGTGGTCATGCATGATGGCGGCGTGGTGCAGACCGGCACGCCGGAGGAGCTGTTCCAGCACCCGGCCCACACCTTCGTCGGCCATTTCATCGGCTCGCCCGGCATGAACGTGCTGCCCTGCGCCGTCGAGGGCGCGCGTGCGAACCTCGCCGGACAGGAAATCGCGCTGGCGCGGCATTATCCGGCACTCGTCGGCAAGGTCGAGCTCGGCATCCGCCCGGAATACGCGACGCTCGCCCCGCGCGGCGCCGGGCTGCCGGTCAGGATCACCAGGATCGACGATATCGGCCGCGCCCGTATCGCCCGCGTCGAGCTCGGCGGCCTCAAGCTCGCCGCGAGCGTGCCGGAGGATGCCCGCTTCGATGGCGATCAGGCCGCGCTCGCGCTGCAGGCGGGCCAGATCCACATCTACAGCGACGGCCATCTGGTCAAAGGCGAAGCGCTATCGGGGGGCCAGCCATGAAGCCGGTCAACCAGAAGGCCTGGCTGCTCGTCCTGCCGGTGCTGCTGATCGTCGCGTTCTCGGCGGTGATCCCACTGATGACGGTGGTGAATTACTCCGCCCAGGATTCCTTCGGCAACAATCAGTTCTTCTGGAACGGCGTCGGCTGGTTCGCCGAATTGCTCGATCCCAAGAGCGATCTCGGCTCGCGCTTCTACGACTCGCTCTGGCGCAACCTCGCCTTCTCCGCGATCATTCTCGCCATCGAGATCCCGCTCGGCATCGTCGTGGCATTGTCGATGCCGCGCGAGGGTTGGACGGTCTCGGCGACGCTGGTGCTGATGGCGCTGCCGCTGCTGATCCCGTGGAACGTGGTCGGCACGATCTGGCAGATCTTCGCGCGCGGCGACATCGGCCTGTTCGGGGCCGCGATCAACGGGCTCGGCATCCGCTACAACTACGTCTCCGACCCGATCGCCGCCTGGATCACCATCGTCGTGATGGATGTCTGGCACTGGACCTCGCTGGTGGCGCTGCTCTGCTATGCCGGCCTGAAGTCGATCCCAGACGCCTATTACCAGGCGGCGCGCATCGACGGCGCCTCGCGCTGGGCCGTGTTCCGCACCATCCAGCTGCCGAAGATGAGCCGCGTGCTGCTGATCGCCGTGCTGCTGCGCTTCATGGACTCGTTCATGATCTACACCGAGCCCTTCGTCGTCACCGGCGGCGGCCCCGGCAATTCAACGACCTTCCTGTCGATCGAGCTGGTCAAGCTCGCGCTGGGCCAGTTCGACCTCGGCAAGGCCGCGGCGCTCTCGATCGTCTACAACCTGATCATCCTCGCGGTCTGCTGGGTGTTCTACACGGTGATGACCGCGGCCGATGCACGGGCCGACGTTGACGCGGGGAGGGGCTGATGCGCGGCGGCCGATTGATCCTCTCGCTCTACCTGATCGCGCTGATGTTGCCGATCTACTGGCTCGTCAACATGAGCTTCAAGACCAACACCGAGATCACCAACGCGCTGACGCTTTGGCCGCGGACCTTCACCTTCGACAATTACGCCAAGATCTTCACCGACCCGAGCTGGTACAACGGCTACATCAACTCGCTGCAATATGTGGCGCTGAACACCCTGCTCTCGCTCGCCTTCGCGCTGCCGGCGGCTTACGCTTTCTCGCGCTACCGCTTCCTCGGCGACAAGCACCTGTTCTTCTGGCTGCTCTCGAACCGGATGGCGCCGCCGGCGGTGTTCGCGCTGCCCTTCTTCAACCTCTATTCGGCGATCGGCCTGTTCGATACGCCCTGGGCGGTGGCGCTCGCGCACTGCCTGTTCAACGTGCCGCTCGCGGTCTGGATCCTCGAAGGCTTCATGTCCGGCGTGCCGCGCGAGATCGACGAGACGGCAGCGATCGACGGCTATTCCTTCCCGCGCTTCTTCGTGAAGATCTTCATGCCGCTGATCGCGTCCGGCATCGGCGTCGCCGCCTTCTTCTGCTTCATGTTCTCCTGGGTCGAGCTCTTGCTGGCGCGCACGCTGACCAGCGTCAGCGCCAAGCCGATCGCCGCGACCATGACCCGCACCGTCTCAGCCGCCGGCATGGATTGGGGCGTGCTCGCGGCAGCCGGCGTGCTGACGCTGATCCCCGGCGCGCTCGTGATCTGGTTCGTCCGCAACTACATCGCCAAGGGCTTCGCCCTGGGGAGGGTGTGATGGAACTCGCCTGGATGGCCTGGACCTGGCAGACCGGCCTCTTCTTCGCCGGTATCGCCAGCCTGCTCCTGATCCTGACGCTGCTCGCGGTCTTCCGGCCCGAGACCGAGCGCGTCGGCGTGCTCGGCATCGCCACCACCCGCGGCGACCGGCTCTTCATTTCGCTGCTCGGCAGCGCCTTCATTCACCTCGCCTGGCTCGGGATCGTCGGCCAGCCGCTGTGGTGGGCTTCCGGCCTCGCACTCCTCTATGCCGCAGCGGTGTTCCGCTTCGTCTGAGAGGGCCGAGCAGGAGGCGAAAAAGTGGGAACCGGTTTTTCGCGTCGGCTCCTGCTCTGACTTTTAGGTGGGAGACGGATTCAGCTTTCAGGAAAAATCGCGAAGCGATCCTTCCTGAGAGCATCCGGCTCCAGCCCAACAACAAGAAACGACCGGCCCGGAAGAACGGGCGGCACCCCAAGGGAAACGTCGGAGGACAACGATGACGATGCTCAGCAAGACCCTTACCAGCCTTTCCGGCGCGAGCATGTTCGCGCTCGCGCTCGCCGCCGGACCGGCCCTCGCCGGCCCCGAGGAGGCACGCAAATGGATCGACAGCGAGTTCCAACCCTCGACGCTCGACAAGGCGGCCCAGCTCAAGGAGATGGAATGGTTCATCAATGCGGCGAAGCCCTTCGCCGGCATGGAGATCAACATCGTCTCGGAGACGATCACCACGCATGAATACGAGGCCAAGACCCTGGCCAAGGCCTTCAGCGAGATCACCGGCATCAAGCTGACGCACGACCTGATCCAGGAAGGCGACGTGGTCGAGAAGATCCAGACGCAGATGCAGTCCGGCAAGAACATCTATGATGGCTGGATCAACGATTCCGACCTGATCGGCACGCATTTCCGCTACAAGCAGGCGACCAACCTGACCGACTGGATGGCCGGCCCAGGCAAGGACGTCACCAATCCCAGCCTCGACATCGACGACTTCATCGGCAAGTCCTTCGGCACCGGGCCGGACGGCAAGCTCTACCAGCTGCCGGTGCAGCAGTTCGCGAACCTCTACTGGTTCCGCTACGACTGGTTCCAGCGCGCCGACCTCAAGGAAAAGTTCAAGGCCAAGTACGGCTACGAGCTCGGCGTTCCCGTGAACTGGTCGGCCTATGAGGACATCGCCGAGTTCTTCACCAACGACGTCAAGGAGATCGACGGCACCAAGGTCTTCGGCCATATGGACTATGGCAAGAAGGACCCGTCGCTCGGCTGGCGCTTCACCGACGCCTGGCTCTCCATGGCCGGCAATGGCGACAAGGGCATTCCGAACGGCCTGCCGGTCGATGAATGGGGCATCCGCATGGAAGGCTGCCGCCCAGTCGGCTCAGCGGTCGAGCGCGGCGGCGACACCAACGGCCCGGCGGCGGTCTACTCGATCACCAAATATGTCGACTGGCTGAAGAAATACGCCCCGCCGCAGGCGCAAGGCATGACCTTCGGCGAATCAGGGCCCGTGCCGGCGCAGGGCACGATCGCCCAGCAGATGTTCTGGTACACCGCCTTCACCGCCGACATGGTCAAGCCCGGCCTGCCGGTGATGAGCGCGGACGGCAAGCCGAAATGGCGCATGGCCCCCTCGCCCAAGGGTGCCTACTGGAAGGACGGGATGAAACTCGGCTACCAGGACGCCGGCTCGGCGACCCTGCTGAACTCGACCCCGGTCGAGCGCCGCAAGGCGGCCTGGCTCTATCTGCAGTTCATCGTCTCGAAGACGGTCAGCCTGAAGAAGAGCCATGTCGGCCTGACCTTCATCCGCGAGAGCGACATCTGGGACAAGAGCTTCACCGAGCGCGCCCCGCAGCTCGGCGGGCTGATCGAGTTCTACCGCTCGCCGGCGCGCGTGCAGTGGACCCCGACCGGCAACAACGTCCCGGACTATCCGCGCCTCGCCCAGCTCTGGTGGCAGAACATCGGCGACGCCTCCTCCGGCGCCAAGACGCCGCAGGCGGCGATGGATGCGCTCGCCGCAGCGCAGGACTCGGTGATGGAGCGGCTCGAGCGCTCCGGCGTGCAGGGCGATTGCGGGCCGAAGCTCAACCCGCGCACCACGGCGGAAGAGTGGTTCGCCAAGGCCGAGAAGGCCGGCACGCTCGCGCCGCAGCGCAAGCTCGCCAATGAGAAGCCGAAAGGTGAAACGATCGACTATGACACGCTGATCAAGAGCTGGCCGGCGTCTCCTCCTAAGCGCGGCTGAGCCCCCTCCTCCCGGCTCGGAAGCGCGAAAGGGGCGCGGCAGCAATGCCGCGCCCCCGAATTTCCCTAGGTCCCACTCGCTCGCTATTGCTGGGTGGCGGCCTCGTCCATCCACATCACTTCCCAGACATGGCCGTCGAGGTCCTGGAAGCCGTGGGCGTACATGAAGCCGTAATCCTTCGGCTCGCTATAGGTCGTGCCGCCAGCGCCGAGCGCCGCCTTGACGATCGCATCGACAGCCTCGCGGCTGTCGCGCGAAAGCGCGGTGAGGACCTCCAGCGACTGGCTGGTGTCGGCGATCGGCTTGGGCGAGAAGCCTGCGAATTTCTCATGGGTCAGCAGCATGGCGAAGATCGTCTCGCTGATCACCATGCAGGCGGCAGTCTCGTCGGTGAACTGCGGGTTGAAGGAGAAGCCGAGTGCCCCGAAGAAGGCGATCGATTTCGGCAGGTCCTTCACCGGCAAGTTGACGAAGATCATCTGGGGCATTTTGTGCTCCTTAGGTCGGCACCATCTGTCGGATGCGTCGGCAATGGGCCGGGGCGATGTGGCGTGGCTATGACACGGCCAGGAGCGCCTGCCTGAGCTTGGCCGGCTCGATGTCGGTGAGGCGGGCATCGACTGCGTCATGTGTGCGCTGCCAGATCGGCAGGGCGCGGGCGAGCAGGGCAATTCCGTCCGGTGTAATTGCCAGGAGCCGGCTGCGGCGGTCTTTCTCGCCCGCGGCCACGACAACGAGGCCGCGGCGCTCAAGCGGCTTCAGCGCCGCGGTCAGCGTGGTCCGGTCCATGCCGAGCAGATTCGCGACCGGGCCGATCGGCGGCGGCTCCGGCCGGTTTAGCGACATCAGGAGCGAGAATTGCTGATTGGTGAGATCGACCGGACGCAATGCCTCGTCGAACAGCCGCGCCAGTGCGCGGGCCGCACGCTGGACATGCAGGCACAGGCAATGGTCGCGCACGTGCAGCGTCGTGGCGAAGGGGACGAGGGTTTCGAGCGGTGCTTCCGGTGATTTTGACATCGTTCAGATATGTTGATATCAACTCAGCAAGCTTAGGCTGAAGGGCTGGGTGCTGCAAGGAGGCGATGATGGAACATCATGTGGTTCCCCGATCCGAATGGCTGGACGCGCGCAAGGCCCTGCTCAGCCGCGAGAAAGAGTTCAGCCGGCTGCGCGATGAGATCAATGCCGAGCGCCTCGCTTTGCCCTGGGTCAAGGTCGATAAGGACTACGTTTTCGATACGCCGGGCGGCAAGAAGACGCTCGCCGAGCTGTTCGACGGCCGCAGCCAGCTGGTGATCTACCATTTCATGTTCGGGCCGGACTGGGAGGCGGGCTGCCCCGGCTGCTCCTTCATGGCCGACCATTTCGACGGCACGCTGGCGCATCTCAACAATCACGATGTCACGCTGGTCGTGGTCTCGCGCGCGCCGCTCGCCAAGATCGAGGCCTACAAGCAGCGCATGGGCTGGAGCTTCCCCTGGGTCTCGTCCTTCGGCAGCGAGTTCAACTTCGACTTCCATGTCTCCTTCACCAAAGACGAGCTCGCCAAGGGCCCGGTGCTCTACAACTTCACGCAGACACCGGCCGAGCAGGCTCATGACGAGCTTCCGGGCACGAGCGCCTTCATCCGCAACGAGGCCGGCGAAGTCTTCCATACCTACTCGTCCTACGCCCGTGGCGGCGAGGAGATGCTAGCGACGCTGATGATCCTCGACCGGGCGCCGAAGGGCCGCAACGAGAGTTCGACGCTGAGCTTCATCAAACGCCATGACGAGTATGAGGACCAGCCGAAGGTCCATGCCTGCTGCGCCGCCTAAAGGCGCAGCGGGCCCCGAACACGCGCATAGGGTTGGTGGGATGCCCATTCCCGCGAGGGAATGGGCTTGGGGCGCGTGTTTTTCTGGTAGTCCGGCCGCCTACCGTCATTGCGAGGGGGCGAAGCCGAGGAAGCAATCCAGGGGACGGCAGAGTTTCACGTCTTCTGGATTGCTTCGTTTCGCTCGCAGTGACGACTAGCCATGCGCCACGGTCGCACGCCGCACGATCCCCGCCAGTTCCGGCGAAGGATCGAGCGTGCCGAAGACATAGCCCCAATCGGCGTCGAGCCGCGAGCGGCAGAAGGTCTCGAACACCGCCTCGTCGGCGTGCTTTTTCAGCTCCGAGGCCTGCAGCGCATAGGCCATCAGATTGGCGAGCCGGCGGCCATGGCCGTCATCGTTGCGCGGCCTGGCGGCCTCGTCGCCGAGTCGATCGAGCCAGCGGTCGAGGGCGCGGTTGGTGCCGCGCGCCTGACCGACCTCGGCCATGAAGGCCTCCTTGGTGCGCGGTTCGCGATTGAAGGCGCGCAGCACATCCATGCACATCATGTTCGAGGTGCCCTCCCAGATCGCGTTGAGCGGCGCCTCGCGATAGAGCCGCGCCATCGGGTTCTCCTCGATGAAGCCGTTGCCGCCATGGCACTCCAGGGCCTCGACGACGAACGCGGCGGCGCGCTTGCAGTTCCAGAACTTCGCCAGCGGGGTGGTGACGCGGGCGAGATGACGCTCCTCCTCGGAGGTCTCCATCGCATCGGTTGCAGCGGCGACCCTGAAGGCCAGCAGCGTCGAGGCTTCTGAATCGATCGCGAGATCGGCAAGGATATTGGTCATCATCGGCTGCTCGGCCAGCGAGGAGCCGAAGCCCCGGCGCGACTGGGTGTGGTTGAGCGCCAAGGTGAGCGCCTGACGCATCAGCCCGGCCGAGCCGACGGCAAAGTCGAGCCGGGTCAGATGGGCGTGGCTGAGGATTTCCTTGATCCCGCCGCCCTCCTCGCCGACGAGCCAGCCCAGGCAGTCGCGGAACTCGACCTCCGAGGAGGCGTTCGAGCGGTTGCCGGCCTTGTCCTTGAGGCGCTGGATCTGCAGGCGGTTGCGGCTGCCATCGGGCAGGAAACCCGGGCAGAACAGGCAGGAGACGCCGCTTTGCGTCTGCGCCAGGGTAAAGAACCCGTCCGATTGCGGCACCGAGAAGAACCATTTGTGCCCGGTGATCAGGTAGACGCGGCCTTCCGGCGTATCCTCCAGGAAGCGAGCCGTGGTCTGGGTCTGGCGCAGGTCCGAGCCGCCCTGCTTCTCGGTCATCGCATAACCGATGCTGGCGCCGCTCTTCTGCGCCACCGGCAGCGGACGCTTGTCGTAGCGGCCCGAGGTGATCTTCTGCCGCCAGAGCACGAACTCCGGCTGGGCGAGGCCGGGAAAAGCGGCATAGGTCATGCCGGTCGGGCAACCGACGCCGTGCTCGATCTGGTTCCAGAGATAGGACAGGACGGCACGGCCGAGGTGGCCGTTCGGCTCCTTCGTCGTCCAGGCGAGCGAAGGCACCTCATGGGCGAAGGCGAGCGCCATCAATTCGTGCCAGGCCGGGTGGAACTCAATCCAGTCGGTGCGGTTGCCGTAGCGGTCATGGCTCCGAAGCTCCGGCCCATGGCGATTGGCGAGACGGGCGAGCTCCTGCACCTCGGCATCGCCGGCATGAGCGCCCAATGCAGCAGCCTTGGCGGCGACCCAAGGTGCCCCACGGGCGACGATGCCCTGAAGCACGGCGTCGCCGGAAAAGGCATTCCAGCCCGTAGCCGGCCGGGCCTGGTTGAGGACCTGATGAGTGGCGCTCGCGTGGATGTTCATTCCGCCGCCTCCTCTATCGTCATGCGCTCGGGCACCTCGCAGCCGGTCACGCAGCAGCGGCCGGGCTGCTTCGAGGCGCGCGAGCCATCGGCGAGCACGCCGCGATCGAGCAGGCTCTCGACCAGCGCGACCTTCTCCATGACGGGGTAGTTGCGCCAGATTTCGCGCTTCATCGCCTCGGGCGAACCGCCGCCATGCAGCGAGATCACTGAGTACCAGCCGGCCTCCTTGGAGACGGTGAGGTCCTCGATGAAACGGGCGACCTCGGCGCGCTGCTCATAGGGGATGTCCGGCCGCCCGGTCAGCACGGCCGAAAGCGAGGCGGAGGTCTCCGGATTATGGTCCTCGTCCGGGCCGGGCAGCGCCACGATCAAACCTCCCGAGACGTAGTGAGCGATCCTGTGCATGTCGTAGATCTTGGTAGCGAGCAGCAGCTTGCCGATATTGGCGAAAACTGCGTCCGGCATCGCCACGCCGGACGCGTCCTTGCTGCAATAGACCGAAGCCGCCACGCCACAGGCGAAGAAGCTCTCGGTGATGGTTATCAATTCGACCAGCTGCTCGCGGACATGGGAATGCCTGTCGGCATCGAGCCCATTGGCCTCGACCATCAAGGCGCCGGCGCCGATCAGCAGGTCGCCGAAGCCGGCTCGCGCGGCGATGCAGCTATGGCGGTGATGGGTGGCGTAGCTGGTGGTGAGATAGCCGGCCTCCTCGATCTCGCCGGCAAGGAACACCCGTTCCCACGGCACAAAGACGTCGTCGAACATCACCGCGCCGGTCGACTGGCCGTATTTCGCCGAGAATTTCGCCGCGGGATCGCCCGGCCGCCCGGCCGGACGCGCGACGATGGTGACGCCCTCCGCATCGCAAGGCACGGCGCAGCAAACGGCGAAATCCTCGTCGCCCTCGACGTGGGTGCGGCATGGCATCACCAGGAACTCGTGGACGTAAGGCGCACCGGTGACGATCGCCTTGGTGCCGCGGATGACGATGCCGTCGCGCCTGCGTTCCTTGATGTGGACGTAAGAATCGCGATTGGCCTGTGCGCCCGGCCGCAGCGAGCGGTCACCCTTGGCATCGGTCATGGCGATGCCAAGGGTAAGATCGCGCTCCTGCACCTCGTGCAGAAAGGCCTGGAAGCGCTGGGCGTAGTCGGTGCCGTGGTTGGCATCGGCCCGGACCGTCGCCTGGCCCAGCCCGTTGAAGGCGTCGTGGGTCAGGTAGCGCACGGCGCAACCGGCGATCTTGCACATCAGCCGGACGGCCTCGAGCTTGGCGAGGAGATCGCTGGAGCTCTGGTTGAGATGGAGCATCCGGTTGACCGTCTTGCCCGAACTCGCGTCGACCGCCGTCATGATCGGGGCATGGGCCGGGTCATGGGCGAGGTCGTAGCCGACGCCGATACCGTTGATGCCGGGCAGCAGCATCGGCTCGTCGGCGACGTTCTCGACCCTGCGGCCGTTGACGAAAAGGCGCGGAGAATAGGCCCGCAGGGATTCGCGATAGCCGGCGGCGTCCATCAGCATGCTAGCCTCCTCCCGAGCGGTTGTTGCTCCTAAAATTGAACGGCGTTAGATTTTCGTCAAGAGGGTTGGAGGCGTTCCAGAGTGAGCGAGGGATCCGCAGAGCGGAAACGCGGCCGCTATGCCGCGACGGACGCCAAGCGCGAGGGCATTCTCGCTGCGGCGCGCACGGTGTTCGAACGCGAGGGGCTGGACGGCGCTTCGCTGCGAGCGATCGCGGCCGAGGCCGGCTACACGCCGGCAGCGCTCTATTTCCATTTCGACTCGAAGGAAGCGCTCTATGCCGAGGTGCTCGGCCGCTCGATCGCCGTGTTGCAGGCGGCGGTCGATATAGCGGTCGCTGCCGCCGGTACCCCGGCCGAACGCTTCTCGGCCGCCGCGCTCGCCTTCTTCGACTTCTATGCCGAAAACCCGCGCGATCTCGATCTCGGCTTCTACCTGTTCCGCGGCGGCATGCGCCCGCATGGCCTCGGCCGCGAGCGCGACCGGGCCCTGAACGAGGCGCTGGAAGCGAGCCTTGCGCCGATCCGCGCGGCGGCGCAGGCGCTCGGCGCGGATGAAGCGCAGGCCGACTTGATCATGGCCGATGCTTTCGCCCATGCTTCCGGCGTGCTGCTCCTGGCGCATACGCGGCGCATCCGCATGTTCGGGACACCGCCGCGCGCGTTGATGGAACGCCATGTCGACACCGAACTCGACCGGCTCCAGCGGAGATGAAAGCGATGCCTCTGATGAGCGCCCGGCGATCCCGCCTCGTCATCATCGACTTCCAGACGCGGCTGATGCCGGCGATCCATGACGGGCCGCGCCTTCTCGCCAATGCCGGCAAGCTGGTCGCGGCGGCGAAACTGCTCGACGTACCGATCGTGATGACCGAGCAGAACCCGGCCGGGCTCGGCGCGACGGTGCCCGAGCTTGCCGAAGCCGCGCCGGCCATCGCCAAGATGAGCTTCGATTCCTGCGGCGCGCCAGGCTTCATCGACGCCATCACCGGCGACGATGATCTCATCCTCTGCGGCTGCGAGGCGCATGTCTGCGTCGGCCAGACCGCGCTCTCGCTGCTCGAGAACAAGCGCCGCGTCTTCGTCGTGCAGGACGCGATCGGCTCCCGCATGCCCGAGAGCAAGGAGGTGGCTCTGCGCCGGCTCGAACGTAACGGCGCCGAGATCGTCACTACCGAGATGGTGGTGTTCGAGTGGCTGCGCACGGCCGAGCATCCCCAATTCCGCGCTGCTGCCAAGCTGATCAAGTGAGCCCGACTGTGCCTATGCCCGTGCTTGCGCCTGCCTTCTGGTATTTCGACATCATCTCGCCCTTCGCGCATCTGGCGCTGACGCGGCTCGACGCGATCCGCGCGCACCGGCCGGTCCTGCTGAAACCGATCGTCTTCGGCGGGGTCCTCAAGGCCTGGGGCCAGCTCGGGCCAGCCGAGGTCGCACCCAAGCGCGTCCATACCTATCGCCTCGCGACGCACACAGCGCAGGCGATGGGCGTGCCCTTCCGCTTCCCGCCGGCCCATCCCTTCAACCCGCTCGCCATGCTGCGCCTGTTGACCGCGCTCGACGGCAATGAAGCGGCCGTTGCGGCCGCCTTCCACCTCGTCTGGGGCGAGGGACGCGAAGCCAACGATCCGGCGGTTCTGGCGACGGTGGCGGAAGCTGCCGGCCGGCCCGATGCGATGGCGCTGATCGCGGAGCAGGAGATCAAGGATCGCCTGCGCCAGGCGACCGAGGAAGCGGTCGCCGCCGGCGTCTTTGGTGTGCCGAGCCTGGTGATCGACGGCGAAGTCTTCTGGGGCGCCGACGCGATGGCGATGGCGCAGGACTATCTCGCTGATCCCACCGCCTTCCGCAGCGGCGAAATAGCGCGTGTCTCGACCTTGCCCGAAGGCATCCAACGGCAACGTTAGAACGACCTAGGGAACCGTCCGGCCGCAGCCACAGTTTCACGATGTTGTCGGTTTACGTCTGTCTTGGACAGGCAGACCATTCGCTGGCCGACAACGAAAGGAGACGCCCATGCTGCGCCGTTCGTTCCTGAAATTCGGCCTCGCCGGCCTGGCCGCGCCGAATCTGATCCTGCGCAGCGCCGAAGCGACCGGGCAGCCCCAGCCTGGCAGCCCGTTCATCGTCACTTATTTCGAGGTGCCGGAGATCAAGGGCTCACGCGACGTCACCGACGCCGGCGACGGCACGCTCTGGGTCTGCGGCCAGCGCAACGGCGTCCTCGGCCGTTTCGATCCGCGTACCAGCCAGACCAAGGTGATTCCGCTCGGCGATGGCGCCGCGCCGCACGGCGTCGTGCGCGGGCCAGACGGCGCGGCCTGGGTCACCGAGGGCGGCCAGAACGCCATCGCCCGCATCGACGACAAGACGCACAAGGTCGAGCTGTTCAAGCTGCCTCAGGGCCGCGAGCGCGCCAATCTCAACACGCCGGTCTTCGACAAGGCCGGCATGCTCTGGTTCACCGGCCAGAACGGCATCGTCGGCCGGCTCGATCCGAAATCCGGCAAGATGGAGATCTTCGACGCGCCGCGCGGCGCCGGCCCCTATGGCATGACGCGCACGCCGGCCGGCGAAATCTGGTTCGCCTCGCTCGCGGGCAACTACATCGCCCGGATCAACACGCAGAGCGGCGCCTTCACCGTGGTCGACCCGCCGACCGAGGGCCAGGGCGCGCGCCGGGTCTGGTCGGATTCGAAGAACCGGATCTGGGTCAGCGAGTGGAATTCCGGACAGGTCTCATCGTTCGATCCCGAAAGCGGCAGCTGGAAGGGCTGGAAGCTGCCGGGCAACAAGCCGCGGACCTATTCGGTCTATGTCGACGACGCCGACAAGGTCTGGCTGACCGACTTCGCCCTCAACAGCATCGTCCGCTTCGACCCGCTGAACGAGGAATTCAACAGCTTCCCGAGCGACAAGCCCGGCGCCAATGTCCGCCAGATGGATGGGCGCTCCGGTGAGGCCTGGGGCGGCGAGAGCGGCACCAACCGGCTGGTGCGCATCCAGACGGTGAAGCCGGCGTGAGAGCCGGCCTTGCGGCGCTGCTTGCACTCGCGCTGACCCGGACCGAACCGCTTCAGGCGCAGGAGCCGGCAGGAGCGATCGTCTTCAAGACCTGTCAGTCCTGCCATAGCCTGGACCCGGCCAAGACCGGCATGGCCGGGCCGCATCTTGCCGGGTTGAAGGGGCGCGTGCTCGGCTCGGCTGATGGCTTTGACTACTCGCCGGCGTTCAGGGCCGCGAGGGCGCAAGGGCTCAGCTGGGACGACGAGAAGCTGAAAGCCTACCTCGCCGATCCCGACACGATCGTGCCGGGCGGCTGGATGAGTCCGCCCGCCGGTTTCAGCGTGGCGGACCGGGTGGCTGTGGCGGACTATCTGCTGAGCAAATAGCCGCTCACAGCGGCTTCTTGATCCATTTGGCGATCATGCCGACGATGCCTTCGCGGAAGAGCAGGACGCAGATCACGAAGACGACGCCCTGCACGACCGTGACCCAGGCTCCGAGCGTCGCCAGGAAGTTCTGCATCGAGACGATGACGATGGCGCCGACGATCGGGCCGAAGACCGTGCCGAGCCCGCCGACCAGCGTCATCAGCACGACCTCGCCCGACATCGACCAATGCACGTCGGTGAGCGACGCCAGCTGGAAGACGATCGCCTTGGTCGCGCCGGCGAGCCCGGCGATCCCGGCCGAGAGCACGAAGACGGCGAGCTTGTACTGGCTGGCGCGATAGCCGAGCGAGATGGCGCGCGGCTCGTTATCGCGGATCGCCTTGCAGACCTGGCCGAAGGGCGAGTGGATGACGCGGTAGATCAGCAGGAGTCCACCCATGAAGACCGCGGCGACGAGCCAGTAGAGTGCACGGTCGTCAGCGAGGCTGAAGAGGCCGAAGAGCTTGCCGCGCGGCACTGCCTGGATGCCGTCCTCGCCGCCGGTGAAGCGCGGCGTCTGCAGCGAGAAGAAGAACGCCATCTGCGCCAGCGCCAGCGTGATCATGGCGAAGTAGATGCCCTGGCGGCGGATGGCGAGCGCGCCAAAGGCGAGCCCGAGCAGGGCAGCGATAAGCGTGCCGGCGAGGATGGCGAGTTCCGGCGTCAGTCCCCAGTTCTTGGCCGTGTAGGCGCTGACATAGCTCGCCATGCCGAAATAGGCGGCGTGGCCGAAGGAGAGCAGGCCGCCATAGCCGAGCAGAAGATTGAAGGCGAGCGCGAACAGCGCAAAGCACAGCACCTTCATCACGAAGACCGGGTAGGCGACGAAGGGCGCGATCACGAGCGCGATCGCAATGCCGATCATCAGGTTGCGGTGCAGCCGCGCCGTGCTGTCGTCGACCTCGCCAATGGCGAGAGCGGCGGCGGGAGCCTCGGTGGAAGCGATGTCTGCCATCTCAATTCCTCACGCGGCGCGGCCGAACAGGCCGGCCGGCTTCACCAGAAGCACGATCGCCATGATGATGAAGATCACAGTCGCCGAGGCTTCCGGATAGAATACCTTGGTCAGCCCCTCGACCAGACCGAGCGAGAAGCCGGTGACGATCGCGCCCATGATCGAGCCCATGCCGCCGATCACCACCACAGCGAAGACGACGATGATCAGGTCGGCGCCCATGTTCGGGTTGACCGAGTAGATCGGCGCGGCGAGCACCCCGGCGAAGGCGGCGAGCGCGACTCCGAAACCGTAGGTCAGCGTCACCAGCAGCGGCACGTTGATGCCGAAAGCCTGGGTCAGGGTCGGGTTCTCGGTCGCGGCGCGCAAATAGGAGCCGAGCTTGGTCTTCTCGATCATGAACCAGGTGGCGAGGCAGACGATGAGCGAGGCGATCACGACCCAGGCGCGATAGGTCGGCAGGAACATGAAGCCGAGATTGTAGCCGCCGCGCAATTCGGCCGGGATCTGGTAGGGCAGGCCGGAGGAGCCATAGTTGTTGCGGAAGACGCCCTGGATGATCAACGCCAGACCGAAGGTCAAAAGCAGCCCATAGAGATGGTCGACATGGGCGATGCGCTTCAGCAGGAAGCGCTCGATCACCACGCCGGTGATACCGACCGCGATCGGCGCCAGCAGCAGCGCCGCCCAGTAGTTGATGCCGAGATAGTTCAGGCACATCCAGGCGACGAAGGCACCCATCATGTACTGGGCACCGTGGGTGAAGTTGATGATGTTGAGCAGACCGAAGATCACCGCCAGGCCGAGGCTTAGGATCGCATAGAACGAGCCGTTGATCAGGCCGAGCAGAAGCTGGCCGAACAATGCCTGCGGCGGGACACCCAAGAGCTCGAACATGCGATCGACCATTCCGTGAAAGCTGATCCGGGGCTGGAGCCGGATCCGATCAGGTTGGAAACAACCTGATCGGTGAATCCGTCTCCAACTTGGAGATAGAGACCGTTTTTCCGATCGCTTGCGATGCAAGCTGATCGGAACTGGCTCTACCGGCCCCGGCAGAGTGTGTCGTGGGGCTTTTCAGCCCGTCACTTCTTGACGAGCGGGCACTCGCTCTCGGCCAGCGGCTTGAAGGCCTCGTCCGCCTTCAGCACCGCGATCTGCTTGTAGTAATCCCACGGCGCCTTCGATTCCGACGGCTTCTTGACCTCGAACAGGTACATGTCGTGCATCTTGCGGCCGTCGACGCGGACCGAGCCCTTGCCGAACAGCGGATCGTCGGTCGGCAGTTCCTTCATCTTGGCCATGACGGCCGCCGAATCCTTGCTCTTGGCCGCCTCGACCGCCTTCAGATAGTGCAGCATGCCGGAATAGACGCCGGCCTGGACCATGGAAGGCTTCTTGCCGCCGTTGAGCTTGGCGAAACGCTCGGACCAGGCGCGGGTCTGGTCGTTCATGTCCCAGTAGAAGGACTCGGTCAGGACGAGGCCCTGAGCCGTCTGCAGGCCGAGCGCATGCACGTCCGTGGCGAAGACCAAAAGGCCGGCCAGCTTCTGCCCGCCGGCGACGATGCCGAACTCACCCGCCTGCTTGATCGAGTTGATGGTGTCGCCGCCGGCATTGGCGAGGCCGATGACCTTGGCCTTGGATGCCTGCGCCTGCAGCAGGAAGGACGAGAAGTCCGTACCGGGGAACGGCGTGCGGACCACGCCGAGCACCTTGCCGCCGGACTTGGTCACCACTGCCGAGGTATCGCGCTCGAGCGCATGGCCGAAGGCGTAGTCGGCGGTGAGGAAGAACCAGCTGTCGCCGCCGGCCTTGGTCATGGCACCGCCGGTGCCCTGGGCGAGCGCGTAGGTGTCGTAGGTCCAATGGACCGTGTTCGGTGAGCAGGCCTTGCCGGTCAGGTCCGAGGAGGCGGCGCCGGAGTTGATGTGGACCTTGTTCTTCTCGCGGGTGATCTGGTTGACCGCGAGCGCGACCGAGGAGGTCGGCACGTCGAGGATCAGGTCGACGCCGTCCTGATCGTACCATTGCCGGGCGATCGTCGAGCCGACGTCGGGCTTGTTCTGGTGGTCGGCCGAGACGATCTCGACCTTGATGCCCTTATCGGCCGCCTTGAAGTCCTCGACCGCAAGGCGCGCGGCGATCACCGAGCCCTCGCCGGAGAGGTCGGCATAGAGGCCGGAGCGGTCGTTGAGCACGCCGGCCTTGACCGAGATCTGCTGCGCCAGCGCCGGCGAGGCCATCAGCGCGCCGAGCGCCGTGGCCGCGAGCAATGTCTTGAGCTGCATGTTCCTGTCTCCCTGAGATGTCTGGTGTTCGTTAGGTTCTTGTTGGACGCGTTGCGTCAGACGCCGAGATAGCTGTGGAGCTTGTCGATATTAGCGTCGAGTTCCGGATTGGGGATCATGTCGACGATTTTGCCCTGCTCGACGACATAATGCCGGTCCGCCACGGTCTGGGCGAAGCGGAAATTCTGCTCGACCAGGACGATGGTGAAGCCCTTCTGCTTCAGCATGCGGATGGTGGCGCCGATCTGATCGATGATGACGGGCGCCAGCCCTTCGGTCGGCTCGTCAAGCAGCAGCAGATTGGCGCCGGTGCGCAGGATGCGGCCGATCGCCAGCATCTGCTGTTCGCCGCCCGAGAGCTTGGTGCCCTGGCTCTTCAGCCTCTCCTTGAGATTGGGGAAGAGCGTGAAAATCTGCTCGACCGGAAGCCCGCCGGGCTTCACCTGCGGCGGCAGCAAAAGGTTCTCCTCGACCGAGAGCGTCGAGTAGATGCCGCGCTCTTCCGGCACATAACCCAGGCCGAGCCGGGCGATGGCGCGTGAGGGCAGCCCGATCGTCTCCTGCCCAGCGAAGGTGACCGAGCCCTTGCGCTTGCCGATCACGCCCATGATCGACTTCAGCGTCGTGGTCTTGCCGGCGCCGTTGCGGCCGAGCAGCGTCACCACTTCGCCCTCGCTGACATGAAGCTCGATGCCGTGCAGGACATGGCTCTCGCCATACCAGGCCTCGAGCCCGCGCACCGCGAGCAGGGGCTTGGCTCCCACCGTCGCAGGGCGCTCCAGCACCGCTTCAGTGACCATGGCCGACCCCCGATCCGATATAGGCCTCGATCACGCGCGGATCCTTCGAGACGGCGGCATAGTCGCCCTCGGCCAGGACCTGGCCGCGAGCGAGCACGGTGATGCGATCGCAGAGCGAGGCGACGACAGAGAGATTGTGCTCGACCATCAGGATGGTGCGGTCCTTCGAGACCTTGCGGATCAGCGCCTCGATGCGCTCGATGTCCTCGCGGCCCATGCCGGCCATCGGCTCGTCGAGCAGCAGCATCTCGGGCTCGAGCGCCAGCGTCGTCGCGATCTCGAGCGCGCGCTTGCGGCCATAGGAGAGCTCGCCCGCCGGCAGATCGGCGAAAGCCGATAGGCCGACCGCCTCGACCAGGCGCAGCGCCTCGGCATCGAGCGGGGAGAGCACCTTCTCCGAGCGCCAGAAATCGAAGGAGTCGCCGCGCTTTCTCTGCAGCGCCACCCGGACATTGGTCTTGACCGAGAGCTGCGGGAACACCGCCGAAATCTGGAAAGAGCGCACCAGCCCGAGCCGCGCGATCTCGGCCGGCTTCTCACGGGAGATATCGCGGCCGTTATAGACGATCTGGCCCCGTGTCAGCGGCAGGAACTTGGTCAATAGGTTGAAGCAGGTCGTCTTGCCCGCACCGTTCGGGCCGATCAGCGCGTGGATCGACCCGCGCCTGACCTTCAGATCGACGCCATTGACGGCTGTGAAGCCGGCGAATTCTTTTGTGAGGCCTGAGGTCGATAGAATAATATCCTCAGACATCCGCCCTTAACCTTAGTCATTGCTGGATTGTTCGTTTCCCCGGGCGGCATGCTGCACCGCGCATATCGCCCATGTCAACGGCGCGGGTGTGCGCAAAAGCCCATGCCGGGCACGCGAAGCGCTCGCTTCTAGACGAAAGGCTTATGCCTAAAGACCAAGATGCCCCGGGGATCAGGCCCGACGCGCCCCGTCCCTGACAACCGCAGCCGCGAAGACCGAGGCGATCTCGTGCAGGCGGAGCAGATAATCCTCGCAGGACGGCTGCTGGCCATATTTCGCGCCAGCGGCGGCACGCATGATCGTCGCGATCAGGGTGTCCAGCGGAAGGCCGCTGCGTTCGATCGTAATCTCGCCCTGCGCGGCGGCATCCTCGAATAGTTGGCGGGCGAGGTCGATGAAGATCGCCTCGAAGGCGACGAGCTCGGCTCCGGCAATGCTGACCATCACCGCCTTGAGCTCGCCGAGATGTTCGCCGGCGCTGAAAGCACTGAAGGCGGTGCCGTGATGGGCGGCCATCAATGCGGCCAGCCGTTCAGAGAACGGGCCCGGCGTCGCCAACGCCTCGCGGCAACGTGTCTCGACTTGGCCCCCAAGGCCCGCGAGCATGGCCCGGAAGACGTCATCCTTGCCTTTGAAATGGAGGTAGAGCGTGGCGCGGGCAACGCCGGCCTCGCGCGCGATGTCGTCCATCGAGGTGCGCTTGTAGCCATAGCGGGCGAAGAGACGCAGAGCCGCCTCCGCGATCTGCTCGATGCGGCCCTTGCCGTCCTCGCCGGACGTTATGGAACTTTCGCTGCGGTCGCTCATTTGCAGTCTTGACAGAATCCAAACTGTCGGCGACTATTCTAGTTAGACGCAAAACGTCTAACTCGTCTAGTCGCGCGACCCAAGACGACGGATCACCGCCCGCCTTCTGATATGTCAGAACGGGCCTGCGAGCGAGCCTCGATCCGGCTGCCATGGTGCCGCGCTGCGTCATGACCGCGATCCTGCGAGGCAGCCATGGTCCACTCAATCAATATCAACGGCACGACGCATCGCGTCGACGTCGACGACGACACCCCTCTGCTCTGGGTGCTGCGCGACAATCTCGGCCTGACC
This sequence comes from Allobosea sp. LjRoot90, assembly GCF_964254315.1. Classification (NCBI taxonomy): domain Bacteria; kingdom Pseudomonadati; phylum Pseudomonadota; class Alphaproteobacteria; order Hyphomicrobiales; family Alloboseaceae; genus Allobosea; species Allobosea sp. LjRoot90. Next base: position 149,090 of record NZ_CAXUTF020000008.1, read on the forward strand.
GGCACCAAGTTCGGCTGCGGCGTCGCCCAATGCGGCGCCTGTACCGTCTACATGGACGGCCAGCCGCTGCGCTCCTGCTCGATACCCGTCTCCGCCATAGGCGAGGCCAAGATCACCACGATCGAGGCGCTCGCCGGCAAGGAGGCGCAAGCCGTGCAGGCCGCCTGGGTCAAGCACGACGTGCCGCAATGCGGCTATTGTCAGTCCGGCCAGGTGATGAGCGCGATCGCGCTGCTCACCGAGATCCGCAAGCCGACCGATCGCGACATCGACCTCGCGATGAACGGCAATCTCTGCCGCTGCGCAACTTACGTCCGCATCCGCGCCGCGATCCACGACGCCGCACGCACGCTGGAGGGCTGAGCCATGACCGCGCACGACATCTCCCTCTCCCGCCGCAATCTGCTGAAGGGCGCCGGCGCCCTCGTCATCGGCCTCAGCCTGCCACAAGCCGGCCGAGCGCAATCGGGCGCCGCGCAGGCCTTCCGGCCGGGCGGTGCCGCGACTTTCGCGCCGAACGCCTTCGTCAGGATCGCCGCCGACGACACGGTCACCGTCCTCGTCAAACATATCGAGTTCGGCCAGGGCCCATTCACCGGCCTCGCCACCCTCGTTGCCGAGGAACTCGACGCCGATTGGGGCCAGATGCGGGCCGAGCACGCGCCGGCCGACGTCAAGCTCTACGCCAACCTCGCTTTCGGCGTGCAGGGCACCGGCGGCTCGACCGCGATCGCCAATTCCTATGAGCAGATGCGCAAGGCCGGCGCCACCGCCCGCGCCATGCTGGTGCAGGCCGCCGCCGAGGCCTGGAAGGTTCCGGCCGGCGAGATCACCGTCGAGAAGGGCGTGCTGAAGCACGCCTCCGGCAAGCAGGGTCGCTTCGGCGAGTTCGCCGAGGCCGCCTCCAAGCTCCAGGCCCCAGCCGACGTCAAACTCAAGGACCCCGCGCAGTTCCAGCTGATCGGCAAGGAAGGCGCGGTCAAGCGCCTCGACAGCCAGGGCAAATCGACCGGCAAGACGCAATTCACCATCGACATCCGCACGCCCGAGATGCTGACCGTCGTCGTCGCCCGGCCGCCGCGCTTCGGCGGCAAGGTCGCCTCCTTCGACGCGACCGAAACGAAGAAAATCAAGGGGGTCGTCGACGTCCAGCAGATCGGCTCGGGCGTCGCCGTCTACGGCACCGGCATGTGGCCGGCACTGAAGGGCCGCGAGGCGCTGAAGGTCACCTGGGACGAGAGCGGCGCCGAAAAGCGTGGCAGCCGTGAGCTCATCGCCGAGTACCGGGCGCTCGCCCGCACACCAGGCACGCTCGCGGGCAAGCACGGCGATGCCGATGCCGTTCTCGCCAAGGCCGAGAAGGTGATCGAAGCGGAGTACGTCTTCCCCTATCTGGCGCATGCGCCGATGGAGCCGCTCGACGGCTACCTCGAATGGAATGCACAGGGCGCACTGGCGCGCTTCGGCAGCCAGTTCCAGACCACCGAGCACCTGACCATCGCCACCGTCCTCGGCCTGCCGCCGGAGAAGGTACAGATCGAGACCATGCTGGCTGGCGGCTCCTTCGGCCGGCGCGCCCAGGTCAGCCAGCATCTGGCGGCGGAGCTCGCCATGGTCGGCAAGGCGATCGGCCCGAACCGGCCGGTCAAGCTGGTCTGGACCCGCGAGGACGACCTCGCTGGCGGCTACTACCGGCCGCTCTTCGTGCATCGCATGCGCGGCGCGGTGAAGGACGGAAAGATCACCGCCTGGAGCAACAGCATCGTCGGCCAGTCCTTCTTCCTCGGCACGCCCTTCGAGGCGATGACGGTGAAGGACGGCATCGACGCCACCATGGTCGAGGGCGCCAATGAACTGCCCTACGAGGTCGCCGATTTCCGCTGCGAGGTGCACGCGACCAAGGTCGGCGTGCCGACGCTGTGGTGGCGCTCGGTCGGCCATACCCACACCGGCTATGCCGTCGAGTGCTTTATCGACCAGCTCCTGCAGGAGGCCGGGCAGGATCCGGTCGCCGGGCGGCTCGCCTTGATGGGCAAGCATCCGCGCCTTGTCGGCGTGCTGAAGGCGGTGGCCGAAATGGCGAAGTGGAACGGCCCGGGCCCGGTCGATGGCCGCGCCCGCGGTGTCGCCGTGGTCGAGAGCTTCAACTCCTATGTCGCGCAGATCGCCGAGGTCTCGCTCGGCGAGGGCGGCGAGCCCAAGGTGCACAAGGTCTGGTGCGCGGTCGATTGCGGCGTCGCGGTCAATCCCGACATCATCCGCGCCCAGATGGAGGGTGGCATCGGCTTTGGGCTCGGCCACATCCTCTATGGCGAGTTGACGCTCGATCAGGGCCGACCGGTCCAGACCAATTTCGACAGCTATCGCTCGCTGCGCATCCACGAGATGCCCGAGGTCGAGGTCAGGATCATAGCCTCGGTCGAGAAGCCGACCGGCGTCGGCGAGCCCGGCGTGCCACCGATCGGGCCGGCTGTCGCCAACGCGCTGGCGCGGCTCGGCCGCGGGCGGCCGCTCTCGCTGCCGATGGTTGGAGGAACGGTGTGATGCGTGGCCTTGCTGTTCCCGTCGCCCTCGCCGGCCTCGGACTGGCGCTCGCCGGCAGCGCGCTGACCTTCGCGCAGACCGCGCCGGCGCCGCAGCCGGGCGGGGCCAGCTTACGCCCGGCTGCGAGCTTCGCCGGCATCGCCAATCAGCGCGACCGCTCGGTCGCGCTGTTCAACGAAATCGGCAAGGTCCTGCAGCATCCGCGTTGCATGAATTGCCACCCCGCAACCGAGCGGCCGCGTCAAACCGACACGAGGCAGCTGCACCAGCCGATGGTGGTGCGCGGCAAAGACGGGCACGGCGCGCCCGGCCTCGCCTGTACCACTTGCCACGGCAAGCAGAACTTCGACCCGGCCGGCGTTCCCGGCGACGGTCACTGGGCGCTGGCCCCGGCTTCGATGGCCTGGGAAGGCAAGACGCTTGGCCAGATCTGCGAGCAGCTCAAGGACCAGAACCGCAACGGCAGCCGGGACCTCGCCGCGATCGTCAAGCACGTCACCAGCGACACGCTGGTGCTCTGGGGCTGGAATCCCGGCAAGGGACGCCAGCCGGCGCCGGGGACGAATGCCCAGTTCGGCGAGTTGATGCAGGCCTGGGCGAATAGCGGAGCAGCCTGCCCGGCGGCTTAGGACTAGCGGAACGGCGGCTCGTCGAAGCTCCTGAGCTTGCGCGAATGGATCTGTGAGCCGGCTTCCTTGAGCTTCTCAAGCGCGGCGAGGCCGATCTTGAGGTGCTCGCCGACGGCGCGCTCATAGAAGGCGTTGGCGGCGCCGGGCAACTTGATCTCGCCGTGCAGCGGTTTGTCGGAGACGCAGAGCAAGGTGCCGTAGGGCACCCGCAAGCGATAGCCCTGCGCCGCAATGGTGCCCGATTCCATGTCGACCGCGATGGCGCGCGAGAGGTTGATGCGCTTGCGCTCCTTGGTCCAGCGCAGCTCCCAGTTGCGATCGTCCTGCGTCACGACGGTACCGGTGCGCAGGCGCTGCTTCAGCCTGTCGCCCTTCTCGCCGGTGACTTCGGCCGCCGCCTCTTGCAAGGCGACCTGGACCTCGGCCAGGGCCGGGACCGGCACGTCGGGCGGCACCAGCTCGTCCAGGATGCCGTCCTGCCGGAGATAGGCGTGGGCGAGGACGTAGTCGCCGATGATCTGCGTCTGGCGGAGCCCACCACAATGGCCGACCATCAGCCAGCAATTGGGTCTCAGCACCGCAAGATGGTCGGTGATGTTCTTGGCGTTGGAGGGGCCGACGCCGATGTTGACGAGAGTCACGCCCTCGCCGCTCTCGCGGAGCAGGTGATAGGCCGGCATCTGGAAGCGGTGCCAGGGCGCCGACATCACCCGCTCGGCGGCGCTGACGTCGATGCCATCACGGTCGATGCGAATGCCGCCCGGAGCGACCAGCGCCTGCGCCGTGCCGGCCTCGATCTCGGCCAAGGCGAGCCGGACGAACTGGTCGACATAGCGGTGATAGTTGGTCAGCAGCACCCAGGGCTGCACGGCGCGCCAGTCGGTGCCGGTATAGTGCACCAGCCTCCGGAGCGAATAATCGACCCGGACCGCATCGAACAGCGAGAGCGGGCGCGGCTCGCCCTCGACGATCTCGAAGGTGCCGTCGGCAATCTCGTCGCCGACCAGCGCCAATAGCGGCGTCGGGAAATGCCGGGCGAGCTCGGCGGCCGTGACGGTTCCGCGGCCGAGCTCGTCGCCGCCGTCGAGCGCGTAGGGGTAAGGAATCTCCTGGCTGCTGATGCCGGTCTCGATGGTCGCGCCGTATTCATCGACCAGCGGCTGGAGCTGGTCGAGCAGATAGGTGCGGAACTCGGCCGGCTGCGTCACCGTGGTCGAGTAGATGCCTGGCGCGGCGAATTTGGCGTAGCCGCGCCGCGTCGCCGCCGGCAGCTTCGACGGTTCGTAGGTGACGCGCAGCATCGGGTAGCGATAGAGCGCCCGCTCATCCAGCGTCGGCGGCTGCGCCGTCTCGAAGAAGCGCTGCAGGTCATTGCGCAACGCCGTCCGCGCCTGGTCGTAGAGCAGCTCCAGCCGGTCGACGGCCTCCTGCGGCGTGGCGGCGATCTCGAATGTCATGCGCGAACGACCTCTCGTTCGCCGTGCTTGTAGCGGTGAGCACACGTCGCTGACAACAGTGCGCACAGAGCCGTGGTCATCAAGCAGGGATTGCATTGGCCAGGCGGCGCGCCATGCTTCCATCGGCTCCTTGTGTGTCTATCATTTTTGGATACAATTATCCTATGACGACTACGCGCCTTGCCGCCGCCACAACTGCCTCCGCCCTCGCGCAGCGCCTGCGCGACGCGATCGATGCAGGTCACTGGCAGCCGGGCGATCTGTTGCGTCAGGAGCAACTCGCGGCCGCGTATGGCGTCAGCCGCATCCCGGTGCGCGAGGCGCTGGCCCAGCTCCAGACTGAAGGATTGCTGGAGGTCGCGCATTATCGCGGCGCGCGCGTGAGCCGGCCGCAGGCGCAGGAGATCGACGAGCTCTTCGACCTCAGGCTGATGGTCGAGGGCGATCTGCTGGTACGGGCGCTCGGCCAGCACGACCAGCGCTCGCTGCGCGAGCTCAAGCGACTGCAGGATGCTCTAGAGGATGCCGACGGCCGGCTCGGCTGGATCGCCGGCGACATCGCCTTCCACGAAGCACTGTACGGGCCAGCAGAACGGCCGCGCAGCCTCGCTCTGTTCCGCCAATTGCGCGCGCCGATCGATCGGTTCAGCGCCCAGGCGCTCGGCCCCGGCGCGCGCAAGCAGGGCTGGGCGGATGAGCACCGCCAGTTGATCGCCGCCGTCGCAGCCGGTGACGGGATGGCAGCCCAAAATATCCTCTCGCAGCATCTGCAGGCGACGCGTGCGGTCGTGCTCGCAGCCTGCTCGGAACAGGGAGAGAGTTGATGGCGACGCATGGCGCGACGGTCACCTGGCAACGCGGCGAGGAGGTTTTCCTCGATCGCCGCTACAGCCGCGCCCATCTCTGGCGCTTCGATGGCGGGTTGGAGGTGCCGGCGTCGAGCTCGCCGCATGTGGTGCGCGTGCCCTTCTCGAACCCGGCCAATGTCGATCCCGAGGAAGCCTATGTCGCGGCTCTGTCGAGCTGCCATATGCTCTGGTTCCTCGACCTGGCCTCCCGGCGTGGCTTCCGCATCGACAGCTATGCCGACGACGCCGAAGGCGCGATGCTGAAGAATGCCGACGGGCAAGACTGGATCGCGACAGTGACGCTCATGCCGCATGTCGTCTTCAGTGGCCCGCTGGCGCCGGACGGGGCCGTCGTCGAGGCGCTGCACCACGAAGCTCACGCGAACTGCTTCCTGGCCAATTCGGTGCGCTCGACGATCGAGACTCGCGGTAGCTGGGACTATCGGGGCGGGGCCTGAGATGGGCACCGCATAGGAGGGATCGGGCATGTCGATCGAAGCGACCATCGACCGTTATTGCGAGGCCTGGTCCGATCCTGAGCCGGCAGCGCGCGCCGCGACGCTGGCCGAAGTCTGGGCAGAGGGCGGGCGCTACACCGACCCCAGGGCCGATGCTTACGGCGCCGAGGCACTGCTCGGCCATATCGCCGGGGTGCAGGCGCAGCGCCCTGGCGCCCGCGTCGTCAGGACGAGTGCGGTCCAGCATCACCACGGCTTTGCCCGCTTCGCCTGGCGAGTAATCGAGGCTGACGGCACCATGCTGCCGGAAGGGCTCGACCTCGCGATGATCGGCGATGACGGCCGGATCACGCAGATCATCGGCTTCTTCGGCGCATTACCCTCCAAGGCTCCGACTGCCAGCTGACCGAGCCGCCTAACGGATGGGCAGCGCCAATTACTGCGCCGCCAGCAGGCCGTCTTCGGCAACGAGCCGGCCGATGAAACCGAGCTGGCGGTCGACGCAGGCGTCGCGCTCATAACGCGCAATGATCGTCTGGCGCGCAGCCGCGCGCAGCGGCACCAGCTCGGCCTTCCTGTCGACTGCGGCGATCACCGTCTTCGCCAGCCGCGCCTCGTCGAAGAAGGGGGCGAGCAGGCCGTTGACGCCGTGGCGGATGACCTCCTGGACCGGCGGCGTGGCCGAGCCGACGATCAGGGCACCGCAGGCCATTGCCTCCAGCATCGACCAGGACAGGACGAAGGGAACGCTCAGATAGACATGGGCGGCGGAGACCTGGAACAGCCTGACCAGATCGGCATGGGCGAGCCAGGGAATATGGACGATGCGATCGGCAAGCCCGGTTTCCGCCAGCATCACCTCGCGCCAGAGGCGCCCGTCCGGGCGCGGCCGGCCATAGCCCGGGCCATCGCCGCCAACCGCGACGAAGAGCACATCGGGACGTTCCTGTGCGATGCGGGCGGCCGCCCGCATGAATTGCGGATAGCCGCGATAGGGGTCGAGATCGCGGGCGGCGAAGGTGACGACCGGATCGCCTGGGCGGAGCACGCGCCCGTCCGGCAATGTGAATACCGCCTGCGCATCTGGCCGGCAGGCGTTAATATCGATGCCGTCATGGCAAACCGCGATGCGCTGTTGCAGCGCGCGGGGATATTGCAGCTGCTGCCAGCGGGTCGGCGCATAGGCGAAGTCGAGCGTCTGCAGCGTCACCAGTTGGGCGGCGTTGCGCATGCGGATACGCCGCCTCTCCGGCTCCGACACGGTGAAGGCCGGGTCGAAGTCGAGATCGGAGCCGGTCGCGTTGTAGAAGTACTCGCAATAACCGATCAGCGGCACGCCCGGCATCGCATCCTTGGCGAAGAGCATGCCGCCCCAGCCGACATGACCGAGGATGGCATCCGGCCGGTCGTGCCGGTGCAGCTGCGCCAGCTCTGCTGCGACCGCCTCGCCGGTGCGGACATGGTAGTCGGTCGCCGCCAGCGTCGCATGCGCAGTCGCCGGTTCGCCTACCGAATAGGCGATCTGCCTGATCCCAGGGCGGTCCGGCTCCGGCCTCTCCGTCACCAGCGTGACCTCGCCGCCCTCAGCGACGAGGCGCTGGATCAGGTGAGCGAACTGACCAGATCCTGAACGATGAACGAATAGGACGTGCATGAGGCCAGCAGGATCCCGCCATAGCGCAGGGCGTCGCCCCACCATTGTTCGAGGCGCCGCAAGGTGTCGTGGGTGGTCTGGAGGTCGGCGTCGAGATCGATGTCGAGGCCCTGCCCGAACTGGCTGGTCTCGTCGACGAGCTTCAACCGCTCGACGAGAAGCTGCCCTTTCGGCGAGAGCGAAATCCGGGCGAGACGGCGGTCTCGTGGCGAGGCCCCGCGCTCCAGATAACCGCTCTCGACCAGTTGCTTGAGGTTATAGGAGGCGTTCGAGCCGACATAATGGCCGCGATCGAGCAGATCGCGCACTGCGATCTCGCCCGAGCCGATGGTGAACAGCACCATCACTTGCGAAGGCGAGATGTCGTCGACGCCAAGCTTGGTGAGCTCGAGCCTGAGATAATCGAGGAAGCGCCGACTCGCCCGCTCGATCATGCGCGCCAGATCGAGCTGCGACACCGGCGCCCGCGCCGGAGCCGATTCGGGCTCGAGACGGCGGACGCCGTCTCGATGATCTCCATTGAAGCCATTGCCTAGGAATCGAGCGCCGTCATGGGGTTTTAGATGCATTCCCTACTCCGCCTGATCTCGAAATGAGCAGTCAGCCCTCCGAGCCCCTTTGGCTGACGAATAGCCTATACGCAAAGCACATGCCACCCCGAACGGAATGAATTTAAGCTTTTATCGATCCATACATAGTCATGAACTGTTTCAAAATTTGAAATAAAGCACGGTTCCGCCATATTCTTAGCAATTGTCTATATTTCGCAAGGCATCATCTGTCATAATATGGACACGACTTATGTGAGACGCTTTAGACAACGCTCATAATCCGTTATCATCCGCTTTGGCGCATGCGGCGCCCGCTGATGGCCGCCCCCATTCGGAGACCTGCATGAAGGTTGCCACCCAACCTGCCGACGCATTGATTCGAGGTCTGCAGCGCGGTTTTGCCGGCGGGCTGGCCTATGCCGGCTTCCTCAGCTTCTGCGTCAACATCCTGCTGCTGACCGTGCCGCTGTTCATGCTGCAGGTTCAGGATCGCGTCATCGTCAGCCGCAGCTTCGACACTTTGACCATGCTGCTCGTCATCGCGGTCGGAGGGCTCGCGCTCTATGGCGCGGTCGAATTCATCCGCTCGCTGACCTTCCAGACAATGGCGAGCATCTTCGCGCGGCGGCTCAACCTGCCGGCAATGCAGGCCGCCGTCTCGACCTCGTTGGAGAAGGGCTCCGGTCAGGCAACGCAGGCAATCCGCGACCTCAACGAGATTCGCTATTTCATCGCGAGTTCGGCGATCGCGACGCCGCTGGAGGCGATGTGGTCGCCGATCTTCCTCGCCGTGCTCTTCGCCTTCCACTGGGTCTACGGGCTGGTCGGGCTGGCCTCGCTCCTGATCCTGCTGCTGCTCGGCGTCCTCTCCGACATGCTGACCCGGCGCGCGTTGAAGGACGCCAACGAGGAAGGCGTCGCCTCGATCAACGAGATCAGCGCGAGCCTGCGCCATGCCGAGACGATCGAGGCGATGGGCATGCTGCCGGCGCTGTCCAGCCGCTGGCGCGCCAAGCAGGTCGCGATGCTGGAGCATCTCGATCTCGGCACGCGCCGCGGCAAGTTCATCGCAGCCCTGACCCGCTCCAGCCGCATGACCATGCAGCTCGCCATCTATGCGACCGGCGCAGTGCTGATCATCAAGCATGAGGTCACGATCGGGACGCTGATGGCGGCCAGCATCCTGCTCGGCCGGCTGCTCGCTCCATTCGATTCGATGATCTCCGACTGGCGGCAATGGGTCCTCGCCGCCGCGGCCTGGAAGCGCGTGCGTGACCTCCTGCAGTCGCAGAGTTCGCAGCGCCAGAGTGTCCCGACCCCGGCGACGGAAGGCGATCTGGTCATCGATCGGCTGGTCTACGCCCCCAAGGGCGCCGAGCAGACCGTGATCAAGGGCGTCTCCTTCACGCTCCAGCCGGGCGAGGTGCTCGGCCTGGTCGGGCCGTCCGGAGCCGGCAAATCGACGCTGGCCCGCCTGCTCGTCGGCGTGCTCAGGCCGAATGTCGGCGGTGTCTATCTCGACGGCCACAACACCTATCTGTGGGAGCGCGGCTCCTTCGGCGACATGGTCGGCTATCTCCCGCAATCGGTCTCGCTGCTGGACGGCACCATCGCCGAGAACATCGCCCGGATGCGGAAGCCCGATCCGCACGCCATCCTCGAGGCCGCCCGCATCGCCGGCGTGCACGAGCTGATCGGCCGGCTGCCGCTCGGCTACGACACCAATGTCGCCGACGGTGACTTCAAGCTGTCGGGCGGCCAGCGCCAGCGCATCGGCCTGGCGCGGGCGCTCTACGGCATGCCGCGCCTCATTGTGCTCGATGAGCCCAATGCCAACCTCGACGCCGAGGGTGAGCAGAGCCTGATCCGGGCCATCAACGCCGCCCGCGAGAGCGGTGCCATCGTCGTCCTGATCGCGCATCGGCCGTCGGTGATGCAGGTCGTCGACAAGATCCTGGTGCTGCGCGAGGGCCGCGTCGCCCAATTCGGCCCGCGCTCGGCCATCGCCGGCATGATCACGCCCGGCGGCATCGTCGAGCTCGACCCGGCCAAGCAAACATCTACCCCCCGCGAGGTGAGCGCATGAACGAGCTCCCGATGCTGCGCCGACCCGACCGTGCGCTCGTCCCATTGAAGATCGAGGCGGAGCCCGAGGAGCGCATGCCCTCGCTGCGCAATCTCGTCCTCGCCGGCGTCGCCGCGGTGGCGATCGGCTTCGGCGGCTTCGGCGCCTGGGCGGTGACGGCCCGGCTCGACAACGCCGCCGTCGCACAGGGAACCGTCATCGTCGACAGCCGGCGCAAGACGGTGAGCCATCTCGAAGGCGGCATCCTTAAGACCCTGCTCAAGGCCGAGGGCGAGCGCGTCGCCAAGGACGAGCCCCTGCTCAAGCTGGAAGATGCCCGCGCCCGCGCCGAGCTGCAGCAGCTCCAGGCCAAGCGCGTCGGCCTCGAAGCTCGGCTCGCCCGGCTGCGGGCAGAACAGAACGAGACGACCGCGATCGATTTCCCCGACGATATCGCGAAGGCGCTGACGCCGATCGCACGGGAGGTGATCACGGCCGAACGCGTGCTCTTCCGCGCCCGCACCCAGGTCTATGACGGCAAGATCCGCATCCAGCAGCGGGTGATCGAGCAGCATCAGGCCGAGGCCGAGGCGCTGCAGGCGCAGATCGACGCCGTGCGCAACCAGCGCACGCTGATCGACGAGGAAGTGAAGACGATCGCGGACCTCTACGAGAAGCGCTACGCCAAGCGCTCCCAGCTCGTCGAGCTGCAGACCAGGCAGAGTGAGCTTACCGGGCGCGCCGGCGAGATGAAGGCCCGCATGGCCAAGGCCGGACAGGCCGTCGCCGGGGCGGAGCTCGAGATCAAGTCGATCAGCCTCGAACGTCAGAGCGAGATCGCCAAGGATCTGCAGGACAGCCAGCTCCAGCTCTCCGAGGTGGTCGAGCGCATCGTCCAGGCGCAGGACGTGCTGCGCCGGCTCGTGCTGATTTCGCCGCAGGAAGGCATCGTCGCCAATATCCGGATGCGCACTGCCGGCAGCGCCGTCGCCGCGGGCGAGGCGATCCTCGACATCGTGCCCGAGCAGGAGCCGCTGATCGTCGAAGCCAAGGTCGACCCGCGCGATATCGATTCTGTGCGTGTCGGCGCCGACACGCAGGTCAGGCTGACCGCCTTCAATGCGCGGCTCCTGCCCCCGCTTCAGGCGAAGGTCAGCTATGTCGCAGCCGACCAGCTGGTCGATGAGAAGACCGGCATCGCCTTCTTCGTGGTCCGCGCCGAGATCACGCCGGAGAGCCTGCGCGAGAACAAGGTGACGCTGCACGCCGGCATGGCTGCCGAGGTGCTGATCGTCAACGGTCGGCGTTTTGCGGCCGATTACCTGCTCTCGCCGCTCAGGGACAGCTTCAACCGCGCCTTCAGGGAGGATTGAGCTCGCCGGTCGTCCCCGCCCGATGAACGATGCAGCGAAAGCTGCAACGATTATTGCAGAATAAACACTTCGAATTTCGTAGCAACTTCAGGCAATAATCCTTGTTTCAACAATATATAAATAGATAGTAACTTTGCTGCATCGCAAAAAAGTCATAATAGATTGCTTGATAAGAAGAATATCTTGGCTACTCTCTCGCTTGTCGACGATGGCGTCCTTTGGGTTCGCCGTCAGAACCGCACCGTGATCCAGAGAATGCGGGAAACGAATTCCGCAAATCTGGAGGTGCTCTCTGATCACCCAGGAGGTGACAATGGCCACGATCGAAGGCAGTGCATTCGATGATTTCTTGATAGGGACACGTTTCAGCGACGTGATTCTCGCGGGCGCCGGCGACGACATCGTCAAAGGCGGCGCCCAGGTCGACTCGCTCTTCGGCGAGGAAGGTGACGACCTGATCTACGGCGACGGCGGCAACGATTTCCTCTCTGGCGGCGAAGGCGACGATTCGCTCTTCGGCGGCCAGGGTGACGACATCGTCGCCGGCGGCGACGGCAACGACAACCTCTTCGGCGGCGAGGGCGACGACGTCCTCGAAGGCGGAGCGGGCAACGACATCCTGCGCGGCAATGCCGGTGACGACGTGCTGCGCGGTGGCGACGGCGACGATCTGCTCCAGGGCGGGCCGGGTGACGACATCCTGCTCGGCGGCGAAGGCAACGACATCCTGCAGGGTGGCGCCGGAGCCGACGTGCTCGAGGGCGGCGCCGGCAACGACCTCATCCAGGGCGGCGCGGGCGACGATCTGCTCTTCGCCGGTGCGGGCGACGACATCCTCTCCGGCGGCGCCGGCGATGACGTCTTCGTCTTCAATGGCGGCGGCGGCAACGATGTCGTGCTCGACTTCGACGCCGGCCACGATCTGCTGCAGGTCGCGTCGGGCATCAACGGCACCGATATCGGCTCGGCCGAGGACGTGGCGGCACGCGCCACCACGGTCGGCGGCAACGCCGTCATCGACCTCGGCAACGGCGACACCGTGACGATCGTCGGCGTCACCGCCGAAGACATCCAGGCCGATCCGAACTCCTACTTCGCGGTCGCCTGACGCAGCGCGGCGCCGGCCGGAGTTCTCTCTGGCCGGCGCCGCATCCCTGCCCTTTTCGGAACATGGTACCCATGCTCTCTCTCGCACCTGCGCCGGTCGCGGACGGCCTGAGCCCGCAGCTGCATCTGTCCCGGCTGAGCGGCTCGGTCTTCCTGCTGAGCTGGACCATCGAAGCGCCCGTGCTCTCCCGTCCGCGTATTGCGCTGACGGCGCACGAGAAGCGCCTTGCCTCCGGCTCGATCGCGCTCGCCCTCGGCGACGGCCGCATGCGCGTCGTCGTCGTCTTTCGCCATGCCGGCACCGGCGACGTTATAGCGACCTTGTCGGACGACAGCCCGGACGGCGATATCACGGCTCGGTTCGACCCAGACCTCGTCCATGGCATGGCCGATGCGGACGAGCTTGTCCGGGACGCCACGCCGGATGCGCGACGCACACTCGCCAACGCCCTGATCGGCCATTGGCCCAGCCTGTTCGGCCTCAGCGAGAGCGCGAGCTATCTCGGCTTCCTGCGCCAGTTCCTGCTGATCCTCGCCCGCAAGCCGGGCACGGCGACACCTGTCGCCAAGCTCGTCGAAGGCAAGATCCTGCTGGAATCGGCAGTTCCCGGCCGCCTCTCCGGCGTGCGCACTGCCTACAGGCTCGATTCAGGCGGGCTTTCGCGCCTCTCCGCCCGGCCGCGGCTCGGGCGTCCGGATCGTGCCGGCAACCGCCCCTTGCACCTGATAATCGATGAATTTCCGCCGCAGGCAGGTGGCCTGCTGGTCCTGCAGGCCGAGTCCGGCCTGATCGTGCGCGCGGTCACGCCGCGGCAGGACATTCCTTCGCTGGGACGCTGGTGGGCGGGCAAGGCCAGCCAGCGCGACGGCCTGCGCAGCTGGCTCGTCGAGCAGCTCAGCGGTCTCTCCGAGCAGGGCCGCCTGCTGGCGATCGAGATGCAGCGTCGGCTGCCGCTCGCAGTGCAAACCGTGCGGCGCAATGACGACGTCCCCTCGGCCGAACTCGACCTTGCCATCACGACCCCGGCCGGTTTGCTGCTCGGCGGCTGGTATCGCGATGCCGAGGGCGTACTCGACGAGGTGCTGTTGCACCGCGCCGAAGGCGAGCCGACACCGATACTCGATCGGCTGGAAGGTTTCCCAGCTCTGCTGCCGGCCGGCTCCAACGGCGACGTGAAGCGCGCCACCGGCTTCGCGGCGCTGGTCCCCGGCTACGCTTCGGGCGCACCTGTGCTGCAGCCGCGGGTCGAGCTCAGGCTGAAATCCGGCACCGTCCTGTCGCTGCGCCCCGCCGTGCAGCCGGCCGACGCCGTCGCCATCCGCGCCCGCGCCTTGGCGGCGATCCCGCCGCAGCATCTCAGCGCGCAGATGCTGGAGCGGACGATCGCGCCGGTGCTGGCAGAATGCCAAAAGACGCTGCGCGAAAGCCTGCCGGAGCCGCAGGTCAGAAGCTTTGGCAAGGCGCCGGCCAATCCGACGGTCTCGGTCGTGATCCCGCTCTATCGCGTCTACGAGTTCCTGCGCGTGCAGGTCGCCGCCTTCGCGGCCGATCGCTGGTTCGGCGAGAAGGCCGAGCTGATCTACGTGCTCGACTCGCCCGAGCACGAGGCCGAGGTCTCCCATCTCCTCGGCGGGCTCTTCCTCGCCTATGGCCTGCCGATGCAGCTCGTCGTGATGGGCCGCAATGGCGGTTTCTCCGCCGCCTGCAATGCCGGCGCGGCCGCCTCGCGCGGGCCGGTGCTGGCCCTCGTCAACTCGGACGTGATCCCGGACAGCGAAGGCTGGCTGCCCGCATTGGTCCAGCGGCTCGACCGGCACAAGCGTATCGGCGCGGTCGGTCCCAAGCTGCTCTACGATGACGGCTCGCTGCAGCATGCCGGGCTCTACTTCAAGCGCGATAGCAAAGGCACCTGGCTCAACCATCATTACTTCAAGGGCATGCCGAGCCATTACGGGCCGGCCAATGTCGAGCGCCCGGTCCCCGGCGTCACCGGCGCCTGCATCGTCCTGTCCCGAGCGCTGTTCATGGAGGTCGGTGGCTTCGACGACAGCTATGTCATCGGCGACTACGAGGACAGCGACCTCTGCCTCAAGATCGCCCGGGCCGGGCTCGGCATCGTCTACGTCCCGAGCGTCTCGCTCTATCATCTCGAGCGCCAGTCGATCTCGAAGAGCCTCGACTACACCCGCGGCGTCGCCTCGCAGCATAATTCCTGGCTCCAGACGAAGCGCTGGGACGGCCAGATCGAGGCACTGATGGCGGCGGTCGACACACCCGCGCCGCAACAGCCCGTGCCGGCGTCGGACTTTCGTTCGGACCCTGAATTTCTCCTCTCCCGCGCCAACCTCAGGAGGGCGACAGCGGCATGACGGCGACCCTGGCCTTGCAACAGACCACGCCGGAACCGGCTCCCGCGATCGGGCCAGCGACCCCCGAGCTCGCCTGGCTGATGGCCCATGTCCAGACGAACCGTTTCCTGCCGCACCCACCGCTGGATTCGATCTTCGTCGGCGACGGCGACTATCGCGCCATCGGCGCCGAGTTCCTCGGCCATTTCGTCCGGATCGGGCGGCTGAAGCCAGATGAGCGCGTCTTCGACATCGGCTGCGGCATCGGCCGCATGGCAGTGCCGCTGACGCAATATCTCGACCCCGAGCGCGGCAGCTATGACGGGATGGATCCCGTCATGGACGGCATCCTCTGGTGCGCCCAGACAATCACGCCGGCCTATCCGCGCTTCCGTTTCCAGCGCCTCGACATCGCCCATCCGCTCTACAATCCGCAGGGTTCGCTACCGGGCAACGAAGTGCGCTTCGGTTTCGCCAACCAGAGCTTCGACTTCATCGCCATGACCTCGGTGGCGACGCATCTGCCGCCGGACGAGCTCGTGGTCTACCTGCACGAGGCGGCGCGCCTGCTCGCACCGGGCGGAAGGCTGTTCCTGACCGCCTTCGCCCTCGACGGGCAGGCGACCGGCCAGGAGCGGCTGAAGTTCCGGCGCTGGGGCGAGGGCCCCGGCTGGTATGCGATCGAGGAGGCGCCGCTGGCGGCCGCCGGGATCGATGCCGGCTTCCTGCTCGAACACGCGACGCAGGCCGGCCTTGCCGTCGAACGGCTCGACCCCGGCCATTGGCGCGGCCAGAGCGCGGCCCACTACCAGGACCTGCTGGTCGCGGTGAAACCGGGAGTCCGCCGATGAGCCGGCGCATCCTCGTCGTCGCCCATAATCATCCGGATTTGCATCCCGGCGGCACCGAGATCTTCGCCCACGATTTGGCGAAGGCCTACCGCGCCGAGGGCTGCGAGGTGCTCTTCCTCGGCGCGACCAATGCGATCCATCGCCAGCCGCATCCCGGTA
Organism: Allobosea sp. LjRoot90; assembly: GCF_964254315.1. Taxonomy (NCBI): domain Bacteria; kingdom Pseudomonadati; phylum Pseudomonadota; class Alphaproteobacteria; order Hyphomicrobiales; family Alloboseaceae; genus Allobosea; species Allobosea sp. LjRoot90. The sequence continues at coordinate 165,135 of NZ_CAXUTF020000008.1, forward strand.
CCGCCTTCCAGGCGACCGGAGCGGATGGCGACCTGCTGTTGTGGAGCGGCCATTTCGACCGCTTCCATCTCAGCCAGATCGACCATTACGGCACTTTGCAGGATCTCGGTTCGCTGCTGACCGAATTCCGGCCGGACGTGATCCACGTCCACCATCTCGTGCTGATCGGCGCCGAGTTCCTGGCGCTGGCGCGGCGGTTGCTGCCACAGGCGTCGATCGTGATGACGCTGCACGACTACTATTCGATCTGCCACCATGACGGGCTGATGGTGCGGGCGAGCGACAAGCAGCGCTGCACCGGCGCCACGCCCGGCAAATGCCATGGCTGCTTCCCCGAGATCGGGCCGGACCGCTTCCTGCTGCGCGAGCGCTTCCTCAAGACGCATCTTGCCGCCGTCGATCGCTTCGTCGCGCCGAGCCGTTTCCTGCGCCAGCGCTACATCGACTGGGGCCTGTCGGGCGAGAAGATCGAGGTCGTCGCCAATGCAAGGCCAGGACAGGTCCCGGTGCCGCACCGGCACACCCATGGCGCCCGCAATCGCTTCGGTTATTTCGGCAACCTCAACCCATGGAAGGGCGTGCTGCCCCTCCTTCAGGCCGCCAGGCTCCTGCGTGAGCAGGGAGTGGACGGGTTCGAGCTGCGCATCCATGGCGGCGCGCCATTTCAAAGTGAAAGCTTCACCTCCGCCCTGAACAAGGCGCTGGCAGAGGCTGGCGCAGAAGTCATCCATTGCGGCCCCTATCGCCGCGACGAGATGCCGGCGTTGATGGCCGAGATCGACTGGGTGGTGATGCCGTCGATCTGGTACGAGAACGCCCCTCTCGTCATCCAGGAAGCCTTTCAGCACCGGCGGCCGGTGATCGCCAGCAATATCGGCGGCATGGCCGAGATGGTGCGCGATGGCGTCGACGGACTGCATGCCCGTCCCGGCGATCCCCGCCATCTCGCGCAGATAATGGCGCGCGCCGCGAGCGAGGACGGGCTCTGGCGCCGCCTAAGCGAGGGCATCGCGCCCCAACCAGGCATGGACGACTGCGCGCAGGCGCACCTTGCCCTGTTCGATCAACTCAAACTGGCGGAGGCGGCATGACCAGCATGACGACGATGCACAGTCCGGATGGGACCGTGACCGAAGCGAGCATCATCCCGGCCCGGCTCAACGGGCGCGTCGATGCGCTCGACGGCAACCGGCTGCATGGCTGGATCTGGGACGAGACGCGTCCTGAGGAGCGGCTGACCGTGCGCCTGATGCGCCACGGCCTCAAGGTGCAGGAGGCGGTCGCCGACCAGAGCCGCATCGACCTGCGCCGCAACGGCATCGGCGACGGCAGGCATGCCTTCGCCATGGAACTCGACGACAGGACCGCGGCGGCGCGTGATGCGCTGACCATCGTCGGTGTCTCGCCAAGTACCGGCGCCGAGCTCGAACTGCGCCTGCCGCCACCGGCCGAACTCGCGGCGGAGGCGGCGATCGCCGTGCCGCTGGCCCGGTTCTTCGATCGCGTCGAGGCGCTGATCGCCTTGCAGCGGCGCTCGCAGCTGACCCAGAAGGAGTTGCTCGACAAGGTCGGCGAGCTCGGCGTGCAGCTGGCGGAGCATCGTCAGCGCGAGGCCGAGACCAAGCAATCGGAGGAGATCGAAGGCAACGGCGCGATCGCGGCGCGACTCGCCGAGCTCGACGTCTTCCAGATGCGCTTCGACCAGACGCTGCGGGCCTTCGACGATCGGCTGGTCGCTATCCGCAAGGAAGCGAAGGCGCCGTTGCGGCAGGTCACCGTGGTGCTCGGCTTCCTCGCGGGCCTCGCGGCGCTGCTCTCCTTCGTCACGCTCACCGTCACACTGATGGGCAGGTGAGCATGAACGAGGTCATCATCCCCGAACGGACCAGGGTCAGCCCGGCGCCGACGGTCGCCTGGACGCCGCTCGGCGAGAACGCGATCCTGATCATGAGCGCCTGCGACGCGATCCCCGGCAAGGTGCCGGTCGCGGTCGACGGCAATCCGCGCAACAAGGTCGAGACGATGGCGCTGACCTGGCGCCGGCCGCAGGCTGAGCCCGCGCAGGCCGTCGGCTTCCTCTGCCTTGCGCCCGCCCCCTCACCGGACCGCGGTTCCGGCGCGATCCTGCTCGGCCGGCCCGGCCGACCCTTGCGGCTGATCCTGGCACCAAAGCCGATGCCGCTGCAGGCCTTCCTCGCCGCACTCGCGGACGAGGCCGGCCAGGCCTTCCCGACCGTGGTCGACGGGCTGCTGGAAGTGCTGCTCGCCGGCAAGTCGAACCCGCGGCGCCTGCGCGCCGTCGGCATGCTCCTGCAATCGGTCGCCAAGCCCGGCGGCTTCGTCGAGGTCATGGGGCCGCTCGACGACGGCATCTTCGTGCAGGGCTGGACCGCGAATTTCGCCGCCGGGCGGACCAAGCTGCTGGTTGCGCATGGGGGGCTCTCGCCGGCCGTGCTGGAAGCAGGAACCTTCGAGCGCGACGACCTCGGCGAGGGCGCGCGTGGCTTCTTCGGCCTGCTGGAAGAATGCGCCGTCCGCCATCCCAGCGAGATCGAGCGGCTGTTCTTCCGGGCCACTGACGGCTGGCGCGCACTCGAAGTCTATGAGCGCCATGTCGTGCTCGAGCAGATCACCGTTCCGGGCCATCTGCGCGACGGGCTGCAGCGCGGCACCGCGCCTGCTGCCACGACCGAGAAGCTCAAGCAGGCTTCGCAGCGCTTCGATGGCCGCGACACCATCTCCTTCCTCGATCAGCCGGTGCGGGCCGGCATCGACGACGCCACCATCGTCGAGGGCACCGGCGTCCTCATCATCGGCTGGCTGTTCGATCCCGACCGCCTCACCGGCGACGTCGTGCTGCGCAGCGGCACGCAGTCCTGCACCATCGACAAGACCTGGACACGTGCCGTGCGGCCCGACGTCACCGCCGCCTTCGCCGAGGATCCGCGCTTCGGACCGGCCATGGCGAGCCGGCGCAACAGCCATGGCTTCATCGTCTTCGCGCCCAAGCTGCTGCCGGAACCGGGGCAACCGCTCTATCTCGAATTCGAGGTCGAGGGCCACGGCCCCGCCTTCCTGCCGCTCGCACCCGGCCGCAACCCGGCGCGGCGTGCGCTGGAGCGGGTCTTCGGCCTGCTCGACCCGCGCTCGTCAACCGCGACAGCCGTCGTCGAAAAGCAGATCGCGCCTGCCCTGCAAGCCGCCGAGATCGCGCCGCCCAAGGTCATCGAGACGCACGACATCGGCCGCTTCAACGCCGATGCTGCCATGGGCCTGGTGATCGGCCTCGATCATCGCCAGCGCGAGCTCTCCAGCCTGTTCGCACTGCTCGCGATCGATCCGGAAATCAGGCCGCTGCCGATCGTCGTCGCCGCCCCCGGCGAAAGCTTCGACCGGCTCGGCGCCGAGGCGCGCCGGCTGGCGCGCTTCTATGGGCTCCATGTCCGGCTCGTCCTGGTCGAGGGCGTCGAGGATACCTGCGATGCGCTGGAAGCGGGCGTCCGCGCCTGCCGCTTCCAGACCGTGGCGCTGCTCTCCGGCGCGGCCCAGATCCGGATGCCGGGCTGGCTCGGGCGCCTCGAGCGCGCCTATCGCGGCCGCGGTGGCCACTGCGTTGCCAGCCCGACCCTGCTGTTCGAGGACAATTCGATCCGCTGGGCCGGGGCCTGGCTCGAAGGCGAAGGCGCCGGACGACGGGTCTACAACCGTTTCGTCGGCTATCCGCTCGATGCGATCGGCAGCCTCGGGCCGATGGAGGTCGCTGCCGGCGCGACCGAATGCTGCGTGATGTCGCGCAATGCCTTCCTCGAGGTGGACGGCTTCTCGCGCAGCTACTTCACCACCGGCGAGAAGGGTCTCGATCTCTGCCTGAAGCTCAGGATGAACGGCGTGCCGTCGCTCTGGGTGCCCGAGGTCGAGATCTATGTCGTCGAGGACGGCGAGATCCGTCCCCATGTCGGCGCGCTGATCAGCCTCGCCGACCGCACCAGTTTCGACCGGCGCTGGGCGCTGGCCATTTCCAACATGAGAGGATGAGCATGCGTATCCTCGTCGTCTCGCACGGCCACCCTTCCTTCTCGCTCGGTGGCGCGGAGATCGCCTCCTACAACCTGCACAAGGGCTTCCAGGCCAAGGCCGAGCTCGACACGCACTATCTCGCTCGTGTCGGCGCGCCGACGCCGCGCCACGCCGGCACGGCACTGATGAGCCTGCGCCAGCGCGGCGGCGAACTGCTCTACTATGCCGAGGAGTACGACCACTTCCTGCTCTCGAACCGCGCAACCGAAGAGATCGAGCGCGATTTCGTCCGCGTGCTGCGCGACCTCAAGCCCGACGTGGTGCATTTTCACCATTTCATCGGCCTCGGGCTGGAATGCCTGTTCGCGGTGCGCGACACACTGCCAGACGCATTGATCGTGGTGACGTTCCACGAGTACCTCTCGATCTGCCACCACCACGGCCAGATGGTGAAGACCGGCGCCTTCAAGCTCTGCTACCGGGCCTCGCCGAGCGACTGCAACGCCTGCTTCCCGGAGATTTCGCCGGCGCGCTTCCTCGCCCGCGAGACCTTCATCAAGGGCATCCTCAACCTTGCCGACCATTTCGTCTCGCCGAGCCGCTTCCTGGCGGAGCGCTATCAGGAATGGGGGCTTGCCGCGGAGCGCTTCTCGGTGATCGAGAACGGCATCGACGTCGCCGAGGTCGCACCGCCGCGGCCGGTGCCGGAAGCGAACGGCCGGCGTTCGCGCTTTGCCTATTTCGGCCAGCTCACGCCCTATAAGGGCGCCGACGTGCTGCTCGACGCCGTCACCCGCATCCCGGACTCGGTCTGGGGCGAGGACAGCGTGCTCATGGTCTATGGCGGCAATCTCGACAGGCAACCCGAGGCCTACAAGAAGAAATTCGCCGACCTGGTCGAGGCGGCCGGCAGGCGCGTGCGCTTCTGCGGCGCCTTCCAGAACCACGAGATGCCGAACCTGATGCGCTCGGTCGACTGGGTGGTGATGCCCTCGGTCTGGTGGGAGAACTCGCCGATCGTGATCCAGGAGGCCTTCTTCCACGGCCGCCCGATCCTTTCCAGCAATCTCGGCGGCATGGCCGAGAAGATCACCGACGAGGTCGACGGGCTGCATTTCCGCTCCGGCAGCCCGGAGGATCTCGTCGACTGCATGACCCGGGCGCTGAGCGAGCCCGGGCTATGGGAGCGCCTGCGTGCAGGCATCAAGAAGCCGCTCAGCCATGTCGACTGCGCCGACCAGCATCTGACGCTCTACCAGCGCCTGATCGCCGAACGGGGCATGCCGGCTCCGGCCAATCGCGCCGCCGCGCCGATGATCGCGTGAGCAGCGCGGATACAAGAAGGGAGAACGCAACCATGGCCCGCATCCTCGTGATCAGCCCCTCAGGCGAGGTCTACAACCACGACAATGTCCGCTGGTACAGGCACGCCGACCTTCAGAGCCATATCAACCACTACCACAATATCGGCGACGCCTTCGTCTTCGATTCCTCGCTGAAGCTGCTCAACTTCGAGAAGCTCGAGGAATTGCCGATCACCAGCATCAACGAGGCGCAGATCGACCGGTTCAACGCCGAGTTCGACTACGTCTTCCTGCGCGGCTCGAACTATGTGCACGCCGGGATGAACTGGAGCCGCACCGCCGAGGTGCTGCGCCGGCTGAAGCTGCCGGTGCTCGCCTTCGGCATCGGCGCGCAGGCTCCGGTCAGCGGCAAGCTCGAACTCAGCGAGGACACCAAGACCGTCCTCAAGCTGATCTCGGACTCGACCGCCTCGGTCGGCGTGCGCGGCACCTATTCGGCCGAGGTGATGAACGAGCTCGGCATCAAGAACGCCCGGATCATCGGTTGCCCGACCGCCTTCCGCAACAACCGGCCCGACCTTTCCATCCGCCTGCCGGCGCTCGACAGCGTGAAGCAGGTCGGCGTCACGCTGCGCCGCGAGGTCTCCAAGCACTACGCCAAGGACATCAAGCGCTACCTCACCTTCCACCGCGATCTGGTGAAGGCGATGGCCGAGCGCTTCGAGGTCACGCTGATGTCGCAGGGCGAGGTCGAGGAGAAGAAGCTCGCGCTGGGCACGCCCGAGCAGAAGCAGGAGGGCATGGCCGCCCTGCGCGAGAACGGCTGGGCGACCCAATGGTATCTCGATGAGCGCATGGAAGGGCTTTACCGCGACCGGATGTTCTATTCGGACGTCGTCGCCGAGTACGAGCAGCTCGTCCGCAAGCTCGATCTCGTCCTCGGCTACCGGCTGCACGGCAATCTGATGGCGCTCTCCAATGGTACGCCGTCGATCTACTTCACCTATGACAGCCGCACCGTCGAGTTCGCCGAGACCTTCCAGATTCCGAGCGTCGACGTCTTCGACGGCAAGGACTTCCGGCTCGAAGACTACTGGGAGCAGGCGCGCTTCGACCGCTTCAATGCGGCCTATGCCCGTGTCTACGGCGCGATGAGCGCCTTTCTCAGCGAGAACAAGGTCGACCACAAGATGGTGAAGCCGGCTGCGGCTGCCTCGCCCGCCGCACCGGCTCCCGAGCCGGAAAGGAAGGTGGCATGAGGAGCGCGCGCACCGCCCTCGCCTGGCTGCCGGCGGCGCTGCTGGCAATCGCCGCGCCTGTCGCCGGCCTCGCGCAGGCGCCGGGCGCACCGGCCGCCGCAGGCTACCGGCTGGAGATCGCTCCCGACGCGAAGGAAGAGACGGTCGTGTCCTGGGCGCGCGAGCGCTGCGAGGAGTGGGACCTGCCGGACGCGCCGCTGCGCGCCTTCCGTGACAACAAGGGCGAGGTCGTCGCCTTCGCCAGCCACTATCGCAGCCGCCCGCTGATCGGCGGCAATCTCGGCGCGATCCGCAAGAGCTGCGCCGTGTCGTTCGAGGCGAAGAGCAGCGCCGATCCCAGCCAGTTCAGCGACAAGAGCTGGATCGCCGCGACCTGGACCGGCGATGGCCGCAATGTCGAGGCGCTGGTGCACGCCGAATACCATGCCGACAAGCATCCCGGCGCCTGCCGCTTCAAGGATGCGATGAGCTGCTGGTACAATGTCGTCACCGCCGCCCATTCGAGCGATGGCGGCCTGAGCTTCAAGACCGACGAGCCGCGCCCGCTAGTGGCGGCCCCCGGCTTTCCCCAGGAGGTCGGCCAGGGCCGGCATCGCGGCTTCTTCAACCCCTCCAACATCGTCCAGAAGGACGGCGCCTGGTATGCGCTGATCATGACCACCGGGGGCGAGGGCCAGAAGAACGGCGTCTGCCTGTTCCGGTCGACCAACATCAAGGATCCGACCTCCTGGCGCGCCTTCGACGGGCAGGACTTCACCATCCGCGCCGTCGATCCCTATCGCGACGACCTGAGCCAGGCGCGGCCCTGCCAGACGCTCAAGCCGCTGCCGACCACCGTGGGATCGCTGACCCGGCACGAGGCCAGCGGGAAATGGCTCGCGATTTTCCATCTCGGCCCCGACCCGAGCCAGAACATCGCCGGTGGCCGTGTCGCCTATAGCTGGTCCGACGACCTCATCCGCTGGTCGCCACTGCAGACGCTGATGGTCCATCCGACCATGTGGAGCAAGAACTGCAGCGACCGGCTGCGCTACGGCTATGGCGCCCTCGCCGATCCCGCCTCGCGCTCGCGCAATTTCGAGACGACCGGTGACGAGGCCTATCTCTTCATGACCAAGATGAAGGTCGCCGACTGCAAGCTCGGCCCCGACCGCGACCTGGTCCGCCTCAAAGTTCAGTTCGTCAAGGAGGGGCCATGAACGCGCCCGTGCTCAATCTCGGCTCCGTGGTCTCGGCCGAGAACGCCATCAAAATCCTGCGCGCCACCACCGGCGAGGTCGTCGTCGCCATCGGGCGCCGGCCCGACCGAAGCTGGCCGGTGCTCAAGCTGATGCTCGACGGGCAGGAATACGCCACCATCCAGCCCGGCGCGATCGTCACGGCTGAGGCTGATGTCGCCGAACTGACCATCCCGTTGCCAAGTCTGCCCAATGGGCGTCCCCACTCGGTCGCGATCGCCGATGCAGCCACGGGCACGCTCGCCCCGGGTTCGAATCTGCGTCCGATCGCGACCGAGACCAAATTGCGTGCGCTGGTGATCTATCCGGCCGGCGAGGTCTACGAGCACGACAAGGTGCGCTGGTACCGCGCGCCGATGGAAAAGCTGCTCAGCGACTACTTCAACATCGGCGACATGATCGTCTACGATTCGACGCTGAAGCTCCTGCGTTATGCGCATCTGGAGCCGATGAAGATCATGTCGCCGACCGATGCCGACATTGCGCGCTATGCCAGCGAATTCGACTTCGTCTTCGTGCGCGGCTCGAACTTCATCCACGAGAACATGGAGTGGTTCCGCGCCGTCGAGGTGCTGGAGAAGGTGAAGCTGCCGGTCTACGCGATCGGCGTCGGCGCGCAGGCAAGCCAGAATCGCAAGATCGAGCTGCCCGAGGCATCGAAGCGCTTCTGGTCGATCGTCGCCGAGCGCTCGGCCGCGATCGGCGTGCGCGGCGCCTTCAGCGCCGAGACGCTGCGCCAGAACGGCATCAAGAATGTCGAGGTCGTCGGCTGCCCGTCGATCTTCCGGACCCGCAATCGCGATCTCAAGATCCGCATTCCCGACCAGCGCGAGATCCGCAAGGTCGCCTTCAGCCTGCGCCGCGAGGCTGACAAGAGCTACACCGCCGACCCGGACGCCTATCTGCGCAACCAGAAGGCCGCGCTGCTCAAGGTCGACGGCCAGAGCGAGATGGTGATGTCCTCGCATGGCGAGCAGGAGGAAAAGGCCTTCTTCCTGCGCGATCCGGCGGCGAAGGAGAAGGCCGTCGCGGAGTTCGTCAAGACCAAGTGGTGGGACGGTCCGGAGGACGCTGCGATGCGGCGCATCTACGAGAAGCAGCTGTTCTCCTTCTTCGACGTCGAGCGTTACGACGAATTCGCCCGCTCGATCGATCTCGCCGTCGGTTACCGCGTCCATGGCGTTCTTCCAGCGGTCGCGCAGGGCGTGCCCGGCGTGCTCGTCGCCTATGACACGCGCAGCCAGGAACTGGCCGAGACGCTGAAGATCCCGGTCGTGCCGGAGGCGGCACTGGCCGAGGGCGGCTGGCGCGCCGTCTATCAGGAGGCGGCGCTGAACAACCTCGCGAAGAGCTATGCCGCCTCCTACGACCGGATGCGCGGCTTCCTCGACTACAACGGCATTCCCCACCGCATGTGAGGTCAGACCCGGCGCGGCAGAGATCGCGCCGGTCGGAGGAAACGCCCGGAGGTCACCGGGTCAGCAGCGCCCGGCGAGCCCGTAGGATTTTGAAAGTCCGCAACGTCGAGCCGAGAGGTTTGCACGAACCAGGAGACGATCATGAGGATCGAGTACAATGCAGGCACGGCCCTTTCCATCATGCGCGGCAATCCTGTGCGCGGCTGGATCTCGGGCAAGCCGGAGAAGATGGCCAAGGAACGGCTGACCACAGGCAATTATCTTTCCGTCGAGCACAAATCGAAGTTCAAGATCGATCCGTCCTGGCCGATCTTCACCATGGGCTCGTGCTTCGCCCGCGAAGTCGAGAACATCCTGATGATGCGTGGGCTGCCGCTGCTGCTCAAGGGCCATGGCGTGCCGGCCGAACATTTCGAAAGCTGGGATGAGGAGACCGGCCGCGGCGGCGGCGCCGATCGCGGCCAGCTCAGCCGCGGCGCGCTCAACAAATACTCGGTCCGTTCGATGACGCACGAACTCAGACGCGTGCTGGCCGGCGAGAGCTATCCCAATGACGGGCTGATCGAGCTCGCGCCCGGGCAATGGTTCGATCCGCACGCCAGCGGCCTCAAGCTGCTCGACCGCGAGACCGCCTTCGCCAACCGCAAGCGCCTCAGCGAGGCGACGGCGCAGATCAAGAATGCGCGCATCTGCTTCTTCACGCTCGGCCTGACCGAGACCTGGCTCGACTCCGAGACCGGAATCGCAATGAATGCGCATCCCGGCCCGACCTGGCTGGCGCGCATGCCCGAGCGCTTCCGCTTCATCGACTACGGCTACGATACCACGCTGGCCGACATGCTCGACACCATCGGGCTGATCCGCGAGCACTGCCATCCGGAGATGCGCTTCATCGTCACCGTCTCGCCGGTGCCGTTCGGCGCGACCTTCAAGGATGCCGACGTGATCGTCGCCAACAGCGCCTCGAAATCGGTGCTGCGCGCCGTCGCCGAAGAGCTGTTCCGCCGCTTCGATTTCGTCGACTACTTCCCGAGCTACGAAATCGTGCTCAACTCGCCGCGCACCATCGCCTTCGAGGACGACCAGCTCCACATCGCCCGCGAGATGGTCGCGCATGTGATGACGACCTTCCAGGGCGCCTATCTCGGTGACGCCGCACAGCCGCAGGCGGCCTGACCTCGCCAGCCTGTCTTGACGTCGCAGCGCGGTTATCGATCCGCCGCGCTGCCTCTGCCTCCAGATCCTGAGAACCATTGCTCGCCTGAAGGGTTGCTTTGGAATCGGTCGCAAGACCGGATCAGGCATGCAACGATGGCAGCGCCGGATCTGCCCGGCGCTGGCTGGTGGAGGACGAGATGAACGTCGCCAATCTACAGCTCGAAGGCATGCTGCTGGCCTTCACCGCCGTGTTGCGCTCACTGGTGGCATCGGGCGCCCTCAGCGAAGCACAGCTCAAGGCCGCGCTGACCGAGGCCGAGCAGACGGGGCTCGCCGACCAACAGCGCTGCGACCAGCTCAGCCCGAGCCAGCGCGATTCAATCGCCTTCGCAGCCCGCTTCCTCACTGTCGCGACGCGGTCTGACACCGATATGAGGCCGTTCTCGGCGGTGGCGCGCGAAGTCGGTCGCACCACTTGAGCTATCGGCCCGTCAGGGCAGGTTCTCGCGCAGCACGATCTCGATCCCCGGGCGGGCCGTGCCCTCGGCCACCGGCCGTCCGGCGCGCAGGTTCGCGAAGATCGCGACACAGCTCATCAGCGTCGCCAGGGGCTGCTGGGTGATCACCGCATCCATGGTGCCGTCGACGAGCAGGCCGCGCGTCTCCGGTGTCAGCCCGTGGCCGACGAAGACGACGTCCTGCCGCCCTGCCTCCTTCAGCGCCCGGGCAATGCCCTCCGGTCCACCGCCGATATTGTAGATGCCAGCGAGATCCGGATGCTGGCCGAGCAGGGTCTTGGTCTGGCGGTAGTTCTTGGCCTCGTCGTCATGGCCTTCGCGCAGTCCGACCACGGCGATGTCCGGGTAGAGCTCCTCGAACAGATGCAGGAAGCCCATCTCGCGTTCCTCATGAGCGCGGTAGCTGAGGCTGCCGGCGATCATCGCCACCTTGGCGCGGCGCGGCCCGATGAAGCGGGCGATGAGCTGGCCGGCGGTGCGCCCGGCGGCGCGGTTGTCGAGCCCGACATAGGCAGCGCGGGCGGTATTGGCGATGTCCGAGATCAGCGTCACGCTGGGCACGCCACGCTCGGCCAGAAGATCGACCGCCTCGCGCACCGTCGGGTGCTCCAGCGCCATGAAGGCGACACCGTCGACCTCGCGGCCGATCCGCCGGAGCTCATGGGCGAGCAGCTCCGGCTTGAAGCTCTCGATATGCTCGACCCGGGCGCGCATGTTGAAGGAGGCGAGCTGGTCCTGCGAGCCGGCGATCAGCCGGCCAAGCAGGCCGAGGAAGCGGTTGTTTCCGGCCGGCAGCAGGAAGCCGAGGCGCAAGGGTCGGAGCGCACTCGCCGGCAGCGCCCCCTCCATGACATAGCCGAGCTCGCCCGCCGCCTTCAGCACACGCTGGACGGTCGCCGGTCGAACACCCGGTCGCTGGTTCAGCACCCGGTCGACCGTCGCGGTCGAGACTCCGGCGAGTGCCGCGACATCCTCGACCCGCGCCATCTGGCGACGGCGCGGCGCAGATTGCTCAGCCGATTGGCGGATTGGCGCATTCATTCCATCAACAGCCATCAGAAAATGAGCTTGAAGACCATCAGAAACGATTTCTATGCTGGGCGTCAAGCATTCAAGAGCGATCAAATCGCATCAGAACGACCAGGGAGGACATCATGACCGGACCGAGCCGCCGCACGCTCATCAAGGGCTTCGCCGCCGCGCCCGCAATATCGCTGATCGGCATGCCGCTGATCGCGCGCGCCGCCGAGATCGAGCTGAAATACGGCAACAACCTGCCGCTCAGCCATCCGCTCAACATCCGCGCCCAGCAGGCGGCCGAGCGCGTCGCCAAGGAGACGAACGGGCGCGTCGAGATCAAGATCTTCCCGAACAACCAGCTCGGTGGCGACACCGATATGCTGAGCCAGGTCCGCAATGGCGGCATCACCTTCTTCACCCCATCGGCGCTGGTGATCGCGACGCTGGTGCCGGTCGCGGCGATCAACGCCGTCGGCTTCGCCTTCTCGGACTACGACCAGGTCTGGAAGGCGATGGACGGGCCGGTCGGCGCGCATGTCCGCGCCGCGATCGAGAAGCTGAACCTGCATGCCTTCGAGAAGATGTGGGACAACGGCTTCCGCCAGATGACCACATCGGGCAAGCCGATCGAGCAGGCGGCCGACATGGCCTCGCTGAAGATCCGCGTGCCGGTCTCGCCGCTGTCGATCTCGATGTTCAAGGCGCTCGGCGCTGCGCCGGCCAGCCTGCAGTTCTCCGAGGTCTATTCGGCGCTGCAGACCAAGGTGGTCGACGCACAGGAGAACCCGCTGCCGATCATCCAGGTCGCCAAGCTCTACGAGGTGCAGAAGAGCTGCGCAGTCTCGAACCATATCTGGGACGGCTTCTGGTTCATCGCCAACGGACGTGCCTGGCGCGGACTGCCGCCTGACGTCCAGAAGATCGTGGCTTCAGCGATCAACGATGCCGGCGTGGCGCAGCGCGGCGACATCAAGGGCCTCAACGAAACCGTGCAGGCAGACCTGCAATCCAAGGGGCTTGCCTTCAACAAGACCAACCCCGACAGCTTCCGGGCCAAGCTCCGAGATGGCGGGTTCTACAAGGAATGGCAGGAGCGCTTCGGCGCCGAGGCCTGGAGCCTGCTCGAGGGGGCGGTCGGCAAGCTCGCCTGACGCGAGAGAGCCGCAGCCGAACGCTCGAGGGAACGCCATGGACGCTCACGCCGCCAGCCTGCCGTCGCCGGCCATGCCGGCGACCGGATTTGGTCGCCTCGCGGACAGGCTCGACCGTGCCGTCAGCACGGCGGTCGAACTCGTCGCGGCCGTGCTCGTCCTCGCCGAGATCGTCATCCTCGGCGCGGGCGTCACCGCCCGCTACGCCTTCCATGCGCCGCTGGTCTGGTCGGACGAGCTCGCATCGATCCTGTTCCTCTGGCTCTCCATGCTCGGCGCGGTGGTAGCGCTGCGCCGTGGCGAGCATATGCGGATGACCGGCCTTATCACCCGTGTCGGCCCGCAGACCCGCGCCATCCTAGAAGCGCTCGCCATCACCGCAGCGATCGCCTTCCTGCTGATGATCCTGCCGGAGGCGCTGGATTACGCCGAGGACGAGCGCTTCATCGTCACGCCGGCGCTGGAGATCGCCAATTCCTGGCGCGCCGCGGCGCTGCCGATCGGCATCGTGCTGATGCTGTTTGCTGCCTTCTGCCGGCTGCTGCGCTTTGGTTCGTGGAAGCCGATCCTGCAGGCCGCCGGCGTCACGATCGTCCTCATCGTCCTGTTCTGGCTGCTCGGGCCGGTACTGAAGCCGCTCGGCAAACTCAACCTCGTGATCTTCTTCGTCGGCCTCGTCGCGGCCAACGTCTTCGCCGGCGTGCCGATCGCCTTCTCCTTCGCGCTCGCCACCTTCGGCTATCTCTCGCTGACGACCTCGACGCCGATGGTCGTCATGGTCGGCCGGCTCGACGAGGGCATGAGCCACCTCATCCTGCTCGCGGTGCCGCTCTTCATCTTCCTCGGTGCGCTGATCGAGATGACCGGCATGGCGCGCGCCATGATCCAGTTCCTGGCGTCGCTGCTCGGCCATGTCCGCGGCGGCCTCTCCTATGTGCTGATCGGCGCGATGTACCTGGTCTCCGGCATCTCCGGCTCGAAGATCGCCGACATGGCCGCAATCGCGCCGGTGCTGTTCCCGGAGATGCAGAAGCGCGGCGCCAAGCCCGGCGATCTCGTGGCGCTGCTCTCGGCCACCGGCGCGCAAACCGAGACCATCCCGCCCTCGATCGTGCTGATCACCATCGGCTCGGTCACCGGCGTCTCGATCGCGGCGCTGTTCACCGGCGGCATGCTGCCGGCCGTCGTGCTCGGCATCGCGCTCTGCTTCGTCGTCTGGTGGCGCAACCGGGGCGAAGATCTCAGCCAGGTCACCAAGTATTCGAAGCGCGAGATCGGCAAGCTCTGCCTGATCGCGCTGCCGGCCATCGCCCTGCCCTTCGTCATCCGCGCCGCCGTCGTCGAAGGCGTCGCGACCGCGACCGAGGTCTCGACCATCGGCATCGCCTATGCGGTGCTGGCCGGCATCCTGATCTACCGGCAATTCGACTGGCGCCGCCTCAAGGGCATGCTGGTCGACACGGCGTCGCTCACCGGCGCGATCATCTTCATCATCGGCTGCGCCACCGCCATGGCCTGGGGGCTGACACAGTCGGGCTTCTCGCAGGACCTCGCCAAGATCATGGCGGCGGTTCCCGGCGGGACCTGGGGCTTCCTCGCCATCTCGATCGTCGCATTCGTCATCCTCGGCAGCGTGCTCGAGGGCATCCCGGCGATCGTGCTGTTCGGGCCGTTGCTCTTCCCGATCGCCAAGCAGATCGGCGTGCACGAGGTGCACTACGCCATGGTCGTGATCTTCGCGATGGGCATCGGCCTTTTCGCCCCGCCCTTCGGCGTCGGCTATTACGGCGCCTGCGCGATCTCGAAGATCAATCCCGACGAGGGGCTGAAATACATCTGGGCCTATATCGCCGCCCTTTTGATCGGCCTCGTCATCGTCGCCGCCGTGCCGTGGATCTCCATCGGCTTCCTCTAGACATCTTCGCAGGAAAGCACCCATGAGCCGTTTCTTTGGCCAGATCCGTCAGGCCGGCTATGTCGTCCCCGATATCGAGGCGGCGATGGACTATTGGAGCCGGGTGCTCGGCGTCGGGCCGTTCTTCTACAATCCGAAGGTCCCGATCAGAAACTATCGCTACAAGGGCGAGGCCTACGAGCCGCATAACTCGGTGGCGCTCGCCAATTCCGGCCCGCTGCAGATCGAGCTGATCCAGTGCCGCAACGCGGTGCCGTCGATGTACAAGGATTTCACCGATGCCGGCCATAGCGGCCTGCAGCACGTCGCCTACTGGACCTCGGACTACGACGCCGACCTCACGCGGCTGCTAGCCGAGGGCTTCAAGCCGGTGATGTCGGGCGAGGTCGGCGAGCGCGGCCGCTTCATCTATTTCGACACCCATTACCATCCCGGCACGGTGATCGAACTCTCCGAGGTCGCAGGTCCCAAGGGCGAAATGTTCCGGCTGATCCGCGAGGCGGGCGAGAACTGGGACGGCAAGGACCCGGTGCGCCCCTTCCCTGATCTGAGTAAGCTCTGAACGACCATGGCGACCGAACGCTTCACAGCAACTTACCTGATCGAGACTCCGCTCGACCCGCGCAAGGTCGCCGAGGTCATGGCCGGCGAGCAATCGAGCGGCACCTTCACCCGCGTCGCCGGCGAGACCGACGAATTGCGCGACCGCACCCGCGCCATCGTCGTCGCGGTCGAGGAGCAGGGTAGCGCCATCGAGCCGAGCTTGCCCAATGCCTGGCTGACGCGGAAGGGCATCGGTGGACCATGGCGACGCGCCAGGATCACGCTCTCCTTCCCGGTCGACAATGTCGGGGCCAATCTGCCGACGCTGGCCTCAATCGTCGCCGGCAACCTGTTCGATCTCGGCGAGGTCACCGGTCTTCGGCTCGAAAGCATGGCTTTGCCGGCTTCGTATCGCCGCCTGTTCCCGCTGCCGACGCGCGGCATCGCCGGCACCCGCCGGCTTACCGGGGTAGCCGATGGCCCGATGATCGGCTCGATCATCAAGCCCAATGTCGGCCTGCGCCCGTATGAGACCGCCGAGCTGGTCGGCAAGCTCTGCGCGGCCGGGCTCGACTTCATCAAGGACGACGAGATCTGCGCCGACCCGGTGCATGCACCGCTCGCCCAGCGCGTGCCGGCGGTGATGGCGGCCGTGCGCCGCCATCAGGACCGCACCGGCAAGGCGGTGATGATCGCCTTCAACATCACCGCCGAAACCGACCAGATGCGCCGCCATGCCGAATTGGTCGAGCGCGAGGGCGGTACCTGCGTCATGGTCAGCCTGAACTGGTGCGGATTCTCGGCGGTCGAGACATTGCGCCGTTCGACCAGCCTTGCCCTGCACGGCCATCGCAACGGTTTTGGCGCACTCTCGCGCCATCCGCTGCTCGGCATCGGCTTCCAGGCCTACCAGACCTTGTGGCGGCTCGCCGGCGTCGACCACATGCATGTACACGGCTTGCAGGGCAAGTTCGCGCAGGAGGACGAGGAGGTCGTGACCTCCGCGAAGGATTGCGTGACGCCGCTGACGGACGGGATCGACGACCGCGTCCTGCCGGCCTTCTCCTCCGGGCAGTGGGCGGGCACGGCGCAGCCGACCTGGGATGCGCTCGGCCATGACGACCTGCTGTTCATGGCCGGCGGCGGCATCCTCGCCCACCCAGGCGGGCCAGCGGCCGGTGTCGCCAGCATCCGCCAGGCCTGGGAGGCGGTGGCATCCGGCGTGTCGCTGACCGATGCGGCGAAGAATCATAGCGAACTCGCCCAGGCGCTCGCCTTCTTCGGCAAGGGCGCCGGCTGAGCATGGCAGAAGCGGGGGCCCGTTACGGCTGGTATGGCGACGACTTCACCGGCGCCACCGACACGCTCGCCACGCTTGCGGAGGCCGGACAGCGCGCTCTGCTCTTCCTGCGCATCCCGACGCCTGAGCAGCTCGCCAGCGCCGGACCGCTCGATGCGGTCGGCATCGCCGGCGCGACGCGGGCGATGGCGCCGGATGCCATGGCGCGAGAACTGGACGAGGCCGGGCGCTTCTTCGCCGATCTCGGCATCGCGCTTCTGCACTACAAATGCTGCTCGACCTTCGACAGCGCCCCCGAAATCGGCAGCCTCGGCGCGGCGGCGCGCGCCTTGCGGCCGCACTTCCCCAACCCGCTGCTGCCGGTCGTCGGCGGCCAGCCCAATCTCGGGCGCTATTGCCTGTTCGGCAACCTCTTCGCTGCCGCCGGAGCCGGTGGCAGCGTCCATCGCATCGACCGTCACCCGACCATGAGCGTCCACCCTGTCACGCCGATGGCAGAGGCCGATCTGCGGCGACACCTGGCGGCGCAGGGACTGGAGCGCGTCGCCCTCGTCGACTATCGCAGTCACGAGGGCCACGGGGCCGGTGCGGCATTGGACACGGCGCTGGAGGCGCAGCCCGACGCCGTCCTCTTCGACGTCTCGCGCCCGTCCGATCTCACGGCGCTCGGCGCCCTGTTACGCGAGCATATGAAGGCCGCGCCTATGCTGGCGATCGGCCCGAGTTCGGTCGCGCAGGCCTTTGCCGGCTTCCCGCGGGCTCAGCAGACCGCGATGCCGAAGCTCGCTCGTTCCGATTCCGACGGAAACCTGCTCGCTCTGGTCGGCAGCCTCTCGCCGGTGACCCGCGTTCAGGTCGAGAACGCATCGGGCTATCAGATGCTCGCGATCGATCCGGCGCGACTGATCAGCGAACCCGCTTATCTCGATGCGCTCCGTCGCGAGGCACTCGCCGGCCTGGCCGAGCGTAATATCATGCTGGTCACCGACCAGCCGGCTGGAGCGCCGGCCGAGACCGGCAAGGTCGCCGCTGCGACCGGTGCGCTGCTGCGTGCGATCATGAACCAGGCGCGGATCGCGCGGCTGGTCGTCGCCGGCGGCGACACCTCGACGCTGGCCATCCGCGCGCTCGATCTCTGGGGCCTGTCCTATCGCTCGCCCTGCACGCCGGGCGCGCCGCTCTGCCGCGCCCATAGCGACGATCCCAGGTTCGACGGCCTCGATATCGTCCTGAAGGGCGGCCAGATGGGCACGCCCGACTTTTTCAACCGCGTTGCCGAGACCGGCTGAACTGCGCTCCGCTCAGGGGCAGATATAGCCGCCTTGATTGTCGGGTATGCAGCGCGAACCGTTCGGCAGGTTGAGCGCGCCGGCACGATCGCGCCGGACATAGGCGCCGTTGGGCAGGGTGAAGCCGCCGCTCTGGTCGGTCTGGACGCGCGTTCCATCAGGCAATTGCAGGCCGCCGGCACCATCGCTGGCGATTCGCTTGGCCGCCGCGCCGCCACTGGGTGCAAGACCGGGAGGCGGGGCGCCGAAGCGCTGCGGCTGCGAGCAACCTGCTGCGATACCGGCAAGGCTGAGGGCCCCGGCCACGAAGAACGCACGTCTCATATCAATCCGCCTCCTCAATATCTCTTCATCAAATCCGCAGCTTCCGACATCGCCGGGCTTCGATCCAGCGCGCCGCCGCGCGCGCGACGGCAGGATCGACCAGCGATTGTGCCGCTTTCATGACGAGCAGGCCAGTCACCGATGGATGGCCGGAGGATTGCCTAATCGCCCCCACATCCGCGACAGTTCCATCCGGGACGGATCGCCGGAGAGCTGAGCGCATGGTCGACTGGATGAAGGGGTGCAGCGAGGCGCAGGCGATCGCCGAGCCCTGGACGCGGCAAGGCGGGCCGGGCGGAGCGATCGTGCTGTTCGACCGCGAGGGCGTGCGCGAGAGCGCCAGCGGCGGCTTTGCCGTGATCGAGCACCGCCTGCCCTTCACCCCCGACACGCAGAACCGGCTGGCCTCGATCAGCAAGCATATTTGCGCCGCCTTGCTGCTGCGCGAGGGCGTGCCGCTGGAGGCGACGCTCGGCAGCTTCCTGCCGGAACTGCCAGCGGCGCTGGGCGCAGTACCGCTCGGCCGGGCGCTCGACATGACCGGCGCGCTGCCGGACATGATGGAAGCGCTCTGGCAGCTGGGCACGCCCTTCACCGCGAGCCTTTCGGCCGCAGAGATTTTCGCCGCTGCCTGCCGGCTGCCCGGCCTCAACGCCGAGCCCGGCACCGAGATGGCCTATTCCAACACCGGCTGGCGGCTGGCGCAGGCGATCCTCGAGCGCCGGACCGGCAAGAGCGCAGCGCAACTGGTCGAGGAGCTGATGGCGCCGGCCGCGCTGCCGATCCGCTTCGTCTCCGACGAGACCGAGGTCGTCCCCGGGCTCGCGACCGGCTACTGGCCCGACGGGCAGGCTTGGCGGCGCGGCCTTTATGGCTTCAACTTCTCCGCCTCGGGCGGCATGGCCGGCAGCGCAGCCGGGCTAGCGCGCTGGGCGGCGGCGCTCATGGCTGGGCGCGGCTCTCACGCCGGGCTGCTCGACCGGCTCGCCGCGCCGCGCCAGTTCGCCGATGGCAGCGAGAGTGGCTACCGGCTCGGCCTTGTCGCAAGCCGGCTCGGCGGTATCAGGGTCGTCGGCCATGGCGGCTCGCTGACGGGCTATCGCAACCATATGCTGATGGCCCCGGAGCAGGGCGTCGGCGTCGTCGTCTTGACCAATCGAGAAGAGGATGCGCTCTGGCCGGCTTTGCGGGTGCTAGCGGCGCTGACTGGCGAGGCCCTGCCGAGCGAGCCCGACAACGTTCCGACCGGGCTCTACGCAACGGTAGACGGACCGTTCTGGGCCGAGTTCGCCGGCGGCGCGATCAGCTTCATGGGTGGTTACGAGAAGCTCGTTTCGGACGGGGACGGTGGCCTGCGCAGCCTGCCGGCCTATCTGGAGGTCGGCCTCAGGACGGAAGCCGACGGCGCGCTTGCTGGCGCGATCGGCGGCGTCGCCCGCCGGCTACTGCCGGTGCCCGCCGATACCAGGCTCGACGAGCGGCTCATCGGGCGTTGGCGCGACGACAGACTCGGCGTCGAGATCACCATCTACCCTGATGGCACGGCATCCTGGCCCTGGGCCGGGACGATCGGCTTGGAGACCCGGCTGACGCCATTGCCCGGCGGGCGGGCGCTGGCCGACCTGAAGCATGGTCCCTGGCGGCACCGGCCTTGCTTGTGGCTGCAGCCAGACGGGAGCCTGCGGCTTGCCAGCCACCGCTCGCGCATCCTGCATTTCGACAGAACCGCCTGAGAAAGCCGACCATGATCCGTTCCCGTCTCGCTACCGCGCTCATCGGCGCCACCGCACTGCTGCTGACCGGCGCCGCGCAGGCCCAGCCGGCGCCGAAGACCGTGCTCCGCGTCGCGCCGCATGCCGATCTGAAGACGCTCGATCCGGTCGCGGCTTCGGTGCTGATCACCCGTATGCACGGGCTGATGATTTACGAGACGCTGTTCGCCTGGGACGCCAATCTTCAGCCCAAGCCTCAGATGGTCGAGAGCTTTTCGACCTCGGATGACAAGCTGTCTTGGAGCTTCACGCTGCGGCCCGGCCTCAAATTCCATGACGGCCAGCCGGTGACAACGCGCGACGTGATCGCCTCACTGAAACGCTGGATGGCGCGCGATACGATCGGCGGCAAGCTCGGAGAATACACGCAAAGCATGGAGGCGAAGGACGACAGGACCTTCGTGCTCAGGCTGAAGAAGCCGATGGCGCTGGTGCCGTTCGCGCTCGGCTCGGCCGTCGGCAACATCCCGGCGATCATGCGCGAGAGCAATGCGACGAGCGATCCGCTGAAGCCGATCAGCGAGGCGATCGGCTCCGGCCCGTTTTTGTTCAACCGCGCGGAATGGCGCAGCGGCGCCAAGGTCGTCTACGACCGGAATCCCGACTATGTGCCGCGCACCGAGTCGGCTGACGGGCTTGCCGGCGGCCGCGTCGTCAAGGTCGACCGGGTCGAGTGGCTGATCATGCCCGATCCGGCGACGGCAGCCGCGGCCTTGCAGACCGGCGAGATCGACATCTGGGAGCAGCCGAGCCAGGACCTCGTACCGGTGATCGCGGCGACGAAGGAGGTCAAGGTCGAGCGTTACGCCAGCCTGCCAGATCAGGCGCTGCTGCGGCCCAACCACCTCTACCCGCCCTTCGACAACGCCAAGGCCCGTCTCGCCCTCGCCTATGCCACCGATCAGGCCGAGTTCCTGGCCGGCGGCTTCGGAGACGAGGAATGGTGGCAGCGCTGCAATTCCTATTTCATCTGCGGCGGCCCGAACGGCACGCAGGCCGGCGCCGAGAGCTTCGCCAAGCCCGACCTCGCCAAGGCGCGGCAACTCCTGGCGGAGAGCGGCTACAAGGGCGAGCCGCTGGCGCTGATGTCGAGCATGGACATCCCGCCGATCGGCCGCATGGCCGAGGTCGCGGCCGACAGCCTGAGAAAGGTCGGCTTCAATATCGACCTGCAATTCTCGGACTGGGGCACGGTGGCGACGCGCCAGCAGAATCGCGGAGTCCCCGGCCGCAGCGGCTGGAACCTCTTCGTCACCACCATCCCCGGCGCGACCATGCAGTCGCCGCTGACCAATGTCGGCACCAACATGGCCTGCGAGAAGGCCTGGGCCGGCTGGGCCTGCGATGCGCAGACGGAGAAGCTACGCGGCGCCGTCGTCGACGCACCTGACGATGCCGCCCGCAAGGCTGCGGTCGAGACCCTGCACAAGCACCTCGCCGAGGTTCAGCCCTATCGCGTGCTCGGCCAGTTCGTTCAGCCCTATGCGAGGCGCGCCAATGTCGCCGGCGTGCTGGCAGCGCCGGTGATGCTGTTCTGGAACATCGAGAAGAAATGAGGGCGCCCCCGGCGCTCGTGTATCCTGCGTTTCAATTACATCTAGGGAGGCCAGCCATGATCCGATCCCGCCTTGTCGCCGCTCTTTTCGGCACGACCGCGCTGTTGCTCGCCGCCGGCGCGCAGGCACAGCCGGCGCCGAAGAACGTGCTGCGCGTCGCGCCGCATGCCGACCTCAAGACGCTCGATCCGGTCGCCGCCTCGATCGTGATCACCCGCATGCACGGGCTGATGATCTACGAAACGCTGTTCGCCTGGGACGCCAACCTCCAGCCGAAGCCGCAGATGGTCGAGAGTTTTTCGACCGCACCGGACGGGCTGTCCTGGAGCTTCACGTTGCGGCCCGGCCTCAAATTCCATGACGGCCAGCCGGTGACGACCCGCGACGTCATCGCCTCGCTGACGCGCTGGATGAAGCGCGACACGATCGGCGGCAAGCTCGGGGAGTACACGGAAGGGATGGAGGCGAAGGACGACAGGACCTTCGTGCTCAAGCTGAAGAAGCCGATGGCGCTGGTACCGTTCGCGCTCGGCTCGGCGGTCGGCCAGATCCCGGTGATCATGCGCGAGGCGGATGCGACAACCGACCCGATGAAGCCGGTGACCGAGACGATCGGCTCCGGTCCCTTCAAGTTCAACCGGGCCGAATGGCGCAGCGGCGCCAAGATCGTCTACGACAAGAACCCTGATTACGTGCCGCGCTCCGAACCGGCCGACGGGCTCGCCGGTGGGCGGATCGTCAAGGTCGACCGGGTCGAGTGGATGATCATGCCCGACGCGGCGACGGCTGCGGCTGCCCTGCAGACCGGCGAGATCGACATCTGGGAGCAGCCGAGCCAGGACCTGATCCCGGTCGTCGCCGCCGCCAAGGACGTCAAGGTCGAGCGCTATTCGAACCTCGCCAACCAGGTGATGCTGCGCCCGAACAGCCTGCATCCGCCCTTCAATAACCCGAAGGCACGCCTCGCTTTGGCCTATGCCACCGATCAGGCCGAGTTCCTGGCCGGCGGCTTCGGCGACGAGGAATGGTGGAAGCGCTGCGCCGCCTATTTCATCTGCGGCGGCCCGAACGGCACTGAGGTCGGGGCGGAGGGCTACGCCAAGCCCGATCTGGACAAGGCGAAGCAGCTCCTGACAGAAGCCGGCTACAAGGGCGAGAAGCTGGTGCTGACCACCAGCAACGACATCGCCGCGATCGGCCGGATGGCCGAGGTCGCCGCCGCCCAACTGAAGAAGGCCGGCGTCAATGTCGACGTCCAGTTCTCCGACTGGGGCACCGTCACCACCCGCCAGCAGAACAAGAGCCCGCCGGACCAGGGCGGCTGGAACCTGTTCGTGACCTATGCCTCGGGCGCGACCATGCAGTCGCCGATGACCAATATCGGCACCAACATGGCCTGCGAGAAGGCCTGGGCCGGCTGGCCCTGCGATGCCGAGGCCGAGAAGCTGAGAGGGTCCGTGGTCGATGCGCCCGACGACGCCGCCCGCAAGGCGGCGGTCGAGGCGCTGCACAAAAGGCTCGCCGAGATGCAGCCCTATCGCGTGCTCGGCCAGTTCGACCAGCCCTATGCCAGGCGCGCCAATGTCTCGGGCGTGCTGCCGGCGCCGGTGATGCTGTTCTGGAACATCGAAAAGAAGTGACGCCGACGCGGCGTTAACCGGTTCCTGACCGATTGCGGACGAGACTCGTCAGAACGATTCGCCTTCCAGTCTCGTGAGACGCGTAATGGGTCAGGTCCTGATGGGTCAGGTTTTGCAGTTCCGGTTGAAGCCGCCGGCCGTCGAGTATGACGGTGATGCGCTCGACCTCATGTCGGCGATCGACTTCGCCCTGCGCGATCTCGCCGACATCACGCCGCATATCCTGCATGAGCCGAGCCGCGAGCAGGCGCGGCAATGCCGGGAGATGCTGCAGGACGCCTTCGACGCGGCGCTGCGGGCCGGCTGAATTCAGTCGCGTCTGACTGCGACGACATCGCCCTCGTCGTTGACGACGACGCGGATGTCCTCGTCGTCATCATCGGTGCCCGAGACGATCCAGACACCGCGACGGCGGCGGACGCTCTCGACATCGACCACACCGTTGCGGCGGGCGATCCGCACGGCCTCGCGCCGGCTGATGCCGTAGTCATCGTCGTCGGCTTCCGGCGGCCGGGGCGGGTATGGCGACGCCATGGGCGCGCCGGGCGGGGCGATGTCGACCGGCGGCGGCACGACCGCACTGCCGCTCAGCGCCTGAGCGAAGGCCGATCCAGCCGGAACGAGGCCGAGGCAGGCGGTCAGAACGAAGCGACGGGTAAGCATGGCCGATCTCCAGAAAAGGCTCGGCTCTGGTAGGTGGCGATTGGGACGGAATCGGGTCGGGATTGCGGGCGGACTTTGCCTGTGACAGGCATCGCTCCGGGCAAGAGGAGACGCGGCGCATGCAGCCAGCCTGGGCGATCGGCCTGATGACCGGAACGGTCCTCGACGGCAATATCGACATCGCCGCCATCCGCACGGATGGCGCTGCGGTCGCCGAGTTCGGGCCGTGGCGGCTCGCGCCCTATCGCCAGGAGGTTCGCGATTTGCTAGCGGAAGCGGTGCAGGCGGCACTCGGCTGGCGCTTCGAAGGGCCGGAGCCGGCGGCCTTCGCCGAGGCCGAGCGCGCCCTGACGCTGGCTCAAGGCGAGGCCGTCGCTGAGTTTCTGGCAGCCGAGGGCATCGCGGCGAGCGAGGTCGCGGCAGTTGGCTTCCATGGCCAGACCGTGCTGCACCGCGCACCGACTGGGGAGCGCAAGGGCGATACCCGACAGCTCGGCGACGGCGCGCTGATGGCGGGGCAGCTCGGCATCGATGTCGTCTACGATTTCCGCACGGCCGATGTCCGCGCCGGCGGCCAGGGCGCGCCTCTCGTCGCGAGTTACCACGCTGCACTGATGCGCAGCATCGGCGCCGGGCAGGAGACCGCCGTGCTCAATCTCGGCGGCGTCGGCAATCTCAGCGCCTTCGCCGATGCCGACCATGTGCTCGCCTTTGATACCGGCCCGGGCAATGCGCCGCTGAACGATTGGATCAAGCAGCACGGCAAGGGCGAGATGGACCGCGACGGCGGCTTCTCGCTCGCCGGCACCGTCGACGAGGAGAGGCTCGCGCGCCTGCTCGAACACAGCTATCTCGTCGCGCCCTATCCGAAATCGCTCGACCGCTACGACTTCACCGCCGCCATGGCCGAGGGCCTCTCCTTCGAGGACGGGGCGGCGACGCTGACGGCCTTCACCGCCGGCGCGGTCGGGCGCGGGCTCGACCTGCTCCCGGTCAGGCCTGAACGACTGATCGTCTGCGGCGGCGGGCGGCGCAATCCGGCGATCATGGCGTCGCTCAATGCCCGCAGCGGCGCAAAAGCTGTTCCGGCCGAGGCCGTCGGCTGGCGCGGCGACGCGATCGAGGCGGAGTGCTTCGCCTTCCTCGCCATGCGCCGCAAGGCCGGCCTGCCGATCAGTTTCCCACTGACGACAGGCGTCTCGGAGCCGATGACCGGCGGGCGGATCGCGAGAGCCGGATCCGATCAGATTGAACCAATCTGATCGGTGAATCCGTCTCTCACTTTGAGTTAGAGACCGTTTTACCGATCACCTTGCGATGCAAGTTGATCGGAACGGGCTCTAGCGGGCGTTGACGGCGCGCGCCGGCGAGGGTTCAAGGACGCCATGAGCAAGTTCGCCTTCGAGCCCCTCGCCGTCCCTTCCGTTGTGCTGATCAGGCCGAAGAAATTCGGCGATGCGCGCGGCTACTTCATGGAAACGTACAGCACCGAGGCGTTCGCGGCGGCCGGCATCGGCGCCGTCTTCGTGCAGGACAACCAGTCACTCTCGGCAGCGCGCGGTGTGGTGCGCGGCCTGCACTTCCAGGCCCCGCCGGCGGCGCAGGCCAAGCTGGTGCGAGTGCTGAAGGGCTCGATCTTCGACGTCGCGGTCGATATCCGCGTGGGATCGCCGAGCTACGGCAAATGGTGCGCGGCGACACTCACCACCGAGGGCGCCGAGCAGCTCTTCGTACCGCGCGGCTTCGCCCATGGCTTCTGCACGCTCGAGCCGGGTACCGAGGTCACCTACAAGGTCGACGGTCCCTATGCGCCGCAGACCGAGGGCGGCATTGCCTGGAACGACCCTGAGCTTGCGATCGACTGGCCGGTCTCCGAGGCTGAAGCGCAGCTCTCCGGCAAGGACGCAGCCCTGCCCGGCTTTGCCGGCTTCGTCAGCCCGTTCCGCTATGAGGATTTCGCGTGAAGCGCTATCTCGTCACCGGCGGCGCCGGCTTCATCGGCTCGGCAGTAGTGCGCCACCTGATCCGGCAGACGCCGCATCAGGTGCTGGTCGTCGACAAGCTGACCTATGCCGGCAATCGCGACAATCTCGAACCCGTCTCGAACGATCCTCGGCTCGCCTTCCTTGAGGCCGATATCGGCGATGCCCCGGCGATGCGGCAGGCCTTCGCCGACTTCAGGCCCGACATCGTCATGCATCTTGCCGCCGAGAGCCATGTCGACCGCTCGATCGACGGGCCGGCCGCCTTCATCGAAACCAATATCGTCGGCTCCTTCGCGCTGCTGCAGGAGGCGCTCAGGCACTACCGCTCGCTCCCGCCGGCGGAGCAGGTGGGCTTTCGCTTCCACCAGATCTCGACCGACGAGGTCTTCGGCTCGCTCGGCGAGGATGGGCTGTTCAGCGAGACCTCGCCCTACCAGCCGAACTCGCCCTACTCGGCCTCGAAGGCGGCCTCCGACCATCTGGCCCGCGCTTGGCACCACACCTACGGGCTGCCGGTCGTGCTCTCGAACTGCTCGAACAATTACGGGCCCTATCATTTCCCCGAGAAGCTGATCCCGCTGATGATCCTCAACGCGCTCGAGGGCAAGGACCTCCCGGTCTACGGCTCCGGCGCCCAGGTCCGCGACTGGCTGCATGTCGAGGACCATGCCCGCGCGCTGGCTCTCATCGCGGAAAGCGGCCGCATCGGCGAGAGCTACAATGTCGGCGGTGGCGCCGAGCGCAGCAATCTTCAGGTGGTCAAGGCGCTCTGCGCGCTAATGGACGAGCTCGCTCCGGACGCGGCGATCGGCCCGCGCGAGGGGCTGATCCGCTTCGTCGCCGACCGGCCCGGCCACGACCAGCGCTATGCGATCGACGCATCCAAGATCGAGCGCGAGCTCGGCTGGCGGCCGCAGGAGAGCTTCGAGAGCGGGCTGCGCAAGACGATCGCCTGGTATCTGGAGAACCGCGACTGGTGGAGCCGGATCCGCTCCGGCGTCTATCGCGGCGAGCGGCTCGGGGCGGGCTAAAGCCTGCGACCTCGCGCCGCTATCACCCGCTTGTCATTGGCTTTTCGCGATGGGAACGGGCATCAAATCGGTATGATCGCGACGAGCTTCCCGCGCCGGCCTGCAATCCGGCTGTTGCAGCGCGCCACCATGGCGCTGGCGTTGCTGGCGCCCTTGCCGCTGCTCGCAGCCGAATCCGCTGCCGTGACCTCGCCGCGCGTCACCGCCACGCTGCTGTCGAGCCGCGATGCGGTCGCACCGGGCGAGCGCTTCCAGATCGCGCTGACCCAGAAGCTCGCGCCGGGCTGGCACAGCTACTGGCAGAACCCCGGCGATTCCGGTGAGCCGACGCGGATCGAGTGGACGCTGCCGGACGGTGTGAGCGCCGGCGCGATCCAGTGGCCGGCGCCCAAGGCCATCCGGGTCGAGCCGCTCGTCAATTTCGGCTTCGAGGACCATGTCGTGCTGCCGGTCGAGATCAGCGTGCCGGCGAGCGCCAAGCCGGGCGAGACGCTGACGCTCTCGGCCAAGGCAACCTGGCTGGTTTGCGAGAAGATCTGCATTCCCGAGGAGGGCGCCTTCACGCTCGACCTGCCGATCGCGGCGACGAGCGCAGTCGATGCCGATGCGCAGGCGCGGATCGAGCAAGCGCGTGCTGCCTTGCCGAAGCCGGCCGGCTTCACTGGCAAGCTCACGGCGAAGGGCGAGGACAAGCTCGCGCTCACGCTGCCCAGCCTGCCGGCCGGCGCCAGCGAGATCCGCTTCTTTCCAATCCTGGACACGCTGATCGAGCATGCGGCCGAGCAGCCGGCCGATGGCGGTGCTCTGACGCTGACACGCTCCACTGCCTTCAAGGTCGGAACGCCGACGATTGATGGTGTTCTCACCTTCTCGGCAGGCGGCGCCAAACGCGCCCTCGCGCTTAGCGCCGAGGTCGAGCCGGCGCTGCTACAGGCTGCGGCCGCTCCGGCGCAGGCCCCGGCAAAGGTGACGCTGCCGCCGCCTCCGGCCGAGGACCTGACGCTGTGGCTGGCGCTGGCTTTTGCCTTTGCCGGTGGTTTGATCCTCAACCTGATGCCTTGCGTGCTGCCGGTGCTGTTCATCAAGGCGCTCGGCTTCGCGCAGGTCGCACAAGCGAGCCGCAGCGAGGTCCGCCAGCAAGGACTGCTCTTCCTTGCCGGCGTGCTCGCGACCTTCCTCATCCTGGCGGCAGCTGTGATCGCGCTCGGCGCCGGCTGGGGCTTCCAATTGCAGTCGCCGCCGCTCGTCATCCTGCTCGCCGTGCTGATGACGCTGATTGGCTTCAACCTGATCGGCGCCTTCGAGATCGGCGGCAGGCTGCAAGGCGTCGGCGACGGGCTCGCCAGCCGCGGCGGTCCGGTCGGAGCCTTCATGACCGGCGTGCTCGCCGTCGTGGTGGCGACGCCCTGCACCGCCCCGTTCATGGGCGCCGCGATGGGCTATGCGCTGACGCAGCCGCCGACCGCGGCGCTGTCGATCTTCATGGCGCTGGCACTCGGCTTCGCCGCGCCCGTCGTCGCGCTCTCCTTCGCCCCCGGACTGCTGCGGCTGCTGCCCAAGCCGGGCCGCTGGATGCTCATCCTGAAGCAGGCCTTCGCCTTCCCGATGTTCGCGACCGCAATCTGGCTGATCTGGGTCGCGACCATGCAGGTCGGCGCCGACGGGGCGCTCGCCGCGCTGGTCGCGATTCTCGCCGCCGGCTTCGCGCTCTGGCTGATCGGCGTGACGCGCGGCAGCGGTCGCGGCTTGCGGACCATTGCAGCCGCTGCTGCCGTTTTGCTCGTCGGCGCGACCTCGGCCTTCGTGATCGAAAGCGCGACGCCCCCGGCGCAGCCGACCGTACAGGCCGGGACGGAAGCGCCGGGTGTCTGGTCGCCGACGCGGGTCGCGGAATTGCAGGCGCAAGGCAAGCCAGTCTTCGTCAACTTCACCGCCGCCTGGTGCATCACCTGCCTCGCCAATGACCGGGTCGCGCTGTCGCGCCAGGAGGTCAAGGATGCCTTCGCCAAGCTCGGCGTCGCCTATCTCAAGGCCGACTGGACCAACCGCAATGCTGCAATCGCGGCGACGCTGGCGGAGTATGGCCGCGCCGGCGTGCCGCTCTATTTGTTCTACCCCGGTACGAAGGGCGCGCAGGCCGAAGTGCTGCCGCAGCTGCTGACGCCCGAGACCGTGGTGAGCGCAGCCGAGCGCGCCGCCGGCCGCGAGGTGAAGACCGCATCCAGCCGGAAGTGAAGCCAAGCCCCAGATTTCAACCTCAGCAAGGAGACTGACGATGAAAGCCGTGAGCAGACAGACCTTCATCACCGGCCTCGCCGCCACCGCGCTGGCGCTCGCCTCCGGCACCGCCTTCGCCCAGAGCGCGGCGAAGACCGGCGCCAAGGCTCCCGATTTCTCCGTCGTCGACGTCGACGGCAAGCAGCAGAAGCTCTCCGACTATGCCGGAAAGACCGTGGTCCTCGAATGGACCAACCATGACTGCCCCTATGTCCGGAAGCACTACAGCAGCGCCACCATGCAGACCCTGCAGAAGGACATGGCCAAGGACGGCATCGTTTGGCTCTCGGTGATCTCCTCGCCGGCCGGTGAGCAGGGCCATGTCGACGCGGCCAAAGCCAAGGAGTTGAGCAAGACGCGCGACGCGGCCCCGGCCTCGATCCTGCTCGATCCGCAGAGCAAGCTGGCCCGTGCCTATGGCGCCCAGACCACACCGCACATGTACATCATCGATCCCAAGGGCACACTCGCCTATGCCGGCGCGATCGACGACAAGCCATCATCGAGTGCCTCCAGCCTGACCGGCGCGAAGAGCTATATCCGCCAGGCGGTAGCCGAGCTCAAAGCTGGCAAGGCCGTCTCCGAACCCGCGACCAAGGCCTATGGCTGCGTGGTGAAGTACGCGCCAGTGAGCTGAGGCCGGGCGCGGCGGCCGGCAAGAAGC
>NZ_CAXUTF020000009.1:0-188877 GCF_964254315.1 Allobosea sp. LjRoot90
CGCTCAAACCGCTTGACCAGCAAGACAGTCGCTCACCCCTGCCCCTCTCCTTCCAGGAGAGGGGTTCCCGCGCTTCTGTTGACACCCTTCAGCGCGGAGGCACTGGAAACTCACCCCTTATTGCCCCTAACTCTCCGCCATGGAGTGGAGCGACGAGGGCACCATCATCGGCGTCAGGCGTCATGGCGAGAGCGCCGTGATCCTGGAGGCGATGACGCGCGATCATGGCCGTCATCTTGGCCTTGTCCGCGGCGGCCGCTCGAGCAAACAGCAACCGGTGCTGCAGCCCGGCAATCTCGTCTCGCTGACCTGGCGGGCGCGGCTCGACGAGCATCTCGGCGAGTACAAGGTCGAGCTCGTGACCTCGCATGCAGCAAGGCTGATGGCACAGCCGGTGGCACTCTATGGACTCGCCAATGTCTCGGGCTTGCTGCGCCTGCTGCCGGAGCGCGATCCGCATCCCGGCCTCTATGAGGGCCTAGCGGTGCTGGTCGCGCATCTCGACGAGATCGCGATCGCGCCGGCGCTAATGGTGCGCTTCGAGCTCGCCATGCTGTCCGAGCTCGGCTACGGCCTCTCGCTCGAACGCTGCGCCGTCACCGGCCTGCGTGAGGAGCTGAGCCACGTCTCGCCGAAATCGGGCAAGGCGGTCAGCCGCAAGGCAGCCGAGCCTTATCTAGACAGACTCCTCGCCTTGCCTGCCTTCCTGAGTGAGGGGCAGGGCGCGCGCCGGCCGGCGCCGGCCGAGATCGCCGCCGGCTTTGCCCTGACCGGTTTTTTCCTGCGCCGCGACCTCTACGAACCGCGCGGCCTGCTGGAGCCGCCAGAGCGGGTGCGCCTGCTGGAACTGGCGGCGAGAATCCCCTGATTTCTGCGGTTTTTCCGCCAGTCCCGCTTTGCGTCGCTTGCATCCGGGCTGCATCGTTGCATCAAGTGATTCGGGCCCTTATTCCCTCGTCCTGCGAGGTATGGACCGGTGTCGGCCCCTCAGCTGGGCTGCGTGTCGAACTAGGTTGGTAGAAGCATGGGCAAACCCGTCGAGCCGCCTCCGGAGGAGGAAGCCGAACGCGTCGATCTGAAGAGTGCGCTCGAGGAGCGCTACCTCGCCTATGCGCTCTCAACGATCATGCACCGTGCCTTGCCGGATGCGCGTGACGGTTTGAAGCCCGTCCATCGCCGCATTCTCTATGCGATGCGCCTGCTGCGATTGAACCCGGATGTGGTTCACCGGAAATGCGCGAAGATCGTCGGCGACGTCATCGGCGGCTTTCACCCGCATGGCGACCAGTCGGTCTATGACGCCCTGGTGCGTCTCGCCCAGGACTTTGCCCAGCGCTATCCGCTCATCGACGGGCAGGGCAACTTCGGCAATATCGACGGCGATAACGCCGCCGCCTACCGTTACACCGAAGCGCGCATGACCGAGGTCGCGCGCCTCCTGCTCGACGGGATCGAGGAGGACGCGGTCGATTTCCGTCCGACCTACAATGCCGAGGACGAGGAGCCGATGGTGCTCCCGGCCGCTTTCCCGAACCTGCTCGCCAATGGCTCGCAGGGCATCGCGGTCGGCATGGCAACCTCGATCCCGCCGCACAATGCCGCCGAGCTCTGCGACGCGGCGCTCTATCTGATCCAGCACCCGGAGACGACCTCTGAGCAGCTGATGACCTTCGTGCCGGGCCCGGACTTCCCGACCGGTGGCATCATCGTCGAGAGCCGCTCGTCGATGGTCGAGACCTACCGGACCGGCCGTGGTGGCTTCCGCACGCGGGCGCGTTGGCATGTCGAGGACCAGGGCCGCGGCACATGGTTCGTCGTCGTCACCGAGATCCCCTACGGCGTTCAGAAGGGCCGGCTGATCGAGAAGATCGCCGAACTCCTGAACGACCGGAAGCTGCCGCTGGTCGCCGACCTGCGCGACGAGTCGGCCGAGGATATTCGCGTTGTCATCGAGCCGCGTGCCCGCAATGTCGACGCCAACCTGATGATGGAATCGCTGTTCAGGCTCTCGGAGCTGGAATCGCGCATTCCGATGAACATGAACGTGCTGACCGGCGGGCTGGTGCCGCGCGTGCTCAGCCTCGCTGAAGCGCTGCGCGCCTGGCTCGACCATCGCCGCGACGTGCTGATCCGGCGCTCACGCTTCCGCCTCGGCCAGATCGAGAAGCGCCTCGAAATCCTTGCCGGCCTGTTGATCGTCTATCTCGATCTCGACCGGGTGATCAAAATCATCCGCGAGGAGGACGAGCCGAAGCTCGAGCTGATGAAGGCCTTCGCGCTCAACGAAGTTCAGGCCAATGCCATTCTCGACACCCGCCTGCGCGCCTTGCGCAAGCTCGAGGAGATGCAGCTCAAGACCGAGTTCGACGAGCTGACCCAGGAGAAGGGCCAGATCGAGGGCCTGATCGCCTCCGATGCGCAGCAGTGGAAGACCATCTCCTGGGACATCCGCGAGGTGAAGAAGCTGTTCGGCCCGGAAACGGCGATCGGCAAGCGCCGCACCACCTTCGCCGACATGCCCGATACGACCGATATCGACCTGACCCAGGCCATGGTCGAGCGCGAGCCGGTGACGGTGGTGATCTCGAAGAAGGGCTGGATCCGGGCGCTGAAAGGCCATGTCCAGGACCTGTCGAGCCTCACCTTCAAGGGCGACGACACGCTCCGCACAGCCTTCTTCAGCGAGACGACGTCCAAGATCCTGGTGATGGCGACCAACGGCAAGGTCTTCACGCTGGAGGCTTCGAAGCTGCCGGGCGGGCGCGGCTTCGGCGATCCGATCCGGCTGATGATCGAGCTGGAGGAGAGTGCCGAGATCGTCGCCGCTTTCCCCTACAGGGCGGGCTTGAAGCTTCTGGTCGCCAGCACGGAGGGGCGCGGCTTCGTCGTGCCGACCGACGACGTCGTCGCCAACACCCGCAAGGGCAAGCAGGTGCTCAACGTCGATCTGCCGGCTGAGGCGATGCTCGTCGTGCCGGCCGAGGGCGACCATGTCGCGATCATCGGCCAGAATCGCAAGCTGCTCTGCTTCCCGTTGTCCGAGGTAGCCGAAATGGGCCGCGGCAAGGGCGTCAGGCTGCAGCGTTACAAGGATGGCGGCCTGTCGGACGCCAAGGTCTTCAAGCTCGAGGACGGGCTGACCTGGCTCGACAGCTCGAACCGGACCTGGACGGTGGCGCAGGCCGAGCTGATCGAATGGCTCGGCCACCGCGCCGAGGCCGGCCGCCTGCCGCCCAAGGGCTTCCCGAAGAACAACAAGTTCGGGGGCTGAGCGGGGCAGGAGGTGGCCGGCGTATCGTCATCTGACGGTTCGCTGCGGCGCCGGCCAACCGACCGAACGGCCGAGATCGGTGGTGTGGCAGGCCGACAAGGCGAACGCCAGCAAAGCGGCGGTGATCAGGCGCGACATGAATTGCTCCGGAAGGGGCGCGAGGGATGGGTGGTGGTCGAACCTCGCCAGCCTCAGTCGCGGCCGAGCAGCACGGTTCTGGCTGCGGCCTCGACCTGGTCCCGATGTGCCCAGGCGACCAGAAGGCTGAGTGCGAGCAGCACCGCGGCAGGCAACCACGGGCCGGGCAGAATAACGAGGTGCGCCAGGATGGCTCCGACCATCACCGTGGTGAGCATCAAGGCGGCAAAGCCGGCGAGAGCGGGAACAAGCAGCCCGATCGCGCCCGAGAGCTCGAGTGCCCCCGTCAGATAGCGGAACCATTGTCCGAGGCCGATCGTGGCGAAGTTCTCGACCATCATCGGGAGGCCGGCGAGCTTGGCGCCGCCGGCAGCGGCGAAGATGGCGGCGAGCAGTGCCTTGACAGTCCAAAGGCCAATCCGGCGCCAGCGCGGCGCTTCCGAAACTTCAGCAACTGACATGAGATATCTCCGAGGAAAGCCCGAGGGCTGCGGCGGGCCGGTCCCGTCGTTTTCGTCGTGAGAAAATCGAGAGTAAGGTGAAAAACACAAGTAGGCTGAAATTTGTGGTGTAGTATGGAAAACAAGACTATTGAACTTCAGCGCGTGGATGCAGACACGAAAGTTATTGCAGAATCAGACGCTTGCGAAGGTTCTGCTGCGGTCGAGCAATTTCATGCCGCCATGCGCATGCTGACCGGCAAGTGGAAGGGTGAAATCCTGTGGCGGCTCGGGCAGGGCACTCTGCGCTTCGGCGAGCTGCGTCGTTCGATCCCCGGCATCACCCAGCACATGCTGACGACCCAGCTGCGCGATCTGGAAGCGCACGGTCTCGTCAAGCGCACGATCTATCCGGAGGTGCCGCCGCGGGTGGAATATGAGCTGACGCCGTCAGCGCGCGATCTTCGCGCTGTCTTTCGCGAAATCCGGGCCTGGTCCGACAAGCACGCTGTCTCGCTCAATCTGACAGCCTGATAAGCGCCGGCTGCGGCCCAATCCTGTTGCCTGATCAGAGACTTGCGCCGATCCGCTGAATCAACCCGCCAGCCGCCTGAATCAAGATCGAAGCGTCTTGAATCGCTGTCTCAGCGGATCGCCGATCCGACCACGCCGACTTCCAGCCCGAGCGTGACATTATTGGTCACTGCCCATGAGATGCCGGCGCGCGCTTCCGGCCTGAGCGCGATGTCGGAGCGCGAGAAGGGCATCGAGAACGGCGTCGCGCCGTAGCGGAAGGTCTCGTTGGCCGCGGCCAGGCCGACGCTCGTATAGAGCAGCACGTCGGGCGTCGCGAAGACACCGGCCTTGAGCTGGAAGGCGCCGGCGATGTCGCGGGTATAGCTCGCCTGGTTGAACCCCGGATTGGCGTAGCCGCCGAAAGCCGGAGAGAATTCGAGCGCCCCGGTGATGCCGTAGACGAAATCGCCGTCGCGCCACATCTTGCCGGCCTCGAGCCCTATCACCGGCCCGGCCGAGGTGCCGAAGCGTTTCGAGCTGCTGACCTGGAAGCCGCTTGAGATGCGGGCGTAGGAGCCGTCCCATTTGACGCCGCCGGGCGACAAGGTCGGCTCCGACCAAGCGAAGGAGGGCAGGATTCCGAAACCCGAGAGCGGCAGGAAGGCCTGTGCTTGCGCCGGAGCGCTGGTCGCCATCAATGCCGCCACGGCGGCGCCGGCCCAGAAAAGCTTCATGCGTGCGCTGCCCGCAGCCAGGATCATGCTCATGGCATAGCAGGTGAGGGCGCGATTGTCGCGCTTTTGTGGCGGCAGGTACGCCGCTGGCTCAGCTCAGCTTGGTCTTGAGGCGTAGGAAGCGCATCGTCCGCTCGGCGGTGGCCATGTCGAGCTGCTCATAGGCTTTGAGGTCGTCCTCGATGTCCTTGACCTTGAAGTAGAGGCGGCGTCCACGCAACTGCAGCACGGCGTGGAACGTGTCCTTGCCGAGTTCCAGCGTGCGCGCGAGCACGGCGATGCCGCTGACGTCGCGCTGCAGCAGCACACGCAGGGCCTGCTCGGTGCTGACCTCGGCGCGGGTCGCGATCACCTGCGCGAGATGGAAGGCGCGATCCTCCTCCGCCAGCATCGTGACGACCTCGTCAAGGCTGCGTGCGCCCGCCTGCAGGTCGGCGATCAGCAGCCGGACCTCGCGGCGTTGCTGCCGCGCCTGACGCGCCATCATCGTAGCCTGATGCGAGCTCGCTTCGGCGGCAGGATCCGACATCTGCTCGACGATACGCAGCACGCGCTCGGCGCGCTGCGGCGACAGGTCGGAGCGGCGCGCCAGCGCCTCGCCCACCGCGGCATCGTCGCCGCCGCGCTGCAGCAGCCTGTCGAAGCCGTGATCGGAGAACTGGGCGCCCTCATTGCCGGAGACGCTGCGAAGCACCGTCGAATCGCCGCGCTCGACCAGGATGTCGGTGACGCCCTCGGACAGGCGGGCGCGCTCGGCGATGGCCGCAAGATGCTCCTGCGTCTGGCTGATGGCGATGGCGGCAAGATCGGTGTCGGTCAGGACCGGCGAGAGTTTGAGGACGAGCCGCGCGACTTCGCTGTCGCTATCGTTCGCCAGGGACACTGCGACCGGGCGCGGCAGCGTCGCCGTCTCGGCAACCGAGTCGGCGTATTCGCGGCGACCTTCGGCGTCGAGATGCGGCAGCGAGCGCAGCGCGATGTCGCCATAGTGCTCCTGCGATTCCTCGCTCGGATCGGCGTCGAGCAGGAACAGGTCGGTGACGGCGTTCAGGAGCTTGCGCCGGGATTCGGAGGACATCTCCGCCGGCATGCGGGACAAGGACTGGAGCATCGGCGCGGGTTCCGCAGGGAGTATCGCGTTTGGAGCAATGTCGGAGCGTAAGGGCTCTGCATTTGATTTAGTCTTAAGCCGATCGAAGATTCTTCAGTATTTTCAGTATTGTGTATTACCCTTATAGGTTGTGTTTTTCCATAGAAGCAATCTATGGTCCGAGTTTTCCGTCGCATCTGACGGAACTTCGTCATCGTCGCGACGTTGGCAGATCGCGACGAGTGTGTCGCAGTCCCTGCGGAGCCCGATGTGAGCACGCCCCCGCTCGACCAGAGCGACATGTTTTCCTGTGATTGGGCACGGCCGTCTCGCCGCGCGGTCATCGCGGCTCTCGCCTCGACGGCTGCGGTTGCCTCGTCTGCTGGCGCGCAGGACACCCGTCCGCCGCCGGTCACGCCGAACACTGCACCTGCCGAGCCCAGACGCGGCAATTTCGGCTATGAGGATGTTGTCCGCCAGGCCCGCGAGCTCGCAGCCCGGCCCTTCGACACAAGTGCGCCCGCCATTCCGGAGGCGCTGAAATCGCTGACCTATGACAGCTATCGCGAGATCAGGTTCCGCCGGGACAAGGCGCTCTGGCAGGACAGCGGCTCGGACTACCGCCTGCATCTGTTCCATCTCGGCTTCCTGCACGACAAGCCGGTGCCGGTTCATGTGATCAGCGACGGAACCGCGATCCCGCTGCCGTTCAACATGGCGCTGTTCGAATACGGCAAGGCGCAGGTCCCGCAGAAGCTGCCGATCTCGCTCGGTTTCGCCGGCTTCTCCGTTACGACGACGCTCAACGACCTGAGGGTTCAGGACGAGGTGATTTCCTTCCTGGGCGCGAGTTATTTCCGTTTCCTCGGCCGCGGCCACCGTTACGGCCTTTCGGCGCGTTCGCTGGCGCTCGATGTCGGCGGCGAGCAGGCCGAGGAGTTCCCGTTCTTCCGCGCGCTCTGGCTGGAGAAGCCGAAGCCCGACAGCGTCGACCTCGTCATCTACGGGCTGCTCGATTCGCCCTCGGTCAGCGGCGCCTTCCGCTATGTCGTGACGCCGGGCCAGCAGACCAGCGTCGCCGTCACGGCGACGATCGTGCCGCGCCGGACGATCGAGCGCATCGGTATCGCGCCGCTGACCTCGATGTTCCTCGCCGGCGAAGGCGACCGCGAGCAGCGCACCGATTTTCGGCCCGAAGTCCACGATTCCGACGGGCTGATGCTGAAGACCGGTGCGGGCGAATGGATCTGGCGGCCGATCCGGAATCCGCAGGCGCTGACGATCTCGTCCTTCCATGACCGCAACCCACGCGGTTTCGGGCTGATCCAGCGCGACCGCGAATTCGGCCACTATCAGGACCTGGAGGCGCATTATCACGCGCGTCCCGGCTACTGGGTCGAACCATCAGGCGACTGGGGCGAGGGCCGCGTCGACCTGATCGAGATCCCGACCCAGGGCGAGGAATTCGACAACATCGTCTGCTGCTGGACACCGAAGACGCCCTTGCCCAGTGGCCAGCCAACCGAGCTGAGCTACCGCATCACCTCCGTGTCGACCACCGAGACGCTGCATGCGATGGCGCAGGTCCAGAGCAGCATTGCCGCCCGCGAAGAGGTCGACGCGGCGGCGGGGCTGGCGAAGCGCCGCTTCATCGTCGACTTCAACGCCGGCGATCTCGAATATTACCTCTCCGATCCCAAGCGCGTCTCGGTGGTCGCGACGGTCTCGGCCGGCACCGTTGCCAGCGCGACACTTGACCCGAACTTCGCGGCGAAGGGCTTCCGGGCGATCGTCAATGTCAGCGTGCGCCCGGGCGAACGCACCGACCTGCGTGTCTTCCTGCGCACGGCCAGGCACACGCTCAGCGAGACCTGGACCACGTCCTGGACTGCGCCGGCCACCTAGAGCATTTTCGAGCGAAGTGGATACCGGCTCGCGTGAAGAAAATGCGATAAAATAGGAATCCAGAGCATTCCTGCGCGTCGGAGAAGCGCGGGAATGCTCTGGACGGCCGTGTCAACCGCCCGCCGAACCGACGGGGCAGCTTCGGGGTGAGAACTGACTCACGGCGTCGGGAAGAAATTGCTCGGCAGATTGCCGGGCCGCGTGGTCGACTCCGCCCGTACCGACGCGCTCGCCGTCGGGCCGTACCCCCTGTCGAAGGCGGTGCCGTCCTGCTCGTTGCAGGTCGGGCGCTGCGGATTCTTGGCGATGGCGGCCGAACGCGGAAAGGCGGTGTTGTCGACTGCGTCGGTGGTCGGCTGGCCGATATCGATACGCGAGGTCACCATGCTGGCTGTCGGCTTGGTGGTCGGCGCGGTCCAGCCGAGTGTGCCGTGCCAGATCACGTGCCAGCCGATCCGCGCCAGGTGGTGGACCGTCGTGCCGCGTTCCCTGGCGACGAAATAGGCGATGAAGCCCTCGTCCCGTCGCGCTGTGTGCAGGAAGTTCGGTGAATGCGCCACTGCATTGGTCTGACGCAGGGGAAATGGATTGTTGGGGTGGTCGCCGAATTTGTAGGTCACCAGGAAGCCCTTGGTGCCGGTGGTCTGGTCGGTGATGACCTGATTGCTCGGGTCGAAGATCATTTCGTCGACAGTCGGCAGGTCGCCGTCGCCGTCCAGCGAGGGGTTGGTGCCGAAGGCGGATTTGAGGTTGACGACGATGCTGCCCTCATTGGCCATCCGCCCGGCATAATGCGCCTCGTAGACGACGATGTCGGCGACCAGGATCATCCCGAACTCCCAATTGGTCATCAGCTCGACCTTGTCCTGCCTATTGGCCGGATCGCCCGACATCAGCACGGTGCCGGTGCAGGTGATCATCGGCCCGGTATGGCCGGGGTGGCCTGCCGCCTCGTCGGCCGCGGCGCGGCGCACCTTGGTCGTGCAATGGAGCAGGGCGTGTTCGGTGCCGACATGGATGTCGGTGCGCGAGCCGCCCTTGTTGGCGGTGATCGTGGCGCTGCCGGGAGCGATCGCGATAACCATGGCTACTCCTGCTGATAGCGGATGGCCCGGTTTCACCCAGGTCTTCGAGGCGGGGAGCGTCGATCTAGCGAACGGCGGCGCTGTGCGTGCGTGCCTTGGCGGCGTCGGCGCGGCGATTGATGGCGCTCTGCGCGATGATGGCGCGCTCCAGAGCGGCCATGGTCAGCGGGCCGACGATGGCGTCGGCGACGAGCCCGTTGGCCGTCTGGAAGCTGCGCACGCGGCTCGCGGTTTCCGGGCCAAATATCCCGTCGGGCAGAGTGCGGCCCTGATTGCTCGAGTTCGGCATCGCCAGGCCGAGATCGATCAGCGCCAGCTGGATGATGGCGACGGCCTGGCCGCGCTCGCCCTGTTTCAGCGGCGGCGCATTCTCCGAGGCCTTCCTCAGGCGGTCATTGGCGGAAAAGCGAGGCGAGGTGAGCGCCATGGTCTTGGTCCTGCCCGTCCCCGATGACCCAAGGTTAGTGCCGGGTCAGGGGAGGGGTCAAGGACGGTTGCGCAGCGCTCGGCCCTTATGCCGCCGGCAAGCAGGCCGGGCCGAGTGGCTCGAAGCTCTTATAGGTCAGGATGAACTCCTGATGGCCGAGCTCTTCCGACTTCGTCCGCCCACCCTGTGCCAGCGAGACGACAAGATCGCGGATCTCGGTTCCGACTTCGTCGAGACCGGCCTTGCCTTCGAGGATGCGGCCGGCATCGACGTCCATGTCGTCGCTCATCCGGCGATAGGTCTCCGGATTGGCGCAGATCTTGACCACCGGCGAGATCGCCGAGCCGACGACCGAGCCGCGTCCGGTGACGAACAGCACACAATGCGCGCCGCAGGCGATCAATTCGGCGATCTCGGCATTGTCGTTGATGTTGGGAAAGCCGAAACGAACCTCGCCATCCGGCACCACGTCGAGCAGATAAAGCCCGCCGCGTGGCGGCACGTCGCCGGGCTTCAGCAGTCCGGAGATCGGCGATGCGCCCGACTTGGCGTAGGCGCCCATCGACTTCTCCTCGATGGTCGAGAGCCCGCCCGCGGCATTGCCGGCGGCGAAGGAGCCGTAGCCGAGCGTCGCGTAATAGCGCGCCGCCTTGGCGACCGATTTCTCTAGCTCGACGCCGAGCTCGGGTGTGATCGCGCGCGCCGCCATGATGTGCTCGCAGCCGATCAGCTCGCCGGTCTCCTCGAAGATGCAGGATGCGCCTTCGGCGATGAGCTGGTCGAAGGCGCGGCCCGCCGCCGGGTTGCCGGTAATGCCGGAGGTGCCGTCGGAGCCGCCGCAGACGGTGCCGATCACCAGTTCGCTCACCGCCATCGGTACGGTCTCGGTAGTATCGAGCGCGATGCGCTGCTCTTCGACCCAGGCGCGGCCTTCCTTGATCGAGGCGCGGGTGCCGCCCGTGCCCTGGATCACGATCGTCTTCACCGGCCGGCCGCTGGCATGCACCACCCGCTCCAGCGCGTATTTGTTGAAGCTCTCGCAGCCGAGCGAGACCAGCAGCACCGCCCCGACATTGGGATGGGTGCAGAGCTGCTCCATCATCCGCTCGGCGTAAGGGTTGGGATAGCAGCCCGGGAAGCCGATGGCGTGGACCTCGTGCTCGCGCCAGGGCAGGGCGATCTCGCGCGCGACATGATGGGCGCATTCGACCAGATAGGCGACGGCGACGACGTTGCGGATGCCCTTGCGGCCGTCGCTGCGGAGGTAACCTTGGAGTCCGCTCATTGCGCCGCTCCCGCCTTGCGCTCGTCTTCGAGGTGATAGGTCGGCGTGTAGTCGCTCTTCATGTTCTGGACATGGACGTGATGGCCGGCGGCGATGGCGATTGTCGCCACGCCGATCGGCGCGCCGTATTTCAGGATCTTCTCGCCGGGCGCGATGGCGCGCCGGGCGATCTTGTGGGCGAGGGCGATGTCGCGGTCGATCACCGCCGGACCGGTTCCGGTCTCGATACGCTCGCCGGCCGGCAGGCGGGTCCGTGCGACGAAAACGTTGTCGCGCGGATCGAGCAGGATCAGGCGGGGATCGTGTTCGGACATCAGAACTTGCCGAACTGCAGATAGGCCTGCTGCGGGTCGGTGCCGGCGAGGATCGCCGTGCGCACCTTGTTCTCCGCCGAGATCGCCGTCTCGGATTTCTCTAGAACTTCCTCGATGATCTCGACCGGAATGCGGACGACACCGTCGCGATCGGCGAGAATGTAGTCGCCCGGCCGGATCCAGACGTCGCCGATCTTGATCGGCTCGTCGACGGCCTTGGGCAGCCAGAAGCCGACGATGTCGCGCGGCGTATAGGCCTTGAAATAGGCCTGGAAACCCATCTCGACCATGAATTCGGTGTCTCGCGACAGGCCATCGATGACGCAGCCGCGCACGCCCTTGTTCTTGAGGGTTTCGGCCGAGAGCTCGCCCATCAGCGCGACCTCCTCCGTGTTGGGCTGGCAGACCCAGACATGGCCGGGCTTGGCGGCGGAGAGCAGGCCGGTCCAGCCGAGCAGGGTCTCGTG
Source organism: Allobosea sp. LjRoot90 (assembly GCF_964254315.1). Classification (NCBI taxonomy): domain Bacteria; kingdom Pseudomonadati; phylum Pseudomonadota; class Alphaproteobacteria; order Hyphomicrobiales; family Alloboseaceae; genus Allobosea; species Allobosea sp. LjRoot90. The sequence goes on from NZ_CAXUTF020000009.1 coordinate 11,673, forward strand.
CGCATCGAACTCGCCGGTCTTGCCCTCGACGGTGAAGGCGGGGCCCGCGAGCTTCACGCCAGGCAGCAGCGGGCGAAGCGCCGGCGGTAGGGTGAAGTCCTTCAGGCCCATGGCCCGCATCGTGTCGTGGATGATGCCGGTGTAGCAGCGTTCGAGGCGCTCGGTCAGCGTATCGGTCATGTTTCCTCCGAGGGTGACCGCTCCGGCGGCCTTACCGGCACCTTGCACAGAGGGCGGCGCAGCGGGCAAGTGCGGTTTTTGCAGCGCTGGCGTGCGTATTAAACGATTTAAACTACGATTTTCGTCATGCTCGGGCCTGACCCGAGCATCTCCGGCCGGATGAGGCTCCGGTCGGCGCTTTATCGTCCTGAGATTCTCGGGTCTGCGCTTCGCTCCGCCCGAGAATGACCCGCGACTGGAGCCGACCCGCTCAGCCGAAGCGCTCCCAGCCCTGCGGCATCAGGCGCTCCTGCGGCAGAAAGCGGGCCTTGTAGGCCATCTTCGGCGAGCCCTCGACCCAATAGCCGAGATAGACGTAAGGCAGGCCGAGCTTGCGGGCGCGCTCGACATGCTCGAGCACCATGAAGGTGCCGAGCGAGCGGGCCTCGAGAGCGGGATCGTAGACCGAATAGACCATGGAGAGACCGTCACTCAGCCGGTCGGTCAGGGCGAAGGCGTAGAGGTCGCCCTGACCGCGGCCGGTGAAGCCGCTGTCGGGCCCGCGCCGGCGGTATTCGATTAGGCTGGTCTCGACATGGGTATCCTCGACCATCATGGCGAAGTCGAGTGCCGACATCGTCGCCATGCCGCCTTCGGGATGGCGATCGTCGAGATAGCCGCGGAACAGCGAGTAGTGTTCCGAGCGCGGCTGCGGCGGCAGCGCCTCGCCGATCAGGTCGCTGTTATGCGACAGGATCTTGCGGAAGCTGCGCGAGGGCCGGAAATCGGCCACGACGATCCTCACCGAGACGCAGGCCCGGCAGGTCTCGCAGGCCGGGCGATAGGCGATGCTCTGCGAGCGCCTGAAGCCGCCATGCGAGAGCACGTCGTTGAGGTCGCGCGCCCGCGCCCCGACGAGATGGGTGAACACCTTGCGTTCCTCTCGGCCCGGCAGATAGGGGCAGGGCGTCGGCGAGGTCAGGTAGAATTGCGGGGCATCCCGCAAGGGGCGCGTCACGTCGGGGTGACTCCGAAACGGCCGAAATCGGAGCGAGTTTAGCAGCCGGCGCGGCGGCAACAAGCACCATCCCTGCGGCGCCCGCACACATGGGATAACCCTCCAGCCGGTGCTAGTCTTCATGCGAGCGGAGGCCTCGGGATAAGGGGGATGCGATGCAGACCGAAACGGTCGCGTTGACCCGCGAGAAGGAAACCCTGCTGATCACGCTCTGGGCCAAGGCCGGCGAGAGCCGCCTGCCGGATTCGCTGCTCAAGGACCGCTTCGCTGCGGAGGCCGCCGCCCGCATCGATTACGATTTCGCCAGGCTGAAGGTCGACCGCGACCTGATGGTCGGCCTCGCCATGCGCGCCCATACCCTCGACGGCTGGACGCGCGATTTTCTCGGAAGGCACGAGGATGCGATCGTCCTGCATCTCGGCTGCGGGCTCGACAGCCGCGTCTCCCGCATCGATCCGCCTGCGGGCGTCGACTGGTACGATATCGACTATCCCGACGTCGTCGCGCTCAGGCGCAAGCTCTACCCGGCGCGCGAGAACTACCATCTGATCGGCTCGTCTGTGACGGAGCCGGGCTGGCTCGCCGACCTGCCTCAAGATCGCCCGGCGATGATCGTGGCCGAGGGGCTTCTGCCGTATCTGCCGCAGGACGAGGTGCCACGACTGCTGGAGCGGCTGGTGCGGCATTGCCGCAGTGGCGAGATCACCTTCGATGCCTATAGCGCTTTCGGCCTGCGCATGATCGCATTGCAGCCCGCGATCAAGGCGACCGGCGCGACATTGCACTGGGCGCTCGACGATCCCGCCGAACTGGAGCGGCAGGTGCCGGGCCTGACCCTGATGACCGAGCTGACGGCCTATGATCCGGATGGCTACGATCCCGAGCAGATCGCCCGGATGTCCTGGCCGGCGCGGCTGGCGATCCAGTTCTTCTCGCTGATCCCGCCACTGGCGCGGATCGGCCTGCTGCTGCGCTATCGCTTTTAGCGCAGAGCCGTTGCCGTCATGGTCGGGCTTGTCCCGACCATCCACGTCTTCCTTCCTGCAGTGCGGTGGTCAAGACGTGGATGCTCGCCACAAGGGCGAGCATGACGGGGAGGGCTCAGGCGCGCACCACCACAAGCCCGGTCAGGATGTCGTGGCCGAGCCGGCGGTCCCCGCGCACCAGCCCGCAGGCGATGTCGAGGAACCAGAGGGCGACCGTGCCGGCCGCGACATAAAAGAACAGCGCGTGGACTGCAGCTGCCAGCGCATCCGGCCGGCCGCCGGAGGCGGTCTCGACCCGAAGCCCCGCCATGCGCATGCCGAGCGTCGCCTGCTTGCGCCCGCCGATCGTGATGGCGGCGTAGCCGAGCGCGACTGCGATCGTCGCCCCGCCCATCAGGAGCCAAGTCAGGCCAAAGGTGACGATGCCCAGGATCGCGAGCAGGAACCAGACGATGCTACCCAGAATGAACAGGACGACGACGTCGCCGATCCAGGCGAACAGGCGCGAACCGAGCACGCCGCGCGTATTCTGCAGCGGCCGGTCCTCCAGCGCGACGATCGGCGGCTGGCGATAGGACGGGTTCGACATCGACAAAAAATCCCCTATGAGGCCGGCCGGTTTTGGCCTGTCGAGGAGTAATGTTTGATCAGCTGCCCGGTTCCGCAAGACCACGGGTACAGCGTTGCGTTGTTCTGGCACGAGAGCACTGAGTTGGGTCGATAGCAAACCTTGCTAAAGTTTGTGCTCGATCCCACACTCGGACAATGGGAGATCGACCGTGAACCTGAATGTATCGCTGCCCGAAGAGCTGCTCCGCTTCATCAGGGCTAAGGTGGAGACCGGCCGTTACACCTCCTCCAGCGAGGTCGTGCGGGAGGCGTTGCGCCTGCTCGAGAAGCAGGATGAGCAGGAAGCCGAGAAGCTGCGCTGGCTCCGGCAAGCCTGGCAGGATGGCGTCGCCAGTGGTGATGGCGGCGAGGTCGATCTGGCTGCCATCAAGACCGAAGGTCGCCGGCGCCTTGCTGGGAAAGCCTGAAGCGGCATGGGCTTCGTCCACTACACCAATCAAGCGAAGCAAGACCTCCTCGACATCTGGCTTTGGATCGCGCGTGACAGTGTGCTGCTGGCCGATGCGGTTCTCGATCGCTTAGAGCAGCGCGCAAATAAATTGTCGCAGCATCGCGAGATCGGCATGGCCCGCCCCGAGATCGGCGAGGGCGCGCGCGGTCTCGTCATCGAGCGTTGGCTCGTGCTCTATCGTCTGGTCGATGGCGGCGTCCGAATCGTCCGCATCGTCGACGGCGCACGCGATCTCGGGCGCCTCGGTTGGCCGGCCGACTAAGTCAGCCGGATCAGGCCCCCGGTTCCGCAAGACCACGGGGATAGATTCGGCGCGGGGCAAAACCTTCTTTGCGCAGCGCCTCTTCGATCGCGGCGGTGTGCGCCTCGTCGCGGGTCTCGACGGTGACGTCGAGCGTCACGCCCTTGGCCGGCACGTCGAGGAAGAGCCGGCCATGGCTGACCTCGAGGATGTTGGCGCCGAGCGTGCCGAACAGGCTGGCGACCTTGCCGAGCAGGCCGGGCCGGTCGCTGGCGGTGAGGCGGAAGGCGGCGATGCGCTGCTCGCGCTCGAGCTCGCGCACCATGATCGCGGCGAGCAGGCGCGGATCGATGTTGCCGCCACAGAGCACGAGGCCGACCTTGCGTCCGCGATAACGCTCCGGTTCCTTCAGCATCGCGGCGAGGCCGGCGGCGCCGGCGCCCTCCGCCAATGTGTGCTGCAAGGTCGCGTAGGCGTTGACGGCGCGCTCGATCAGATCCTCGCCGACGAGCACGATGTCGGAGACCAGCTCCTTGATCACCGGCAGGGTCTGCGTGCCGACGGTCTTGACTGCGATGCCTTCCGCCAGCGTCGCCCCGCCAATCGGCATCTCGGTGCCATGCACGGCGTTGTGGAAGGATGGGAAGAGCGCCGCCTCGATGCCGATCAGCTCGATCGACGGCTTCAGCGCCTTGGCGGCAATGGCGTTGCCGGCCATCAGTCCGCCGCCGCCGAGCGGGATCAGCAGCATGTCGAGATCAGGCGCCTCGCGCAGCATCTCCAGCGCGACCGTGCCCTGGCCGGCCATCACCGCCGCATCGTCGTAAGGATGGACGAAGACCAGGCTCTTCTCGGCCGCGATCTCCCGCGCCTTCTGCGCCGACTCGTAGAGTGTCTCGCCGAACAGCACGATCTCGGCACCATAGGCGCGGGTGTTCTCGATCTTCACCAGCGGCGTCGTGTCCGGCATCACGATCGTCGCCGGGATGCCGAAGCGCTTGGCGTGGTAGGCGACCGCCTGGGCATGGTTGCCGGCCGACATGGCAATGACGCCGCGGCGCTTCTCGTCGTTGTTCAGGCTGCGCAGCTTGTTGACTGCGCCGCGCTCCTTGAAGGAGGCGGTCGCCTGCATGTTCTCGTGCTTGACGAAGATCTCGGCGCCGGTCAGCGCCGAGAGGCGCGGCGCCTGCATCAGCGGCGTCTTCAGCACGTGACCTTCGATGGTCTGCGCAGCCGCCTCGATATCGGCGAAGCTGATCGCGAAGCCGCTGCCCATCCATTCCCCCGTTTTCCAAAGCATTTTCGAGCGAAGTGGATACCGGTTCGCGTGAAGAAAATGCGTCAAAACAAAAACTTAGAGATCTTCCGCGATTCGTAGAAACGCGGAAAATCTCTAGACTTGGCGCGGCGTCAGCGCGCCGTCGCCGAAGAAGCCGCCGGGGCGCAGGATCAGCGTCACGGCGAGCAAGCTATAGACTGCGATGTCGCGCTGTTCGAGCGGCATCGTCGCCGACCACAGCACTTCGAAGGCGGCGATGACGAGGCCGCCCAGGCAGGCGCCCGGCACCGAGCCGATGCCGCCGAGTACGGCTGCGACCAGCGCCTTGAGGCCGAGCGTGAAGCCGCCTGAAAAGCCCATGCCGCCATAGATCACCGTGACGATGACGCCGGCCGCGCCGCAGATCGCGCAGGCGATGATCAGCGCCCGGTCATGCACCGCGCGAGGATCGATCCCGAAGAGGGAAGCCGTGCGGGCATCGTCGGAGACCGCGCGCCAGGCTCGGCCGTAAGACGAGCGGGCGAGATAGAGGATGAGGCAGGTCGCAGCCGAGAAGCCGAGCCCCGCCATGGCGAGCGAGACCGGCGTTGCCGTGACGATGAATTGCTCGGCCCGCGCCAGCGGCAGCGGCTCGTTGAAGACCGGCGGCAGCCAGCGCAGTTCGGGACCCTGGGCGAGGCGCAGATACTCCGAGAGCGCGATGGCGAGCCCGATCGTTGCGATCAGCACCTGCTGGCCATTGCTCTTGTCGAGATGGCGCAGCACGAAGCGACCCATGGCGAAGCCGTGCAGCGCGCTGACGGCGATCGCGACGGCGAAGGCGATGAACAGGCCCGAGACCGGCGTCGAGACGGCGAGCGACAAGGTCAGCGCCACGCCGACAACGGCGGCGAGCGCGCCCAGCGCCGAGAACTCGCCGAAGGTCAACAGGATGCGGCCGTTGAGCCCGTAGATCAGCGCATAGGCGCTGGCGAGCAGTGCATAGATCGCGGCCGAGGGTAGGGCGGCGAGCCCCTGCTGCAGGCCATAGGCGAGGCCGGGCGACAAAACGACCAGGTCAGCGCCCGGCGAGGCGCCCGGATCGACCGGCGGCTCGACCTTGTTTTCAAGATAGAAGCGCCGCAGCAGCAGGAAGCTCGCATCGGTCATCGGCACGCCATCGGAAGCAAGACCCGCCAGCGCGCCGCGCTGCAGCGTGGTGCCTTCGCCGGCAAAGATGCAGTCGATGGTGCGCCGGCGTGGCCGCTCGTCCGGCGCCTGTGCCCGGTAGGCGATGCGCAGTATGTCGGCACGCGGACCGGCGCCGGTGCCTTCGAGGGTGATGACGGCGCCGGACGGATTCAGCGCCGGGATCGCCAGCCGACAGGCGCGGATCTGATCGGTGTCGAAGCGCCCGCAGGCTGCGAGCGCAAGGCAGAGCAGAATCGACGTGAGCAGGGCGCGCATCGATGGTGACGCTAGCGCGAGAACCGAGGCGTTGGAACTCGCAGCATTGGCGCTCGTCATATGCTCGTCGTGGCCTTGATAAATCGACAGGGCGGCGCACATCCGGTCCGGGCCCGGGCGGATGCTGGCCGGCCCGGTCGCGCGGCGGGATATCTGACATGCAGCAGGATGAGATCTGGGACAACGAGGCGGCAAAATCCTATGATACGCCCGGCACCGGAATGTTCTCGCCGGAGGTCCTGGAGCCGGCGGTCGAAAGGCTAGTGCAACTCGCAGACAGCGGCGCAGCGCTCGAATTTGCGATCGGAACCGGCCGCGTCGCCGTGCCACTCAGCGAGCGGAAGGTTCCCGTGGCGGGCATCGAGTTCTCGCCGGCTATGATCGCCGAACTGCGGACCAAGGCCGATGAGGCGACGATCCCCGTCGTGCTCGGCGATATGGCGACAGCCACCGCTCCCGGCAGCTATTCGCTCGTCTATCTCGTCTACAACACGATCTCGAACCTGCTCACGCAGGAAGCGCAGGTGGCGTGCTTCCGCAATGCGGCGCGCCACCTCTCGCCCGGGGGGTGTTTCGTGGTCGAGCTCGGGGTGCCGGAACTGCGCAAGCTACCGCCTGGGCAGCAGGCGGTCGTTTGGCAGTCGGAGGCGGGCTATATCGGCCTCGACACCTACGACACGCTGAACCAGCAGTTAGTGTCTCATCATGTCAGGTTCGGCGAGGGCGGGCAGGCCGAAGTCTTCCGCTCACCGCATCGCTATATCTGGCCGGCCGAGCTCGATCTGATGGCCCAGCTGGCCGGCTTCGAACTCGAAAGCCGCTATGCCGATTGGGCCGGGGCACCGTTCACGGCGGAGTCGGGCTCGCACGTCTCCGTCTATCGCCTTGTAGGCGGTTAGGCCTCGCGGGCGATGATAGCGGGGCGAGCGCGCGGCGCTGCCGCAGGAAAGGCGAGATGAGCGCTGTTCTGGTTACGGGCGGGTCGGGCTTTATCGGCGGCCATATCATTCTGGCATTGCTCGAAGCCGGCCATGAGGTTCGCGCAACCCTGCGCGATATCGGGCGCGAAGGCGAAGTGCGGGCGATGCTCGTCGCCGCCGGCGCCAAAGCGCCGGAGCGCTTCTCCTGTCACGTCGCCGACCTACTGGACGACGCCGGCTGGGCCGAGGCCGTCACCGGCTGCGACTATGTCCTGCACGTCGCCTCGCCCTTTCCAGCCGGTATCCCGCAGGACGAGAACGCGCTGATTGCCCCGGCACGCGAAGGCACCTTGCGCGTGCTGCGTCAGGCGCGCGCCGCCGGCGTCAAGCGCGTGGTCGTCACCTCGTCCTTCGGTGCCATCGGCTATGGCCATGGTCGGCTCGGGCGGCCATTCGACGAGAACGACTGGACGGTCCTCGGCGAAGCCGACGTTCAGCCCTATATGAAGTCGAAGACGCTGGCCGAGCGCGCCGCCTGGGATTTCGTCGCGGCCGAAGGCGGCATCGAGCTCGCCGTCATCAATCCGGTCGGTGTGTTCGGTCCGGTGCTCGGCCCTGATCTTTCGACCTCGACGATGCTGATCAAGCACCTGCTCGACGGCGCATTGCCCGCGGTTCCGCGCATCTATTTCAACCTGGTCGATGCTCGCGACGTCGCAGAGCTGCATCTGCGAGCGATGGTCGACCCGGCTGCGGCCGGCGAGCGTTTCCTGGCGGTCGCCGGGGATTGTCTGCCACTGCACGAGGTCGCCCGCATCCTGCGCCGCAATCTCGGCACCGCCGCCAGCCGTGTGCCGCGCTACCAGCTTCCCGATTGGGTGGTGCGGCTGGTGGCGCTAGGGAATCCGGCGGCGCGGGCAGCCCTGCCGCAGCTCGGTATCATTCGAGGTGCCAATGGCGACAAGGCGCGCCGGCTGCTTGGCTGGCGCCCGCGCTCGAACGAGGAGGCGCTTGTCGCGACGGGCGAAAGCTTGATCAGGCTGGGGTTGGTCGGGCGGGAGGCCGGACGTACACGGTGACGGGTTAGGGAAGCGGGCGCCAGGACGAGCCCGGCTCGCTCGCGCCAAAATGCCTACGCTCCCGCCTTCAGCATCTTCGCGACACGCGGGGCAAAATAGGTCAGCACGCCGTCGGCGCCGGCGCGCTTGAAGGCGAGCAGGCTCTCCAGCATCGCCTTGTCGCCGTCGAGCCAGCCGTTGTTGGCCGCCGCCATGATCATCGCGTACTCGCCGGAGACCTGGTAGGCGAAAGTCGGCACCGCGAAGGTGTCCTTCACTCGCGCGATCACGTCGAGGTAAGGCAGACCGGGCTTGATCATCACCATGTCGGCGCCCTCTTCGAGGTCGAGCGCGACCTCGGCGATCGCCTCGTCGGTGTTGGCCGGGTCCATCTGGTAGGTGCGCTTGTCGCCGATGAGCGTGGCGTTGGTGCCGATCGCGTCGCGGAACGGGCCGTAATAGGCCGAGGCGTACTTGGCCGAATAGGCCATGATCTGCACGTCCTCATGGCCGTCGGCGTCGAGCGCGGCGCGGATCGCGCCGACGCGCCCATCCATCATGTCGGAGGGCGCGATCACATCGGCGCCGGCTTCCGCCAGCGCCAGCGCCTGCCGCACGAGAATGCCGACGCTGGCATCGTTCAGGATCCTCTCGCCATCCATCACGCCGTCATGGCCGTGCGAGGTATAGGGGTCGAGCGCCGCGTCGCAGATGATGCCGATCTCCGGCACCGCCGCCTTGATCGCCCTGACCGCGCGGCACATCAGGTTGCGGCCGTTGAGCGCCTCGGAGCCGGTCTCGTCGCGTAGCGCCTGGTCGACATAAGGGAAGGGCGCGATCGCGGGGATGCCGAGCCTGGCCGCGGCTTCTGCCTGGCGGACGGCCTCGTCGATGTTGAGCCGGTCGACGCCTGGCATCCAGGCGACCGGCGAGATCGGCTCGGCCGAATCGATCAGGAAGATCGGCCAGATCAAATCGTCGGTGGTCAGGCGATTCTCGCGCACCAGTCGGCGCGACCAGTCCGCCTTGCGGTTGCGGCGCATGCGGCGGGTGAGCCCGAGCGCGTCCGTCATGGCGGCCGCAGCCTCGGCCTGCCGCGCCTGCGGCGCGGGGAAGGGCCGCACAACCCGAGATGCCATCAACGCCTCCGCTTCGAACGCGATACTTGCTTGCTGGCGATGCTTTAGCACATCGGAACCATTCCAAAACAGTCGCGATGGTCGCATGCGGCCACGCGCATCGCGCGGGCACTTCGCCAAAGCGCGCCGTGCGGCTGCGCGCCGGCCGCCGCGTTGACAGGCCTCCGGCCAACGCCCAAACACGGGGCCAGATCAGACGAAAGAGCACTATGTCGGACGAGCCGGATATCATCTGCGAAACCCGCGGCAGCGCCGGCTTCGTCGTGCTCAACCGACCGAAGGCGCTGAACGCGCTCAATCTCGTCATGGTGCGCGAGCTGGCCAAGGCGCTCGACGCCTGGGAGCGCGATCCCGCCGTCACGCGCATCGTCGTGACCGGCGCTGGCGAGAAGGCCTTCTGCGCCGGCGGCGACATCCGCAGCCTGCACGATCTCGGCAAGGCGGGCCAATATGACGAGATGCTCGCCTTCTGGCGCGAGGAGTACATCCTCAACGCCCGCATCCAGAGCTATCCCAAGCCCTATGTCGCGCTGGTCGACGGCATCGTCATGGGCGGCGGGGTCGGCCTCTCCCTGCACGGCAGCTACCGCGTCGCCGGCGAGCGCTGGCTCTTCGCCATGCCGGAGGTCGGCATCGGCTTCTTCCCCGATGTCGGCGCGACCTATGCCCTGCCGCGCCTGCCGGATCACAGCGGTACTTATCTCGCTTTGACCGGCGACCGTGTCGGCCAGGCCGATGCGCTGGCGCTCGGGCTCGCGACGCATGCGGTGCCCTCAGTGCGCATGGCCGAGATCGCCGAGGCGCTGACCGGAACCGAGTCAATCGACGCCACGATCGCCCGGTTCGCCGGGGAGCCCGGGCCCGGCAAGCTCGCACAGGAGCGCGCGACGATCGCGCATTGCTTCGGCGCGGCGACGTTGCCCGATTTGCTCGATCGGCTCGATGCCAAGGCCGCCGCTGGCGATGCCTTCGCGGCCAAGGCGCTCGCCACGATCCGGGCGAAGTCGCCGACCAGCGTCGCCATCGCCTTCGAGCAGATGCGCCGCGGCGCCTCGCTCGGTTTCGCCGAGGCGATGCAGCTCGAATTCCGCATCGTCTCGCGCATTCCTCGCGGCCATGATTTCTATGAGGGTGTCCGCGCCGTGGTGATCGACAAGGACCAGGCGCCATCCTGGCGGCCGCAGACATTGGAAGAGCTCGATCCGGCGGCGGTGGCGGCCTATTTCGCCCCACTCGGAGCGACCGAGCTGGTTTTAGGCGGCTGAGATGGCGGTCCTGCGTGACGGCGAGGTTCTGCGTGGCCCGCGCCCGGCCGGTGAGGCCAGGCGCGGCATACGCTGGCGGCTGCTCCTGGTCTGGCTGCTGCGCCTGCTCTCGCTGGTGTGGATCGGCAAGGGCCTCTACCACTGGGCGATGATCCTCGGCCTCGGACTGGACACCGGCCCGGCCTTCGAGACGCGCCCGCTGACCTTCCAGGCGATCACCGTCTATTTCGCGGTCTTCGATCTCGTCGCCGGCGTCGGCCTCTGGCTGACCGCGACCTGGGGCGGCGTGCTCTGGCTGCTCGCGGCCGTCAGCCAGCTCCTGCTCGCCTTCTTCTTCCCGCGCTGGCTGACGCTCTCGCCCGCTTTGATCGGCACCTATGTCGCGCTGATGCTGGCCTATTTCCTGGCGACCTGGGCGGCGGAGAACCAGGAAACCTGAGCCCGTCCGCGCGCGTCGAATGCGGCAGGTCGCGGTAAGAAACGCTTTAGCTTAAGAGACTTGCGGTTCATTTTGGATTCACCCAAATGGGTAAATCCCTGATTCATCCTGATATTTAAACTCGTTTTCATCCGCACTGCCTATGGTGTCTCTCAGAAGCGGACCGGGAGACAATCCTGGCCGACATGCAACAGGCGGGATATACCATGAAGAGCAATGTAAAGACTGTGGAGCCAGCTGCCACTGACGAGGTTCAGCTCAAGGTGAAGCCGCTTTACCTTGAGTCCCTCACCTTGGTCGAGCGGCTGCATCGCCGGCTGCTGGACGTCATCAAGGACGAGTTCGAGCGCCGCAACCGCGACGACGTCAACAGCGTGCAGGCGCTGCTCCTCTACAATATCGGCGACGCCGAGCTCTCCGCCAGCGAGCTGCGCACCCGCGGCTACTATCTCGGCTCGAACGTTTCCTACAACGTCAAGAAGCTGGTCGAGCTCGGCTTCCTGCACCATGCCCGGTCGCGGATCGACCGTCGCTCTGTGCGCATCAGCCTGACCGAAAAGGGCGGCGAGGTGCACAACATCGTCAAGGGCGTCTACGACAAGCATGTCCGCACGGTCGAGCAGATCGGTGGCATCGCGGCCGACGACTTCGAGCGCATGAACAACGCCCTGCTGCGCCTCGAGCGCTTCTGGACCGACCAGATCCGCTACAAGCTCTGAGCCGGGCCGGCGGCCCGCCTGGGTGGTTCTCCCGCTACGCGCCTCGGCCTTGTGTCGCCGGGGCGCTTATTTGCGTTGACGGCCTAGGTTTCAACTTGAATTTCGGGTCCAGACCGAGAGCGAAAGTTGCCCGGTCACGCAAATATGTCGCGAAGCTGGCTTGGCGTTACGCCGAGGCGGCTTCGGAACGTGGCGGTCATATGCGCATGCGAGGTGAAGCCCGAGGAGAGGGCTACCATGTCCAGGCCAAGCGCCCCAGCCCGCATCAACGCCCGCGCCCGTGAGATCCGACGGTCTATGATGTAGTCGTGCGGTGCTTTGCCGACAGCGGCCTTGAAGGCGCGGCTGAAGAAGCCTGCGGAGAGCCCCAATGCCGCCGCCAGCTCCTGCACGGTCAGCTTCTTGTCCAATCCGGCCTCTATCAGTTCATCGACATGCCTGAGGCGACGTGGCGTCATCCACGCGCCTGATCGAGGTTCCGCATCGCCGCCCCTCAAGATGCGGACCACGCAGTCATCAAGAGAGCTGACCAGACCCTCGTATCGGAGTGAATCAACAAGGTCCGGGCTCAACAGGATGCTGCGCAGCCTTTGCGCGGCCCCGATAGTCGTTCGGTCGATGACGTTGCTGAAGCGACGCCCGCAAGCAGGCAGGTCGCCTTCTTCCGGCCTGAAGGCGATCTTCAGATACTCGCCGCCATGCTCCGACTGCGAATAGACGTCGCAGCCCGCCGGTACATAGGCTAGGCCATTGGGTTTCGCCCGAAAGCCGGTTCTGCGGTCGCTGCCGAACGCATGGACGCCGACCTGACTCTCGAACGCAAAGCCAATGATCGCCATGTCGGGCGTATAGGCCGCGTCATAAGGGCTTCGGGGCAGCAGTTCGATGCGCCATCGGCCAATAACGGCGCGCCGGGCGCTCTGCGCGCCGATTTGATTCGCCTGAAGGTGCTGATCGGGGCGCATCCCGCATCATACCAGCCGAAATGAGAGCTGGCACGGCGCGAACGGTACAAGGCGGATTTCGGGTCAGAATCCTGAAAGCGGCGCCTGCTCGCCCTTGATACAGCTCGGCGACCCAAGGAAACCGTGCCGCCATGCCCCTCTTCACCCTCGACGAACTCGAAGCCGCAACCGCGATCGTGCGCGGTTTTGTGCCGCAGACTCCTGCCTATGCTTGGCCTCTGCTCCACAAGAGGCTCGGCGTCCAGATTGTCGTCAAACACGAAAATCATACTCCGACGGGGTCGTTCAAGGCCCGCGGCGGGCTCGTCTATGTCGATGCCCTCTGCCGTACGGCACGTCTGCCGGACGGCCTGGTCACGGCAACGCGCGGCAATCACGGGCAGTCGGTCGCCCTGGCCGCGGCGCGCAATGGTCTGCCCTGCATCGTCGTCGTCCCCGAAGGCAACTCCGCCGAGAAGAACGCGGCCATGGAGGCCTTCGGCGCCAAGCTGATGATCGCGGGCGCCGACTTTGACGAAAGCCGCGCCATTGCCGCGAAGATCGAGCGGGAACGCGGCTATCATCTCATCCCCTCATTCCATCGGGAACTCGTGAAGGGCGTGGCGACCTATGCGCACGAGCTCCTTACCGCCTGGTCCGATCTCGATATTGTCTATGTCCCGGTCGGCATGGGCTCCGGCATTTGCGGTCTCATCACCGTTCGAGACCTGCTCCAGCTCAAGACGGAGATCGTGGGTGTCGTCGCTGAAGGCGCTCCAGCCTTCGCTCTTTCGTTCGAAGCCGGACGGCCTGTCCCAACGGCTGCGGCAAGAACCTTTGCCGACGGCATGGCGTGCCGTGATCCTCAAGCGGAGCCGTTGGAGATCATCAGGGCGGGCGCGGCGCGCATTGTCCGCGTGAGTGACGACGAGATCGCCGAAGCCATTCGGATCACCTACACCGACAGCCATAATCTCGCCGAAGGCGCTGGTGCCGCATCGCTCGCAGGCCTCATCAAGGAGAAAGCGAAGCTCGCCGGAAAGCGCGCTGGGGTGATCTTGTGCGGCGGCAACATCGACATGCCGGTCTTCCGGCAGATCATCAGTGGCCGCACACCAGACGCATGATGAGGCGGCGATGACGGACCTGCAGGTTTCACTTGTCACGTTCGCTGTCATTGCGACGCTGACGCCGGGCGGAGCGACCATCCTGGCCACGGCATCCGGCGCCCAATTCGGCATTGCGCGAAGCCTTCCGCTGATCGGCGGGATCGCGTTTGGCCTAGCTTCATTGATCGGCATCGTAGGCGGCGGCCTCGGTACGGTCATTCTGTCTTTGCCCGAACTCCAACTCGTGCTGCGCGTTGCCGGTTCGGTCTATCTCCTGTGGCTCGCATGGACGATCGCATGCCTCGGCGCTCCGAACTCGAAGGCGGGTCCGGCGGCGGCACCGATGGGTTTCGTGAAGGGGCTTCTGCTTCTCTGGCTGAATCCAAAAGCCTGGACGATGGCGGTTGCCGCCGCCGCAGCCTACGCGGGATTGTCGGATGGCCCGTTGCGCCTGGCGCTCGCTCTTGGCGGCGTTTTTGGATTGGCCGCGACGCTTTCTCTCACCCTCTGGTGCATGGGCGGCCTGTGGCTCTCGCGAACCCTGAAGACCGAAAGGCAATGGCGCATCGTGAATGTCGCGCTGGGCCTGCTGCTCGCGGCCTCGGTCGTGCCGATGTGGCGATAGCCCGGCCATGCCCTGGGTCTGCTCGGGGTTGGGAGCCGAAGTTTGAACTGGGTCACCTCCGGGCAGCGCGTCTGATCGCTATGCATGGTGTCTCGCCACACCTCTGCATCAGCGGTGCGGCCCGGATCAAACTCCCGTGAGCGCAACGCATCGCCGCCCCAAAAATGCCGCGCTCATCATACGGTGTTAACTGTGGTAAGGGATCGTCCCCAGCGACCGGCCGTGGCAGATGCCCGGCCGAAGGGGCGGGTCGCGTCCCGCTCCGATGATATGCGAAGTCCAAGGGGTACGATCGATGCCGAAACTCAGCCTGACACGTCGCGAGACGGTCCTGGCCCTACTGTCGAGCGCTGCCGCCGGCGTCAGCCTGCCGGCTTTCGCGCAGCAGGCCGAATGGCGCCAGAGCTATGATGCCGGCGCGCGCAACGCGGTCGCGCGCTCCTCGACGCCGATGCTGTCACCGGCTGCGCTGGCCGCGACCGAGCAGGCTGTCGAGGCTTATCGGGCACTCGCCGCGCGCGGCGGCTGGCAATCTCTCCAGGTCAGCGACAAGCTCGCCGTCGGCTCGCGCGGCGCGAGCGTCGTCGCGCTGCGCCAGCGGCTGATCATCACCGGCGATCTCGATGCCTCCGCCGGCGACAGCAACATCTATGATTCCTATGTCGAGGGCGGCGTGCGCCGCTTCCAGTCGCGCATGGGCCTGTCGACCACCGGCAGCATCAACCGCGCCACGCTCGCCGCACTCAACGTGCCGGTCGACCGGCGCATCCGCCAGCTCGAGACCAATATCGTGCGCCTGCGCACCTGGTCGGGCAATCTCGGCAACCGCTATGTCGTCGCCAACATCCCGGCCGCCGCGGTCGAGACGGTCGAGAACGGCCATGTCGCGACCCGCCACGCCGCCGGCGTTGGCAAGATCGACCGCCAGTCGCCGCTGCTGCAGACCAAGATCCCCGAGGTCAATTTCAACCCGACCTGGACGGTTCCCGCTTCGATCATCCGCAAGGATTTGATTCCGAAGATGCAGAAGGAGCCGAGCTACCTGACCGAGAACAAGATCCGCATCATCGGTCCGAGCGGCGAGATTCCGCCCGAACGCGTCAACTGGCGCTCGGATGAAGCGACGCGCTACACCTTCCGCCAGGATCCGGGCGGCGAGTTCAACTCGCTCGGCTTCGTGCGCATCAACATTCCGAGCCCGCACGGCGTCTACATGCACGACACGCCGTCGAAGGGCATCTTCGGCGACGATTTCCGCTTCGTCTCCTCCGGCTGCATCCGCGTTCAGAACGTGCGCGACTACATCGCCTTCCTGCTCAAGGAGACGCCCGGCTGGGATCGCGCCAAGATCGACGAGACCATCGCCTCGGGCGAGCGCGTCAATGCCCGCATCGCCAATCCGGTGCCATGCTATTGGGTCTATGTCACCGCCTGGGCGACGCCCGATGGCGGCGTGCAGTTCCGCGACGACATCTACAACAAGGACGGGCTCGGCCCGGTGCCTGTCGCGGCCCTGCAGGGCGATCAGGATATCTGACGCCTCCGCCCGACGGCTGCTTATGCGACCCGCCGGAGACGGCGGGTCGTTTCGTTTTGAGGTCCTCTACGTGCTGTCTTGCAGGCCTCGTTGGGAAACGTGAGCCCTCATCCTGAGGAGCGGCCGAAGGCCGCGTCTCGAAGGATGATTCAGGAGGCTCCGAAGACATCTGGAGCATCCTTCGAGACGCCGCTGCGCGGCTCCTCAGGATGAGGGCTGAGGATAGTCGCCAGCGTTAGGCCGCCTTTGCAACCTCGGCGAGATTGGCGGCGACGCAACTCGCGAAGGCCCTGGTACCGAGTGGGCCGCCAAGGTCGCGCGTGCGCTGCTCCGGCGCCTTGATTGTCAGGTCGATTGCCCGCTCAATCGCCTGCCCGGCCTGCAGCAAGGCAGGGGCCTGCCGCCGCTCGCCGAGCCAGGCGAGCAGCATAGCTGCCGAGCCGATCAGCGAGGCTGGGTTGGCGAGATCCTGTCCCGCGATGTCAGGCGCCGAGCCGTGCTGCGCCTGCGCGACCGCATGGCTCTCGCCGGCATTGAGCGAGGCGGCGAGGCCGAGGCTGCCGGAGATCTCGGAAGCCTGGTCGGAGAGGATGTCGCCGAACATGTTGGTGGTGACGATCACGTCGAAGACGCTGGCGTCGCGCACCAGGAGCGCCGCCATCGCATCGATGATCTTCTCCTCATAGGCGACGTCCGGATAGCGCTCTGCCACCGATCGCACGCATTCCAGGAAGAGCCCGTCGGAGATGCGCAACACATTCGCCTTGTGCACGGCCGTGACCTTGCGCCGGCGCTGGCGGGCGAGCGCGAAGGCGCTCTCGGCAATGCGCAGGGAGGCCTGCCGCGTCACCTTGCGGAAGGACAGGGCAAGATCCGGCGTCGGCATGATCTCGCCGGGCCCGAGATGCATCGAGCGATCAGAATAGAAGCCTTCGGTGTTCTCGCGCACCAAGACTAGATCGAGCGGCTTGCCGCAGCGCGGCGCGAAACCCTCGCGCGACCGGGCCGGGCGAATATTGGCGTAGAGATCGAGCCGCTTGCGCAATTGGCCTGATGGGTTGAGCCCGCCCTTCTCCGCCGGCGGATAGTCGTTGTGCGAGACCGGGCCGAGGATGACGCCGTCCGCCCGCTTGGCCGCTTCCAGCACGCTCTCGGGAAAGGTCGTGCCCTGGTTGGCGAGGGCGGCGAAGCCGATTTCCGCCCGCTGATAGGTGAGAGCGAAGCCGAAGAGCGCGCTCGCGGCGTCGAGCACCTTGCAGGTCGCCGTCGCGATCTCGGGGCCGATGCCGTCCCCTTCGAGGACGAGCAGGCGCAGGGGCATGGCAGGAGATGTCGCGTCGGTCATGGTCGGCATTGTCCGGGTTGATGAGAAGGAGGCAGAGGAGAGAGGCGTCACTCGACCTTGATGTCGGCCTCGCTGACGACCTTCGACCATTTCTCGCGCTCGGCCTTGACGAAGGCGGCGAACTCGGCCGGCGTGTTGCCGATCGGCTGGGCGCCTTCGAGCTCGAGATTCCGGCGCACCTCGGGCAGGTTGATGATCGTCGCGACCTCGCTGCGTAGTCTGTCGATGATCGCCTGCGGCGTGCCCTTGCGCACGAAGACGCCGTACCAGCCGCTGGCCTCGTAGCCGGGAACTCCGGCTTCCGCGAGCGTCGGCACCTGCGGCAAGGCAGGGGCCCGCTCCGCGGTGGTGACGGCGAGCGCCTTCAGGCTGCCGCCATGCACATGGCCGATCGCCGAGGGCAGCGTCGCGAACATCATCGGGATATGCCCGCCGATCAGGTCGTTCAGCGCCGGTCCCGCGCCGCGATAAGGGGCGTGCTTCAGCTTGACCCTGGCCATCAGCTCGAACAGCGCGGTCGCGATGTGGTTGGCCGAGCCGTGTCCGGCCGTGCCGTAGGTCAGCCCGTCAGGCTGCGCCTTGGCGAGTGCGATCAGCTCCGCGACCGAGTTGGCCTTGACCGAAGGGTGGACCAGTAGGAGCAGCGGCGCCTTGGCGATCAGCGTCACCGGCTCCAGCACCTCGGCCGGGTCATGCTTCAGGTTCTTGAACAGGCTCGGATTGACCGCCATCGGGCCGATATTGCTGATCAGCACGGTGTAGCCGTCGGCCGGAGCCTGCGCCGCGGCCGTGGTGCCGAGATTGCCGCCGGCGCCGGCCCGGTTCTCGACCACGACGCCGACCCCGAGACGATCCTGCAGCTTCTGCGCGACCGCCCGCGCGATCACGTCGGTGCCGCCGCCGGCGGCATAGGGCACGACCATGCTGATCGGCTTGCTCGGCCAGCCCTGCGCCTTGGCGGAGATGGCGGATGTGGCGGCGAATGCGGCTGCGAGCACCAGCCTCGTGATCCGGCGTGACAATGCGGCCTCCCATGATCTTCTTGTTTTCGGTATACTGAAGTATGCTGAGATGCGAGATTGAGGCAAGCGTTGATTTCGGCGTGGTCGCGGGCGATCACCACAGCCGCGGTCGGGTGATGGGAGAGGGCGCAGTTTGACAGTGTTCGCGGATATCCAGCCGGTACGCTCGCTCGCGGGCCAGGCCTATGCGCGCCTGCGCGAGGCGATCGATGCCGGCGAGCTCAGGCCCGGCATGCGCCTGCGCGAGGAGGATCTCGCCGCTCGCCTGGAGATGAGCCGGACGCCCTTGCGCGAGGCCGTGCGCCGGCTCGAGGCTGAGGGCTTCTTCACGCGCGATTCGCGCACGCTCGTCGTCATGACGCTCGATCATCAGGCGGTGTCCGAGCTTTATGCAATGCGCGAAGTGCTGGAGGGGACTGTCGCCGCCTTCGCCGCACGTCACGCTTCGGAGGGCGAGGTCGCGTTGCTGCGCGATCTCCATGCCATCGAGGCCGGGCTGCTGGCCCGGCCACAGGAACTCGCCCGCCACAATGAGCGCTTCCATTCCGCGCTCTACGGCGCGGCGCATAATCGCTATCTGCTGAAGGCGCTGAATGCGCTGCGCGACGCGCGCGCGCTGCTCGGCTCTTCGACATTGCTCGATAAGGACCGGGCGACGAAGGCGCATGCCGAGCACGACGCCATCGTGTCGGCCATCGAAGCCCGTGATCCCGCCAAGGCGGAGGCTGCGGCTCGCGATCACATCAAGGCCGCCGGGCGTGAGCGGTTGCGACGGCTGGTGCAGGCGGGCTGACCCCGCCGGCGACCGCTCGATCAGGCCAGGTTGTCGGCGATCAGGAAGCCGAGCAGCGAGATACAGGCCATCACGATCGAGATTTCCAGAAGACTGAAACCCATTGCCACCTCCACCGCTGTGAGGGGCAACGCAGCTCACTCGCCTTGGTTCCGCCGCAGCTGCGGCGATTTTGTGATGACGCCTCTCAGTACGCCCGCTTGCGCGGCACGACCGGCGCGGGCTCATCCTCCGTCGCCAGATGCTTGCCCGCGATATGAAGCACGACATAGCCGATCACCGCCGACAGCGCCGAGCCGGCGAGCACGCCGATCTTGGTCGCATCGTTGAGCGAGGCGTTGGCGGCGAAGGCCAAGCCGCCGATGAACAGGCTCATGGTGAAGCCGATGCCGCAGAGCAGCGAGACACCGTAGACCTGCGCCCAGGTCGCCTTGGCCGGCATGGTGCCGAGGCCGAGCCGGACCGCGAGCCAGGCGAAGCCGAAGACGCCGATCTGCTTGCCGATGAAGAGCCCGAGCACGATGCCGAGCGGCACCGGCGTCAATAGCAGCGAGGGCGACATGCCGGCGATCGAGACGCCGGCATTGGCAAAGCCGAAGATCGGCACGATGAAATAGGACGACCAGGGATGGAGCCTGTGCTCCAGCGTGTGCAGCGGTGAATGCTCGGGCTCGTCGCTCTCCGTGCCATGGCCGCCGAGCGGAATGGTCAGCGCCAGCGCGACGCCGGCGAGCGTGGCGTGGATCCCGGATTTCAGCACGAAGAACCAGAGCAGGGCGCCGATGGCGAGATAGAGCGGCAGCAAGCGGACGCCGCGCAGGTTGAGCGCGATCAGCACGGCAAGGCAGGCGGCGGCGCCGGCCAGCATCGGCAGCGAGAGGTTGCCGGAATAGAACAGGGCGATGATCAGGATCGCGCCGAGATCGTCGAGGATGGCGAGCGCGGTCAGGAAGATCTTGAGCGAGACCGGCACGCGCGAGCCGAGGATGGCGAGCACGCCGAGCGCAAAGGCGATGTCGGTGGCGGCGGGAATCGCCCAGCCGCGCAATGCCTGCGCATCACCCCAGGCGAGCGCGGCGTAAATGAGGGCAGGCGCGATCATGCCGCCGAGCGCAGCGAGGGCCGGCAAGGCGCGGCGGCTCCACGTCGCAAGCTGGCCCTCGATGAACTCGCGCTTGATCTCCAGCCCGACGAGCAGGAAGAACAGCGCCATCAGCGCATCGTTGATCCAGTGCAGGATCGAGAGGCCCGCGACCTTCGCCTCCAGGATCGTGAAATAGACGACGCCCAGCGGCGAGTTGGCGATGATCAGCGCCAGGGCTGCGGAAAACACCAGCAGGACGCCAGCCGCCGCTCCGCTTTCGAGCAAGGCGTGCAGGGGCGAGCGGCGCTTGGGCGGCCAATCCGGAGCTTCGGCTTCGATCTGCTGCGCATCCTGGGTCACGCCGGCATCCCCCGTCTTCTTGTAGCCTGGATATCGCAGATGCGCTGCGACATCCCGATGTCGATTCGATTGCAGCCGACGGTTGTGCCATGCGGCTGCGAGTCGGCTCACTCGACCTGTGAAATAGAGCAGAGCGGACGCGATGCCGCATTCCATATCGCCGCACTATTGCCTGCGCAGCCAGCCAGCGCCACCCGCCAGCACGGCTGTTGCGGTCATCGCGGCGAGCAGCACGGCTGTGCCGCCGAAGAGGCTGGCATAGCCGTAGGCTGCGATCAAAGGCGTGCTAAGCAGCGGCGAGCAGAACTGGCCGATGAAGATCGAGGCGGTCAGGATGCCGCCGGCCAGCCCGCGCTTGCGTGTCGGCGCGAGGTTGAGCGCGAGGGCGATGAAGCTCGGCGAGACCAAGGCGTAGCCCGCGCCGATCGCGGCGACGGCGGCGAAGATCGCCGGGGTCGCCGAGGCGGTGACCAGCAGCAGGAACCCCAGCGCCATGGCGCCATAGCCCAGCGCGAAGATGTCGGCATAGCCGACGGCGCGCTGGATGCGCGGATAGAGCAGCGCGAAGCCGCCGCCCGACAGCATCAGCACGCCCAGCGCCGAGCCGGTCATGATCGCGCTGTCATAGCCTCCTGCGTCCAGGAAGAACGATAGCTGCGTCGGCATGATGAAGAAGATCATGTTGGTGACGCCCTGGAGCAGCACCAGCATGGTGAAGAGGAGACGCCAAGGTCGGCGGTCGTCACTCTCACCTAACGGCGTTGCGCCAGTAGCCGGCGACAGGCGCGGCGGATCGACGATCACCAGCCACATCAGCGGCAGGAAGGCGGCCGCAAAGCCATAGATCGCGAAGGGCAGGCGCGGTGAGATCGTTGCGACCCAGCCGGCCGTGAGGATGAAGACGAGGCCGCCGAGATTGCGGGCCGAGATCTGCAGGCCAGTCAGGGCGTTGCGGTCGTCGCCGCTGAAGTAGTCGCCGATCAGCGCTGTCTGCGCGGTCATGATCAGGGCGACCGCGATGCCGAGCACGAGGCGGCTGGCGAAGATCGTCGGCAGGTCCGGCAGGAGAAGCCCCGCACAGCCTGAAATCACGAAGAGGACCACGCCGACGAGCAGCAGCTTGCGGCGTCCGATTCGGTCTGCTGCTAGCCCCACGAGCGGGGCGCAGATCGCGACGGCGAGCGAGGGCGCCGGCACCAAGAGCCGCGTTAGCAGCGCCGCATTGGGATCGTCCGCAAATAGGCGCTCCAGCCCGGGCAGCGCCGGGGCGATCGTCGCGTTCGCCATGGTGGTGAGCGATGCCGCCATCAACAAGGCGATGGCCCGCCGGTCCTGCCAGACCGGAATTTGCCTTGTAGCGAGAATGGTTTCCATGATGTTCCTCTTGCCGAATGTGTGGATTCGGCAGAGTGTACGAATTCAAGTCGACTTGAGGTCAAGCCATGCGTGTTCTCGATATTGGGGAGGTGGCGGAGCGCTCGGGCGTAGTGCCGTCGACGCTGCGCTATTACGAGGAGATCGGCCTGATCGCCTCGCTCGGGCGGCATGGCTTGCGCCGGCAGTTCGATGTCGATGTGCTGCTGAAGCTGTCGCTGATCGCCATGGGCAAGGCGGCCGGCTTCTCGCTGGAGGAGATCGCCGGCATGTTCGGGCGCGACGGCAGGCCCGACATCCCGCGCGACCAGCTGCGCGTCAGGGCCGATGAGCTGCAGCGGCAGATGGTCGAACTTCGGACGCTGCGGGATGTCCTGCGCCACGTTGCCGATTGTCCGGCGCCGAGCCATCTGGAGTGCCCGACCTTCCGCAAGCTCATGCAGACGGCGTCACGCGAGAGGCTGGTTTATCGCCCATCGAGTGGTCCTCGGTCCGGCCGAAAGGCGGCGCCGAAGGCGTGAACTGCCGACTTCGCGACGGAAGCCTCAAGCTGGCTGCGGCCGTCGTGACCCTTCGTCCTCAGCCAGGAACTGCAGGATTGCCGCCAGGGTGCCGACGAGGATCAGCGCGATCCAGGCGGTCGCATAACTGCCGCTCCATTCATAGCTCAGCCCGCCCAGCCAGGCGCCGAGAAAGGCCCCGAGCTGGTGGCTGAGGAACATCACGCCGAATAGCGTCCCGAAATTCGCCGTGCCGAAGCGCCCATTGATCAGGCCGCTGACCGGCGGGACGACACTCAGCCAGAGAAACCCCATGGCGGCGGCGAAGACGAGCGTCGTCTCGACACTGACGGGCAAGGAGAAGAATACGGCGATCGAGGCCGTCCTCAGGAGATAGATCAGCGCCAACACATTCTTGTTGCCCCAACGCTGGCAGAGATATCCCGCGACAAGGGTGCCGACCGCATTGCAGATGCCGATGAGCGCAATCGCTTCGGCGCTGACGGAGGGCGGCAGGCCGCAGATGGCGATGTATTTCGGCAGATGCGTTGCGATGAAGATCAGCTGGAAACCGCAGGCGAAGAAGGCGACAGTCGAGATCACGAAGGAGCGGTCGGCCATGGCCTCGGTGATCGCCCGGCGCGGATTGGGTTTCTCTTGCGCCGGGGCGCCCGCGGCGTTTCCGCCGCCTGATCGGAAGAGGAAGGCCACCGCCGCCATGCCGGCGGCCAGCGCCGCCAACCCTCCCAACGCCCCCTGCCAGGACCAGCGCTCGATCAGCGCCTGCGCGGTCGGTGCCAGCACGAAGGTGCCGAGCGAACCGGTTGCGGCGAGGATCGCGATCGCGGTGCCGCGCACGGCCGGCGCGGCGAGGCGCGAGACGATGCCCACCAGTACGCCATGCGAGGTTCCTGCGACAGCAATGCCGATCATCAGCCCGCCGCCGAGCTGAAGGCCGAGCGGGCTGCCGGTCCCGATCAGATAGAGACCGGCGCAGAACAGCGCCGATGAGGCGATCACGACGAGCCGCCCGCCATAGCGGTCGCAGAGCGCACCCATGAAGGGTTGTCCGATGCCCCAGGCCAGGTTCTGCAGCGCCATGGCGAAGCCGAAGGTGGCGACGGAGACGCCTGCGTTCTGGACCATCGGTTCCATGAACAGGCCGAGGCTCTGCCGCAAGCCCATCGAGATCGAGAGGATCGTTCCGGCCGCGACGAGCGACAGGACCAGGGCTGGTGGCCAGGAATTGTACGTCGCTGTCGGCACGATCGGTCTCCCCCGCAGATGCGAGGGCGAACGATAGGCGCCAGCTGGTCAGATGAAATTCACTAGTCAGTATACATGGCGGCCTGCGCAGAGGAGGCGGCGGCGCGTTGCTGCCGGCGCGCCGCCGCATCGAGATGGCTCGCGACGATGAGCACCGCCGCTTCGCCAGCGGAGAGCGCGTAGCTGGTGTCGCGATGAATCAGCATCTGCGCGATCGCACCTTCGACGAGGATCGCGAGTTGCCGGGCGATCGGCTCCGGATCGGCAAGGCCGCCTTCGCGCAGCTCCCCGGCGAGCCAGGCTTCGAAGCGGCGCTTGTGACTGGCCGCCAGCGCCACCGCCGGATGACCCGGCTGGCCGGCGAGCTCCACCGCCGCGCGGGTGAAGCCGCAGCCGCGCCATTTCGGGCGCTTGGCGTGGTCCGCCAGTTCGCCGAACAGGTTCGCGATCCGCTCCGGCAGCGGCCGGCCGGGATCGCCGAGCCATTGCCGGTAACGCTCGATTGCCGGCGTGTCGCGGGCGGCGAGATAGGCCGCGATCAGCTCGTCCTTGCTCTGGAAATGGTTGTAGAGCGTGCGCTTGGTGACGCCGGCCGCCTCGGCGATGGCATCGACGCCGACGCTGTGCAGGCCGTGCCCATAGAACAGGACCTCAGCCGCCGCGATGATCCGGGAGCGCGTGTCCGACTCAGCCATTTGCCTTGCCCTCGGCTGCCGATATGGCGACGGCGGATGCCGCGCCCCGATCCGAGATTACACGGCTTTCATTGCGGCGCGCGGCCTCGTCCGTCCAAGGCATCCGCCGCGGCCATCTATCACTTGGACAGCCTCACATCGCGTGATAGGGACCGCGAACGGGGCCAGGCCGCGATCGGCCGCCGCACTTTTCAGGAGCCGGACATGACCGAAGCCGCGCTGGACAAGCATCTCTCCAACTCCTTCTTTGGCGCGTCGCTTGCCGATGTCGATCCGGAGATCGCCCGTGCCATCGAGCTCGAGCTCGGTCGCCAGCGCGATGAGATCGAGCTGATCGCCTCTGAGAACATCGTCTCGCGCGCCGTGCTGGAGGCGCAGGGCTCGGTGATGACCAACAAATACGCCGAGGGCTATCCGGGCCGGCGCTATTACGGCGGTTGCCAGTTCGTCGACATCGCCGAGAAGCTCGCGATCGAGCGCGCCTGTCGCCTGTTCGACTGCCAGTTCGCTAATGTCCAGCCGAACTCCGGCAGCCAGGCCAACCAGGCCGTGTTCATGGCGCTGATGCAGCCCGGCGACACCTTCATGGGTCTCGACCTCGCCGCCGGCGGCCATCTCACCCATGGCGCCCCGGTCAACCAGTCGGGCAAGTGGTTCAAGGTCGTGCCCTATGGCGTCTGTGTCGTCGACCAAGTCATCGACTATGACGCGATGGAGCGCCTCGCGGTCGAGAACAAGCCGAAGGTCAT
Organism: Allobosea sp. LjRoot90; assembly: GCF_964254315.1. NCBI lineage: Bacteria > Pseudomonadati > Pseudomonadota > Alphaproteobacteria > Hyphomicrobiales > Alloboseaceae > Allobosea > Allobosea sp. LjRoot90. Next base: position 36,826 of record NZ_CAXUTF020000009.1, read on the forward strand.
CGTCGCCGGCGGCTCTGCCTATGCCCGCCATTGGGACTTCGCCCGCTTCCGCGAGATCGCCGACAAGGTCGGCGCTTATTTCATGGTCGACATCGCCCATTTCGCCGGGCTGGTCGCCGGCGGCGCCCATCCCTCGCCGTTCCCGCACGCCCACGTCGTCACCACCACCACGCACAAGACCCTGCGCGGTCCGCGCGGCGGCATGGTGCTGACCAATGACGAGGCGATCGCCAAGAAGATCAACTCGGCCGTATTCCCGGGCCTGCAGGGCGGGCCGCTGATGCATGTCATCGCCGCCAAGGCCGTCTCCTTCGAGGAGGCGCTGCGGCCGGAGTTCAAGACCTATGCCCACGCCGTCGTCGCCAACGCCAAGGCGCTGGCCGAGACCTTGAAGAGCAAGGGCTTCGACCTCGTCACCGGCGGCACCGACAACCATCTGATGCTGGTCGATCTCCGCTCGAAGAAGGTCACCGGTAAGGCGGCCGAGGCCGCGCTCGGGCGCGCCCACATCACCTGCAACAAGAACGGCATCCCCTTCGATCCGGAAAAGCCGATGGTCACCTCGGGCATCCGCCTCGGCACCCCGGCGGCGACCTCGCGCGGTTTCGGCATCGCCGAATTCAAGAAGGTCGGCGAGCTGATCGCCGAGGTGCTCGATGGCCTCGCCGCCAATGGCGAGGAGGGCAATACGAGCGTCGAGCAGGCGGTCAAGGCCAAGGCCCACGAGCTGACCGCGCGCTTCCCGATCTATTGAGCGGGAGGCGGCCGGGATCTCGTAGAGCATCGGACCGAAAAGTGGATTCCACTTTTCGGAGAAATCCGGTGCTGAAACAAGGACGTAGATCGCCACCTCGCGTCCGGTAGGACGCGCGGCGATCTACGGGAAGGTCCCAGTCAGCTTGATCATGAACAGGTTCTCCGGGCCGCCGGGCGCATCGCCCCGGTTGGCCCGGCTGAGTTCGGCGTTGAGGTCGAGCCCCTTGGCGATCTTGTAGCCCGCCGAGGCGCTGCCGCCGAACTGCCCATCCTTGACCTGCGCGGCGACGGAGACGTTGAAGCGGTCGTCTGTCGCGCTCAGCTTGAGATTGAGGTCGACGGTCGGCTTGTTCACGTCCTTCTTGACGATGCCGCTGAGCTCGAACGAGCCGTACTGGACCATGACCTCGCCCTCTACCTTCTCGATGGCGGCCGACTTGGTCACGACCTGAAGCGAGAGGTCGAGCTTCAGCTTCTCCCATTTCAGCTTGCCGGTCAGCTTGGCGCCGACCAGCTCCGCTGTCGGATCGAAGACGATGCCGCCGACGCCGAGCTTCAGCGCCCCGAGCTTGACGACCTCGAATTTCAGCTTCTCCAGCTGCTGCAGGCCGAGCGTCACCGCCCCGTTCGTCGGCTTGGTGACGAAGAGGGCAGCGCCCGCCCCGAGCGCCAGCGCCGCGCCGACGACGTAGACGATGCCCTTGTGCTGATCGACCCAGACGCCGAGCGCCGACGAGCTCGCCGCCTGCTTGAAGGCGTCGACCTGCTTTTCCAGGGATTTGTAGCTCGACGACTTCTTGATCTGCTTGAAATACTCGTCGGCGGCCTTCGACAGGACGTCGTCACCGATCGAGCGCAGCTTCTGGATATCGTCTGGCGAGAGCTGCGTCGTCTGGCTCTTGAGTTTCGCATTCGCGAAGCTCAGCAGGCCTTTCTGGGCCGTCGCCAGAACGACCGGGCTCTTCAGGATCGCGGCGAGGCGTTCGGGAGACCTCTGGATCTCGTCGTCGAGAAGGTCGAACGCCAGGACGACCAGGCCGCCGAAGGCGTCGCCCATCGTGTCATTGGACATCTGCGAAACTCCGATTGGCGAATGGGGGATCGGAAGGCAGGCGCAAAAGGTGACTGGCAGGCTGGTCGCAGGGCGATACCTTGCCACGGGAAGGCGGTTCGCCCGGCGTCTTTTTCGAGGAGCTGCGATCCGAAGGCCGGAGCGTCATGCAATCTCGTGCTTGTTCCCTTGCCGCCGACTGGTCGTTTTTCGCTGGCCTGCGACGGCATGGCTGGGGCAATGAAGGGCCGCGGGCGATATCGTCGCCCGGTAACCCCGAGGCCTCGCCATGCGTTGTCCCTATTGCGGCTCCCTCGACACGCAGGTGAAGGATTCGCGGCCGACCGACGATCACGCCTCGATCCGGCGTCGGCGCGTCTGTCCCGATTGCGGTGGCCGCTTCACCACCTTCGAGCGCGTGCAGCTGCGCGAGCTCACCGTGGTCAAGCGTTCGGGCCGGCGCACCGTCTTCGACCGCGACAAGCTGCAGACCTCGATCGAGGTGGCGCTGCGCAAGCGCTCCGTTGCGCCCGAGCGCGTCGAGCGCATGGTCAACGGCATCGTCCGCCAGCTGGAGAGTTCCGGCGAGGGCGAGATCCAGAGCTCGGCCATCGGCGAATTGGTGATGGAAGGGCTGAAGGCGCTCGACGACGTCGCCTATGTCCGCTTCGCCTCGGTCTACAAGAACTTCCGCGAGGCCCGCGATTTCGAGGAGCTGCTCGGCCAGCTCGGGAGTGACGATATCGAGCCCGATACCAAGCCGGCGCCTGCCCGCGACGATGCCTGACCAGGACGAGATCGATCGCGCCTTCATGGCGCGGGCGCTGGAGCTCGGCGCGCGCGGGCTCGGCCAGACCTGGCCGAATCCGAGCGTCGGCGCCGTGGTCGTGCGCGACGGGCCGGATGGGCTCGTGGTCGTCGGCGAGGGCCGTACCCAGCCGGGTGGCCGCCCGCATGGCGAGGCGATGGCCTTCGAGCAGGCCGGCGCAGCTGCGAGCGGCGGTACGCTCTATGTCACGCTCGAGCCCTGCTCGCACCGCACGATCCGTGGCGGAACCCCGTGCGTCGAGCGCACCTTGCTTGCCGGCGTCAGGCGCGTCGTCTCCGCCATGGCCGACCCCAATCCGCAGATCGCCGGGCTCAGCCACGCCCTGCTGCGCATGGCGGGTGTGGAGGTCAAGGTTGGTGTGCTCGAAGACCAGGCGCAGCGTAGCCATCGCGGCCACGTCCTGCGGGTGACCGAAGGGCGGCCAATGGTGACCTTCAAGGTCGCGCGCACGGCCGATGGCTTCGCCGGCGGGGCAGGGGGCGCGCGTCTCGCCATCTCCTGCCCGGAATCGGGCGAGTGGGTGCATCGCCTGCGTGTCAGCCATGACGCGATCATGCTCGGCATCGGCAGCGTCCTCGCCGACGATCCGCTGCTGACCGTGCGCCTGCCCGGCCTCGAGATTCGCTCGCCCGTCCGCGTCGTGCTCGATTCGTCGCTGCGCTTGCCGCTCAGCGCCAAACTGGTGCAGGGGGCCGCGACCGTGCCGCTCTGGGTGATCGCGGCCGAGGACGCGCCGGTGGCGGCCGAGGAGAAGCTCGTCGCCGCTGGCGTCGAGGTCATGCGCGTCTCGCGCGCCGCCGACGGTCATCTCGACCTTGGCGAGGCGCTGCGCCTTCTGGCGACGCGCGGCATCACCCGTGTCTTCTCCGAAGGCGGCCCGACCGTCGGCGAGCAACTCGCGCTGCAGGGCCTCGCTGACGAGGTCATCGTCTCGACCTCGCCGAAGCCGCTCGGGTCCGAGGGCATCGTCGCCGTCAGGCCGGGACTTGCGGCTTTGCTCGCCGATCCCGAAATCTACGCCTTCACCGAAGCCGGGCAGATCGGCTGCGACCGTTTCGAACGCTTCACGAGGATCGCCTGATGTTCACCGGCATCGTCACCGCCATCGGCACCGTCGCCCGCGCCGAGAGCAAGGGCCCGAGCCTCAAGCAGTTCGATATCTCCTGTCCCTGGGAAGCGGCCGGCATCGAGATCGGCGCTTCGATCTGCTGCGCCGGCGTCTGCCTGACCGTGACGGCGCTGAACCCGCGCGAGGATGGCGAGCCGGGCAGCACCTTCCAGGTCGAGGCGGCAGCCGAGACCCTGGCGAAGACATCGGTCGGCGACTGGGCGCCCGGCACCAAGGTCAATCTCGAACGTTCGCTCAAGATGGGCGACGAACTCGGCGGCCATCTCGTCACCGGCCATGTCGATGGCGTCGGCAGGATCCTGAAGATCGACGAGATCGCCGCCGACCCCAGCGAGCCCTGGGGTGCGACGGCGCGTTTCCATATCCGGGCACCGCAAGGCCTCGCCCGCTTCATCGCCGCCAAGGGCTCGATCTGCCTCGACGGGACATCGCTGACGGTCAACACGGTCGAGGACGACGTCTTCACCGTGCTGCTGATCCCGCACTCCTTCAGCGTCACCACCTGGGGCGAACGCCGGAAGGGAGACGGCGTCCATGTCGAGGTCGATCTGATGGCGCGGTATGCCGCGCGGCTTGCGGAGGCGCGCCCGGGCGGCTAACCAGCGTCCTCAATCCCAGACGAGGACTTCATCATGGCCGGACCCCGGCAATCATCGGCTGTTTCGGCCACTTCGCTCGAGGGCGCGCGCGTGCTCGTCGTCGAGGCGCGCTTCTATGACGGCCTCGCCGACGAACTCCTGGCCGGGGCGCTCGCCGTACTCGAGAAAGCAGGCTGCCGCGTCGACCGCGTCACCGTTCCCGGTGCGCTCGAGATCCCCTCGGCCATCGTCATCGGCCTGCGCGCTGCAGACGAGTCGGTCGATCCCTATGAGGCCGTGGTCGCGCTCGGCACCGTCATTCGCGGCGAGACCGGCCATTACGACATCGTCGCCGGCGAAAGCTCGCGCGCCCTGATGGATCTCTCGGTCGCCTTTGCCCTGCCGCTCGGCAACGGCATCCTCACCGTCGAGAACGACGCCCAGGCCTGGGCGCGCGCCAACCGCAGCGAGATGGACAAGGGCGGCGGCGCGGCGGAAGCTGCGCTCGCGGTGCTGCGTTACAAGCGCTCGCTGGCGGAGGAGTCGAAATGAGCCGATCCGAGATGCGCCGCGGCGCCCGGCTCTCGGCCGTGCAGGCGCTCTATGAGATGGAGATCGGCGGACGTGGCGTGGTCGAGGCCATGGCCGAGTTCGAGGCCTTCTGGATCGGCAAGGAGGTCGAGGACATCGAGCTTCCCAAGGCTGAGATCGCCTTCTTCCGCGACCTGCTCGGCGGCGTCGTCCGCGAGCAGCGTCTGGTCGATCGCTCGGTCGACGAGACGCTGGCCTCCGGCTGGCCACTGAAGCGCGTCGAGGCGGTGGTTCGCGCGATCCTGCGCGCCGGCGCCTATGAGATCGCCTTCCGCAAGGATGTGCCGGCCCGCGCCGTGATCTCGGAATATGTGGCGGTCGCCCGCTCGTTCTACGAGGGCGAGGAGGTCGGCATGGTCAACGCGGTGCTCGACAAGCTGGCCCGCGACGTCCGCGCCGAGGAATTCGACGCGCCGGCGGCTTGATGGAAAGCTTCGCGAACGGAGCGCCGATCCGCCACCGCATTCCCTCCCTCCGCTTGCGGTGGGGAGGGTTAGGGTGGGGGGCCGGAAAGCCGGAGTTCCGTCCGGAAACGTCCCGCCGAGCGGTACTGCCCCCCACCCCAGCCCTCCCCACCGCAAGCGGGGGGAGGGAGTTCAGGTGCGCCTCGTCATGAGCGAAGTGGGCGAGTTCGAACTGATCGCCCGCTATTTCGCCCCGATCGCCGGTCGCGACGGGCTCGGCCTGATCGACGATGCCGCCCTGCTGCGCCCGGCGCGCGGCTATGAGCTGGTCGTCACGGCGGATGCGCTCGTCGCCGGCGTCCACTTCTTCGCGGACGATCCGCCGGCCTCGATCGGCCGCAAGGCGCTTGCCGTCAATCTCTCCGATCTCGCCGCCAAGGGCGCGAAACCTGACGGCTTCGTGCTGGCACTCGCTTTGCCGAAAGGCTGGACGGAGGACTGGCTTGCCGGCCTGGCCGAGGGACTCGCCGCCATGGCGGGCGAGGGCGGCTGCCCGCTGATCGGCGGCGACACCGTCTCGACGCCGGGGCCGCTGATGCTCTCCATCACCGCCTTCGGCAGCGTCCCGGCTGGCCGCATGGTGCTGCGTTCCGGCGCGAAGCCTGGCGACATCATCGCCGTCACCGGCACGATCGGCGATGGCGCGCTCGGGCTGAAGGCGCATGGTCCGGATCGGCCCGCCTGGGTCGGCAGGCTCGCCGAAGCCGACCGGGCCTTCCTCGCCGATCGCTATCTGCACCCGCAGCCCCGTATCGCGTTCGCGGTCGGCCTGCAGGGCCACGCTTCGGCCGCGATGGACATCTCCGACGGTCTGGTCGGCGACCTCGCCAAGCTGCTGGCAGCCTCGAAAGCCGGCGCCGAGATCGACCTCGACGCGGTGCCGCTCTCGCCCGCGGCCCGCACTGCCGTCATGGCCGATCCCGCGTTGGCGGAGCTGGCTTGGACCGGCGGAGACGACTACGAAATTCTCTGTACGGTCTCGGAAGGAGAATATCTTTCTCTGGCTGCTGCCGCCGAAGCGGCGGGCCTCGGCCTCGCACGCATCGGGCGGGTCACGGCCGAGGCCGGGAGCGTGCGCTATACCGAAGCGGGCCGGCCGCGAACCTTCGCGCGCGGCTCCTTCGCTCATTTCTGACGGCGGCCAGATGGCCGCGAAGGGTTCGGCGGCCGCGATGAACCAGCATGTTCCGGTGATGGATGGCGACACGCTCGCCAAGCGCAACGCGCTGGTGCTCGCCGGCGCCCAGGCGCTTGGCGGTGCGAGCCCGGCGATCGTGATCTCGCTCGGCGGCATCGTCGGCTCGCAACTGGTTTCGAACCAGGCCTTCGCCACCGTCCCGGTCAGCCTGATGCAGCTCGGCCTCGCCGCCGGCGTGATCCCCGCCGCCTTCATGATGCGCCGGCTCGGCCGTCGCAGCGGCTATGTCATCGGCGCGCTGGTCGGCGCGGTTGGGGCCGCCATTGCTGCAGCCGGCGTGGCCGAGCGCTTGTTCTGGCTGTTCTGCCTCGGCACATTCCTGTGCGGACTCTACGGCTCCTATGTCCAGAGCTACCGCTTTGCCGCTGCCGACACGGCGAGCGACAGCTTCAAGCCTCGGGCCATCTCCTGGGTGATGATCGGCGGGCTGGCGGCAGCAATAATCGGGCCGCAATCGGTCTACTGGACGCGCGACCTGACGCCGGCGGCGCCCTTCGCCGCGAGTTTTCTGGCGCAGGGCGCGCTCGCTTTGCTCGCCATCGGCGTCGTGCTGGCGCTGCGCGCCCCACCGGTGGCGCAGGCGAAGTCGAGCGGCGGCCGGCCGCTCGGCGAGATCATGCGCCAGCCGAAGTTCATTGCCTCGGTGATCGCAGCACTCGTCACCTACGGGCTGATGAGCTTCGTCATGACCGCCGCGCCGCTCGCCATGGTCGGCTGCGGCCACAGCGTCGGTGATGCGGCGCTCGGCATCCAGTGGCATGTGCTCGCCATGTTCGCGCCGAGCTTCTTCACCGGCCGCCTGATCGCCCGCTTCGGCAAGGAGAAGCTTACCGCCGCCGGTCTGGTGCTGACTGCGCTCGCCGCCGTGGTCGGCCTCAACGGCCTCAGCGTCGCGCATTTCTGGATCGCGCTCGTGCTGCTCGGGGTTGGCTGGAATTTCGGCTTCATCGGCGCAACCGCCCTGGTCACCGACTGCTACCGGCCGGAAGAGCGGGTCAAGGTCCAGGCCGCCAACGACTTCCTGGTCTTCGGCTCGGTCGCGATCGCCTCCTTCTCCTCCGGCGGCCTGCTCAGCGCCGGCGGCTGGGACAGCGTCAACTGGCTGGTCTTCCCGCCGGTCGCGATTGCGCTGGCGCTGGTCGCCTGGCAAGGCCTGCAGACGCAAGCGCGGCCCGCTTGAGGCGGCTTTCCTAGCCCCGGTCGAGCCGGCAAGATCGGAGGCTCTATCGGCTTTCGACGAAAGGCTTTCCCATGCGCCCGCACCAGCTTCCTGCGACTCCCGGACGGCCTGCCCCGGGAGCGATCGGCCATAATCGCGGGGTGGTGCGACCGAACTACGCCTTCATGCCGCCGGAAGGCGTGCTGGTCAGCCGCCTGCTGCATTTCGACGACACGGTCGTGCGTGTCCTCGCCGCCCCGGTGCTCGGCGCGCATTTCGCGCAATACCTGCTGGAGATCGAGCCGAACGGTGGCACGCCGGAGCCGTTCCGCGAGGACGGCATCCAGCACTTCTACTACGTCCTTTCAGGCACTGGCCGCTTCGCCATCGGCGATGCGCCGGCTGTGGAGCTGCGGCCGGGCAGCTTCGCCTATGTTCCGCCCGGTACCGCCTTCTCGCTTCGCAATACCGGTTCGGAACAGTTGCGCGTGCTCGGCCTGCGCAAGCGCTACGAGGCGGTCGGCCTGCCGCAGCCGGACCCGATCCTCTCCCATCGCGACGAGGTTCCGATCACCAACCATACGGGCATGGACGGACGCGGCTTCCAGTTCCTGCTGCCGCGCGGCGATATGCGCTTCGATTTCGAGATGAACCTGATGTGGTTCAAGCCGGGCGCCTATTTCCCCGATGTCGAGACCCATGTGATGGAGCACGGGCTCTACATGCTGGAAGGGCAGGGCCTCTACTTCCTCGGGACCGAATGGCACGAGATCTGGGCCGGGGACTTCATCTGGATGGGAGGATTTTGCCCGCAGCAATATTATCCGACCGGGTTCGATGACGCAGCCTATCTGCTCTACAAGAACGTCAACCGCGACGTCGCGCTCTGACCTCATCGAGCATCGGCTGATGATGCGGTGATGCGCGGCACGCCGTCATGCATCCCTTCTGCCTGACATTCGTGCGATTTTGTCAGCCGAGCCGTTTGCGATTCTGGCGGAAACTGGGCAACAATCTCGCCAACACCGGCGATCGGCACAGCGGGCCTGATTCTTTGTGAGGCCTGGCGGAGCCGTTCCCTGCGTTCAACAACCCGGAAAACCGGGATCCGTCGGGGCGTCCTGCCCCGGATGACGAATTCTCAGGGATAGGAAATTCGATGTCGGCCTTGCTCATCATCATACTCTTGAGTGCGTTATCGATCGTCTACGGCCTCTGGGCCTATGGCGACGTGATGAAACGCGATGCCGGCAACCAGCGCATGCAGGAGATTTCCGGCGCGGTCGCGGAAGGCGCGCAGGCTTATCTCAAGCGCCAATACGTCACCATCGCCATGGTCGGCGCCGTGCTCTTCGTCGTGCTGACCTATCTGCTCGGAACCTATGTCGGCATCGGCTTCCTGATCGGCGCGGTGCTCTCGGGCCTCGCCGGCTTCATCGGCATGAACGTCTCGGTCCGCGCCAATGTCCGCACCGCGCAAGCCGCGATGCAGTCGCTCGGCGACGGCCTCGACGTCGCCTTCAAGGCGGGCGCGGTCACCGGCATGCTGGTCGCGGGCCTCGCTCTGCTCGGCGTCGCCGGCTATTACGGCTTCCTGACCTCGATGCAGGGCTTTGCTCCGTCGAGCCGCGTCGTCATTGACTCGCTCGTCGCACTCGGCTTCGGCGCCTCGCTGATCTCGATCTTCGCCCGTCTCGGCGGCGGCATCTTCACCAAGGGTGCCGATGTCGGCGCCGACCTCGTCGGCAAGGTCGAGGCCGGTATCCCCGAGGACGACCCGCGCAACCCGGCCACCATCGCTGACAATGTCGGCGACAATGTCGGCGACTGCGCCGGCATGGCGGCCGACCTGTTCGAGACCTATGCGGTGACGCTGGTCGCGACCATGGTGCTGTCTGCGATCTTCTTCGCCGGCCAGCCGGTGCTGGGCACGATGATGCTCTACCCAATGGCGATCGGTGCGGCCTGCGTCGTCACCTCGATCATCGGCACCTTCTTCGTCAAGCTTGGCGCCAACCAGTCGATCATGGGCGCGCTCTACAAGGGCTTCATCGCCGCCGGCGTGCTCTCGGTCGGCGCCATCGCCGCGGTCAACTACCTGATGTTCGGCGGCTTCGCCGCCTCGTTCACCACGGGGCAGGGCGTCACCTTCACCTCGGGCGCCCTGTTCGGTTGCGCGCTGGTCGGCCTCGCGGTGACTCTGCTGATCGTCGTCATCACCGAATACTACACCGGCACCGGCAAGCGCCCGGTCGTCTCGATCGCCCAGGCCTCGGTCACCGGCCACGGTACCAACGTCATCCAGGGCCTCGCGGTCTCGCTGGAATCGACGGCGCTGCCAACCATCGTGATCATCGCCGGCATCATCGTCTCCTACGGCCTCGCCGGCCTGTTCGGCATCGCCATCGCCACCACGGCGATGCTGGCACTGGCCGGTGTTGTCGTGGCGCTCGACGCCTTCGGCCCGGTCACCGACAACGCCGGTGGCATTGCCGAAATGGCCGGCCTGCCCAAGGAAGTCCGCCACTCCACCGACGCGCTTGACGCCGTCGGCAACACCACCAAGGCGATCACCAAGGGCTACGCGATCGGCTCGGCCGGCCTCGGCGCGCTGGTGTTGTTCGCCGCCTACACCTCGGACCTCAACTTCTTCGTGGCCGAGGCCAACAAGGCGGGCTCGACGACCTTCCAGTACTTCAAGGGCGTCGTCGTCGATTTCTCGCTGTCGAACCCCTATGTCGTCGTCGGCCTGCTGCTCGGCGGCCTCATCCCCTTCCTCTTTGCCGGCATGGGCATGACCGCGGTCGGCCGCGCCGCCGGCTCGGTGGTCGAGGAAGTCCGCCGCCAGTTCAAGGAGAAGCCGGGCATCATGGAAGGCACGGAGCGGCCGGACTATGCCCGCGCCGTCGACCTGCTGACCAAGGCCGCGATCAAGGAGATGATCGTGCCCTCGCTGCTGCCGGTGCTAGCGCCGATCGTCACCTTCTTCGCCATCAGCGCCATCGCCGGCAAGAACCAGGCCTTCGCCGCGGTCGGCGCCATGCTGATGGGCGTGATCGTCACCGGCATCTTCGTCGCGATCTCGATGACCTCGGGCGGCGGCGCCTGGGACAACGCCAAGAAGAGCTTCGAGGACGGCTTCGTCGACAAGGACGGGGTGCGCCACATGAAGGGCTCGGAGGCTCACAAGGCCTCGGTTACCGGTGACACCGTCGGCGACCCCTACAAGGACACGGCGGGCCCCGCCGTGAACCCAGCGATCAAGATCACCAACATCATCGCGCTGCTGCTGCTCGCCATCCTCGCGCATTCCTGAGCGCGAGAGCAGCCTGATCAAGCACGAACCCCGCGGAGCGATCCGCGGGGTTTTTCATTGCGCTCAAGGCTTTGGGGCGATCGGCTGATTCGATTTACGTAGACCTTGAATCAGGCTGTGAGCCTCACTCCATCCGCGTCGCGACCAGCGGCGAGTACAGGTTCGAGGTCGCGTTCATCTGTTCGCACCCTTCGGCCGCGTTCACGAAGGTTTCCTTGCACGGCTTCGGCGCGCCGGCGACCTGTTTCCAGGTGATCACGAGCGTCTTCGGCGCAGTGTAGACCCAGGTGCCGGTGTTGTGTGCCTTGCCGGGCGGCGTGCGCGTATTGAACGGCGACGTCTTGCTCGACTTCGCGACGCCGTCGGGCCCGAGATAATAGAACCAGGTGCCGCCGTCCCATACGCGCCACCAGCCCATCGGCCAGGCCAGTTCGGGAGAGGCGGCGCCGGCGAGGCGCACGAGGTGCGTCCACTTGCCGGGTGAGGCGAGCATGAAGCCGGTCGTCGAGCGCACGCCCAAATGCGAGTCCTGCGCTTCGATCACCGTGCCGGTGGCGCTGACATAGCCGATATGGTGGTCGGCCTTGACCAGGATGTCGCCATCCATCAGCGCGGATGGCCGCTCGCCGGCCTTGAAGTCGAAGACCTGCCTGCCCCCGCTCGGATTGCGCCAGGCGCTGATGTCGAGCTGCATGACGGAGCCGCTGGCTTTCCAGTAGCAGAAGCTGATGAAGCCGACGCAGTCGAAATGGCGGATGCCCTTGCACGACTGGCCCCAGACGAGTTTGCCGCCGCCGTCGCCGCCGTTCTGACCCGGCCCGAAGGTGCGTCGCGGTGTGTAGTGCTCCGCGTAGTTCTCCCAGCTCGACGGCGGTTTGCCCTTCAGCGTGTCGAGATAGCCGGTGAGGTCGGATGCGGTCGCCGTCGTCTCGCGGCCGCCCGAGAAGGTGGCGTAGTTGCCGGCGCAGACGCAGTAGGTCTTGACCGACATCGTCGCCGCTTTGACGGCGAGATTGGCCTTCTTGTTCCCCGAGTTGAGCTTCGGTTCCAGATTGCTCTCGTCGGCGATCAGCGAGATCCCGCCGGATCGACACGGGCAGCCATCGTTGAGTCCGGGCGTCGCGCCATAGCCGCCATTGATGTAGTGGCTGCCGACGAGCTTCTGTGCGATCGCGATCACTCGCCGGCCGAGTTCCGGGTTCATGCTGAACTCCATCTGCCGCTGATTTTTGAGCCTACGCTCCTGGTTCAAGCCATGCCAAGGCAAATCCTGCAGCTGAGGCGGGCGCGACGATGGCGGCTCGATACGGCCGGGACCGTAGCGTTCGCGAGAGCGCTGGCCCGGCAATGCTGGCATGGTCCCGGCGTCCCCAGGAGCGCCTTCATGACCACGCCTGCCAGCATCCCCGCCGCCCGTCATGGCCAGCTTTTCGACATCGCGCTGCTGGTACTTCTGGCCGTGCTCTGGGGCGCCTCCTACAGTTTCATCAAGCTCGGCGTCGAGACGATCCCGCCGCTGACCCTGATCGCGGCGCGGACGCTGATCGCCGGCGCGATCCTCCTCGTCATCATCCGCTGGCGCGGGCTGAAGCTGCCGCGCGATCCGGTGATCTGGCGGCGCTTCCTGATCCAGGCCTGCCTCAACAGCGCGGTGCCGTTCACCCTGATCGCCTGGGCCGAGACCAGCGTCGATGCCGGCCTCGCCGCGATCCTCAACGCCGGCTCGCCGATCTTCGCCTTCCTGCTGAGCCTGCTGCTCTTCCGTGCCGAGGCTGCCGTGGGCCGGAAGCTTCTCGGCGTTGCCGCCGGCATGCTCGGCGTCTGCCTCATCATCGGCGTCGAGGCGCTGTCGGGGGTCGGCCGCGAGCTCTGGGCGCAGCTCGCTCTGGTCGCGGCGGCGGCCTGTTATGGCGGGGCGGCGCTGTTCGGGCGCAATTTCAAGGGGCTCGACCCGATCATGCCGGCGGCCGGATCGCTGATCTGCGGCGCCGTGATCCTGATCCCCTTCAGCCTGCTCATCGACCGGCCCTGGACGCTCTCGCCGTCACCTCAGTCGATTCAGGCGCTGCTGGCTCTGTCGGTGTTCTCGACCGCGCTCGCCTTCATCATCTATTTCAGGCTGATCGACCGGCTCGGCACGGTCGGCACGACCTCGGTCGCCTATCTGCGCGTGCCCACCGGCGTCGCCATCGGCGTCCTGTTCCTTGGCGAGCGCTTGAGCGCGACCGCCTGGGCCGGGCTCGCTCTGGTCATCGTCGGGGTGTTCGCGATGACGCTGCCTGAACGGAAGCCGAAAAGCGGTTGAGGCATCTAGAGCAGGATGCGAAAAAGTGGGAACCGGTTTTTCGCAAGAATCCTGCTCTAACTCTTTGATAAGAGACGGATTCAGATTTCAGTTGGTATCGCCTTGCGGTTCCAACTGAAATCATCCGGCTCTAGGCAGGAGGGAAAGAAAAAACCCCGCGGCAGCGCCGCGGGTTTTTTGCATTCGGTGCGGACAGGCGCCTATGAGGTGCCGAATGGCGAGAACTTGGTGACGCCGCGGAACAGGTTGCGCAGGAAGCTCTGCTCCTCGCCGCCGGTCGTGGTGGTGCGGCTGATGAAGTCGAAGATCACGCCGTCCTGCAGGCCGTAATTGGCAATGCGCTCGACCTTGAAGCCCTTGTTGAAATAGATCACCAGGACCTGCTGATCGATGACCGCGAACTCCTGGAACTGGAAGCGCCGGCGAACCTTCTGGCTGATGTAGTAGAAGGTGCGGTTGCCGACGGTCGAGGTGGTCGACGGCGTGCCGAGCGTGGTCAGCACCGTTTGTACGTCCATGCCGGGCTTCACCTTGCCGATCAGCTCGTCATCCATGACGAAGCCGCGGGTGAACTCCTCGTTGAGACCGGCCGAGGTCGGGGTGCGGAGGCCGAGATTGGTGGCAGTGCCACAGCCGGCCAGCGGCAACGCGGCGGCCAGCGAGCCGATCAGGACGGTACGGCGGGTCGGAGCGGTCATGCTTGGCGGATCCGGAGGCAGGCGCGCGGTGCTGCCGCGCTTGTCAGGGTGGGTGCGCTTGGCGTAACGCCCGAGCATGGCTTTGGCAAGGCAAGTCGCTTTTTAGCTAAGCGAGCCGGGAAAGGTGAGGGTAGAGGCTGTGATCTTCGGCCTGTTCGGCAGGAAGCGCGCGCGCATGGCGCCGGTCAATGCGGTGCTGGAGCGCATTGTCTCTGCCTCGCGCGAGCCTTCGCTTTATCTCGATGGACGCGTGCCCGATGATTTCGAGGGCCGGTTCGAGGCACTGACGCTCCATCTCTTCCTGGTTCTGCGCCGCCTGCGCGAATTGCCGGCGCCGGCGGCCGATGTGGCGCAGGACCTGATCGACGCCAGCTTTGCCTATCTCGAGCTCGGCTTCCGCCAGGGCGGCACCAGCGACGTCGCCGTGCCGAAGCGGATGAAGAAGATCGGCCGCAGCTTCTATGGTCGCCTGAGCGGCTATGAGGAGGCGCTCGCCGCTGCGGCGCCCGATGCGCTCGAGGCGGCTCTACTGCGCAATGTCGGTGCTGGGGTTGATGCGCCGGCGCTCGCGCGCCATGTCAGGAGCGCCGCCGCCGTCTTGGCCACGCGCTCGCTCGACGATATCCTCGCCGCCAATCCCTTGTTCTCGCACTTCGCAGACAGCATCGCCACATGACCGATTCCAGCCCGGACACATTGCCGTTTTCGCACCCGCTCCGCGTCGAGACCATCACCTTGCGCCCGGTCGCCGTTGAGCTGGCGGCGGAGCAGGGCGACCTCGCAGCGATTGCGACCTTCCTCGGTATCGCCTCGGCCGAGGCGCTGAAGGCGAGCTATTCGCTGTCGCGCAATGGCGAGCGGGTCAAGCTCGAGGGCATGATCAAGGCGAGCCTGCACCAGAACTGCGTCGTCACCGTCGATCCTTTCCCGGTCGAACTCAACGTGCCGGTCAAGCTCGACTTCGCGCCCGAGGCCGAGATTGCCGCGCGGCCGTCGGAGGATGACGAGATCGACATCGAGGTGTTGCTGAACGAGGAAGAGCCGCCGGAGCCGATCGTCGACGGCATGATCGATCTGGGCGTGGTCACGCTCGAATTCCTCGCGCTCGCGCTCGATCCCTATCCGCGCAAGCCTGGCGTCGCCTTCACCGAACCGGCGCCTGAGACGGAAGCCGAATCGCCTTTCGCCGCGCTCCTACAGCTGAAACGCGGCGAATGATCGCTAAAAACATCAACGCTTTGGCTTGCGGCGGGCGGCCAACCCGCTATGGTCCGCCGCCCGCCCGGCCACCCAGGCTGGGGGCACAGTCCCTGGAATTGACCACCCTCTCATGACACGCCCGGTTACAATCGCGCTCGACGCCATGGGCGGTGATCACGGCCCCTCCGTGGTCATTCCGGGCGCCGCGCTCACGCTCGAACGCCGCCCCGATGCGAAGTTCGTGATCTTCGGTGACGAGGCGCTGGTCCTGCCGCTGCTCGACGCCCATCCGAAGCTCAAGGCGGTGACGACCTTCCACCACACCGAGGTCTCGGTGAAGATGGACGACAAGCCGAGCCAGGCGCTGCGCTATGGCCGCTACAAATCGTCGATGTGGCGCGCTATCGACGCGACCAAGATCGGCGAGGCCGACGTCACCGTCTCGGCCGGCAACACCGGCGCGCTGATGGCGATGTCGAAATTCTGCTTGAAGTCGATGCCGCAGGTCGACCGGCCGGCGATCGCCTGTCTGTGGCCGACGGTGCGCGGCGAGAGCGTCGTGCTCGATGTCGGTGCCACCATCGGCGCCGATGCCCAGCATCTGGTCGACCTTGCGGTGATGGGCGCCGCCATGGCGCGTGTCGTCTTCGACATCGACCGGCCGAGCGTCGGCCTGCTCAATGTCGGCGTCGAGGAGATCAAGGGCGTCGAGGCGGTCAAGGAAGCGGGTCGCATCCTGCGCGAGAGCAACCTGCCGCATCTCGATTATCACGGCTTCGTCGAGGGCGATGATCTCGGCAAGGGCACGGTCGATGTCGTCGTCACCGAGGGATTTACCGGCAATATTGCGCTGAAGACCGCCGAAGGCACGGCCAAGCAGATCGGCGAGTATCTGCGTGCGGCGATGGGCCGTTCACTGATGTCGAAAATCGGCTATCTTCTCGCTCGTGGCGCCTTCGCGGCGCTGAAGGACAAGATGGACCCGCGCAAGGTCAATGGCGGTGTCTTTCTCGGTCTGGAAGGCATCGTGATCAAGAGCCATGGCGGCACGGATGCCGTCGGGTTCGCCAGCGCCACCGAACTCGGCTACGAAATGGCGCGCGAGAATCTGATGGCCAAGGTGCGCGAGATGGTCGCCGCGACGGCGCGGCCCAGCGCGGCACCGGCAGTTCCGCAGGTCGCGGGAGCCGGATCCGATCAGGTTGGATAATCTGTCGGTGAATCCGTCTCCAAACAAAGTGAGAGACCGTTTTGTCGATCAGCTTGCAGGGCAAGCTGATCGGAACGGGCTCTAGGGCGAGTAGGGAAGAGAAACGTCCTTGTCCAGAATGCGATCCGTCCTGCGCGGCTGCGGCTCCTATCTGCCTGCGCGAATCCTCACCAACGCCGAATTGGCGGCGAAGGTCGACACCAACGATGAGTGGATCGTCCAGCGCACCGGCATCCGTGCCCGTCATATCGCGGCCGATGACGAGACCACCGGCACGCTCGGCCTGAAGGCGGCTCAGGCCGCGCTCGCCGACGCCGGTATCCCGGCGAGCGAGGTCGACCTCATCATCGTCGCGACCGCGACGCCCGACCACACCTTTCCTGCGACCGCGACCGAGATCCAGGCTGCGCTCGGCATCAGCCACGGCGCGGCCTTCGATCTGCAGGCCGTCTGCTCCGGCTTCGTCTTCGCGCTCGCGACCGCCGACAAGTTCCTGACCAGCGGTGCGGCGAAGACAGCGCTGGTCATCGGCGCCGAGACCTTCTCGCGCATTCTCGATTGGGAGGACCGCGCCACCTGCGTGCTGTTCGGCGACGGCGCCGGCGCCGTGGTGCTCAGGGCGGAGCAGGGCAACGGCACGCTCGCCGATCGCGGCGTGCTGACGACCCATATCCGCTCCGACGGCCGCTACATGAACAAGCTTTATGTCGATGGCGGGCCGGGCTCGACCAAGACAGTGGGCTTCCTGCGCATGGAGGGCCGGGAGGTCTTCAAGCACGCGGTGGTCAACCTGGCCGATACGGTGCGCCACACCTTCGAGGAAACCGGGCTCACCGGCGCCGATATCGACTGGTTCGTGCCGCACCAGGCCAATCGCCGCATCATCGACGCCACCGCCCACAAGCTCGGTATCAGCGAGGACCGGGTGGTCATCACCGTCGACAAGCACGGCAACACCTCGGCGGCCTCGATCCCGCTCGCTTTGGCGCAGGCCCATTCGGACGGACGGATCAAGCCTGGGCAGCTCGTGCTGATTGAGGCGATGGGCGGCGGCTTCACCTGGGGGTCGGCGCTGATCCGCTGGTAGCGGCAGCGGTTGGGCCTGCCAAGCTAAGCGCTTTGGATTTATGACATTTTCTTAGCGGCGTCAGCGCGGATTTTCCGCGTTTTTCAACCTGTGCGAGCGCGCCGAGGATTGACCGCAATCGCCTCGCCGCCTAGCGTCCGCCTCCGGTGGGGCGAGGTTGATAGGGACGCCGCTGTTTGAAGAAACGCCTTGGAGGAATTGATGGCGGGGCAAACGATTACGCGGGCTGATCTGTGCGAGGCCGTCTACCAGAAGATCGGCCTGTCGCGGACAGAGTCGTCCAAGCTCGTCGAAGTGGTGTTGGACGAGATCTGCGACGCGGTCGCGCGTGGGGAAAACGTCAAATTATCCTCGTTCGGCTCCTTCGTGGTGCGCGACAAAGGCGAGCGAATCGGGCGTAATCCGAAAACCGGCGTCGAAGTTCCGATCGAGCCGCGTCGCGTGATGGTGTTCAAGCCGTCGAACGTGATGAAGGCGAAGATCAACGGACTGAACGGCGCGGGCGAGGAAGAGTGACTCTGGAGTTCCACGACGGCGCATATGAGGCCGAATTGGATAATAAGAGCCCGGACGCATTCAGAACCATCAGCGAGGTCGCAGATGACCTCGACATTCCCCAGCATGTCCTGCGTTTCTGGGAAACGCGCTTCTCCCAGATCAAGCCGCTGAAGCGCGGTGGCGGCCGGCGCTATTACCGGCCTGACGATGTCGCCCTGCTGAAGGGTATCCGTCGCCTGCTCTATGGCGAGGGCTACACCATCAAGGGTCTGCAGCGCATCCTGAAGGAACAGGGGCCGCGCCATGTCCAGGCGATCGGCCGCGGCGGCGAGATCGTCGCCTCTCCCGCTGCCCAGCCTGCTGCGCCAACCGCATCGTCGCGCCCGGAGCCGATGCCGGCGCCGCCATCGGCGCAGTACCATCACCCTGCAGCTGCCGCCGAGCCGGGCTTCGCTGCGAAGGCGCTGCTCTCTTCCCTGCCGCGTTCGGCCCAGCCGCTGATCGGCGCCGACGATCTCGCCTTCCTGAAGGCGACGCTTTCCGAATTGATCGAATGCCGCCGCCTGCTGCACGGCGCCCTGGCGACCGCGGCCGCCGAGGACGCCTGAGCGCTGCCAGCGCTTGAACCGCCGGTCAGGGATCGCTAGATCAGCCGCGAGGACGGCCTCCGCGATGCCTTTGAGCACGCGTTTCCCAACAGGCGTGGACGACCCCGCCCTTCTCATGAGGAGGGCCACCATGGCCTGGACTTATCTTTTCTTTGCCGGCCTGTTCGAAATCGGCTGGGCCATTGGGCTGAAATACACGCACGGTTTCACCCGCCTCATCCCGACTGCCCTGACGGTCGGCAGCATGGTGGTGAGCCTTGGCCTGCTTGGCCTCGCGCTGAAGAGCCTGCCGCTCGGCACGGCCTATGCGATCTGGACCGGGATCGGCACGATCGGCACCGCCATCCTCGGCATCGTCCTGTTCGGGGAGCCGGCGACGGCGCTGCGTCTTGCCTGCATCGGCTTGATAGTCGCCGGCATCGTCGGGCTGAAGCTCGTCTCCTGAGGCAGCTCGCCCAGCCGAACCGGCGGCGGCTCAACGCCGCCGGAACGCCTCTGGCCAGAGGTCGTTACGCTCGAGCAGCACGATTACGACGATGACCGCCAGCGTCACGACGACCGTCATCAGCTTGGCGTTCCAGGGGACGTGGCGGCCGACCAGCCAGATCAGCGCCATGCCGGCGAGCAGGGGGATGAGCAGTTCCATAGCGTCATCCTAATGCCTGGTCGGAGCCGGCTTCAACGGCCGGCTCTGCGTCAGTTTGCGTGATCGCGCCGCCCTCCATCAGCGGCCGCAGCTTGGTCAGTTCTGCCGCCATGAAGTCGAGGAACAGGCGCACCCGCGGCGAGTGGCGCAGGTCCGGATGGGTCAGCAGCCACAGATCGGCGGCGTAGCCGGTCTGTGGCGGCGCGAGCCGCAGCAGACTTGGGCGCTTGTCAGCGATGAAGCAGGGCAGGAAGCCGATGCCGATGCCGGCCTCGACCGCCTCGGCGAGGCCCAGCACGGTGTTGAGCTTGTAGACGGTCTGGTCGGCCGGAATGTGCTTTTGCCGATACTGCACCACCTTGAAGTTGCTGAACTGGTCGCCGAGCGAGATCCAGCGCTGCCCGGTGAGTTCGGACTGGTCGGGTGGAGCTCCCTCCGGAAAGTCGGTGGCGCGCCCGTAGAGCGCCCAGCCGATCCGGGCCACGCGCCGGCCGATCAGGTTCTCCGGCGGGCTGTCGGTGGCGCGGATCGCGACATCGGCGTCGCGCTTGCTGAGGTTGAGCGCCTGGTTGCCAAGCAGCACCTCGAGCCGGATGTCCGGGCATTGTTTCATGAAGGTGGCGAAGAGCGGCGTCAGCAACTCGACCAGCAGCGAGTCGTTGGTGGTGACGCGTAGCTCTCCAGCCGGCAGGATTTCGCGGCCGACGAGGCGGCGGGTGAAGCCCGCGATGTCGATCTCCAGCCGCTCGGCCAGGGCAGCCATCTCCTCGCCGGCGGGAGTGGGCACGTAGCCGGAGCGGTGCCGCTCGAACAGGCGCGTGCCGAGGGTTTCCTCGATCTGGCCGAGCCGGCGGAAGACGGTCGAGTGGTTGAGGCCGATCAGTTCGGCGGCTGCCGGCAGGCTGCGCGCCTCGGCGATGGCCTTGATCAGTCGGAAATCGTCCCAGGCGACGGAAGCGGCGGCGTTCGGCAAGGGATGGCTCCAGGCGAAAGAGGCTGCCCTGAACATGGTACGGGCGACAGGTTGCAGCAACCTGTCGCCCGTTCTGTCCGACAGTGAGAAGCGCTCAGGCGAGAGCGGGCTTCGAAGCGCCGCCGAAGGCGGCAGGGCGCAACGCCAGGGCGCCATCGCCGATCAGAACATGCGCAAGGGCGGCGACGGCGAGGAAGGCGGGATATTCCCAGCCGCCGTTCGGGGCGGTGAACAGCCAGCCATTGGGGGCGTGAACGCTGAGCGCGCCGAGCAGGATCGGCAGCAAGGCGAGCGAGACATAGCGGCCATAGAAGCCGGTGAGGATGGCGAGCCCGCCGAGCGTCTCCGCCAGGATGATCGGCCAGGCGAGGAAGCCGGGCAGGCCGATCTGGCCGAGGAAGCCGGCAAAGCCGGGAACGGTGAAGATGGCGAGCTTCAGATAGGCGTGGGCAATGAACATGACGCCGAGCGCGACGCGTAGGGACAATGCGCCATAGGGGGCGAAACGGGTGTCGATCATGGTCTTTCTCCGAAGGACCGGGGTGGTCTGCGACAGAGAATGATGAAGGCGGTGTCGCAATTCAAATTGGCATTTCAGGATAATGACATTGCTAGTACGCAATGATTGCGAGCTGGTATTCGGGCAAAGCGTGATCATCTTGGCGTCAACGAGGGCAGTCTCCCGCAGCCCGGAGGACGACATCATGCAGATCAACGGCATCCACCACGTCACCGCCATCGCCGGCCCGGCGCGCCGCAATCTCGATTTCTACAGCCGCGTCCTCGGCCTGCGCCTGGTCAAGAAGACTGTGAACTTCGACGATCCGACCACCTGGCACCTCTATTTTGGCGATGCCGGCGGCAACCCGGGCACGATCCTGACCTTCTTTCCCTGGGATCATGTCGCGGCCGGCCGGCTCGGTGTCGGCGAGACGCAGGAGACGGCCTTCCGTATCCCGGAAGCGGCGATCGGCTATTGGACGCATCGCTTCGTTGCGAGCGGTGTCGCACATGACGTGCCCCGGAAGCGCTTCGGCGAGACGGTGCTTGCCTTCCGTGATCCGGACGGCATGCGGCTCGCTTTGGTCGCGGTGCCCGGCAGCGAGAGCGAGCCGGCCTGGGACAATGGCGAAGTGCCGGCCGAATTCGCGATCCGCGGCTTCCACGGCGTTACCCTGCTGCTCGACAAGACGGAGACCACCGCCGCGATCCTGCGCGACGTGTTCGGCTTCACCGAAGCCGGCCGCGAGGACAACACCGTCCGCATGCGGGCCGAAGGCACGCTTCATGGCGGTGTCGTCGACCTGCGCGCAGCCGGCGGCTTCCTGCCGGCACGGATGGGCGCGGGCTCGGTGCACCATATCGCCTTCCGCGCCGGCGACGACGCCGAGCAGGAGCGGATGGTGAAGCAGCTGGCCGAGACATTCGGTCTGCGCACCACGGAGCAGAGGGATCGGTACTATTTCCGCTCCGTCTACTTCCGCGAGCCCGGCGGTGTGCTGTTCGAGATCGCGACCGACGCGCCCGGCTTCGCCATCGACGAGCCGGTCGAGGATCTCGGTGGCGCGCTCAAGCTGCCGGCGCAGTACGAGAAGCGCCGCGCGGAGATCGAGGCCGTCCTGCCGGCGCTGGCCTGACACTCAACATGCGCTCCGCCTTCGGGCGGGGCGCCCATGCCCGCTATCATCATGAAAGGAGGCCGCGTCATGAGCGCGCCCGAAACCTTCATCCATCGCTTCGAGCCGGCGACCGCGCCCGGCCAGGCGCCGCTCCTGCTGCTGCATGGCACCGGTGGCGACGAGAATGATCTGCTGCCGCTCGGGCGCACCGTCGCGCCGGGCGCAGCGCTGCTCTCGCCACGCGGGCGCACCCTGGAAGCCGGCATGCCGCGCTTCTTTCGCCGCCTGGCCGAAGGCGTCTTCGACGAGGACGATCTGCGCCGGCGCACGCATGAGCTCGCCGATTTCGTCGAGCGGGCGAGGGCGGAGTACGGGCTGCCGGCGCCGATCGCGCTCGGCTTCTCGAACGGCGCCAACATCGCCGCAGCGATGCTGTTGCTCAGGCCCGAGGTGCTCTCGGGAGCGGTGCTGCTGCGGGCGATGTCGCCCTTCCTCAAGCCGCCCGCAGCGGAGCTGACGGCTAAGCCGGTGCTGATCGTCTCCGGCAGCTTCGATCCGATCATTCCGGAGGAGAACGCGGCGCGGCTGGCGGCGACGCTCAGTGGGGCAGGGGCTGCGGTGTTCCATCGCAGCCTGCCGACCGGTCATGGCTTGTCGCAGGCGGATCTGGGGCTGGTGCGGGATTGGTTGGCGGGACGTCAGGCGCTCGCGGCCTGACGCGGGTTATGCTCCAGGCCTGATGTGCTTCGTAAGATAGCACGTCAGGCCGAGCCCGCCGAGCATCACCGAGATCATATAGGGGCCGAACAGGCAGACGACGAATACGGCTGCGATGAAGCCGAGCATCAGGCTGTTGCGCCAGTCCAGGGTCATGACGAGGCCTCCAGTGATCGGGGCAGCATCATGAAGATAACGTTCACCCTGTGAACCGCATTTGAACAGAATACGTTAATGAAACCTTGCCGTTGCAGGCCTTTGTTCATGCAGCCGGCGGCAGTTTCAGCAGGCTGCGCGCCTCCGCCACCGTAGCCGGCCGGCGACCATATTCGGGGCAGAGGGCGACGATGCGCTCGACCAGCGCTGCGTTCGACGGTGCCAGCCGATCGCGGTCGAGCCGGACATTGTCCTCCAGCCCGGTGCGGCAATGGCCACCGAGCTCGAGCGACCAGCGGTTCAGCGTGATCTGGTCGCGGCCGATGCCGGCCCCGGTCCAGGTCGCGTCGGGGGCGAGGCGCTTCAGCGTCGCGATGTAGAACTCGAACACGGCACGGTCGACCGGCATGGCGTTCTTCACGCCCATGACGAACTGGACGTGCAGCGGGCCCTCGATCGCGCCCGCCACGCCCATCTCGACCGCCTTGAAAATCATCGACAGGTCGAAGGCCTCGATCTCCGGCTTGACGCCATGGGCCTTCATCTCGGCTGCGAGCCAGTCGACCAGTTCCGGGCTGTTCTCGTAGACCCGGGTCGGGAAATTGCAGGATCCGGTCGAGAGCGAGGCCATGTCGGGCTTCAGCGGAATCATGCCGCCGCGCTCGCGGCCTGCGCCGGAGCGCCCGCCGGTCGAGAACTGCACGATCATGCCGGGGCAATGCTTGCGCAGGCCTTCGAGCAGCCGTCCGAAGCGCTCGGGATCGGAGCTCGGCGTGCCCTCGTCGCTGCGGACATGGCAATGCGCCAGGCTCGCCCCGGCCTCGAAGGCTTCCTGGGTCGACTCGACCTGTTCGGGAATCGTGATCGGCACCGCCGGATTGTCGCGCTTACCCGGCAGCGAGCCGGTGATCGCGACCGTGATGATGCAGGGCGTGGTCATATGCGGCGGCCTCCAGCTCCGCTTCAATGAAGACGATTCTGTTCGTGTCGGCAAAGTCGACGGCGGCGTTTCATGGGCCGGAATTGGCTCTGTCGGCGCTCAGCCGCAATCTCTGAGGAAGCGCCGTGCGGCATGGCCCTCGGTGAAGCCGGTATAGCCGTTCGCCAGCCTGGCATCGCCGGGCCAGTGCCTGACTTTGCTCCAGCCGCCGCGTCCGCCTTCGACGATCTGGACCTCGTCGCCAGCCCTCATGCGCAGGATCAGCCGACCCTGCGCGCTGGGGGCGGCGCGAAGCGCAACGAAGCCGTCGGCCGTTTCGGGAACGACGCAGAACAGCGAGGCCCTGGCGTCGCCGCCATGGACAAGAAGGCCGAGCAGAGCGAGCAGGGCAGGGCGGGTCATGGCACCGGTCCTTGGCTTCGGGCCCCTACCATGCCGTGAAACGCTTCGGCCGTCGCCCTCCGGCGGCACCGATGTCGTTCTCGCGCGTTGTCTTCGCGACGCCGCGATGCGGCACGGAGAACAATGCCATGATGTTCCAGCTTTTCGAGGCCATCGCCGACAGGGTGCGCGATCAGGCTGCCGACTATGCCAGCGCGCAGGCGCGTATCGGCGCGCGGACCCTCGCGCACCTCGTCGACCCCCTCGGTCTGACAGCGGCAACGGTGGAGCCCTCGCCCGCGTTGGCTGCCGGCGCAGACTTGCATCCGGCTCGTCCAAGCAGCGAGCGCCATGTGCGGAGCAGCTCGCGCGCCACCGTCAAGCAACCTCAGCGCCAAGGCCGGGGTCTGGCATCGACCTTCGCTTGACGGTTCCAGGTTTCGCCCGGAAAGTCCGGATATGGTTGGCCGGCTGAACTGTGGATTGGCCGTGGCGCGGGGCTTTGCCTCGCCGCCAGGCGCTCCGTAGCCGGACGGAGGCAGGCATGACCAACATCCTCCTGATCCTGGGGATCGTCGCGACGCTCGCGGCCTCACTCTGGCTCGCCTTCGAGAACAATGCGGCGCTGGCCCTGCCGCTGGTGATCGTGCTTGCCGGCCTCGTCCGGACGCTGGTCCGCCGCTCGGGCCGACGGGGCATCACGCCGGCCGAGGTCGCGCCGCCATCGCATGATGATCGACAGCTGTGAATCCAGTAGCGCCACCCGGCGATTGACGCGTTGCATCGCGGCGGCCGGCCCTCTATAAGCCGTCGCGTCGGAGCGTAGCGCAGCCCGGTTAGCGCACTTGTCTGGGGGACAAGGGGTCGGAGGTTCGAATCCTCTCGCTCCGACCATTTTTTTCTTTAGTTTCAGGCCGGCGCTGAAACTCACCACAAAATTCCGACGGATACTCGCATGCCCAATCGGCCTTGCAGTCTCATCGTCGCTTCGTTGTTCCTTGCTCTGGTGGTTTCTGCCTGCGCCCGCGAGGAAGCGCGTCCCGCGACGTGCCATACGCACAAAGTGAGCAACGGCGAACTGACCGAGTGCCGCTGAGGCTTCTGCGGAACGCGCGGCTGCTGTGGAAAAGTTGCGCGACCGGTCGACGAATGCAGCCGCCTATGCAACTCCCGGTATGGGGAATATGGGGCGGCAATCACATGAAGAAGCTGATGGCTTGCGCCGTCGCGCTCGGGCTGGGCGCGTGCGGCACGGTTACGCGTGGCATGAACAATGACGTCACATTCAACTCCGATCCGCCCGGAGCGGAGATGCGAACCTCGACCGGGCTGACCTGTCCGGCAACGCCGTGCACATTGCCGATCTCGCGCCGACAGGAGTTCGTCGCGACCTTCTCGCTGGAGGGCCACAAGGACCAGCAGGTCCATGTGAGGACGGATGTCAGCGGCGGTGGCGCAGCCGGTTTTGCCGGCAATGTCCTGATTGGTGGCGTGATCGGCATGGGCGTCGATGTGGCCACTGGAGCCGCACTCGACCATAATCCGAATCCGGTCTTCGCCAGGATGGAGCCGATCGCAAGACCTCGTGCGACGCCGGTTCAGCGTGGCCGCAGAGGGCGCGCCACGACGTCCTGAATCGGGCAGGGCCTCGCCGGCGGGAGGCCGCCGGCGCATTGTCTTCAGGCCGTCGGTCATCATCCCGCGGGCTCGCTCAACCGGCGCCGCGCAGCGCATGCAGGATAGAGAGCGCCGTCTCGTTTCGAGGCGATGCCGCCGATCGCGCGTTAACCGTTTCTTAGGGCTTCGATTGCGCGGCCTCCGCCGCAGGCGCAGGGTCGGCGCCTCACAGCAGGAAACGGGACATATCGTCATGTCGATGGCGTTGACCGATCGTCGGCCGCTGCGGCCGCAGGCCGCCGTCGCGACGGGGAGGGGCTCGCTCGAGAGCTTCTTCGCCGGACTCCAGCCCGATTGGCATTCGAGCTGGGCCTGGGACCATTACGAGGCGACGATCCTGGCGCTGATGCACCAGTTCAACCTGAAGCGGCTCTGCGAGATCGGTGGCGGCCGCGATCCGCTGTTCAGCGCGGAGGAGGCGGGCCGCTATGGGCTCAACCTCGTCGTCAACGACATCGACGCCGGCGAGCTCGCCCTGACGCCAGAGGGGCTGCGCACCGCCCGCTTCGACATCGCCGGGGACCTCTCCGAGCCCGACATCGCCCGCGGCGGCTATGACATGATGGTCTCGCGCATGGTCTTCGAGCACGTCCATGACGTCGAGCGCGCCTGGAGCAACATCCACGCCTTGCTGGCGCCCGGCGGCATTGGGCTGGCTTTCGTCCCGACCCTGTGGGCGCCGGTCTTCGCGCTCAACCATATCCTGCCGGAAAAGGCCTCGCGCGCCATCGTGCACGCGCTCTTCCCGGCACGGCGCGAGGGCGGTGGCGATCCGAAGTTCCCGGCCTTCTACGACTGGTGCCGCGGCAGCAACGCCACGCTCGGACCGATGCTGCGCCGGGCCGGCTTCAGCGACATCCATATCCAGCCCTTCTGGGGCCATGGCTATTTTGATCGGATGCCGGGCCTGCGCGGCTTGGATGCCGCCTTCAACCGGCTCGCGGCCAGGACCGATTGGCGCTTCGTGACGACCTACGCTTACGTGGTTGTGCGCAAGGAGCGCTGAGCGTTTGAGGCTGGCGTCGGCAGTGCCGCCAGCCCCCAGATCAGGCCGAGCAGCAGATAGAAGTGCCGCCAGTGATCGGTGTCGATCTGCAGGCCCTGCAGGATCGTGACGAACAGCACCGACCACAGCACGATCGCGTGGCCCTGCCAGGGCGTGCGGCGGAACACGACGCGCCAGCCGGCGATGCAGGTCGCCGCCGTCAGCGCCAGGAAGGCGAAGCCGCCGATCCAGCCATAGGATGCGAAGGCGTTGACGTAGACGTTGTGCGGGTCTTCCGGGAAGGTGAAACGGAAGCGCAGCGGCCCGAAGCCGTTGGGCAGATCCAGCAGCATCGGGATCGAGCGCAGCTGGTTGCCGAAGCGGCCGGTGACGCCCTGGTCGTAGTCCTGGTCCAGGCTGGCGCGGATCTCGAAGACGCTGCGGATGTTCTCGAAGGAGAGCGCGATCAGCATCGCCACCACCACCAGCACCAGCATCATCAAGGTCAGGAAGACGATGCGGGCGCGCTGCGAGGCGCTGGTCGAGGTCAGGAAGGTCAGCCCCACCATCAGCAAGGTCGCAGCGACGATGTTGCCCCAGGCGCCGCGCGAGAATGACAGGAAGACGGCCAGCAGCGGTATGCTCATCAGCAGGAAACCCTTCACCAGCCCTATGCGGCCGATGAGCACGGCGTGCAGCAGATAGATCAGCGGCAGCACCAAGAAGGGGCCGAGCACGTTCGGGTCCTTGAAGGTGCCCGAAGCGCGGCCGCTCAGCGTGAAGACGCTGCCCAGCCCGGCAATGTCGAAATAGCCGACGATACCGGCCAGGCCGGCGCACCAGGCGGCGAACAGATAGCCGCTGTTCAGGGTGTTGAGCCTTGCGAGCGTGTCCTCCGCCATGATCGCGGCAAAGAAGATCGCCGTCAGCATCAGGTAGACCGAGACGGCGGTGAAGCGGACCGAGGCCGGCTCGTCCATCCACGGGATCAGGGCGATCACGCCGCCGATATTGTAGAGCAGCAGCAGGAGGGCCATCGGCAGCAGCTTCTGCGAGAAGCGGATGCCGGTGAGCGCGAAGACGAGCAGCGCGATCAGGAAGACGAATTCATAGGGCGAGGGCTCGATCAGGGCGATCCAGCTCACCGCCATCAGCAGCCACAGCGCGCCGCGCTTGATCGCGGCATGGGAGATGGTCAGCCGCCTGCGGCGGGCGTCGCCATCCTGCCGTTGCGCCAGCGTGCTCAATAGGCGTTCTCGTTCTTGGTCATCAGCGAGAACGGCGTCTTGATCAGGATGTAGAGGTCGAGCAGCACCGACCAGTTCTCGATGTAATAGAGATCATGCTCGACGCGGCGCTGGATCTTGTCCTCCGTGTCGGTCTCGCCGCGCCAGCCATGGACCTGGGCCCAGCCGGTGATGCCGGGTTTGACCTTGTGGCGGGCGAAATAGCCATCGACGACCTGCTCATAGGCGCGGTTCGAGGCGGTGGCGTGGATCGCATGCGGGCGCGGGCCGACCAGCGAGAGATTGCCCTTGAACACGACATTGAGGAGCTGCGGCAGCTCGTCGATCGAGGTCTTGCGGATGAAACGGCCGACGCGGGTGACGCGCGGATCGTTCTTGGTCACCTGCTTGGCGGCGGCATGGTCGCTCATCTCGTGATAGAGCGAGCGGAACTTCAGCACCGAGATCATCTCGTTGTTGAAGCCGTAGCGCTTCTGGCGGAACAGGACCGGTCCCTTGGAGTCGAGCTTGACCGCGATGGCGGTTGCCAGCATCAGCGGCGAGAGCGCGATCAGCGCCAGCGTGCCGACGATCTTGTCGAACAGCCATTTGACGACGATGTCCCAGTCGGCGATCGGCCGGTCGAACACGTCGAGCACCGGGACCGCGCCGATATAGGAATAGGAGCGCGGCCGGAATCTGAGTTTCGACATATGGGCCGAGAGCCGGATATCGATCGGCAGCACCCAGAGCTTGCGCAGCATGGTGAGCAGGCGCGCCTCGGCCGAGATCGGCAGCGTGAAGATCACGAGGTCGAGCTTGGTGCGGCGCGCGAATTCGACGAGATCGTCGATCGTGCCGAGCTTGGGATAGCCGGCGACGAGATCGGGCGAGCGGTCGTCATTGCGGTCGTCGAACACGCCGCAGATGCGCAGGCCGGTGTCGCGTTGCGCTTCCAGCGCCTTGATCAGTTCCTCGCCGGCCGGTCCACCGCCGACGACCGCGGTGCGCCGCTCGAGGCGGCCCATCCGGGTGAGGCGCAGCACGATGAGGGAGGCGGCCAGTCGTTCGACCAGCAGAAGCGCAAGGCCGACCGCATAGAAGCTGGCAAGCCAGACGCGCGAGACCTGGTCGCCGACCTTGAGAAAGAAGAAGCCGGCGAGCGCCAGCAGGAACAACACGGTCCAGCCGGCGATGATCCGCACCGCCATGGTGATGAAATTGCGCAGCGCGCCGACATGGTAGAGGTGCAGCGCCTGGAATGCAGCGAGTGCACCGACCGCCAGCAGCGGCACGGTAACGTGATAGGGCAGGGTGTAATCGACTGCGCCGGCGACATAGAAGGCGAAGATCAGCCCGCCGACGCTGAGGATCACCAGCACATCGGCGAGGCGCACCAACCCCTCGATCAGCACCGGCGACAGCGTCTGCTTGACCGGCATGGCGGCGATGCGCTCGGCCAGCGGATGGAAGGCCCGCGTGCTGGCAGCCTCTCCGCTGGTCGGCGCTGTGCCGGCCGAATCCGCCTTGATCAGGTCGCGAACGTCGAAAGCGCCCATGTGGTCCAGTCCTCGCGCGCGGCGACTGACACAGCCGCGCTGAAAGCCCTCGTGACCTAGCGCAAATTGCTCTCGGAAGACTTAATCGGACTCTGCGGAAGCGATCGGGATTTGAAGCGATTTTATGCCATCGGGAACGCCCCAAAACGGCGGCGGCGGAGCATCTTTTTCCGGACGTATGGAAAGGTTGATTTTCGCTCGGGCCTTCAAGGTATTAGCTGGTGGTTTCACCAGTCGAAAATAGACCGAAAAGTACCGCAAAAGTTATGGTCGAGTTGACAAAAAGCATAGATTCAGGCACTTAAGGCCTCGATGAGTGTCTGAGAAGCACATATTTTATCGACTTTGCCCACGGGTATTTCCGTAACATTTGGGCATGGTGGTGTGCTGGCCTTCGGCGAAAGCCTGAGCGCTCCCTTCATCTCGAACATCGTCTCTTAAACGCTAACGATGCGCACCCCGCAGACGCCGCACCCGCGTCGCCTGCGCCCCGGGCCAGCGCCCTTGTGTGACTTATGTCTTTTCATTGGTTGATCCTGCTCGCGGCCATCGCCGTCGAGTTGCTCGCGACGTCGGCGCTCAAGGCCTTCGTCGCGGCGCCGGTCTTCGTCGCGGTCCTGCCGCTCGTGCTGATCGGACTGTCTTTCGCCCTGCTCAGCATCGCGCTCCGCGTCATCCCCTTGGCTGTCGCCTACGCGGTCTGGGAAGGCCTCGGCATTGTCGGTATCGCCCTGATCGGCCATGCCTTCTTCGCCGAGCACCTCACGGTCTCGCGCATCCTGGCGCTCGCCCTGATCATCGGCGGCATCGTGCTGCTGGAACGCGGCGTCGGCCAGGATGTCGACCATGCCGCCCGCGAGAAGGATGAGCGGAGGCTGGTGTGACCTTCGCTGCTTCCGCGCAGGCCTTCGCGCTGGCCTGGTTGGCGCTCGCCGTCGCCCTTGAGGTGATCGGCACCAGCCTGCTCAAGCTCTCCGACGGGCTGAAGCGCCGGCTCGTCGGCGCCCTCGGCGTGCTCTGCGTCGTCGGCGCCTTCGCCGCCCTGGCGCAGGCGATCCGCGGCATGGATCTCTCGGTCGCCTACGCCGTCTGGGGCGGTGTCGGCCTGGTGCTGACGGCCGTGGTCGGCTCGCTTGCCTTCGGCCAGCGCATCCGCCCGGCCGGCTGGCTCGGCATCGCGCTGGTCGTCGCCGGCGTGGTCGCGCTCAAGCTGTTCTGAATAGTGCGCCGTCTTTCCGGGGCGGCGCGAAGCGCCGAGCCCGGAATCCAGAACCGCTGTCAGCCATCGTGGAGGTGCGACAGCCGACGGACTGCTTCGGATACGGCATCGGTTCTGGGTTCCGGGCTCAGGCCTTCGGCCTGCCCCGGAATGACGGGGAGTGAGCCGAAACCACTCAGTTCAGGAACGGGTTCTTCCACCCGCCCTGCTGGGCCGGAGCCTTCGGCGGAAAGACCTCGGCGAGATAGTCCAGCACCTTGCCGCGCTCGTCCGTGGCGAGGGCCGGCATGTTGTGCTTTGTGACCATCCAGTCGAGCGTCTCGCCCCATTTCTCGCGGCTCAGCCCTTGCGCCGCGACCAGCTTGAAGTTGTGGCAGGCGATGCAGGCATAGAAGGCCTCGTCGCGGTTCGGCCCTGCCGGGAACATCTCCGGCGTTTCCTCCGAGGGGGCTGGGACCTGCGCCAGCGCCGCCGACGCGGCGAAGAGAAGCCCCGCGCCGAGCACGAGCCCGGCGCGGCGGATGCGTCCGATCATGGCGCTCACCCGACCAGCACCGCGACCCGGTGCATCGGGTTGGCGCCGTAGCCCTGCGGGTTCCAGCCGCCGGCGACATGCGGTTGCCCACGGCCCTTGCTGTCGGTCGCGCGGACCCAGAGCTCGTAATAGCCGTCGGATGGCAATTCGACCTCGGCTGTCCAGCGCCGCCAGTCATAGCGGTTGCGTGGCTCGGCCGCCTTGGCCTGCTTCCAGGTCGCGCCGAAATCGATCGAGACGTCGACGCGCGAGACGCCCTCATGTCCGTCCCAGGCCGCGCCGCGCAATGCGAGCTTGCGGGTGCCGGCCGCCAGGCGGGTGCCGTTCGCCGGATTGGTGATGATGCCGCGCACCGGCATGTCGGTCATGGTGCGCATATTGGAATCGTCGGTCTTGCCGCCGGGGATCATCGGCTTGATCGCCACCGAATAGGAGGTGCCGCCCATGCCCTGGCCGTCATGCTCCTTGTCGCGGATGGCGATCCGCTTCAGCCATTTATGCGAGACCGAAGCCGGGAAGCCAGGGATTATCACCCGCAGCGGCCCGCCATGGATGGCCGGGAGCGGCTGGCCGTTCATCGCCCAGACCAGCAGCGCATGCGGCTCCAGCGCCGCTGCGATCGGCACGCCGCGCGAGATCGCGTCCTTGCTCGCATCACCGGAGAGATGCTGGTCGGCGCCGTAATTGCCGGTGTGGACCGCGCTCGACTTGATGCCGGCGCTCTGCAGCACATCGGCGAGCGGCACGCCGGTCCATTCGGCGCAACCGGCGCCGCCATTGGTCCACTGGTTGCCCCGCGCCTGCGGCTGGAAGAAGGAGCGGCCATTGCCGCCGCATTCCAGCACCATGCGGAAGGTCTTGTGCGTGAACTTCTGCTTGAGCTCGCCGAGTTTGAGCTTCAGCGGCGTGTTGACCTCGCCGTCGATCGAAAACTCCCAGGCGTCGCCCTCCTTGAAGTCGTCGGGCGTCAGGCCGTTGTTGCGCACGAAGAACTTCTCGAACGGCGTGGTGTCGTCGTCGAGCAGGTGCTCGGGCGTCTCGGCGACGAGCGGCCGGTCGCCGAGCAGGACGAGGCCCTTGGCCTTGCCGGGGAAGTCGAGCAATTGCGGCCCCTTCGGCGCAGCGGCTGCCGCGGGTGCCGAGGACGGGGCGGGGGAGGCGGGCGGTGCGCCTTGCGCCAGGGCGGCCGGGATCAGCCCGGCCGGCATATGCTCCGAGAACGGGATCGTGCCGCCGACTGCGGCGCCCATCGTCACGAGCCCGGCGCCACCGAGGAAGCCGCGGCGTGAGGAACCGGTCCGGCGTCCGAAAGCCAGTGCGTCGCCGCGCTCCGGATCGTCGCCATAGAGTTCGCTGACTGAGCGTTCCTGCTTCGCCATGGTGTCCTCCTTCGCGGCGTCGTCCTAGCGCCGGGTTCAGGAACAAGACGCGCGAGCGAGCCGGATCATTCCATCTGGTCGAAAAAGAATCTCGGCGCGATTCAGGCGAGGCAGGGTTGCGCACTGCGCCAATCGTTCTGCAGCGCGGTGCGCAGCGGCTCGACCCTGTCCGCCGGCTCGCTCGTCAGGGCCTTGATGAAACCGGCGATCATCTCGAAACGTGCCGGCGGCATCCCGGTCGCGATCAGGAGGTAGCCGCGCCCGCCGGCGTTCCAGCCCGT
Organism: Allobosea sp. LjRoot90; assembly: GCF_964254315.1. Classification (NCBI taxonomy): domain Bacteria; kingdom Pseudomonadati; phylum Pseudomonadota; class Alphaproteobacteria; order Hyphomicrobiales; family Alloboseaceae; genus Allobosea; species Allobosea sp. LjRoot90. The sequence continues at coordinate 69,796 of NZ_CAXUTF020000009.1, forward strand.
CAGCGTCGCGACGGCTTGATCGGGTGCAAGCGCCGGCTCCGCCTGTGGGCTGACATGCAGGCTGAGCCGGCAACCACGCGCGCCGACGAAGCCGATCCGGATTTGTCCCGTTGCTGAGGTCGCCTGCCAGATCGGCTCGAGGCCGAGACGGGCGAACTCGCTCGTGACGGGAAGGGCTGCCGCTGGCGCGACCGTTGCCATGGGCTGAGATCGTGCTGAGCTCGCGAATTGCTCATGCGCCGCCAGGGACGCCGCGAGGAAGCTCCCGGAGGTGTCGCGCCACAAAAGCATCGGCGCCAGCGCAACAGCGGTGGCGATGACAAGGGCGGCCGCGATCGCTGCAACCTGTCGCCAGCGCGAGCGTGGTGGTGCGGAGAGCGCAGGCAGGAACGGCGCCTCGTCCGCCGGCAGCGCACGCAGCTCCTGCTTCAGTCTGATGATGCCACGCAGTCTCTCAGCCGCCTCCGGCGAGCCGGCCAGTCGCTCCGCGACGGCGCGTTGATCCGCCGGCGCCAGCTCGCCATCGGCGAAGGCATTGAGTGTCTCCCAATCGTCGGGAGCGTGCGGATCAGCTCGATACGGCATGGCGAACCGGGAGCACGCGGATATTCGCTCCCCCTATGATCGTCAGAAGCATGGCGCGGGCCCGCGACAGTCGGCTCATCACCGTGCCGACCGGCACGCCGATCAGCGCCGCCGCTTCCGCATAGCTGAAGCCGTCGAGGTCGACCAAGACCACCACCTCCTTCATCGCCACGGGCAGCTGTTCCAGCGCCTGCCGCACCGTGATCGCGCTGAGTGCACGTTCGTCAAAATGCCAGTCGGCCGGCTCCGGCGCCGGGGTTCCCTGCTCGCGCTGCTGTCGCCGGCTCTGGTCGATCAGCAGGTTGCGCAGGATGCTGTAGAGCCAGCGGCGATAGGCGGGATCGTCCGCCGGTTCGCTCCTGGCCGTCAGCACCCGCAAGGCTGCCTCCTGCGCGGCGTCGCCCGCGCGCTCCCGGTCGCGCGTCAGCGCGCAGGCATAGCGGTAAAGCCGCGTCCATTCGCGTTCGAGCCGCGCATTGCGCGCCGTCGCCTTGCGTTCGTCGCGCCACATGCTCGCGCCATCCGAACCGGTTCATGTCGCGAGCGGAGAGGGCCAACGCCGGGTGCCCGCGACGCCGGAGAGCATAGGTGAGGATTCGCGAAAGCGGAACCGGAGGAGGTTGGTCGCCTGTCCGCCTTCAGCCAATGCGCCTGGTGAGCGCCGCCCGATAGGCGTCGAGAACGCCGTCGACCATGGCGTCGAGCCGGAAATTGGCCTTCACATGCTCGGCGAGATCGGCCGCTTGCGCCAGTCTCTCAGCTGCGGGCGTCGCCAGCGTTTTCCGGATCGCGTCGGCCAGGACGATCGGCTCGTTCGGGGGGATCAGCCGGCCGGCATGGCCGGGGCCGTAGATCTCCTTGATGCCGCCGACATCGGTCGCGATCAGCGGCTGCGCCGCCGCTGCCGCCTCCAGGATGACGTAAGGCAGCGATTCCGCCCGCGATGGGATCACCATCACATGGGCCTTGGCGAGCGCGGTGCGGATCGGGCCCGGTGGCTCGAACACGCATTGCGCGGCGACGCCCTGGTCGACCGTCATCTGCCGCAGCAAGGCCTCGTCCGGGCCGGAGCCGACGATCAGGATTCGCGGCGCCAGCCCGTCGCGGTGCTTCAGCAGCGCCAGCGCTTCGATCAGCGTGTCGACACCCTTGGCCGAGCGCAATTCGCCGAGATAGACGAGATCGAACGTGGCCTCGGCGTGGTCTATCGGCTCGAACTCTGCCTCGGAAATCCCGTTCAGTACGATCCTGTGGTCGGTGCGTGGTTTGTGCCCGGTACAAGCCTCGAAGCGCCCGGCGATGAAGGCACTCTCGAACAGGAACATGTCCGTCGCCGGCTCGAGCAGGCGCTCGATCGCCATGTAGATCCGGTGTTCGGTGCCGCCCGGCTTGTAGTTGAAGCTGCCGCCATGCGGCGTGTAGGCGGTGATATAGCGCCGCCCGGGTGAGACCAGCGCGGGCAGGCGGGCATAGACGCCGCCCTTCGAGCCGTGCGCATGCACGATTTGTGGCGCGATCCGCTTGCGTGTCGATGCGGCCGAGACTTGCGCGCGCATGTCGGTCAGGCTCGGATAGCGCGACATCGGCACACGCGTGACGCCAAGCGAGAGCTGCGGCCCAAGCTCGGCGAATACCTGGTCGGCGCGCGCCCCGCCCGTGGTCGAATCGCAGAAGATGCCGACGGCGTGGCCACGCGCGATCTGGCCGCGCGCGAGGTCGAGCACATGCCGGAAGAGCCCGCCGAGCGGCGCACGGAAGACGTGCAGGATCGTCAGGGGGGCGGAGCCGGCCGCGGCGGACATGGTCTTAAAAGCTCCGGGCCGTGGTCAGAACCAGCGTTCCTTGATCACGATCGTGTCGCCGGGCCTGACCGGATAGGTGACAGGCACCGTGCCGGTGACGAGCTGGCCGTCCATCAGCCGGGTGACCTCGGCATAGTTGCGCTGACCGCGCGGCGTGAAGCCGCCGGCGATCGCCACGGCCGTCTGCACCGTCATGCCGTTGACGAAGGGGAACTGGCCGGAGTTGGTGACTTCGCCGAGCACGAAGAACGGGCGATAGGCGTCGACCTCAACCGAGACCTTGGGCTCGCGCAGATAACCACCGCGCAGCTTCGCCTCGATCGCCCGCTCGAGCTGCTGCGTTGTACGGCCCTGAACCTCGACCGCGCCGATCAGCGGCATCGAGATCCGGCCAGAGCCGTCGACGGCGTAGACGTTGGAGAGATTGTCCTGGCCGAAGATGATGACGCGCAACCGATCACCGCTGGCGAGCTGATAGGGAGCGGCCGTCTCGACAGCGAATTCCGGCGCGACCATGCGAGGCGCGCAGCCGGCCATGGCCAGCACAGCGGCAAGCGCCAGACATACGGGATGTCTACTCATCATCACCGGCGGACCCATCGAGACATGTCCCTAGGGATAGGTCGTCATGGTTAACAAAACCTGATCGGGCTGGCCCTTCGAGGGATATTAAAGGTTGTGGCTCTTAACCCACCACTAACCTTAATGGGCTCACATGACGCTGCGTCTCTCGCGAGATGCGAGAGTTCTGCGTGAATGGAAGCCTCATGACCGCTCGCTACGATACCGTCGCGGCCGCCGGCGAGAGCCGCTCCGATCTGCTCGACTTGCCGGCCCTCTGGGCCGCGATCAAGGCGCGCAAGCTCTGGATCATCGGGCCGACGCTGGCAGCGCTCGGGCTGTCCTTCATCGCGGTCAACGCCGTCACGCCGCGTTACACCGGCGAAGCGCGGCTGCTGCTCGAAAATCGTGACAGCTTCTACACACGGCCGGGGCAGGCGGCGTCGGAGACCTCCGGCCAGCAATTCGACGCCGAGGGCGTGCAGAGTCAGGTTCAGGTCATCATGTCGCGCGATCTGGCGCGCGAGGCGATCAAGCGGATCGGCCTAGTCGGTAATTCGGAGTTCGACTCAGGTGCCGGCGCGCTCGGCGCGCTGAAAAAGGTCGGTGTCCTGCTTGGCATCGGCGCCCATCCGGCCGATCGGTCGCCGGAGGAGCGGGTGCTGGAGAAATATTACGACCGGCTCCTGGTTTTCCCTGTCGGGCGCTCGCGCATCGTCTCGATCGAGTTCACCTCGCAGGATCCGGCGCTTGCGGCCAAGGCAGCCAACGAGATCGCCGCCGTCTATCTGGAGATGCAGGAGGCGGCCAAGCAGGATACGGCGCGCAGCGCTTCGTCCTGGCTCTCGACCACGATCGAGCCGCTGCGCAAGCGGCTGGCGGAATCGGAAGCCAAGGTCGAGGTGTTCCGCTCCCGCCACGGCCTGCTCGTCGGCACCAACAACACCACGATCACGGCCCAGCAGCTTGCCGACCTGTCGACGCAGCTCTCCAATGCGCGCAACCAGCAGGCCGAGTCGCAGGCCAAGGCCGGGATCATCCGCGACGCGATCAAGAGCGGGCGCACCTTCGAGATTCCGGATGTCGCCAATAACGAGCTCGTCCGCCGCCTGATCGAGCAGCGCGTCAACCTGCGGGCCCAGCTCGCGCTCGAATCGCGCAACCTCCTGTCCGAGCATCCGCGCATCAAGGAACTGAACGCCCAGCTCGCCGACCTCGAAGGTCAGATCCGCGCCGCCGCCGAGCGCGCCGTACGCACGCTGGAGAACGAGGCCAAGATCGCCGGCCAGCGCGTCGAGAGCGTCACCGCCGCACTCGAAGGCCAGAAGAAGACCGCCTCGGGCGCCAATGACGACGAGGTCCAGCTGCGCGCGCTCGAACGCGAGGCGCGGACCCAGCGGGACCAGCTCGAGCAGTACATGCTGCGCTATCGCGAGGCGCTCGCCCGCGACAGCCAGAACGCGACGCCGGCCGATGCGCGCGTCATCTCGCGCGCCATCGAGCCGACCGAGCCGTCCTTCCCGAAGAAGCTGCCGACGATGCTCGTCGCGACGCTGGCGACCTTCCTGGTGGCGCTGGCGGCGGTGGTCTCGCGTGAGCTCCTGAATGGCGGCTCGCCGCAGCCGGCCGAAGACGCGCCGCGGCGCAAGGCGCCGGGCCGTGTCGAACCGGCCGTCGGCAAATCGGGGGATGAGGACGGGGAGGACGAGGTGGCAGCCCCGCCGCCGCGTCGCCGCGAGCGCATTGCCGGCCTTCTGACCCATGGCGGGCGTATCGGCCAACTCCATCTCGACCTCACTGATCCCGATGCCGGCGCGGCCGAACTCGCCGCCTGCATCAACAAGGCGAGCGAGGGCCACGCGCCGCTCGTCCTGGTGCTCGATGGCGCGGAGCCGGGCGAAGCCTCGCCGCGCGCCCTGGCACTGCTCCTCTCCGAGCGCAGCCGCTGCATCCTGGTCGATCTCGCCAGCGACGGCCGCGACCGCGCCGGCTTCTCCGAGCTGCTCGCCGGCGAGGCGATGTTCTCCGACATCATCACCCGCGAAGAGGATTCGCGCCTGCACGAGATCGCGCCGGGCCGGGCCGGGCGCGCCGCGGTGCTGGCGGCGCCCGACATCGTCGATGTCGCGCTCGACGCGCTCTGCGAGACTTATGACTGGGTGCTGGTCGCGACGGCCTCGACCGACGAAGCCGAGGTGCTGACGCCGCTGCTGGCGCGAGCCCAGGGCGCGCTGGTCATGGCCGGCCATGCCGGCAACGGCCACGCGGTCGAAGCCGCCTATCGCCTCACCGACCTGACCGGCGCTCCGATCGCGCTCGTCATGATAGATGCGCCGGAGCGGGTCGAGCTGACCGTGCAGGAGAAGGACCCGGTGCCGGCCTGAGGTCGGTTACCAGAGGTTCTTGCCGTCGATCACGGTAACCGGAACGGCACCGAGGTCGAAATCGTCGAGCACGCGCGCGTTCACCGCGATCTTCGGATTGTCGAAATCGGGCTCGCCATTCGACCAGTCGGGCGATTCGGTGAAGGTGGTGCAACCACACTCGCCGCAGAAATGATGCGCCACCATCTTGCTCTGCCAGCGATAGGTCGAAAGGCTCTCGCGCGGCGTCAGCAGCCGGAACTGGGCGGGCTTGTGATAGCTCCATAGCGCGCCGCGCTTGGAGCAGATCGAGCAGGTGCAGGCGACCACCTCGGTGACCGGCTCCAGAACCTCGAACTTCGTCGCGCCGCAATGGCAGCCACCGCTGATGATCGTCATGTCGCCGCTCCAGAAGGAATATGCGGGCAGATCAATCCCAGGCCCTTGTCAGCATATGGCAGGAGCGGGCTATTCGTCTGCGTCGGCTGGTTTGCGGCGCCTCAGCCAGCCGAGGACGCGCTGTGCTGCCTTGAGGGCGATGGGCGAGGCCTTGATCCGCCGCTTCAGCGCGCGCTTGACCCGGCTGTAGCGGGCATAAGCACGGCCCTTGGCCGTCAGAGGGAAGAAGGTGTCGACCAGATCGTCGCTGTCATCGCAGATCGTCGTCTTGTAGCGGGCTTCACCGATGCCGAGGTCGAACATGGTGAGGCCGGCCTGGCATTTGCGCTTGATCAGCTCGACCAGCAGGAGCTCTCCGGGGCTGGTGCGTGCCGTTTCCGAGGCGAGATCGAAGGAGGTCGCCATGCCGGAAAAGCGCGCGCCCTGGACGGCACCGACATAGGTCGCGACCGAACGACCCGCGAGGTCGAGCGAATAGAGTTCGATCACCGGCGACCGGTCGGACTGCTGGGTCGCACCCTGACGCAGGAAGGCGCGGATCGCCGGCGCTGCGAACGGGTCGGGCACGCCCATCTGGGCGAAGCGGGCGGCCTTCTGCGCCAGGAAAGCGTCGAGCACGCGCTCGATCTCCGCGTCGCCATGGGCCCTGACCAGTTCGGACGGGCCGAATTCGGCGAAACGGTTGCGCTTCGTCGTCAGCTTCTTGCGGGCATGCTTGCTCATCGAGCGCCTGAGCGTGCCCTCGCAATCGCCCGGTTCGAGCGCGAGCTTATAGGCGCGGCTGGGGCTCTGCCCCGCGGCGAGCCTTGCCGGCGGATTGGCGATGCCCTGCCAGGCGATCGGCTGGTTGATCAGGAACAGCGCGTCGATCTCGCCGAGAGTCGCGCCAATCTCGTGAAGTAGCAGTTGCGTCGCCGCCGGATCGAGCGCTTCGGCGAAATCGCGCCGGTACAGCGCCATGTGATAGTTGGCGTGCTTGCCACCGATGAACTCGGCGAAGCGCGTGCCCAGGCGTCGGGTGATCACCAGCGGAAACAGTGCGAGCAGTTCGCCATGGCCAGCCTCGACCCGGACGAAACGAAACTCCATGCCTTCGGCGCGCCCGATCGTGTCGACGAAAGGCCGGACCCAGTCATAGGCCTGGTAGGGCGTCACCAGGCTGCTCGCTTCGAGTACGCGCCAATCCGCTTCCTGCGCGGCGATATCGCTGCTGGCGCTGAGCCGGTGCCAGAGGCGCGCTTCTGCGTCCCGCCGCAAGGCAGGAAGGACGGGCAGGCTGGGCGCGCTATCGGCGACGGCGGACATGCCGGGATCCTTAACCCGGCATTGTGAACGGACCTGCCATGATCGCTGGCGTTGCATGACGCCATCGCCGAACAGCGTTAGCGAAGGGTTGAATCGATGTCTCGGAGACGCCGGGCATGAGCCTGCGCCACAAGGCTTTTTCCGCCGCGTTCCGGATGATCGCGGCGACCGGCGCCGACCGCTGGGGCAGGGGGATCGCCCAGGGCAAGGGCGCCATCCTGACGCTGCACCATGTCCGCCCGGCGGCGGCCGGCGGCTTCCAGCCCAACGGGCTGCTCGAGGTCACGCCTGGTTTCCTTGACCGGGCGCTGACCCTGATCCGGGCCGAGGTCTATGACATCGTCTCGCTCGACGAGGCACTGGTGCGGCTGGCCGATCCCAAGCCCGGCCGTTTCTTCGTCGCGCTCACTTTCGACGACGGCTATCGCGACAATCTCGACCACGCCTGGCCGGTACTGGCGAAGCACGGGGCGCCCTGGACGCTCTATGTCGTTCGCGGCTTCGCCGAGCGCACGGCCCGGCTCTGGTGGCTGGAGCTGGAGGAGGCGACCCGGGCGTTGCCGCGGGTATCGGTCGAATTGCCGGACGGCCGCTTCGACGCTTTGGCCGGAACCGAGGCCGAAAAGCAAAGGGCGTTCGATCAGCTCTACTGGCGTCTGCGCAAGGGGCCGGAAGCGATTCTGCTCTCGACGATTTCCGGACTCGCAGCGCAGGCCGGTATCGACCCTGCCGCGCTGGTCGAGCGCGAATGCCTGCCGACCGAGACGCTGCGCTCGCTCGCGGGCGCGCCGGGCGTCACCATCGGCGCCCATACGCTGAGCCATCCGGTGCTGGCCAAGCATCCTGAGGAGGTCGCGCGCCGTGAGATCGTCGAGAGCAAGGCGTGGCTGGAGGAGGCGCTCGACAGGCCCATCCACCACTTCGCCTATCCGGTCGGCGACCTTACCTCCGCCGGCCCGCGCGAATTCGCACTGGCGAAGGAAGCCGGGTTCGCCAGCGCCGTGACGACAAGGCCGGGGCACCTCTTCGCCGAGCACGCGCAGCATCTGCACGCACTGCCGCGCGTCTCGCTCAACGGCCTGCACCAGAGCGAGGCGGCACTCAAGGCGCTGCTGTCGGGGCTGCCGTTCCTGTTGTGGAATCGGGGACGAAAAGTAAGCGTCGGTTAGCGCGGGATCCCCTCTCCCGGATGGGAGAGGGGTAGGGGTGAGGGACCGCCGCTGATTGTTAGAGCGGGTGGTGGCCGCTGCGCCTTCTGTGGATAGGGCAGGCCCTCATCCGGCGCTCCGCGCCACCTTCTCCCATCCGGGAGAAGGGACACGGGGTCGAGCCGGGTGGACCCGTCCTCAAAACCGTCCCGACGCAATCAGCGGATCGGCGGGGCGTAGTGCAGGCCGCCTTGCTTCCAGGAGGCATTCAACCCGCGCTCGATCTTCAGGGGGCTGTCCTTGCCGATGTTGCGGTCGAAGACCTCGCCATAGGCGCCGACCTTCCGGACGATGTTCAGCGCCCAGTCGCGCGATAGTCCGAGTGATTCGCCGATTGCGCCCTCGCGGCCGAGCAGGCGCAGGATGTTGGGGTCCTTCGTCGACGCCGCGACCTGCTCGACCGTGCTCGACGTCAGCCCGAATTCCTCTGCCGCATGCATCGCATAGGCCGACCATCTGACGACGTTGTACCAGGTATCGTCGCCCTGCCGGACGGCGGCGCCGAGCGGCTCCTTGGACAACGTGTCGGGCAGCACGACGTGCTTTTGGGGCTCGGTCAGCTTCGAGCGAAAGGCGTAGAGGACCGAGCGGTCGGAGCTGAAGGCGTCGCAGCGGCCGGATTGGTAGCCCTGCAGCGCCTCCTCCTGCGAGGCGAACGCCACGATCTCGTTCTTCAGATTGTTGGTGCGGAAGAAGTCAGTCAGGTTGAGCTCGGTGGTCGAGCCCTGGTTGGTGCAGAGCGTCGCGCCGTTCAGTTCCTTGCCGGATTTGACCTCGCCCGAGCGCACCATGATCCCCTGGCCATCGTAATAGGTCACCGCGGCGAACAGGATGCCGTTCGTGGTCTCGCGCCCCATCGTCCAGGTCGTCGTGTTGAAGAGGATGTCGACCTCGCCGGACTGAAGCGCCGTGAAGCGAGCCGCAGCCGGGAGCGGCACGATCATGATCTTTTCGGGATCGCCGAACACGGCCGCGGCCACCGCGCGGCAGACATCGACGTCGAGGCCGCGATGGCGTCCGGTCGCGTCGGCCAGGGAGAAGCCCGGCGTGCCCATGGTCGAGCTGCATTTCAGGACGCCGCGCTGTCTCACGGTTTCCAGCGTGCCGGCCTCTGCGAGCCCTCCGCCAAGGACCAGGGCCAGAGAAGCCAGCTGCAACAACGTCTTCATGACCCGAGCCTCCATCTCATCCGCGACATGCGTCATGCCGGGCGACACTTTCGATCGCGGCGAAACGTTATTGCGGTTGCGGCGAGAGAAGCGCTCTGAATGGCTAGCCCGGCTGCACGTTTTTTAAGATCGGAGGTTCAAAAACGCAGGAAACGACAAAGCGCCCTTGGGAGCGCTCGAGTCGGTTGCAGTGACACGGACTTGGCTGGGATGTGGCGCAGCCGCGCCGGAGGGCGGAAGGCGCGGTCAGGCCTCGTCCTTGCGCTCCATCCACTTGATCAGCGGCAAAAGCGGCAGCACCCAGACGAGCCCGAGCACGATATAGGCGATGGTCTGCACGAGCTTCGAGGATTCGGTGATCCGGCCCTGCGCCAGCGCCATGGCGACGAGCGCGTAGACGCAGACGAAGACGATCATCACGACCGTGCCGACGAGCTTGCGATGGGTCTGCCTCATGGCGATTCTGGTCCGGGCTGCGGCATTGCGGGCGTTGTTCGGGCTTCGACGGCGGACTATCTGTCACCTGCCGCCGTGCTTGTGAAGCATATTCAAGCCTGCTCCCTGCGACCCGAGGTCCCGCCGCCGTGACGATCGCGCTCGATCAGCCTGCCGTTTCGGCCGCTGCGAACCATGCCGGCATCCGCCGCTGGCTCTGGGCCGTCGCCTTCCTCGTCTTCGTCATGGTCGTGGTCGGCGGCGCGACACGATTGACCGGCTCCGGCCTCTCGATCACCGAATGGCGTCCCGTCACCGGCGCGATCCCGCCGCTCAATGATGCCGCCTGGGCGCTCGAATTCGAGAAGTATCGCTTGAGCCCGCAATACCAGCTCCTGAACGCAGGCATGGAGCTCGCCGACTTCAAGTTTATTTACTGGTGGGAATGGGGCCATCGCCAGCTCGGCCGCTTCATTGGGCTGCTCTACCTCGCCGGCTTTCTCGTCGTGCTGGCGCGACGGTCGATGCCCTGGCGCGAAACGGCGATCCTGTTCGGCATGGGCCTGCTGCTCGGCCTGCAGGGCACGATCGGCTGGATCATGGTCGCCTCGGGGCTGGAGCCCGGCATGGTCGCGGTCGCGCCGGTGAAGCTGACGCTGCACCTGACCTTCGCCGGCTTCTTCTTCGCGAGTGTCGTCGCCTTCGCCACCTGGCTGACGCCTTTGCGCCGGGTCGAGCCGGCCTGGGGCAGGGCGGCCGCCTGGTTCCTCCTGCTGTTGCTGTTCGTCCAGATCGCGCTCGGTGGTCTCGTCGCCGGCTCCAAGGCCGGCTTCACCTTCAATACCTGGCCGCTGATGGATGGGGCGCTGATGCCGCCGCCCGCGACGCTGTTCGCCGGCACGCCGGTCTGGGAGAACTTCGTCGACAATGTCGCGCTGGTGCAGTTCAACCACCGTCTCGGCGCCTATGCCCTGCTCGCCTTCGCGCTCTGGCACGTGCTGGCCTTACGCCGCGCTGCGCCGGGCTCAGGCGCCGCCAAGCGCGCGACGGTCATCGCCGGGCTCGTGCTGGCGCAATCTGCGCTCGGCATCGTGACGCTGCTGCTGGTCGTGCCACTCTGGGCCGGCCTCGCCCATCAGGCGCTCGGCTTCACCGTATTGGCGATGGGCGTCGTGCATCTGACGCGCACGCAGCAGGCGACGAGCTGAAGCGCGTCATGCTCGGGCTTGACCCGAGCATCTCAGGCCGGATGAGGTTCCGGTCGGCGCCTTCGCGTCACGGGATTCTCGGGTCTGCGCTTCGCTTCGCCCGAGAATGACGGTCCGGCCCGCTCAGGCCAGGGCCTGATCCAGATCCGCGATCAGGTCCTCGGGATCCTCGATGCCGATCGAGAGGCGCACCACCTCGGGGCCGGCGCCCGATGCCGTCTTCTGCGCATCCGAGAGCTGGCGGTGCGTGGTCGAGGCCGGGTGGATCACCAGCGAGCGCGTATCGCCGATATTGGCGAGGTGCGAGAACAGCTTGAGGTTCGTGACCAGCTGGACGCCGGCGTCGTAGCCGCCCTTGAGGCCGAAGGTGAAGACCGCGCCGGCGCCCTTGGGGCAATAGCGCTGGGCGAGCGCGTGGTACTTGTTGTCCGGCAGGCCGGCATAGTTCACCCACTCGATCGCCGGATGCTTGGCAAGATGGGTCGCCACCTTCACCGTGTTCTCGCAATGGCGCTGCATGCGCAACGGCAGCGTCTCGATGCCGGTCAGGATCATGAAGGCGTTGAACGGCGAGAGCGCCGGGCCCATGTCACGCAGGCCGAGCACGCGGGTGGCGATCGCGAAGGCGAAATTGCCGAAGGTCTCGCCCAGCACCATGCCGTTATATTCCGGCCGCGGCTTGGACAGCATCGGGTAGCGCTCGTCGCCGACCCAGTTGAACGAGCCGCCGTCGACAATGATGCCGCCGATCGAATTGCCATGGCCGCCGAGGAACTTGGTCGCCGAATGCACGACGATGTCGGCCCCAAACTCGAAGGGGCGGATCAGATAGGGGCTCGCCATCGTGTTGTCGACGATCAGCGGGATATTGTGCTTCTTGGCGATCTTCGAGATGCCCTCGATGTCGACGATGACGCCGCCCGGATTGGCGATGGATTCGATGAAGATCGCCTTGGTCTTCGGCGTCACCGCCGCGGCGAAGGCATCGAGATCGTCGCTGTCGGCCCAGATCACGTTCCAGCCGAAGTTCTTGTAGGAATGGTTGAACTGGTTGATCGAGCCGCCATAGAGCTTCTTGGCCGCGACGAACTCGTCGCCCGGCTGCATCAGTGCATGGAAGCAGAGGAACTCGGCGGCGTGGCCTGAGGCCACGGCGAGGGCGGCCGTACCGCCTTCGAGCGCCGCGACGCGCTCCTCAAGCACTGCATTCGTCGGGTTGCCGATGCGGGTATAGATGTTGCCGAAGGCCTGCAGTCCGAACAGCGAGGCGGCGTGGTCGACATCGTCGAAGACGAAGGAGGTCGTCTGGTAGATCGGCGTGGCGCGCGCCCCGGTGGCTGCGTCGGGAGCGGCGCCGGCATGAACGGCGAGCGTGTGGAAACCCGGTGCGCGGTCGGTCATGGCGTGCTCCCTGACAATTCTGATCGTGAAACGGTCCCGTTCGATTTAACGAACGGTCCGCGAGGCGTCAAATCAGCGCCGCGGCCTTAGCTCCGGCCCGATGTGCTCTGGCCGCACGCCCATCCCGACCATCCGCGCCGGCAGCCGACGCAACAGCGGAAAGCGTTGCAGCAGGCGGAGTGGCCAGGGCGGCGCGACCGGCTTGTCCGCCGCGAGCAGCGGTGTGATGACTCGGTTCTGGATCGTGATCTGGGCGGCTTGCGTCACCTTGGCCGGCCATTCCCGCCGCTTCTGCACGGCAGCAAGATCGCTATCCGTCAGCCCGTGTTCGCGTAGCGGGCGGGCCAGCAGATTGGCGGCGGCGACCGCGTCCTGGATCGCCAGATTGATGCCGACGCCGCCGATCGGCGACATGGCATGGGCGGCATCGCCGATGCAGATCAGCCCCGGCCGCCACCAGCGCACCAGCCGGTCGACCGCGACCGAAAGCAGCTTGATGTCGTCCCATGAGGCGAGCTCGCCGCTACGGTCGGCGAGTTCTGGCGCGAGCGCGACGAGCCCGGCCTTGAAGGCGTCGAGCCCGGCTGCGCGCAGCTGGTCGAGCGAGCCCTTCGGGATGATGAAGGCGCACTGCCAGTAGTCGCCGCGGTTGAGCCGGATGAAGAAGCGCCCGGCCGCGACCTGGCCGAAGGCTTGGGCCGGCTCGTCCGGCCGGCGGCTCAATCGGAACCAGAGCACATCCATCGGCGCGCCGAGTTCGGTGACCGCAAAGCCCGCTGAGGCGCGGACGTCGGACCGCCGCCCATCCGCCGCGACGACAAGGTCGGCGCGGATCTCCAGCGGACCGTCCGGCCCGTCAGCGTTCAGTCCCGCGACGCGCCCGTTCTCCTCGATCAGCCCGGTTGCCCTGGTCCGCATCAGCAGCCGGAAACTCGGATAGGTCCGGCCGTGGTCGGCGAGGAAATCGAGGAAATCCCATTGCGGCATGAAGGCGATGAAGGGCGCCTTGACCGGCAGATGGCTGAAATCGGCAACGGTGATGTCCTCAGTGCCGAAGCGGGCGACGAGGTCGTCTTCCCTGACATGCGGCAGTTTCAGGAACTCTTCCAGCAGGCCGAGCTCGTGCATCACCTCCATGGTCGAGGGGTGGATGGTGTCGCCGCGGAAATCGCGCAGGAAATCGGCGTGCTTCTCCAGCACGATCACCTTGACACCAGCGCGCGCCAGCAGGAAGCCGAGCATCATCCCGGCCGGGCCGCCGCCGGCGATGCAGCAGGTCGTGCTCTCCTGGCGCATGCCCTTGCCTCCGCCTATTCGGTCAGCTTGATCCCGGTCTTCGCTACTAATTCCGTCAGGGTCGCGCGGTCGCGGGCCATGAAGGCGCCGGTCTCCTGCGGGCTCCAGGCGACCGGCTCGATCACCAGCTCGCGATAGCGGGCGGCGAGCTCGGTATCGCCCATCGCCGCGTTGATCGCGGTGCTCAGGATGCGCAGCGTCTCGGGCGCGATGCCGGCCGGCGCGACGAGCGAGGCCCAGCCGGGATAGACGACGTCGACGCCTTGCTCCTTCAGCGTCGGCAGATCAGGCAGCTGCGGCTGGCGCGCATCGGTGGTGACGGCGAGCGCTTTCAGCTTGCCACCCTGGATATTGCCGAGGCTGGCGGCCAGGCTGTCGATCATCACCTGGACCTGGCCCGACATCAGGTCGGCTGCGGCGAGCCCGGCGCCACGATAGGGCACGTGCGCCAGCCGGATCCCGGCCGCCTGCATGATCATCTCGAAGACCAGGTGGTTGGTGCCGCCGACGCCGGCCGAGGCGAAGTTGAGCTGGCCCGGCCGCTGCCTGGCATAGGCGATGAACTCGGCGAGCGAATCGACCGGCAGCGTCGGCGAGGCGTTCAGCACCAGCGGAAACAGGCCGAGCATGCCGACCGGGACGAAGTCGTGCGCGACGTCATAGGGCAGCTTCTGCCCGAGCGCCGGGGCGGCGGCGAAGCTCGCCGCGGTTGCGATGAGGAGCGTATGGCCGTCGGCCGGCGCCCTGACCGTGGTCTGCCCGGCAACGATGCCGTTGGCGCCCGGCCGGTTGTCGATGATCACCGACTGGCCGAGCTGTCTCGCCAAGGTCTCGCCGAGCCGGCGCGCCGCGATGTCCGTGCCGCCTGCCGGCGCGAAGGGCACGATGAGCTGGATAGGCCGCTCGGGGAAGGCGGCGCGGGCGCTGCCGGCGCCGAGAGCGCTCGCAAGGCCGGCGAGCAGGATGGTGCGGCGATCGAGAGGGGGCATCGGCCTTCTCCGGCGAAGAGCGGGAGCGCCGAGATTAGCGATCGCCCGCCGGCGGGGAAGAGTCTTTAAGTCCCCGGGCGGTTGATCGACAGCTTCTGGAAGCCCTTGCCAGCGAGCACCGGCTTCTTTGCCGACAGGATGCGCGAATTGATGCCCTGCCAGCCGATCTCACCGGAAAGCCGGCCGTATTCGATCTTGGGGCAGCGGTTCATGATCACGGTGACGCCTTTGGCCTCGGCCTTCGCCGCGGCCTCGTCATTGCGCACCGAGAGCTGCATCCAGATCACCTTGGGCAGCGGCGTGAGGCCGAGCGCCTCGTCGGTGATCGGCCCGGCGGCTTCCGAATTGCGGAAGATCTCGACCATGTCGATCGGGCCGGGGATGTCCTTCAGCGAGCCGTAGACGGTCTTGCCCAGCAGCGTCTGGCCGGCGAGCCCGGGATTGACCGGGATCACGTCATAGTCGCGATCGAGCAGGTATTTGGTGACGATCCAGCTCGGCCGCGCCTCGTTGGCGGAGGCGCCGACCAGAGCGATCGTCTTCACCTCGCGCAGGATGCGGCGAATAAGCGCATCGTCGTAAGCATCGTGAGTCACGAAACCAAAACCCCAGAGAATTGAACCGGTTGGCCGGAATTCCTGAATCAGAGACGGAAGCCCGCTTGCGGCAAGACCATGGCACCGCCAAGCTCCTTCCCCATCTTGAGGAGGGAAGAGCAAATCCCGCTCTTCTGTAAAGAGGAGGGCCTGCCATGTGCGACTACAGTCTGCACCATGTGATGTCGACTCCTGCCAAAGTTGGCGATGTCCTCAAGACCACCAGCTTCATCGGATCGAGCACCAGGGGCTTCAGCGCCGCTGCCGAGCCGAGTGTCGCGGTCTGTGTCCTGCCCGGCACGGAGCTGGCGTTCGCGGCTGAGATCGAATGCGACAGGGCGGTCGGCTTCCTGCCGCATCGCCGGCTCGCGGCGACGCTGGCGCGCTTCCGCCAGGTCGATCTCGACAAGCCCTACGCCCATCACGATGCGATCGAGCTGCCCGACGGGCAAATCGTGCTCCTGACCAACCTGTCGGAGGGCCAGACCGCGACTGTGCTGCAATTGCCGGCGGACGAGCAGGCGCAGCGGGCCGCGACGATCGAGGCGGAACCGGCGCGGGCGCAAGACGAGCCGGTCTATATCTTCGGCATCTGACCGGACGATCATAGGCGCGCAAGCGTCCCTCAGGATGGCGGACTCGTCCTCGGGCGAGCCCGCCCTTTCAGCTGTGACGCCAATCCGGCTGGCGCTTCTCCATGAAGGCGCCGATGCCTTCCTGCGCATCGCGCGCCAGCATGTTCTCGACCATCACCGCCGAGGCGTGATCATAGGCTGCCTTCAGCCCCATCTCACGCTGCTCGTAGAAGGCGCGCTTGCCGACCTTGACCGTCGCCGCCGATTTCGACGCGATCACTGCGGCGAGCCGCTTCGCCTCGGTGAGCGCTTCGCCTGCCGGTACGACGCGGTTGACGAGGCCCATGCGGGCGGCCTCCTGCGCCGGCACCATCTCGCCGAGCAGCAGCATCTCCATCGCATGCTTGGCCGAGAGGTTGCGCGAGAGAGCGACCATCGGCGTCGAGCAGAACAACCCGATATGGACACCGGGCGTACAGAAGCGCGCGCCTTCGCCGGCGACGGCGAGATCGCAGGTCGCGACGAGCTGGCAGCCGGCTGCCGTCGCCGTGCCCTCGACAGCCGCGATCATGGGCTGGGGCAGGGCGATGATCTGCTGCATCACGCCCGAGCAGCGCCCGAGGATCTCGGCAAAGTAAGCGCGACCGCGATCGGCATCGGCCCGGCGCGCACTCATCTCCTTGAGGTCGTGCCCGGCTGAGAACACCGGGCCTGCCGCTGCCAGCACCACGGCGCGAACGCTGCGATCGGCCGCGATCGCGGCGAGCGTCTCCGACAGGGCGGCCAGCATCGCCTCGCTCAGCGGATTGCGCGCTTCGGGCCGGTTCAGGGTCAAGGTCGCGATGCCGTCGGCATCCTCGCGCAGCAGCAGCTGGGGTCCGGCATGGGCGTTCATGGCGAAAAGCCTTTCGCTGTTTGCCCTATTGTCGGGAGGCAGGTGCCGTGCTGCAAGGGGCGTCACGTCCGATCAGACCCCGGTTTTCCGCACGATGACGACCCGCATGAACGCCGCCGAGATCGAGGCCTATCTCGATCAGGTCTTCCCACAGCTGCATTATGGCGGGCGGACCTATTTCGTCGAGGAAGTCGGCCCACTCACCGCGCGCATGCGCTGCGACTATCATGAGAAGCTTTTGCGGCCAGGCGGCACCATCTCAGGGCCGACCATGATGGCGCTCGCCGATCTCACGCTCTATGTCGCGATCCTCGCGCAGATCGGCCCGGTTGGCCTCGCGGTGACGACGAGCCTCAATTACAATTTCCTGCGCAAGCCGAGGCAGGCGGCGCTGATCGCCGAGTGCCAGCTGCTCAAGCTCGGGAAACGGCTCGCCGTCGGCGAGGTCCGGATGTTTTCGGCGGGCGAGAGCGAGATGGTCTGCCACGCCACCGGGACCTATTCGATCCCGGCTAAGAGATAATTGCGGTATCCTGATACCGTTTTCTGTATCGTACTGAAAACAATACATTTTCTGGAAAAGAGCTGCGTTATCTCTGCTTGACATCGGTAGGGTAGCCGCCTATCCAGCGCCCACACCGCCGCCGGTTCGCTGGCGGCTTGTCCTTTTTTCAAGCAGCCGAAGGGTGCCGCGATGAAGACCATCTCGCTCAAGCCCGCCGATGTCGAGAAGAAGTGGGTTGTGATCGACGCCTCCGGGCTCGTCGTCGGCCGTCTCGCCACCCTGGTGGCGATGCGTCTGCGCGGCAAGCACAAGGCCGCTTACACCCCGCATGTCGACTGTGGCGACAATATCATCGTCATCAACGCCGATAAGGTGGTGCTGACCGGTCGCAAGCGCGACCAGAAGATCTACTACCACCACACCGGCTATGCCGGCGGCATCAAGGAGCGCTCCGCCAAGTTCATTCTCGAAGGTCGCTTCCCCGAGCGCATCGTCGAGAAGGCTGTCGAGCGCATGCTGCCGCGCGGCCCGCTCTTCCGCCAGATCCTCGGCAATCTGCGCGTCTATAAGGGCGCTGAGCATCCGCATGCCGCCCAGTCGCCCGAGGCGCTCGACGTCGCGGCGCTCAACCGCAAGAATGCGAGGGTCTGATCATGGCCGAGGTTCTCCAGTCTCTCGAGCAGCTCGGTCAGGTCGCCAAGGGCACCCAGGCCGAGGCTCCCGTCCACGTCAAGAAGATCGACGCCTACGGCCGCGCCTATGCGACCGGCAAGCGCAAGAACGCCATCGCCCGCGTCTGGATCAAGCCGGGCTCCGGCAAGATCACGGTCAACACGCGTGACCAGGAAGTCTACTTCGCCCGCCCGGTGCTGCGCCTGATCCTGCAGCAGCCGCTGATGCTGGTCGATCGCCTGACCCAGTACGACGTCGTCGTCACGGTCAAGGGCGGCGGCCTCTCCGGCCAGGCCGGCGCGGTCCGCCACGGCATCTCCAAGGCTCTGACCTTCTACGAGCCCGAGCTGCGCGGTCCGCTCAAGAAGGAAGGCTTCCTGACCCGCGACTCGCGCGTCGTCGAGCGTAAGAAATTCGGCAAGGCCAAGGCCCGCCGCAGCTTCCAGTTCTCGAAGCGCTGATTGGCGTCAGACAGAACGTTCGTTCAGGGGGCGGCAGAAATGCCGCCCCCTTTCGTTTTTTGACAGGTTGCCGCTGACGCCTCGGCCTCATTGAGATTCGGTAGCGTTCGTTCCGCAGGGGATGACCCCTTCAGCGCCGGACTGGCCACCCGGAAAATGTCTGCGCTCCTGACGCGCGGAAACGCCGGTCTCACATCCCGCAGGATGTCCTTACCAGGAGTGTGAACGGATCGATCTGGAATTCCTCTTCGAGTGACTCCCCGAATAGTCTCAGCCACTTCTCCTGCAGTTCAAAAGCCTTGGCCTCGCGCGCTGCGTCGCATTCAAACTTTTCCTGGTGTACTTCCTGGAAATGATGAACCAGTTCGTGAACCAGGACAGATAGATCCGCTGCCGTTGCGCCTCTCCATGTGTCTCTCAGATAGATGATGTTCTCGCGCGAATCGTAGATCGAGATGATGTTTGGTCGATCTTGTTGCTGTACTATTTCGGACGCATATTGCTTGAACCGTAACACGGTCACTTGGTCCGCCGGTTTGAATACAAGCTTCGGCAGTGAGGTGGGGACTGGCTGCCCCAGCTTCGCGCCGACCCAGATCGCAAGGGCCTCCAGCAGCCGTCCTCCCGGATCGGGTTGCCTCTCACCGATAACGATTTCGAAGCCCGAGCCGAGGCGCAGGCGCTCGATTGTCTCGTCGCGCGCCCGAGCTTCACGGAGCGAAGATGACACGAGCACGGCAACGACCGCGATCAGGCAGCGTCCGACAGCTTTCATGGCAGTCGTCCGGAACAAATGCCGTCTATTGCGATACTGGCCGTCGGCACCGCCGCGTGTGCTTCACGGGAGGATCGCCAGTTCCGCAAGGTAACAGATCCCGGAGGCGATCCCCACCGACTTGTCCGCTCCCGCTGCATCATCCTTCAGCTATGGCGTGCACCTGGTGGCCAACGGGCCGGATCAGGCATTGGCTTCCAGCCAGGCGACGACCTCGGCGCGTCGCGGATGTGGCTTGCCGGCCGGCGGGAACAGCATGGTCAGACGATCGCCGCTCCTGAGTTCATCTGCGAAGGGGGCAACCAGCCGCCCGTCTGCAAGGTAGGGCGCAACCAGGCTCCTGCGGCCGACCAGGATACCGGCGCCGCCGAGCGCCGCATCGAGCGCCAGCGCATAGAGCGAATAGGATGGGCCGCGGCCGGCATCGATCCCACCAGCGCTGGCATGGCGCAGCCAGCGCGCCCAGTCGCTGCGCCAGACGGCGTCGTGCAGCAGGGTCTGCCCGGCGAGATCAGCCGGTGTCCGCAAGCTAAGGGCGAGCGTCGAGGTGCAGACCGGGAACAGGCTGTCCTCGGCGAGCGCCAGCGCATCGGCCGGTGGCTTGGCGAGGTAGAACAGCGCGAGATCGAAACTGTCGTGCCTGCCCGCCGGCGGCTCCTCCATCGCGCTGATCGAGACCGCAAGGCCCGGGAAGGCCTGTTGCAGTGCCGGCAGGCGCGGCGACAGCCAGAGTTGGGCGATGCAGGGCAGGGCGGCGATGGCGAGCGCCCGGCCGGCATGGCTCGCCTTGAGCTCCTGCACGGTCATGGCGAGCGCATCGAAGGCGGCGCTGAGACGAGGCCGCGCTTCCTGCGCAGCTTCCGTCAGCGCGACGCCCTGCGGCAAGCGCCGGAACAGGGTCAGGCCAAGAAAAGCTTCGAGATGTCGAACCTGCTGGGCGATGGCGCCCTGCGTCACCCCGATCTCCTCGGCCGCCCGTGAAAAGCTGCCGAGCCGCGCCGCTGCCTCGAAGGCGCGCAGCGCGTTGAGTGGCGGCAAAGGCGGGCGAGGCGGTCTGACGGGCATGCTCGGTACCGGCGGAAAGGCCGAGATTTTCTAGGCCTCGACGCGACGATAACTGGTTTGCATCCGCCCCGGCAAATCGCTGCAATGGTGTGACGAAACAAGGTTTGGTGAGGGATGGCGATGACGGTGAAACTGGCACGGCGCGGTTGGGTGCCGGCGGCGAGCGAGGATTACGTGCTCAGGATCGCCGGCGAGGTCGCCGGTCAGGATCGCGCGATGCGCGAGACCAGACTCGCTGATCTCATCACCGAGAACCGCACGATCCACGAGCGCGACTGCGTCAATCTCAACCCGGCGACCAATGTGATGAACCCGCGTGCCGAGGCGGTGCTCGGGCAGGGGCTCGGGTCGCGACCTTCGCTCGGCTACCCCGGCGACAAGTACGAGATGGGCCTCGAGGCGATCGAGCAGATCGAGGTGATGGCGGCCGAGCTGGCGGCCGAGGTCTTCGGCGCTGCTTACGCCGAGATCCGGGTGCCCTCCGGCGCGATCGCCAACCTCTATGTCTTCATGGCCGCTGCGAAGCCCGGCGATGTCGTGATCGCGCCGCCGCCCGCGATCGGTGGCCACGTCACTCATCACGGCGCCGGTGCGGCGGGTCTTTACGGCGTCGTCAGCCATCCGGCGCCGGTCGATGCCGATGGCTATACGGTCGATGTCGCGCGCTTGCGCGAGGACGCGCTGCGGCTGAAACCCAAGGTGATCAGCATCGGCGGCAGCCTCAATTTGTTCCCGCATCCGATCCGCGAGATCCGCGCCATCGCCGACGAGGTCGGTGCGATCGTGCTGTTCGACGCGGCCCATCTCTCTGGCATGATCGCCGGCCATGGCTGGCAGCAGCCGCTGGAGGAGGGCGCTCACGTCATGACGATGAGCACCTATAAGAGCCTGGGCGGCCCGCCCTCGGGGCTGATCGTCACCAATGACGCCGGCATCGCCGAGAAGCTCGACGCCATCGCCTATCCCGGCCTCACCGCCAATTTCGACGCGGCGAAGTCGGCGGCGCTGGCGATCACCATGATGGACTGGCAGGAATTCGGCCGCGACTACGCGGCGATGATGGCGGCGACGGCCAAGGCGCTGGCCGAGGCTCTCACGGAGCGGCAAGTCCCAGTCTTCGCCCGCGATCGCGGCATGACGACCTCGCACCAGTTCGCGATCGAGGCCGCTCCTTATGGTGGCGGGCAGGCCGCGGCGAAGCGGCTGCGTGCTGTCAACATCTTGAGCTGTGGCATCGGCCTGCCGCTGGCGGAGGTCGCCGGTGACGTCAACGGGCTCAGGCTCGGCACGCCCGAGATCGCCCGTTTCGGCATGAAGCCCGAGCACATGCCGGAGCTCGCCGGCTACATCGCCGATGGGCTCTCAGGCGCGCGCCCGGTCGAGGCGGTCGCCAGCGATGTCACCGCTTTCCGCCGGCGCTTCGGCAGACTGCACTATGTGAGGTGAGGCGGGGCGCAAATCACGGGCGCGGGGAACCCTTCTCCCGTGTGGGAGAAGGGCAGGGATGAGGGCCTGCCCTAACCTGAGAAGGCGCATCGCCGCCGCATCGCCCTAGCAATCAACGGCGGTCCCTCACCCCTACCCCTCTCCCATCCGGGAGAGGGGATCCCGCGTATGCATGACGCGCTTCAGCTTTCATAGCGCTCCAGCATCTCGGCCTGCAGCACCGTTTCGCTGACGACATGCGCGGCGCCGAGCCAGGCTGACTCGATCTCACCGGCGGCATTGCGGACGAGCCGGGCTGGCTCGCCGGGACTGGCGAAGCCCGAGGCCTTGACGATCTGGCCGCGATCCTCGGCTTCGGGCACGATCTCGCCGGCATCCAGGAACGGATTGAACAGCGCCGGATTGGCCATCAGCACCTTGCCGTCGACCGGGACGAGGTCGCCGGCGCCCCAGACCGTCCACAGCCGCTTGCGCCAGCGCTCGGTCGCGGGTGTCGGCGCGCCGTGCTCGGCGAAGGCCCGGAAGATCTGGATCACGCCGTCGAGCCAGGGATGGGCGAGGCCGTCGATGGCGTTGGTCAGCACCGAGACGGTGAGACCCTGCTCGGGAACGGTGGCGGTGCGGGTGATGAAGCCCTGGAAGCCGCCGGAATGGCCGACCCAGTCCCAGCCGTCGCCGCCACCCGAGATCGTGCCGAGCCCGTAATGCCGGCCAAGGCTGCTCTCGGCGTCGGGCCAGAGCCGGCGCGTCATCTCGCGACGGCTGAGTGGCGACAGCACGCTGGCTTCGGCCGCCGGCGAGAGCTGGGCGATGTAGCGGGCGATGTCGGCTGCGGTCGCGACGAAGCCGGCGGCCGAGACCATGGCGTTGCCAGGATTGTCCGCCGGGATCACCACGCGCCGGCCGAGCGGCAGCTTGCCGCTATGGCCTTTCGCCATCGGCCCGTTCCAGAGCGTGATGTCGGGCCTGGTCTCCTTCAACCCGGCGGGGACGACGATCTCGCGGGCGATCCAGTCCGCGTAAGGCTCGCTCGTCACGGCCTCGATGACGAGGCCGAGCAAAGCGAAGCCGTGATTGGAATATTTGAAGCGCTGCGCGGCCGGGAAGACCGGGGGCTTGCCGAGATCGGCGAGCAGCTCGTCCTTGCGCAGATAGGGCTTGCGATCGAGGAATTGGCCGGCATCAGCGCCGTCGCGCGTGAGCCCGGCGCTGTTGGAGAGGAGCTGGATCAGCGTCACCGCCGCGACCTCAGGGTGCAGGCCCTCGATATGGGCGCCGGCCTTGTCGTCGAGCCGCAGGCGCCCGGTTTCGGCGAGGCGCAGGATACCGGCTGAGGTGAAGCTCTTCGAATGCGAGGCGATGCGGAAGCCATGGCGCGGCGTCAGCGCCTCGCCGGTCGCAAGGTCGGCGCTGCCGAAGGCGACCTCGAGCACGATCTCGCCGCCATCGGCGATCGCGACCGCGCAACCGGGCTGGTCATGGAAACGGCGCTGGAATTCGAGCCAGCTTGCGACATAGTCGAGCGCGGCGGGCAGCCAGGGCTTCATCGGGGGTATCCATCGTCGAGCAAAGCGGGAGACGAAGCATCGCATGGGCGATGGCGCTGCGTCAGCGCCCGAAAGCAGCGGGGCCATGCATTGCCGACCGGAGCGCCTTCGTCCTTGCCCTCGACGCCGACGCGTGGCATCCGTCCGCGCAACACATAAGGATCGTTACCGTGGACAAGACCGAACTCGCCAAGCTCGAAGCGTATCTGCGCCGCACCTTCGCCAACCACAACATCAGCGTGCGCGCGCGGCTGAAGAAGACCGACTCGGCCGAGGTCTATCTCGCCGACGAGTTCATCGGCATCATCCATGTCGACGATGAGGACGGCGACCGCTCGTTCAACCTCACCATGGCGATCCTCGACGTCGATCTCGAGGACTAGAGCCGGATCCGATCAGGTTGCTTCAACCTGATCGGTGAATCCGTCTCTAAAACTTAAGATAGAGACCGTTTTACCGATCTGCTTGCGATGCAAGCTGATCGGAACGGGCTCTGAGGCTCAGGCGCTCAGCGCATCAGCCCGTCGATGGTGCGGCGCACGCCGCCCAGCATGATCTGCCAGTCGGCGACGATCGCGCGCGGGAAGCGGATGTTCACATCGACGCCGCGATGACGGAAGGTCACGCGGCAGGGCTCGTCGAGGCCGCTCTGCGCGGTCTCGACCGGGCAGCGCGCCGCAAAGCCGCGCCCATCCGGCACCGAGACATAGAGCTCGTCGCCCTCATAGGGCGAGCCCTTGCGGAAGCCACGCACGACCAGCCCGCCCGGATTCGACCAGACCGTCGGCGTCAGGAAGCGGGCATAGACGGAAAGCTGCGTCGCCGGCTCGTTGACCTTGTCCGGCGGGCTCAAAGTCACCAGCAGGCGTTGCCGATTCTCCGGCGCCACCGGGCCGAGGCTCGGCCAGTCGAGGCGCAGGCGCGCCATGCCGACCAGGCGTCCCTCATCGCTATCGGCACCGGTCAGGTTGGCCGGAATCGCCAGCACCACGTCGCCGACCCTCGTCGGGTGCAGCTCGGTCCCGGCATCGGGGTTGGGGCGGGTGGCGAACAGGGCAAGGCCGGTGCCCGCCAAGCCGAGGACGACGATGGCGGCCGCGAGCCGCAGGAGCGCCCGGTCGCCGCGCGGCAGGACCGGCGCTGGGCGACGCTTCAGATGATTGCGGATCAGTGCCGCGACATCGGTGGCACTGCTGGGCGGTTGGGCCTGGTCGGGCGCGGCGTAAAGGCTCATCGGATTCGTCCCTGGGGGCCGGCGCGCGGCCCTGTCAGGAAACTCAACCAGAGCCGCCTTAACGTCCCGTAAACCATGTCCGGGCCCGGCGTGGTTAACCATTGGTTAAAGCTTTGCTTCCGCGTTGAGCGACCTTGCGCCATGGTTCGGCAGCATCCGCTGGAAGCCGTGCCCGTGACGCTCGAACCATCCGCCATCGAGGCCCTGAAATCGCTCGTCCTCGGCTTCGCCTTTGCCGGGCTGCTGGCGAGTGCCTTCGAACTGTTCACGCAGAAGCGCGTCGGCTTCGAGTTGCTGCAAAGCGGCGGCGTCGGCGCAGTGGCGAGCGTGCCGGTGGTGGTGTTCAGCGCGCCCTTCCTGATCCTGCGCAACACCGTGCGCGGCCGGCGGATCGAAGGGCGGCCCTTCTTCTTCGTCATGGCCGCGAGCATGATCGCCTCGCTCTGGAGCCTGATCAGCGGCCGGGTCGTGCTCGATCTCCTGATGATGTTCGGCGCGGCTTGACGGCAGGGGGAGCGCCCCTGCAATCCTCGGGGTGAAACTCGGAGGACGCTATGCCGCTCTATTCGCTCGACGGAACCGCACCGGAAACGCCGCCGGAAGGGCAATGGTGGCTCGCGCCCGACGCGCACGTGATCGGCCGTGTCAGGTTGGCGAAGGATGTTGGGATCTGGTTCGGCGCGGTGCTGCGCGGCGACAATGAGTGGATCGAGATCGGCGAGGGCAGCAACATCCAGGAAGGCTGCGTGCTCCACACCGACATGGGCGCACCGCTCAGGGTCGGGGCCGGCTGCACGATCGGCCACCGCGCCATCCTGCATGGCTGCATCATCGGCGAAAACAGCCTGATCGGCATGGGCGCGACCGTGCTCAACCATGTCAAGATCGGCCGCAACTGCCTGGTCGGCGCCAATGCGCTGGTGACCGAGGGCAAGGAGTTCCCGGACAATTCGCTGATCGTCGGCTCGCCGGCGCGAGCGATCCGCACCCTCGACGAGGCGGCAGCCGCTGGCTTACGCGCCTCGGCCGCCAGCTATTCCGAGCGCTGGAAGCAGTTCGCCAAGGGCATGAAGCGGATCGATTGATCGCTCCGCGTCCCGACGGGGGTTCACTTATCCTGAAAAGAAGCGGGCCGGCTCCCGGGGAAGGAGCCGGCCCTGGACGATGCCCGGTCGGGGACGGGTGGGTGGGGACGTGACCGGACTCGTCGTCTGGTGGCGAAGCCCATCCGGGCTTGGCCGATGTCTAGTCGCGCCGGGTTTCGTCCCCGCCCGGCGCGTCTTGTTGTTCAGCGCAGCGAGGCCACCGTCGCGGTCGAGAGGCCGCCGAGCGAAGCCCAGCCGGTGCGGGCCTGGGATTCACGCTTCACATAGGTGTAGCCGGTCTGGCTCCACGGCAGGATCGCGTTGCGCTTGTTGTCGAGGATGAAGTCGCCGCGGTCGGTGCGGATCATCAGCACGGCGTGGCCGGCATTCTCCTCGTCGATCACGACGGTGACGCGCATGGCCCGGCGCGGCACGCCGGCCTCGGCCAGGCGCTGGCGCTTCAGCAGGACATAATCCTCGCAATCGCCCTTGCCGTCGGTCGGAATGTCCCAGCGGTCGACCACGCCCCAATGGTCCTGATCGGTAATCGCCTCGATCTCGCGATTGGCCTTGAGGTTTGTCGCGACGACCTGCTTCCACAGCTTCGGCGTCAGCTCGACCGACTCGGCTTCGCGGGTGTCGACGGCGCATTCACTCGGCATGCGCTTGCAGAAATCCGTCCAGGCATAGGGCGCGCGGGCCTCGCCGCCGGCGACGATCGGTGCGCTGGCGATTGGCAGCCCGGCGCTCTGCTGCGCCTGGGCGCCGGTCACGCCGGCGAAAGCGATGATGGTAGCAGCGGCGAAGCCGCGAAATCCCCGGAAGTTCGAAAACATGTCGTCCCCTTTCCTGTCCCGGGAACGACCATGCTTGTGCGCTGTAGAGATCGCTTGAAATGAAAGCGAACAATTTTACTGAAATCGAGCCTATAGAGCGCAAAAGTACTTAGAGAAAAACATGTATAAAACCGAGGGTAAGAATTTTCAGCGCTTGCGTCAGAGATTTTTAACCATGAGTTTCCTTAACCATCCAGTCTCTTAACCATGGCGGGGAAGGGGGCGGCTGCAGGTTTAGGCGGGGCACAGGCCGTGCCATTGGGGACGACATTTCCCGTCATGGTCGGGCTTGTCCCGACCATCCACGTCTTCACTGATCGAGGGCTGTGTTCAAGACGTGGATGCTCGCCACAAGGGCGAGCATGACGGCGCTAGAACACCGCAATGTGCACTTCGGGTGCAGCTCCACCCGAAATGACTACACGGTTAAACCGGAAGGACGTGCGCCCGAGCCTATGCTCAGGCTCAGAGCTCGAGATTCTCGTCGAGCAGGTCGGCGGAGAGGGGCATGCGGAACTGGGCGGCGTAGCCGCCGTCGAAGCGGCGCACGATCATCGCCGCGGTGCTGCCGAGCCGGATCGCTGTGCCCATCTCGAACTGATGGTCGCTGGCGAAGGCCGCGCCAGACAGCGAGAAGTCGATCAGCCGCACGGCGTGCTCGGTCCCGTCCTCGAGGATCAGGACACAGCGCGGATTGCGCGGCACGATCCGCTCATGGCGGCGGTCCTCGGGCAGGCCGAGTTCCTCGCGATTGGCGAGCCAGGTCAGCTGTGCCGTGAACTTCTCGCGCTTGCGGCTGGTCGCGGTGATCGTCATCGCGAAGCCGGCGGGCGTCGTGCGCACCGCCGTGCCCTCGATGCGGCCGAGATGTTCGAGATAGACGATGACGCGATCGCCGATTGCGGCCTTCGCCGGCGCAACCATATGCAGGCCGCCCGGCGAGATGTCGGTCGTCTGGCACGGATATTCCATGCGGTTAGGCAGCATGTAGCGCCCCAGCAGGACGACTTTCATGCGCTGATGCCGCCGGCGCTCGACCGGAACTGAGCCCGTTTTCGGATTTTTGGGCGCCGTCAGCATTGCAAACCTTGTTCCTAACAGGTGCATGCTAGCGGTCCGCCGGTTAAGAGGCGGTTAGTCGTATCAAACACGCCCACCCGGCAGAAGCATCAGTTTCGGCCGCTTGTCCTGGCCCGAAGGCTCGGCCTGACGCAGCGCGCGCGCATCCGGCCAGATCATCCTGAGCGAGATCATCCGCATCGAATCGAGCGTGTCGAGGCCGAGCCATTCCGGTGACAGGGTCGGCGAGAGCGCGCCGAGGATGCGGGCATGAGTGCGCCCGCGATAGCGCAAGGGCAGCAGCAAGAGCTCGAGATGGACGGTGGCGCCGTTCTGCGTCTGCGCCGAGAGACCGGCGACGGCGCCCGCCGTCTCGTCCATCACGGTCTGAACGAGGCGGCGGATGTCGCCTTGCGCCTCGACATCCGGCCAGAGCGCGACGAGTGCGCGCCCGCGCAATTCGCGTCCGAACAAGGCGCAGAGCCGCGTTCCGGCCAGGCGGAAGACTGGTCCGATCGGCTCGTTCTCGAGCACGAAGGTGTCGGCGAGCGCATGACGCAGCGCGCCCGGCTCGATCTCACCCCGTTCAGGGGCGCTCCGCTCGCCGCGCAGCGTGTCCCAGTAGTTGAAAACCAGGCGGGTGCTCGGGTTTTTCATTATCCTGTCCAGTCCGGTCTGCGCTGTCCTTGTTCGCGCGAAGGCGTGCCAAATCGGAGCGCATTCGTTCGAGGCGGGGACGGTCGGGTCCTTGCGAATCGGTAGGACGCAGCACGCATGCCGTCTTGCCACGTGGCCCGGACAGGGGGAGGCGGCAGGGGTTGTTAAGGTTAAGCAAGGGTTAAGCTTGTGGAAGATCGGTAAAATGCCGGATAAATCCGGCGTCGAATTCGAGTCCGTCCGAACGGTTCGGACTCAACCGGAAAGGCGGGGGGCGCGGGGGCGTGACCGGCCGGGGAGAAAAGGGGAGAGCGTGAGCTCTCCCCTTTTCTGTTGCCTGCAGACGACCGATGCGCGACTGAGGGCGTGATGGCGGAACATCCAGACGATCCCTATGGTCCTCCGGCGCGCGAGCCGGTCTTCAACCTGCCCGGTGCCGTCGTCTGGTTGATCGCCGCACTGGCGCTGATCCAGGGCGCGCGCGAGCTGCTCAGCGCTCGCGACGATTTCCTCCTCGTCTCCTGGCTGTCCTTCGTCCCGGCGCGATTGACGCTCTGGCTCGCGCCCGAGCGCCTGGAGGAGGTCGCCCGCTCGCTGGGAACCTCCGGCACGCCGGATGTCGTTCAGCGCCTGCAATTGGTGCGCCTCCTGCTGGCGGATGGCGGCGGCCAGCTCTGGACCTTGCTCAGCTACGGGCTGCTGCACGGCTCCTGGCTGCACCTGATCTCGAACGTCGTCTGGCTGGCTGCCTTCGGCAGCCCGGTCGCGCGCCGGCTCGGGGCAGGGCGCTTCCTGCTGCTGATGGCGCTCTCGACCATTGCCGGCGCCTTGCTGCACTGGTGGTCGCGTGAGCTCGATGTGCTGCCGCTGGTCGGGGCCTCCGCCGGCGTCTCGGGTGCGACGGCGGCGGCAATCCGCTTTGTCTTCTCGCCCGGCGTGCATTTCGGCGGGCTTGGCCATGATGAGGTGGTGCGTGCAATTCCAGCCGAGCCGCTCGGAGGCCTCTGGCGTAATTCGCGGGCCATGCTCTTCGTCGTGATCTGGTTCGTCACCAACATCCTGTTCGGGGCCGGCCTGGTGCCGATCCTTGGCGAAGAGACCAGCATCGCCTGGGAGGCGCATATCGGCGGCTTCCTCGCCGGGTTGCTGTTGTTCCCGCTGCTGGATCGCGGGCCGGTCCGGCGCTGACCGCAACCGGAGCGAGCAAGCTTCGTCCTGCGACCGCCTTGCCGTCGCCTCAGACTTCGCCCACATTGGACTCAGTCCAGCGTGGCGTCGCACCGCGGACGGAATGGTCCGTTGGCCCCCGGCGCTGCTCTCGTCGAAACCCATAAACGTGCGCCGGCCAACGGCGCCGCTATCGTCGGAGGAGAAGTCGATGAACGTCGCTCATATTCTCGGCAACAAGGGGGGTGAGGTGGTCTCGGTGCAGCCGCACCGCACGCTCGGCGAGGCGACGCGGACCTTGGCCGAGAGGCGGATCGGGGCGGTGGTCGTGACCGGCGCCGATGGCGGTCTGCTCGGTATTCTGTCCGAGCGCGACATCATCAAGGCCCTGGGCACCGACGGCGCCGCAGCGCTCGAGACTCCTGTGTCGCGGGCGATGACCGCCAAGGTCGTGACCTGCCGGTCGGACACCAGCGTCGACGAGCTGATGGAGATCATGACCTCGGGTCGCTTCCGGCATGTACCGGTGGTGGATGGTGGCAAGATCGCCGGCATCGTCTCGATCGGCGACGTCGTCAAGCATCGCGTCGCCGAGATCGAGGCCGAGAGCCGGGCGATGCGCGACTATATCGCGATGGCCTGAGGCTTATCGCCGGCATTCCGGGGTCCGGTCTGCGACCCGCCCCGGAACGACCAGCTAATTCAGCGGCAGGTGATTGGCGGCGACGATCGCGCCGATCTCGTCGAGCGCCCGTTCTGCCGCCTGCCGGCCGAGCGCGATCGCCTCGTCGGCGCGATGGAAGTCGAACAGGCCGACGCGGCCGAGCTTGGGGCCGATCATCACATCGGGCGGATCGCCGGCGAGGCGCGAGCGCGAGATCCGGTCCTGGGTGATGTTGAAGGCATCGACCATCACACCGGCGAGCCCCGGCTGATCGTTGTTGGCCTTGCCGACGATGCCGCGCATGCGCTCGCGCATGCCGCCGAACCAGCCGGTGGCCGGGCGCTGCGCGGGCGCGGGGTCCGGATCGGCATCGGCGCCATAGGACTGGATCACCGTGCCGCGGCCGGTCATGTCGCTGTTCAGGTTGACGCAAAGTACGACGTCGGCGCCGAGCGCGCGGGCCACCGTGACCGGCACCGGATTGACCAGCGCACCGTCCATCAGCCAGCGGCCGCCCAGCTTCACCGGGTCGAACACGCCCGGCAGCGCATAGGAGGCGCTCAGCGCGTCGACCAGCGAGCCGCGGGTCAGCCAGATCTCGTGGCCGGTGCCGAGCTCGGTCGCGACGGCGGCATAGGTCTGCTTCAGCTCGCCGATCTGCAGCCCGGCGAGGTCGCGTTCGAGCAGGCGCTTCAGGCGGCCGCCTGAAATCAGCCCGGCGCCACCGAGGTGGAAGTCCATCAGGCCGACGACGCGGCGCTTGGTCAGGCCGAGCGCGAACTCGCGCAGCGGCTCGATCTTGCCAGCGGCGTAGCAACCGCCGACGACCGCGCCGATCGAGGTGCCGGCGATCACCTCAGGGGCGTAGCCGGCCTCGGTCAGGACATCGAGGACGCCGATATGAGCCCAGCCGCGCGCAGCGCCGCCGCCGAGCGCCAGGCCGATCCTCGGCCGGCTGAAGCGCGGGGCCGGTTCGGAAACGAGATGGTTCATCGCAGCTCCGCTGCCGCCCAATCCGAAAGCCCGTCTAGCGATGTTCTCCAGCATCATCGGCGCGATCCCTCCGCGGGAGAATCAGGATCGCGCCAGCCGATGAGTGAAAGGTGAACGGCGCCGGGACCCTAGGCGGCTATCAGTTGCTTTTGAAGGAAACATGAAAGCTTGGTGAAAGGATTGCCAACGAAGCAGGCGTTCCCGGGTCAGAAGGGCTAGAGCCGGATCCGATCAGGTTGAATCAACCTGATCGGTGAATCCGTCTCTTACTTATGATTTGGAGACCGTTTTACCGACCAGCTTGCGGTGCAAGCTGGTCGGAACGGGCTCCAGTGGCCCGTCGGCGGCCACTCCGACCGGCTTAATCCGATAGAAGCAGCTGTGACGGCCGGTATGGCAGCAGCCGCCGTCGCCGCCGACATCGACCTTGATCCAGATCGCATCCTGATCGCAGTCGACCCGCATCTCGACGATGCTCTGGAGCTGGCCGGAGGTCTCGCCCTTGCGCCAGAGTGCCTGACGCGAGCGCGACCAGTACCAGGCCTCGCCGGACTCGATACTGAGGCGCAGCGATTCGGCGTTCATGTGCGCCACCATCAGCACCTCGCCGTTCGCGGCATCGGTGGTGACGCAGGTGACGAGGCCGTCGCGGTCGAATTTCGGCGCGAGTACCGCGCCTTCCTCGATCTCGGCCTTGCTGGAGAGGGTGGGGAAGGCGGTCATGTGAGGATCCTGAGAGTAGCGCCTCGCATATAGGACGCGGAAAGCATCCCGTCATCGCCTCTCCGTCATTCTCGGGCGGAGCGAAGCGCAGACCCGAGAATCTCAGGACCAGTAGGCGCCGACTGGAGCCTCCTCCGGCCTGAGATGCTCGGGTCAAGCCCGAGCATGACGCGTCTTCGTGACGCTGTGAGTTATCGGATCACAGCCCGGGCGACTTCACCATGGTGAAGAAGCGCACCTGTTCGGCGGGATCGCGGAAGCGGCCGGTGTACTGCGTCGTCATCGTCGAAGAGCCCTGCTTCTGCACGCCGCGCATCGACATGCACATATGCTCGGCCTCGACGAGGACGGCGACGCCGCCGGGTTTCAGCGTCCGTTCGATCGCCTGGGCGATCTGTGCCGTCATCGCCTCCTGCGTCTGCAATCGGCGCGCATAGACCTCGACGACGCGGGCGAGCTTCGACAGGCCGACCACGCCGCCACTCGGGTAGTAGCCGATATGGACCTTGCCGACGAAGGGCACCATGTGGTGCTCGCAATGCGAATAGAACGGGATGTCGCGAACGAGGACCATGTCCTTGTAGCCGTCGACCTCCTCGAAGACGCGCTCGAGCATATCGTGCGCGTCCTCGCGATAGCCCTTGTAGAATTCGCGATAGGCCTTGGCGACGCGCTGCGGTGTATCGAGCAGTCCCTCCCGCGACGGATCGTCGCCGGCCCAGCGGATCAGGGTGCGCACGGCCTCCTCGGCCTCACTCTGCGTCGGTTGGGTGATGATGAACTTGTCTGCGGAGGGGCTGCGTGCCCGCTCTACGGACAAGGACTTAACCACATTGTCCATGTGGAGCCTCCCGTTTCGGTTATGCCCGCCTTGCGGCGGGCAGGTCAGACAAGTTCGCCCTCTCGTCCAGCGATGACACGCTCTCCCTAAGAGCGCGCCGGCACTCTATATTGGTTGCGAAAGCCGGCAACTCCAGTCCCCGGCAGGGCAACCCATGCTGAACGACGTCTACAACAAGCGAATCCTGGAATTGGCAGGAAACATCCCGCTGCTCGAGCGCCTGCCGGCGCCCGATGCGACGGCGACGGCCCATTCGCGCCTGTGCGGTTCGACGGTGACCATCGATCTCACCATGGATGCCGATGTCGTCACCGGCTTCGGCCACGATGTCCGCGCCTGCGCGCTCGGCCAGGCCTCGTCCTCGATCATGGCACGCCATGTCGTCGGCTCGACGGCCACGGAACTGCGTGAAATTCGTGAGCGGGCCCGCGCGATCCTGAAGGAGGGAGCCGAGCCGCCCGGCGGAAAATGGGCCGAGCTGTCCGTGCTCGTGCCGGTCCGTGACTTCAAGGCGCGCCACGCCTCGACCATGCTGACCTTCGATGCGGTCGTCGACGCGATCGGCCAGATCGAGGCGAAGCGGGGCGAGCCGGTCGCAGGCTGACGCTATTTCAGCCCGAAGGCCTGCCGGGTTTCGACCCGCGTTTCGTCGAAGCGGACCCGGAAGGTCTTGTCGGCGAGCAGCGCCTTGGCGACGACGCGGCCGATCTTGTCGCCGGCCTCCAGGTCCGTCGGGTAGTGGAAGCCGCAGACGAGACGGCTCTCGTCATAGCTCTTGACCCGCTCCTCGAACTTGTCGGCGAGCTCGGGCACGACCTCGGAGAGCAGTGTCGCATAGAGCGCAGCCGTCGCGGCGTGCGCCGAGGGGAAGGAAGTGCCTTCCGGCCGCCCGCCGGGGCAGGGCTTGACCCTGACCTTGTTCCACATCTGGAAGGGGCGGATGCGGCTGGTCAGGCGGTTGACGCTCTTCAGGAGGATGGCGAGCTCGACCTGCGCCTCGCGCATCAGGAGGCGCGTCTCGCGGTGGGTGCCTTCGACATAGGCGTGGTCGATGCCGTTCACGAAGGCGTTCAGCGTCTGGTACTGATCGGCGAGCGCCTGCTTCTCGCGCTCGGGCGTGCGGGCCGCGGAGATGGCGAGGACCTTCTCGAACTCGGCGCGGTGCTCCGGTGAATTCTGCGCTGGCGGCAGGCCCATCACCTTGGCGACGTCGATTTTGGCCGCGTCGAGCCAGATCATATAAGATCTCTGCTGCGCCGCCGCCGGCGTGGCCAGGGCGAGCACGAGCAGCGGCCCGCAGAGGGCGGTGGCGGAGGCAAGGAAACGTGCGCGCATCATGACCGGGGGGTGGGAAGGCGGGACCGAAGGGGACGATGGAAGGTCGGCGGGAGGGAGTCGGCAGAGTTCAGCCGAGTCATACTTGCCTAAACATGCTGAAAAAAGCCTTTCTTGGTGGCAGGGGCTCGCGCTTGCTCCGCGCCGGGGTGCTCACCTCCTGATCCGCGGCTACCAGCTCAGCCTCTCCATGCTGATCGGCCGGCAGTGCCGGCACTGGCCGTCCTGCTCGGAATACACCGACGAGGCGATCCAGCGCCACGGGCTCTGGGCCGGCGGCTGGGTCGGCTTTTCCCGCATCTGCCGCTGCACGCCGCTCGGCACCTCCGGCATCGACCTGGTCTGCGAGGAGCTGCCGCCCCAAGGCGCCTGGTACAAGCCCTGGGCCTATGGCCGCTGGCGCGGCGTTAACGGTCCGGCATCTTGACCGGCGCGCTTGTCGGCTGCTCGGCGATCGTCTTCTGGGCCGGGGCGGAAAGAGGCTCGTTGAGCCAGGCACGCACCTTTTTCAAGGACTGGCAGTTGCGCCGGTGAAAGGTCTGCCGGTCGAGGTATTCCTGAACCGGCTTCGAGAGCCACCAGCTCATCGAGACTTCCTTCAGCGCGGTCGCCCTGTTCGGCACTGTTGGCGAAGGAGCTCCGT
The DNA here is from genome assembly GCF_964254315.1 of Allobosea sp. LjRoot90. Lineage (NCBI taxonomy): Bacteria > Pseudomonadati > Pseudomonadota > Alphaproteobacteria > Hyphomicrobiales > Alloboseaceae > Allobosea > Allobosea sp. LjRoot90. The sequence continues at coordinate 104,291 of NZ_CAXUTF020000009.1, forward strand.
CGCCGGGCGCTTTCGCATCCGGAGCGAGTTCGCTGGGTGCACTCGTCCGCTCGAAGCATTGCGGGGCTTCGATATCGGCTGGCACGGCTTCGAAGCCGGTGAGCCCCTGAACGACGGAAAACTTGTCTCGCGTCGGAACGGACGGCTCACCGAAAACGAGGAAATCTGCGACATTGTCCTGGTCGACCGTCCCGGCGAGGGCGGCGAGCGCATAGGAGCCACGGGCGCTGCGTGTCGACAGTACCGTGTTGACCGGCGCCATCAGCAGCGGCATCAGCGAATCCTCGCGCGGTGGCGGGCGTTGGTCGCGCTCGGGGTCGGCAATCAGATCGACCGGGTCGTTGGCGATATGCAGCACGACAGGCGCGAGGCCGAAGCGCTTCAGCGCATCGGCGATCTCCGCGGTCGTGGTCGCCCCGTCGTTTTCGAAGTAGCCACCGTCGACCACCCGGAGCGTGACGTTGCAACCGTCGGCGAAGCGCCCGGCCGGCGAGACGATCGGAAAACGGGCGCTGTTCAGCGCCGCACTGGCCAGCGTGAGATCGAAGCCGTTGCCGCGCGCGATGGCGCAGGCCGGCTTGCTCCCAGCCAGTTCGCCGAAGAAGCGCGAGGCCTCGAAGGCGTCGACGAACAGCGTCGGCCTCTTGAGCGTGATCTGGGTGGGATGTGCGACCTGGTTTGCGAGCTGGCTCGCGAGAACGCGTTTGCCCGTCTCTTCGGAGGTCGCGTTGAGGACGAGGAGGGGAAGCCAGTTGCCGTCCTTGCGCGCGTCCTGGCCGAAGCGGGTGAACGATTGCGCGAGGTCTCCCCGCGCCGGCATGGTCTGCGCCGGCGCGACCACATTGTCCTGATAATGGTTGATCCAGCTGTTCTCGAGGATGGCGGCACGATCGAGAAAGAAGCCGTTGGGCCAGAAGCGGCCGAGCACGGGCTCGAGAAACAGGAACGGCTCGCTGGTCACCAGGGCAAGCACGGTTGGCGAGAGAAAGTCTTCGCTGGCGAGAACCTGAAGGCAGTCGCGCCATTTTCTGTCATTCGGCGTCTTGAAGAAATGCGCCGGCGTCTTGTCGATGCAGGGCGGTGCGAGTGCCGGGTCCTTTGGGTCGCGGCGCGCATCGCTCATCGCGGCGACGGCCTGGACCGCGCCGAGCGAGCCGCCCGAAACCCCTGAGATCGCGAAGACGCGCTTTGCCAGCAGGGGCACGGCGGCGTCCGGCTTTTCACAGGTACGGCCGGGCTCCATGCAGGGATTGTCGAGTAGTTCGCCGAGGACTGTCGCGGCAAAGAAGGCGGCTCGCGAAGCGCCGCCCGCGATCGTCACCAGGATCGGGCGCGGGCAGGTGTTGCCTTCGCAATTCGCCTGCTTCCAGGCTGCGACAGCCTCCCCGAACTCCATGGCAGGCTGAGGTTCCTGCTTCGCGCGCGAAACGAGATTCGAGTGACCGCAGGAGCTGGCCGCCAGGAGCCAGGCGACCAGCAGGAGCAAGGTGAAGGGGAAGCGGGTCCGCTGGCTCGCCATCCCGATCTGCGTGAAGACCGGGATCCAGGCGCCGAACAGGATGGGCACGAGATAAATGCCCGAGGCCACTGCCAACAGGCGATCGCCGAAGGCGGCGACTGCCACGAGCATGACCAGGCCGAGCGCGAGCCAGACGGCGGCGTGCAGGCTCACCGCCTCCCGCCAGCCGGTTCCGCCCTTTGCGGTCTTGGTTTGCTCGCGGAAATGAGCCTCGCTTTTCGCGATCTCCCGGATATTGCGGCCCCACAGGAAGAGATGGGCCGTAATGCCGCAGGCGAGGGCGACATAGAAGCCGCTTGAGCCGCTGCGGAGAATGCCCGCCGACAAAGCCAGTGAGCCGACGCCGTCGCGCGGCAAGTCAGCCAGCGCCGCCTCGTAGCCGCACCAGACCGCGAAGAAGGTCAGGAGCGCGAGCCCGTAGGGCAGGACGACCACGAAGGCGCGGAAGCGGCGATCGTAGATCGCCATGTCGCGCGGTGTCAGCTCGCGGGAGGGGCCGATCAGCCAGGAGCTGTTGCCCAGCAGGTGCTCCGCCGAAGCCTGGACGGCGCTGCTCCAGGCGATGATGTGGATGACGAAGTAGACCAGCCAGCGGAAGAGCATCTCCCAGAAACGGGGATACTCGGTTCCCGGTCCGAAAGCCGGCCCCTGGAAGACCAGGAAGAGGTCGCGCGCCTGCGGAACCTGAGTCAGCAGGATGTAACCAAGGAGCACGGAGATCGCGGCGACGCGGCAGGCATAGATGACCCGCAGCAGGTCACCGATCCAGTTGAAAGGCCACGAGTCCACGTCTCGCAGGATGGGCGCCGCAGCGCCCGGTGACATTGCTGGCTGCATGGCTGTCGAACCGATTGCCGGGATCGGAAGTCGATTGCATAACCTATCGTCAATCTCGCCGTGGTTGCAAGCGCGTGGCTGCGATTTGCAATCCCGCGATTGCCTGTCTCGCCCGGCTCGTATAGGCGGAGCCGGCGCGCGTGCCGAACCGGCTGCAGGCCGCGTCGCCCCGCTCATTCATGCAGCCGGCCTTGGCTTACGGGGCTTGTATCCCCGAGTGAGCAGGAGCCGATCGATGACGATCTCCCTGACATTTCCCGATGGCGCGCAGCGCGAATTCCCCTCCGGCATTACCGGCAAGGAGCTCGCCGGCGGCATTTCCCCCTCGCTCCTGAAGCGCACGGTCGCGATGGCGCTCGACGGCACTATCGTCGACCTCGCCGATCCGATCACCGCCGATGCGAAGATCGAGTTCCTCAACCGCGAGGATCCGCGCGCGCTGGAGCTGATCCGGCACGACTGCGCCCACCTCCTCGCCGAAGCGGTGCAGGAACTCTATCCCGGCACGCAGGTGACGATCGGCCCGGTCATCGAGAACGGCTTCTTCTATGATTTCTTCCGCAACGAGCCGTTCTCGCCCGAGGATTTCGCGCCGATCGAGAAGAAGATGCGCGAGATCGTCGCGCGCGACAAACCCTTCACCAAGGAGATCTGGAGCCGCGACAAGGCCAAGGCCTTCTTCCGTGACAAGGGCGAGGCCTTCAAGGTCGAGCTGGTCGACGCGATCTCGGAAGACCAGACGCTGAAGATGTATGCGCAGGGCGACTGGATCGACCTCTGCCGCGGCCCGCACATGACTTCGGTCGGCAAGGTCGGCAACGCCTTCAAGCTTATGAAGGTGGCCGGCGCCTATTGGCGCGGCGACAGCAAGAACCCGATGCTGACGCGCATCTACGGCACCGCCTTCGCCCGGCAGGAGGAGCTTGACGCTCATCTCAAGCAGATCGAGGAGGCCGAGAAGCGCGACCATCGCCGGATCGGCCGTGAGATGGACCTGTTCCACTTCCAGGAGGAGGGGCCGGGCGTCGTCTTCTGGCACTCCAAGGGCTGGCGGCTGTTCCAGGAGGTGCTGACCTATATGCGCCGGCGCCTCGCCGCCGACTATGAGGAGGTCAACGCCCCGCAGATCCTCGACAAGTCGCTCTGGGAGACCTCGGGCCACTGGGGTTGGTACCAGGACAACATGTTCGCGGTGAAGTCGGCTTCGGCTTTCGAGAACCCGAACGATCCGACGCGTGACCAGAAGGTGTTTGCGCTGAAGCCGATGAACTGCCCGGGCCATGTCCAGCTCTTCAAGCATGGCTTGAAGAGCTATCGCGACCTGCCGATCCGGCTGGCCGAGTTCGGCAATGTCCATCGCTACGAGCCTTCGGGCGCGCTGCACGGGCTGATGCGGGTGCGCGGCTTCACCCAGGACGATGCGCATGTCTTCTGCACGGAAGAGCAGCTCGCCGCTGAGTGCCTGATGATCAACGACCTGATCCTCTCGGTCTACGAGGATTTCGGCTTCACCGAGGAGCTCGTCATCAAGCTCTCGACTCGGCCGGAGAAGCGCGTCGGCTCAGATGCGGTCTGGGATCATGCCGAAGACGTCATGACCAGGGTGCTGGAGACGATCGCCAAGCAGTCCGGCAACCGGATCAAGACCGAGATCAATCCGGGCGAGGGCGCCTTCTACGGGCCGAAGTTCGAATATGTCCTGCGCGACGCCATCGGCCGCGACTGGCAATGCGGCACGACCCAGGTCGACTTCAACCTGCCGGAGCGCTTCGGGGCCTTCTATATCGGCTCGGACGGCGAGAAGAAGCAGCCGGTGATGGTCCACCGTGCCATCTGCGGCTCGCTGGAGCGCTTCGTCGGCATCCTGATCGAGCACCATGCCGGGCATTTCCCGCTCTGGCTGGCGCCCGAGCAGATCGTCGTCTGCCCGATCACCTCCGAGGCCGACGGCTATGGCGAGGAGGTCACCATGGCGCTGCTCTCGGCCGGTTTGCGCGCCCGCGCCGACCTGCGCAACGAGAAGATCAGCTACAAGGTGCGCGAGCACTCGCTGGCCAAGGTCCCGGTCATCCTCGCCGTCGGCAAGCGCGAGGCCGAGGAGAAGACGGTGACCGTGCGCCGCCTCGGCAGCCAGGCTCAGACCGTGATGAGCCTCGACGCCGTGGTCGCGGCGCTGACCGAAGAGGCGACGCCGCCCGATCTCGCCCGCAAGAAGAAGGTCAAGGCGGCCATCTAGCAAGAACGCGGGCCGGCGGTTGAATGCCGCCGGCACATGCGAGAGAATGCTGTTTGGCCTCCGGCGCGCGTTAGGCCGGAGGCCAAAGAGCGCTCGGTTGGATAACGAGAAATCGGTGGTGATCATCGCGGAAGCGGTATCCGCAGGTGCTTTGAGTTGGCGGGGGGCCGATCGTGACGCGCTTGAAGGCTCTGATCTGCATCGCTGCTGTTCTCTGCAGCCTGGGCGGCGTTGTCCGGGCGGAATCGACCTTCTTCGATATTGGCGGTGACCCTCAATTCGCGTCCTATCGCGATGTCGTGCGCCGTTATGTTCTTGAAAAGGGCAAGGCGAAAAGAACCGAGATCTGCGTGATTGGCTTCGTTGCGGGAGACAGCAGCCGGGCTGCGTGGGTGATCTGGAGCGCGGCGCGGCAGATCATCCTGCTGGAGCCGGGTTCGGATGACCTAACGTTCTCACGCCGTGTGATCGATCTGAAGAAGGATGTCGTTGCTGATGAGCGGGCCCTGAAAGGCAGCACCTATCGCGTCACTCGCAAATGGGTCGCCGATCTCACCAGGGATTGCGAGGCCAGGGGCCAACGCATGACTATACAACGCTGAAACCGCTCCTATGATGCCCCTTGCAACCTAGGGGTTACTCCGGTGGCCAAGCTCGCATTGCCCGACCGCAATTCCGTTACGGGCGCAGAGGTTCGGTTGCTTCTCGCCGAGGCGCGTGGCCCAGCGTTTTCAAGTTATGTTCTCAGTGAATCCAAGCGTGCGATGCAGTTTATGGATCGCGTTCTCTATAATCGCTTGCAAAACAAGCCGTCCCAGTTCGGGGCTGCGAGCGCCAAAAACATTATCGATATCATCAAGGCAAAGGGGCAGTTCGCGGGGTTTGAGAAATATCCCATCTATGACGGGAGTATCAGCACGCGAATACAGAAAATGCTTGATATCGCAAACAATGCGAAGGATCGGCGAGCGCAGGAGTTCACCGATTTCATCGAGGCGGCCATTGATGTCGCGGAAAATCAGACGGTTGCTGATCCCTCGACGGGCCTCCTGACGGGATGGAGAACAGGCGGTGCCTCCTCTCCAGGTGGCAGTTTCAAACTGCACGCCACTGTCGGCGGGATCGATTTCTATTTCATTTGACTGTGGGTCATCGCGCTCATAGCGGCGCAAGTTGATCCCATATGCCAAGCGTCGAACATCTCGCCAAAACCCGTCAGCCCGTGCCAAATAGGCGCGATGCTGACGGGTTCCTATCGCAAACGGCTTGAAGCCGATCTCGGTCGCTGGGTGGGGGAGGGGTTGGTCAGCCCCGAGAGCGCTACGACCATCCGCCGCTCGCTGGCGCAGGAGGGCGGCGGCTTCAAGCTGCCCGCTCTGCTTGGCCTGTTCGGCGGCCTCCTGATCGCATCCAGCGTCTCCGCCTTCGTCGCGGCGAACTGGGAGGAAATCCCCCGTCTCGTGAAGCTCGCCATGGTGCTGCTCGGCGTCGCCGGCGCGCTCGGCATCGCGGTCCGGCTGGAAAGCCGCGGCTCGACCGGCGGCGCCGATGCCGCCGCGACCTGCGGCACGTTAATCTTCGCTGCCGGCGTCGCGCTCGTCGGCCAGATGTATCATTTGCCGACCGACTGGGCGGGCGGGGCGCTGCTGATCGCCATCGGCGCGCTCATCGTCGCCTTCCTGCTGCGCTCGAACGGGGCGCTCGTCGTCGCACTCGTCGCGATCGCCGCCTGGAGCGGCGGCCGCTGGGACGAGCGCGAGGCGAACGCCCATCTCCTGTTCTGGCTGCCCTTCCTGCCGGCGCTCTGGCTGGCCGCGACCCGGCACAACCGCCTTGTCCATCACCTTGCTGTGCTGGTGCTGCTCGGCTGGTTCGCGACCTTGCCGGGCCAGTACGCCTTCTTCCGCTTCGATTATGGCCTGCTCGCTTATTGGCTGGCGGTCTCGGTGCTGTTCGTCGCCCTCGGCGCGCTGGCGCTCGATCGCGGCGGGCCGGGCCTGCTCACCGCCTGCCTGCCCTGGGGCCTGATCGGGCTGATCCTGTCGCTCAATGTCGAGCTCGCCCGCATCCTCGAACCCAATGAGGCGAAGGCCGGCACGGCGCTCTGGCTGAACTATTTCGCCTATGCGCTGGCGCTGCCGGCGGTGATCGGGCTCGGCTTAATGGCGCGGGAGCGCCGCTTCGCCTTGCCGCTTGGGCTTGCGCTCTTCATGGCGCTGCTGGTGCCAGTGCTGTTCTGGAGCGGCGGCGCGGTCAGCATGGCCGGCAAGATCGTCGTCGCCGCGCTGATCCTGGCGATCGCGATCGGCATCGTCATTGCCGGTGCGGGCGGTGGCGTGCGCCGGCTCAGCCTCGCCGGCTCGGCGCTGTTCGCCATCGCGATCGTGATCCTGCTCTGGCAGACCATCGGCACCTTGCTCGACCAGTCGCTGTTCTTCCTGGTCGGTGGCGCGCTCCTGATCGGCCTCGCCAGTGGCATGCGGCGGCTCCTCGCCAAATTCAGCAAGCCGACGGGGGCAGCGCCATGATCCGCCTGCCATCCGCCGACGCCTTCACCGGGCGGATCTCGCCGCTCTGGCGCGGGCTCGCCGCCATCCTGTTGCTTTGTGGGCTCACCCTTGCTCTGGTCGAGTCGCGTGCCCGCATCCTGCGCTCCGGCACGGAAGTCAGGCTGGCGACCGCGCCGGTCGATCCGCGCGACCTCTTCCGTGGCGACTACGTGATCCTGAACTACAAGATCAGCACGCTCGATACCGCCAAGCTCGACGGCGACAAGGCCTTCGAGCGCAACCAGCCCGTCTTCGTCAGCGTCGCGCCCGGAGTCGATGGCCTGGCCGAAGCGAAGGGCGTCTATCTCGCCCGCCCGGCAGCTGCGGCCGGCGGTTCCGTGCTCGAAGGCAGGGTCACCTCGATCGGCGCCTGCGTGACCAATGCGAATGGCGACCCCGATTGCAGTGCCGGCCGCCGCGCCATCCGTGTGAGCTATGGCCTCGAAAGCTATTTCGTACCGCAAGGCACCGGCCGCGCCATCGAGACCACCGAGCACAAGCGGCTGGAGATCGTTGCCGCCGTATCGAGTTCGGGGCAGGCGGCGATCAAGCGCCTGCTGATCGACGGCAAGCTCGTCCATCAGGAGCCGCCTTACTAGAGCGGATCGACATTCAGCGTCGCCAGATCATGGCTGTGGCGAGGTGGACGAAGCCTGTGAAGTGGATGGTTCTGCGGTCGTAGCGTGTGGCGAAGCGGCCGAAGCGCTTGAGACGATTGAAGCATCGCTCGATCCGGTTGCGGTGTTTGTAGATCTCGCCGTCGTGAGGGATGAAGACCTTGCGGTTGCGCTTGGACGGGATCACCGCCTGCGCCTTCATTGCGGCAATCTGGTTGCGTAAATCATCGCTGTCATAGGCTTTGTCGGCCAGCACCGCGTCGGCTTCCTGACCTTCGAGGAGATCGGGAGCAGTCGAAGCGGCGCTGGCTGGAAGGCGATCCGCGCTGATCTGCGCGAGCCGGTCCGGCCGTCCTCGACCTGCGATCGTTTTATGTCTCTTGGCGTGTCGGCCCGCGACTGGAGCGAATGATCGAGCGCGGTCGGTCCCTTGCCGGCGCCGCATATGCGTGACCGCCGCAATCATGGCGAGATGAACCGCGAGCGGATTCATCCCATCGGCGCGCCAAGCGGGAATTCCGAAGACCTGGCCGAGCGAGGAAAGCCTCGGTTGCGAGCAGGGCGTTGTAAGGGGCCTCCGATCTCCCTTCCTCCTACGCGGCCAAGGCGTCTTCTATCGATCTGTAGGGCTTCTGAAGGCTCGCCGCGACAGGTGCATTCGTGATGTTCCCGCGATGAACATTGAGGCCGGCCGCCAGGTGAGGATCGCTGCGAATGGCATCGAGCCCTTTCGCAGCCAAGGCCAGCCCGAATGGGAGAGTGGCGTTGTTCAGGGCATAGCTCGACGTGAGGGGCACGGCGCCCGGCATGTTCGCGACGCAATAATGGATCACGCCGTCCACCTCGTAGGTCGGATCGGCATGGGTGGTCGCTCGAGAGGTCTCGAAGCAGCCGCCTTGGTCGATCGCGACGTCGACGAGCACCGCGCCGCGCTTCATGCCCGATAACTGTGCCCGCGAGACGAGCCTCGGCGCCGCGGCACCCGGGATGAGCACAGCCCCGATGACGACATCGGCCGCGAGGATCTCCGTCTCGATCGCATCGAGAGTCGAGAAGCGCGTACGCGCCCGACCGCCGAACAGCTCGTCGAGTTGCCGCAGGCGCGGCAGCGATCGGTCCAGGATCACCACGTCCGCACCAAGGCCTGCCGCCATGCGGGCGGCATGCGTACCCACGACGCCGCCGCCGATGATGACGATGCGCGCGGGGGGAACGCCGGGCACGCCGCCAATCAATATGCCGCGTCCTCCTGCATGGCGCTTGAGGGAAGCCGCCGCAGCCTCGATCGCGAGCCGCCCGGCAACCTCGCTCATCGGCGCAAGAAGAGGCAGGCCGCCGAAGCGGTCGGTGACGGTCTCGTAGGCTATGGCTGTAACGCCGGATTCCGCCAGGCCGGCGGCCTGCGCCGGATCGGGCGCGAGATGCAGGTAGGTGAACAGGATCTGACCTTCTCGCAGCTGCGCCCATTCGACCGGCTGCGGCTCCTTGACCTTCACCACCATGTCGGCCTCGGAAAACACCTCGGCCGCGTTCGCAGCGATGCGGGCGCCGGCAGACTCGTAAGCGGCGTCGGACGCCGAAATGCCAGCCCCCGCGCCCTTCTCGATGATCACTTCGTGACCGGCGGATACGTATTCTCGCGCCGCTTCGGGCGTCAGCCCTACGCGGTATTCGTGGACCTTGATTTCCTTGGGAACGCCGACACGCATGGTTTTCCTCCGACCGGCTTTGCGGGACTACCCTGAGATCGTGGCGAGGAAGCCGCTGTTGGTTTCGCAAACCGACTTGCGGCCGTCCCTGGCGCGTGTCCCCGGGGAAAGTCCAAACGTTTTAACCCACTCGAGCGATCCGCCGGCGTCAATCCATCCATGATCGGATCATGTCGCGGCAGCAGGGCCATTCGGCCCGGCCAGGCTATGGCAACGACCGCGTCGCGTCCAAACGCAGCTGGACCCGGATCGCGATCTATTCGGCCATCAGCATCGTTACCTTGGGCGGGCTCGCCTATAGCTCGATGAATTATGCCACGATCAGAAACCTCGTCTCGCAACCGGCGATCGCGGAAACGAACAAGGCCGACCCGTCTCGCCCCGAAACGCCCTTCCTGCAACACGCCAGGCAGGCGGGCTTGAAGAGCTGCTCCACCGTGTTCCCCGTCCTCGGGGAATTGCTGACGAATGGCGCGAAATACGACGTCCAGTCGTCATGGAACAACGAAGCTGCCGATCGTCATGCCGTGCAGGCTCTGGTCGGTATGAGCTACACAGCCCGGAACTATAGCGGACCGGCCGCCGGCGTCGTCTTCGCCGCGGCTGCGCCGACGCGCCGGCAGGCCGAGGATCAGGCCGTGCAGGCTTGCGAGCGGACAGGCACGCGGTGTGCGGTGCGCGAACGGGTGTGCACCTGACGCGATGCCTGGAGCAGGATGCGAAAAAGTGGGACCCGGTTTTTCGCGAGAATCCTGCTCTAACTCTTTGATGAGAGACGGATTCAGATTTCAGATGGAATCGCAAAGTGGTTCCATCTGAAATCATCCGGCTCGAGAGCATTTGCGCGTTTCTCCGAATCGCAGAAATGCTCGAGGCCCTTGTTTTATCGCATTTTCTTCACGCGAACCGGTGTCCACTTCGCTCGAAAATGCTCTAGCGGCCAAACAGTTTTAGCGTGATCTCGATGCTTGGCGCCCTCAGTATTTCCATGCTGGTCCAGCGCGTGCCTTCGATGATCACGATCGTCATCGCAGCGCTCGCCGCATCGGCATCGCGCGCGACGATCGCATCGAGAATGGTGCGGTGCTGGCGCAGCGCGAGAGCGAAGCGCTCGGGATCGTCAACCGGCGCGCTCAGCGCGAAGGCAGCGGCGAGTGCGGTCTCGATCACCGAGCCGATCGAATGCAGGAAGGGATTGCCGGAAGCGTCGAGGATGGCGCGGTGGAAGGCGAGATCGGCCGAGGTGAAGCCATCGCGCGTCTGGTCCGGCGGGCCCATGCGGCGCCAGGCTGCCTCGATCCGGCAGATGTCCTCGTCGCTGCGGCGTAGCGCCGCCGAAGCGGCCGCGAGCGGCTCGAGCGCCTGCCTGATGTCGAACAGGTTCTCGAAGAAGGGCGCGTCGGCCCCGCGCTGCAACCGCCAGCGCAGAATGTCGGCGTCGAACATGTTCCAGCGCTTCTCTTCGAGAATGCGCGTGCCGACCTTGGTCTTCGGCTCGATCAGGCCCTTTGCGGCGAGCGTCTTGAGCGCTTCGCGCAGGACCGAGCGCGACACGGAAAAGCGCTCCGTCAGGTCGGCGTCGCCCGGCAAAGTGCTGCCGATCGGATACTGTCCAGCAACGATCCGGCGCCCGATGCCGTGCACCACGAACTCGTGCGCGGAACGGGACGGCATTGGCAGGGCCAAGGCGGGCTGTGGCGAGTTCATGATGCGGGCGGCACTCTTCGCTCGGGCACGCCGGGCAGAGCCCGGCCGCCCGTGGAAAGCACCGCAGGGTTATTTCTTCTTGTTGTAGACATCGATTGAAACCGCTGCGAGCAGGACCAGGCCCTTGATGACCTGCTGATAGTCGATGCCGACGCCGAGGATCGACATGCCGTTGTTCATCACGCCCATGACCATGGCGCCGATCACCGCGCCGGTGACCTTGCCGACGCCGCCGGACGCCGAGGCACCGCCGATGAAGCAGGCGGCGATGACGTCGAGCTCGAAGCCGAGGCCCGCCTTCGGCGTCGCGGTGTTGAGGCGCGCCGCGAAGATCAGTCCGGCGAGCCCGGCGAGCACACCCATGTTGACGAAGGCCAGGAAGGTCAGGCGCTCGGTCTTGATGCCGGAGAGCCGCGCCGCCTTCTCGTTACCGCCGAGCGCGTAGATGCGCCGGCCGATCACGGTGCGGTTGGTGACGAAGGCGTAGAGCGCGATCAGCAGGAACATGATCACCAGCACGTTCGGCAGGCCGCGATAGGTTGCCAGCTGATAGCAGAAGGCGACGACCAGCAAAGCCAGCAACGCGTTCTTGGCGGCAAAGAGCGTGAAAGGCGAGGTCTCGACGCCGTGGCGGACCTGGTTGTTGCGGCTGCGCAGGCTGAAATAGACCATGGCGGCAACGCAGGCGGTGCCGAGGAAGAGCGACGTCAGATTGAAAGCTTCCATGCCGAACAGGTCGGGGATGAAGCCGGAGGAGAGCTTCTGGAAGGTCGGCGGGAACGGGCCGACCGACATGCCGCCGAGCAAAGCGAGCGTCAGCCCCTTGAAGACCAGCATGCCGGCGAGCGTGACGATGAAGGACGGTACGTGGAAATAGGCCACCCAGTAGCCCTGCGCCGCGCCGATGAGCCCGCCGACGATCAGGCAGATGATGATGGTCGGCACGAAGTGGAAGCCGTAGCGCACCATCAGCACTGCGGCGAGGCCGCCGACGAAACCGACCACAGAGCCGACCGAGAGATCGATATGCCCGGCGACGATGACCAGCAGCATGCCGAGCGCCATGATGACGATATAGCTGTTCTGCAGGATCAGGTTGGTCAGGTTGAGCGGCTTCAGCAGCGTGCCGTTGGTCATGAACTGGAAGAACAGCATGATCGCCAGGAGCGAGAGCAGCATGCCGTAATCGCGGAAATGCGACTTGATGAAACCCAGCGAGGACGCGCCCTTCGAGCCGCGCACATCGTCGGTCAGGCTCGTATCCATCAACGTCTCCCCGATCTCATGATGGCTTGCATGATCTTTTCCTGGGACGCCTCAGCGGCGTCGAGTTCGGCGACGAACGACCCTTCGTTCATCACATAGATGCGGTCGCACATGCCGAGCAGCTCCGGCATCTCCGAGGAGATCATCAGCACCGCCTTACCGGCTCCGGCCAGCTGGTTGATGATCGTGTAGATCTCGTATTTGGCGCCGACGTCGATGCCGCGCGTCGGCTCGTCGAGGATCAGCACCTGCGGGTCGGCGAAGAGCCATTTGCTCAGCACGACCTTCTGCTGGTTGCCGCCGGACAGGTTGACGGCCTGCTGGTAGACGCTCGGGCTGCGGATCCTGAGCTTGGCCCGATAGTCGTTGGCGACGGCAAGCTCGCGCATCTCGTCGATCACGCCATGCTCGGCGACGCCTGCCAGATTGGCGAGGGTGATGTTCTTGCGGATGTCCTCTTCGAGGACGAGGCCGAGGGATTTGCGATCCTCTGTCGCGTAGGCAAGGCCGCTGGCGATGGCGCGCTCGACCGTGCCGACATCGATCTCCCTGCCGGCGAGCTTCGCCGTGCCGCTGATCTTCTGGCCATAGGAGCGGCCGAACAGGCTCATGGCGAATTCGGTGCGTCCCGCCCCCATCAGCCCGGCGATGCCAACGATCTCGCCGCGGCGGATGGTGAGGTTGACGTTCTTCACCACCTGCCGTTCGGCGTGGATCGGATGGTGCGCCGTCCAGTTCTCGACCTCGAACAGGACTTCGCCGGGATGGCTCTCCCGCTTGGGGTAGCGATCGGCCATCTCGCGCCCGACCATGCCCTTGATGATGCGGTCCTCGCTGACCGCCTGCCCGCGGCAGTCGAGTGTCTCGACCGTGGCGCCGTCTCGCAGCACGGTGATCGCGTCTGCGACCTTGGCGATCTCATTGAGCTTGTGCGAGATCAGGATCGAAGAGATGCCCTGCCTCTTGAATTCGAGCAGCAGTTCGAGCAGGGCGTCGCTGTCGCTCTCGTTCAGGCTCGCGGTCGGCTCGTCGAGGATGAGCAGCCTGACCTTCTTCGACAGCGCCTTGGCGATCTCGACCAACTGCTGCTTGCCGACGCCGAGCGTGGTGACCAGCGTCTCCGGCGCCTCCTTCAGTCCGACCTTGGCGAGCAGCTCCTTGGCGCGGGCCGAGACCGCCGACCAGTCGATGACGCCATGGCTCGCCTGCTCGTTGCCGAGGAAGATGTTCTCGGCGATCGAGAGCAGCGGCACCAAAGCGAGCTCCTGGTGGATGATGATGATGCCGAGGCTCTCGCTGTCGGCGATGCCACGGAACTGGCGCTCCTGCCCGTCGAAATGGATCGCCCCGGAATAGGAGCCGTGCGGATAGACGCCGCTCAACACCTTCATCAAGGTTGACTTGCCGGCGCCGTTCTCGCCGACCAGGGCGTGGATCTCGCCGGCCCTGACGGTCAGGTTGACATTATCGAGCGCGTGGACGCCCGGAAACGTCTTGGTGATCCCACGCATGTCGAGAATCGCTTGCATCGATCCATCCCGCAGCGAAGGGGGCGCGGGCAACGGGTGCCCGCGGGGAGATGGCGAATGGATCCGGCGCGGCGAGCGCGCCGGATCGTGCTCACTTCACCTGGTTCTCGGTGTAGTAGCCGCTGGCGATCAGCGTCTCGCGCCAGTTCGAGGCGTCGACGCTGACCGGCTTCAGCAGATAGGACGGCACGGTCTTGACGCCGTTCTCATAGGTCTTGGTGTCGTTGACCTCGACTTCCTTGCCCGAGAGCGAGGCGTCGACCATGTTGGCGGCGATCTTGGCGAGCTCGCGCGTGTCCTTGAACACGGTCGAGGTCTGCTCCTTGTTGAGGATCGACTTGACCGACTGGACCTCGGCGTCCTGCCCGGTGATCACCGGCATGGCCTGCTTGCCGCTGCCATAGCCGACGCCCTTGAGCGAGGAGATGATGCCGATGCTCAGGCCGTCATAAGGCGAGAGCACGGCATCGACGCGCTTGTCGGCGTAGTAGGCGCTGAGCAGGTTGTCCATGCGGGCCTGGGCGACCGCGCCATCCCAGCGCAGCGTCGAGACCTTGTCCATGCCGAGCTGGCCGCTGCGCACCACGAGCTTGCCGCTCTTGATGTAGGGCTCCAGCACCGACATCGCACCGTTGTAGAAGAAATAGGCGTTGTTGTCGTCAGGCGAGCCGCCGAAGAGCTCGATATTGAAGGGCCCCTTGCCTTCCTTCAAACCGAGGGCCTTCTCGATATAGCTCGCCTGCAACACGCCGACCTGGAAATTGTCGAAGGTCGCGTAGTAGTCGACATTCTTGGAATTGCGGATCAGGCGGTCATAGGCGATCACCTTGACGCCCTTGCTCGCCGCCTGCTGCAGCGCGTCCGACAAGGTGGTGCCGTCGATCGCGGCGATGACCAGGACCTTGACGCCCTTGGTGATCATGTTCTCGATCTGGGCGAGCTGGTTCGGGATGTCGTCGTCCGCATATTGCAGGTCGACGCCGTAGCCCTTCTCCTTGAGCGACTTCACCATGTTGTCGCCGTCGGCGATCCAGCGCGCCGAGGATTTGGTCGGCATCGAGACGCCGATCGTGCCCTTCTGCTGGGCCTGGGCCAGCGGTGCAAAAGCGAAAGCGCCAAGGGCAAGCGCCATCATCCATCGAACTGCCTTCATGCGTCTTCTCCCAGATTGCTCTGTGGCACGACTCTTCGGTCGATCAATCCAATTAGTCATATAATATGCCATCGGACGCAGCCATCTGGGCAGAGCCTGCAGCGCCTGTCAATCGCGCAATGTCCGCTTCCAGGCAGAACTCAATGTCAGATCCCGGCGCCGAGCTGCGCTTGGAACTCCACGCTTTGCGCACCGACAGGCCGTCAGAACGCGTGAGGCAGGGCGTCCATGCCGCGCAGGTAGAGCCGCATCTTGATGTCCTGATTGTGGTTGCCGAAGCCGCGTCCGAAAATATTGACGCCCCCTGGGCGGCCCTCCTTGTCATCGATGCCGATGCGCAGCCGGATCGAATGATGGCGATCGAGGTCGAGATCCGTCGTGGCGGTATCGCTGAGTTTGCGTTCGCCGAGGAAAGTACCTTCGGCCGTGATGCGCCAGGTCGTCAGGATGCCGTATTGCGAGCCTTCGAGCTTCCACCAGGGTGGGGTATAGGTCCCGCGGCGGTCGCCATAGTCGCCGGGGCAGGTCCAGGTGCCGACCTTGCGCTCGTTGACCCAAAGGCTGATGTCGGACGGCCAGTCGGTATTCGTGCCCGGCACCTCCGAGGACATCTCCATCTCGAATTCGAGCGCCGTGATCGCCTGGTTCAGGACCTTGGCGTTGTTCGGGAACTTGTATTCGACATAACCGCGGCCGAACCAGATCAGCGCGGCCTGGACCCGGCGCGGATCGAGAAACAGCTCGGGCACGTCGAGCACGCCGAGAATGCGTTCGGTCGAGCAGAACCCGCAGGGCGCCGAGACGTTCGAGCTCGTATAGAGCCCGAGCGGCATCTCGACCTCGACAATATTACGGTCGCGGCTCGGATCGTCCGGGTCGAGATTGACGACGATCTCGGAATAGCGCGCTGCGCAGATCTTTTGCTGGCCTTTCGCCGCCTTGCCGAGCGAGGTCGAGATCAGTTCGGTCTCTTCGAGCACCTGGACATTGGTCGCAATCGTCGATTGCGGCAGGCCAAGCGCCTCGGCGATCTGGTTGATGTTCTTCGGCCCGTGCCGGTTGAGCAGTTTCAGGATGCGGAGCCTGACCGGGGAGGCCAGGCCGCGCAGCACCTGATATTGCCGGTCTGCGTTGACGACGAGGAAGCCGAGATCCTGCCGGCCCTCGGCGCGCAACGCCTTGCCGCCATTGCTGCGGCGTCCGCGAGGCGATGATGGCGGGCTCTGGTTCATCCTTGCGGGTGCCGTCCTGTCAGCTTTCGAGCCTGATCACATTCCACGAAGCCGGCTGCAATTCCAGAGTGACCCCGTCGGACTTCGTCGAGACACCCTTCAACGTCGCGGGCTTGACCTTGAGCGGCTCTTTCTTGCTGTTGACCGCTTTGAGGTCGGCATGATGCAGCTCGGTTGCCTCGGTAACCTTGAGCTTGCCGAAGCCGCGCGCATCGACCGTGACGGTGAGCCCGCCTTCCAGGTCGCGGTTGAGCAGGAAGAGCGAGACGCCTTTATCGTCGCTCACCACCGACGCCTTCAGATAGGGCGCGTCGATCGGATAGAAGAGGTCCTGCTTGCCGCGCGGATCGAAGTAGCTGGCCTGGTAGCTTTCCGACTTGACGATGGCCTTGAGCACAGTGCCACGCCCGAGACGGCTCATCTGGGCGAAGGGCCAGAAGATCGTTTGCCGCCAGGCCGGGCCGCCGGTTTCGGTCATGATCGGCGCGATGACGTTGACGAGCTGCGCGAGGCAGGCGGCCTTCACCCGGTCGGCATGGTTCAGGAGCGAGATGCAGGCGCCGCCGAAGACCAGCGCGTCCTCCATCGAATAGATCTCCTCGAGGATCGGGGGCGCCACCGGCCAGCCTTCCTTGACGCGATCCGCCCTGACGCGCCGGGTGCGGTACCAGACGTTCCATTCGTCGAAACTCAGCATGATGCGCTTGTCGGAACGGCGCCGCGCCGCGACCGCGTCCGAGATCGCCACCACCTCCTCGATGAACTGGTCCATCAGGTCGGGGCTGGCGAGGAAGGCCTTCGTGTCGCCGGCATAGTTGTTGAAGTAGGTGTGCAGCGAGATGAACTCGACCTGGTCGAAGGTGTGCTCCAGCACCTTGTCTTCCCAATGGCCATAGGTCGGCATGTTGCGGCCCGAGGACCCGCAGGCGGCAAGCTCGATCGACGGGTCGATCCAGCGCATCATCTTCGCCGCCTCATGCGCGACGCGCCCGTATTCCGTCGCGGTCTTGTGCTCCATCTGCCAAGGGCCGTCGACCTCGTTGCCGAGGCACCAGAACTTCACGCCGTGCGGCTTCTTCCAGCCGTGCTTGATGCGCAGATCCGACCAGGCCGTGCCGCCGGGGTGGTTGCAGTATTCGACGAGATTGCGCGCTGCATCGCCGTCGCGCGTGCCGAGATTGACGGCGAGCATGGGCTCGATCTTCGCCGCCCGGCACCAGTCCATGAACTCGTTGGTGCCGAAGCTGTTGGGCTCGGTGGTGAACCAGGCGAGATCGAGCCGGGCGGGCCGGTCCTTGATAGGGCCGACCCCGTCTTCCCAATTGTAGCCGGAAACGAAATTGCCGCCCGGATAGCGCATGATCGTCGGGCCGAGCTCCTTGACGAGCTCGAGCACGTCCTTGCGGAAGCCGCGCTTGTCGGCGGTGGGATGGCCGGGCTCGTAGATGCCGCCATAGACGCAGCGGCCCAGATGCTCGACGAAGGCGCCGAAGAGCCGCGGATCGGTGTCGCCGATGGCGAAGGCGCGGTCGAAGGTGATGCTGGCTTTTCTCATGACGTGACTCCGGGTGTAGCAACGGCTTTGCGTGGATGATCGGCACGGAAAGCTCCCGCGCTGTCGGGCGTGAGCACGGCGTCGCGGAGCTGGCGGGAATAGGGATGCGTGGGCGCCGAGAGCACGGCGCGCGCCGGCCCCTGCTCGACCACGACGCCCTTCTGCATGATGATCAGCCGGTCGCTGATGTAGTAGGCGGTGGCGAGATCGTGGGTGATGTAGACGATCGACAGGCCGAGTTCGTCGCGCAGCCGGCCGAACAGGTTGACGATCGACATGCGCAGCGAGGCATCGACCATCGAGACCGGCTCGTCGGCGACGATCAGCCTGGGCTTGGCGACGAGCGCGCGGGCGATGGCGACGCGCTGGAGTTGGCCGCCGGAAAGCTCGTGCGGGAACCGCCCCCTGATTTCGGCGAGCGACAGCCCGACTTGCCTGAGCGCCTTGTCGGCCTGCTTCTCGGCCGCGCTCTTGCCCGAGGCGCCGCCGAAGCGTTCGGCGGTCATGAACAGGTAGCGGTCGAGCTGCTTTAGCGGGTTGAACGCCTCGAACGGGTTCTGGAAGATCGGCTGGACCTCTGCCATGAAGGCGCGCCGCTCATAGGTTCCGACATCGCGCCCCCCGAGCCTGACCTGGCCGGAGCTCGGCGTGTGGATGCCGAGGATCATCCGCGCCAGGGTCGACTTGCCCGAGCCCGACTCGCCGATCACGGTGAAGATCTCCGGCTTGTCCGTTTCGAGGGCGAAGCTCACCTCCTTCACCGCCTCGACGCGTCGCGTCGAGAACAGCCCGCCGCGCGAGAAGCTCTTGCTGACCCGGTCGAGCTCGATGAGCGCGCTCATGCCGCCATCCCCGGATTGACTGCGTGACAGGCGACGCGATGGCCGGGCAGCGTCTCGACCATGGCTGGCACGGTCGTCGTGCAGACGGGCATGGCGAGCGGGCAGCGCGGATGGAAGCGGCAGCCCGGTGGTGGGGCGGCGAGGTTGGGCGGCGTGCCTTCCAGGCCCTCGCGCTGCTTGGTATCGCCGATGCGCGGCAGGCTCCCGATCAGGTGGCGCGTATAGGGATGCAGCGGGCGCGCGAAGATCTCGGGCGTCTCGCCATCCTCGACCAGCCGCCCGGCATACATGATACCGAGCCGGTCGGTCAGCGCCGCGTGCACGCCCATGTCGTGCGTGATGAAGAGCACACTCGATCCCATCTCCTGCTGGATCGTGCGGATCATCCCCAGCACGTCCTTCTGCACGACCACGTCGAGCGCCGTCGTCGGCTCGTCGGCGATGATGAAATCCGGCTTGCAGATCGTCGCGAGCGCGATGGTGACGCGCTGGCGCATGCCGCCGGAGAGCTCGTGCGGATAGGCGGCGAGCACGGAAGGATCGAGCTTGACGCGTTCCAGATGCGCCGCCGCCCTCAAGTCGAACTCGGCCTTGCTGCCACCGAGATGGCGCCAGGCGAAATCGCGGAAGCTGTGCTTGATCCGCCTGAGCGGGTTCAGCACGTTCATCGAGCCTTGCATGATGTAGGAGAGGTGCCGCCAGCGGATGGCGCGCACCACCTCCGGCGGCGCCCGCCCGACCGCGTCCCAGTCCGGCAGGAAGGAGAAGCGGGCCGAGCCGCCGACCATTTCGAGCGGCGGCTTCAGCAGCCCGGCAATCGTCTTGATCAGCGTCGTCTTGCCGGAACTGGACTCACCCGCCAGGCCATAGATCTCGTTGCGGTTCACGTCGAAGCTGACGCCGTCCACCGCCCTGACCTCGCGGTTGACGCCGAAATAATGGGTGCGGAAATGCGCCTGCAGGTCGCGGACCTGCAGCACCGGTGCCTGCTCGGCCGCGCCGCTCATCGGCTGCCTCCCATGCGGGCCAGGCGGCTGCGCGGGTCGATATATTCGTTCATCGAGACGGCGAGCAGGAAGAGGCCGACGAAGGTCATCACCACGAGCCCGATCGGAAAGGCGATCCACCACCAGATGCCGGCGACCAGCGCCGTGTGCTGATTGGCCCAGTAGATCATCCCGCCGATGGTCGGCGTGTTGATGTCGGTGAAGCCGAGGACGGCGAGGGTGACCTCGATGCCGATCGACCAGTTCATGTTGTTCATCGTGGTCGAGAACACGATCGGCAGCACATAGGGCAGATGCTCGCGCGCCAGGATCTCGTGCGTCTTCATTCCCGAGAAGATGCTCGTCTGGGTGAATTCGCGCGTCTTGAGGCTGAGCGCGACCGAGCGGATCAGGCGGGCGTCATAGGCCCAGCCGAGGCAGGCCATGATGGTGGCGAGCAGCGGCGTCGACATCGAATCGCGCAGCACGAAATAGAACAGGATCAGGATCGGGAAGAGCGGGATGATGATGAAGGTGTCGTTGATCGACATCAGCACCCGGTCGATCCAGCCGCCGCTGTAGCCGGCGAGCAGCCCGACGACGAGCGCGATCACCCGCGACAGCGCCGCGACCATGATGCCGAAGAAGAGCGTGTTGCGGATCGCCGCCGTGAGTTGCCAGAACACGTCCTGCCCGCGCGAGGTCGTCCCTAACCAATGGGCGGTGGACGGCGGCAGGTCGGGTGGCACTACATAGACGTCGCCCGCCGGATAGGGCGAGACGACGGAGAGCGTCGCCATCACAACCACGATGGAGACAAGGAACAGCCCGATCCGGAACTCCAGATTGTAGCGGATCAGGTCGCGCAGAATGGCCAGCATCAGCGCAGCTCCACGCGCGGGTCGATCAGCGGGTAGAGCAGGTCGATGACCAGGACCCCGACCGAGACGGCGATGATCGAGACGGTGGTGACACCGAGCACGAGCCCGTAATCGCCGGCATAGACCGCGTCGACGAGGAGGGTGCCGACGCCGGGATAGCCGAAGACTTTCTCGGTGATCACCGCGCCGTTGAAGATGCCGCCGAGCGACATGGCGAGCCCGGTCACCTGCGGCGCCAGCGCATTGCGCATGACGTAGGAGCCGAGCACCCGGCGGCTGTCGAGGCCGGCGGTCTCGGCATAGACGACGTAGTCCTCGGTCACGATGTTCGAGACCAGCGAGCGCATGCCGAGGAACCAGCTGCCGAGCCCGATCAGGATCAGCGAGAGCGCCGGCAGGATCGAATGCCGGGCGACGCTCGAGACGAAGGGCCAGTTCCAGCCCTGCTGCAGGTTCATCGCCGACCCGCCGGTGATCGGCAGCACCGGCCAGAGGAAGCCGAAGATGATGAGCAGCATCAGCGCGACGATGTAGTAGGGGATCGGGTGGACGCCCATGGCCACCACGCCCATCAGCTTCAGCGTGCGGTTGCGCTGGTAGTAGCCGGCGAGCCCGCCGAGCAGATTGCCCAGCACCCAGGTGATCAGCGTCGAGACGATCAGCAGCCCGGCCGTCCAGGGCAGCGCCCGGCCGATCAGGGCCGAGACCGGCGTCGGGAAGGCGGAGAGGGAGGGGCCGAAATCGCCGCGCAGGACCCGGCTCCAGAAGGTGACGTACTGCTCGGCCAGCGTCCCCTTGAGCCCGTAGAGCTCCTGCAGCGAGGAGCGCATCGCCGCGATCGCCTCGGGCGCGGTGCTGCCGAAGGACGTCACCGCCGCGATCGACTGCTCGACCGGGTCGATCGGCGAGGCATGGGTGATCACGAAGGCGAGGTTGACGCCGATGAAGACGACCACGACGAACTGGACCAGCCGCTTCGCGAAATAGGCAAGATAGGCGTTCATGCGATCCCGAAAGCTCGACCGGCCCGGGCGGTGCGCCGCCGGCTGGTGATTATCCTCGCAAGGAAGGTCGGGCCGCCTCCGAGAAGCGGCCCGGGCCTGTTCAGTTCGCCGGCTTCAGCCGCACGAACATGTAGCGGGAGTTGCCCCAGTTCGTGACCGGGTTCGCGTAGGGGTCGTCGGCCGTTGGGTAGCCGGTCCAGTAGGTCTGATCCATCGCGGTGAAGACGTTGTAGGCCATCAGCGGGATGATCGGCATTTCGCGGGTCATCAGCTTGACGTAGTCGCGGCCGAGCTCGACGCCCCTGGGATCGTCGAAGTCGATCTTGCGGATGTCTTCGATGATCTTGTCGAGCTCGGGATGGGTCCAGCGCTGCCAGTTGCGCAGCGGTTGCGGCTTGCCGGGCTCGGCGACGAACTGGGAATGCCAGCTGTCCATGAAATAGGACAGGTCCTGATGCCCGCCCCAGGTCTCGACGCTCCAGCCGATGAAGCTGTCGAAGTCGCCGGCTGCGCGTCGCGTCAGCAGCGTGCCCTGCGCGATGTCGATGCGCGCATCGATGCCGGCCTGCTTCCATTGCTGCACGATCATCGTGCCGGCCCGCGTCATCACCGGCCGAAGATCGCCCTCGACCATGAGCCTGACCACGAAGGGCTTGCCGTCGGGCGTCAGCCACTGGTTGCCCTGCTTGCGAAAGCCCGCGCGCGTCAGCAGTTCGCCGGCCGCGGCGACATTGGTCTTCCACCAGCCGAGGCCGAAGGAATTGCCGATCACCGCCGGATCGGAGGGGATCTGATCACCCATGGAGGGGCGCAGCATGTCGGCGATCTGCTTGCCGACCGTCGGGTCGTAAGGCTTGACCTTGCTCGTGCCGGTATCGATCTCAAAATCCTTGAGCCAGGCCTCCATCGGCTTGTGATAGGCCTCCGGATGGATGCCGGTCGGGGGCACGGCGATCGCCGAGATGGTCGCGGCGCCGCGATAGGCCGCCATCGACACCGCTTTGACGTCGATCATCAGCGCCAGCGCCCAGCGCACGTCGCGGTTCTTCAGGTTCTCGTTCTGGGTGTTGAAGATCACCGCCGGCAGGGTCGGATCCGGATGGCCGTAGGGGAAACCCTTGAACCAGGCGCGCGTGCCCTTGTCCTGCTTCGCCAGCGTGAACATGCCCTCGGGCGCGATGTCATGGATGACGTCGAGCTCGTGGTTGAGCTGGGCGATGACGCGCTTGTCGGGCGGGCCGGGATCGATATAGGCGAGGTATTTCGGCCCGGGCTTGCCGAGGCTGCCGAGCGAGGTGCGCTGCCAGTCCTCGCGCAATTGCCAGATGTACCACTTTCCGTCGGGGTCGAAGGAGTGCAGCGTATAGGCGCCGAGCGTGACCGGCTTGTTGAAGTCGAACTTCAGGGGATCCTCGACCTTGTCGAAGACGTGCTTCGGCAGGATCCAGATCGCGCCCCAGCGGACGGTAAAGTTGGTGTGGAAGCGGGAATTCGGCTTCTTCAGCTTGAAGATCACCGTTTCCGCATCGGGCGCCTCGACGGAGGCGACGTTGTTCGCCAGCACCGCGGAGAAGCGCATGTTCGCGTTCTTGACCTGGATGTCGACTGTGGCCTTGACGTCGGCGGAGCTGAACTCCACGCCGTCGCTCCAGAACAGGCCGCGCCGGAGCTTGACCCGCATCTCGGTGAAGTCGGCATTGTAGATCGGCTTCTCGGCGGCGAGCGAGTTATACCAGGGGCCGTCGAGGCCTTTCTCGGGGTCGATGTACCAGAGGGTGTCGAGCGCCGCCTGCTGCAGCCCGTTCGACTGGCTGCCGGCGTTGATCGTCCAGATGTTGAACCAGCCGGCGTTCTTGATCGTTCCTTCCGGATTCTCGAGGATCAAGAGCTCCTTGCGTGGAATGTTCTGGGGAATGCCCTGCGCTGTCGCGGGCGTGGGCGAAACCGCCATCGCCGGGGTCAGTATCGCAGCGGCAAGCAGCCAGGCGCGTAGACGCGTCATAGTCTCCTCCCTTCAAGCGGGGCGTTTCTCGCCCTTCATGACTGGGAGCTTAGGGGGCGCCGAAAACAGGGGCAACGACGGATTTGATCTATATCAGAAGGTTGGATATAGATAACATAAGATATTGTTTTTAAAGTGATTATTGCTTTTCGTTTGTCTTGTTCAGCTTCGATGGCAGGCGCGGTCCGTGCCGATGATCAGACATCGAGGGCTCTTTCCGAGAGCCGTTCAACATCGTTGCTGCGCGACACCGACATGTCGCCCCCGAGAATTTCCTCCAATCCGCCGGGCGCGAAACGCCTTAGCTCGGTACCTTCATGCTGGGTGGAGCTTTCATGCCGACTTTTCCGATCGTACTCGCCAATCATGCCGGCAGGTCCGGGGCCGGGCCGCTGTCTAAAGCCGATCCGTTCGCCGCTGGCCGAGAACTCGTCTGGAGCGGCGCGCAGGATCTGACGGTGGGGAGTGTCGCGTTCTCCGGCGCAACGGACATCGCGGCTTTCCCGCACACGGAAATCCTCGTCGTTGCTGCCGGGCGCCTCGATTTGTCGTTCGAGGGCGGCGACGGCCGCACGCTCCAGCCCGGCGAGAGCATCGTGATCGCGCGCGGCACCGCCCTGCGCGTCGAGGCTGCGCCCGGGACCCGCTGGGCCTTCTGCGCCAGCATCGGCGTGACGTCCGCAGCGCCCGGCGTGACGGAGCTGCCGGCCGACGCGCCACTTGCGCCCTCGTCTCCACCGCCAGCCAATCTTCTCGAAGGGCCGGTGCCGCAATGCCGGAGCTTCAACGCCTTCACCGACGAGGCGTCGCGCCTGCGGGCCGGCATCTGGGATTCGACGCCGTATCGACGCATATTGCGCCCGCAACCCGTCAACGAGCTGATGCACATCCTCGTCGGCAGCGTCACGCTCACCGGGACGGATGGGCGCCCGGTCCGGATTGCGGCGGGCGAGAGCGTGTTCGTTGCCCAGGGCACGCCATGCGCCTGGGACAGCGACGAGCATGTCGCCAAGGTCTACGTCGTCCAGGAGGTCGGAGCGTGAGCGCCGCGGGACGTGGTGCCATGGCCGGGATCGCCAATGGTTGAAGTCGACGCTCCGGAAGCGCTGACGCTACGCGCGATCGGCATCGGCGACGCGGCGCTCGGCGCGGAGCTGTCGCGGCGCGTCGGCTGGCCGTATCGCCGCGAGGACTGGGAGTTCGCGATCGGACTCGGCGGTGGCGTCGTCGGCGTGCGAGACGGCAAGCTCGTCGCCTCGGCCCTGTGGTGGCCCTATGGCAAGAGCCATGCGACGCTCGGGATGATCATCGTCGCGCCCGAGGCGCAAGGGGGCGGCATCGGCCGGCGCCTCATGCAGGCCCTGCTCGTGCAGGCCGAAGGGCGCTCGCTGATGCTGAATGCCACAGCCGCTGGTGAGCCGCTCTATGCCAAAAGCGGCTTCCGGCCCTGCGGTAGCGTACGCCAGCAGCACGGGCACGCGCTCGCCGTTGCCGCGCCGCAACTTGGCGCTGGCGAGCGGCTGCGCCCGGCAAGCTCCGCCGACCTGCCCATTCTGGAGCGTCTCGACCGCGCCGCGACCGGCCTGGAGCGCGGGCCGACCCTTGCGGCCCTGCTGGGATGTGGCGAGTGCCTGGTGTTGGAGAGGGCCGGCCAGCCCGTCGGCTTCAGTATCCTGCGGGCCTTCGGCCGCGGCCATGTGATCGGCCCGGTCGTGGCGGCTGACGAAGCCGACGCGCGTACGCTGATCGCCTGCTGGCTGCATGGCCGGACCGGCCAGTTCATCCGGGTCGATCTGCGGCTCGGCTCCGGGCTCGGGGATTGGCTGGAGCAGCATGGTCTTGCGCCTGCCGGAGACGTTGTCGCAATGGTGCGCGGCGATCTGCCGGCCGCGCCCGGCCCGGCGCGCCTCCACGCCCTGATCAACCAGGCGCTCGGCTGATGTCCGCGAGGTCGATACGATGACGCTACTGCTCAAGTCCGATGCCGCCCGCGGCGAGGAATGGACGCGGCTCTTGGCGGAGAAGGCGCCCGAGCTGCCGTTCCGGATCTGGCCGGATATCGGCGACCCCGCCGATATCCGCTATCTCGCCGCCTGGCTTCCGCCCGACAACCTGCTCGGCCAGTTCCCCAATCTCGAGCTGCTGGTCTCGGTCGGCGCCGGTGTCGACCAGCTGAACCTGGCGGACATCCCGGCGCAGCTGCCGATCGTGCGGATGATCGAGCCCGGCCTCGTCGACAGCATGGTCGAATACGTCACCATGTCGGTCCTGGCCTTGCATCGGGATCTCGTCCCTTACATCGCCGCGCAGCGGGCGCAGGCCTGGGCGCCGCTCAGGATCAGGCCGGCCTCGGAGCGCCGTGTCGGCGTGCTCGGGCTTGGCATGCTCGGCAAGGCCTGTGCGCTGAAGCTCGCCGAATTCGGATTCAAGGTCGCCGGCTGGAGCCGCTCGCGGCATGAGGTCGAGGGGATCGCGACCTTCGCCGGTGATGACGAGTTGCCGGACTTCCTCGCCCGCAGCGACATCCTGATCTGCCTGCTGCCTTTGACCGATGCGACGCGCGGCCTGCTTGGCGCCGACCTCTTCGCCCGGTTGCCGCAGGGCGCGATGCTGGTCAATGCCGGCCGGGGCGGCCATCTCGATCAGGACGCCCTGCTGGCGGCGCTGGATAGCGGCAAGATCGCTGCGGCGGTGCTGGATGTCTGCGAGCCGGAGCCATTGCCGGTAGGGCACCCGCTCTGGAACCATCCCAAGGTCCTGCTCACGCCGCATATCGCCAGCCGCTCGCGCTCTGAGGCCTCGCTCGACATCGTCCTCGAGAACCTGCGGCGCCACCAGGCCGGCGAGCCCCTGATCGGCCTGATCGATCGCGGTCGCGGCTACTGAAAGAGGTTCTCCATGTCGATCGTCGCTCTCGAAGACCGTGCCCTTTTCGTCGGCCGCGCCCTGATTGGCGGCGAGTGGGTGGGGGCTGCCTCAGGAGAGGAATTGCCGGTGCGCGATCCGGCGACCGGCATCGAGATCGGCACGATTCCGGCCTGCGGCGAGGCGGAAACCAACGCCGCCATCGCCGCGGCTGAGGCCGCGTTTCCGGCCTGGAAGGCGCGGCCGGCGGCCGAGCGGGCCGCCTTGCTGGAGCGCTGGCACGACCTCTTGCTGGAGCACCGCAAGGACCTCGCCCGCATCATGACCGCCGAGCAGGGCAAGCCGCTGGCGGAAGCCGAGGGCGAGGTGCTCTACGGTGCGGGCTTCATCAAGTGGTTCGCCGAGGAGGCGCGGCGCATCTATGGCAGCACCGTGCCGGCGCCGACCGCCGACCGCCGTATTCTCGTGTTGAAGGAGCCGGTTGGCGTCTCCGCCGCGATCACGCCCTGGAACTTCCCCAATGCGATGATCACCCGCAAATGTGCGCCTGCGCTCGCCGCCGGCTGCACGATCGTGGTGAAGCCCTCGGAGCTGACGCCCTATTCGGCGCTGGCGCTCGGCGTGCTGGCTGAGCGCGCCGGCTTCCCGCCCGGCGTGATCAACATCGTCACAGGCATGCCGCAAGGTGTCGGCGCGGCCCTGACGCAGAACCCCGTGGTCCGCAAGCTCTCCTTCACCGGCTCGACCCGGGTCGGCGCCCTGCTGATGCGGCAATGCTCCGACACGCTGAAGCGGCTGAGCCTGGAGCTCGGCGGCAATGCGCCCTTCATCGTCTTCGACGACGCCGATCTCGATGCCGCCGTCGCCGGCGCCATCGCCAGCAAGTTCCGCAATGCCGGCCAGACCTGCGTCTGCGCCAACCGCATCCTGGTACAGGACGGCATCCACGACGCCTTCGCCGATCGTCTCGCGAAGGCGGTGGCGGCGATGCGGGTCGGCGACGGGCGGCAGGACGGCGTCACCATCGGGCCGCTGATCAATGCGGCGGCGGTGGAGAAGGTTCAGGCGCATCTCGACGACGCAGTCACGCTCGGCGCGACGCGGTTCGCCGGGGCGCAGGGCGAGGTCGACGCCTCCCGCTTCGTGGTGCCGACCGTGCTGACCGGCGCGACCACGCGCATGCGGCTGGCCAATGAAGAGACCTTCGGTCCGGTGGCGCCGTTGTTCCGGTTCAAGCACGAGGACGAGGCGATCGAGATCGCCAATGGCACGCCCTATGGGCTCGCCGCCTATTTCTACACGGAGAACCTGAAACGCTCCTGGCGGGTCGGCGAGCGGCTCGAGTTCGGCATGGTCGGCCTTAATACCGGCTCGGTCTCGATGGAGGTAGCACCGTTCGGTGGCGTCAAGCAGTCCGGTATCGGCCGCGAAGGCGGCGCGACCGGTATCGAGGAGTATCTCGAGCTGAAGAGCTTCCACATCGGCGGGCTGACGTCCGGCTGACTGCCAGGACGAAGCACGATCTGCCGATCGCGCGCCTGAATTGGGCAGGGGATACCAAAGCGGCGCACCAAAGCCGCCGCACTGCCCGGCCAGCCGCTCCTAGCCTTCCAGACAGGCGCTATCGCCGTCAGAGGAGGACGAGGCGGTCCATGCTCCAGTCTGTTTCCAGTCCTGCCGCCCGAGCGGCCGAGCCGCAGAGCCCCGGCATCCGGCGGGCGCTGGCCCATATCGAGCGGCACTTCGCCGAGGCCGTCTATCTCGGCGAGCTGGCGGCTCTGGCGGGCCTCAGCGTCTGCCGTTTCGTCACGGTCTTCCGTCGCCAGGTCGGGTTGACGCCGCACCGCTTCATCTGCCGGCGCCGGGTGCGCTACGCCACGGCGCTGCTCGCCGATGGTGTTCCGGCCGCGCAGGCCGCGCTCGAGGCCGGCTTCTTCGACCAGAGCCATCTCTTGCGCCATTTCAAGAGCGCCTACGGCATGACGCCCGGGCGCTATCTGCGCGAACAGCTGCGCTCCTCGCCGTTGCGGCCCGGCCGGGTCACTTATCCGGCACCGGCTGCGTTCTCTCCCGTTCCAAGCTCCCGTCCCGCTTGAGGTCCCGCCATGAGCGTCAACTCCCTCGAAGCCCTCGACCGTCGCCACTGGGTCCATCCGGTCGCCAACTGGGCCGGCCACGAGAAGCGCGGCGTCACCGTGATCAAGTCGGCCAAGGGCGCGTTCATCACCGATATCGACGGCCACGAGCTGATCGATGGCTTCGCCGGGCTCTGGTGCGTCAATGTCGGCTACGGCCATGACAGCATCGTCGAGGCGGCGGCCCGCCAGATGCGCGAACTGCCCTATGCCACCGGCTATTTCAGCTTCGGTAGCGAGCCGACGATCCGGCTCGCCGCCAAGCTCGCCGAGCTCACCCCTGGCGATCTCGACCACATCTATTTCTCGCTGGGCGGCTCGGACGCGGTCGATAGCGCGCTCCGGCTGATCCGCTTCTACTACAACGTCACCGGCCGGCCGCAGAAGAAGCGCATCATCTCACTGGAGCGCGGCTATCACGGCTCGAGCTCGACGGGCGCGGGCGTTACCGCGCTGCCGGCCTTCCATGCCGGCTTCGACCTGCCGGCGGAAGGCCAGCACTACATCGCCTCGCCCTATCCCTACCGTAACCCGGCCGGAAGCGACGATGCGGCGGTGATTGCGGCGAGCGTTGGGGCGCTGCGCGCCAAGGTCGAGGAACTCGGCGCGGACAATGTCGCGGCCTTCTTCTGCGAGCCGGTGCAGGGCTCGGGCGGCGTCGTCGTGCCACCGAAGGGCTGGCTCAAGGCGATGCGCGAGATGGCGGCCGAGCTCGACATCCTCTTCGTCGCCGACGAGGTCATCACCGGCTTCGGCCGTACCGGTCCGATGTTCGCCTGCGAGGCCGAAGGCGTCGTGCCCGACATGATGACTATGGCCAAGGGGCTGACCTCGGGCTATGCGCCGCTCGGCGCACTCGCCATCGGCGAGAAGGTCTACCGCGCCATCGCCGACAACGCCCCGGCCGGCGGGCCGATCGGCCATGGCTACACCTATTCCGGTCATCCGGTCAGCGCTGCGGTGGCGCTCGAGGTGCTGCGTCTCTACGAGGAGGGCGGCATCCTCGCCAACGGCCAGCGCGTCGGGGCCTATTTCGAGAAGCGCCTGGCGACGCTCGCCGACCATCCGCTCGTCGGCGAGGTCCGGGCGCGCGGCCTGCTCGCCGGCGTCGAGCTGGTCGCCGACAAGCGCACCAAGGAGAAATTGCCGCGCGAGGCGAAGCTGTCGGACCATCTCTTTGCGCGCGGCTACGCCAACGGCGTGATCTTCCGCGCCTTCGCCGACGACATCATCGGCCTTGCGCCGCCCCTCTGCTGCAGCGAGGCGGAGATCGACCTGATCGTGACGCGGCTGCGCAAGACGCTCGACGAGGTCATGGCGCTGCCGGAGGTGGCGGCGAGCCTGGCGACGACGAAGGCGGCGTGAGATTTGCTTACTTGGCTATACCGCCGTTCCTTGTCGAGAGGACGCGACAGCCTTTAGGGTGGCGCAGCCGGATGGTGTTCGCCGTCTGGCTGCGTAAGGCGGCTCTGGCATGAGGCTTTCGTCGTGACACCGGGCGTGCGGCTCGACCGCATCGACATGAAGATCCTGATCGAGCTGCAGAACAACGGCAGGATGACGAACGTCACCCTGGCCGATGCGGTCGGCCTGTCGGCGAGCCCATGCCTGCTGCGGGTGAAGCGACTGGAGCAGGCCGGCTTCATCTCCGGCTATGGCGCGATCATCAACCTGCAGAAGCTCGGCGAGACGATCACCGTCTTCACCGAGATCACCCTGGCGGACCACACCAAGGAATACTTCATCCGCTTCGAGATGGCGCTCAGACGCGTCGACGAGGTGGTCGAGTGCCACATGGTCAGCGGTGGCTACGACTATCTCGTCAAGTTCGTCACGCGCGGGCTGACCCATTACCAGTCGTTGATCGAGACGCTGCTCGACCGCAATATCGGCATCTCCAAATACTTCAGCTACATCGTGATCAAATCGCCGATCCAGAAGCCCGGCTATCCGCTGCCGGTGCTGTTCGACCTGTAAAGTTCAGCCCAGCGCCTGGGTGACGAGGCCGAAGGTCCGCGCCTGGCCGCTCGGGCCGTGATTGCGGCCGCGGATCATCGTCGTCACCGTGTCGAAGACGGTCATGCCGCAATCTTCGAGGAAGCCGCCGAACTTGCCTTGCTCCTGGGCGGTGTCGATACGCAGGAACTGGCCGTCATGCGCCAGCATATGCGGCCGCACGAGTGCGATCGCCGCCTCGTCGCTCTCGGCGACGACCGGACCGACGACATGGCCACGGCCGAAGCGGCGACAGAGTGCGAAGCCGACGAGCGCGCCGTCCCGCTCGATCACCGTCCCGGTTGCGAGCTTCATCAGCGCGGCGATCACGCGCGAACGGTCGGCGCCATAGGCGTCGGCGTCGAGCCGCGCGATCGCGTCACCGTCTGCGGCGGTCGCCGGCCGGACGGCGAATTCGTCGGACGCAGCGCCCGAGGGCGCCTGGACGCGGCCCTGGTGCTGGAAAATGCGGCCGATCGGCTGGAAGTCGAGCGAGCGATAGAGCCGGTAGCCGGCCCGCGTCGCATTGAGCCTGAGGTCGCGGTCGCCCGCCTGCTCGAAGATCGTGTCCATCAGCCGTCGCCCGGCGCCCTGCATCTGCAGGCGCGGCGAGGTGATCACCATGCCCACCGTGGCGAAATGCGGCCCGTACGGCCACCACATCGCCGAAGCCAGCGCCCGGTCGATCGCGTCGCAGGCGACGAAGCCGTGGCCGACCTCCAGCACGAAGCGCCAGTCCTCCGGCCGATGCGGCCAGCTGACGCCGACGGAGAGCTGGTGCGCCTGGGAGATATCCGCTTCTGTCATCGGCCTGATGGCGAGCTCGTAGTCGAGCCGGCGCCGAGCCATACCGTGAGCCACTGTTTGCAGGCCTCGTTCCTCGAATGCGAGGTGACTATAGGCAGGCTCCGAGCTGCGGAGAACTGCAAAATTGTCCAATAACCTGCCCGGCAAGGCGGTATTCTCGGCGGAGTGCGGTCCGTGCCGCCCTGTCCGGAGCGCTGAGGCCCTGTCTTCCATGAAGCTCGAACCCTATTGGCTCGCGACGGCGCCAAGATTCACCGCCGGCTCCACCGCCCCGATCGCCGGCAAGGTCGACGTCGCCATCGTCGGTGGCGGTTTCACCGGCCTGTCGGCAGCGCTCGCTTTGGCCAAATCGGGGGCGAGCGTCGCCGTGCTGGAGGCCGGGCGCGTGATCGGCGAGGCGTCCGGCCGCAATGGCGGACATTGCAACAACGGCCTCGCTCATGACCTTGGCGGCCTCGCCGCCAGCCTCGGCGAGGACAGGGCGGTCGCGCTCTATCGCGCCTTCGACAGTGCCGTCGACACCGTCGAGGCGCTGGTCGCGCGCGAGGCGATCGATTGCGATTTCATCCGCACCGGCAAGGTCAAGCTCGCGGCCAAGCCGGAGCATTTCGCCAAGCTGGAGAAGAGCGCCGCCCTGCTGCAGCGCACCGTCGAGCCGAACCTGATCGTGGTGCCGCCGCACGAGACGCGCCGCGAGATCGGCTCGGACGGGTTCTTCGGCGGCCTCGTCCATCCGCGCAGCGCCCATATGCACATGGGCCGCTTCGGCGTCGGCCTGGCCGAGGCGGCGGCACGGCAGGGCGCGGCGATCCACGAGAACGCGCCGGTGACGGGGCTCGAGCGGCTGAACGGCCAGGCCCACCGCGTCGTCACCAGCCGCGGTGCGCTGGAGGCGGGGCAGGTGCTGCTCGCGACCGGCACCTCGCGCCGCGGCCCCTTCGCCTGGCTGAGGCGGCGCATCGTGCCGGTCGGCAGCTTCATCATCGTCACCGAACCGCTTTCCGCCGAGCGTGCGGCTGCGATCATGCCGACGCGGCGGACGGCGACGACGACGAAGAACATCGGCAACTATTTCCGGCTCACCCCCGACAACCGGCTGATCTTCGGCGGACGGGCGCGTTTTGCTCTGTCGAGCCCGGCATCGGACGCCAAGAGCGGCGCGATCCTGAGGGCCCGCATGCTGGAGCTCTTCCCGGAGCTTGCCGGCACGCGCATCGACTATTGCTGGGGCGGGCTCGTCGACATGACGGCGGACCGGCTGCCGCGTGCCGGCGAGCGCGACGGCGTCTTCCATGCGCTCGGCTATAGCGGCCACGGCACGCAGATGTCGGTGCATATGGGGCAGGCGATGGCCAGGGTGATGGGCGGGGACGTCAAGGCGAACCCCTTCGCCGGACTCGACTGGCCGGCGGTGCCCGGCCATTTCGGCCCGCCGTGGTTCCTGCCCTTCGTCGGGATGTACTACCGCTACCAGGACTGGCGGCACTGAGAGCCGGTCTCGCTCATGCTCACTACTTCAGCTGGAAATGACCGCCGAGACATGCGCGGGGAACCCCTCTCCCGGATGGGAGAGGGGCAGGGGTGAGGGACCGCCGCTGATTATTGAGGCGACGCGGCACCGTTGCGTCTTCTGCGGTTAGGGCAGGCCCTCATCCCTACCCTTCTCCCACTCGGGAGAAGGGTTCCCCGCGCTCTTCGTTCACGCGATGCTTCAGGCAACAGAGAACACGCGTCGCTACGCCTCCTTCTTCTGTCCGCTCATGGCGAGCAGGACGAGCAGGAAGGAGGCGACCGTCAGGAGGGTCGAGATCGAGGCGATGGTCGGGTCGATCTCGTCGCGCAGCGCGGTGAACATGCGCTTGGTCAGGGTCTGGTACTGACCGCCTGAGACGAAGAGCGCGATGATCGTCTCGTCGATCGCCGAGATGAAGGCGAAGACTGCGCCGGCGAAGACGCTGGCCTTGATCTGCGGCAGCGTCACGGTGAGGAAGGCGCGCAGGCGGTTCATGCCGAGGCTGCGCGCCACCATCTCCTGCGTCTTGTCGAAGCTCTGCAGGCCGGCGACGACCGAGGTGATGACATAGGGCAGGCCGAGCATGACATTGGCCAGCACCAGCCCGGTCAGCGTCTGGATCAGGCCGAGCTTGGCGTAGACGAAGAAGATGCCGATCGCGACGATGATGATCGGCACGATCAGCGGCAGCATCAGCACCATGTGCAGCGAACGCATCAGCCGGTTCTGGGCGTTGCTGATCGCATAGGCCGCCGCGGTGCCGAGCGGCGTCGCGATCAGCACGGTCAGCACGCCGAGCATCAGGCTCATCCGCGTGCCCTGCATCCAGTTCGGATTGCCGAAATACTCACTGTACCAGCGCAGCGAGAGCGCCGGCGGCGGGAAGGTCAGGAAGCGCGTGCTCGAGAACGACATCGGCACGATGATCAGCACCGGCAGCATCAGATAGATCAGGACCAGCCCGACGACGAGGCCGAAGGCGAGGCGCGGCAGCAGCGAGGTTTTCATTTCTGCCCCAGCATCTTGTCGAGCGGAATGATGCGGCCGACCGCGGCGAAGATTAAGAGCACGCAGGCGAGCAGCACGACGCCGACGGCGCTGGCGGCGCCCCATTGCGCGTAGAGCTCGACATTGCGGCTCACCACCATCGAGATCATCACGGTGCGCCCGCCGCCGAGCAGCTCGGGCGTGATGTAGAAGCCGAGCGTCAGCACGAAGACGAGGGTGAGCCCGGCGACGACGCCCGGCAGCGACAGCGGCAGGAAGATGCGCAGGAAGCTGTAGAGCGGGCCGCCGCCGAGGCTGGCGCCGGCGAGCATCAGCTCGCGCGGGATCTTCTGCATGGTCGAGTAGAGCGGCAGCACCATGAATGGCAGGAGGATGTGCACGGTCGCGATCACCGTGCCGAGCTCGTTGTGGACCATCGCGAGCGGCTCTGTGATCAGCCCGAAGCGTTCGAGCAGCTGGTTGGCAACGCCGGTGCGCTGCAGCAGCGCGAGCCAGGCATAGGCGCGCACCAGCACGCTGGTCCAGAACGGCAGCATCACGCAGGCCAGGATCAGGACGTTCCAGGGCCGCTTGGCGTGGGCCGCCGCATAGGCGACCGGGTAGCCGAGGAGCAAGGTGAGGAGCGTCACCATCAGGGCGATGCGGAAGGTCAGCGCGAAGCTGCGCCAGTAGACCTCCTCGGTGAAGATGCGGCGGTAATGCTCGAGCGTGAAGCCGTTGTCATAGACCGACTGGGCCGCCAGCCAGCCGACCGGGATCACCACCAGCGCGACGATCACCAGCACGGCCGGCGTCGCGAGCAGGGCCATCAGCGCCTGCTCGCGACGCTGATGGCGGAGGGATGGGTCGATCGTGCTGATGCTCATCTCGTCGCCCTCGTCATGCTCGGGCGTGGCCCGAGCATCTCCTGCGTCGGCTCACTTCTGCATGAACTGCAGCCAGCGCTTCTCGGCGGCTTCGCCGGCCGGCGAGGTCCACCAGGCATAGGACATCAGGGCCTGCACCTTGGCGTTCTCGGGCGCGCTCGGCAGCTCCTTGACCCGCGCCTCGGAGATGACCTTGGTGTCGTAGGCCTTCGGGTTGGCCGGGCCGTAGTCGATATGCAGCGGCAGGTTGGCCTGGTGCACCGGATCGACCGCCTCGTTGAGGAACTTGATCGCGGTCGGCAGGTTGGGCGCGCCCTTGAGCACGCAGAGTGACGTGCTCTGCAGGATGCCCTGGTTGTAGGTGTAGGTGACCTTGGCGCCTTCCTTCGCGAGGGCGCTGATGCGGCCGTTCCAGGCCATCACCATGTCGACCTCGCCATCGTTCAGCAGCTGTGCCGACTGGGCGCCGGAGGTCCACCACACCGTGATGTTCGGCTTGATCTCCTCGAGCTTCTTGAAGGCGCGCTCGACGTCGAGCGGGTAGAGCTTGTCGGGGGCGACGCCGTCGGCCATCAGCGCGGCCTCCAGCGTCGCCAGCGGGTGGTTGCGCAGCGAGCGGCGGCCGGGGAACTTCTTCACGTCCCAGAAATCGGCCCAGCTCTTCGGCGCGCTGGCGGCGTCCGGGAATTTCTTCAGGTTGTAGCCGAGCACGCTCGAATAGAACTCGTAGGCCACCGAATAGTCGCTGCGATACTCGGCCGGCATCGCCGCTGCGTTCGGGATCTTGCTGAAGTCGAGCTTCTCGACGATGCCCTGCTCGCCGCCGCGCAGGCAGAAATTGGTGGCGACGTCGACGACATCCCAGGTCGGCTTACCCGATGCGACCTGCGAGCGCATGATCGGCCAGGCGTCGGGCACGCTGTCCTGGTTGATGGTGATGCCGAGCTTCTTGGCGCTCGGGTCGAGGATCGCGATGGTCTGCGCCTTCTGATAGGCGCCGCCCTGCGAGACGAACATGATCTGCTCTGCGGCAGTAGCCGAGCCGAGCAGCGCGAGGGATAAGCCTGCAGCTGCGCAGGCCGTCCGGATCTTCAAGCTCTTAGCCATGTCCTGTTCCCCTGTTGTTGGATCGGAGCTTCGAGGCCTACCGTCCGATCGCGTCTAGAAACTGGTACCAACCGGCGACCAGACGGACGGCCGGCTCCCGAAGCGGGTAGAAGGGCACGGGCCGCATGCGGCTTATGTCGAGCAGCCCGACATCGGGGCGTTCGCCGCGCGCAAAGGCGGCGAGGTAGCGCCCCATCAGGCTCGACATGGCGACACCGGCGCCGTTGTAGCCCATGGCCGTCAGCAGGCGGTCGTCGACGCGCCCGACATGCGGCACGGAATCGAGCGTCATCGCCACCAGCCCCGACCAGGAAAAGGCCAGCGGCACATCGGCGACCTGCGGAAAGATGCCGACCATCGCCTTGTGCAAGGCACCGAAGGCGGCGGCGGAATCCGCCTTGCCGAACGCGCCGCGACCGCCGAAGACGATCCGGTCGTCGACCATGCGAAACCAGCGCATCATCCGCTTGGTCTCGGTATAGGTCCGCCGCGTCGGCATCACGCTGGCGGCGAGGCCCAGCGGGAGCCTGTCGGTCGCGATGATCGCACTGCGGAATGGGATCAGCGTGCGCTGGTACGCGCGGGTCGCGGGCGTCAGGTCGGAATAGCTGTTGGTCGCGACGATCGCCTGCTTGGCCCGCACGGTGCCTCGCGGCGTCTCGACCAGCACGCCGTCACGCTCGCGCTTGAGGCGGAGCGCCGGCGTGTGGCTGTGCACGGGGATGCCCTGCGAGGCCACGCTGCGCGCGAGGCCGCGCAGATAGTTGAGCGGATGGATGCCGCCCGAACCGGCATTGAGTACGCCGCCGACGAAGCCGGCGGAGCCCGTCTCCTCGCGCACCTGTCCGGCATCGAGCACGGTCATCGTGGTGTCGCCGAGTTCGGCGCGAAGCCACTGCGCTTCCTTCACCGCATAGGCCAGCGTTTCGTGGTTGTGCGCGGCCTTGACCTGGCCGGCGCGGGTCAATCCGGCATCATGGATGCCGCAGGCGTCGACCAGCTCGGCGACGATATCGGTCGCCTCATGGGCGATATCGTACATTCTTTTCGCCATGCCCCGGCCATGGGCGGCGGCGATGGCCGGGAAGGACAGGCGGAACTTGGCGGTGATGACCCCGCCATTGCGCCCGCTCGCGCCCCAGCCGGGTTCGTTCGCCTCGAGCACCAGCGGCGCAAGGCCGCTGGTGGCGAGATGATGGGCGGCCGAGAGCCCGGTATAGCCGGCGCCGATGATCACGACGTCGGCCTGCGCGTCGCCGGCAAGCGGCGGCAGGGCAGGCAGCGGCGCAGCCGTCGCCCGCCAGAGCGAGGGAGCGGCGTCGAGGGCCTGCCAGGATGTCGGCGCGGCCGTCACAGGGATCAGGCCCGTGCCGCCTCGACCGCGTCGGCAAGCGCCTTCAGCGTCGGGAAATGAAAATCGGGCTGCGCGATCTCGGGCACCGCCGGCGTGCCACCGAAGCCCTTCTGGCCTTGGCGCCGCTCGATCCAGCAGGTGGCATAGCCGAGCGATTTGGCGACGCGGATGTCGTGATACTGGCTCTGCGCGACGTGGAGGATTTCCTCCTGCTTGTAGCCGAAGGCCGATTGCCGGCCGCGGTTGAAGGCGAAGTAGAGCGGATCGGGCTTGGGGTGGATCGCCTCGTCGGCGGTGATGCTGTCGTGGAAGGGATTGCCGAGCGTGTGCGAGTAGCAGGTGAAGCTCGGGCGGTCGGCATTGGTCATCGCCACCAGCCGGTAGTGCCGGCGCAGCCGCGCCAGCGCCGCGGTCGAATCCGGGAAGGCTGGGTGGCGCAGGATGGCGAGCTGGAAGGCGTCGGCCGTGGCATCGTCATGCGGCAGGCCGAGTTCCTTGGCGAGGTGGATGTAGACCAGCTTCATCACTTCGCTGGAGCGCTCGTAATGCAGCTCGCGGCCCTTGAGGTAAGGCGCGAAGATCTCGTCGTCGCTGAGCTTGGCGGCGGCCGGACCGCCGAGGCGCCGGACCGCGCCGAGGACGCCGGCCTCGAAGTCGATCAGCGTGCCGACGACGTCGAATGTGAGAACCTTGAAATCGCTGAGGGCCATGGTCTGGTGTCTCTGCTGGGGAGGGGGTCAGGCGCCGGCTTTCGGCACGATGATCGTGTCCTGCGGGTGCAGGCTGAGGGCGAGGCGCTCGCCGACCGGCGGGATGCGGCGGGCCGCCTCGTAATGGCTGGGTTGGCGCAGGCTTAAGAGCGTGCCGTCGTCGAGAGCCAGGAAGACGCGCAGGCTCTCGCCCTGGAAGACGACATCGGTGACGCGGGCTTCGAGCCGGTTGCGCTCCGGGCTGCCGGAGCCATCCTCGACCAGCAGCTTCTCGGTCTGGATGGCGAGCACGAGCTCGCCGTTCGCAGCGATCGGGCGGGCGCTCTTCAGCACCGTGCCGGCGAGTGAAACGCTGTCCTGTCCGACGCGCTCGACCGGCAGCAGCGTCGCCTCGCCGATGAAGCTGGCGACGAAGGCGTTGGCGGGGTGGTCGTGCAGGCGCTCGGGCTTGTCGATCTGGACGAGCTTGCCGTCCTTCAGGATCGCGACCCGGTCGCTCATCGTCAGCGCCTCGCGCTGGTCGTGGGTGACGTAGATGATCGTCGCGCCCAGCCGCTTGTGGAGCTGGCGCAGCTCGATCTGCATGTTTTCGCGTAGTTGCTTGTCGAGCGCCGAGAGCGGCTCGTCCATCAGGATCAGGCGCGGCTCGAAGATCATGGCGCGGGCGAGCGCGACGCGCTGGCGCTGGCCGCCGGAGAGCTGGCCGATGCCGCGTTCCTCGTAGCCGGCGAGGTCGACCATGGCGAGCGCGCCGCGGACCTTGTCGGCATAGGTCGATTTGGGCAGGCGCCGGGCCCTTAAGGGGAAGGCGACGTTCTCGCCGACGCTCATATGCGGGAACAGCGCGTAGTTCTGGAAGACGATGCCGATGTCGCGCTTGTGCGGCGGGGTATAGGTGACGTCGCGCCCGCCGAGATGGACCGAGCCGCCGGAGGGCTGGATGAAGCCGCCGAGGATGCCGAGCAGGGTGGTCTTGCCCGAGCCGGACGGGCCGAGCAGCGAGACGAATTCCTGCGGGGCGATGTCGAGCGAGACGTCGTCGAGGGCGCGCA
The DNA here is from genome assembly GCF_964254315.1 of Allobosea sp. LjRoot90. Classification (NCBI taxonomy): domain Bacteria; kingdom Pseudomonadati; phylum Pseudomonadota; class Alphaproteobacteria; order Hyphomicrobiales; family Alloboseaceae; genus Allobosea; species Allobosea sp. LjRoot90. Next base: position 143,327 of record NZ_CAXUTF020000009.1, read on the forward strand.
CCGAGCCGTAATGCTTGCTCGCGGACCTGATCTCGACGCGTTCGCCGCCTATGTTGGCCATGGCATTCTCCTGTCCGGATACAGCGACATCGCGGCACTGCGCAGGCAAAGACCGTTTTCGGGACGGGCCATAAGGTGTTCTTATGGAGAGCCGCACCGGCGCTGGTGCCATCAGGCGGTGCAAGCCTCTGCCGGACCGTCACCGCAAGCTGCATTCGATCAGCTCATGAAAGGGGATTTCGGCCGCTTGCCGCAATTGCCAAATAATCAGGGGGAGCATAACCTCATGTAATGTCTGAGCTGCGCCGCATGGTCTCGTCGAGCAATGCGCTCTTTGTCTTCGAGGCGGCGGCGCGCAGCGGCAGCTTTACCCGCGCGGCGGAGGAGCTGAACGTCACCCAGCCGGCGGTCAGCCGCATGCTGTCGCGCTTCGAGAGCCATCTCGGCCTGCGCCTGTTCGAGCGCGGCCGGCAGGGCGCTGTGCTCACGCCGCAGGGCGAGGTGCTCTATCGCCGGGTGGCGGCCGGCTTCCGCAGCATTGAGGCCGGGCTCGTCGAGATCGAGCAATTGCGTGCCGGCAAAGAGATCGTGACGATCTCGGTCTCTTCCGCCTTCACCACGCATTGGCTGATGCCGCGCATGGACCGTTTCCAGAAGCGCTTCCCGGGCGTCGACCTGCGCTTCCAGATGATCGCCGGCTCGCTGCGCGGGCCGGTCGACAATGTCGATCTCGGCATGCGCTTCGTCGGTGCCGCTGAACTGGTGCCGGTCGAGGCGATGGTGGTGAACGAGGTCATGCTGCCGATCTGCAGTCCCGGCTACCGACAGAGCGAGCCGGAGGCCGGGGTGGCGGGCGACGGCAACACGATCATCAACCTGACCGATTCCGCCCTCGACTGGGCCGAGCACTACCCACCCTTCGCCACTGGCCGGCTGGGGCCGGTCAAGACCTTGAGCTTCTCGGACTATGCCGTGGTGGTGCAGGCGGCACTGCTCGGCCAGGGTGTCGCCTTCGGCTGGATCACGGTCGTGTCGCATGCGCTGATGTCGGGCGCGCTGGTGCCGGCCAGCGACCGGCTGACACGGGGTGAGCGCAATTGCGTACTGCTGACGCCGCGCAACCGCCAGCCGCGTCCGGTCGTCGGCGAGATCCGGCACTGGATCGGCACCGAGCTCAAGGCCGAGATCGAGGCGATCAACGCACTTCATCCCGGACTTGGTTTGATGCAGGCCTGCTACGGCTGACGGCATGCGCGCGTCAGCTGGCGATGTCGATCAGCACCGTCTTGTGGCGCAGGTTCTGCTCGACCGCCTGACGGCCGAGATCCTTGCCGATGCCCGAACTCTTGTAGCCGCCGGTCGGCAGGATGAAATCGAGCGTACGGCTGTAGCGGTTGACCCAGACGCTGCCGGCCTGCAGCCGGCGCACGGCGCGTAAGCCGCGGCCGAGATCGCGCGTGTAGACGCCGGCGGCGAGGCCGTATTCGGGATGATCGGCGAGGGCGAAGCCCTCTTCCTCGTCGGCGAAGGTCTGGATGGTGAGGACCGGCCCGAAGACCTCCTCGCGCACCGCCGCCGTCCCGGCGCCGACATTGCCGATCAGGGTCGGCTGGTAGAAGGCGCCGCAATGGCCTTCGATGCGCCCGCCGCCCATCAGGATCTCGGCGCCCTGATCGCGGCTATGCGCCAGGATGGCATCGATACGCCGCGCCTGCGGCTCGGAGATGATCGGGGCGAAACCAGTCGCGGCCTTCCAGGTCGGGCCGGGCGTGACCGATGAGAGCCTGCTTTGCAGCGCCGCGACCAGCGCTTGCGCGACAGATGCCTGCACGATCAGCCGCGAGCCGGCGACGCAAGCCTGCCCGGCATTGGCGAGCAGGGAGCCGGCGATGCAGGCGGCCGCCTTGTCGAGATCGGCGTCGGCGAAGACGAGCTGCGGGCTTTTTCCGCCGAGCTCGAGCGTGACCGGTTTGATGCCGCTCTCGGCGGCGGCCTTCATCACCGCGATGCCGGTGCGGGTCGAGCCGGTGAAAGAGAGTTTGGCGATGCCGGGATGGCGGCTGAGCGCGTCGCCCGTCACGGCGCCAGTGCCCTGGACGACGTTGAAGATGCCGGCCGGGATGCCGGCCTCGACCGCAAGCTCGGCCAGCCGCACCGTCGAGAACGGCGTCAGCTCGGAGGGCTTCAGGACGATGGCGTTGCCGGCGGCGAGCGCTGGCCCGGCTTTCCAGCTCGCCATGCTGAGCGGGAAGTTCCACGGCGTGATCGCGCCGACGACGCCATAGGGCTCCGAGACGATCATGCCGAGATGGTCGGCGCGCGTCGCCGCGACCTCGCCGCCGAGCTTGTCGGCCCATTCGGAGAAAAAGCGGATGCCGTCGGCGACGCTGGCAACGTCGCCGGTCACCGCTTGGGCGATCGGCCGGGTCGAGCCGAGCGCCTCCAGCCGGCCGAGCTCCACAGCGCGTTCCTCGATCAGGTCGGCCCAGCGGCGCATGACGCGGGCCCGCTCGCGCGGTGCCCGTGTCGCCCAGCCGCTCGTTCGGACGGCGCGTGCCGCATCGGTGACCGCCCGGTCGACGGTCGCGGCATCTGCGACCGGCAGTTCGGCATAGTCGGCGCGGTCGGACGGACGGGCGACGGGGATGCGCTCGCCGTCATCGACATGGGTGCCGCCGATGAAATGGCCCGTGGCGAAGGCGACCGATTCAGGCGCGAAATCGGCCATGACCTCAGAGCCCGACCAGGCCCGGCAGGCCGCCAATGTCCTTGATCTCGTCGGTGCTGTAATAGGGGTTCGCCGGCTCATGGCCGCGATTGACGAAGACGCGGCGGCCGATCTTCATGTCGTAGGCGGTCATCTGGTCGTAGCGGAAGCTCGACGAGCAGTGCATCACATCCTGCGGACCGCAGCCGAGCATGTCGAACATGTACTCGAAGGCGCGCATGCGGGGTTTATAAGCTTGGGCCTCCTGCGCTGTATAAGCCGCGTGGAAAGGCGCGCCGAGCCTGGCGATCGAATGCGGGATCAGGTCGGTCATCGAGTTCGAGAGGACGACGAGCGGGATTTCCCTGGCGACCTTGGCGAGGCCGGCTGGCACGTCCGGATGGGGACCCCAGCTCGGGATCTCGTCGATGATGGCCTGGGCATCGGCCGGATCATAGGGGAGGCCGAGGAGCTTGCAGCTCCGCTCGACAGCGTTCCGGACAACGTCCTGATAGGGCTTCCACGGGCCGAGGACTTCGTCGAGGCGATAGTTCGAGAAGGCATCGCAGAAGGCGTCCATCTGCTCAGGCGCGAGCCGGCCTGCATAGGCGCGCCGGGCGGCCGGAGCCATCTCGAAATAGATCAGCGTGCCGTAGCAGTCGAAGGTGATGAATTTCGGCCGGAAGCTGCTCATCGTCTCGCTCTCGATGGTTGCGACGGCTGTCTGCCGCTGGGAAAAGGCTAGAGTGCGAGCGCGGGCAGGGAGACGGAATCCGATCGGCATGACCGAATATTCTGCCGATGAATGGGTATGCTTCGGCATGGATTGCCGTGCGTGCCGAGGCAGGATGGACAGACCGGGCGCTCTCGCCGAGGTTCGCCCGGCCCAACCTCGCTGCGAATCCCTATGACCGTCGAAACCATCCTCGCCGACCTCGTCGGCTTTCCCTCGATCTGCCGCACGCCGAACGGGGTGATCATCGCGCATGTCCGCGCCTATCTCGCCGGCCACGGCGTCGATAGCGTGATCGTGCCGGGGCCGGAGGGCGACCGCGCCAATCTGTTCGCCACGATCGGACCGAAGGCCCCGGGCGGGATCATCCTCTCGGCGCATCTCGACGTGGTTCCGGCGCCGCCCGAGGGCTGGCTCGGCGATCCTTTCAAGCTACGGCGCGACGGCGAGCGTCTGATCGGGCGCGGCGCAGTCGACATGAAGGGCTTTGCGGCCTGCGTGCTGGCGAGCGTGCCCGCCCTCGTCGCGATGCCGCTGGCGCGGCCGGTGCACATCGCATTGTCCTATGACGAGGAGGTCGGCTGCGTCGGCGTGCGCCATCTGATCGCCCGGCTGCCGGAGCTCGCTCCGCCCATGCTCGGCTGCATCGTCGGCGAGCCGAGCGGGCTGCGGCCGGTGCTGGCCCATAAGGGCAAGATCGCCCAGCGCGTCATGGTCGATGGCAAGGCCGGGCATTCCTCGCGCACCGATCTCGGCGACAACGCGATCCATTACGCTGCCGGCTTGATCGCTGCGATCCATGAGGAGGCGCTGCGCCATGCCATGCAGGGGCCTTTCGCCGAGGCCTTCGCGCCGCCTTATTCGACGATCCAGGTCGGCGTGATCAAGGGCGGCACCGGCATCAACATCGTGCCGGCGCAATGCGTCTTCGAGGTCGAGGCCCGTGCCATCGCCGGGCAGGAGCCCGCCGCGCTGCTCGGCTTCCTGCAAGGTGCCGCCGAGCGGATCCGGCGCGAGGCGGCCGCGACAGGGCACAAGGTCGATTTCAGCTTCGAGACCCTGAGCGACTACCCGCCGCTCGCGCTCGACGAGAGCGACCCGCTGGTCGCCTTCACCGAGGCCGTTTCCGGCGAGGCTCGCCAAGCCGCCGTCAGCTACGGCACCGAGGCCGGTCTGTTCCAGCGGGCCGGGATCGCCGCGATCGTCTGCGGACCCGGCGACGTCGACCGCGCCCACAAGCCGGAAGAGTACATCACCGACGCCGAGCTCGCCGGGGCGATGGCGATGATCGCGCGCGTCGCCGATCGGCTCTGCTGAGGCTCAGAACTCGCCGATCTCGCCGCGGGAGCCGTCGACGAGGCGGGAATGCCTGAACGGGCGCGGGTCGACGATCGGCGCATCGCCGGTCGCAAGGTCGGCCGCGAGATGGCCGGCGGCGGGTCCTAGGCCGAAGCCGTGGCCGCTGAAGCCGGCCGCGAGCACGAAGCCGGAGAGGCCGGCGACCGGCGAGATCACCGGCACCGCATCGGGCGTCGAATCGATATAGGCGCCCCAGCTTTCGCGCACGGCGACGTCTTTCAGAGCCGGGAAGACGGCGTGGGCGCGCTCCAGCAGGGTCTTGAGCGCGCGCCGGCTCGGCGCCGGATCGAGCACACGGATCGTCTCGAAGGGCGTGACCTCGTCGAGCGCCCAGCTCCCGAACGCCTCCGGCCCCTTGAAGAAGGAGGAGCCGATGCCGAGCTCGACCGCCTTCAGCCGCTTGACGAACATCGGCAGGAATTCGCGGGCATAGCGCAGGCCCTGCGGCGTGATCTCGAGCGTACCCTTGCCGCTGATCGCGACCGTGTAGCTGCCGTCGAGGCGGCGGGTCAGCGCAATCTCCGGGGTGTAGAAAGCGTCGAGGAATTCTGGCGCCGGTTCGGTCCGCAGGCTGGTCGCGCGGATGCTCGCCTGCGGGAAGGCGATGCCATGGCGGCGGCAGAAGGCGGAGGCCCAGGCGCCGCCGGCGAGGATTACCGCATTGGTGCGGATCGTGCCTTTCTCGGTGACGACGCCGGTGACGGCACCATTGGTGATGTCGAGCCCCCGCGCGGCGCAGCCTTGATGGACACTGGCGCCGTTACGGCGAGCGCCGTCGGCCATCAGTGGCGCTGCGAGCGCCGGCTCGGCCTTGCCATCGGTGACGGAATGCAGTCCGCCGAGCCAGCTCTGCCCGCTGGCAGCGGTCATCGCCGCGGTCTCGGGCCCGGTCAGCATCCTAGTCTCGACACCGAAGGCTTTGGCGGTCTCGCGCCAACGCTCCCATTGCGCCAGCTGCGCGGCATCGTTGCTGGCATAGACCAGCCCGCAACGACGAAAGCCGCTGTCGCGGCCGAGCTCCTCGCTCAACTTCTCCCAGAGCTCCATGGCGCGGATCGCGAGCGGCAGTTCGCGCGCGTCACGGTTCTGCTTGCGGCACCAGCCCCAGTTGCGGCTCGACTGCTCGCCGCCAACCACGCCCTTCTCGACCAGCGCCACCGAGCGGCCGCGCCGCGCCAGATAATAGGCGGCGGCGGCGCCGACGATGCCGCCGCCGATGACGACGACATCCGCTGCCGCGGGCAGCGCCTCGCTGCTGGCGATGCGTTCGATGGTCGGCGACATGGAAAGCTCCGAAAGAAGCCGCGCCACAAGGCGGCGGGACTGCGCGACTAGGGCAGGGCGAGCGTCACATCAGCCCCGGCTCGCCGAGGTCGGTCCCGTCGACGAGGCGGCTGTAGCGATAGGGATGGGGATCGACGATCGGATTGTCGCCGGTGACGATGTCGGCCGCGAGACGCCCCGCCGCCGGTCCGATGCCGAAGCCGTGGCCGCTGAACCCTGCCGAGACATGCAGGCCCGGCAGCTGGTCGATGGCCGAAATGACCGGCACCCAGTCGGCCGTGAAGTCGATCAGCCCGCCATATTTGTGCTTGATCTCGACAGTGGCGAGTTCCGGGAAGATCTCGGCGAGCCGCTTCTTGGCAAAGGTGATCAGCTCCTCCTGCGCCGGCGGGTCGTAGGTCCGCATCCGCTCGAAGGGCGAGATCGTATCGTTGCTCCAGCGCATCAGCGCCTCGGGGCCGAAGAAGAAGGACTTGCCGGCGCGGATGGTGAGGAGTCTGTGGCGCTTCTTGAAGGTGCGCCAGAACGGCCTGGCATTGAGCATGCCGTGCGGCGAGAGCTCGAGCAGGCCGCGCCCGCTGATGCCGACCGTGTACCCGCCATCGACCCGGCGGCGGATGGTGAGGTCCGGCGTCGAGATGCCGCCGGTCGTGATCTCCGGCGCCGGCCCGGTGAAGAACGAGGTCGACTTGATGCCTGCGAGCGGCATGCGGATACCGTGGTGCCGGGCGAACATCGCAGTCCAGACACCACCGGAGAGCAGCACCGTCGAGGTGCGGATCGTGCCCTTCTCGGTGACGACGCCTGAGACGCGCCCAGCGGCGGTTTCGAGCCCGCGCGCCGCGCAATCCTGATGGACGGTGACGCCGAGACGGCGCGCCGCCTCGGCGATGGCGGGAACGGCCATGGCAGGCTCGGCCCGGCCATCGGTCGGCGAATGCACGCCGCCGACCCACTCCCCCTTGGCGTGCGGTGCCAGAGCTCGGGCTTCCTCGGGGCTCAGCATGCGCGTCTGCATCTGGTATTGGCGGGCCTTCTCGCCCCAGCCCTCCCAGGCATCGAGGTCGGATTGGCGGGTCGTCAGATAGGTCAGGCCGCTGCGGCGGAAGCCGACATCGGCCCCGACCTCTTCGGAGAGTCCATTCCACATCTCGACCGCCCGCATCGCCAGCGGCAATTCGCGCAGATCGCGGTTCTGCTGGCGGCACCAGCCCCAGTTCCGGCTCGACTGCTCGCCGGCGAGATAGCCCTTCTCGACCAGCGCCACCGAATGCCCCTTCTTGGCCAGATGGTAGGCCGCGGTTACGCCGGCGATGCCGCCGCCGATGACCACGATATCGGCGGCTGCGGGCAAGGCTTCGTCGCTTTGGACGCGGTTGACCGGGGGCGACATGGCGGCGTTGTCCTTGGCGGGGAGGTCGTGCCGGCGGCGCCGACCGGGGGCGGGAGGCCGGTATTCAAGCCCGAACCACCTGGAACCCTATGCCAAAGGAAGGGTCGGATTCGGCAGATTCTTTTGGTTGTCCCGGCCAAGGACGGTGACCATCGCCGGTCGTGGCCTGCCTATGATGAGGCCGGGCCGTCAGTTCGACGGTCGATACGGCCAACCGCCAGGCAAAAGGCGGTGACCGTGCCACGGCCTTGCAGGCCGTCGACAACAAGGGGATCGACGATGAACAAGCCGTCCACGAAGACGCCTGGCCTCGCTTTGCCTGCCCTGCATCGCCGCGAGGTCCTGGCGCTGGGCGCCGGCGGCATCCTTGCCGCGTCCGGTCTCGGCGCCCGCGCCCAGGGCAAGGCGCCGCCGCCCCCGCCCGCCAAGCCGGCTGGCCAGGTCGTGGTCGGCCTGTCGCAGGAGCCGACCGCCTTCAACCCGCTGATGCCCGGCATCGAGGTTGACGAGACCGTCTGGATGCAGGTGTTCAACACGATGTGGCTGGCCCAGCCCGACGGCTCGCTGGTTCCCGACCTCGCGGCCGAGGTGCCGAGCGAGGCCAATGGCGGCATCTCGGAAGGCGGCCTCGCCTGGAAGGTCAAGCTGCGCGAAGGGGTCACCTGGCACGACGGGGCGCCCTTCACCGCCGAAGACGTCAAGTACACCCTCGAGCTGATCAACGCGCCGGGCTTCAAGGCGCGCACCCGCGTCGGCCACTCGCTGGTCAAGGACATCAAGGTCACCGGCCCGCTGGAAATCTCCTGGCGCATGGAGAAGGCCTACGCGCCCTACCTCGCGCTGCTCTCCAACACCTTCATCGTGCCCAAGCACATCCTGGAGAAGGCGGCCGATCCCAATACCGCTCCCTTCAACGGCGCTCCGGTCGGCACCGGCCCGTTCAAATGGGGCACGCGCACGCCGGGCGACAACATCCAGCTCGTCGCCAACGAGAAATACCACGGCAAGGGGCCGTATCTGGAGAAGGCCATCCTGAAATACGTGCCCGACCAGACCGCGCTCTATGCCCAGTTCCGCACCGGCCAGGTCGACCTGATCATCGGCACCGGCATCCCGGCCAATTTCTATGCCGAGGCGGTCAAGCTGCCCGGCCGCAAGGTGGTGAAGATCCCAAGCGCCTCGCTCGAGGTGCTGATGCCGAACCTCGAGCACCCGGCGCTGTCAGACAAGGCGGTGCGCAAGGCGCTCTACGCCTCGATCAACAAACAGGCGATCATCGACATCGTTTTCTACGGCCTGCACATCCCGACCGAATCCTTCATGCCGCAGGAATCCTGGGCCTACGATCCGAGCCTACCGAAGCAGTCCTACGACCCGGCTCTCGCCGGCAAGATCCTCGACGATGCCGGCTGGAAGCGCTCCGGCTCGGGCGTGCGCATGAAGAATGGCGTGCCGCTCGAATTCGCCGTCTCGACCACGACGGGCGCCGCCCTGCGCGAACAATGCCAGCAGCTGATGCAGCAGGACTGGCAGCAGATCGGCATCAAGATGGCGATCAACAACATGCCTGCCGCCGTGATCTGGGGCGAGTTCTATACCCGCTCCAAGTTCCAGTCCCTGCTGGTCGGCACCGCCTTCCGCACGGTGATCGATCCCGATCCGGCGCATCGCTTCGGCTCCGACGCGATCCCGGCCAAGAGCGGCAACGGCGCCAACCAGATGCAGTGGCAGAACGCTGAAGCCGACGCGCTGATGAAGCAGGGCCAGGAGGTCTTCGACCCGGAGAAGCGCAAGGCGATCTACCGGAAGCTGCAGGTGCTGGTGCGCGAGGAACTGCCGATCCTGCCGATCTACCAGTACGCGCCGGTCGAGGGCTACAAGGAGGGGCTGATCGGCTACGAGCCCAACATCAACGCGCGGCAGAACACCTGGAACATGGGCCAGTGGTACTGGGCCAAGTGACGTGACGCGGGACATGAATGGAACCGGCGTGAGGCCGGTTCCCGCCAGGGGGACAGCGCCATGATCGCCTTCCTGCTGCGCCGGCTCGGGCAGTCGCTGCTGCTGCTGCTCATCGTCTCGGTGATCGGCTTCGCCATCCTGCATCTGGCTCCCGGCGGGCCGATGTCGCAGTTCGCCGCCGGCGGCGACATGACCCAGGCCGATCTCGACCGCATCGCCGAACAGCTCGGGCTCAACCGCCCGCTGCCGGTGCAATACATCGAATGGCTCTGGCGCATGCTGCGCGGCGACTGGGGCGTGTCCTATCGCGACCAGCAGCCGGTGCTGCACATCATCACCTCGCATCTGGGCGCGACATTGGAACTGATGCTGACCTCGACGCTGCTCGCCATGCTGATCGGCGCCTGGGTCGGCATCCTCGGCGCGATCCGGCGCTATTCGCTGTTCGATTCGCTCGCCACGGTCGGCGCCATGATCGCGCTCTCGATCCCGACCTTCTGGTTCGGGCTCGTGATAATCTACGTCTTCTCGGTCGGGCTCGGCTGGCTGCCGTCCGGCAATCGCTACACGATGGGCGACGGCTCGTTCCTCAACCAGGTGCACCACCTGATCGGGCCCTGCATCGTGCTGGCGCTGGTCTCGACCGCCGTCTGGAGCCGCTACATGCGTTCATCCATGCTGGAGGTGGTCAACCAGGACTACATCCGCACCGCCCGCGCCAAGGGCGTGCCGGAGCGGCAGATCCTGCTGCGCCATGCCCTGCGTAACGCATTGCTGCCGATGATCACCATCACTGGCCTGCATGTGCCGACCCTGCTGTCGGGGGCCTTGGTGACCGAGACCGTCTTCACCTGGCCCGGCATGGGCCGGCTCTTCCTCGATTCGATCAGCTATCGCGACTACCCCGTCGTGATGGGCATCCTGATGTTCACCGCCGTGCTCGTTTTGCTCGGTTCCCTGCTCGCCGACCTGCTCTACGGCGCCGCCGACCCGCGCATCTCGAGGAGCGGGCGATGAGCGGCATGCCCTTCACCAGCACGGCCGAGCCCGCTCTGCCGCCGGCCCCCGGCTTCTGGAACAGCCCTGGCCTGCGCCGCTTCCGCCGGCACAAGCTCGCCGTCTTCGGCGCCGCGACGATCGTCCTGTTGACGCTCGCCTGCATCGTCGGTCCCTGGCTCATGCCTTACACCGACACCTTCATCGACATTCGCAACCGCTTCGCGCCGCCGTTCTCGGGCCCGCATGTGCTCGGGACCGACCCGCTCGGGCGCGACATCCTCGCGCGCCTCCTGATGGCGGGGCGGATTTCGCTCGCAGTCGGGTTCTCGGCCATGGCGATCGCGATGGCGATCGGCATCGTGATCGGCATGATCGCCGGCTTCTACGAAGGGGCGCTCGGCGCGGTGCTGATGCGCTTCGTCGATGCGATGCTGTGCTTCCCGTCGATCTTCCTGCTGCTCGCGATCTCGGCGCTGATCGCCCCCTCGGTGCCGTCGATCATCCTCTTGATCGCGATGACCTCCTGGATGGAAGTCGCCCGCGTGGTCGAGGCGCAGATCCGCTCGCTGAAGACGCGCGAATTCGCCCAGGCGGCGGTCTCCTTCGGCGCGAGCAACCGGCGCATCATGGTCCGTGAGCTGCTGCCGAATGCGATCGCGCCGATCGTCGTCGCCGCGACGCTCAATGTCGCTCACGCCATCCTGGCCGAGAGCTACATCTCCTTCCTCGGCTTCGGCATCCAGCCGCCGACGCCGAGCTGGGGCAACATGCTGGAAAGCGCCCAGAGCTATCTCACCAGCGCGCCCTGGCTCGCTATCATTCCGGGCGCCGCGATCACGCTCGCGGTCACCAGCTTCAACTTCATTGGAGACGGCCTGCGCGACGCGCTCGATCCGAGGATGGAAGGCCAGTGAGGGGAGAGGTCGCGGAGCTCTGGCGCTACCCGGTCAGCTCGATGGCCGGTGAGCGGCAGGCACGGGCCCGCGTCGAGGTCGGCGGCGTCGCCGGCGACCGGATCTGGGGGTTGCTCGACGCCGCCACCGGGCGCATCGCCTCGCCTGGCCGCGAAAAGCACTTCGTCGGCGTGCCGCGTGCCCATGCCAGGGTCGCAAGGAGCGGCGTCGCTCTCTCGCTCGACGGCGAGACCTGGGCGGGGCCGGACGATGCGGAGCTGCTGGAGGGGCTGTCGCAGGCCTTCGGTTTCATGCCGGTGCTGAAGCCGTTCGATGCCGTCGGATCGGGCGGATTCCGGCCTCGCTACGAGCATGCGCCGGTCCATCTCGTCACCACGGCCGCACTGCGCAGCCTTTCACGCGAACTCCCGGACAGCGTCATCGATGCGCGCCGCTTCCGGCCCAATATCCTCGTGGACTGGCCGGATGGGGCGGAGGCTGTGCCGGAGCATGGCTGGATCGGTCGCGAGATCAGGATCGGGCAGGTCGTCCTGCGGGGGCGAGAGCCCTGCGGGCGCTGCGGCTTCATCACGATCGCCCAGGAGGGTCTACCTGTTGACGTCGAGATCCTGCGGACGGTGGTCAAGCGCCACGAACGCAATTTCGGGATCTATTGCGACGTGGTGACGCCCGGCGAGATCGCCGCCGGCGCGACCGTCATCGTCGACTGAAGCCAAGCAGCTATTCGGCTGCCCGCGCGATTTCAGGAATATCCTGTGCGACTTCCGGGATTTGAGGATAATCCCGCCGAACGGCAGCGAAGGCGGCGCCGACATCCAGTGCGCCGGAACCGTCCCGCATCACGGCGAAGAGCTTTGTCTTGGTGAAGAAGCGCCAATGCACCGGCAGGCCCGCCAGCAGCCGTGTCAGCGCGGCGTAATTGCGCGCTGTCCAGACCTGCTCGAAAGCGTCCCGCTCCGGGCCGAAATGGAAGTGTGTCTGGTGGGCCCGCGTCCTCAGCTTTTCTCGCAGCGTCGCCGTCGCATCGGGATCGACGGTGCCCTTCTCGATCACCACGCCATAGAGCGCTTGCGCCGCCTCAAGGCTGACATAGCCGCGCTCGACATCGAGCAGGACCCGCTCCGGCTCGCGCTCCAGCGGCGAGCCGCGCCCGCCGCCGCCCGGCGAATGGATATGGATCACGTCGCCCGGCTCGGCGATGGCGATGTCGGTGTTGCCGAGGACGCGCTCATTGGGGCGGCCGGGGTTGATGATGAAGTTCGAGGTCTCGGCGGACAGCCCGCCGAGCGTGCCCCAGGGCCGGAAATGCGAGCGATCGCGGTTGCGCACGGTGATGCGGGAGTTCGGCGAGAACACCTTGAACTCCATCACCGTCGCGAGCCCGCCGCGCCAGCGTCCGGCGCCGCCCGAATCCGGCAGCAGCCCATAGCGCATGAACCGGATCGGCACCTCGGTCTCGGTGATCTCGATCGGGGTGTTCTTGAGATAGGCGGCGTCGGCGCCCGAGCCGTTCGGCCCGTCGCGATGCGGCATGCCACCGCCGCCGCCGACCACCGGGTTGATCGCGGCGATGACGCTGCGATGCGTCTTCTCGTCGGTCGTCATCACGTTGACGATCGAGCTGGAGCCGGCCGGCGCTGCCGGCAGGCGCTCGGGCGCGGCGAGGCTGAAGGCGCCGAAAATCAGGCTACGTAAGCGTGCGCAGGTCAGGCTGCGCATGCCGACGGCAGCCGGGAACGACGGGTTCAGCACCGTTCCTTCCGGCGCGATGCAGGTGAAGGGCCGGGTCAGGCCGGAATTGAGCAGGAGCTGCGGGTTCAGCGTGTAGAGCACATAGTAGACGCCGACGAGCAGCAGCGTATGGCGCGGGTCGGAGCCGGTCGGCACGTTGAGCGAGGAGCCGAGCTGCGGGTCCGAGCCGGTGAAGTCGAGGACCGCTTCGTCGCCCTTGATGGTCAGGGTCAGCGCCAGCCGGCAGGGATTGCCGTCGACGCCGTCCTCGTCGGCATAGTCGGAGAAGACGTACTCGCCGTCGGGGATCGAGCGCAGGATTTCGCGGGCCTGGTGCTCGGCATAGTCCATCAGCCCGTCGAGCCCATCCATGAAGCCCTTGGCGCCGAACTTGGCGACCATCGCCTGGATTTTGCGCTCGCCGGTGTTGAGCGCGCCGGCCAGCGCCTTGAGGTCGCCCATGTTGAGCGCCGGCTTGCGCACGTTCATCATCATGATGCGCAGCACCGTCTCGTCGAAGGCGCCGTCGCGCATCAGCGTCATCGGCGGGAAGCGGATGCCCTCCTGATGGATCTCGGTGAGCGAGCGCGACAGGCTCGCCGGCACCGCGCCGCCCATGTCGGTATTGTGGACATGGCCGCCGACGAAGCAGACGATCTCGCCCTCGTGGAAGATCGGCTTCCACAGATGCGTGTCGGGGGCGTGGGTGGCGAGATAGCCGCTATAGGGATCGTTGGTGAAGGCGATGTCGCCCGGGCGATAGTCCGGCACCATCTCGATGGCGCGGTTGTAGTTCATGCCCGGATACCAGGTCGCGCCCAGGTCCATCGGCACGGCGACGACGCGCCCGGTGCGGTCCATCACCATCACTGTGAAGTCCTCCGTCTCCTTGACGAAGGTGGAATGCGCCGTGCGGTAGAGCGTGTAGGCCATGTTCTCGGCCGCGGCCCGGCAATGATTGGCCAGGACCTGCAAGGTCACCTTGTCGACCATGATCAGGCTCCCTCGCGCAGGATGAGATGGAGATTGAGGAAGGCATCCACCTTCGCCTCGAAACCGGCGGGTATGCAGATCGTGGTGTCCTCCTGCGCGACCACGGCCGGGCCGGAGAAATGCTGGCCGCAGCGCAGCGCCTCGCGATGGAAGAGCGCGACCTCACGCTCGCTGCCATCGAGCCAGACCGTGATTGAGCGCGCCGGGATTGCCGCCTCGTCGACCGCTTTGCTCGCCGGGGCGAGCTCGGGCCGCGGCGTCGCGCCGGTGACGACGAGGCGCAGATTGACGATCTGAACCTCCGCCGCCTCGTCGTTGAAGTCGTAGATGGCAAGATGCTGGCGATGGAAGGCGGCGCGTATCGCCGCGAGGTCGCCCTCGGCGAGCCAGCTTTCCGAGAGCGGCACTTCGATCTCGAAGGACTGGCCGTGATAGCGCATGTCGGCGCTCAGGCTCTCGACGACGGGCCCGGTGAAACGCTGGTCGTCGCGAATCCAGGCGATCCCGTCCTGCTTCAGGCGCGCCAGCGCCTGGCGCAATTGCGGCAGCGAGGCGGGCTCCGCCGCTGCGAAGAGGCTCTGGATAAAGTCGCCCTTCACATCGGCGATCAGCCCGCCGAGGGCGCTGACGACACCCGGGCGGCGCGGCACCAGCACGCGTGGGATGCCGAGTTCGCGCGCCAGGAAGCAGCCGAGCATCGGCCCGGCGCCGCCGAACGGCATCAGCGCGAAATCGCGCAGGTCGACGCCGTAGCGGGCGACGAGCTTGTTGACCTCGACGAACATCTCGGAGACGGCGATGGCGATGATCGCCTCGGCGGTGGCCTCGGCGCTGCGGCCGAGCATTGCGGCGACCTCGCCGACGACCTTCTCCGCCAGGTCGCGGCGCATGCCGATCTGGTCGTAGGCGAGGGCGGTGTGGCCGAGGAGGCCGCAGGTCGCCATCGCGTCGGTGACCGTGGCGCGGGCGCCGCCGCGTCCATAGCAGGCGGGGCCGGGCGTCGAGCCGGCGCTTTCGGGGCCAACCTTGAGCAGGCCGAAGGCGTCGGCCCAGGCGATCGAGCCGCCGCCAGCGCCGATCGAGGTCACCGAGACACTCGGCACATAAAGCGGGAAGTCGCCGACGACCTCGCCGGTGCCGAATTGCGGCTGGCCCTCGATGATCAGGGCAAGGTCGGCGCTGGTGCCGCCGATGTCGAGGGTGAGGATGTTCTTCGCGCCCGCCTGCTCGGCGAGATAGGCCGCGCCGATCACCCCCGAGGCCGTGCCCGAGAGCAGCATGTTGACGCAGGCGCGCTTGCCGGTCGCGGCGTTCATCACCCCGCCATTCGACTTGGTCAGCATCGGGCCGGCGGGCACACCGCGCGAGGCGAGCGCCTCCTCGAGGGCTTCGAGATAGCCGCAGACGCGTGGATGGACATAGCCGTTCAGGATCGCGGTCGTGGTGCGCTCATATTCGCGGATGACCGGCCAGACCTCGCTGGTGCTGAAGACGAAGAGATCCGGCGCGAGCTCGGCGATCAGCGCCCGCGCCTCTGCCTCATGAACTGGATTGCGGTAGGCGTGCAGGAAGGAGACGATCACGCCGTCGACGCTGCGCGCCTTGAGCTTGGCAACCGCATCCGCGAGCGCCTCGCGGTCGAGCGGCTCGGCGATGCTGCCGTCGGAGAGGATGCGCCCGCCAACGCCGAAGACGCGGTCGCGCGGGATGAGCTGCTCCGGACGGGCGCAGAACAGCGAATACATGTCCGGCATGCGCAGGCGCGCTAGCTCGATCACATCCTCGAAGCCGGCGGTGGTGATCAGGCCGAGGCGACTGCCCTTGCGCTGGATGATGGTGTTGATGCCGACCGTGGTGCCGTGGACGAAGGAGACGATCTCCTCCGATGGGACGGCATGGCGCTCGTTCAGCAGGTCGAGCCCGGCGAGAAGCTCGCGCCCCGGCGCATCGGGTGTGGTCAGCACCTTGATCGTCTCGACGCGACCGCTGCCGCTTTCCAGTGCGCAGAAGTCGATGAAGGTGCCGCCGATGTCGACGCCGATACGCCAGCTCATGATGGGCCCGCTCAAGGAAGGACATGCCAGTCTTGGCGGGGGCGCCTGCAAGGGTCCAACACCAAAACCACGATGCTGGATAAGCCGGCCTTATGCCTCGGGCGTCTTGGGCTCGGGCCGGTCGAGGTCGAGCTGCTGGCAGGCCGTGCGGATGTGGTTGCGCAGCAACTCGTGGCTGCGCGAGAGCGGCCGGCGCGTGCTGGTGAGCAGGCAGAGCGGCAAGGCGATATGCGGCCGGAACGGACGCGTCACCAGGCCGGGAAAATTGTGCCAGGGCAGCAGGCCGTCGACCACGGCGACGCCGAGCCCCTGCTGCACGAAGGCAAGCGCGATGATCGAGACGTCGATCTCCATCTCGGGCCGGAACGGCTGGCCTTCCTTGGCCAGCGCATCCCGCAGCAATTGCCCGGGCAACGATTCGGCGCGGTACGAGATCAGCGTCTCGCCATCGAGATCCTCGGCGCCGATGGCGTCGCGCTCGGCCAGCGGATGGCCGGCGGGCAGCACGCAGACGACGCGGGTGTAGCCGACGACCTCGGTTTCGATGAAGGGCGTCGGCTGGTCCATCATGGCAATGCCGAGCCCGGCCTGGTCACGGTCGAGCATGGTGAGGATGACCTCGGCCGGCACGACATAGGAGCGCACGCGCGTGTTCGGATGGGCGGCGCGGAAATGACGCAGCGCCTCCGGAACGAAGGAGAGGGATGGGGGCGCCGAGGCGGCGAGGCGCACGAGGCCGGCCTTGCCATGGCGCAGGTCGCGCGTGCGCCGCCTGAGCATTTCAAGGTCGCCGAACAGGCGCTCGACCTCGGGGTAGATCTCCTCCGCTTCCGGGGTCGGGATCAGCCTGCCCTTGACCCGCAGGAACAGCTTGAAGCCGAGTTCGTCCTCGGTGTGCAGCAGGATCTGGCTGAGCGCCGGCTGTGAGACGTTGAGCGCCTCGGCGGCGCCGGTCAGCGTGCCGCAGCGCATGACCATGCGGAAGACTTCGATCTGGCGCGCACGCATGGCCTGATCCTAGAGCATTTTCGAGCGAAGTGGGTACCGGTTCGCGTGAAGAAAATGCGATAAAACAAGGGCCTGGAGCATTTCTGCGATTCGGAGAAGCGCGGAAATACTCTAGAAGCAAGCCCAGCGGCTGTCAGCAGCTGGCATCTTCAAGCGGCTTTAGCGACAAGGCCATCGCAGCGGCAGGCAACGCCGTCAGACGGGTGAATGGGGCTGTCGCTCCACCCGATCTGGATAGCTTCCCGCCAGCGGCGATCCGCAAAATGCTTCAATAGGCCAAGGCTTAACCGGCATAGAACGCGCCAACAGCTGTGAACTCCTCAGTCGCCCCCAGAATTCATGTAAATTAGGGGAATTGAATTACGAAAAAGCCGATGATCACCTTGCCGACGAAGCCGCGATTACGACTTAGGCCCTCAAGGATGTACTGGTGTTCCCGCTGCAGTCCGTCGTAAAACTGCTTCGGTGTGTCGGTGAGCGACTATGGCAGGTTGTCGCGCAGGAAGATGTCGATACCGATGCGCTCCTGATCCGGCACCAGCGGATCGCCTGAGCAATAGGCCAGGAGCACGCGCGCGGCCGAGCGGGCCTCATGCCCTGGATTCTGGCTGATCAGTGCGGCGATCTCGCCGTTCAGCAGGCAGCGGCGGCTATGCGCGGTCAGCTCATGCGCGATCCAGACGATCTCTCCGCTCCGCCCGGCCTGCTTCAGTGCCGCGGCGGCGCCGCGATTGCCGGCGCCGACATTGTAAAGGCCGATCAGATCCTTCTCCCGTTCGAGCAAGGTCGCGGTAGCGAGGCGGGTGCGCTCGCTGTCGTCGCGCCCCTCGACCGCGGGCAGGACGACGAGGCTTGGATATTCGCGCGAGATCACCTGGGTGAAGCCGAACTGGCGCTCGGCATGATCGCGCAGGGCCAGCGAGCCGGCGATGACGCCGATGACGCCCTTGCGGCCACACAGGAAGCGGCCCATGAGCGTCGCTGCCGTCCGGCCCGCTGCCGGATTGTCGATGCCGACATAATGCAGGCGGCGCGAGCTCGGCACGTCCGATACCAGGGTCACGACTGGCACGCCGCGATCGGCGAGATCGTCGATTGCCGCCCTGACACGCGGATGGTCGAGCGCGACCGTGGCGACGCCATGATAGCCGGGCGGCACGGTCTCCAGCGTGGCCGCCAGCGCCTCCGGCTCGAACACATCGACATGGCGGATATCGATGAAGGCGCGCTGGCTGGCGAGCCACTCCGCCGTGCGCTCGACCTGCTCGGCGAGCAGGGTCATGAAGCTGTTGGCGCCGGTCGGCAGGATGAAAAGGAAGCGGAAGCTGTGGTTGCGGGCGAGGCGGGCCGCGGCGGGGTCGGCGCGATAGCCGAGCCGCGCGACCGCCGCCTCGACACGCGCGATCGTCTTTTCGCGCACGCCGTCGCGGCGGTTGACGACGCGGTCGGCAGTCGCGAGGGAGACGCCGGCCTCGCGCGCCACATCCTCCAACCTCGCCCGGGCGGCCAGGCGTGCCTCGCCATTCGTCATCAGCGTGCCGCCCAGAGCATCCCACGGATCATGATGGTGCGAATCTCCGGCACGTCGAGCTCATAGGCGCGATGGCCGAGCGAGGAGTAGAACACCCGGCCTGCGCCATAACGCTTCTTCCAAACCACCGGCATCTCGACACCCTCGATCCAGGCGGCATGCTCGCCGCTGAATCGTGTCGTCGCGAGCACCTCGTTGGCCGGGTCGACATGCATGTAATACTGCTCCGAACGATGCTCGAACCCGGCGATCCCCGCCATGACGGGATCGTCGGGCCGGGTGATGTCGACCTTGTAGTCGATGATGTTGCCAGGATGGGCAACCCATTGCCCGCCGCACATGAACTGGTAGTCTACGGATTCGCGGAACGCATCGCCCATGCCGCCATGATGGCCGGCGAGGCCGACGCCGCCGCGCACCGCCTCGCACAGTGCCAGCGCTTCGGGCTTCTCGATCTTCGACATGGTGTAGATCGGGATGATCAGCGAGAGATCGCGGATCGCCGGATCGAGGAAGGCGGCCGTCTGCGTCTCGACGCGGACCTCGAAGCCCTCCGCTTTCAGCCAACCCCGCATCATCGAGGCGCAGAGATCGGGATCGTGCCCGGCCCAGCCGCCCCATACGATCATTGCCTTGCGCATTACCTTGATCCCCTCACTCAGTCGATCTGACCAATCTCGCGCCCGGCGGGCAGGGCAGCCGGCCTGTCGACGCGGCTCTCGATCCTGACCCGGCGGCCCTCGTCGGCGGAGAGCTGGAAGGCCTCCATCACCTCCAGCACATGGAAGGCGAGCGCCCCGCTGGCCCGGTGCGGCCGGTCGGTGACGATCGCCGTCGCCATGTCGGCGACGCCGATCGAGCGGAACTCGCCGTCGGCATGGCCATGCGTCAGCACGACTGCCTCCCAGGCGCCGCGCGGCTTCGCCACCTTGACCTCGCCGCCGAACTTGTTGGGGTCCGGCACCAGAAGGCTGGCCTTGTCGCCATAGATCTCGATCGGCGCATGAGCGTGCTGGGGCACGTCGAAGCTCATCGTGACCGAGACGACGGCGCCGCTTTCGAATTCCAGCGTGCCGGCGACATGGGTCTCGACCTCGACCGGGATCAGCGCGCCGTTCATCGGCTGGCTGGTGACGAGGCGCTCGGACCGCGGCCGGGCCGTCGAGCCCATCACGGACGCGACCGGCCCGAGCAATTGCACCAGATCGGTGATGTAGTACGGACCCATGTCGAGCATCGGCCCGCCGCCGCGCAGATAATAGAAGCCCGGCGCTGGGTGCCAGCTTTCATGGCCGGGGCAGCCGAAGAAGGCGCTGCCGCCGACCGGCCTGCCGATCGCGCCGTCGTCGATCAGCTTGCGCGCCGTCTGGTGGCCGCCGCCGAGGAAGGTGTCGGGCGCGCAGCCGACGCGCAGGTCCATCTGCGCGGCAAGGTCCATCACCTTGCGCGCCTCGGTCGTGTTGATGCCGAGCGGCTTTTCGGAGTGGACGTGCTTGCCGGCGTTGAGCACGGCGAGGCTGACATCGGTATGGGCGAGCGGCACGGTGAGGTTGACGACGATCTCGACATCGTCGCGCCTCAAGAGCTGGTCGACGCGCAGGCCAGGCACGCCGAATTCGGCGCCGCGCTTCTCCGCCGCCGCGCTGCGCATGTCGGCGACCGCCTTGAGCTCGAGAACCGGGAAGCGCTGCATCGCTTCCAGATACTTCGTGCTGATGTTGCCGCAGCCGATGACGCCGATACCTACCCTGCGCATGCTTGTCTCCATTGCTGATTGTCGGGGGCCGGTCCGCCGGGACTGCTCAGCCCTTGACGGCGCCGGCGGTCAGGCCGGCAACGATGTGCTTCTGGGCGAAGATGAACAGCAGGATCGTCGGCAGCAGGGTCAGCGTGATAAACGCCAGGATCAGATGCCAGTCGGCCGAGAACTCGCCCTGGTAGATCATGATGCCGAGCGGCCAGGGATAGAGCGCTTCCGAATTCAGCATCACCAGCGGCAGGAGATAGCTGTTCCAGCTATGGACGAAGGTGATGGTGCCGACGGTGGCGAGGATCGGCCGCGACAGCGGCAGCGTCACATGGCGGAAGAACTCGACATAGCTGCAGCCGTCGACGAGCGCGGCCTCGAGCAGCTCATGCGGCAGGTCCTTGAAGAAGCGCCGCAGCAACAGGATGCTCATCGCCAGCCCGAACGCGACCTGCGGCAGCGCCACGCCGAGATAGCTGTCGAGCAGGCCGAGATCGCGCACCTTGATGAACAGCGGCAGGATCGCGGTCGCGGCGGGGAAGAGCAGCCCCATGGTCAGGTAGCTCAGCATCATCGAGCTACCGAAGAAGTGGATATGGGCGAAGGCGAAGGCCGCCATCGAGGCGACGATCAGCGTCAGCACCACGGTCAGGCTGGAGATCACCAGCGAGTTCCAGAGCATCTGCCAGTAGCGCCCCGAGAACAGGATGCCGGCATAGTTCTCCCATTCCCAGCTCTCGGGCAGCCCGAACGGGTTGGTGCGCAATTCGCCCAGCGTCTTGAAGCCGCCGAGCACGGTGGCGAGCAGCGGCACGACGACGAAGGCGGCGACCAGCGCCAGGAACAGGCCCTTGTAGAACGGCACGAGATCGAGCGGCCGGCGGCGGACGGCGAAGGCGTCACTCATTGCGCATGAACCAGCGTTTGTAGGTGAAGGCGAAGGTCACGCAGATCGCAAACAGGATCACGCCGATGGCGCTGCCATAGCCCACCCGCATGCGCGAGATGCCGTGATTGTAGAGGAAGCTGACCATGGTGTTGGAGGAATCGGCCGGGCCGCCGCGGGTCAGCGGCATCACCAGGTCGAAGAGCTGCAGTGAGCCGACAACGGCGAAGAACACGGAGAGCTTGATGGTCGGGTAGAGCAGCGGGATCACGATGAAACGAAGCACCTGCCAGCGCGAGGCGCCGTCGATCCGCGCCGCCTCGACCAGGTTCCTGTCCATACCCTGCAGCGCGGCGATGAACAGCATCATGTGGAAGCCGAAATATTTCCAGACGACGACGATCAGGATCGCCAGCATCGAGGTCTGCGTCGAGGCCAGCAGATGCGGCGCCTCGGCGCCGAAGGCCCGGTAGATCGAGGCCAGCAGCCCGTAGTTCCCGTCATAGACGAAGCTGAAGATCAGCCCGGTCGCGACCTCGGCCAACACATAGGGCAGGAAGAACAGCATCCGCAGCGCGACCGAACCGCGGAAGCGGTCGGCGAGCATCAGGGCCAGCGTCAGCGCCAGCGGCAGCTGGATCAGCAGCGAGACGGCGATGATCAGGAGGTTGTTGCGAAAGGCGGTGCCGAAGCCGCGGGAGTCGAAGACGAAGCGGTAGTTGTCGAGGCCGATCCAGCGCGTCGGCTTGCCGAAGCCGTTCCAGTTGAAGCCGGAATACCAGGCGGCTTCGCCGATCGGCAGCACGACGAAGAGCGTGAACAGCAGGAGCGCTGGCGGCAGGAAGATGAGAAGCGTGGTGAGTCGCGAATCGAAGCCCCGGCCGCGCCGCCCGGCTATGCCGGCCGCGGGGCGCGGGTGGTTGCCCATGACGAGAGCTTGGCCACGCTCGCTCATCGATTTCTTTCCCAGCTCATCGAGCGCGGCGCGCCGGTCAGTTGCCCTGCTTGAACGCGTCCTGGATCGCCTTGGCCGCCTGCTTCGGCGTCATCGAGCCGCCGGCGATCTCGGCGGTGGCGTCGTTGACCACCCGGCCGACCGAGGGACCGAGATCCTGGTCGTAGAAATTCTGGTGGTACTTCGAGGCCGCGATGTTCTTCGCCACGTTCTGCATGATCGCCGTGCTGAGCGTGGCTTCCGCGCCCTTGTAGGTCGGGATGAGGAAGTTCTGCGCGGCGAGCGTGCGCTGGACGTCGTCGGAGATGAAGAATTGCAGGAACCCGACCGCTTCCTTCGGCGCGCCCTTGGTGACGATCCAGCCATTGACGCCGCCCAGCGTGTCGGTCGGCTGGCCCTTGCCGCCGGCGGGCATCGGGAAGTCGAACCAGCCGAGCTTGTCCTCCGGGACACCTTTCTTGTCGGCGGCGAGCGCCCGCTGCGTCGTCGAATGATGCGAGATGGCGAGGTTCATCGCCGCCTTGCCGTCGGCGAAGAAGCCGAGCGCCTGCTGGTTCTTGAAACCGAGGAAGCCGGTCTGGAAGGGCTCGAGGTCGACGAGCTGCTTCGTCAGCTCGCCGGCCTTCTGAAAGGTCTCGCCCTCGAAGCCGCCATTCTGTCCCTTCAACGCCGCCTCGAAGGCCGGCTTGCCGCCGAGGCGGACGGCGAGATGGGTCCAGTAGAAGTGCAGCGGCCACTTGTCGCCGCCGCCGACGGTGATCGGCGTGATGCCGGCCGCCTTCAGCTTCTTCACGGCACCGAGCAGGTCGTCCCAACTCTTGATCGCGGCGCCGTCGACGCCCGCCTTGGCGAACAGATCCTTGTTGTAGATGAAGCCGACCTGCGAGACGTTATGCGGAAGGCCGTAGAGCTTGCCGTCAATGGTGAAGGCCTCGACGGCTCCGGCAGAGAGCTTGTCCTTGTAAGCGCCGACCGGGGCGGTGATGTCCTCGAGCACGCCGGCCTCGATCTGCGCCTTCAGCACCCCGCCGGCCCAGGAATAGAGGATATGCGGCTTGTCGCTCGACTGCAGGATGGTCGGCAGCTTGGCCTTGTAGGCCTCGTTCTCGAGGAACTGCATCTCGACCTTCACGCCGGGATGTTGCGCCTCGAATTTGCGCGCGACCTCGTCCCAGATCTTCACCTGGGCCGGGTTCTGCTCGATGTGGAGCCATTTTACCGTGGTCTGGGCAGCAGCGGCGCCGGCGGCGAGCAATAGCCCGGCGGCGCCGAGCACGACGGTCCTCAGATATCCCATCCTGTCCTCCCGTTCCGCGCTTTGATCGGCGGTTGAGGAAAGACTAACTCAAATTCTGAGGTGCGCAACTCAGAATCTGCCGTATATGATCTGCGTCAAGCGCCCGCTATTTCCGGGAGTGCTCGTATCGAGGCGGAGTGGACCATGGCTGCCATGTACTCAGACCTTGCCGGCAAGGTCGTTCTCATCACCGGTGGAGCCTCCGGTATCGGCGCTGCGATCTCGCGCCATTTCGCCGGGCAGGGCTCGACGGTGGTGCTGTTCGACATCCAGCGCGCTGTCGGCGAGGCGCTGGCGGCGGAGCTCAGTGCCGCAGGGCTTTCGGCGCATTTCTACAAGGTCGACCTGACCGATATCCCGGCGCTTCAGGCCGGCGTCGCGCAGGCACGCGCGGCGCATGGCCCGATCCTGGTCCTCGTCAACAATGCCGCGCATGACGAGCGCCACGCGACGGAGACGGTGACGTCGGAATATTGGGATGACCGGATCGCGGTCAATCTGAAGCACCAGTTCTTTGCTGCGCAGGCGGTGTTGCCGGACATGAAGGCTGCCAATGGCGGCGCCATCATCAATTTCGGCTCGACCTCGTGGATGGCTGGGCAGGGCGGCATGGCGGCGTATACCGCGAGCAAGTCCGGCGTGATCGGCCTGACGCGCTCGCTGGCGCGCGACTACGGCTCCTGGAATATCCGCGTCAACGCGATCGCGCCCGGCTGGATCATGACGGAGCGACAGATCGAGAAATGGCTGACGCCCGAGAGCGAGGCCGAACTCATGCGTCGGCAATGCCTGAAACGCCGGCTCATGCCCGCGGAACTGGCGAGGTTCACGGTCTTTCTCGCGTCGGACGAGGCCTCGGCCTGCACCGCGCAGCACTATGTCGTCGATGGAGGCTGGGTATAACCAGTCGGCCGCCCCTACCCCTCTACCCTGTGGGAGAGGGGATCCCGCGCGAACCCGTTCCCGCCTTTCCCGCACCCGCGCCACGCCGACGGAACCCTTCCGTGCAGGCGCCGCATGCTCTAGAGCAACAGCCGATTCAACAACGGTTCGGCTTGAAGCGATGTACGACATCAGATGGATTCGCGAGAACGCTGACGCGTTCGATCGGGGCTTGCAGCGGCGCGGGCTTGAGAAACTGTCGTCGTCGCTGCTGGCGCTCGACGACCAGCGCCGGGCCGCCATCAGCAAGTCGCAGGCCGCGCAGGAGCGTCGCAACGCCCTCTCCAAGGAGATCGGCAAGGCGATGGGCCAGAAGGACCTCGCTTTGGCTGAGCAGCTCAAGGCCGAGGTCGCCGCGCTGAAAGAGTACGGGCCGGCGCTGGAGGCTGAGGAAAAGGCCGCGGTCGAAAAGCTCAACGAGCAACTCGCGGCGATCCCGAACAAGCCCTTCGACGAGGTGCCGGACGGCGCCGACGAGCACGGCAATGTTGTGCTCGAAGGTCACACGAATGGCCAGCAGCCGGAGAAGACGGGCGGTCGTCTGTTCGGCTTCAATCAGATCAAGGAGCACTACGAGCTCGGCGAGGCGCTCGGCCAGATGGATTTCGAGACGGCGGCGAAGCTCTCCGGCTCGCGCTTCGTCGTGCTCGACCGTCAGCTGGCACGGCTCAACCGGGCGATCGGGCAGTTCATGCTCGACCTGCACACCGAGGAGCACGGCTACACCGAGGTCAATCCGCCCCTGATGGTGCGGGACGATGCGGTCTACGGCGTCGGGCAACTGCCCAAGTTCGAGGAAGACCTGTTCAGGACGACGACCGGCCACTGGCTGATCTCGACGGCCGAGGTGACGCTCACCAACCTCGTGCGTGAATCCATCCTCTCCGAGGAGGAGCTGCCGCGCCGCTACACCGCACTGACCCCGTGCTTCCGTTCGGAGGCCGGTTCGGCCGGCCGCGATACGCGCGGCATGCTGCGCCAGCATCAGTTCGAGAAGGTCGAGCTCGTCTCGATCACCGCGCCGGAAAAATCGCGCGAGGAGCATGAGCGCTTGCTCGCCTGCGCCGAGAACGTGCTGAAGAAGCTCGATTTGCATTATCGTGTGATGACGCTCTGCACCGGCGACATGGGCTTCGCCTCGCAGAAGACCTACGACATCGAGGTCTGGCTGCCGGGCCAGAAGACCTATCGCGAGATCTCGTCCTGCTCGGTCTGCGGCGATTTCCAGGCCCGGCGCATGAACGCCCGCTACAAGACGAAGGACGGCAAGGGCCCGTTCTTCGTCCACACCCTCAACGGCTCGGGCACGGCGGTCGGCCGGGCGCTGATCGCGGTGATGGAGAACTACCAGAACGCCGACGGCTCGATCACCGTGCCGGACGCGCTGGTTCCCTATATGCGCGGGATCACCCGCATCGAGAAGGCGGCCTGAGCCCATGCGCATCCTGGTGACCAATGACGACGGCATCCATGCCGAGGGTCTCGGCATCCTCGAGCAGATCGCCGCCCAGCTCTCCGACGATGTCTGGGTGGTCGCGCCCGAGACCGACCAGTCGGGCGTCGCGCATTCGCTGTCGCTGTCGAACCCGCTGCGCCTGCGCCAGATCGAAGAGAAGCGCTTTGCCGTGCAGGGTACGCCGACCGATTGCGTGATCATGGCGGTGCGCTCGGTCATGGCCGAGATGAAACCCGATCTCGTGCTCTCCGGCGTCAATCGCGGCCAGAACGTCGCCGAGGACGTGACCTATTCCGGCACCATCGCCGCCGCCATGGAGGGCACGCTGCTCGGCATCCCCTCGATCGCGGTGAGCCAGGCCTATATGGCGGGCGACCGCACCAGCATCTTCTGGGACTGCGCCCTGCAGCATGCGCCCGGCATCATCCGCCGCCTGCTGGAGGAGGGAATTCCGGAAGGCATCCTGTTCAATCTCAACTTCCCGAACGTGGCTCCCAGCGAGGTTGCCGGCGTCGCCGTCACCGCGCAGGGCCGTCGCGATCAGGAGCTGATGCGGCTGGAGCCGCGGCGCGACGGGCGCGGAAATCCCTATTACTGGATCGCCTTCCAGCGCGGAAAACACGAGCCGGCCAACGGCACCGACCTGCGCGCGCTCGCCGAGAAGAAGATCTCGGTGACACCGCTCGAACTCGACCTGACGCATGAGCCGACGATGACACGCTTCGCGCAGCTGTTCGCCTGAACGGCGCCGCGACCTGACACCGTAGACGATCATCAACAAGCGGAACGGCTGAGAGCGACAGGATGAGCGAGGAGGGCGCCAGCAGCAGCGAGAGCGAACGCACCGTCGCCTTCCTGCTGTCGCTCCGGGCGCGCGGCGTGCGTGATATCGCGCTGCTCAGGGCAATGGAGCGTGTGCCGCGCGAGCATTTCGCGCCGTCCCGCTTCGCCGATCTCGCCCGCCAGGACGTCTCCGTGCCCTTGCCCTGCGGCCAGACCATGACGGCGCCGCATACGGTGGCGGCGCTGGTCGGCGCACTTGAGATGAAGCCGGATTGCCGCGTGCTCGAGGTGGGCTCGGGCTCCGGCTATGTTGCGGCTCTGCTCGCCGCGATGGGCGGCACGATCGTCTCGCTGGAGCGCTATCGTACGCTCGCGCTCTCGGCGCATGAACGGCTCGCCAGTGGCGGCTTCGGCAAGGCGGTCGAATTGCGCCATGCCGATGGCCTGCAACCCGACCGCACGCTCGGCCGCTTCGAGCGCATCCTTGTCAATGGCGTGATGCAGGCGGTGCCGGAGGCGCTGCTCGCCCGGCTTGGCGTCGGCGGTCGGCTGGTCGGAGCGCTGCGCGTCGAGGGGGCAGGGCGATTGGTCGTCGTCACGCGCAACGACGGTGGTTTCGACCACGCCCTCGGCGGGATCGTGCGCATTCCGCCGCTGGCGCCGGGCCTGTCGCAGGCGCTGTAGCAGTGCCGCTACTGCCGTCATGCTCGGGCTTGACCCGCCGCTGTTCGGGTTGTTTCGGAAGCATGCCGAAACGCTAGTGCGCTGAGGTGTTCGAGCAGGCGATGATCCAAGTGGCATCCGCGGGGAACCCTTCTCCCGTGTGGGAGAAAGGCAGGGATGCGGGCCTGCCTTACCCGGAGAGGGCGCAGCGGCGCCGCATCGCCCTAACAATCAGCGGCGGTCCCTCACCCCTGCCCCTCTCCCATCCGGGAGAGGGGTTCCCCGCGGGAGTCCCGTTCGTTTCTGCTCACTGGACCTCTGCGCTCCGTCCGAGAATGACGTTTCCGGTCGCTCAGGAAATTCACCTGACCTGTCAGCAGCGCAACGCCTTCTTAACCTAACCGGCTCTTTAATGCGGACCGTAGAGTTGCGTCGTTCGCGAGTACAGAGTCCATGCGTAAGCAAGTCGAACTGGCCGTGCCGAAGTCCGTGGTTCGCGTCGTGTCGGTCTGCGCCCTTGCAGCCGGTCTGGGCGCCTGCTCCTCGGACACGTTGCGCTTCACTGAGGCGCCCTTCGCCAGCCCCTTCAAGACCGCCGAGGCTCCGGCTGCCCAGCGCGATCCGGCGACGACCGGCTCGATCGGGCGCGGCGCGCCACGCCAGTCCTACGAGACGGCCTCAGCCACCGGCAATCCGGGTGTGCGCAGCCAGCCGCTGCCGCCGCCGACTTCCTCGGTTGCACTCCGCTCCACGCCGCCAGCGGCACCAGCCCCGTCCGTCGGCGGCTCGGCCTCGGGCTGGAGCGCTCAGGGCGGCACGCCGATCGTGGTCGCCCAGGGCGAGACGCTCGAGGTGATCTCTGGCCGCTATGGTGTGCCGCGCGCAGCGCTTATGCAGGCCAATGGTTTGTCGGGTGAGGCCGCCCCGGGCTCCCGCATCGTCGTTCCCGTCTACAATGGTGCTGGCGCCCAGACCGCCGCGCGCCAGCCGGCGCCGACCGATAACCGTTTTGAGCAGCCGCGCCTCGCGCCGCCGCCGGTCTCGCGTCCGGTCGCGTCCGTCCCGGTCAAGCCCGGCGCCGCCCCGAAGGTCGCGGCCGTCGATCCCAGGACGCAGGCCGCCGAGGCCAAGGAGAAGGCCGCCGCCGACGCCAAGCGCATGGGCGAGGCCCGAGCCCGCTTCGCTGCCGAGGCCAAGGCCAAGGCGGCCGCCAAGGCCGGCACGGAAACCAAGACCGCGGCGCTGCCAGCTCCGGCCCCCGCCGCGGCCAAGCCGAAGGCTGCCGCGCCGGTCGTAGCCAGTGCGCCGGCCGAGAAGATCCTGGTCCAGCCGAAGGCTGTTGCTCCGGAGCCGAAGGCCGAGCCGCAGACCACCGCGAGCCTGCCCAAGGCCGAGGAGCCGGCTTCGTCCGGCGCCGAGTTCCGCTGGCCGGCCCGCGGCCGCGTCATCGCCGGCTATGCCGGCAAGGGCGGCAATGAGGGCATCAACATCGCGGTGCCGGAAGGCACTCCGATCAAGGCGGCCGAGGGCGGCGTCGTCGCCTATGCCGGCAGCGAGCTCAAGGGCTACGGCAACCTCGTGCTGATCCGCCACCCGAACGGTTATGTCTCGGCCTACGCCCATAATGGCGAGCTCAGCGTCAAGCGCGGCGAGCAGGTCAAGCGCGGCCAAGTCGTCGCCAAGTCGGGCCAATCCGGCAACGTCAACTCGCCGCAGCTGCACTTCGAGCTGCGCAAGGGTTCGACCCCGGTCGACCCGATGCCCTATCTCAGCAGCAACTGATCCTGGAAAGGCCCGGCGAACGCCGATACGCCGGGGCCTTTCCAAGCTTCTTTGACGCAATTCCGGGCGCGAAACCGCTTCGCACTTTCGCAGGAATGGCTTTCACACTTCGGCCGGCAATCGCGAGACCCCACCGGTCGAAACCAGGCGGGGCGGTCCCAGGAAAGGCCGCCCCGTTTTTCTTTGCCTTCCTTCCGAGAAGGAAGGATCACTTGGCTCTTGCTATTCGATCACAATTTTCAAAGACTAAGATCTTGGATGATGGGTACTTATAATTACATACTTCCTCGGCAACACGGATACAAAAACAGGTATTGTTTGAAAGCGCATATACTGCTTTCAAAAAGGCGATATCTGACATCCGTAGTACCTTCGACAGGCGATATAGTGCCTTGAGAGCCAATCTTTGAGATCGCGTCGGGAACGCTCTCATAACCGCCTCTGCCTTTGGCGCGGGCCCCCAAGGGCGAGGGCGCGCTACAACCTGCATGTGCAACAGGGTTGAGGATACCCTCTCGACTATCAGCTGGCTACTTCACCCCTCCAACCGCTTCTCCAGCCGCCCAGCCAGGTCCTGGATGTACTGCCAGGCCGTCCGCCCCGAGCGCGAGCCGCGCGTCGTCGCCCATTCCAGCGCCTCGTGGCGCAACTGATCGGGCTCGATCGCCAGGCCAAAATGGCCGACATAGCCGTCGATCATCGAAAGATACTCGTCCTGGCTGCATTTGTGGAAGCCGAGCCAGAGGCCGAAACGGTCCGAGAGCGAAACCTTCTCCTCGATTGCCTCGCCGGGATTGATCGCGGTTGAGCGCTCGTTGTCCATCATGTCGCGCGGCAGCAGGTGCCGGCGATTCGAGGTCGCGTAGAACACGACATTGTCCGGCCGGCCCTCGACGCCGCCGTCGAGCGCAGCCTTCAGCGACTTGTAGGAGGTGTCCTGGCCGTCGAAGGACAGATCGTCGCAGAAGACGATGGCAGGGTGCGGATCAGCCTTGAGCAGCCCCATCAGAATGGGCAGGCTCTCGATGTCCTCGCGATGGATCTCGATCAGCTTGAGGGGGAGGGCGCCTGCCGGCAGGCGCCGGTTGGTGTCGGCATGCACTGCCTTGACCAGCGACGATTTGCCCATGCCGCGCGCGCCCCAGAGCAGGACGTTGTTTGCCGGCAGGCCGCGGGCGAAGCGCTCGGTGTTCTCGGCTAGCGTATCACGCACCCGGTCGACGCCGCGCAGCAGCGAAAGCGCGACGCGGTTCACCTTCGTGACCGGCGCAAATTCGTGGCCGGCCGCATGCCAGACGAAGGCGTCGGCCGCGGTGAGATCGGCTGCGCGCCGGGCCGGAGGGGCAAGGCGCTCCAGCGCGTCGGCGATGCGCAGCAGGGTGGCGAGCGTCGGGTCGGTGGCGGTGTCGGTCATCGCAGGCATGTCCGCATAAGACTGGTGTACCGAACGGTACGGTACGCTCATAGCGCCGCTCTCTATCCGAAGGCAAGACCATTGCGCGCAGGGCAGGGACAGCTTAGCTGGGGGAGGCGGTCGGGAAACCGGCCGCTTTCGATTGATTTCACGACATCGCTGGCTATAGTCCGCGCGATTTTACCAACCCCGCGCCGGCCGGCCGTCAATCGGCGGCGACGTGAAGGAGCCTTCCCGTGATCACCCCCGCTTTTGCCCAGGGCTTTGGAGGCGGCGGCACCAACGACGTGCTGATGTCGCTGGTTCCGTTCGTCCTGATCTTCATCATCATGTGGTTCCTGATCATCAGGCCGCAGCAGAAGCGGGTGAAGTCGCATCAGGAGCTGATCAAGAACGTCCGTCGCGGCGACACGATCGTCACCTCGGGCGGCCTCATCGCCAAGGTCTCGAAGGTGATCGACGACGCCGAGATCGAGGCCGAGATCGCCGATGGCGTGCGCGTGCGCATCGTCAAGGGCATGATCACCGACGTCCGCGCCAAGGGCGAGCCGGTCAAGAGCTGAAGGCCGTGAGGCGCGGGGCTCAAGGCACCCGCGCCCGCCAACAAGGCTGTCCATAAAGATGCTTCGTCTCCAGGCCCGCAAGGTCATTCTCGTTCTGCTCGTGTTGGTCTTCGGCTGCGGGCTCGCCGTGCCGAACCTGTTCTCGCCCGAAACCCGCAAGGCGATCGAGCAGGGCGCCCCGGCCTGGATTCCGCGCTTCCTGCTGCCGATCCATGCGATGACGCTCGGCCTCGATTTGCAAGGCGGTGTGCATATTCTGCTCGAGATCGATCGGGCCGATTTGCTGCGTAGCCAGGTGACGCAGTTGCGCGACGATGTTCGCCGTATTCTGCGTGATGAGCGCATCAATATTCAGGGTGGCATCGCGACAACGGCGCGTGGTGTGCAGTTGCGGGTGCCGGACGAGGCAGACCGCGTCAAACTTCTGCCGAAACTGCGGGAGCTCGCGCAGCCTTTGAGCGCGCTTGGTGCCTTGGGCGGTACCGGCAACTCGACAATGGATATTTCCGAGCAGCCCAACGGGCTCGTCCAGGTGTCGATCAGCGAGGCGGGAATCAACGACCGGATCAGCCGCGTCTCCGGACAGGCGATTGAAGTCATTCGCCGACGCATCGATCCTGATGGCACCGTCGAGCCCAATATCCAGCGCCAAGGCCTTGACCGCATCCTGGTCCAGGTACCAGGAGGCAATCCCGACGAGATCAAGCGCCGCGTCGGCCAAACCGCCAAGCTGCAGTTCCGCCTGGTGGCCGACCAGACCGCCAGCGATGTCGAGATGCTGCCCTCGCAGGATCAGGGCGGCCAGCCGATTCCGATCAGCCGGCAGGTGATCGTTGAAGGTGCAGATCTCGTCGATGCTCAGGCTGCCTTCGATCAACGCACCAGCCAGCCGATCGTCAACTTCCGCTTCAACATCCGTGGCGCCCAGCGCTTCGGCCAGGCGACCACCGAGAACCTCGGCCGCCAGCTCGCCATCGTGCTCGACAACAAGGTGATTTCTGCCCCGGTGATCCAGTCGCCGATCACCGGCGGCTCTGGCCAGATTTCCGGCAACTTCACCGTCCAGTCGGTCAACGATCTCGCGATCCTGCTGCGCGCCGGTGCGCTGCCCGCCAAGATGACCATCGTCGAGGAGCGCACCGTCGGTCCTGGCCTCGGCCAGGATTCGATCCAGGCCGGCAAGATGGCGACCATCATCGCGACCGTGCTGGTCATCCTCTACATGATCGGCAATTACGGGCTGTTCGGCATCATCGCCAGCATCGCGCTTGTCGTGCACGTCTGCCTGATCCTCGGGCTGATGTCGCTCCTGGGGGCGACCATGACCTTGCCGGGCATCGCCGGCATCGTGCTCACCATCGGCACGGCGGTCGACTCGAACGTGCTGATCTACGAACGCATGCGCGAGGAATCCCACATGGGAAGATCGCTGGTCTCGGCACTGGAGGCCGGCTTCCAGCGCGCTTTCGCCACGATCATCGACTCCAACGCCACAATGCTGATCGCGGCGGTCGCCCTGTTCACGCTCGGCTCCGGCCCGGTGCGCGGCTTCGCCGTCGTCTTCATCCTGGGCATCCTGACCACGGTCATCACCGCGGTGACACTGACGCGGATGCTGATCGCGCTTTGGTATCGCTGGGCGCGGCCGAAGGCCCTCCCTTTCTGACGCCGCAGGCCAGGAGATAACAGACCATGCGCCTGCTTCGCATCGTTCCCGATAATACCCGCTTCCGCATCGTTCACTGGCGGCGCCTCGCCTATCCGTTCTCGGCGGCCTACTCCGTGCTCGTGCTGGTGCTGTTCCTGACGGTCGGCCTCAATTTCGGCATCGATTTCCGCGGCGGCACGCTGATGGAGATGCAGGCCAAGAGCGGCAAGCCTGACATCGCCCAGGTGCGCCAGACCGCCAATGGCTTCGGC
The DNA here is from genome assembly GCF_964254315.1 of Allobosea sp. LjRoot90. Lineage (NCBI taxonomy): Bacteria > Pseudomonadati > Pseudomonadota > Alphaproteobacteria > Hyphomicrobiales > Alloboseaceae > Allobosea > Allobosea sp. LjRoot90. The sequence continues at coordinate 176,403 of NZ_CAXUTF020000009.1, forward strand.
TTCGGCGAGGTCGAGGTCCAGGAATTCGGCGGTGCCGGCGAGCTCTCCATGCGCTTTGCTGTGCAGCCGGGCGGCGAGATCGCCCAGCAGGGCGTGGTGACCAAGGCGCGGGAGACCTTCTCCGAGGCTTATGAGTTCCGCCGGGTCGAGACGGTCGGTCCGCGCGTATCGGGCGAGCTGGTCCAGGCCGGCACGCTCGGCGTCGTGCTCGCGATCCTCGGCGTCCTAGTCTATCTCTGGTTCCGCTTCGAGATGCAGCTCGCCATCGGCGCGATCGTCGGCACCATGCACGACATCGTGCTGACGCTCGGCTTCTTCCTGATCACGCAGCTCGAATTCAATCTGACCTCGATCGCGGCGATCCTGACGATCGTCGGCTATTCGCTGAACGAGACGGTGGTGGTGTTCGACCGCACGCGCGAATTGCTGCGCCGCTACAAGACCATGCCGATCCCGGAATTGCTCGATCTCTCGGTCAACTCGACCCTGTCGCGCACCGCGATCACCTCGACCACCACCGTACTCGCGCTGATCGCGCTGGTCTTCTTCGGCGGCTCGGCGATCGAGGGCTTCGCGCTCGTCATGCTGTTCGGCGTGGTGGTCTGCACCTATTCGGCGATGTTCGTCTCGACGCCGGTGCTGCTCTATCTCGACGTCCGCGCCGGCCGCCTCGACCAGAGCGAGGAACTGGCCGAGGCCAAGGCGCGGGTCTGAGGCCAAGAACTGAGTCATCTCGGACGGAGCGCAGCGGAGATCCGGGATCCATTCCGGAGCCTTTCCGATAGAGGTTCCGGAATGGATCCCGGGTCTCCCTCCGGTCGCCCGGGGTGACTCGCGCTTTCTTGCCGATGATATGAGGGCAGTTATGGAACGCCGCTTCGACGGCTTCGTCCCCGGCCGCTACCAGATCGACGCTTTCGGCGCCGGCGGCTTTCGCTTCGCCGAGATGAGCCATCGCGGCTCGATCCTGGCGACACCGTCCGGCGTCCGGATCTGGCCGGTCGCCAGCTTCGCCGAGGTGACCCTCGCCAGCTTGCAGCCGGTCCTCGACGAAGCCGAGGCGATCGACTTCCTGATCCTCGGCATCGGGCGCGAGATCGCCTTCCTGCCAGCTGCCTTGCGCGACCCGTTCAAGGCCGTCGGCATCACCGTAGAGGCGATGGCGACTCCCGCCGCGGCGCGCACCTTCAACGTCCTGGTCGGCGAAGAGCGGCGGGTTGCCGCGGCGCTGATCGCCGTGGAATGAGAGCGTCATGCTCGGGCTTGACCCGGGCATCTCAGGCCGGAGGAGGCTCCTACTCGCGCCTTCTCGTCATGAGATTCTCGGGTCTGCGCTTTGCTCCACCCGAGAATGACAGTGGGCGATCAAATCCCATCAGCCATGTCGCTCCCGCGTAGCCAAGGCTGTCGACCCGGCCTAGACTGCCGACGCTTCGACCCGTGTGACGACGGGAGCGGGGAGGGCGCATGACCACGAAAACCGAGCACCGCGCCGGCACTGCGCCGGGCCCGCTCTCCCAGGCCTATGGCCATTGCCTCGCGCTCGTGCGCGAGCACGATCCCGACCGCTACATCGCCTCGCTTTATGCGCCCGAGGCGCTGCGGCCCGGGCTGTTCGCGCTCTATGCCTTCAGTCACGAGGTTGCGCGCGTGCGCGAGCAGGTCAGCGAGCCGCTGCCGGGCGAAGTCCGCCTGCAATGGTGGCGCGACGTGCTCGAGGCCGGTCCGGACGCGCCTGCGCCGGGTCACCCGGTCGCGCAGGCGCTGCTCGACACTGTCAGGCGCTTTCGCCTGCCCATCGCCCCGCTTTCGGGCCTGATCGAGGCGCGCGTCTTCGACCTCTATGACGATCCGATGCCTTCGCTCTCCGACCTTGAAGGCTATGCCGGCGAGACCTCGAGCGCGCTGATCCGGCTCGCCTGCCTCGTGCTGGCGCAAGGCCGTGATCCGGGCGGCGCGACCGCTGCCGGCCATGCCGGCGTCGCCTATGCGCTCTCCGGGCTGATGCGCGCCTTCCCCTGGCATGCGGCCCGCGGCCAGGTCTATCTGCCGGCCGACCTGCTCGCCCGCAACGGCGTCACCCGCGAGGACATCGTCCGCGGCCGCGGCGGGCCGGGCCTGATCTATTCGCTGAAGGAGATGCGGGCGCTGGCGCGCATCCACCTGCGCAAGCTGAACGACCTTAGCGCCACCGTTCCGGCGTCGATCAGGCCGGCCTTCCTGCCGGTTGCACTGGTCGAGCCCTATCTCAGGCAGATGGAGCGCGGCGGCTACGATCCCTACCGCACGATCATCAACCTCTCGCCGCTCAAGCGGCAATGGACGCTGTGGCGCGCGGCGCGGATGGCGGGGCGGTAGGACCCGTCATGCTCGGGCTTGACCCGAGCATCTCATGACGGATGAGCTCTTGTCGGCGCCTTCTCGTCACGAGATTCTCGGGTCTGCGCTTTGCTCCGCCCGAGAATGACGGCTAGGCTATTCAGCCGCCTGCACGCTCGCCCCACCAATCCAGCCATCGAGCTCGACCTTCGCCCGCGCCGTCAGCGCCTGCTTGCGGGCGACGCTCTTGGCTGGGCCTTTGAGCTTCTTGCCGTCGGGGCCATGCGTCGCCTGGCCCTCGATATGCGGGAACAGGCCGAAATTGATGTTCATCGGCTGGAAGGAGCGCGGCCCCTCGTCGATGGTGACGATGTGCCCGCCGGTGATGTGGTTGACGAGCGCGCCGAGCGCCGTCGTCGCCGGCGGTAGTTCGAGCGGCCGGCCGAGCCGCTCGGCAGCGGCGAGACGGCCGGTCAGAAGGCCGATCGCAGCGCTCTCGACATAGCCCTCGCAGCCCGTGATCTGCCCGGCGAAACGCAGGCGCGGGTCGGCCTTCAGCCGCAATTGCGGATCGAGCAGCTCCGGCGAGTTGAGATAGGTGTTGCGGTGGATGCCGCCGAGCCGGGCGAATTCGGCGTTCTGCAGGCCCGGGATCATCCTGAAGATCGCGGCCTGCTCGCCATATTTCAGCTTGGTCTGGAATCCCGTCATGTTGAACAGCGTGCCCAGCGCATTGTCCTGCCGGAGCTGGACGACGGCGTAGGCCTTCACCGTCGGATTATGCTTGTTGGTGAGCCCGACCGGCTTCATCGGCCCCCAGCGCAGCGTCTCGCGGCCGCGCTCGGCCATTACCTCGATCGGCAGGCAGCCGTCGAAATAGGGCGTGCCTTCCCATTCCTTGAACTCGGTCTTCTCGGCCGCAAGCAGTGCGTCGATGAAGGCCTCGTATTGGTCGCGGTCGAGCGGGCAGTTGATGTAGTCGGCACCGGTGCCGCCGGGGCCGGCCTTGTCGTAGCGCGACTGGAACCAGGCGACATCCATGTCGACCGAGTCGAAATGGACGATGGGCGCGATCGCGTCGAAGAAGGCGAGCTCGCTCGCGCCGGTCAGCGAGCGGATGCCCTCGGCCAGGGCCGGCGAGGTGAGGGGGCCGGTCGCGACGATGACCTTGTCCCACTCGGCCGGCGGCAGCCCGGCGATCTCGCCGCGCTCGATTGTGACGTTCGGATGGGCTTCGAGTGCCGCGGTGACGGCGGCGGCGAAGCCGTCCCGGTCGACCGCAAGCGCGCCGCCCGCCGGAACCTGGTGCTTATCGCCCTTGGCCATGATCAGCGAACCGAGTCGGCGCATCTCCCAATGCAGCTGACCGACGGCGTTGGAGGACGAATCGTCCGAGCGGAAGGAGTTCGAGCAGACCAGCTCGGCGAGGCTCTCGGTCTTGTGGGCGTCGGTGCCGCGCACCGGGCGCATCTCGTGGAGGATGACGGGTACGCCGGCCTCGGCGATCTGCCAGGCGGCTTCCGAACCGGCGAGGCCGCCGCCGACGATGTGGATGGGTGCGATTGTCATGGCCGCGATGTGTCTGCGGCGGCGCCCAAGGTCAAGGGCGCAAGGCTAATCAAGCCCCAGAAACGCAAAATGCCCGCTCGAAAGCGGGCATTCGCTCTTCGACCAGATCCTGAGGGGAGGAACGCAGGACCTAGGAGAAACTAGTCGGGTAGAAATCAGGCAGTCGCGTGGGTACGGGCGACGTACTGGATGTCCGAGCGCGACAGGCCGAGGTCGTCGAGCTCACGGTCGGTGAGGCGGGACAGCTCGCGAACGGTCTCGCGGTAACGGAAATAGGCGCGGATCTTGGTAGCGATCATGGACAGGAACATGGCGATAACCTTTTGGTTTTTCGGGGTTTGGCCCCGACAGCGATGAATTCGTTGTGCACTGCATATAGAGCGATCATGGTGCCTCTCACAGGGGCGCGGCGTCAGTTCTGTTATGCGGTCAACGCATGGCAAATTAAGAGATCGTTTGGAAAGGGCCGCTGACCCGCGCAGAGCGCTTAACGATTTTGTCAGAACAGTGACAATTTGGCCTAAATTTTAGGCGGCAGGCGGCTCGCTTTCGACTTGGTCCGGTTTGTGCCGCTGATTTGTGCGGAATCGACGTGATTGGCCATGCAGTTTGCACTGCAGCATTGGTTGCGAGGCCAAAAGCGGCGTAACGCACTGTTCACCATGCCCGGATTCGAAGACAATTGTTCTCATTCTGCCGGCGGACATCATGCGTTTGCGTGAGACGGCCGGCGTGATTCGATGATTCCGGCTATGACGGGGCAGGGCATGCAGGGCGCGGGCTATTGCGAGCGGCTGAGCGGCACTTTCTGGGCCGAGCCGCTCAATGCAGTCAGCAATGCCGCCTTCCTGTTGGCGGCGCTGGCGGCCTTCCTGCTGCTGCGACGGCACGGTCGCCGCGACTGGCCGGCCGAATCGCTGACGGCGCTGGTCGCGATCATCGGTGTCGGCTCCTTCCTGTTCCACACCATGCCGCAGCGCTGGACGCTGCTGGCCGATGTCGTGCCGATCCAGCTCTTCGCGCTCTGCTATTTCGGCCTGGCCCTCAATCGGTTCATCGGATTGTCGCCACTGCTGGCTGCAATCGGCGCGCTTCTCTTCCTCGCTGCCTGTTTCGGCCTGGCCTCCAGTCTCGCGCCATTGCTGCCGGTCGGTATGCGCGGCTCGGCCGGCTATGCCGGCTTCCTCCTCGGTCTCGCCGGCGTTGCGCTCGCGGCAAGGCGGAGCGGGGATGCCGCCACCGGCGGTCGGATCGCTTTCGCCGGCCTCGTCTTCGCTTTGTCGCTGAGCTTCCGCTCGCTCGATTCGGTGCTATGTGGCGCCGTTCCGTTCGGGCTGCATTGGGGCTGGCATCTGCTCAACGGCCTGTTGCTCTATCTTCTGCTGCGGGCCGCGATCACGCATGACCCGCCGGCCGTGAGCCGCAATTGGCCGACTTAGCCGCCGGTCAGGTGCCGCTCAGCGCACGATCACCGCGCCGCGGCGTGCCGGCACGACGACCGTGCCGCGGGCGGGAGCGACCACGACCGGGCGGCGGCGAACTGCAACCGCGCCGCGCGGCCCGGCACAGGCTGCGCCACGGACTCCGCGCGCGCAGACAACTGCCTCGGCAGATGTCGAGATCGCCGGGGCCAGGGCGGCAAAGCCGCCGGCGGAGAGGGCAAGCAGGGCCGCGAACTTGAGAAGACTATGCATGGCGGCGTCTCTCCATTTCGGATTGTGAGCTTTGCCAGAGTGGGCTTCAGGCGCGACGCCTCATCGTCTGCCCCGTGGCGACATTCCGCAAGGGCATACTGCCGCGGCCTGTCGCTTGGTGGGGCTTGACCGCGCACGGCGCTTTATTTAACAAGATAGTTATATAAGGAATTGGGTATGAAGAGCCTCGACGCAGCCTTCTCCGCTCTCGCCGATCCGACGCGCCGGGCCATCCTGGCGCGGCTGGCGCTCGGCGAAACCACGGTGATGGAACTCGCCGAGCCCTTCGCGATGTCGCAGCCGGCGGTGTCGCGGCACCTCAAGGTGCTGGAGGAGGCGGGGCTGATCATGCGGCGGATCGAGGGGACGAAGCGGCCCTGCCGGCTCGCGCCGGGCGCGCTCGAGGAGATCGACAAATGGCTCGCCATGCTCAGGCGGGCCCTGGAAGCGAATTACGACCGGCTGGACCAGCTTCTGGCCGAGATGGAACCAGGCAAGGAGACAGACCAGAGATGACCCAGCTCACCCTGAAGACCGAAGGCAACACTCATGTCGTCGTCACCCGCCGCTTCAAGGCCCCGCCGCAGGCGGTCTACCGCGCCCATACCGAGCCGGCGCTGATCCAGAAGTGGCTGCTCGGCCCCGAGGGCTGGACCATGCCGGTCTGCGTCAACGAGGCGAAGCCGGGCGGCAGGATCCGCTATGAATGGAGCGACGGCAGCGGCGGCAGCCTCACGCTGACCGGTGAGTACGTCGTGCTCGAGCCGTTCGGTCGCATCGTCCATGTCGAGCGCTTCCATATGCCCGATCCGGCGCCGGACAACATGCCCAACCCGACACCCGACAACCATATCGAGACCCGCTTCGAGGCCGAGGGCGCCGGCACGCTGATGACGATGCGCATGACCCTGCCGGACTCGGCCACCCGCGAGGCGATGCTCGCCACCGGCATGGAATACGGCATGGAGGCGAGCTACGCCCGCCTCGACGAGCTGCCGGCCTGAGCGCCGTTCCATCCCACGCACCGGCGATGGCTTGACCCACCGCCGGCGTGCCCGGAAGCTTCCTCCATAATAAAGAGAGGGGAAGCGCGCATGCCGGATCCGGCCCAGGAACTCGATCTCGCCAGCCTGAAGGGCCGGCTCTATTCAGCCGTGCTCTCCGATGTGCTCGACGAGCTCGGCTATCCCGACCAGGCGGTGAAGCCCTTCGTGCGGCCGCTCGACGATGCCAGCGTGCTCTGCGGCTTCGCCCGCACCGGGCTCTACATGAAACGCTACCATCTCCCTGAGGGGCACAATCCCTATGCGCTGGAGATGGACCTGATCGACAGCCTGAAACCCGGCGAGGTCGCGGTGCTCGCCTGCGACGGGCCGACCGACCGGATCGCGCCCTGGGGCGAACTGCTCACCACCGCCTCGAAAGTGAGAGGCGCCGCCGGCTGCCTCACCGACGGGCTGGTGCGCGATGTCCGCCGCATCCGCGAGCTCGACTTCCCGGTCTTCCATGGCGGCATCGGCCCGCTCGACACCAAGGGCCGGGCCGAGATGATGGCCGCCGACGAGCCGGTTGAGGTCGGCGGCGCGCGCGTCGCGCCCGGCGATTTCATCTTCGGCGACGTCGACGGCGTCGTCATCGTGCCCCGCGCGATCGCGCCCGAGGCGATCCGGCTGGCGCTGGCCAAGATCGAGGCCGAGGATTCGACCCGCGAGGAACTGCTCGCCGGGACAAGCCTGCGCTCGGTCTTCGAGCGCCACGGCGTCCTGTAGCGACGCCTTAGCTACACCGCTCCAGCAGCCGCGACGCCGCGGTCACGCCTTCGAGCGAGAAGGTGTAGCTGGTTTCGTTGCCGCGGGCCGAGCGCGCCGCCAGCACCATCTCGTCGCCGGCCTTCATCGCCGCGAGCAGCTCGCCTTCGCGCTCCAGCCGCTGCAGCCAGGCATTGTTGCCCGAGGTCAGCATGCGGAACGTCTCGTCGCCGATCGTCACGGTGACGGTCGAATCCTTGGCGAAGTCGTAGCCGGTCTGGAAGCTCGACTCGGTGCGGCTCTGGGCGCTCGGCGCGGTCTGCACGAAGAAGAACACGTCGCCATGACGCAAGGTATCAGGTTTCTCGGTGCCCGGTGACGAGACGATATAGCAACGCTTGCCATTGCTGCCGTCATAGGCCGCCGCGTTCCACTGCTTGAACTGGCCAATTGGCTGGACCGGAGCGGAGAAAGCCGGGGCAGCGGCGGTAAGAAGGCTAAAGGCCGCGGGAAGCGCCAGTCTGATCATCGGTTCATCTCCTGTTTGCATCGCAGGGATGTCCAGGAGCGGTTTAACAAGGCGTAAACAAGACCCTCACAATGCCGTGCGACGGAAGGGCGCGGGGGTGGGGATGCCAACCGCGACGTCTCCCTTCTCCCGGATGGGAGAAGGTGGCGCGGAGCGCCGGATGAGGGCCTGCCGTTGCCGTAGACGGCGCGGCGGCTCCGCTGCGGCCTTTTGCGGGGAGGGCGGGCCCTCACCCCTGCCCCTCTCCCACACGGGAGAGGGGTTCTCCGTCGCGGTTCCCGCGCCCTTGCTTCACCCACGCGCCAAATCCCGCCCGCAGGCCTGCCTGCGGGCGATTAGAATACGGGGCTGGCGGAGCGCCACGAGGCGCGTTGTCGTATCCGCTTCCGTTGAGCCAGGAAGCGGCGCGGATGAAACCTCATCCGCACGCCCCGTGGCGCTCCGCCTTCGGCTTCTTAAGTCTCCGGGCCGCGCTTCTGCGAAGCCGGCTGCTGGCCGTGCCGCGATGCCTTTGGGTGCCAGTTCCCCTCTTCGGGTCGTCGCTCCCTCAGCGCCGTCGCAGTGGCCCGAGCCGGGTTCGACCAGATTGGATCAATCCGATCGAGCCCGTCTCTCACCTTGAGTGAGAGACCGCTTTATCCAATCGACAAGCCGATTGGAGCGGGCTCTCGTGCAGCCGCTTCATCTAGCGAGCTCCTCGCACAGGGATCGTAGTGTCCCCAGGGCGGTGCCCCGAAGCCTCCCGGGAGCGGGGCGTAACCCCCGCCCGCAGGCGCCGACCCTCACCCAGCCTCTGGCATACCTCCGGACGGCCGCCCCGTATGGGTGATGGGCGAGGGGATCATACGGGAGGTTTTGGGGGCGGGGATAAGTTCGTTGCCGAAGTCTCTCTCGTCATGGTCGCCCTTGTGGCGACCATCCACGTCTTTACGCCGGAACGACCGGTCGAGCAGCGTTCCACGGGCCGGCGCTTGCCATTCGCGTCGCAAGACGTGGATGGTCGGGACAAGCCCGACCATGACGGAGAGGGGTGGATGCGCCCGCACGCCGCCCCGGCGCGCCTTGCGGGCACCGAGACGTTCGGCCAGTGTTGCGGGGCTGCTCCGCCGGCATGGCGCGGTTCGCGCTCATTGTCGAAGCCGGGGGCCGAGCCGTGGATGACGAGGGCCGGGATCTCCACAGGACGCTGGAATACCGCGCCACCACCAGCATCGCCCGGCTGCTTCCGACCGGCCTGCTGCTGATTTTCATCGGGCTCGCCCTCCTCGTCCTGGCCGATGCCAGCGACAAGCCTTCGTCATGGGGCCACTATCTCTTCATCGCCCTCGCCGTGGCGGTGGGCATCGGCGTCGTCGCGGTTGCGCTGCGGGCGCGCTACAGGCCCGGCAAGCCGCTCTTCGCGCTCTCGCCGGCCGGCATCGACTACCGGATTCCGTGGGTCAAGCAGGTCCTCATCCCCTGGCACGAGGTGCAGGCCGTCGAGGCCGCCGACATCGTCACGAAGCTGTTCAATCCCATGTCGCTGTTCGCCAGCGGCCCGACCCTGCTCTACAGGACTTCGCTTCATCCCGATGTCACCGTCATCGTGGTGTCCCGGCAGTTCTACGAGACCGTGCTCCATGTGAACTCGTTCCTGCTGCGCGGCCCCGGCTGGAACGGCAATTTCATCCCGTATGGCGAGACGGTGCAGGTCGCGCTGCACCACGAACTCGTCGCGGCCGATCGACAGCAGCTCCGCCAGGCGGTTAGGTCCCGCTGGCTGGCCTTCCGGGACCAGACCGCGACGGGGCAGGTGGCGACAACCGTCCCGGTGACAGGTCCCTCCCGCGCTCGGCCGGCGGGCGTGGCCATGGGCGACGATCCGCGGACGCTGTTGCGCTTTCAGCTGCTCCAGATCGCCGTCCTCCTGGCCGGCATCGCCGCCGCCGGGGCCAATATCGCCGGGCTCTGGCAGCTCGACGGGCAAGGCGCGGCGAGGCAAGCCCGTGCCAAGACCCTCGAAGACCGCCGGGATCGGGAGGTCGCGCGAAAGCGGATGCAGGAGGAGGCAAAGCAGCGCGCCGCCGAGGACAAGCGGCGGCAGGAGGAGAACGAAGAGGTCCTGCGCCGGGCCTTCGGCAGGTGACGCGACGCCCCTTCCTTCTCCCGGAGGGGAGAAGCTGGCGCGAAGCGCCGGATAAGGGCCTGCGGGCAAACCGGACGGCCGCCCCGTATGGGTGATGGGCGAGGGGATCATACGGGAGGTTTTGGGAGCGGGGATAAGTTCGCTTCTCCCGACATGCTCGCTCTTGTGGCGACCATCCACGTCTTGACGCAGGAATGGCCGGGCAAGCGGCGTTTCGCGGGCCGGCGCTTGCCGTCCGCGCCGCAAGGCGTGGGCGCTCAGGACAGGCCCGAGCATGACGGAGAGAGCCGCGGCGTCCTTGCCTTCTCCCGGATGAGGGCCTGTGGGCAAACCAGCGAAGCGGGGCCGTGGCCAGCGGGCGGCTATGACGGTTGGCGGCGATCCCTCACCCCACCCTTCTCCTATCCGGGACAGGGGTTCCCCGCGCCCATCTGAATGGCCGCCCCGTATCGGTCATGGGCGAGGCGATGGCACGGGAGGTTTTGAGGGTAGAGATATGTCGAGGGCGAGATCTTCGAGTTGAATAAGAGTCGTTAAATTTATAATTTTAAGAACTATATTTTGAATTTGTATATCGACATAGTATTATTTAAATAAATATATACACGATATCGATATGCATTCTGGAAATTAATAAGGTTAGTTAAATATATATTATAATCATGGATATCATAAAACAATTTTTACTTCAGATTTCGGTACGAGGTGAAAATTTTCCTAAAGTTATCATTCAAAAGAGCGGATTGAGAGAAGAAATTCGAACGATCGTTGCGCCGTTCGAGTGGGGTTGGCAATCCGCAATATAAGACGCATAATGGGCCTAATTGCTTGAACATCATGCCGATTTCTTGAGGCTGAGTGGTATGGGCGCAAAGCAGGACTTTGTTCGTGCCTGGATGAAAAGCGAAAGTAGTGGTGATCGTGAGTTTAATAAAGCTCCGGTACTAGTTCCGTTCGCCCGAATGGACTATTGGTTTTTAATGGAATCAATAGCCTGGCGCAGTGATAAAACGCTGCCAAACGAGGTTAGTATTCCTCGCGGGTTTGTTACAGATCTTGCATCAGTTCCATGGGTTTTTTGGTCTTTGCTTCCACCAATCGGACCTTATGGAATGCCGGCTATTATGCATGACTGGTTATATTGGACGCAGTCGGTAGATCGAAAATCAGCTGATAAGATATTCTATAGTGCTATGGTTGAAATGAACACACCTACTTGGAAAAGGGCGGCTATATACGGTGCGTTGCGCCTTTTTGGGTGGACAGCGTGGCGAGGTAATGCAAACGCAAAACTTAGAGGAGAAAAGAGAGTACTTAAAAATTTCCCTAGCGACCCTAAGGTAAGCTGGGAATTTTGGCGTACGAGCCCGGGGGTTTTCTAGTGAGTCCCGGTTCAACAGAGCAGCGGCGCTTAGCCCTTGTTATTGGTAACGGATCTTACCGATTTGTACCTCCGCTAAATAACGCAAAGAATGACGCCGAATCTTTTGCAGAAGCGCTGGATAGGCTTGATTTTTCAGTGTCGCTGGGAACTGATCTGAATCAGAATTCGATGGAAGATTTAATTCGTTCCTTCGAAATAAGCGCAAGATCATCAGATGTTGCTCTTCTATATTATGCAGGTCATGGTATTCAGGTATATGGCCAGAATTACATGATCCCTATTGATGCTATAATACAAAGTCAAGACCAGCTTCAGCGGAGGGCTTTTAATCTAAATGATCATCTAGGCGTGTTATCAAATTTTTCTGGCATAAATATTATCTTCCTCGATGCGTGTCGCGATAATCCGTTTGCGAAGACATTAAGTAATGATACGCAAGTGAATGGGATAACCAGGGGGTTTCTTCCGTCTGGATTGGCCGCGATGGTCGCCAAGCGTGGGACTTTTATCGCCTATGCGACCGACCCCAATAACACCGCAGTCGATGGTGCGCAGGAGCGGCACAGTCCATTCACTGAAGCTTTATTGCAACATATTGAGCAGCCGGAGCTCAGTCTTAGTCAAATCATGACTCGCGTGCGTAAGCAGGTGAAGACAAAAACTGGTGGTCGTCAAACTCCTTGGGATCAATCGTCGCTGGAGGAAGATTTCTTTTTTTCGATTAAAAATTTGGACAATAATACCGCTGATGATCGCCCTACTTCGTTCTCTCTTTTGAAGGTTGATTCTTCAAATTCTGATTCGTTTAGTGCCGACCGCTCTCCTTCGAGTAATAGGTTGTCATTTTTTGTAGGTATGATTTTTATTGCTGTCACAGCCGTTTTTTTGGGGTTCACGAATACGTCAATAAGATGCAACATAAACTACAATGATATTTGCGCCCTTACTGAAATTGGCAAGCAAAAAAACAAGGAGAGGCTAATTAAGATTGGAATGGAATTTCCGCATTTTTCAGCAATTATTCAGCAGCGCATGATTGATGTTGAGAGAGTCTCGTTAGAAGAGAGAAGTCGAGAGGAGGGTCTACAGAAGCAGCTCGAGATCGTA
>NZ_CAXUTF020000010.1:0-139238 GCF_964254315.1 Allobosea sp. LjRoot90
TCTTCAGAGCCGTTCCGCCTAACAGTTCAGGTCAGCTTGCCGCGCGCTGCCACCGGCAGCTCGCCGATGAGCTTGTCGCCGCGCACCGTCACCAGCCGGTCGACCATGTTGACGACGACGCAGACATGGTTCGGCACCACCCGCACGACCTCGCCGACATTGGGCCGCTCATTGCTGCCGGAGAGGTCGAGGAAGCCGTGCTCCTCGGCAAACTGCGCGATCCGGGCCAGCGGGTATTCGAGGATATAGCCGTGGCCGTCGAGATTGCCCTTGTCGCTGGTCAGCGTCTTCGAGCCGGAATCGAGGATGCCGCGCTCCGCTCCCGCTCGGCTGACGACCGTCGCGTAGACGGTCAGCGCGCAGTCCTCCAGCTCCGCCACCCCGGCCGCGATCTGCATGCGGTCGTTGAAGATCGAGGTGCCGGAGCGATGCTCGGTCGAGCCCTTGAGCTTACCGATGTTCGGGATGTTGGGTGAGCCGCCGGTCGAGATGATGCCGGCTTCGAGACCGGCCTCGCGCAGTCCGGCATTGGCGGTGTCGAGGAAATCCTGCGTTGCCGGCCAGCCGGTCTCCGGCGGGTACATCAGGAAGCCGGCGAAGGTCAGGCCCTTGGACGCGGCGATCTGCCTGGCGAGTTCGACCGCCTCGCCCGGAGTCTCGACGCCGGCGCGCTTGCGGCCGGTATCGCACTCGACCACGACCTCCAGATTGCGCCCGGCGATCTCGGCGGCCTTGGGCAGGCCTGAGATCGTGACGGGATTGTCGGCGGCGACGATCATGCGGACGCGGCGCTGGAGCGCGCCAAGGCGTCCCAGCTTCTCCTCACCAAGGATGTTGTAGCTGATCAGGATGTCGTCGATGCCGCCATCGGCCATGACCTCGGCCTCGCCGAGCTTCTGGCAGGTGATGCCACGCGCCCCGGCGGCGACCTGGAGCCGCGCCAGCTCGGGCGATTTGTGGGTCTTGATGTGCGGGCGGTTGGCGACGCCGGCGGCGTCGCAGGCGGCCTGGAGCCTGGCGATATTGGCCTCGACCTTGTCGAGGTCGATGACGACGGCCGGCGTGCCGTAAACGCGGGCAATCTCTTCAGCGAGCGCAGTGGTCACGGCAGCACCCGGACGATGACTTCGATCTCGACCGTCATATTGTTGGGCAGCGAGCCCATGCCGACGGCTGAGCGGGCGTGGCGGCCATTGTCGCCGAGCACGGCGACGAACAGGTCTGAGCAGCCATTGATGACCTTGGGGTGCTGGGAAAAGTCGGGCGCGGCGTTGACCATGCCGAGCAGCTTCACCACCTCGATCTTGTCGAGCGAACCGGCCGCCTTCTTCATCGCCGCCAGCAGGCCGAGCCCGGTCTGCTTGGCGTGCTCATAGGCCTCCTCGATCGAGACGCCGGCGCCAACCTTGCCGGTCGGATAAGTGCCGTCGGCGCGCTTGGGGCCCTGACCGGAGAGGTAGATGAACTCGCCGACGCGCTTGAAGCTGACATAGGTCGCGACCGGGGTCGGGACGTCGGGCAGGGTCAGCCCCAGCTCCTTGAGCTTGTCTTCGGCACTCATGCTGTTCTCCAATCGTGGTCGAGATCGCGGACCATGTAGCGGGCCGCATCGTCATAGCTCGCAAGCTTGCGGGCAAGGGCTTCGTCATGCGCCTCATGAAACCCGTGGCGCCGCCAGAAGCCGGCCGAGTTGCCGACTGCGACCAGCGCCATCCGGGTGAAGCCTGACGCGTGGGCGTGCACCGCCAGCCTGTCGACGCAGGCGGAAGCGGCGCCACCGCCACGCGCGCTTGGCAGCAGAGCGAGATCGTGGATGTAATAGGCGTCGGCATCCGGCGGCACCGCCCCGAGCAGGCTGTCGAGCTCCGGCACCTGCCCAAGCCGCCAGGGATGGCTCAGCACATAGCCTCCGATGCCCTCCCTGCTTTCCAGCACGAGGCAACCGGCTGGATGGAGGGTGAGTCGCTCGACGTAGACCGCCTCGCCTTCCGGATAATTCGGATGCACCTCAGCCGCGACCGCTATCACGGCGGGCAGGTCGGCGGGCGCCATGGCGCGCCAGGATGGTGATGGTGTCATCATGAGAGCGATTACACGTCATGCTCGGGCTTGACCCGAGCATCCCAGGCCGAAAGAGGCTCCAATTTGGCGCCCTCTCGTCCTGAGATTCTCGGGTCTGCGCTTCGCTACGCCCGAGAATGACGCCTGTACCTTACGCCGCCTCGACCTTTCGGAATTTGTTGCTGCGCTTGGGATGCCACCAGGCGCCCTTCAGCACGACGCCCTCGGAGACGATCTTCCTGTCGCCGATCAGGTGCTCGCCGACCACGTCGACATAGTCGAACTTGCCTTCCTTGACGGTCAGGATCGTCGCGTCGCCGAGCGAGCCGACCTTGAGCGAGCCGTACTCCATTCGCTTCAGCGCGATCGCGGCGTTCACGGTCGAGGCGGCAACGACATTGTTCAGGCTCATGCCCATGCAGAGGAACTTCGACATGGTGGTGACCTGGTCATAGGCCGGGCCATCGATGCAGAGCTTGTGCACGTCGGAGGAGATCACGTCCGGCTCGAAGCCGTTGGCGAGCATGGCGCGCGTCGTCTTGAACGAGAACGAGCCCTTGCCGTGACCGATGTCGAAGATGACGCCGCGCTTGCGGGCGGCGAGCACCTCGGGCTTCACCGTGCCCTGCGCGGTCGCTGGCGCATTCGGGAACGGGCGGAAGGCATGGGTCAGCACGTCGCCCGGGCGGAGCATGCCGATCACCTCCTCATAGGACGGCGGCGGATGGTCGATATGGCACATCAGCGGCATGCCGACCTCGTTGGCGACCTGCAGCGCGATGTTGAGCGGCACGGTGCCGGACGTGCCCGACGCATGCAGGCCGACGCGGACCTTGATGCCGACGATCAGGTCGCGGTTCTTGTCGGCGACCTCGACGCAATCGATCGGGTTCATCAACCGGAGATCGCCGCTCTCGCCGACCATGACGCGGTGGTCGAAGCCGTAGATGCCGGCATGCGAGACGTGGAGATAGGCGAGGATGCGCGCCTGGCTCTTCTCGATCACATGCTTGCGAAAGCCCGGCCAGTTGCCGGGGCCGGCCGAACCGGTGTCGACCGAGGTGGTGACGCCCGAGGCGCGGCAGAACTCGTCGGCATCGATGCCGAGCGAGGTGCCGCCCCAGTAGACATGGGTGTGCAGGTCGATCAGCCCGGGCGTGACGATGTAGCCGGAGACGTCGCGGACCTCCTTGGCCCCCTTCAGATCCTTGCCGAA
The DNA here is from genome assembly GCF_964254315.1 of Allobosea sp. LjRoot90. Taxonomy (NCBI): domain Bacteria; kingdom Pseudomonadati; phylum Pseudomonadota; class Alphaproteobacteria; order Hyphomicrobiales; family Alloboseaceae; genus Allobosea; species Allobosea sp. LjRoot90. The sequence continues at coordinate 3,278 of NZ_CAXUTF020000010.1, forward strand.
GCCCGAGACCTTCCCGTCGGTGAAGGCGACGTCGATGACGCCGTCATGCTTCTGCGAAGGGTCGATGACCCTGCCGCCCTTCAGGATGAGATCGTGAGTCATGACAGCTCCTCGGGGAAACCGGGCGGGCGGACGCTTCGCATTCAGGCGAAGCTGGCCGTAGCGCCCTTCTGGATAATAGCGAAGGCTTTGGCGAAGTGGTTATGCAGCTCGGGAATATAGAGCTGCGAAATGGTCGGGTCCTGCATGGGAATGTACTTCGCGCCGCCGTCGCGCGGGTCAGCGCCACTCAGGTAGGCGGGCAGGCCGCGTCCCTTGAAGGCGTCGAGGCGATCCTCCAGCCGGGCGATGACCAGCGAGCCGCAATCGCCCCATTCATAGGGAATGGCGAAATAGAGCTTGGCGGCATAAGCGAGCCGCGACGAGCCCGCCATGTTGGCATAGCGCTGGATCGTGCCCTGGCGCCGCGCCGCCTGCTTCACCTTGAGAAAGACGTCGTACTCGGCCCACCAGGGGCCCGCCGCAGCGCGCGTCGGATCGGCAGCGAAGCGGGCCGAGTCGCAGAAACGGAAATAGTACTGCCCGACGCTGAGATGGATGCGCTGGACATGCGACATGCCGCCATTCTGCGGACCGCCCGCGATCCCGCGCGCGGTTGCATCGTGGTGGGCCAGCTTGGGCGGGAAGAAGCAGTCCTTGTTCAGGGGATCGGGGGACATGTCATCGCTCCTGTCGAGTCGCCGCATCCGTCGGCTTGGCGAGCGGACGCGACATCGGGGAGCCCTTGGCAGCGTCAGAGCCGGTTCTCGACCGCGCCCGGGGAATGTGGCGCATGCGCCAGCGGGATTCACGCGATCACCACGCCCTTGCGTTCGACGATCATGCCGTAGGCTTGAGGCTCGCGGTGCTTGGCGAAGTTGAAGGTCGAATTCCGGTAGCTGTTGCCGAGGTCGAGATCGCAGCGCGCGACGACGAGCTCGTCACCTTCCGTCACCGCCTGCGCCACCACCTCGCCGGTCGGGGCGATGATGCAGGAGCCGCCGATCTGGTCGACGCCGGCTTCAAGCCCGGCCTTGGCGACGCCGACCACCCAGGTCGCGTTCTGGTATGCGCCGGCCTGCATCACGAGCTGGTTGTGGAAATTGCCGAGCCGGTCGTGGGCCGGAGCCGGCGGGTTGTGCTTGGGCGTGTTGTAGCCGAGCAGGACCATCTCGACGCCCTGCAGACCCATGACGCGATAGCTCTCCGGCCAGCGCCGATCATTGCAGATCATCATGCCGAGCCGGCCGCCCATGGTCTCCCAGACCGGCCAACCAAGATTGCCGGTCTCGAAATAGCGCTTCTCGAGGTTCTGGAACGGGGCATCCGGCCGATGCTCGGGATGGCCGGGCAGATGGATCTTGCGATACTTGCCGACGATCTGGCCTGATTTGTCGACGAGGATCGCGGTGTTGAAGCGGCGCTTGCGGCCGTCCTCATGGGCGAGTTCGGTATAGCCGAGATGGAAGCCGATCCCGAGCCGCTCGGCTTCAGCGAAGAGCGGCGCTGTCTCGTTCGAGGGCATGGCGCTCTCGAAATAGCTGTCGATCTCGGCCTCGTCCTCCATCCACCAATGCGGGAAGAAGGCTGTCAGCGCCGCCTCCGGATAGACGACGAGATCGCAGCCATTCGATTTGGCCTGGCGCATCAGCTCGATCATGCGTGCGACCGCCGAGCTGCGGCTCTCCTCGCGCTGGATCGGCCCGAGTTGGGCTGCGCCGACTGTCAGAATGCGAGGCATGGGAAGGCTCCTGCTGTGCTTGGTCGTGACTCAAGGATACTGCCGGAAACGCACGCCGGTACCCTTGTGCGCCATTGCGGGGAGGAGATCGCCACAATACCGTCGGACGTTCCCTCTGGGCTCGGTCTGGAACCGCCGGCCGTGGCTGCCGAGGCAGCACCGAGCTTCGGACCAAAGCCATGACCACGTTCAACGTCGTCCGCTTCCGCATCAAGTCCGGACGTGAGGACGAGTTTCTCGACGCTCATCGCGGGGGCAAGGCCCGTTGGCCCGGTCTTGAGAAGGGCCACATCATCAAGACCGGCGACCATTCCTATTGCCTGATCGGCGAATGGTCCGACCTCGCCGCGCTGAAGGGCGCCCGCGACCAGATGATCGCGACGCTCAACAGCTTCCGGGACACGCTCGAGGATCTCGGCGACGGCCGCGGCGTCACCGACGCGGTGTCCGGAGATGTCGTCCTCGACCTTCGCGCCTAGCCCCCAGCCGACAGCACAGTCTCTTTGCTCAAAGCTGATCGCCCGGGCTCCTCCCTTCCCCCTTGTGGGGAAGGGTTGGGGATGGGGGTGGTGCCACTTGGTGACCGGCAGGAGAAAAGGGCTGGCAGCAACTGCAGCGCGATGAGTGTCTGCCGATCGCTCCGGCTTTGCGACCCCCACCCCTTCCCCTCCCCACAAGGGGGAGGGGTTCTCCCGTCCGTGGCATGACATGATGCCGAACCGTCCTCAGATGCCCTTGGCCAGCCGCGGATCGAGCGAGTCGCGCAGGCCGTCGCCGAGCAGGTTCACCGCGAGCACGGTGATCGACAGGAACAGGGCCGGGAAGAAGACGATGTGCGGCCTGACCTGCCAGAGCGCCCTGCCCTCGGCCATGATGTTGCCCCAGGACGGGGTCGCAGGCGGCACGCCGGCGCCGATGAAGGACAGGATCGCCTCGATGATCATGGCACTGGCGCAGATATAGGTCGCCTGCACCGTCATCGGCGCGATCGTGTTGGGCAGGATGTGCTTCCAGATGATGCGCGGCACACTCGCGCCGTTCGAGATCGCCGCCTCGACATAGGGCTGCTCGCGCAGGCTGAGGACGACGCTGCGCACCAGGCGGGCGACACGCGGGATCTCGGCGACGGTGATGGCAAGGATGACGTTGCCGACCGAGCCGCGCGTCAGCGCCATCAATGCGATGGCGAGCAGGATCGGCGGAATCGACATCATGCCGTCGATGACGCGCATGACGATGCCGTCGGCCCAGCGCACGAAGCCGGAAAAGAGCCCGATCGCCAGGCCGATGACCGAGGACAGGATCGCGACCGAGAAGCCGACGATCAGCGAGACGCGCGCGCCGTAGACGACGCGCGAATAGATGTCGCGGCCGAGCATGTCGGTGCCGAACCAGTACAATTCGGACGGCACACGCGTGCGCCTGGAGGTGGCGATCGCAGTCGGGTCGACCGTAAAGAGCAACGGCGCGAACACCGCGATGAAGATCATCAGCAGCAGGAGGAAGCCGCCGATGGTGACCGACGGGTGCTTGCGCAGATAGGAGCGCTTGCGCGGCGTGGCGTCCGCGCCGATTTCATCCGCCAGGGGCAGTGGAGCAGCTGGAGCGGTCAATAGCGTATCCTCGGATCGACGAGGGTGTAGATCAGGTCGACGGCCAGGTTCACCAGCACGTAGACGAAGGAGAAGATCAGCACGACGCCCTGGATGACCGGATAATCGCGCCGCAGGATCGCATCCAGCGTGAGCCGGCCGAGGCCCGGAATGGCGAAGACGCTCTCGGTGACGACCGCGCCGCCGATCAGCAGCGCGACACCGATGCCGATGATGGTGATGACCGGTACCGCGGCATTCTTGAGCGCATGCAGGAAGAGGACGTGGTTCTGCGCCAGCCCCTTGGAACGGGCGGTGCGGATATAGTCCTGCTGCAGGACTTCGAGCATGGTCGCGCGGGTGATGCGGGCGATCAGCGCGATATAGACCGTGCCGAGCGTGATCGACGGCAGGATCAGGTTCTTGAACCAGGGCCAGATGCCCTGCGCGATCGGCGTGTAGCCCTGCACCGGTACCCAATCGAGCTTGAGCGCGAAAACATAGGCGAGCAGGTAGCCGATCACGAAGACCGGGACCGAGAAGCCGAACACCGCGAAGCCGACGACCGCACGATCAACCCAGGTGCCGGCCTTCCAGGCCGCGACAACGCCCATTGGGACCGCGACCGAAACTGCGAAGATCAGGGTCAGCACCATCAGCGACAGCGTGGGCTCGATGCGCTGGGCGATCAATTGCGTCACCGGCAGCGAGGTGAAGATCGAGGTGCCGAGATCACCCTGCAACACCCGGAAGAACCATTCGCCGAAGCGGACGAGATAGGGCCGGTCGAGCCCAAGGCTCTGGCGGATACGCTCGACATCGGCGGGCGAGGCCTGGTCACCGGCGATCACGGCCGCCGGATCACCCGGCGCGATATAGAGAAGCGAGAAAACGAACAGCGCCACGAAAGCCATGACGGGGATCGTCGTGATGATGCGTCTGATGATGAATGCGAGCATCGAAATCCTGAGTTGCCGCTGCTGGCGCCGAGCCGACCGGGATCGCGATCCCGAAAGGCCCGGCGGGCGTGATCTGGGCCGCGCCCCGGCAAAAAAGCCGGGACGCAAGGCTTGCTCTGGTCTCAGCCCTTCGCGACGTTCCAGAAGAAGGGCAGCGGGCCGCTGGTCACGCCGGTGACGTTCTTCCGCCAGGCCTGATAGCCGAGATAGAAGCCGGTCGGCGCATAGACGACATTCTCGACGGCGGCCTTGTTGAGACGGTCCATCGCCGCCTTCTCCTCGGCCTGATCCTTGGCATTGAACCAGTTGGTGACCTCGGCCTCGACCGCCGGCACGTCCGGCCAGCCGAACCAGGCCTTGTCGCCGTTGGCGCGGATCGCGGTGTAGGAGGACGGGTTGATGCAGTCCGCGCCGGCGTGCCAGGTGTGGAACATGCTCCAACCGCCCTGGCCCGGCGGGGTCTTCTGGGCACGCCTCGCGCCGACCGTGCCCCAGTCGGTGGCGACGAAATCGACCTTCAGGCCGATGCTCTTCAGCAGTTCGGCGGTGACGTCGCCCATCGACTTGGTCGCCGACATGTCCTGCGCGACGACGCAGACCACCGGCTCGCCATTATAGCCGGACTCGGCGATGAGCTTCTTGGCGGCTGCGACATTCTTCATCTTCAGCATGTCACCGCCGGCTTCGGTGTAGAGCGGCGTGCCGGGGGTGAAGAAGCCGGGCAGCGGCTTCCAGAGCTTGTCGTCGTCGCCGACGATCGAGCGCATGAAATCTTCCTGATTCATCGCCGTCAGCACCGCCTGGCGCACCTTCAGGTTGTTGAAGGGCGGGTGCAGGTGGTTCATGCGGAAGGCGCCGATATTGCCGAGCGGATCACCGATATCGACGTTGATGTCCTTGTGAGCCTTGAGGACCGGCACGAGATCGGAGAGCGGGGTTTCCCACCAGTCGACCTCGCCGCTCTGCAGCGCTGCCGCTGCGGTCGCGGCATCGGGGATGATCACCCACTCGATCCGATCGATCAGCATCTTCTTGCCGCCGGCGAGCCAATCGGCCGGTTCGGAGCGCGGCACGTAATCGGCGAACTTCTCGAAGACGGCCTTGGCGCCCGGCACCCATTCACTGCGGGCGAACTTCATCGGCCCGGAGCCGACATACTCGGTGATCTGCGTGAACGGGTCGGTCTTGGCGATGCGCTCGGGCATGATGAAGGAGCACGGCGCGTTGTTCTTGGCGAGCGCCAGCAGCATCTTCGGGAAGGGCTGCTTCAGCTGCCATTTCCAGGTGCGGTCATCGACGGCGCTGAGCTCGTTCTCGATCGCCTTGATCATCAGGCCCATCGGATCGCGGGCCTGCCAGCGCTTGAGGCTCTGCACCACGTCCTTGGCGAGCACCGGCGTGCCGTCGTGGAATTTGAGGCCGGAGCGCAGCTTGAAGGTCCAGGTCAGCCCGTCGGAGGAGACCTCCTCGCCCTCGACCATCTGGCGTTGCGGCTTGAACTTCGAATCGATGCCGTAGAGCGTGTCCCAGACCAGAGCCGCGGCATTGCGGACGACGTATTGCGTTCCCCAGATCGGGTCGAAATTGGCGAGATTGGCCTGCGGCACGAAGCGCAAGGTCTTGGCGGCGGCGCCTTGCGAGAGCGCCGGCATGGCGAGACCGCCGGTTGCTGCCAGAACGCCAGTCCCGGCAGCGGTCTTCAGAAAATTCCTGCGGTCCATCTTGTACTCTCCCCTGAAGCGGCGGCGGCCTCTGATCGGGCGACCTTGCCTAGAGTGTGGGCAGAAAAATCCGCACCTGACAACACGCTTGACGGGTCGCTACGACAAGAATTGACCCTGCAGGGTTCGTGCCAGACGGAACTGGTTTGCGGCTCACGACATCGTTTGCAAACAAATGACGCGCGGAGCCTTCCGACTGGTGCAGAAAATTGCGCCCGGCAAACTAAATCGATTTGATCGGAGCGTCCACGCGAGCGAAAGGCCGCGCTGCCTCAAAAGCCGCAGCCGCCTGCATCACCAGTGCATCGTGTCCGAAAGCCCCGACGATCTGCAACCCGGCAGGCAAGCCGGCCGAGGTCAGTCCGCACGGCACCGAGGCGGCCGGCTGCTGGGTGATGTTGAACGGGTAAGTGAGGGGCGTCCAGCACGTCCAATCCTCGCCGTAAGCGCCGTGCTCGGGCGTATTGCGGCCGACCGCGAAGGCCGGCAACGGCAGCGTCGGCGTCAGCAGGAGATCGAAGCGCTCGTGGAACTGCGCCATCTGGTAGGCGAGCGCGTTGCGCTGGTTGAGGAGGGCATCGACATAGGCCGCGCCATCGATTCGTTCGCCCATTTCAGCAACCGCGACCAGGCCGGGGTCCATTTGCGCCCGCGTCGCAGCGTCGGCGCTGCGCAGCGCCAGCGCCGCACCGGCCGCCCACAGCGTCATCAGCGTCGCGCTCGGATCGTCGAAGCCGGGATCGACCTCCTCGACGGTGGCGCCTAGCTCGCGGAAGGTCAGCGCCGCCGCATGCGTCAGGGCGGCGATCTCAGGATCGACCGGAACGTCGCCGCCGAGGCGCGGCGACCAGGCAATACGCAGGCCGCGCACACCGCGATCCAGCTCTGCCGTGAAATCAGGCGGCATGTCCTTGAAGGCCGTCATGTCGCGCGCATCGGGACGGCCGATCGCATTCATCGCGAGGGCGGAATCGCGCACGGTGCGGGTCAGCGGGCCGAGATGGGCGAGGAAGCCCATGACCGAGGCGGGCCAGGCCGGCACGCGGCCATAGGTCGGCTTCAGGCCGAAGACGCCGCAAAAGGCAGCGGGAATGCGCACTGAGCCGGCGCCATCGGTGCCGAGATGGATGCAGCCGAGGTTGAGCGCCGCGGCAACGGCCGCTCCCGAAGAGGAGCCGCCCGGGCCGGTCGAGATATCCCAGGGATTGCGGGTGATGCCGGAGAACGGCGAATCGCCGACGCCCTTCCAGCCATATTCCGGCATGGTCGTCTTGCCGAGGAAGACGCAGCCCGCCTCACGCAGCCGCGCCGTTGCCGGCGCGTCCTGCTGATACGGCGCGTCGGAAGCCACGGCCGAGCCGCGCCGCATCGGCCAGCCGGCAACGCCGAGATTGTCCTTGATCGTCACGGGCACGCCGTCGAGCGGACCGAGCGCCTCGCCCTTCAACCAGCGCGCCTCGGCGGCCTGCGCCATGGCGATCGTCACGCTCTCGTCGCGGACGACGAAAGCATTCACCTCGGGCTCGAAACGGTCGATGCGGGCGAGCGCGTCCTTGGCAACCTCGACCGGAGAGAGTTCGCGCGCGGCGTAGAGGCCGCCGAGCTCGGTGGCGGACAGTGAAGCGATAGCGGTCATCGACAAGATCCCCGTCAGGCGTTGGCGGCGCGCCAGGCGGCGCTGAGCAGGATATTGGCGCCGGCGACCATGTCGTCGTCGCTGCTGAGTTCGGCCGGATTGTGCGAGAGCCCGCCGATCGAGGGGATGAAGACCATTGCCGTCGGGCAGAGGCGCGACATCATCTGCGCATCGTGGCCGGCGCCCGAGATCATCCGGCGGATCGGCAGCCCGAACTCGGCGGCACTCGCCTCGACGCTGGCGATCAGCTCCTCGGCGAAGGGCGTCGCCGGGAAGCGGGCGAGGTCACGGAAGCTGATCGCGATGTCGTCGCGCGCCGACAATTCGGCGCAGAATTTCCGCACTGCCGCCTCGGCCTCGGCCAGTGGTGCGTCCAGCGGATTGCGCAGGTCGAGCGTCATCACCACGGTTTCCGGCACGACGTTGACGTTGCCGGGCCGGACGCGGACCACGCCGGAATTGGCGAGCTGGCCCGGGATCGTCTTGGTCAGCTCGTTGGCGAAGATATTGATCCGCGCCGCGGCAAGGCCGGGATCCTTGCGGTAGCGCATCGGCGTCGTGCCGGCATGGCTCGGCCGCCCGGTCAAGGTCAGCTCGAGCCAGCAGATCGCCTGGATGCCGGTGACGGCGCCAAGCCCGCCGCCTTCGCTCTCCAGCACCGGGCCCTGCTCGATATGAAGCTCGAGATAGGCATGCGCCGGCAGGAAGCCCGGCGGCTCCGCGCCATGATAGCCGATGCGCTTCAACTCGGTCCCGAGCACGGCACCATCGGCGTCGAGCTCGGCATGAGCGGCATCGACGCTCATGCCGCCGGCCCAGACATAGGAGCCGAGCATGTCGGGATGGAAGCGCGCGCCCTCCTCGTTGGTGAATGCGATCACCGCCATGTCACGCTTGGGAGTCAGCCCGGCATCGCGCAGCGCCGCCAGCACCTCGACGCCGCCGATGACGCCGAGCGCGCCGTCGAAGCGCCCGCCAGTGCCGACCGTGTCGATATGCGAGCCCATGATCACCGCCGGCCCGTCCTGCTGGCCTTTCAGGATGCCGACGATGTTGCCGATCGCATCGACGCGGACGTCGAGGCCAAGTGCTTTCAGTTCGCCAACCAGCCAGTCGCGGCCCTGCTTGTCCTCGTCGGTCAGCGCCAGCCGCCGACAGCCGCCCTCCGGCGTCGCCCCGATCCTGGACAGGGCCGCCAGTCGCGATACCAGGCGCTCCCCATCGATCCGCAGGTTGGTGCTCATCTTGTCGGCTCTCCGCAGGCAGGCATGGTTTGGTCGAGATGCGCAGCAGGCAGGAACCGGGCCGCACGCGCAAGAGGCAGAATTGGCGTTGCCGCGCGGACCGGCAGCGCGCCCCGCGCAGGGCGCGGCTCGCCCCGGCGCAACAAGGGCTGTGAAGGAGCAATCTGCCCAGATAAAAGGCAGCGATGTCGCAGATCGCCCTTCCCTATCGGTCGACGAGCCCCTGGCTCGCCGAGGTCAAGGCCATGCTGGCGCTGAGCTGGCCGATGGTCCTGACCAATGTCGCGCAGACGGCGATGACTGCGACCGATGTCGTGATGATGGGCCAGCTCGGGCCGGATGCGCTGGCGGCCGGCGCGCTCGCCTCCAATCTCTACATGGCCTTCCTGATCTTCGGCATCGGCGTGATGGCGGCGGTCGCACCGATGGTCGCGATCGAGCTTGGGCGGAACCGGCACTCGGTTCGCGACGTGCGTCGCACCGTGCGCCAGGGGTTCTGGGTGGCGGCGACCATGGCCGGGCCGATGTGGCTCTGCCTCTGGCAGGCCGAGACGATCCTCAAGGCGATGGGCCAGGACCCAGCGCTGGCTGCAGCCGCCGCCTCCTATCTGCACACGCTGCAATGGGGTCTCCTGCCCTTCTATTGCTACCTCGTCCTGCGCGGCTTCCTGGCGGCTCTGCAGCGGCCGTTCTGGGTCTTCGTGACCGTGCTCTTCGCGGTCGTCTTCAATGCCTTCGCCAACTGGGTGCTGATGTTCGGGCGCCTCGGCTTTCCGGCGCTCGGCTTGCCCGGCTCCGGCATGGCGACGGCGCTGGCCTCGACCCTGATGTTCGCCGGCCTCGCCATGGTGGTCTCGCTCGACCGGCGCTTCCGGCGTTATCATCTGTTTGGCCGGTTCTGGCGGCCGGACTGGAGCCGCTACCGCGCCTTCTGGCGGATGGGCCTGCCGATCGGCACCACGGTCGGCTTCGAGGTGTGGATCTTCAACGGCGCCGCCTTCCTGATGGGACTGCTCGGCCCGACTTCGCTCGCCGCCCATGCGATCGCGATCCAGATCGCCTCGCTGTGCTTCATGGTGCCGATGGGCATTGGCCAGGCCGGAACAGTCAGGGTCGGGCGCGCCTTCGGCGCCGGCGACAGCGAGGGCATCGCCCGAGCCGGCGCGACGGCGCTCGTGCTCGCCACAGCGTTCATGTGCTTCACCGCCCTGCTGATGCTTCTGATCCCGCATTGGCTGGTCGTGCCGTTCCTCGACGCCAGCAAGCCGCGCGCTGCCGAGGTGGCGCAACTCGCCATGCTGTTCCTGTTCTATGCGGCGATCTTTCAGATCGTCGACGGCGTTCAGGTGGTCGGCGTCTCGATCCTGCGCGGCCTGCGCGACACGCGCGTGCCGATGCTGTTCGCCGGCCTCGGTTATTGGGGGATCGGCCTGCCGCTCTCGGCCGCGCTCGGCTTCCTCACACCACTCGCCGGCGTCGGCATCTGGATCGGGCTTGCGACCGGCCTTGCAATCGTCGCCGTGCTGATGCTGGCGCGCTGGTTCGCCCGCGAGCGGCTCGGTCTGACCAAGATAGTCAGCACGCAAGCCTCCTAGATTTAACGGCTTCCTATTTGCAAGAGTCCGCTAACTCTGAGTTGCACTTCCACGTGAATTGGCGGAGAATCTCGGGAACGTTCCCTCATGCTGCAACGCTGAAGGGGAGAAGGTCGTGACGCCGCAGGATATTGCGCTAGTCCGGTCGAGCTTTGCGCAGCTGCATCGGCGCAAGATCGAGACGGCATGCCTGTTCTATGAGCGGCTATTCACCACCGCGCCCAGCACACGGGCGCTCTTCAAGACGGATGATATCCAGGCCCAAGCGGCCAAGCTGATGGAAACGCTGATGGTCGCGCTCGCGATGCTCAACGATCCCGGCGGCCTCAATGTCCTGCTCGCGCGACTGGGCGAGCGCCATCGCACCTACGGCGTCCGACCGGAGCATTACGAGGCTGTCGGCAGCGCCCTGCTCTGGACCCTGGAGACGTCGCTGGGGGCCGATTTCACCACACAGACAAGGGCAGCCTGGACCGAGCTCTACGGCCAGATGGCGAAGACAATGTTGGCTGCCGAAACGCCCAGCCGACGTTCGGCCTAGCGCTTCCTAGAACTCTTCCCAGCCATCATCGCCGGCGCGGCCATTGGCAGCTTTGCGTGCAGGCGCGGCTGCAGCTGGGGCGGGCTCGCGGCGCGGCGGCGCGGCCTTGCTCTGAGCGAAGGCGGCCTCTGCGAGCTGGCGCAGCCGCTCCGGCTCGGAGCCATGGCCGCCAGTGTGAATGGCGGGTGCGGGCTGGCGCGGCGCGGCTGCGACGCGTGCCGGCGGACGCCGCGCTGGAGCGGCGGCGGCCGAGCGCAAGCTCGGCAGGGCTGCAGCGACCGGCGCGGCCAAGCCTGTGCCGGTGTCCGTCCGGAAGCTCGCCACCAGCGTGTTGAGCTCGCCGATGCGGCCCGACAGCGCCCCGGCCGAGGCGGCGCTCTGTTCGGCCAGCGCCGCATTGGCCTGGGTCATCTCGTCGAGATGGGCGACCGCCTGGCTCATCTCGTCGATGCCATGGGCCTGCTCGGCCGACGCCGCCGAGATCTCCTGGATCGTACCGGTGACCTTCTGCGAGGCTGACAGGATCTTCTCCAGCGAATCGCCGGCCTGGCGCACCAGCTTGACGCCGGTCTCGACCTCGCTGTTCGAGGAGGAGATCAGCCCGGAAATGTCCTTGGCCGCCTCGCTGGAGCGCTGCGCCAGCGTGCGGACCTCGCTGGCGACGACGGCAAAGCCCTTGCCGGCATCGCCGGCGCGGGCGGCCTCGACCGCTGCGTTGAGCGCCAGAAGATTGGTCTGGAAGGCGATGTCGTCGATCACCCGGATGATGTCGGAGATCTTCTTCGAGGCCTGCTCGATCCGGGCCATGGCCGCGACCGCCTCGCCGGCGATGGCGCCGCCATCCTGCGCCGCCTTCATCGCTTCCTCGGCGATCGCCGCCGCCTGGCGCGCGCCTTGCGCCGAAGCCTTCACCGAGGCTGCCAGCTCTTCGGTCGTTGCCGCTGTCTCTTCCAGCGACGAGGCCTGCTCCTCGGTGCGCTTCGACAGGTCGTCCGCGCCCATGTTGATCTCGCGCGCTGCCATGCCGACATCGGCCGAGGTCAACTGGATCGTCCTAACCGTCGTGGCGAGCCGCTCGATCGTCTCGTTGACTGCGTCCTTCAGTTCCGCAAAGCGGCCATGGTAGGCCGTCGGCACCTGCCGCGTGAGGTCCCCCGTCGCCAGCGCGCGCAATACCTCGACGAACTCAGTCGTGGCCGAATCGACCACCGCGTTGATCTCATTGATGCCGGCGACCAGCTTCTGCATCTGCTCATCGGCATCTTCGATCTGAAGCCTCGCCGAGAAATCGCCGGCGGCAGCGGCCGCGACAACCTCCCCGACATCCGAGACGACCGACGCCATCGCATCGGCCGAGCGGATCCGCGCCGCCGAAGCGGCACGCTCCTGTTCCTGCAACAGGGCAACCTGTTCCGTGCTCTGGCGCAGCACGGCAACCGCCCGCGCCATGTCGCCGAGCTCGTCCCGCCGTTTGGTATGCGGGACCGTGATGTCAGTCTCGCCGGCCGTGAGACGGCTCATGCTGGCCCCGAGATCGAGCAGCGGACGGGTGATCGAGCGCTGCGCAAACAGCACCGCCGCCGCGATCGAGGCGATGAGCGTCGAGAACAGCACCACAGGCAGGATCCACTGGATCTGACGCGTGAAGTCGGCAGCCTCGGCCGCAAGCCTGCTCCCAACTTCCTCATTGCGCTTGCCGAAAGCGACGAGCTGATCGTTCAAAGCCTTGCGATTGGCGCGGTTCAGGTCGTTATTGCCCTGCTGGTTGGCGGCGGCGGTCGAGACTTCCCGGCCGAGCCGGATCGTCTCGCTGCGGAACGCGATGAACTCCTCGACCGATTTCTGCAGCTTGAGCGCGGTCTCGCGCTCCTGCGCCGGCACCAGCGCGACGAGATCGGCGGCGAGCTTGCGCATCCCCGGAAAGCGCGCCTCCTTGGGCTTGGCGAAAGCTTCCGCGTCCCTGGCATCCTTCGACATATAGATGCCGCGGGAATCCATCACCACGGCGAAGACCTGCGTATTGATCCGTTCGGTCACCAGCGCGATTTCGCCCTGGACATCGGAGCGCGCGTTGAGATCGCTGGAGCGCGACAAGGCGTAGAGACTCAAGACCGCAGCGAGGATCGCGCCCGCGGCAACGATCCCCAACATCGCCAGCACCTTGAAGCGGATCGATTTCATGTTTTCGCTCGTGCTTCCGCACGAAGAGGTGCGGCACTTAAACTTTCGGCATGACCAGGCACCGAAGCCGAGAGGGCTTAGAAAGCTTTGCCAGTAATGGTTAAAGCCACTTTAAGGCGCCTTACATTCGTTCGAAGACTGATGAAAAACGCAGCGATACCTCATCTCTTCGCTGCATATCTGGGCAGATACACGTATGAAGCGAGACTCGCGCGACATGCAGTGGCGGCATATCGGGCTGTGACATTCCAGCCACGCTTTGCGCCCGCCATCATTTCGCCGCATTCTCTTCACCCCGGCGCCATGCGGGGCCGTGAAGTGGAGGGGGTCGACCGACAAGAACTCATTGGAACTTGTCGGCAATTCGCATGTTTCCGCTGCCAGCTGACCCACGAAGAGCCGAGTTATGTCCTCCCCCCAGCCTGACGCCTCCGCCACCTGTTCCCGCCGCCGCTTCCTGACGATGGCCTCGGCCTTCGTTCCTGTCGGCCTGGCCGGTTGCGTCACCGGCCCGCAGCAGCCCTACGAAGTCCGGTCGCCGGGTCACCAGAACGCCGCCTTCCTATCGATGTATGAGGAGCGGCCGGACGAGAAGCATCCGCTGCCGGCGACCGACATCGACGAGGTCGACACGCGTTTCCTGCGCCAGGAGGTCAACTACCGGACCCCGGAAGCGCCAGGCACGATCATTGTCGATACCTCGGCCCGCTATCTCTACCTGGTGCGCGAGAACGGCCGCGCCATCCGCTACGGCATCGGCGTAGGCAAGCAGGGAATGTCCTGGCGCGGCCGCGCCACCGTCGCCCGCAAGGCGGAATGGCCGCGCTGGACGCCGACCGCCGCCATGATCGCCCGCGAGCCGGAACGGAACAAGCCTTGGGCCGCCGGCATGGCGGGCGGGGTCGAGAACCCGCTCGGCGCGCGCGCGCTCTACCTTTACCAGGGCAACCGCGACACGCTCTACCGGATCCACGGTACCACGGAGCCATGGTCGATCGGCAAAGCCGTTTCCTCCGGCTGCATCCGCCTGTTCAACCAGGACATCATCGACCTGCACAGCCGCGTGCCGACCGGCACCACCGTGGTCGTGCTGAATCGCAATCCGATTTCCGAGCCGCAGCTCGACGAGACCGACGCTCCGCTTCCGCCGGACGACATCTAAGGTCGAGCCCCACCCACCTGGCCTACCCCGAAGGCGGCATTTGCAGCCGCCTTCGGCCATATGTCACGGCGGCGTTACCCACCATCGCCATATCGCCTGGAGGGCCTGTGCGCACGGCAGCGATTTGCCTCGGCGCAGTTTTGCGATACGCCCTGCTGGCCGGCAGGCCGCCGGACAGATGGTGAGAACGCCAGATGCGCGTGACGATGATCGGCTCAGGCTATGTCGGCCTGGTCTCTGGAGCCTGCTTCGCCGATTTCGGCCATGAGGTGACCTGCGTCGATACCGATGCCGGCAAGATCGCGGCCCTGAAGCGCGGCGAGATTCCGATCTTCGAACCCGGCCTCGACGACCTCGTCGCCAGCAATGTCCGCGCCGGGCGACTCTCCTTCACCACCGAGCTCGCCGGACCGGTCGCGGCGGCCGACGCCGTTTTCATCGCGGTCGGCACGCCGTCGCGCCGCGGCGATGGCCATGCCGACCTCTCCTATGTGCACCAGGCGGCGCGCGACGTCGTCGCGGCGATCGAGGGCTTCACCGTCGTCGTCACCAAGTCGACCGTGCCGGTCGGCACCGGCGACGAGGTCGAGCGGATCATGCGCGAGGCCCGGCCGGACGCCGACTTCGCCGTCGTCTCCAACCCGGAATTCCTGCGCGAGGGTGCCGCGATCGCGGATTTCAAACGGCCCGACCGCATCGTGATCGGGACCGAGGACGACCGCGCCCGCAAGGTGATGGAAGATATCTACCGGCCGCTCTATCTCAACGCCGCGCCGCTGCTGTTCACCACGCGGCGGACCTCGGAGCTGATCAAATACGCCGGCAACGCGTTCCTCGCGACCAAGATCACCTTCATCAACGAGATCGCCGATCTGTGCGAGCGGGTCGGTGCCAATGTCCAGGAGGTGGCGCGTGGCATCGGCCTCGACAACCGCATCGGCGGCAAGTTCCTGCATGCCGGGCCGGGCTATGGCGGCTCCTGCTTCCCGAAGGATACGCTCGCGTTGATCAAGACGGCGCAGGACATGGAAAGCCCCTTGCGCCTCGTCGAGACGGTGGTCGCGGTCAACGACCAGCGCAAGCGGGCGATGGCGCGCAAGGTGATCGCCGCCTGTGGCGGCTCGGTCAGGGCCAAGCGCATCGCCGTGCTCGGCCTCGCCTTCAAGCCCAACACCGACGACATGCGCGAGGCGCCGTCGCTGTCGATCGTGACGGCGCTGCTCGACGCCGGCGCCGAGGTCATCGCCTACGATCCCGAGGCGATGGCGAGCGCCAAGGCGCTGATGCCGGAGATCACCTACGCGCCCGACGCCTATTCCTGTCTCGACGGGGCCGACGCGCTGGTGATCGTGACCGAGTGGAACGCCTTCCGCGCGCTCGATCTCGACCGCGTCAAGGCGGCAATGCGACACCCCGTCGTGGTCGACCTGCGCAACATCTACCGCTCCGGCGAGATGCACGAGCGCGGCTTTACCTACGTCAACGTCGGCAACGCCTGAAGCGCCTGCTTTCGTGCCGCAAGTGTCGGATTTGGCCACCGCCTTGATAGCGTCATAAGCCGTCACCACCTTTCGATGCGACAGGGCGACCGCCTTGTCCAACATTGAGAGGAGATGACGATGACGCCGCAAGAACGCGACGTGATCGCCGGGATTTTCGACCGCCTACGTCAGGCGGCCAACCAGCCCCGCGACCCCGAGGCTGAACGGTTCATCGCTGACCGCCTCCGCGAGCAGCCTTATGCCGTCTATGCGATGGCGCAGTCGGTCTATGTGCAGGAGCAGGCGCTCACCAGCATGCAGGGCCAGATCGAGCAGTTGCAGGCCGAAGTCGAGCAATTGCGCAACCAGCCGCCCGCTCCCGCCCCGGCCCAGCAATCCGGTGGCTTCCTGTCGGGCATCTTCGGTGGCGGCTCGAGCCAGCCGGCCCGCAGCGGCTCGGTGCCGTCCTTCCCGCAGCGCGGCCAACCGCAGCCGGCCTCGCCGCCCTGGGGCAGCCAACCGGGCGCTCAGGGCATGGCGCCTCAGCAAGGTATGGGCGGGGCGCCCGGCCCCGGGCAGAACCAGGCGGCACAGCAGCCTCCAGCCCGAGGCGGCGGCGGCTTCATGGCGAGCGCGCTGACGACGGCGGCCGGCGTCGCCGGCGGCATGGTCGCCGGCAACATGCTGATGAACGCGCTCGGCGGCGGCAACAAGAGCGCGGCGAGCGAGGCCAAGCCGGCCGAAGCGAGCACCGCGGCAAACAAGGACGCCCCGCAGAACAGCGATACGGCCAAGGATACCCAGACGGCAGCCGACCAGCAGCCCGCGGCCGAGCCACAGCAGGCCCAGCCGGAGCCGACCTATCAGGATGCCAGCTATGACGATGGCAGCTATGATGACAGCTCGGGCGGCGGGGACGACGACTGGGCCTGAGTGCCGCCCAGCCCGTTGAAACGACGAGGCCCGCCTGGCGACAGGCGGGTCTTTTTTATTGAGATATAACAATCAAGGTGGCCGACGTGGCGAATGTTTCAATCGGATCGTCAGGAACGATCATTCAGGGGTGTTGTGTATGATTTTTGGTGACCTCAGAATCATCAGTACTGGTTGCAAAGCCTGAAGGTCGAGTGCCGAAAAGAACAAAAGAAACTAGAGTTATCCCCGTTCCACCGGGTGCAAGAACGTAAACGATATACCAGAAGAACGAGCGCTCCCCGTGAGCAAAAAGGAAACCGACAATAGCGGAGTATAGCCACCATAACCCCAAACCGAGGCACCATATACGAGTGATAACCCGCCCCATTCGACACACTCCACCAGCTTTTTTATGCGCCATGAGCGATCGGGCGACAACGGAATAAGGCTAACCGGGATAGTCTAAGAGTCCGTTGGATAGATCCAACCCTCATCCTGAGAAGGCCCGTAAGGACCGTCTCGAAGGATGAAGACTAGGCAATTCTCAAGAACTCTCAGATCACAAGGACCTTGGCGCCGACGCGCACGCGCTCATAGAGGTCGACCACATCCTCGTTGTTCATGCGGATGCAGCCCGAGGAGACGGCCTGGCCGATTGTGTTCGGCTCGTTGGTGCCGTGGATGCGATAGAGGGTCGAGCCGAGATACATGGCGCGCGCGCCCATCGGATTCTCGGGGCCGCCGGCCATGAAGCGCGGCAGATCGGGCCGGCGCTTCAGCATCTCGGCCGGCGGCGTCCAGCTCGGCCATTCGGCTTTGCGCGTCACAGCCTTCATCCCGGCCCATTCGAAGCCAGGACGGCCAACGCCGATGCCGTAGCGCAGGGCGCGCCCGCCGGGCTGGACCAGGAAGAGGAAACGGCGCGGCGTGTCGATGATGATGGTGCCCGCCTTGTGCGGGCCATCATAGGCGACTTCCTGCTTCTGAAAGCGCGGATCGAGGGTGCGGGCGATCGGCCGCTCGGCCGGCATCGGCTCACCGAGCGCAGCGGAGCGACGCTCCCGGCGCGGTTCCATCGGATCACCCTGGATCGGAACCGGTGCCTCATAATCGGAAAGGCGGCGCATCGCCGGCTGCTGGCCATAGGCGCCGCGTTGCGGCCGGTTGTAGACGGCGCCGCCACGGCCATAGCTGGGGTCCTGGCCGGTCATCAGCATCTCGATGAAGCCACCGCCATACTGGCCGCGGGCCGTGGAGCTCGTGACCATCGGATCGGCCGGACGCCAATAGGTCTGGGCGCTGGCCTGCCCCGACAGCTGCAAGGCGCCGCCGAGGACGACGAGGGGAACGACATAGAGCGGACGCATGACGCAACTCTCTCAACATGACAGGCGAGAAGCGTGAGGCGATGTGTTGAAATGAACGGTGAATCGTTGACTCTGCTCGTCCGGAAACTGGCTTAATCGCTGCAATTCCGGCGATTAACCTTAGCGATCCGCGAGCAAACGCGGTAAATGCTCCGTTCACGCTAACCGCTATAGCGAGAGACGGATTCACCGATCGGGTGGAATCAGCCTGATCGGATCCGGCTCTTGCGCAGCGCGAGCCACAGCCGCAACAACGTCCGGCAGCGCGCCACGTCGAAGGCCAGCATCAGCCCGCCATAGATGGCGACGCCAAGCGCGCCCTGCAGCAGCAGCTCAGGCAAGGGCGGCAAGCGTCCGGAAAGCGGCCAGACCGCCGCCACCATGACCGCGACCGCTGCAATGATGAGGCCGATGTCCCGCAATTTCGGCAGGACCGGCAAGGTTCGCAAGGCGACCCAGCCGGTGATGACGAGAACGATCAGGAAGCTCACCGTCTGGCCAAGCGCGAACCGCTCCGGCCCGGCGGCGCCGGCGCCGAAGACGATCGCGAGATTGGCGGCCAGCCCCGTGCAAGCGGCCAGGGTCACCATGCCGGTGCGCTTGCCGAGCAGGAAGACCGGATAAAGCCCACCGACGAAGATCGTAAGCGCGAAGAAACCCGGCAGCAGCAACAGCATGTAGGCGGCGAAGCGGCCGTGGAACGCCGCCGGCACGAGCAGCTTCTCGAAAGCCGGCAGCACGAGGAAGAGGCCGGCCGCCACCGGCAGCGCCACCATCGTTACGATCACGAGATTCTCGGCGATGCGCTTTTGCGCTGCCCGGCGACCCTTGGCCTCGTCGAGCCGAAGCACCTCGCGCAGCATGACGATCTCGAGCGTCGCGGCGAGCGTACCGAACAGGCGCAGGCCCATATCGGCGGCGAGCGAGAAATAGCCGGCCTCGGCAAAGCCATAGGCATCGGCGAGCAGCGAGCGGTTGAGCAGCGGGATCAGCGAATAGATCGCGTTGGCGCCGACGAGCGGCAGCGCATAGCGTGCAAAATCGAGCGCGAGATCGCGCCGTGCCGCCGACCAGACGAGCGGCGCGTCGGCAAGCGACCGGCGCACGGCAAGCAAGGCCGCCATCACGCTGATAACGCCGCCGAACATCACGATCGTCGGGTCGCGCGTCCACCAGGCGCCGCCGACCATCAGGACCAGCGCCAGCACATTCTTGACGATGACCAGGCGGGCATAGGCCGCATCGAGGAAGCGGGCCCGGGCGATCGCGCCGTGATAGTCGAACAGGCCGGCACAGATGCCGCCCAGCACCGACGCCGCAACCAGCATGGCCGGCAGGCCGAAATCGACCCCAGCGACGACCGCAGCGACGAGCAACCCGGTGAGCGCGATGGTCATGCCTGCGCTCAGCACATCGAGGGTCGCCCTGATCTGCGGCTGTTCCTCCCGGCTCTTCTGCGAGTAGAAACGGACGGTCGACAGCCTGATCCAGTCGAGCAGCGCGGTGTTGAGCACGACGATGATCGCCGCGCCGATGGCATAGCGGCCGAATTCGGCGGGGCCGAGGAAATAGGCGATGAGCAGCCCGAGGGCGAAGTTCAGCCCGGCATTGATCACGAAGGGCAGCAGAACGGTCATGACGCCATCGCGAAGGGGCAGACCAGCTCGGGACCGGCGATGCATGACTGCGCTGATTCCGCCCAATCGCCAAACCGCAGATATCCAGGCGGAAGCCGACCAGCTCTCGCTCTCCGCCATCGCGGCAGGCTGAGCCGATGCCAGGCGATCCGCTGTTCTATCTCGTCGGCTGGACCACGACCCTGCTCATGGGCATCGGCAAGGGTGCCTTCGGCGGCGGGCTCGCCATCCTCGGTATTCCGCTGCTGGCGCTGGTGGTCGATCCCCTGCAGGCCGCGATCATGGTGGCGCTGCTGGTCGCGGCGATGGACCTTGTCGCAATCGGCAGCTTCGGCGCCTCGACCTGGTCGAAGCCGGATCTCGCCTGGCTGATACCCGGCCTGATCACCGGCATCGCGATCGGCTATGCGGTCTTCCTCATCGTCGATGCGCGCGTGGTGACGCTGACCATCGGGCTCATCACCCTCGCCTTCACGGGCCATTGGTTCCTGCGCGGGCGTGTCGCGCCTCCCGGCCAGCTGCCCGTCTCGCCGCCATTGGCACTGCTGGCCGGCACGGCCTCGGGCTTCACCACCTTTGTCGCCCATGCTGGGGGGCCACCCGTCGCCATGTACCTGTTGGCGCGCGGGCTCTCCAAGACCGCCTTCGTCGGCACGACCATCGCCTTCTTCATGCTCGGCAACCTCCTGAAGCTGCCGCCCTATCTGGCCCTGGGCTTAAAGCAGCCACAGGCGCTCTGGGCGGCGCTTGTGCTGCTGCCGGCCGCGCCGATCGGTGTCTGGATCGGCCGCTGGCTGCATAACCGGCTCGATCAGAAGCGGCTGTTCTTCGCCTGCTATCTGCTGCTGGCGGTGGCGGCGTTGAAGCTGACGGCAGACGCCGCGCTGGCATTGCTGCGATAGCAGCATGGCAGGAGCGCGAGCGGCCCATCTTTGCAACGTACCGCATTGGCCCTAAGCGATCCGTCATGACCGCTTTGCCCGCCCTTCGCGACGCCACCGACGCCGATTCGGAGCCGCTTGCCGCCTTGATCGCCGCGACTTTCGCCGAATATCCGAACTGTTTCTTCGACTGGTCGGAATTCCCCGAGCTGCGCCGCCCGGCCAGCTATTATGCGCAGAAGGGCGGCAGGCACTGGGTCGCGGATGGGCCGGATGGCCGCATCGTTGGTTCGATCGCCGTCGTGCCGGTGCCCGACCAGAATGCGGTCGAGTTGTTCAAGGTCTATGCCGACCCGAGCCAGCGCGGCAGCGGCCTGGCGCAAGCTCTGTTTGCGCAGACTCTTGCTTTCGCCGAGGCCGGCGGTTACGGCGAGATGATGCTGTGGTCGGACAGCAAATTCGCCCGCGGCCATCGCTTCTACGAGAAACTCGGCTTCGTGCGCTGGCCGGGCGAGCGCTACCTCGCCGACATCTCCTCCACCTGGGAATACCATTTCCGCAAGCCGCTCACTGCGGCGCGGCCATGAACGCCAACACGGCGCTGCGGGCCGCGTTCGGCATCGCGCTGCTCACCGCGATGGATGCGGTCATCAAGGCGCAGATGCAGCAGCATCCGTTCCTGCTGGCGCTGTTCATGCGCTTTGCCATGGGCGGCCTATGCGCGCTCGTGGTGCTCGCCTTCATGCGCCCCGCCTTTCCGACGCGAGCCAGCCTGATCGGCAATTCGTTACGCGTGCCGGTGGTGATCCTGACCGCCGGCAGCTTCTTTTATTCGGTCTCGGTGCTGCCGCTAGCCGAGGCGCTGACGCTGTCCTTCCTCGCGCCGGTCTTCGTCGCTTTGCTTGGCGCCCTGATCCTGAAGGAACGGCTCGACGGACGCATCCTGCAGGCGCTCGGCTTTGGCCTCGCCGGCATGCTGGTGATGGTCTGGCCGCGCTTGCAGGGCGGCGTCACCGGCGCCGAGCTCGGCGTCGCCGCGGCGCTGTTCTCCGCGGTCTCCTATGCCTTCAACCTGATCCTGCTACGGCGGATCGCGGTGAAAGAGCACCCGGCGATCATCGTGCTGTTCCAGAATGCCGGGCCGGCGCTGTGCCTGGCCTGGCCGGCCTATTTCGTCTTCATGCCGATGAGCGGCGGCGATCTGCTCGCCTATCTCGGCGCCGGTGCGCTCGGCGTCGCCGGGCACCTCTCGCTGACTTCGGCCTTTGCTCGCGCCCCCGCCTCCCGGCTGGCGCCGATCGAATATACGGCGCTGGTCTGGGCCAGCCTGCTCGGCTGGTCCGTCTTCGGTGAAGTACCACTCTGGACCACCTTTGCCGGCGCGGTGCTGATCGTCGCGGGCGCCTTCGCCGTCAGCCGGCGCTGAGCCCCCGCCGCAAAATCGCCTGCTTGGTCGGACTTCTGCACGGAACGCCTCACGGGAAGCGCCCGCCGCTCATGCCCTCCTTCCGCACCAACGGCGATTGATCAGGGCATGCAGCGCCCCGGCCCCGCTGTTCGCGTCCTTCGCGAACCTGGCCTCGCCGTCGCGCTCTGCCTGCATCTTGCCCTGCTTGGCGCCCTGCTCGCCGTCCGCGCCTTCAGCGGCTTCGTTCCGGTCAGCGAGGCGAGCATCGAGGTCGAGCTGGTCGGCCCGGAGGCGCTGACGCCGGTTTCACCACCGCCGCCCCCGGTGCAGGTACCCGCCCCTCCACCGACAACCGAGATCGTGCCACCCCCGCAAGCGGTCCCCATCACACCACCTCCGGACAAACTGACCGCCCCGCCCGTCCCACCCCTGGCCGAGCCGCCGGCTATGATCACCGCCCGGACGTTGCATTCCGAGAGCGTGCTGGCCAGTCCCCGGAGCCGCGGGACGCGCGAGGCGCTGAAGACGCTCGAAGCCGCCGAGCGCATCGAGCAGCTCTGCAATCTCGAGGCGATGAGCCAGATCCATGCCTGGAAGGCCGAGTTCGAGCCCGACCGCGTCGTGGCTTTTGCAATGGCCGGCACGAAAGCATCCAGGACCGCGCTGGAAGCGGAAGGAGCCGCCTTCCGCAGCCGCAAGCAATGGTACGGCTTGCGATTCCGCTGCGAGATGACGGCGACTGGCAAGGTCGCCGGCTTCCAGTTCCGCGTCGGCGAGGCGATCCCGCGCAGCGAATGGGCGGCACATGATCTGCCGCCCGAGCATTAATCTGTTGCGATCGCCTCAGACCGGCTTGCTGCAATAGGCCTCGAGCCGGTAGCCGTCGGGATCGACGACGAAGGCGGCGTAGTAGTCGGGGCCATATGACTCGCGCAGGCCCGGCTTGCCATTGTCGGTGCCACCCGCCGCCAGCGCCGCGGCATGGAAGGCATCGACGCTCTGGCGCGTCGGCGCGACGAAGCAGAAATGCAAATTGGAGTCGCGATCCGGCGGCACTGGCGCCGAGACCACGCCGATCCAGAGGCCGACGCCCCCCTTGCCATAGCCGAGCGAGCCTTCATCCGCACTGAGGCAGTCATAGCCGAGCGCGCCGAGCGCTCCGTCATAGAAGCGTTTCGTGCGGGCGATCTCGCGAACGCCGATTGAGATGTGATCGAACATGGCTTTCGTCTCCCTTTCAGATTTCGATGCGTTTCGCCCGGAAATCGGCCTGGACCTTCCAGGTAGTTCCACCGTCGCGCGAGTGGTCGCCGATCCAATGAAACGAGTCCGGCGTGATCTCGGTGAAGCGCCAGCGGATCGCAGTGCCGTCATCGAGCTTGCCGTGCTGGACGATGTCCCGGCCATCGGCACGGCCGATCTGGTGCGTGTAGTATTGCTTGACCGGGTCGTTCCAGCGGATGTGCCAGGCGTCCTGGCCGGGGTCGTAGATGCGCAGCGTCGTGCCGTGGAAGAAGCCGGGCAGGCTCCAGACATCCTGCACGGCGCGCCCACCGAGCACCCAGCCGAAGCGGATTTCGCCCTTCGCCTCATTGCGCTGACCGTCCTCGGTATGGATCACCGCCTCCATGGTCCAGGCGCCGACAAACTGGCCGTAGAGGGCGAGCTTCTCCGCATATTCGGGCGCCGGCCCGTCAGCGATGAGGACATCGGCCAGCGTCGATGGCGCTGCTGTCATGATCGGGCTCCGTCTTGATCAACTTGGCGCCAGCTAGACCCGAAGCGCCGGGCCTTGCTTGGGAAAAACTGCTAAACTCGCCAGCATGACCGCGACCACTCATCTTCTGGCATCGGGCCCCGGCTGGCGCGTCAGTGACATCGTCTGCACCGCCGGACCGAAGGACCGCGCCTTCGAGGAAGAGCACCCGCATCACTGCATCGCCATCGTCCGCAGCGGCTCCTTCCGATATCGCTCATCGCAAGGCAGCGCTGTGCTGGCGCCGGGCTCGCTGCTGCTCGGCAATCGCGGCGCCTGCTTCGAATGCGGGCATGAGCATGCGGCCGGCGACCGCTGCCTCGCCTTCCAGTTCGAGCCGGCCTATCTTGAAGGCATCATCGCGGCCGTGCCCGGCGCCCGGCGCAGCGATTTCAGGCTGGCACATCTCCCGCCCCTCCCCGCACTGGCCGGCCTCCTGGCCGAAGCGGAAGCCGTTGCTGATGATCCCGACAGGCTTGAGGAGACCGCGATGCGCCTCGCCGGTACGGTGGCTAGCGTATTATCGGGGACTGAACCTGGAACCGATACGCCGAGCGCCCGCGACCAGCGCCGGATCACCAATGCGCTGCGCCATATCGAAGCGCATTGCGAAGAGGCGCTCTCGCTCGATGCGCTGGCTGGGCAGGCGACGATGAGCCCCTATCATTTCCTGCGCACCTTCCGGGCGCTGGTCGGGATGACGCCGCATCAATATGTGCTGCGCACCCGCCTGCACCGGGCGGCATTGCTGCTGCGCCGGACCGACTTGCCGGTCGCCGGCATCGCCTTCGACTGCGGCTTCGGCGATCTCTCGACCTTCAACCGACGCTTCAAGCGGGTGATGGGTGCGAACCCGAGCGACTATCGCAGAGCCTGAGCGGCGCTCAGCGCCTTGCCCAACGGTGATAGGTCAGGGCGAGCGCGATGCAGTGGGCCAGTGGCTCGGCCGGCGGCTCGCTCCCGGCAACGAAGATCAGCGCCCGATTGCCCTCATAGCTGAATTGCCCGGGATAGTGGCGCCTGAACGTCTCGATCAGGCTCGTCTGGCAATGAACATAGAGCGCGTAATGCGTCAGTGAGCCCTTCAGTGCGCCCGCGCGCACGGTCGTTCCTGTCCTCGGCCGCTTGGGCAGCCAGGCAAGCTCGCCCCATTTCAGCGTCTCAGTCAGCGGCCCGATGTCGGGATTCGCGGCCGCAACAGCGAGGATCGTCTGGCGCAGGCGCAGCATGGGCGGCCGAAGCGGCTCCGGCAGAGACCGGAATTTCGCCTCGACGGCCTCGTCGGCGAATGGCGCGAACGTCAAGAACCGCTCCTGTTCAGAGGCAGGTGCGGCCGGCCGTTCAGCGCCCTGCGCCCACCTTAGCGCCGAAGATCATGCAGGTCTCGGTCCCGTGCGCCAACAGCTTGCCTTGCGCATCGACCAACCTGCCCTCGCTCGTGGCGACCGAGCCGCCGCGGTGAATCAGCCTGCCCTCGCAGCGTACCGGGCCGTTGCCGGGCATGACCGGGCGGACATAGTTCAGCTTCATCTCCAGCGTCGTGTAACCCTCGCCGGCCCGCAGCGTCGAATGCACGGCGCAGGCCATAGCGGAATCGAGGATCGTCGCCGTCCAGCCACCATGGATCGTGCCGAGCGGATTGAAGAAGCGCGGCGAGGGCTTGCCGACAAAGACCGCCCTGCCCTCCTCGACTTCAGCGATGTCGAAATCCATCGCATCGGCGAAGGGCGGGCCGGGATGGCGTCCCTCGATCATCCCGCGCAGGAAGGACACGCCGTCCTCCGCGAGCAGAACATCGCGGCTGACGACACCGATCTCTCGGGACATATCCGACTCCATCTATATCGTGTAGATGCACGATAGAGATGGAGTTGGATTGAGGTCAAGCGCGCCAGTTCGGCTCAGCTGGCCTGCCGAGCCGCCCGCCTGATCGCTTTCAGGCTGTCGCGCGTCTCGCTCCAGCGCTGCTGGCCGAGCCCGCCTTCGATCCTGTCCTGCGCCGCGCGCCAATAGGGGATCGCCGCCTCGATCGCGGCGCGGCCCTTTTCTGTGACCGCATAGGTCAGCGCACGGCCCTTGCAGTCGACGGGCTCGATCAGCTTCTCGGCAGCAAGCAGCTGCAAATTGCGCGTCAGCGAGGTGCGCTCCAGCGCGAAGCGGTCGGCGAGTTCGGTGACAGAGCGCCAGGCGCCGGTCGAGAGCGCCGAGAGCAGCACGAACTGGGTGATCTTGAGGCCGCTCGGCCGCATCGCCTCGTCATAGGCGCGGGTCACGGCCCGCGCCGTCATCCGGACATGCAGCACGACACAGGAGCGGGCGATGTCGTCGAGGTGAAGATCGGGCGTTAGCGTCGTCATCTCGCCACGATAGCCGGTTTAACGTGCCGCCGCAGCAGCGCAGATCGGCGACCGGTGGCCGCGTTCACCTTTCGCACAGCGGATTCCTTGACTCCTGCAGGCCTCAGGCCTATCTCCGCGACGTCCGTTAGCACTCACTTGGTGAGACTGCTAACAGACCCCTTTCACGGGCCAGACTCGCGCCCGTCCAGAATACGACCGAGAGGAAGACTGAACCATGAAGTTCCGTCCGCTGCATGACCGCGTTGTGGTCCGTCGCCTTGATGGCGAAGAGAAGACCAAGGGTGGCATCATCATCCCCGATACCGCCAAGGAAAAGCCCCAAGAGGGCGAAATCGTCTCCGTCGGCCCCGGCGCCCGCGACGAAGCCGGCAAGCTGGTTCCCCTCGATGTCAAGAAGGGCGATCGCGTCCTCTTCGGCAAGTGGAGCGGCACCGAAGTCAAGATCGACGGCCAGGATCTCCTGATCATGAAGGAATCCGACATCATGGGCGTCATCGGCTGAACAGCCTGACGACCCTTCAAGCCCTCAATCAGGAGTAGTCTCATGGCTGCCAAAGAAGTCCGCTTTTCCACCGATGCCCGCGACAAGATGCTGCGCGGCGTCGAGATCCTGAACAACGCCGTCAAGGTCACGCTCGGTCCCAAGGGCCGCAACGTCGTGATCGAGAAGTCGTTCGGCGCCCCGCGCATCACCAAGGACGGCGTCACCGTCGCCAAGGAGATCGAGCTCGCCGACAAGTTCGAGAACATGGGCGCCCAGATGGTGCGCGAAGTGGCCTCGAAGCAGAACGACGCAGCCGGTGACGGCACCACGACCGCGACGGTTCTCGCCGCTGCGATCATGCGCGAAGGCCTGAAGTCGGTCGCCGCCGGCATGAACCCGATGGACCTGAAGCGCGGCATCGATCTCGCCGTCGAGGCCATCGTCGCTGACCTGAAGAAGAACTCGAAGAAGGTCACCTCGAACGCGGAAGTCGCGCAGGTCGGCACCATCTCGGCGAACGGCGATGAGTCGGTCGGCAAGATGATCGCGACCGCGATGCAGAAGGTCGGCAACGAGGGTGTCATCACCGTCGAGGAAGCCAAGACCGCCGAGACCGAGCTCGACGTCGTCGAGGGCATGCAGTTCGACCGTGGCTATCTCTCGCCCTACTTCATCACCAACGCCGAGAAGATGGTCGCCGAGCTCGAGGACCCCTACATCCTCATCTTCGAGAAGAAGCTGTCGTCGCTCCAGGCGATGCTGCCGATCCTCGAGGCCGTCGTGCAGACCGGCAAGCCGCTGCTGATCATCGCCGAGGACGTCGAGGGCGAGGCTCTCGCCACGCTCGTCGTCAACAAGCTCCGTGGCGGCCTCAAGGTCGCGGCCGTCAAGGCTCCGGGCTTCGGTGATCGCCGCAAGGCCATGCTCGAGGACATCTCGATCCTGACCGCCGGCCAGATGATCTCGGAAGACCTCGGCATCAAGCTCGAGACCGTGACGCTCAACATGCTCGGCCGCGCCAAGAAGGTGCGCATCGAGAAGGAGAACACCACGATCATCGACGGCGCCGGCAAGAAGAAGGACATCGAGGGCCGCGTTTCGCAGATCAAGGCGCAGATCGAGGAGACTTCCTCGGACTACGACCGTGAGAAGCTCCAGGAGCGTCTGGCCAAGCTCGCCGGCGGCGTCGCGGTCATCCGCGTCGGCGGCGCGACCGAGGTCGAGGTCAAGGAGAAGAAGGACCGCGTCGACGACGCCCTGAACGCGACCCGCGCGGCCGTCGAAGAAGGCATCCTGCCGGGTGGCGGCGTCGCTCTCCTGCGCGCGCTCCAGACCGTCAAGGCGATCAAGACCCAGAACGACGACCAGAAGACCGGCGTCGAGATCGTCCGCAAGGCGATCACGTCCCCGGCCAAGCAGATCGTCGACAACGCCGGCGATGACGGCGCGGTCGTGGTCGGCAAGCTGCTCGAGTCGAAGGACTACGCCTACGGCTACAACGCCCAGACCGGCGAATACGGCGATCTGGTCAAGATGGGCATCATCGACCCGACCAAGGTCGTGCGTACGGCGATCCAGGACGCGGCTTCGATCGCCGGCCTGCTGATCACCACCGAGGCGATGATCGCCGAGGCGCCGAAGAAGGACTCCCCGATGCCCCAGATGGGCGGCGGCGGCATGGGCGGCATGGACTTCTGATCCAGCCCTCAGTCTCGACAAGAATGGAAGGCCCGGCGCAAGCCGGGCCTTTTTCCGTTTGCCGGCGCGTCTTGCAAACGACATCGCTCCGTAAACGCCCTGACTCAGGCGCTGGGCAGAGTTCGGCTTTCTCGCCGGAGTTCCCACCATGCTCACGCGCCGCCTGCTGCTTGCCGGACTTGGTACGGTCGCCGCTTCGCCTACCCTTGCCCAGCAGGATGACTGGCGTCAGAGCATCCGGGAAATCCGCTTCGGCGTCTCCTCGGCGGAGAATGAGGCGGCGGCGATCGCCCGCAACCAGCCGATGGTCGACTATCTGGCGAAGAGGCTCGGCGTCCCGGTGAAGATCTACCGGGTCAGCGACTATGCCGGCTTGGTCGAGGCGATGCGCGCCGACCAGCTCGAGTTCTCGCGCTTCGGACCAGCGGTGTACTCACTCGGCCGGCGCGTGCTCGGCGACAAGCTCCAGCCGCTGTTCCGCGATGTCGATAACAACGGCCAGGAAGGCTATTACTCGGTCGTGGTCGTGCGCGCCGACAGCCCCTATCGCACGGTCGCCGACCTCAAGGGCAAGAGCTTCGCGTTCGCCGATCCGAATTCGACCTCCGGCTACGCCTTTCCCGCCTATTTCCTGCGCAAGCAGGGCTTTGATCCGCAGGCGCATTTCAGTGGGACGGTCTTCTCAGGCGGTCACGACAATTCGGTGCTCGCGCTGGTCCGCGGCCAGTTCGACGGCGTCGCGACCTACCAGGTCAACGAGAATTCCGGCGTGGTGCAGCGACTGGCGCTGCGCGGGATGATCCCGGCCGGCGCGACACGGGTGATCTGGACCTCACCGCTCATTCCGGCGAGCCCGTTCTCGACACGCGCCAACCTGCCGCAAGGGCTCAAGGACGCGTTTGTCGCGGCAATGATGGCGATGAAGGACGAGGCCCCCGACGTCTTCAAAGCCTTCACCGACGGCCAAGTCTCGCGCTATGCGCCAGCGAAACATGAAGACTATCTCGACGTCATCGCCGTGACCGAGGAGCTGGAGGCGCGTCGCAAGCAGAAGCCGGGTGGTTGAGCCGAACTTGGCAATTGCGCGCTTTGCACAAGGAAGAGGCTCCGCAGGCTTGCATCGACTTTGGTTGTAAGCCTTAGTTCGCGACGGGTGCGGCATCCTGCCGCGCCCACGCTTTCGGGGGTCCCTTCATGAACAACCCTGCCCTGACCGACGCCGCCAAGCTCGTCGGTCGCATCCTGCTCGCCCTGATGTTCGTCCTCGGCGGCTGGTCCAAGATCAACGGCTATGCCGGAACGCAAGCCTATATGGGCTCCGCCGGCGTTCCCGGGATTCTGCTGCCGCTGGTGATCGCCGTCGAACTGATCGGCGGCCTGATGATCGTCGTCGGCTACAAGACCCGCCTCGCCGCGCTCGCCCTGTTCGCCTTCACCATCGCCGCGACCGTGCTGTTCCATATGAACTGGGCACAGCCGATGCAGCAATTGCTGTTCATGAAGAACCTCGCGGTCGCCGGTGGCTTCCTCGTGCTGTTCACAGCTGGCGCCGGCGCCTACTCGGTCGACAAGGACTGAAGACAGATCACAAAACGCTGAAAAAGCGCGGCCCGGTCTTGAGCCGGGCCTTTTTTGTGCGCAGGGCTGATCTACAACGCTCTCTCCTAAGCAGCGCAGCTCCCGCGCTGATTCCCCGACAAGGACGACGCCATGCGCCTGTTGAGTTTCGCCATCGCCGCGCTCGCCGTGATCGCGCTCGTGGTCGGCCAGCAAAGCGGCAGCGCCGGCGTCATCGGGCTCGGTGTGGTCGGCGTCCTCCTCGCCTTCGCGACCTTCCGTTCCACCACGATCCCGTTTTTCCTGAAGATCTTTTCCGGCATCTTCGGCACGGAGTATGTGATCTTTGGCGCAGGCGCGCTGCTGGCTCAGCTCGGACTCTGGCCCAGCGCCTGGCAGGCGGCTGCCCCGCCGACCAGCCTCGGCACGACGGTCGCCGTCTTCGGCATCCTGATCTATCTGGTCTCGTTCGTGCCGGTGGTGCAGCGTATCGCCCGCATCGCCTCGCCCTATTTTGAATCCTCCGAGCCGCAGATCGCCAATCTCGGGCCGTTCGGCCGCTATCGCATGCGGCTCGGCACCTTCGCGGTCGCGCTCGTCGTCTTCCTGATCGTGCTCAACCAGGCGCAGGTCGGCATCTCGCTGCGCATCAATTTCTTCTACCGCGATTTCAACAACGCCCTGCAGGAGAAGAACGCGCCGGTCTTCTGGGAGCAACTCGTCAACGTCTTTTGCGTCTGGGCGGCGATCTCGGTGATCAGCTATCTGATCGAGGTGGTCGCGCAATCGGTGCTGCTGATCCGCTGGCGCGAATGGATGGCAGCCGAGTACAACAAGCGCTGGCTGGGTAACGGCAACCACTACCGGATCTCGCTCGCGGGCACCGCCGACAACCCCGACCAGCGCATCTCCGAGGACACCCGCTCCTTCCTGAACCAGACCTACAGCTTCTCGCTGACGCTGATCACCCAGGTCTCGACGCTGGTTTCGTTCTCGATCGTGCTGTGGTCGATTCCCGTCGCCATCACGGTGCCCGGCACCGACATCGTCATCCCCGGCTTCATCTTCTGGGCGACGCTGATCTATGCAGCCATCGCGACCTGGGTCACCCATCTGATCGGCAAACCGCTGATCGCGCTGGAATTCGAGCAGGAGCGGCGCGAGGCGAACTTCCGCTTCGCACTCGCCCGCTTGCGCGAATATTCCGAGCAGATCGCCCTGATGCGCGGCGAGACGGCGGAGCGTCGCCATCTCGGCGAGACCTTCGGCGGCATCGTCGACAATTTCTATAACCTGCTCTGGCGCAAGCTGAAGCTGACGACCTTCACCTTGTCCTACAACCAGGCCAATGTCGTCATCCCCTACGTGCTGCTGGCGCCGTACTACTTCGCTGGCCAGATCGCCTTCGGCGTGCTGACGCAGGTTGCCTCGGCCTTCGGCCGGGTCGAGACGGCGATGTCCTTCTTCATCAACAGCTACCAGTCCATCGCCTCCTACCTCGCCTCGATCAACCGCCTGACGACCTTCGAGGCCGCGATCGCCCAGGCCGAAGCCCAGGGCGGCGAAGGTGCCGCGATCGACATCACCGACCAGCCAGGCAAGGACACCAGGGTCGACGAGCTGACGCTCACCTTGCCGAACGGCCAGCCGATCGTGAAGGCCTCCGGCCTGACCCTTCCGGCCGGGCAGTCGACGCTGGTGGTCGGCCCGTCAGGCTCGGGCAAGTCGACGCTGTTCCGGGCGCTGGCCGGAATCTGGCCGTTCGGCCAAGGCAAGGTCGCGACGCCGGAAAATACGCGCATGCTGCTGCTGCCGCAGCGGCCCTATCTGCCGCAGGGCAGCTTGCGGGCGGCGCTGGCCTATCCGGCCGAGCAGGACGCCTTCAGCGACGACGACATCCGCGCCGCGATGGAAAAGGTCAAGCTCGGCCATCTCACCGACCGGCTCGACGAGGTCGATCTCTGGGGCCAGCGCCTCTCTGGCGGCGAGCAGCAGCGGCTGCAGATCGCGCGAGCGCTGCTGGCCAAGCCCGACTGGCTCTTCCTCGACGAGGCGACCGCCTCGCTCGACGAGCAGCTCGAGGGCGAGATCTACGCGGTGATCCGGCGCGAGCTGCCGCAGACCAGCGTGGTCTCGATCGGCCACCGCTCGACGCTGCGCGCCATGCATGACGGGCTGGTCGCGATGGAGAAGAACGCCGATGGAACGTTCAGCCCCAAGGCGAAGGCCATGGCCGAGGCGGGCTGATCAGCGCGACTGTCCCCTCTCCCACCGATCTCGGGCAAGCCCGAGATCGGCAAAAAAGTGCCGAAGTCGGCAACAGCCGACTTCGATGCGGGAGAGGGTTAGGGTGAGGGGTCGTGCGACGCTCTATCGTCATGGTCGGGCTTGTCCCGACCATCCACGTCTTCACGTTACGGGTCGAACGCGGTGTTCAAGACGTGGATGCTCGCCACACAGGGGCGAGCATGACGAGCTGGAACAGCATCGTGGCCATTGAGCCTCCCGGCTCAAGCTGCCGGCCTACCCCGGAATGACGTGGAAATCTCGCCCGTCAAATCCCGCGGTCGAAGCGGATCTCGCCGGCACCCGTCTTGATGACGAGCCGTCCCTCGACCAGGTCCCATTTCTGGGCACTGCGCAACGCCAGCAGATAGCCACGTTCGAAATCCGAGGCGCCCTTGTCGCAGGCCATCTTGGTCACGGCGATCGGCCCGACGGCGAAGCCTTGCTGGCGCAGCGGATAGGCTGAGGCGGAGAAGGTGTTGCAGCCGGCAAAGCCCGTGCCGCGCAGATTGGAATCGACCTTCAGCGTCGCGCGGTAACCGGTGATCGGCTTGCCATTCATCTGGTTCGCGGTCCAGGACGCGTCGAACGGGAAGTTCTTCTCCTGCTGCCGCGGCGGCGGAGCGTCCTGCCCTTGCTGCGGAATCTGCGACGGCCGCTGGCGTCCTTGGGCGAGCGCGTCGCCGACCAGGACGGGGGACAGGGAGAGAGCGAGAGCGGCCACGAGGCCAAGGCGCGACTGCATATTCAACTTGTCCAGACCCCGATTGGAAAGAGCGCCAGAGCAGGATGCGAAAAAGTGGGAACCGGTTTTTCGCATCAATCCTGCTCTAACTCTCTGATGAGAGACGGATTCAGATTTCAGTTGGAAACGCAAGGCGATTCCAACTGAAATCATCCGGCTCTCGGAGAACCGACGCTTTCCACTGCACCGATCGCGGTGGCGAGCGCAAGTCTCGATCGCACCGCTTTTGGTACGACTTGCACCGAAATCGCTTCGCCCAAGCGAATTACCCGGACATTGCGTCGGGAATCCGGCGCGTCAGATCCGCGCCAGCAGCCGTTCGATCAAGGGATTGGAGCGGCGGAAGACATAATCGAGCGTCCGCACGGTGATGTCGTCGGCACCGGCCTTGCTCAATTCCTCGACCAGCGGGAACACCGCCTTGCGCGGACAATGCAGCGTGACGACGCCGGCGCTGCCGGCCGCGCCGAAGGGCAGGCGCGCGCCGAGCCGATGCGCGATCTCGCCGAGCCGCTGCGGCGAAACGGCATTGAGCACGGCACGGACCTCGCGCAGCGAACGCGCCTCCTCCTCGGCCGCGATACGCGACAGGATGGCGGCGGCGGCATCCCGCGCCTGCTTGCTCCAGGGCGCGCGCACCGAGGCGACGAGATTGGCCTCGGACGCCAGGATCACGCCGTCATCGAGCACCTTCAGCGCATTCGCAGAGAGCGTCGCGCCGGTGGTGGTGATATCGACGACGATCTCGGCGGTGCCGGCAGCCGGCGCACCTTCGGTCGCGCCCAGGCTCTCGACGATACGGTAATCGGCGAGGCCGTGATTGGCGAAGAAGCGCCGGGTCAGGTTCACGTATTTTGTGGCGACGCGCAGCTTGCGGCCGTTGCGGGCGCGCATGCTCGCCGCGACATCGTCGAGATCGGCCATGGTGCGGACGTCGATCCAGGCCTGCGGCACGGCGACGACGACATTGGCCTGGCCGAAGCCGAGCGGCGCCAGCATCACCATGCTCGCATCGGCATCGGCGACCTGCTCGCGCACCAGATCCTCGCCGGTGATGCCGAGATGGGCGGCGCCGGAGGAAAGCTGGGCGACGATCTCGGAGGCCGAGAGATAGGCGACCTCGGCACCGCCGAGCCCGGCGATCTGCCCGCGATATTCACGCTGTCCGCGCGCCTGCACGAAAGACAGGCCAGCGCGGCCGAAGAAGGCGGTGGCGTTCTCCTGGAGCCTGCCCTTGGAGGGTACGGCTAGGACCAGCGGTTGTTCGTTTGTCACTGCCCCGCTCATGCCTTGCCTCCCGCGAGGCGGTCGAGCCAGAGCGAGGCGCCCACCGCCGGCACCGGCGCCGGCGCGCCGAGGCGCTGGAGCACGCCATCATAACGGCCGCCGCCGGCGATCGGCTTCAGGTCCGGCCGGGCCGGGTCGTGCAGCTCGAAGATGAAGCCGGTGTAGTAGTCGAGATTGCGGGCGAAGCCGGCCGAGAAGGAGATGTTGGCGACGTCGACGCCGCGCGCGGCAAGGAAGCCGGTGCGCTCGTCGAAGGCGTCGAGTGCGGCGGCAAGGTCGAGCCCGGACTCGCCGGCGAGCTTGCGCCAGGCTGCGGAAGCGCCGTCGGGGTCGCCGCCGATCGCCAGCGCATGCGCGATCAGGCCGCTCGCCTCGGCATTGACCGGATTGTCGCGCTCGGCCGCCCGCGCCAGGAAGCGCTCGGCGATGTCGCCGGCCGAGCGGCCGCCGACGGTCGAGATGCCGGCGATCGAGAGCACGTCCTCGACGAAGGCGCGCGCCGCCTTTGGATCCTGGCCTTCGAGCGCCTTGAGCAGTCCGGCATGGGCGTGCTCGACCTCATTGACCGGCGGTTCGAGCGCGGCGACCGCATCGGCGCCCTTGCCTTGCGCAACCGCACGCATCAGCCGGCGGCGGGCCGCCTGCGGCACGCCGAGCCGGTCGAGCAGCCCGGTCAAGAGCGCGACATCGCCCATCAGCAGGCGCGGCCGGCTCAGGCCGAGCGACGCGGCAGATTCGACGGTGAGCGCCATGATCTCGGCATCGGCGGCGGCGAAATCGGTCCGGCCGAAGGATTCCAGGCCCGCCTGCGCGAACTCGTTGGGCTCGCCGACGCGCATGCGGAAGACCGGGCCGGCATAGGCATAGGACGCTGGCTCGGTGGCATGGGCGGCGATATGGGCCAGCGCGACAGGGATGGTGTATTCGGGCCGCAGGCACCATTCGCGCCCGTCATCGTCCTGGGTCAGGAAGATGCGGCGGCGGATGTCCTCGCCCGAGAGATCGAGGAAGGGCTCGACCGGCTGCAGGATCGCCGGTTCGGCACGCCGGTAGCCCTCGCGCTCGAACGGCGCGATCACGGTCTCGAGCTTTGAGCGCATGGCCGGCACTTGGACACCCTGTTGCGGCGCCGTCCTAGCAGGACCCGCTACGATTTTCGATGGTTTTTAGGGAATTGGGTTAGCGGGAATCGTGAAGGGCGCCGGGACCGCGACGCCTTCTTCCCTTCTCCCGGATGGGAGAAGGTGGCCCGGAGGGCCGGATGAGGGACCGCCGGTGCTTCAGCTTGCGACGGCAGGCCCTCATCCCTGCCCTTCTCCCATCCGGGAGAAGGGTTCCCCGCGCCTTAGGCGTGTCGCGCCAGCACCCTCTTCACACCCTCGACCAGCTCGCCGGCCGGCACCGAGAACTGCGCCTGCGCCTGCCGCTCCTTGTGCTCGGCGGAGTCCTTGACGTCGCGGCCCGCGGCGGCGAGCTCGGCGCCGAGGATCAGGTCCTTGATCACGACTGTGCCGGCCTCGCGCTCCGACGAGCCTTGGATCACGGCGCAGGTAGCGCCGCGGCGATCGGCATATTTCATCTGGGCGTTGAAGCCGGACGAGCCAAGATAGAGATCGGCGCGGCAGAGCGGTTTGCCGTCCTCGGCCGTCGCCTGCCGGAGCTGCGCGACGAAAGCCTGATAGCCCGGCATAAACTCCGGCGACTTGTTGTCCATCGCGGTGACGACGACGAGCGGCAATTCGTTCTTCTGATCGACGATCGGCGATTTCACCGCCTTCAGCGCCGAATAGAGCCTGGAGACGCCGATCGAGAAGCCGGTCGCCGGCACGGGCTCGGGCCGGAAGCGACCGACCAAGCCATCGTAGCGCCCGCCGCCGGCAACCGAGCCGAAGCGCACGACCTGGCCGTCCTCATTGGTGACCGGGAAGGTCAGCTCCACCTCGTAGACCGGGCCGGTATAGTATTCGAGGCCGCGGACGACGGAGGGGTCGATCTTGATCCGATCTGCCCCATAACCGCCGGCGCGAACAAGCTTCTGAATTTCATCGAGTTCGCCAAAACCCTCTTCGGTCAGCGCGTTGCGCTTAATATTGGCGCTCCACTCCCGAGCCTGCCCCGCTTCATTACCGGCAACTGCGATGCCCGGCTCATGTTGGACAACAGCTAGAATATAATCGGACTGCAAGGACTCGAGCCCCGCGCCCTTGGTGAAATCCCCGCTCTCGTCCTTGCGCCCCTCGCCGAGCAGGAGCCGCACGCCCTCCGGCCCGAACTTGTCGAGCTTGTCGATCGCCCGAAGCACCGTCAGCCGGCGGCCGGCATTCTCCTCACCGCCGAGGCCGATCGCCTCCATCACGCCGTCGAGCACCTTGCGGTTGTTGACCTTGACGACATAGTCGCCGCGCTTGATGCCGAGCTTCTCCATCGTGTCGGCGGCAAGCATGCAGATCTCGGCATCGGCGGCGACCGAGCCAGAGCCGACGATATCGGCGTCGAACTGCATGAACTGGCGGAAGCGCCCCGGGCCCGGCTTCTCGTTGCGGAAGACGTAGCCGGCGCGATAGCTGCGATAAGGCTTCGGCAGCGCATCGAAATTCTCGGCGACATAGCGGGCGAGCGGCGCCGTCAGATCATAGCGCAGCGAGAGCCACTGCTCGTCATCGTCCTGGAAGGAGAAGACGCCCTCATTCGGCCGGTCCTGGTCCGGCAGGAACTTGCCGAGCGCGTCGGTGTATTCGACGAAAGGCGTCTCGACCGGATCGAAGCCGTAGAGCGAGAAGCTCTCGCGGATCACGCCGAGCATGCGCTCGGTGGCGGCGACATCGGCCGGGCCGCGGTCGACGAAACCACGCGGCTGGCGGGCCTTCAGCTTGGCAGGGGCGGACATGGGATTTTTAAACTCGAGTTGAGATATGATCGTGTCTGGAGGCGGGTTAGCCCGCTGCGGCGCGAGGAGCAAGCGCAGTGGCCGCAATCCGGCTAGCCGCGGCCACAATCGCGCACTAGTCTCCGGCCGCGGCGCAAGGGATGGATGATGCGGGTCGGACTACGTAGCCTGCTGGCCTGCCTGTTCGCGACGTTGCTGCTCGCCGCCTGCGGGCCGAGCGAGCCGGATCAGCGCAAGGCCTTCATCGGCTTCCTGCAGACGGACATCCTGGCGCGCCAGGGTGTGCGGCTGCCGCGGCCCGATGCCGAGAAGCAGAAATCCTTCGGCGACTATGCCGGCCACTATGCCGTGATCCTGCGCTTCCACGAACGGATGAACACGACGGTGGGCAAGCCGATGCAGGAGGCGACCGCCAAGGCCGCGCCGCGCTCGATCGAGGACATCGTCGCGCGCAAGAGCGAGATCGCTGCGGTTCGCGCAGGCTTCAGCCAGATGCGCCAGGCGTTAGACGCCGCGCTCGCCGCCGCTGATAGCGAGCGCGCCGCGCTCAAGCAGCCGGAGGATCTCGCCAAGGTCTATGCGAGCGCCTACCAGAAGCTGGTGACGGAGCCTGCGGCGACAGTCCGCGAGGTCTTCCCGGTGACGGATGAGACCTTCGCCGCGATCCTGGCGTTGGCCGAACTGATCGAGGCCAACAAGGCGGCGATCCGGGTGAGCGGCTCGCAGGTCGACATACGCAACACGGCGCTGCGCAACAGGGTGCAGGCGGCGATCACCGCGATGAACACCAAGCAATCGGCGATGACCGCGGCGCAGCAGAGAGTCAGGCAGATGGTCTACGGGAATTGACGGCAGCGTCATTCTCGGGCGCAGCGAAGCGCAGACCCGAGAATCTCAGGACCAGCAGGCGCCGACTGGAGCCTCTTCCGGCCTGAGATGCTCGGGGCAAGCCCGAGCATGACGCGCATGGTCATTCCGCCGCGACGACTCCGGCCGGAACCGCCTCCCCGATCCCCGCCTTCGCCAGCCTCGCAGGCAACGGTCCGCCGGTCGCCCAATCGAGCAATTCGGCGGTGTGCAGGATCGGCGTCGTCGCGCCGCGGTCGGCGAAGCCCTTCGCGATCTGGGTGATGCAACCGATATTGCCGGTGGCGACGAGGTCCGGCTTCGTGCGCTGGATGTTGCCGACCTTGCGCTCGCGCAATTGCCCGGCGATCTCCGGCTGGAGGATGTTGTAGACGCCGGCCGAGCCGCAGCAGATGTGGCCTTCCGGCACCTCTTTCACGCGAAAGCCGGCACGCGTCAGCAGGCGCTTCGGCCCGTCCTTGAGCTGCTGGCCATGCTGCATGGAGCAGGCCGAGTGATAGGCGACGGTGAGGTCGAAGCTGCGGACTGGCGCGATCTCCAGCGTCTCGACGAATTCGGTCACGTCCTTGGCGAATGCGGAGACCTTCGCCGCCTTCGCGGCGTAGGCCTCGTCGTCGCGGAGCATGAAGCCGTAATCCTTGATCGTGGTGCCGCAGCCCGACGCCGTGATCAGGATCGCGTCCAGCCCCTCGCCTTCGACCTCGGCCATCCAGGCGTCGATATTGGCGCGGGCGAAGGCGAGCGCGTCATGCTCGCGGCCCATATGGTGGACGAGCGCGCCGCAGCAGCCTTCGCCCTTGGGCAGTACCACCTCGACGCCGTGGCGGGTGAGCAGGCGGATCGTCGCTTCGTTGATGCCGGGATCGAGCACCGGCTGGGCGCAGCCCGAGAGCATGGCGACGCGCTTGCGCCGTTCGCCTTCGGCCGGGAAGGACGCTGGTCCCTCCATCGCCGAGCGGTCGGGCAGGCTCCAGGGCGCCAGCGCCAGCATCGCCTTCAGCCGCGCGCCGATGACGGGCAGCAGGCCGAGTGCCCCGGCCAGCGGCTTGCCGAGGCGCGCCGCCAGCATGGCGAGGCGGAAGCGGCCTGGATAGGGCAGGATCGCCGAGAGAATGGCCCGCAGCGTCCGGTCGGCGACGGGCCGCTCATAGGTCTCTTCGATATAGGCGCGGGCATGGTCGACCAGGTGCATGTAGTGCACGCCTGAGGGGCAGGTCGTCATGCAGGACAGGCAGGAGAGGCAGCGGTCGACATGCTTGACCACGTCGGGGCTCGCCGGCCGGCCGCTCTCGAGCATGTCCTTGATCTGGTAGATGCGCCCGCGTGGGGAATCGAGCTCGTCGCCGAGCAAGAGATAGGTCGGGCAGGTCGCGGTGCAGAAGCCGCAATGCACGCAGGTGCGCAGGATCTTCTCGGAGACCGGCAGGCGCGGGTCGGAGGCGAGGAGTTCGGGCGTGAAATTGGTCTGCATCGCTCAGGCTCCGCCCTGCCAGGCTTTGATCCAGTCCATCGGCCAGAGCAGCATGATGACGTTGAGGGTGAGATTGTCGCGGATCAGCCAGCCGACGAACAGCTCCATCGCCAGCGCGCCCGCCACCGTGATCCAGACCGGCGCAAACCGGGCGAACAGGAAGCCCAGGGCCATGGCGAGGATGTCGCTGACCGAGTTCAGGACGCTGTCGCCGTAATAGTCGAGCGAGATCGTGGCCGTGCGGTAGTGATTGATCACCGCGTCAGTGTTCTCGGTGATCTCCCAGGCGCTTTCCAGCACGATGGCGAGCAGCAGCGCGAGGCCGACGGAGATCGGCAGGCCGGTGACGCGCCGGATCAGCCAGAACAGGCCGTAGAACAGGAAACCGTGGATGATGTGCGAGAAGGTGTACCAGTCGGCAATGTGCTGGGAGTTCTCGGAGGACATCACCGTGCCCTGCCAGAGCTTGATCGTCCCGCATTTGCAGATCGGCTCGCGGCCCATCCAGAGCAGGATCGCGGCGGCGCCGGCCGTCAGCAGCACCGCCAGCACGGCGATGGTGACGGGGCTAAGGCGACCGGGCGCCCAGTTCGCGCGCGCCGAGGGCGCGCCGGAGGAAAGCGGTTCAGCGAACGCCATCAGATCCCCGCATACATTCGGCCGGGCTCGAACACGCCCTCCGGGTCGAAGCTTTTCTTGATACCGGCCGTCACCCGCATCAGCGGCTCGGAGAGCGGCTCGAAGACGGGAACCACCGCCCGCACCGCATCGGGCGCCCGCACCAAAGTGGCATGGCCGCCGAGCGGCTTCAGCGCAGCGCGGATCGCGGCAGCACCGGCATCACCGTCCGCCGGCACGGCAAGCCAGATGAGACCGCCGCCCCAATCGTAGAACCAGTGGGCGCCCGGCACCGTGCGCGCGATCGCGGCGGTCGCTCTCGGCCCATTGGTCGGCGCGAGCGAGAGCCGCCAGACGGCCTCCTGCGTACCGGCGAAGAAGGAGGCATCGCGCACCTCGCGCCAGAGCGCCTCCGAAGCGCGGCCTTCGACCAGCCCGGGCCGGCCATGGGCCTTCAGCAGGCGGGCGAGCTCGGCGGCACGATAGCTGATCGAGGCCGAGACATTCTCCAGCCTGAGCAGGGTACGCGGCTCCTCAGCGCCTATCCCGGCCGGCAGATGCGCCGCGGCCATGGGCTCGAAGGGCGAGCCGAGCGCACCTGAGAGCAGCGCCACCGCCGCCTCGTCCGAGAGGCCCTCCCAGATCAATGTTGCGACGCGCTCCGGCCGCGGCAGGACGCGGAAGGTCACCTCGGTCAGGAAGCCGAGCGTGCCGAAGCTGCCGGCGACGAGCTTCACCAGGTCGAGACCGGTGACGTTTTTCATCACCCGTCCGCCCGACTTCACCAGCTCGCCGCGGCCATTGATCAGCTTGATGCCGATCAGTGAATCGCGGGCGGCGCCGGCATTGATCCGGCGCGGGCCGGAGATGTTACCGGCCGCGATGGCGCCAATCGTCGGCTCGCCCTCCGTCCCGAGCAGAGCGCGATGATCCATCGGCTCGAAGGGCAGCATCTGGCCGCGCGCGGCCAGCGTCTCCTCGATCAATTTCAGCGGCGTGCCGGCTTTGGCGCCGATCACCATTTCGGCCGGCTCGTAGAGCGTGATGCCGTTGAGCCCGGAGCTGGAGATGGTGCTGACGGCATTGTCCGGTCGGCCGAGGCCGGTGCGCGTGCCGCCGCCGCGAATGGCGAGCGGAACGCGCGCCTCGACGATTGAGGCGACGACGGCGCAGGCCTGCGCCTCTGTGGTGGGAGTGTGGAGCATCAAGCGGCGACCCGGCCTTCGAGCGGAAACACCTTGGCCGGATTCATCAGCCAGCGCGGATCGAACACCGCCCTCACCCGCTGCTGCTGGTGCAGGTCGGCCTCGTTGAACTGGACGGTCATCAGGTCGCGCTTCTCGATGCCGACGCCATGCTCGCCGGTCAGGCAGCCGCCGACCTCGACGCAGAGCTTGAGGATATCGTTGCCGGCATCCTCGGCCTTCTGCGCCTCGACCGGATCGTTGCAGTTGTAGAGGATCAGCGGGTGGAGATTGCCGTCGCCGGCATGGAAGACATTGGCGACACGCAGGCCATAGCCCTTGATGATCTCGTCCATGCGCTCGAGCACGAAGGGCAGTTGCCCGGTCGGGATGGTGCCGTCCATGCAGATATAGTCGGCGATGCGGCCGGTCGCGCCGAAGGCGGATTTGCGGCCCTTCCAGATCGCCGCCGTCTCCATCGCCGACTTGCTCTCCTTGACCGTGCCGACGCCATGCTCCCTGGCGATCGCGACGATGCGGGCGAGCTGGGCGTCCATCTCGGCCTCCGAACCCTCGACCTCGATGATCAGCAGCGCGCCGCAATCCATCGGGTAGCCGGCATGGGCGAACGCCTCGCAGATCTCGATCGCCGGCTTGTCCATGAACTCCATCGCCACCGGGATGATGCCGGCGCCGATGATCGCGGCGACGGCAGCGCCGGCCTCGACGCTGGTCGGGAAGCCGAACAGGACCGGGCGTGCGCCCTCGGCCTGGCGCAGGATGCGCACCGTCGCTTCGGTGACGATGCCGAGCTGCCCCTCCGAGCCGACGATCAGGCCGAGCAGATCGTAACCCGGCGCATCGAGATGGCCGCCGCCGATCTCGACGATGCTGCCGTCGAGCATGACCAGGGTGACGCCGAGCACATTGTTGGTGGTGACGCCGTATTTCAGGCAATGCGCGCCGCCGGAGTTCATGCCGATATTGCCGCCGATCGAGCAGGCGAGCTGCGAGGACGGGTCGGGCGCGTAGAAGAAGCCGTCGGCCGAGACGGCGCCGGTGACGGCGAGGTTGGTGACGCCGGCTTCAACCCTGGCGGTGCGGTTGGCGTAGTCGATCTCGAGGATGCGGTTCATCTTGGAGACGCCGATCACCACGGCGTCCTCCTGCGGGATCGCGCCGCCGGCGAGCGAGGTGCCGGCGCCGCGCGGCACCACCGGCACGCCCTGCTCGCCGCAATAGCGCAGCACGGCCGCGACCTCCTGCGTGGTCGAGGGCAGCACGACGGCGAGCGGCATGCGGCGATAGGCAGTCAGCGCATCGGTCTCATAGGGCCGCCGTTCGTCTTCCGAGGTGATCAGCGCATCGGGTGCGACCAGCCCGGCGAGGCCGGCGATGATGGCGTCGCGGCGGGCGAGGATGCCGGCATCGGGGACCGGAAAGGCGATCGCACTCATAGCAAATCCTCCACTCGCCTTCCCTCGCCTTCGGAGCCACCAGGCGCCGTCATTGCGCACACGCACCGAACGAGTCCGATGCGACTCTAGAATACTTCCACATGCGGCGCAGCGCGAGTAACGTGCATGATTATTTCCAAAACGGAAAAGATGGTGGGCGCATGGATCGGTTTGGCGACCTCGACGTCTTCGCCCATGTCGTCACGGCTAGGAGCATGTCTGCCGCCGCCCGCGAGCTCAACCTCTCACCGGCCGTCATCTCCAAGCGTATCCGCCGCCTGGAAGACCGGCTCGGCGTGCGCCTGCTCCAGCGCACCACGCGCCAGCTTTCGCTGACCGAGGCCGGCCAGGGATTCTATGAGCGGGTCGTCTCGATCCTCGGCTCGATCGAGGAAGCCGAGGCCTGGGTCGCCAGCGGCGCCGGCCAGGCGCGCGGCACCTTGCGCGTCTCGGCCCCGACCTCATTCGGGCGGATGCATGTCGCACCGCATCTGAAACCCTTCCTCGACGCCAACCCGGCGGTGAATGTCGAGCTGATCCTGAGCGATGCCTTCGTCGACATCATCGCGGAGGGATTCGATCTGGCGATACGGATCGCCGACCTGCGCGATTCCAGTCTGGTCGCGAAGCGGCTGGCGCCGAACCATCGCGTCCTCTGCGCGACACCCGGCTACCTCGCGGCCAATGGCACCCCTGAGACCATCGAGGACCTGTCGCGCCATACGCTTGTCGCTCACAATGCCGACCAGTGGCGCCTCGACGGGCCGGAAGGTCAGGTTTCGGTCCGGATCAACGGGCCGCTGCGGACCAATTCGAGCGAGGTGGTCCGCGAGGCGCTGCTCGCCGGTGTCGGCATCGCGTTGCGCTCGAC
Source organism: Allobosea sp. LjRoot90 (assembly GCF_964254315.1). Classification (NCBI taxonomy): domain Bacteria; kingdom Pseudomonadati; phylum Pseudomonadota; class Alphaproteobacteria; order Hyphomicrobiales; family Alloboseaceae; genus Allobosea; species Allobosea sp. LjRoot90. Next base: position 46,906 of record NZ_CAXUTF020000010.1, read on the forward strand.
CTGGGATGTCGGGCCGGAGCTGAAATCAGGAGCGCTCGTCAGGGTGCTGCCGGACTATTCGGTCGGCAAGCGCGTCGCGGTCTATGCGGTCTATCCGAGCCGCCGGCACATGGAGCAGAAGGTACGCGCCTTCGTAGATTATCTGGCGGAGTTGTATGGGGCGACGCCGTATTGGGACGAGGGGTTGGTGCTGTAGAGTTTAAAGTTGGTGTCATGCTCGGGCGAAGACCCGAGCATCTCAGGCCGGAAGAGGCCCGATCGGCGCCTTCTCGTCACGAGATTCTCGGGTCTGCGCTTCGCTCCGCCCGAGAATGACGCCCGGACATGCTCCCCTTGTGTCTCACGCGATTGCCTCTGCCTTTCCAATCGCCGATCCTCCCTCCCAACCACGGAGGACAGGCATGACATTCGGTTTCATCGAGGGTTTTCGCGTCGAGGTACTCGACCCGCGCTTCCATCGGATCGTGCCCGGCTCGGCCCGGATGGAGCGGCTCTGGACCGGGGCGCGCTGGTCGGAAGGGCCGGCCTGGTTCCCGGCGCATCAGACGCTGGTCTGGTCCGACATCCCCAACGACCGGATGCTGCGCTTCGACGCGCTCACCGGCCAGGTCGGCGTCTTCCGCCAGCCGGCGCGCAATTCGAACGGCAACACCGTCGATAGGCAGGGTCGGCTCGTGACCTGCGAGCATGGCGGGCGCCAGGTGACGCGGACCGAGCATGACGGCTCCGTCACCGTGCTGGCGAGCCACTACCAGGGCAAGCGGCTGAACTCGCCGAACGACGTCGTGGTGAAGTCGGACGGCTCGATCTGGTTCACCGACCCCGACTACGGCATCCTGACCGACTATGAGGGCGACAAGGCCGATAGCGAGATCGGGCGCTGCAATGTCTACCGCATCGATCCGCAAAGCGGTGAGGTGAGCATCGCCGCCGGTGATTTCGTCAAGCCGAACGGCCTTGCCTTCTCGCCCGATGAGAGTGCGCTCTACATCGCCGACACCGGCGCGAGCCATGATCCGCAGAACGGGCCGCGCCATATCCGCAAGGTCGCGGTGACCGGCGACGGCAAGACACTCGGCGCCTCCTCGGTCTTCGCTACCTGCACCAGCGGGCTGTTCGACGGCTTCCGCTTCGACGTCGCCGGCCGGCTCTGGAGCAGCGCCGCCGACGGCGTCCATGTCTACGACCCGGACGGCACGCTGATCGGCAAGGTGCTGGTGCCCGAGGTCGTCGCCAATCTCTGCTTCGGCGGGCCGAAGCGGAACCGGCTATTCATCTGCGGCACGACCTCACTCTATGCGCTGATGACGCACACCAACGGCGCGGACTGAGCGCTGACGAGGGTGTAAGCCGCCCAGCCGAAGGTTCCGGATGGCACGACTTTTGCCGAAGTGCCCGCACCATTCCTCACACTGGTGCGCGCAATGCTCAAACGCTTGGCGGGGTCCGCCCTCATCGCCTTTTTCCTGACCAGTCCGGCGTTGGCCGAGACGGTCGTCCGCTATGGCATCTCGATGGCGGACATACCGCTGACCTCTGGCCAGCCAGATCGCGGCGCGGGCGCCTATAAATTCACGGGCTATACGCTCTACGACCCGCTGGTCGCCTGGGAGATGGATATCGGCGACCGGCCCGGCAAGCTGGTTCCGGGGCTCTCCACGGGCTGGAGGGTCGATCCTGCCGATCCGAAGAAGTGGCTGTTCACGCTGCGCGAGGGCGTGAGGTTCCATGATGGCAGCGCCTTCGACGCCGACGCCGTGGTCTGGAATCTGGACAAGGTGCTCGACGAGAAGGCGGCGCACTACGACCGGCGCCAGGCGGCGCAGGTCAAGCCCCGCCTGCCCTCGGTCGCGAGCTGGCGCAAGGTCGATACGAAGACGGTCGAGATCACGACCAAAGCGGTCGACTCCTTTTTCCCCTACCAGATGCTCTGGTTCCTGGTGTCGAGCCCGACGCAATACGAGAAGCTCGGCCGCGACTGGGACAAGTTCGCCCGCGAGCCCTCCGGCACCGGCCCGTTCAGACTGACCAGGCTGGTGCCGCGCGAACTCGCCGAACTCAGCAAGAACGCGGATTACTGGAACAAGAACCGGCTGGCCAAGGTCGACAAGCTGGTGCTCGTGCCGATGCCGGAGGTGCTGGCGCGGACCAATGCGCTGATCGCCGGCCAGGTCGACCTGATCGAGACGCCGGCTCCCGACACTGTGCCGCAGCTCAAGCGGGCCGGCATGCGCATCGTCGAGAACGTCACGCCGCATGTCTGGAACTATCATCTCAGCGTGCTTCCCGGCTCGCCCTGGACCGATGTTCGCCTGCGCAAGGCGATGAACCTGGCGATCGACCGCAAGGGCGTGGTCGAGCTGATGAACGGCCTCGCCAAGCCTGCCGTCGGCCAGGTCGATCCGGCGAGCCCGTGGTTCGGCAAGCCCGGCTTCGAAATCAGGTACGATCCGGAAGCTGCGAAGAAGCTGCTGGCGGAGGCCGGCTATTCGCCCGCCAAACCGCTGAAGGCGACCTTTGTGATCGCGCAGGGCGGCACCGGCCAGATGCTGTCGCTGCCAATGAACGAGTTCATCCAGCAGAACCTGAAAGAGGTCGGTATCGAGATCGACTTCAAGGTGGTCGAGCTCGAACTGCTCTACACCCACTGGCGCAAGGGCGCGAAGGACGAGATCAACGCCGGCATCAGCTCCAACAACATCGCCTATGTCACCTCTGATCCGCTCTATGCGATCATCCGGTTCTTCCACTCGAACCAGGCCGCTCCGGTCGGCGTGAACTGGGGCGTCTACGCAAGCCCCGCGGTCGACGGGCTTCTCGACGAGGCTATGAAGACCTTCGACGTCGCCCGGCAGGACGAGCTGCTGGCCAAGGCGCATGCGCAGATCGTCGACGACGCGGTTCTGGTGTGGGTGGTGCACGACACCAACCCGCATGTGCTTTCGCCGAAGATCAAAAAGTTCGTGCTGGCCCAGCACTGGTTCCAGGACCTGACCACGATCGGCCTGGACTGATCCTAGCCCCGGGGCCGGCCATGGCAGGCCCCGGGACTGTTACTGCGGCGCGGGCGGCTTTTCGGACTTCAGCCGCCCGACGAGAAAGGGCATGGCGAACCCGAGCAGCATGAAGCGCACCAGATGGTGCGCGCCGACATAGAGCGGGTCGAGCCCCATGGCGAAGGCGAGCATCGCCATGGCCTCGAGCCCGCCCGGCGCGAAGGCCGCCATGGCGCTGGCATAAGGCACGCCGGCGAGCCAGGCCGCCGGCCAGGCAAAGGCGAAGGCGACGACCATCGAGACGACGAAGCCGCCGATCGCGAGCGGGAAAAGCGCGGCGATCTCGTTGCGCTTCAGGTTCGAGACGCGTCCGCCCATGGCGGCGCCGAGCATGACCATCACCGCGATCGCGATCTCCGGCGGCATGGTGCCGTGGACGAGGCCGGTGCCGTGCAGTACGGCGCTCGCCAGGGTCGCGCCGAGGATGAAGGGGGCCGTGACGCCGATCTTCTCGAAGATCAGCCCGGTGACCAGCCCGCTGCCGAGCAGCAGCGCCATGTCGCTGACGCTCGCGATCACAACTGGCGGCGGCAAGGCGAGCGGGCCGTCGCTGCTCAGCTTCATGATGCTGGGCAGGACCGCGACCAGGACGAGGATACGGAAGAGCTGGATCGCGGCGATGCGGCCGATATTGGCGCCCTTGTCCTGCGCCACCGAGATCACGGCCGAGAGCGCCCCGGGCGCGGCCGCCAGCAACGAGTCGATCCAGCTCCAGCGCGCGACGAAGCGCAGATAGGCGCCGGTCGCCAGCATGATCGCGACGAGGCCGACGACGAGCACGAGCAGCGAACCGGGATAGCGCGCCGTCGCGGCGAGCGCCTCGGGCGTCGCGGCCGAGCCGATCAGCGCGCCGGACATCACCATGGTCGAATCGAACCAGGGGCGGCGCAGATCGGGCAGCGGCCGGGTGATACCGAGAATGGAGACGAGCAGCATCGAGCCCGAGAGCCAGGCCGCCGGGACATCGAGCAAGGCGAAGATCGTGCCGCCGATCGCCGCGCAAGCGATCACCGCCGCTTCACGCGACAAGGTGCGCAGATGGTAGGGGACGTAGCTCGGGACAGGCATGATGCTCGCGATGCGCCGTCGGGGCGCAGCGCCGCATCAATGACGGCCGCCAGTCCTCAGGTCAAACGCCGGGAGCGCAAGCGGGGCATGACCGCAGGCGATGTCAGCCGGCCAGGGCCTTCTGCAGCCGCGCCACCGTCTCGACGAGATCCGAAGCCTTGCGGGCAAAGCAGAGCCGAAGGCCCATCTCGCCGCCCGGGCCGAAGGCGGTTCCGGGCGCCAGGCCGACATTGGCCGTGTCGACCAGTTCGAGCGCCAGCGCGCGCGAATCGGTGCGGCCGTCGACGGCGAAGAACTGGTAGAAGGCGCCGTCCGGGGCCTGCAGCGTCACGCGGTTCGTCGCCTTCAGCCCCTCGGCGATGATGCGGCGGCCTTCGGTGGCGCGCGCGATCTGCTCGGCGACGAAGGGCTCGCCCTCCTCCAGTGCCGCGATCGCCGCGCGCTGGACGAAGACCGGCGAGCCGGAGGTCGAGTACTGGATCAGGTTCTCGACGATCTGGCCGAAGGCCGGCGGCACCTCGATCCAGCCGACGCGCCAGCCGGTCATCGCCCAGTTCTTCGAGAAGGTCTGCACGAAGAGGACGCGGTCCTCCTGCTCCATCACGTCGTGGAAGGAGGCGGCGCGGGCTGAGCCGTCATAGACGAAGCGGGCATAGATCTCGTCGGCGATGATCCAGATGCCGTATTTGCGGGCGATGGCGAGGATCGCAGCGAGCTCATCGCGCGTCGCGGTCCAGCCGGTCGGGTTGGCCGGCGAGTTGATGACGAAGGCGCGGGTGCGCGGCGAGATCGCCGCTTCCAGCTTCTCAAGGTCGAGCGTGAAGCGCCCATCCTTGAACTCCATCGGCACGCAGACCGGATTGGCGCCGGCGATGCCCATGGCGGCGGCGAAATTCGGCCAGGCCGGGGTCGGGATGATCAGCTCGTCGCCGATGCCGGCGATCAGCCGGACCGCGATCTGAACGGACTGCATGCCGGAGCCGGTGACGTAGAAGCGGTCCATGGCGAAGGGGCGGCCATAGAGCGCGGTGTGATAGCGCGCCAGCGCCTCGCGCAGCTCCGGAATACCGCGCTGCCAAGTGTAGAAGGTCTCGCCATCGGCCAGCGACTTGTTGGCGGCGCGGACGATGAACTCGGGCGTCGCGAGATCACCTTCGCCGACCCAGAGCGGAATCAGCCCGGGCTTGAGCCGGCCGTGGTTGACGACCTCGACGATGCCGCTCTCGGGCGCATTGCGCGCCTCGGGGCGCAAATCGGCGATCAGGCTGGTGCCGGCCGGTGCGTGCATGTTCATAGGCGATCCTTCGGGCGATCTGTCGCAAGAAACATGCAAGCCAATCTAACGCAGATCGCGCCGCGGCGGCATGAATTGACGAGATCGACCCGATCGGTCGCGGTGATGGATCGCAGGGCGCGCAGCTTTCGGCGCGCCCTGCGAAAGCCGTCAGGCCTTCTGCTTCAGCAGGTCGCGGATCTCGCCGAGCAGGACGACATCCTGCGCCGGGGCCGGCGGCTCAGCCGGAGCAGCAGCAGCGGCCTCCTTGCGCTTCAGCCGGTTGATCGCCTTGACGACCATGAACAGCACGAAGGCGATGATCATGAAGTTGACCGCGATGGTGAGGAAGCTGCCATAGGCGAGCACGGCGCCCTGCTTCTTCGCATCGACGAGGACCGGCGAGGTGACAGCGCTGTTGAGGCCAATGAAGTAATTGGAGAAGTCGACGCTGCCGATCGCGCCGATCATCGGCATGATGATGTCACCGACCAGCGATTCGACGATCTTGCCGAAAGCCGCGCCGATGATCACGCCGATGGCGAGATCGACGACATTGCCCTTCAGGGCAAATTCCTTGAATTCCTTGAACATAGCGCGCCTTTCCGAATGCCTGGCCAGTCTTCGGCATCACGCTACGCAATGCCGCCCCCGTATGCAGGCTAGAACATCGCAGGTGGCGGGGGAAACCGTTTTCCCAGCACTTTTCTCGACCTTTCACCGGTAAAACGCCGGTTTCAGGCTCCGATCATCCAGAATGCGAAGTCGAGATGACGACGAACGCCGCGGCAGAGATTCCACTCACTGCCGCAGCGCCGCCTTCGGTCAGTGGCCGATCCTGCCGGGCGCCAGAGGCTTGAAGCGGAAGATGTAATAGGGCGCCTTGTTCAAACCCTTGCCGTCGTTGAACAGCGCGGCCTGCGCGAGCTGCGCGGCCGAGACATACATGAAACCATCGGGCGAATAGCTGACGCCGTCGGGCCAATGCATCGCCTCGTTGATGGCGAAGCGCCGATACTGCCGGCCCTCGGCGGGAATGACGCCGACCGCCTTCGCCTCCACCTCGGTCAGGTAGAGATTGCCCTTGGCGTCGAGCGAGAAGCCGCCATTGTTCGGCTTGGCGGCATAGAGCTCGACCTTTCCGCCGAGCTCGGCATCGCTCAGCTTCTCGTCGATCAGATCGGCGATGTGTAGGCGGTAGACGCTCGTGCCGCTGAGCGGCGCGTAATAGAGCCAGCGGAATTCCTTGTCCGCCGCGATGCCGTCGGCGCCGACCTTGATCACGACGGGTTTGCCGTCCCTGCCGGGCACGGTCAGGTCCTTGCCTTCGACCGTGATCGGCCGGTTTTCCGGCAAGGTGCTGGCATGGCCCTGGAGCACGCGGCGCGCCACGCCGGTGTCCATGTCGACCACGACCAATGCCGCCTTGCTGCCATCACCGCCCGGCCCGATGCCTTCGTCGGCGATGTAGAACTTGCGGTTCTTCAGGTCGACGACGAAGTCGTTGTGCTGCGATTCCGGCAGGGAGGCCGGCGCCGGGATATAGTAGATGCGGTGCAGCCGGTTGCGCTTGGCGTCCCAGCCGACGAGCTTCGGCGTCAGGGGCGTGCGCTGCCCCATGTCCATCAGCCAGATGATGCCGTTCTCGTCGCCACGCAGGCCGAGCACGCTGTCGAGATAGCGGTCCGTGCCCGGCCGCGGCGTGCTCCAGCTCGCATCCGGGAACGGCTTGAACGACTTGCGGTCCGGGTTGAGCTCGGCGACGCGGATGTCCGGCGCGAAGAACGGATGATGGCTGAAGATCACGCGCCTGTCGGGCGTGAAGGTGATGTTGCCGACCGCTTGCGGCAGTTCGGCGAAGATTTCGGCCTTGACCGGCTGCGCGGATTGCTGAGCTCGCGCGGCTTGAGACGCCGCGAGAAGGCCGGCTGCGATCGCGATTTTCAGAACTGTACGCATGGTTTCCCTCCCCTTTCAGAAGCCTTCGAGAACGATCTTGCCCTTGGCCTTGCCGCTTTCGAGCAAGGCGTGGGCGCGCTTGAGATTGGCGGCATCGATCCTGCCGAAATGCTCGCCGAGCGTGGTCTTGAGCTTGCCGGCGTCGACCATGGCGCTGACCTCGTTCAGCAGATCATGCTGCGCGATCATGTCGTCGGTGCCGAACAGCGAGCGCGTGAACATCAGCTCCCAATGCAGCGAGACGCTCTTGCGCTTCAGCTTCATCACGTCGATCGGCTCGGGATCGTCGATCAGGCCGAAGCGGCCCTGCGGCGCGATCAATTCGACGATCTCGTCGAAATGCCGATCGGTCTGGGTGGTCGAGAAGACGAAAGCCGGCGCACCGATCCCGAGCGCGGCGACCTGAGCGGCCAGCGGCCTGGTGTGGTCGACGACATGGTCGGCGCCGAGTTCCCTGACCCAGGCCTGCGTTTCCGGACGCGAGGCAGTCGCGATCACCGTGCCGTCGCTAAGCTGTTTGGCGAGCTGGATCGCGATCGAACCGACGCCGCCAGCACCGCCGATGATGAGGAGCGCGTTCGCCGCCCCCGGAACCGGCTTGCGGATATCGAGCCGGTCGAACAGTGCCTCCCAGGCAGTGATCGCCGTCAAAGGCATTGCCGCCGCCTCTGCGACCGAGAGCGAAGCCGGCCGGCGTCCGACGATGCGCTCGTCGACCAGATGATATTCGGCATTCGTGCCTGAGCGGCCGATCGCGCCGGCGTAGAAGACCTCGTCGCCTGGCTTGAACAATGTGGCGTCGGGGCCGACCGCCTCGACGGTTCCCGCGGCATCCCAGCCGAGAATCTTCACGCCGCCAGCCTCCGGCTGCGAGCGCAGGCGGATCTTGGTGTCGACCGGGTTGACCGAGACCGCCTCGACCCTGACCAGAAGATCGCGGCCGGCCGCGACCGGTTTCTCGAGCGTGAGATCGAGCAGCGCCTCGGGATGCCCGATCGGATGGGATGCGCGGTAGCCAACGGCCTTCATCGGATAATCTCCTGTTGAAGGCCAAGAAATACGGTTATGCTCCTAGGCTGCAATACGCACAAAACGGACCAGTAGTATCAAAATGGATACTGTCGGATGCTGAAGACGAAGAAGCGCTATGACTGCGCTGCCGGCTGCCCGGTCGAAGTGACGCTCGATCTGATCGACGGCAAGTGGAAGGGCGTGATCGTCTACCATCTGCTCTCCGGCACGCTGCGCTTCAACGAGATCCGCCGGAAGCTGCCGAGCGCGACGCAGCGCATGCTCACCCGGCAATTGCGCGAGCTCGAGGAGTGCGGGCTCGTCACCCGCACGGTCTATGCGCAGGTCCCGCCGCGGGTGGACTACGCCCTGACGCAGGAAGGCCGCTCGCTCGAGGAGATCGTCCGCGCCATGCATGCGTGGGGGCAGCAGCGGCTGGAGCGGCTGGCACAGGTCCCGGCAGCAGCCTGAAACCGGCCTAAAGACCGATGGCGGCAATGGCGCAGCGGCGATAGGTTTGCCGGCGATCGCCATTGCAAGGAGGCGCGATGCTACCGGCCTGGTCCGTCGTCCTGAGCGCGCTCGGCTATCTCTGCGTTCTGTTCGCGATCGCCCATCTCGCGGACACCACCGGACGCCGCCTGATGACCGGGCGGGCGCGCACGACGATCTATGCGCTGGCGCTCGGGGTCTACTGCACCTCCTGGACCTTCTACGGCTCGGTCGGCTTCGCCAACCGGGCGGGCTTCGACTTTCTCGGCATCTATGTCGGCCCGGCCCTGGTGATCGGGCTGGGACACCGCTTCGTCGCGCGCATCGTCAGCATCGCCAAATCACAGAACATCACCTCGATCGCCGACTTCGTCGGCGCACGCTACGGCAAGAGCGAGCGCGTCGCGGCGCTGGTCTGCATCGTCGCAGTGGTCGGCGCCCTGCCCTATATCGCCCTGCAATTGAAGGCGGTGGCGAATTCGCTCTCGGTGTTCTTCGCCGCCGCTGGCGGACCGCCGCCGATGACCGACATCCCGATCCTGAGCGACCTCGCCTTCCTGGTCGCCCTGGTGCTCGCCGGCTTCGCCTGCGCCTTCGGCACCCGCCATATCGACGCGACCGAGCACCAGGACGGGCTGGTGCTGGCGATCGCGGCCGAGTCGCTGGTCAAGCTCGTCGCTTTCCTGGCTCTCGGCGTCTTCGTCGTCTACGGCCTGTTCGACGGGGCCGGTGACCTCTTCGCCCAGGCGGCACGGGCGGCTGCGGCTGCGGACAAACCGCCGATCTGGGACCGGACGTCGAGCTGGCCGATGTTCCTGACGCTGACCGCCTTGTCCTCCTGCGCCGCGCTGCTGCTGGCGCGGCAGTTCCACATGGCGATCGTCGAGAACCGCGATGTCCGGGACGTGCGCCGCGCCGCCTGGATGTTCCCGCTCTACCTCGTGCTGATCAACCTGTTCGTGCTGCCGCTGGCGGCGGCCGGCGAAGTTCTCCTGCCGGGCTCGGGCATCGATCGCGACATGACCGTGCTGCTGCTGCCGCTGGAGAAGCAGGCGGGCTTCATTGCCCTTTTCGTCTTCATCGGCGGGCTTTCGGCGGGCACGGCGATGGTCATCGTCGCCTCGGTCGCACTCGCGATCATGATCTCGAACCATCTCGTCACGCCTTTGCTGCTGCGTGGGCGCGGCGTCAGCGTCGACCCCGAGCGCGCGGCCGCGCTGATCGAACGCAAAGGCCGCAGCGGTCCGACCGGCGGTGACCTCGGCTCGCAGGTGGTGCACATAAGGCGCGGCGCCATCGTCGTCGTCATCCTGCTCGGCTACGCCTACTACCGGGCTGCGGGCGAGGCGGCACTGGTCTCGATCGGCCTGCTCTCCTTCGCCGCCACCGCCCAGATCGCGCCGGCCTTCTTCGGTGGGCTGATCTGGCGGCGCGGCACAGCACTCGGCGCTGCCGCCGGCCTGTCCGCCGGCCTGCTGACCTGGCTCTACACGCTTCTGATCCCGAGCCTGGCGCTGCCCGGCGGCTACTGGGCGGAGATCGTCGCATACGGACCGCTCGGCATCACCGCGCTGCGGCCGGAGGCGCTGTTTGGCCTGTCGTCACTGCCGCCGCTGCCCCATGGCGTGCTCTGGAGCCTCGGCATCAACCTCGCTTGCTATGTCGGCTTCTCGTTCATTCGCCCGGCGAGCGCGATGGAGCGTCTGCAGGCCAACGCCTTCGTCGAGTCGGACAGCGCGACCATGGCTCAGTCCTTCTCGCTCTGGCGCTCAAGCGTCACCGAGGCTGAATTGCAGTCGACGATCGGCCGCTATCTCGGCCAGGAGCGGACGCAGCGCGCCTTCGAGGGCTTTGCCCATTCGCGCGGCGAGGTGCTGAACGGCACCCGTGAGGCCGATATCCACACGCTGCGCTTCGGCGAGCACCTGCTCTCCTCCGCGATCGGCGCCGCCTCGTCACGCCTCGTGCTCTCGCTGCTGCTGAAGCGGCGCAATCTCTCGACCGAAGCCGCCTTCAAGCTGCTCGACGACGCCTCGGCAGCCCTGCAGTACAATCGCGACATCCTGCAGAACGGCCTCGACCATGCCGGCCAGGGCATCACCGTGCTCGACCGTGACCTTCGCCTGCTGGCCTGGAACAAGGCCTTCATCCAGCTCTACGACCTGCCGCCCTCGCTGGTGCGCTTCGGCACCGGGCTCGACGAGATCGTGCGCTATAATGCGCAGCGCGGCGCCTATGGCGTAGGGCCGCAGGACGAGCTGATGGCGGCGCGGCTGGAGAGCTTCATCAACGACCGCGAGCCGGTCCGGCTCAGGCTCTATCCCTCGAAGAATGTCATCGAGATCCGCTCGAACCCGCTGCCCGATGGCGGCATCGTCACCACCTATACCGACATCACCGTCTCGGTCGCCGCCGAGGAGGAGCTCGAGCGCACCAACGAGACGCTGGAAAAACGCGTCGCCGAGCGCACCGAGGAGATCAGGCACGTCAACACCGAATTGCAGCGCGCCAAAGCCGAGGCTGACGACGCCAACGCCTCGAAGACACGCTTCCTCGCCGCCGCCAGCCACGATATTTTGCAGCCCCTGAACGCCGCACGGCTTTACGCCTCCGCTCTGGTCGAACGCGACCGTGCCGGCACACAGCCCGACCTCGCCGAGAACATCGACGCCTCGCTCGACGCCGTCGAGGAGATCCTGACCGCGCTGCTCGAGATCTCACGGCTCGACGGTGGCGCGCTCAAGCCCGAGATCAGCGCCTTCCGCGTCGACGAACTGATGCGCCAATTGCAGCGCGAATTCGAGCCGAGCGCCCAGGAAAAAGGGCTGAAACTCGTCTTCTCGGCGACGTCGGTGACCGTCCGCTCGGACCGGCGCCTGCTGCGTCGCCTGCTGCAGAACCTGGTTTCGAACGCGATCAAGTACACCCCGAACGGCAAGGTGCTGGTCGGCTGCCGCCAGCGCGGCGGGCAGATCGCGATCGAGGTGCTCGACACCGGGCTCGGCATCCCCGCGAGCAAGCAGAAGACCGTGTTCCGCGAGTTCCAGCGCCTCGACCAAGGCGCCAAGGTCGCGCGAGGGCTGGGTCTTGGACTCTCGATCGTCGAGCGGATCGCGCGCACGCTCGACCACAAGCTCGCGCTCGCCTCGACACCGGGACGTGGCACGCGGTTCTCGATCCTGGTACCGCGGGCCGCGCCGCTGCCGGCGATGGCGACGAATGCAGCCGCGCGCAACACGCCGTCCAGCAGCCAGCTCGCCGGCCTCAAGCTGCTCGCCATCGACAACGAGCCCACCATCCTCGACGGTATGCGGCTCCTGCTCGGCGGCTGGGGCTGCAAGGTCGAGACCGCGCGCGGGTTGGAGGAAGCCTCCGCGCTCATCGCCGCCAATGGCGCTCCGGATGTGCTGATCGCCGACTACCATCTCGACCATGGCGAGAACGGCATCGCTGTGATCTCGGCCCTGCGGCAGCAGGTCGGCGGGCTGCCGGCGATTCTCCTGACGGCGGACCGCTCACCGGAGGTACGCGAGGAAGCGGGAACGCTCGATATCCACGTGCTGAACAAGCCGCTGAAGCCCGGCGCCCTGCGGGCGCTGCTGGCGCAATGGCGCGCGACCCGGCTGGCGGCGGAGTAGGGAACCGCGTCATGCTCGGGCCTGACCCGAGCATCTCCGGCCGGATGAGGCTCCGGTCGGCGCTTTATCGTCCTGAGATTCTCGGGTCTGCGCTTCGCTCCGCCCGAGAATGACGCGCGCGGAACGCCACCCGCACTACGCCTCTCCGGCCGCGCCGGCCTGCCGCAACGCCTCCTCGGCCGCAAGGAAGGCCGCGACCTCGGGGCTGGGCTCCGGGCTTTCCACCACGACGCCCATCTCGGCAAAAAGGCGGGCGGCCGGCACATAGGCCCGGCCCTTGCGGTCGTAGAGCGCGGCGCGCACCAGCGCGACCGCAGCGACGATCTCCTGGCCGTCGCGGCCGGCCGTCAGGATGCGATGCTGCATCACGACCCAGCTCTCGCCCCAGCACAGCAGGCGCGTCTCCAGTTTGAGCGCGCGGAACAGGCGGACCTCGCGGCGGAAGCGGATCGTGCCGCAATTGACCACCGGCACCCAGCCATGGCGCAGGATCGCGCGCCAGAGACCGCTACGCAGCATCAGATCGGCCCGGCCGAGGTCCATCAGCCCCCAGTAGCGGGCATTGTTCATGTGCAGGCTGGTGTCGAGATCATGCGGCCAGACCCGGAAGGGCAGGATCGAGGCCTCGAAGGGCGGCTTCAGCTTCGGCTGGAAGGGCCGCGTCAGCAGCAGCCAGATGAGGCGGAACCAGAGATTCATGACGGCGTCCCGGAGAGAATAGTTTAGTTGTAAACGTTTTTGCGCAGGCGGCCAGACCCACTTGGCGGTCGCCTTGTAGAGCAAGGCTCGTGTGCCTCGATCTCGACTGGAATAATCCGAATGTTGCGCTGCACGATCCTGCGGCGCGAGACGCCATGACAGCGCCGCCATGCGGGTAATGCGGGAGTGCGCGCAAGATCATGCTTGCCAAGCGCGCTTTTTGCGCAGAAACATCTGCGCTTTCCGGCGACCGCGCCAGACGGCACCGGCCCACGGGACGACGCTCCAGCGATGCAGATCGAACTCGATTCCCGCGACAAGACGATCCTGCGCATCCTCCAGAAGGATGGCCGGATCACCAATTCCGATCTCGCCGACAAGGTGCACCTCTCGCCCTCGGCCTGCCTGCGCCGCGTGCGCCAGCTCGAGGAGAGCGGGCTGATCCGCGGCTATGTGATGATGCTCGACGAGCGCATCGCCGGCTTCCCCGGCACCGCCTTCGTCTTCGTCACGCTCGACCAGCAGGGCCGCGCCTCGCTGGAGAGCTTCGAGAAGGCGGTGCAGGACCTGCCCGAGATCCTCGAATGCCATCTGCTCGCCGGCGCGCACGATTATCTTATGCGGGTGATCTACCGCGACAGCGCCGATTTCGAGCGCATCCACACCGATATCATCACGCAATTGCCGGGCGTCACCCGGGTGCAGTCGACGCTGACGCTGCGCACGATCAAGAAGACCTCGGCCCTGCCGATGTGAGGCACGGGGTTGCGGCGAAAGGGACCAGAGCCGATAACGGGCCGCCAACAGGATTCGCGCCCGTGACCGACGCCAAGACCAATGCCGATGTCGCCGGGCTGCCCTTCGAGGCGGCCCTGAAGGAGCTCGAGGGCATCGTCGCCAAGCTCGAGCGCGGCGATGTGGCGCTGGAAGAATCGATCGACATCTACACCCGCGGCGAGGCGCTGAAGGCGCGCTGCGACGCGCTGCTGAAGCAGGCCGAAGCCCGCATCGAGAAGATCACGCTCGGCGCCGACGGCAAGCCGACCGGCACCCAGCCGCTCGACGTCGGGAACTAGCGGGCGGTCCAACCATGATTAGGCCGGTTGACTGATCGCAGCCGCTTCGCCGAGGACGGTCTCGATCAGGCGCGCGACATGCTGGACTGCTGGATCGGCCTCGCTGCGCCGATGCCAGGCGAGATGCAGCGGGAAGCCTTCGACTGCGACCGGCGGCTCGAAAGTGGCGAAGCGATCGGCTTCCTCGGGCGGCAAGGTCCGGCTCGGCAAGAGCGCGATCAGATCCGAGGTCAACAGCAAGGGCGGCACGCTGAGGAAGCTCGGCACGACCAGGCCGATATGGCGCTTGCGACCCAGCCGGGCGAGCGCCTCGTCGAGCGGGCCATAAGTCTCGCCGCGGCCGGAGACCAGCACATGCGGGAAGGCGAGCCAGCGGTCGAGATCGAAACCGACCCGCGCCGGATGATCCTGCCGCATCGCGACGACATAGCGCTCGCGCAGTAATTCACGGCGGGTGAAATCAGCGTCGATCGTCGGGAAGACCGAGATGGCGAGATCGGCCCGCCCCTGCGCCAGCGCTTCCAGCGTCGCCTGCGCGCCCTGCCAGGGCAGGATGGCGAGCGTCAGGCCCGGCGCAGTGCGCATCAGATGCTCATAGACCCGGCCGGTAACCAGGGCCGGCGGCAGCTCGGCCGTCATCACCCTGACAGTCTGCTTCAGGCTCGCGAGGTCCGGCTCCGGCGCATCGAGCAGCGCGGCCACCTGGGCCAGGATGTCACGCAGCGGCTGCTGCAGCGCCTGCGCCTTCGCGGTCAGCCGCATCCGGCCCCTGCCCCGCAGCAGCAGCGGGTCGCCGAAGAGGTGCCGGCAGCGTTCGAGCGCACTGGAGGCGGCCGGCTGCGACAGGCCGATCCGCTCGGCAGCGCGCGAGACATGCGCCTCGTCGAGCAGGGCGTCGAGCACGACGAGCAGGTTGAGATCGACCCCTCGCAAATTCATGAGATCGATAATACGATATATCGATCATCCATTGGAGTAATTTCTGAGCGCGCCGCATCCTCCTGTCGAACCCAAGGAGATCGCCATGACGCAGACGCTCATCCTGCTCTTCCACCCCGATTATCAGAGCTCGCGCGCCAACAAGGCGCTAGCGGAAGCTGCCGGCAGCCGGCCCGGCACGACCGTCGTCGACATGCAGGCGCTCTATCCGGACGGGTGCATCGATGGCGATGTGGAGGTCGCGCGGCTGCTCGCCGCCGAGCGCATCGTCCTGCAGTTCCCGGTGCAATGGTATTCGACGCCGCCACTGCTCAAGGCCTGGCAGGACGCGGTGCTGACCCGGATGTTCTACATCCACTACGCCGCGGAGGGCGCAAAGCTCGCCGGCCGCCCCCTCCTGATCGCCGCGACAGCCGGCAACGTCCCCGAGGCCTATATGCCGAGCGGGGCCAATCTGTTCTCGCTGCGCGACCTGCTGAAACCGCTGCAGGCGACGGCACATCGCTGCGCCCTCGCCTGGCAGGAGCCGTTCCTGGTCTATGACGTGCGCCGGGCCGATGCCGAGGCGCTGGAGGCGGCTGCCGACCATTACGCCGCGCGGCTCGCCCATCTCGAAACCCGGCAGGCCGCCTGACGCTGTTCGTGGATAGGCCGGCGCCGAGACGCCGGCCCGCTCCGATTCAAGCCTGTTCGGCTTTGTTGGTGCGGCGCACGAGCGCCATCAGGATCGCTGCACCAAGTCCCGACTTCACCAGCGTGCCGAGCAGGAAGGGCACGACACCGGCAAGCATCGCCTTCTCCGGTCCGATCAACGTGGCGAGCCAGAGGCCGCCGAACAGCAGGCAGAGCGCGTGTCCAAGCAGCATCGACGCGAAGGCCAAGGCCGGCCGACTGCCGTTCCAGCCGCGCTCTGCGAGCCAGCCGACCAGCACCGCGACGAACGGGAAGGAGGCGAGATAGCCCGCAGTCGGGCCCATGAAGGGCACGAGACCGCCACTACCATTGGCGAGTACCGGCAAGCCGAGCGCTGCCTCCCCGAGCCAGGCGAGGATGGTGAGAGCGCCGAGCCGCCAGCCGTAGAGCGCGCCGATCAGGATCACCGCCAGCGTCTGCATGGTCATCGGCACCGGCAGCATCGGCACGCTGATCTGCGAGGCGATCGCCAGGGCCAGCGTGCCGAGAACGACGGCCCCAAGCTGGACGAGAGCCGGACGCGCCTGCAGATCGAGTGGGCTGAAGCGGGCTGGCGCGGCGTAGCTGAGGTCGCTCATGGGTTCGTCTCCATCGATTCCAGAATTATAGATAATTTAGCAAGTCGATCTATCTTAGAATCCATAAGACCGATCGGATTGCAAGTCAGCAGCGCGTGGCTGTCCCACGCGCGAAAATGCACAGATGGGCTGCAGCCAGGCCCGCCGACGGCTCTGGCCTCGGCGTCAGCCCTGGATCGTGAAGACGTCGCGGGTTCCGCCAGCGGCGGTACGCACCGGCTTGGAGCCGATCCACTGGACATGGCGGGCGAGGATCGCCGCGGCCTCGTCGACCTGGCCAATTCGCAGCGCTGCGAGGATGGCGCGGTGGTCATGGTCGGTGCGCGCTTCCCAGTCAGAGCGCCAGGCCGAGAACAGGAAGCGGGCGCTGGCAGCATGGAGATCATCGATCGCCGCCAGCAGGCGCGGCATGGCGCAAGGCGTGACGATCAAACGGTGAAAGCGCCGATTCGCCTCCTCCCAGGCGCGGACATCGGGCGAATTGTCGCCGGCGCGAGTCGCCTCCTCGGCCTCGTCGAGGATGGCGCGCGTCAGATGCGGGCCGGCATGGCGCAAGGCGAGCACCTCCAGCGCCGCGCGCATTTCGGCGACTTCGCGGACCTCGCGCAGGTCGAAGGCGGCGACGCGCACGCCGCGGCGTGGCTCGCTGACGGCGAGCCCCTGCGCCTCCAGCCGCTGGAAGGCTTCGCGTACCGGGACATGGCTGGCGCCGAACTCGGCCGCGACATGGTCCTGCCGCAGCCTTGCGCCCGGCTCGAGCTGCCCGGAGATGATCCGTTCGGCGAGGACGCGGCTGATGCGGACTGGAAGGGTCTCGGATTTCTCGCTGGCCATGAATTATCGATAATTTCTTCGGCGAGCCGCGTCGAGCCCGGTGCGGCCGGTTGTACCCTTGTCGTCCACGGCGTCCGGGGCCAGTCTTCCCGGGCTCACAGGAGAGGACATCGCCATGTCGCAGCTGCCCGACCACGATCCGATCGCGGGCGACACCCGCTCCTGCGAGGCGCTCGAGCAGGTCATCGTGCCGCGCGCGCATGATCTCGGCGGCTTCTCGGTCCGCCGCGCTTTGCCCTCGATCGGGCGCAAGATGGTCGGCCCCTTCATCTTCTTCGACCAGATGGGCCCGGCCGAGTTTCTGCTCGGCGAGGGCATCGATGTGCGCCCGCACCCGCATATCGGGTTGTCCACCGTGACCTACCTCTTCGACGGCGAGATCATGCACCGCGATTCGCTCGGCACCGCCCTGCCGATCCGGCCCGGCGCGGTAAACCTGATGACGGCCGGGCGCGGCATCGTCCATTCCGAGCGCACCGCGCCGGAAGAGCGGCTGAAGGCGCCGAAGCTCTATGGCATCCAGACCTGGCTCGCGCTGCCGAAGACGCATGAGGAGGTCGCGCCGGAATTCATCCACCATGCCGCGCCCGAGCTGCCGCGCATCGTCGGCGAGGGAAAGCGCGTCAGCCTGATCATGGGCTCGGCCTTCGGCCAGACCTCGCCGGTGAAATTCCCCTGGGACACGCTCTATGCCGAGGCCGTGCTGGCTCCGGGCGCGATCCTGCCGCTCGATCCTGACTATCACGAGCGCGCCGTCTACATCGTCACCGGCAAGATCGACATCGCCGGTGACGAATTCGGCGCCGGCCAGCTACTGATCTTCAAGCCGGGCGACCGGATCTCGATCCTCGCGGTCGACCAGAGCCGATTGATGCTGATCGGCGGCGAGCCGATGGACGGCCCGCGCCATATCTGGTGGAACTTCGTGTCGTCCTCGAAGGAGCGGATCGACCAGGCCAAGCAGGAGTGGAAGACCGGCCGCTTCGATACCGTGCCCGGCGACGAGGAAGAGTTCATCCCGCTGCCGGAGCGCTGAGCTCACCGACATGCCTCCTGAAGACCTGCCTCGCGGGCGCCCCGCAGCGCTGGATGGAGCTCGCCCGTCGCGGAAGCTGCTCGCCGGCTTTCTCTGGGCGACATTGACGGTCGCGATCTTCGCCGGCTGGTTCGTGGTCACGCGCTTCAGCGTCACCCGCATCCTCAATGTCTGGGACCTGACCGCGCTGCGCTATGGCATCGGCGCGATCCTGCTGGCGCCGGTGCTGCTGCGCGATCTGCCGCCCCGGGCCTGGCGCAACGGCTTCGTCTTCAGCGTTCTATGGGGCGCGCCCTTCGCGGCCCTGGTCGCGCTCGGCGTGCAGATGACCTCGGCCGGACGCGCGGCCTCGGTGACGCCGACGCTGATGCCGGTCTTCGCCGGATTGCTGGGCTGGCTGCTGCTGCGCCAGCCTCCCGGCAAGATCAGGCTCTTCGGCTACGCCGCCATCGCCGCCGGGCTCTGCGGCTTCATCCTGACCGCGACCGGCGGCCAGGGCGCGCCGAGCCTGCTCGGGCTCGGGTTTCTGGCACTCGCGGCGGCGATGTGGGCCGGCTATACACTGCTCCTGCGCGGCAGCGGCCTGACGCCGATGCAGTCGGCCGCACTAATCTGTTTCTGGTCCGGCGTGATTTTCGTTCCCCTCTATGCCGTCCTCGACATCGGCCGCCTGGCGCAGGCGCCAAGAGCCGAGATCGCGGTCCAGGGCTTCTATCAGGGCGTGCTGATGAGCATCGTCGCATTGGTCAGCTTCAATCGCGCGGTCGCTCTGCTGGGCCCTGCCGCCGCCGCTGCAATGATCGCGCTCGTGCCGGTCGTCGCCTCGCTTCTCGCCATCGTCTTCCTCGGCGAGGTTCCGACAGTGGCGGAAGGAATCTCGATCGCATTCATCGTCGCCGGCGTCCTGCTGGCCACGCGGCCGGCTCGGTCGCCAGCTCGTTGAAGCTGGCAGCCCGCCTGCGGCCGCTTAGCCCGGGCTCAGCTCCGCCGTCGGCATGACCTTCAGCCGCGGCATCTGCGAGGCCAGGATCGCCAGCGTCGACAACGCGAACAGGACAACCGGCAGCCACATCGCCGTCTCGACGCCGAACCATTCGCCGGCGAGGCCGCCGGCGAGCGCCCCCAACGGACGCATGCCGTACATGGCGGTGGTGATCGTCGCGCTGACGCGGCCGAGCAGCGGCTGCGGCGTCACCGCCTGGCGCAAGGTCGTCTGGGTGATGAACCAGAGGATCGGGCCGAAGCCGAACAGGAAGAAGGCGAGTGCCAGCGCCGGCCAGCCGAGCGCAGGTGGCGCAAGCGCCAGCGCAGTTGCCCCGAAGAGCGAGACCGCCGGACCGAAGACGAGCAAGAACCCGGTCGGCAGGCGCGCGATCAGCCAGGCGCCGGATAGCGCCGCGGCAATGGCGCCGGCGCCATACACGGACGAGGCCAGACCGACCGTCGCCGGATCGAGCGTCAGCACACGCAGCGCATAGGGTGCGAGCAGCGCCATGAAGGCGAAGAAGGCGAGGTTCCAGCCGATGGCGCAGAGCGCGATCGGCCTGAGATAAGGATGGCGTGCGACGAAGGCGCCGCCCTCCGCGATGGCGCGATGCAAGGGCTGGCGCGGCTGCGCCGGCGGCCGCTCGGCCGGCAGGCGGGCGGCGGCCATGATCACGACGACGCCGCAGGCGGCACAAAGCCCGAGGCCAAGCCAGCCCGAGGCCCGCGCCACCGCCCAGCCGGCGATCAGCGGCGCGATCAGGCTGAGGGCGGCGCGGCCGAGCTCGAGCCGGCTATTGGCCCGCGGCAATTCGGCGAGCGTCACGGCCTGCGGCATCAGCACGAAGATCGAGAGCGCGATGGTGACCGGCCCCGCCGCCGCGATGAAGGTCGAGAGCGCCAGCGCAGGGCCAATTGCGCCACTGGCGAGCAGGACAGCACCGAGGCTCGATCCCAACGCCATCAAGGCACCGCCTGCGAGGATCAGCGTGCGCGGCGCCATGCGGTCGGCGAGCACGCCGGCCGGCAGCGAGATCAGCAGCCAGGCGGCCGATTGCGCGGCGACAAGCAACCCAACGAAGCGTGGTGTCGCACCCGCTTGCGTCGCAGCGAGCGTGATGGTGTCGAGCGCGAGCTTGTCGGCGAACTGCGCAGTGACGCCCGCGAGCAGCAGGGCGATGAAGAAAGGCGAGGTCATGGGAAGCGTCCAGCGATGAGGATGACCCTGATTTTCCAGATCAGGCCGCTTGCTCCCACCCGTTTCCTGCCCGGCTGCGACGACAAGCCGGTTTGCCAGCACCGCCGCGAAAGACTATTTCGAAGGCACGATCCAGCAAGCTTCGGCCAGCCCTTGCCTCGCCCCCACACGCCTCTCCTCGACCAGGTACCTGATCCGGCTGCCTTGCGCCGGCTCGACGATGCGCAATTGCGCCAGCTCGCCGACGAGCTCCGGGCCGAGACGATCGATGCTGTCTCGGTCACCGGCGGCCATCTCGGTGCCGGGCTCGGCGTGGTCGAGCTCACCGTCGCGCTGCATCATGTCTTCGACACGCCGCAGGACCGGCTGATCTGGGATGTCGGCCACCAGGCCTATCCGCACAAGATCCTGACCGGCCGCCGCGCCGAAATCCGCACCCTGCGCCAGCCCGGCGGGCTCTCGGGTTTCACCAGGCGCGCGGAGAGCGAATACGACCCGTTCGGCGCCGCCCATTCCTCGACCTCGATCTCGGCCGGCCTCGGCATGGCGGTCGGGCGCGATCTGGCGGGCAAGGCCAACAACGTCATCGCCGTGATCGGCGACGGCGCGATGTCGGCCGGCATGGCCTATGAGGCGATGAACAATGCCGGCGCGACGGGCTCGCGGCTGATCGTCATCCTCAACGACAACGACATGTCGATCGCCCCGCCGGTCGGCGCGATGTCGGCCTATCTCGCCCGACTGGTCTCGGGCCGGACCTATCGCTCGCTGCGCGAGGTCGCCAAATACCTGGCCGAAAAGCTGCCGCGCTTCTTCCATGAGAAGGCGAAGCGGACCGAAGAATATGCCCGCGGCTTCTGGACCGGCGGCACCCTCTTCGAGGAGCTCGGCTTCTACTATGTCGGGCCGATCGACGGGCACAACCTCGACCATCTGCTGCCGGTGCTGCGCAATGTTCGCGACGCCGAGACGGGGCCGATTCTCGTCCATGTCGTGACGCAGAAGGGCAAGGGCTACGCCCCGGCCGAGGCCAGCGCCGACAAATACCATGGCGTGGTCAAGTTCGACCCGGTCACCGGCCTGCAGGCCAAGGCGCCGGCGAATGCGCCGAGCTACACCAATGTCTTCGCCAACGCCCTGATCAAGGCGGCGCGCGAGGACGAGAAGATCGTGGCGGTCACCGCCGCCATGCCGTCCGGCACCGGGCTCGATGCCTTCGGCAAGGAATTCCCGGGCCGGACCTTCGATGTCGGCATCGCCGAGCAGCACGCGGTGACCTTTGCGGCGGGCCTGGCGACCGAAGGCTTCAAGCCGTTCTGCGCGATCTACTCGACCTTCCTGCAGCGCGCCTACGACCAGATCGTGCACGACGTCGCGATCCAGAAACTGCCGGTCCGCTTCGCGCTCGACCGGGCCGGCCTTGTCGGAGCCGACGGGGCGACCCATGCCGGCGCCTTCGACATAGCTTATCTCGCCTGCCTGCCCGACATGGTGGTGATGGCGGCGGCCGACGAGGCCGAGCTGACCCATATGGTCGCAACTGCGGCCGCCTATGACGACGGGCCGATCGCCTTCCGCTATCCGCGTGGCGAGGGCGTCGGCGTCGAGATGCCCCAGCACGGCGTGCCGCTCGAAATCGGCAAGGGGCGCATCGTCAAGCAGGGCACGCAGGTCGCACTGCTCTCGCTCGGCACGCGGCTGGCAGAGTGCCTCACGGCCGCCGAGCAGCTCGGCCAGCGCGGACTCTCGACCACCGTCGCCGATGCCCGCTTCGCCAAGCCGCTCGACGAGGAGCTGATCCTGCGCCTCGCCCGCGAGCATGAGGTGCTGGTCACCGTCGAGGAAGGCTCGGTCGGCGGCTTCGGCAGCCATGTGCTGCAATTGCTGGCGCGTGAAGGCGCACTCGACCGCGGCCTGAAGATCCGCAGCCTGACGCTGCCCGACATCTTCCAGGAGCACAACAAGCCCGAGGCGATGTATGCGCAGGCCGGTCTCGACGCCGCCGGGATCGTGCGCACCGTCGAGACCGCGCTCGGCCCGGCCAGCGCCGCGCGGCGCGCTTGAGCCCATGACCGCGGGCCTGCCGCGCCGGGTCCGCGCCGACCTGCTGCTGCTTGAGCGCGGCCTGTTCGAGAGCCGTGCGCGGGCGCAGGCTGCCATCGCCGCCGGCCTCGTCAGCGCCGATGGCGTCGTGCTGCGCAAGGCCTCGGAGACGGTGCTCGCGAAGGCGACGATCGAGGCGCAGGCGGCGCACCCTTACGTTTCGCGCGGCGGGGTGAAGCTCGCCGCCGCGCTCGACGCCTTCGGCTTCGATGCGGCAGGGCTAATTTGTCTCGATGTCGGCGCCTCGACCGGCGGCTTCAGCGATGTGCTGCTCCGGCGCGGGGCAGCGCATGTCTACGGCATCGATGTCGGCCAAGCGCAATTGCATGAGAGCCTGCACGGGCACCCCCGTCTGACCAGCCTGGAGAGCCAGGACATCCGCACGCTCGATCCCGGCCTGTTCACGCAGGCGCCGGCGCTCGCCGTGATCGACGTCAGCTTCATCTCGCTGAAGCTGGTGCTGCCGGCGGTGGCTAAGCTGCTGGCGCCGCAAGCCCGGCTGATCGCACTGGTGAAGCCGCAATTCGAGACCAAGCGCTCGGCGCTGAAGAAAGGCGTGCTGCGCGACGAGGCGCTTCAGCAGCAGATCTGCGCGGAGATCGCGGACGTGGTCAGCGGCCTCGGCTTCGCCATCAGCGGGCTCATCCCCTCGCCGATCGAGGGCGGCGACGGCAACCGCGAATTCCTGCTCGGAGGCGTGCGGAGCGTCTAGCTCGCCATCAGCGTATCGATGTCGGCCTGCACGGCACCGGCATCGATATAGGCGGCTTGGCCTCGACCATTGGCGTTGATGAAGGCGGTGGCGCGCGCGATCAGGCGGCGCAACGACAGGCTGGCGACATCGACGATCAGTGCCGGATCCTCCTCGGTCGGCATCTCATCAAGCAACGCCGTAGCGGTATAGACCAGGCGGTCCATAGCGGCGCAGAGCTGCTCGAAACCTTCCGCCTCGCGCCGATCCAGCGCGCGATAGGCGGCCATGGCCTCGCCAGCACAGCGCAACGGGGAGATCGCGAAATGCTCGACATAGCCAAGCGCGCGCCAGGCCTTGAGATCGCCGACGATCTCGCGGTCGAGCGGCACCATCTCCAGCAGCATCAGCGCTTCGCTGTGGCGGTTGAGATAGTCGGTCGAGAGTTGCGGTGTGATGCCGCCCGCCGCGGTCGGTGATGTCTCGGTCGCGGTAGCAGACATGAAGAGGCCCCGGAAGCGGCGCGACTATGCTGTGCCAACAGCAAACAAAGTCTTGATCCGGTCACGATAAGACGGAACTGATCGGGCGATGTGTGGTCGCTATGCCATTACCTTACCGCCAGAGGCGATGCGCGAGGCCTTCGCCTATCGCGAGCAGCCGAATTTCCCGCCGCGCTACAACATCGCGCCGACGCAACCGGTGCCGGTGGTGCGCCTCGACGAGGGCCGGCGCCAGTTCATCCTGATGCGCTGGGGTTTCATCCCGGGCTGGGTCAAGGATCCCAAAACCTTTCCTTTGGTCATCAATGTCCGCGGCGAGAGCGCCCGCGAGAAACCGTCCTTCCGCGCCGCCTTCATCCGCCGGCGCTGCCTGATGCCGGCTGATGGCTTCTACGAATGGCATCGCCTCGGCGAGGGCCGGCAGCAGGAGAACCGGCCCTACCTCTTCCGGAAGCCCGATCAGGGCTTCTTCGCCTTCGCGGCCTTGTGGGAGACCTGGCACAGCCCGGATGGTTCCGAGATCGACACGGTCGCGATGGTCACCGGTTCGGCGAACGGGCAGATGGCGGCGATCCACCACCGCTCACCCGTCATCGTGCCGCCCGAAGCTTTCGACACCTGGCTCGATCCGGCGGCCGGGCCGGCCGATCTGCAAGCGCTGCTGCAGCCGCCACCCGACGATCTCCTGGAGATGCTCCGGCTCGGACCGGCAGTGAACAAGGTCGCCAATGACGGGCCGGAGGTGCAGGAAGCCTTCGATCCGGCCTTGGCGCCAGCGCCTCCCGCCAAGCCCGTCATGCGTTCCCGTCGGGGCAGCCCGGACGATGCACAGGGCAGCCTGTTCTAGCGCAGCCCCCGACAGCGTGCGTACTCTCGTCTCGAACGAGACCAACAGAGGAAACGCCCGATATGGATGGCCGCCGCCCGACGATGAGCTCCCTGCACGGCATGGTCACCGCCGCGCATCCGCTGGCGGCGCAGGCCGGTGCCCGCATCCTCGCCCAGGGCGGCAACGTCTTCGACGCAGTCGGCGCGGTCGCGGCGGCGCTCAATGTGGTCGAGCCGTTCATGTCGAGCCTCGCCGGCATGGGCTCGGCGACGATGTGGGTCGCGGCCGAGAAGCGCGTACGGGTGCTCGATTTCGTGCCCCGCGTGCCCGAGAGCTTCCCGATCGAGCGCTTCAGCCAGCGTTCCGATCTCGAGCGCGGCGCGCTCGCGGTGGCCCCGCCCGGCAATCTCGCCGGCTGGTGCGAGCTCAACCGTGCCTATGGCCGCCTCTCGCTCGGAGAGATCTTCGCGCCGGCGATCGCGCTCGCCGAGGACGGCTTCCCGATCGCCGAGTTCGGCGTGGTGGAGTTCAACGAGCAGGCGCCGCTGCTGCGCGAGCGGCCCGAGCTCTACGAACATTGGGCGCGGAATTACCTGCGCGAGGGAGGGACAAGCGTCGCGCTCGGCCAGATCCTGCACCAGCCGGAGCTGGCGGCGACCCTGCGCGATATCGCCGTCAAAGGGCCGGGCCATCTCTATCAGGGGCCACTCGGCGAGACGATCACGGCCCATCTCAAGGCGCAGGGCGGCACGCTGACCATGGCCGACCTCGCCAAGGTCTCACCCAATTGGCGCGAGCCGCTCGCCATCGCCTATCGCGACCGGCAGGTGCATCTGCCGCCGCCGGCCTGCGAAGGCTTCCAGTTCCTGCTGACCCTGCGCATCCTCGACGGCTTCGACCTCAGCAAGCTGGAGCGCAACGGCATCGAGCATCTCGACATCGTCTACCGTGCCATCCGCCTCGCCGCCGGCATCCGGATCGCCCACAATAATCCGGGGCCCGAGAAGCTCGCCGAGATCCTGTCCGAGCCTTTCGTCGAGCGGCTGCGGGCACAGGTCCGCGACGGCAAGCCGATCGACGGCCCGACCGAGCAATGGATGCCGCAGGCGCCAGCAGGCGAGGACCCCGGCCACACCACCTCCTTCTCGATCGCCGACCGCGACGGCAACCTGATCTGCGTGACGCAGAGCATCGGCAGCCCCTTCGGCAGCGGCGTCGTGGTGCCCGGCACGGGACTTTGCCTCAACAACTTCCTGTACTGGGCCGACGTGCAGCCCGGCAGCCCGAACCGCTCGCTGCCCGGTTCGGAACTGCCGATGTGCATGTCCCCCACCCTCTCGACCAAAGATGGTGCGCCGGTGCTCGCACTCGGCACGCCCGGCAGCTACGGCATCCTGCAGACCCAGGTGCAGGCCATGGTCCAGCACGTCGATTTCGGCCTTCC
This sequence comes from Allobosea sp. LjRoot90, assembly GCF_964254315.1. Taxonomy (NCBI): domain Bacteria; kingdom Pseudomonadati; phylum Pseudomonadota; class Alphaproteobacteria; order Hyphomicrobiales; family Alloboseaceae; genus Allobosea; species Allobosea sp. LjRoot90. The sequence continues at coordinate 73,010 of NZ_CAXUTF020000010.1, forward strand.
GCTGCAGGACGCGATCGAGGCGCCGCGCGCCCGGCTCTGGGATGGCCGCGCGATCGAGGTCGAGGATCGGCTTGCACCAGCGACGATTGCGGCGCTGGCCGGGCGCGGCCATGCGATCGTGCCCTTCGATACCGGCTGGACGATGCGTGTCGGCGGCATGCAGGCGGTTGCGCGCGATCCGGCCACAGGCCGGCTGACGGGCGCCTGCGACCCGCGCCGGGACGGCTATGTGGCGACACCCTGAGAGCCCACCGCCCTGACCAGCGTGATTTCGACTTCAAGCACGACCTGAAATCGCGACAAACTGTTGGAATCTGCCCGGCGCCGCGCTTGATCGAGCACGCCTCGCACGCGGCTCCGAGGATCTAAAGCATGTCGAGCCCCGCACCAGACGATCTACAGTTCTGGCTGACGAACACATTGCTGCCGGGCTGGATCGACCGCGCCTTCGACCCGGCGCGGCCCGGCTTCGTCGAGTATCTCGGCCCGGACGGAACGCCCGAGACCAGCGATCTGCGCACGACCCTGGTCACGGCCCGGCTGACCTATGTCTTCAGCCACGCGCATTTGCTCGGCGTGCCCGAGGCATTGGCGGCGGCGCGGCACGGCTTCGCCTTCCTGACCGGCGCCTGCCAGCGCGCCGACGGACGCTTCAGCCATTCCTGTACAACGCGCGGAGAGGCGGTGGACGGGAGGTCCGACTTCTACGATCTCGCCTTCGTCCTGTTCGCGCTCGGCTGGTTCGCCAAGGCGACCGGCGAGACGGACGCGCTGGCGATCGCTGGCGAGGTGATGGACTTCCTCGACGGCGAGCTGGCGCATCCGGCCGGCGGCTTCCGTGAGGATACGCTGGGCACGCAGCCGCGGCGCCAGAACCCGCATATGCACCTGCTCGAGGCCTGCCACGCGCTCGCAGCGGCATCGCCCGACCCGCGCTGGCTGGCGACGGCCGGCCGGCTCGTACGCCTGATGCGGGAGCGGATGCTGGATGCCAATGGCACGCTCGGCGAGTTCTTCGGCGAGGATTGGGCAACGTTCCCCGGCCCACGCGGGCTGATCAGGGAACCCGGCCACCATTTCGAATGGACCTGGCTGCTCTATCACCACGAGCGGCTGACCGGTTCGGGCGACGCTCGCGAGACGGCGCGAAAGCTCCATGCATTCGGGGAGGCTCAGGTCGACGCCTCGGTCAATCCATCGCGGCTCGTCGTGAACGAAGTCGATCCGACAGGCCGCGTGCTGAACGGCGCCGCCCTGCTCTGGCCGCAGACCGAGTATCTGAAGGCGCTCGTCGCAAGGATCGAATTCGAGGGCGATGACGATGCCGCGGCACGGCTCGAACAGCATCTGGAACTGCTCTTCCGGCACTTTATCGACGCCAGGAACGCGCTATGGGTCAACCAGCTCGATAACCAGGGGCGGCCGATGAGCGATCGGGTCCCGGTCCGGGTGCTCTACCATCTGGTGCTGGCGCTCGCCGAGGTCTGCCGCGTCACCAAGGGCGATATGGCCCTGTAGCGGCTCAGCGACCAGCGGCCTCGCCCGTGGTCACGCCTCCTCCGGAACCGCAAACACGCCGCTGTAGCGGAAGAGCTCGCCGAAGAGCGGATGCTTCAGCGTCATCCGCATGCTGAAGCTGCGATCATCGATCGGCCGCTCCTCGATATAGCCCGTGCCGAGGAGAAGCCCGACGGGCAACGGCAAGTCGTAGCCGAAGAGCCGCCAGACATAGCCTTCGTCGCGGAACACCAGCGCGCCCTCCTCCGCCGTGACCCTGAGGCGCATGCCGACGCCGAAGCGGACGAACTCGATGACCTGGTTCGGGCCCGTCTGCTGCATGCGCGAGCGGAAATGGAACGGCTTGCGCCCGGCGAAATGGAACACCCGGTCCCAGTGCAGCGTCCCGTCTTCTGGTCGGGCGGTGTAGTGCACCTCGATCGGCACGTCGCGGCCGCGATAGGGCACCAGCGCTCCGACGATCCGGGCGAAGGGCAGCAGCAATCTGGCAAAGGCGCTGTGCTCGACCTCGTGCATCACGCCCTTGACGCAGATGTAGTCGTCGCTGAACGAGCGCAGGAAGTAATGGCGCCGGATGACCTCGCCGAGCTTCGCCCAGTCCTCGCCGAGCACCTCCTGGAAGACCGGCCGGCGCTCGCTCATGCGCTACAGCACCGATCCGGGATTGAGCACGCCCTTGGGATCGAGCGCCGCCTTCACCGTGCGCATCAGGTCGAGTTCGACCGGGTCCTTGACGCCAGGCAGGAGCGAGCGCTTGAGGCGGCCGATGCCGTGCTCGGCCGAGATCGAGCCCTTGAGTTCGGTGACGATGGCGTGCACCGCCTCGTTCATCGCGCTCCAGCCGGCAAGATAGGCGGCCTTGTCGGCGCCGACCGGCTGGCTGACGTTGAAATGGATGTTGCCGTCGCCGAGATGGCCGAACGGCACCGGCCGGCAACCCGACACCATCGCCTCGACCCTGGCGGTGGCCCGCTTCAGGAATTCGGGCATGGCATGGAGCGGCACGGAGATGTCGTGCTTGATCGAGCCGCCCTCATGGGTCTGCACCTCGGAGAGCATCTCGCGCAGCTTCCAGAGATCGGCGCGCTGGCCGAGCGAGCCGGCGAGCACGGCGTCGGTGACGAGCCCCTCTTCCAAGGCTTCGCCGAGGAAGGCCTCAACCGCCTCGCTCAGTCCGGCCTCGGCCTGCGCCGAGACCTCCATCAGCACATACCAGGGTGAGGGCTCCGAGAGCGGGTCGCGGGCGCCGCTGGCGTGCCGGACGACGAAGTCGAGGCCGATGCGCGGCATGATCTCGAAGGTGGTGAGCGTGCCGCCGGCGCTGGCCTTGGCCTTGTTGAGCAGGGACAGCGCGGCTTCCGGATCAGGCACGGCGAGGAAGGCGGTGGCGCGCGCCATCGGCAATGGGAAGAGCTTCAGCACGGCGGCAGTGATGATGCCGAGCGTGCCTTCCGAGCCGATGAAGAGGTTCTTGAGGTCGTAGCCTGTGTTGTCCTTGCGCAATTGGCGCAGGCCGTTCCAGACGCGCCCGTCGGCGAGGACGACCTCGAGGCCGAGGCAAAGCTCGCGGGCATTGCCATAGGCGATCACGGCGGTGCCGCCGGCATTGCTCGAGAGATTGCCGCCGACCGTGCAGGAGCCTTCCGAGGCAAGCGAGAGCGGGAAGAGCCGCCCGGCCGCCTCGGCCGCCTCCTGCGCCTTCTGCAAGATGACACCGGCCTCGACGGTCATGGTGTCGCCGTCGACATCGACCGAGCGGATCTTGTCGAGCCGCTGCAGCGACAGGATGATCTCCCGGCCCTCAGCGACCGGGACCTGGCCACCGACCATGCCGGTATTGCCGCCTTGCGGCACGACCGTCGCGCCGGTCTCGCTCGCCCACTTCATCAGGGCAGAAACCTCGGCGACGGAGCCCGGCCGGACTACGGCCTGCGCCTTGCCGTGGAAGAGACCGCGCGGCTCCTTGAGATAGGGCACCATCGCATCGGCGTCGGTGATCACATTCTTCGCGCCGACGATGCCGGCCAGAGCTTCGATAACGGGCGCGCTCATCCTGCCTCCAAGGCGATCTTATCTGCGGCTGCCGGCAGCCTTGCGGAAGACGCCGACGAGTTCGATGTGGGCGGAATAGCGGAACTGGTCGACCGGCGTCACGCGCTCCAGCGCATAGCCGCCTGCGACCAAAAGCGCCGCGTCGCGGGCAAAGCTGCCGACATCGCAGGAGACATAGGCCACCACTGGCACCTTCGAGGCCGCGAGCCGCTTGGCTTGTGCCTCGGCGCCCGCCCGCGGCGGGTCGAGCACGACGGCGTCGAACGCGTTGAGCTCATGCTCGAGCAGCGGGCGACGGAAGAGGTCGCGCGCTTCGACTGCGACCTGCTTCAAGCCCTGCGTATGATTGGCGGCCCGGCTTAGCGCCTGGATTGCCGCCTTGTCGCTCTCGAAGGCCGAAACCTGCGCTTTCTCGGCAAGCCGGACGCTGAACGGGCCGCAGCCGGCGAACAGATCGGCGACGCGCTTCGCCTTCGGGATCGCATCGAGCACAAGGCGCGACAGGGTTGCTTCGCCCTCTGCCGTCGCCTGCAGGAAGCCGCCGGGCGCCGGTGTCACCGAGGCCTTGCCCATCAGCTGGAAGGGCGCGCGCCGCTCGACGATGACCTCGCCATGCATGGCTAGTCGCGCCAGGTCGAGCCGCTCGGCTGCTTCGGTGAGTTGCCGGCGTAAGGAATCGCCGGCCGGTCCGTGGCCACGGATGTCGACATCGAGCCCGGCCTGCGAGGCGGTGAGCTGGATATCGAGCGGCTTGTTCGAGGAGCGCAGGCGGTTGGCAAGGAGTTGCGCCACGGCGGGCGCCCGCGCCAAGCCAAGGGCCAGCACCGGGCAGGCCTCGACCTCGATCAGGTCATGGCTCTTCGCCGCCATGAAGCCGACGCGCATGCCGTCAGCGTCGCGCCTCGCATGGAAGGTGACGCGCCTGCGGCCGGCGCCATGGGCATCGACCAGTGCCGCGACCTGCGTTTCCAGCCCGGCACGGGACAGCGCCGTCACCACCTGCTGGCGCTTCCATTCGGCATAGAGGCCTTCGCCCATATGCTGCGCGGCACAGCCGCCACAGCGGGTGAAGAGCGGGCAGATCGCAGCGATGCGCGATGCCGATGGCGCGAGAATCTCGACGACTTGCGCCCGATCGCCGTCGCGCACGGCCCGCACGCTTTCGCCCGGAAGGGCGAAGGGCACGAAGACCTGGCCCTCCGCCGTATCGGCGACGCCGTCGCCGCGCTGGCCGAGCCGCGCGATCGTGAGCGTTTCATTCATGGCGAGGGCGGACATGGTTTCGATACTGATGACCTGCAGGAAGGTTTGGCCTATCAGGTGACGGCAAGCAGGGAAATGGCTGGAGCTGTCTAATATGACTATCCGCAACGGCGTCGTCGAAGCGATCGGCAACACCCCCCTGATCAAGTTGAAGCGAGCATCGCAGGAAACCGGCTGCGAGATCCTCGGCAAGGCCGAGTTCATGAACCCCGGCCAATCGGTCAAGGACCGAGCCGCGCTCGCCATCATCCGCGACGCCGAAAAGAGCGGCGCGCTCAAGCCAGGCGGCGTCATCGTCGAGGGCACGGCCGGCAATACCGGCATTGGCCTCGCGCTGGTCGGCAATGCGCTCGGCTATCGCAGCGTGATCGTCATCCCGGAGACGCAGAGCCAGGAAAAGAAGGACATGCTGCGGCTCGCCGGCGCGACCCTGGTCGAGGTCCCGGCCGTCGGCTACGTCAACCCGAACAACTATGTGAAGGTCTCCGGCCGCCTCGCCGAGGAGCTGGCAAAGACGGAGACCAACGGCGCGATCTGGGCCAACCAGTTCGATAATGTCGCCAATCGCCAGGGCCATATCGAGACGACCGGCCCGGAGATCTGGCAGCAGACCGACGGCAAGGTCGACGGCTTCGTCAGCGCCGTCGGCACCGGCGGCACGCTCGCCGGCGTCGCGATCGCGCTCAAGGGCTTCAATCCGAAGATCCGCATCGCCCTCGCCGACCCGATGGGCGCGGCGCTCTACGCCTATTACACCACCGGCGAGCTCAAGGCCGAGGGGTCCTCGATCACCGAGGGCATCGGTCAGGGCCGGATCACCAAAAACATCGAAGGCGCGCCGATCGACGTCGCCTTCCAGATTCCGGACGAAGAGGCGATCCCGCTCTGCTTCCAGCTGCTGGAGGAAGAGGGCCTCTGCCTCGGCGGCTCCTCCGGCATCAATGTCGCCGGCGCGATCCGGCTGGCGAAGGAGATGGGGCCCGGCCACACCATCGTGACCATCCTCTGCGACTACGGCACGCGCTATCAGTCGAAGCTGTTCAATCCGGAATTCCTGCGCTCGAAGAACCTGCCGGTGCCCGGCTGGCTGGAGCGCGATGGCGGGCTGAAGGATGTGCTGGCCAAGGTGATGGCCTAAACGCCGTGCTGCTCGACCGGCGCACGCTTGAGGGCATCGCCGGGGGCAACATCACCATTGTCCTGCGGCGCTGGCGTCGGCCGAGCGTCAAGAGCGGCGGCACGCTGCTGACAGCGATCGGTCAGCTCGCCATCGACGCGGTCGAGCTGATCTCCGAAGCTGACATCGATGACGCCGTAGCAAAAGCCGCCGGCTTTGGCTCACTCGACGATGCGCTCGCTGCGTTGGCTGGCCGCGACGGCGAGCTCTATCGCGTCCGCGTTCGTTTGGCCGGCCCCGATCCGCGCGCAGCCTTGCGCGAAGCTGATGACCTGACGGACGCCGAAGCGGAGCAGCTGGTCCAGCGCCTCACCCGGCTCGATGCGCGCCAGCCTTGGACGCACGCCACGCTCGCACTGATCGCGGCTTATCCCGAGCGACGCGCCGCCGAACTCGCCGAGCTGCTCGGGCGCGAGATGCTCCCGTTCAAGCAGGATGTGCGCAAGCTCAAGGCTCTCGGCCTGACCGAAAGCCTTGAAGTCGGCTACCGGTTGTCACCGCGCGGCGAGGCCCTGCTCTCGAAGCTTCCGCCGCGCTGATGAGTCCGCCTCAGGCGGTTTGGGCGCCGGCGTCAATCGCCTCGATGTCGCCGGCGCGGTCGTACTGCGCCTGATCGAGCATGCCTTGCCGCTTGGCGACGATGGTCGGCACCAGCGCCTGGCCGGCGACATTCACGGCCGTGCGGCCCATGTCGAGGATCGGATCGATGGCGAGCAGCAGGCCGACGCCGGCGAGCGGCAGGCCGAGCGTCGACAGCGTCAGCGTCAGCATCACCGTCGCGCCGGTGAGCCCGGCGGTCGCAGCCGAGCCGATGACCGAGACGAAGGCGATCAGCACATATTCCTGCAGGCCGAGCGGGACGCCGTAGAACTGCGCCACGAAGATCGCCGAGATCGCCGGGTAGATCGCCGCGCAGCCATCCATCTTGGTGGTCGCGCCGAGCGGCACGGCGAAGGCGGCATATTCCCTGGGCACGCCCAGGCTCTTCTCGGTCACGGCCTCGGTCACCGGCAAGGTGCCGACCGAGGAGCGCGAGACGAAGGCGAGCTGGATCGCCGGCCAGGCGCCGGCGAAGAAGCGCAGCGGCGAGAGCCCGTGCAGGACGAGCAGGGCCGGGTAGACGATCAGCAGCACGATGGCGAGGCCGAGATAGATCGCGAACGCATACCAGGAGAGCTGCTGCAGGGTCTGCCAGCCATATTGCGCCACGGCATTGCCGAGCAGGCCGATGGTGCCGATCGGCGTCAGCCGGATCACCCACCACAGGATCTTGCGGACGATCGCCAGCAAAGATTCGTTGAAGGCGAGGAAGCTGTTGGCGCGCTCGCCGACCTTCAGCGCCGCGACGCCGATAACGATCGAGATGACGAGCAGCTGGAGCACGTTGAAGCCGAGCCGGGTGGTCGCCGCCCCGCCATCGATCCGGGTCGAGGCCTGCAGGCCGAAGACGTTGGCGGGCACGAGCCCCTTCAGGAAGTCGAGCCAGGAGCCGACCGATCCGGGCGCCTTGGCGCTGGCGGCGAGCACGCCCGAATTGATGCCGGGCTGGATGATGAGGCCGAGTGCGATGCCGATCAGCACGGCGATGAAGGCGGTCAGCGCGAACCAGAGCAGCGTCTGCCAGACCAGTGCCGCCGCGTTGGAGAGCTGCCTGAGATTGCTGATCGAGGCGACGATCGCCGTGAAGATCAGGGGCGGCACCAGGGCCTGCAGCAATTGCACGAAGATCGAGCCGACCGTCGCGAGCGTGGTCGTCAGCCCATTCGGCTGCCCGGCCGCATCCGGCCCGATATTGCGCGCGACCCAGCCGAGCACGAGCCCGATCACCATGGCGGCCAGAACCTGGAAACCGAAGCTCGCATAGAACGGCTTGGCGCCGGCAGTCGCCGCGCCGGCTCGGGAGGTCGTCGTGGTCATGGCAAGGTCTCGTCAATCACCGCAGCGCGGCTCGAAAATATCTGCCGCATATATAGGCATCTCGGCAGTTGGCGGGAAGCCGAATACTTCCATTCTGAGCCATCCTGCCAGTGGAAACATTCTCCGTCGGAATGGCCCGGCATGAATTCTTTTCTCTCGGGCTGGATCAGCCACTGACGAACGCTTCGTGTTCAGCGTAGCGGCCAGACCCAGAGGATCAACGGCACCGCGAGCAGGATCACCAGCAGCGACAATGGCGCGCCGAGCCTGGCATAGTCGCCGAAGCGATAGCCGCCCGGGCCCATCACCAGCGTGTTGCACTGGTGGCCGATCGGGGTGAGGAAGTCGCAGGCCGCGCCGATCGCGACCGCCATCAGGAAGGCGTCGGGATTATAGCCCAGCGTCTTGGCGAAGCCGGCGCCGATCGGCGCCATCACCAGCACGGTCGCGGCGTTGTTGAGGAAGGGTGTCACCGCCATGGCGGCGACGAGCATCAGCCCGACCGCACCCCAGCCCGGCAGGCCAGCGCCGACCTGCGCCAGCAAGCCGGCGAAGACATCGGTCGCGCCTGTGACCCGCAGGCTGTCGCTGACCGGGATCAGTGCCGCCAGCATGATCAGGATCGGCGCCTCGACCGAATCATAGGCATCGCGCAGCGTCAGCGCACGCGTCACCAGCAGGAGCACCGCAGCGGCAAAGAAGGCGATCGCCACCGGCAACAGCCCGAGCGCGACAACGATCACCGTCGCGGCGACGATCGTCCCGGTGACGAGGCGGCGGCGGGTGCTGCCGAGCTGAAGGCTGCGCGCCGCCAGCGGCAGCAGGCCGAGCTCGCGCAGGCGCTCCGGCAGCAGGTCCTCGTCGCCTTGCAGCAAGACGACGTCGCCGGGGCGCAGGCGGATATCGCGCAGCCGCTCGGTGAAGCGCTCGCCGGCGCGGCTGATGCCGAGCAGGTTGATGTGGAAGCGCGCGTGCAGATCGATCTCGGCGGCGCTGATGCCTTCGAGCAGCGAGCCCTGCGTGACGATCGCCTCGCCGGTGCGGGCCGGATCGAGCGAGCCCTCGCGCTGCGTCGAGCGATGCTGGCCGGCAAGCTCGAGCTCGCCCGCCGCGATGACCCGCTCCAGCGCCTTTGGCTCGCCGCGTAGCAGCAGGATATCGCCGGCGCGCAGGCTGGCATCGGGGAGCGGGGCACGGCGGCGCTCGCCATCGCGCAGGATCGCGACGACCTCGACCTCGCCATCGCCCGGTCTCCTGAGATCGGCGACCGTCTTGCCGGTGAGCGGCCCCTTCTCGGGCAGGCGCGCCTCGGTGACGTAGTCCTTGATGTCGACAGCCTGGTCGAGCGAGCGCGAGCCCTGGCGATCCTTCGGCAGCAGCCGGTAGGCGACGCTGAGGAAAGCGCAGCCGATGACCGCAATGCCGATGCCGACCGGCGTGAAGTCGAACATGGCGAAGGGCTCGCCACCGAGCTCCTGCCTGACGCGGGCGACGATGACATTCGGCGAGGTGCCGACCAGCGTGACGATGCCGCCGAGCAGCGAGGCGAAGGCCATCGGCATCAGGAAGACCGAGGGCGACTTCCCGTCCTTGCGGGCGAGTTGGTAGGCGATCGGCAGCATCATCGCGAGCGCGCCGATGTTCTTGATGATCGCCGACATGGCGGCGACGACGAAGACGAGGACAGCGACCTGCGCCTGCGTCGAGCGTAGCGCCGGCGCGATGCGGGCGAGCGCGGTCTCGACCAGGCCGGAGCGCGCCACTGCGGCGCTGACGATCAGGGCGCTGGCGACAATGATGACGATGTCGTCGGAAAAGCCCTTGAAGGCCTCCTTGGCCGGGACGACGCCAAGCATGACGCCGGCGAGCAGTGCCAACAGGGCGACCACGTCATAGCGCAGCTTGCCCCAGACGAAGGCCACCATCATCGCGGCGACCAGGGAGCAGGACAGAATCTGTGGCAGCGTCATCCGGGCAGGCTAGCGGAAGCCGGGTCGCCCCGGCGAGGTCAGAGCCACTTCTTCCAGCGAAAGAAGAGGTAGGGCAGGATCGCCGCGACCACCATGATCACGAGCGACATCGGATAGCCGAGTTCCCACTTCAACTCGGGCATCTTCTCGAAGTTCATGCCGTAGATCGAGGCGACGAGCGTCGGTGGCATGAAGACCACGGCGACGACCGAGAACAGCTTGATGATCTTGTTCTGCTCGATGCTGACCAGGCCGAGCGTCGCGTTCAGCATGAACTGCAGCTTGTTCGACAGGAAGGTGGCGTGCTCCTCGATCGCCTGGACGTCGCGGATCGCGGCCCGCCATTCCGGCGTGAAACCGCTCGCCGCCTTCTTGGTGCGCTTGAAGTTGGCCGAAAGGTAGAGCAGCACCCGCTCGACCGAGACCATGCTCTCGCGCACATTCGAGATGATGTGCTCGTACTGGCCGATCTTGCGCACCACGGCCTGATAGACGCGGCCCTGCTCGACGCTGGCGCTGTTGCCGTCGAAGATCTGGCGCGAGCGCAGGTCGATGCGGTCGCCGACCCCGCGCAGCACCTCGGCGGCGCGATCGACAATCGCCTCGATCAACCCCTCGATGACGCCGGCCGGCTCGAGCTCGCAGCCGCCGGGCTTGGTGACGCGGCTCATGAAGATGTTGAAGGCACCGGGCTCGTCATAGCGCACCGTGACCAGCGCCTTCTCGGTCAGGATGAAGGTGACGTCGGCGAGGCGGGGGACATTCGTGTCCGACTGGCAGATGACGCGCAGCGTCATGTAATGCGCGCCATCCTCGGCATAGATCGTCTCCGAGGGCTCGAGATCGTGCATCTCCTCACGGGTCGGGATCGAGATGCCGAGATGCTGCTCGACCTTGGCGTCCTCGGCCGATGTCGGATTGAAGAGGTCGATCCAGATCGAGCCCGGTGGAATCTCCTCATCGACGGCCAGGGTTCGATGGGCGAGCTTGTCGCCGTGCGTCTGGCAAATGCCGTGGATCAGGAGCATGGCCGGTCATCCGGAATCAGGCGCCCGAGGCGCGATTTGCACTGCACCAACTCCAAACGCCCTGCAGTGTCAAACCGATGACACGCCCCGGGTGATGCTTGATCCCGACGCGGTATTCACTTGCCCTGGCAAGGACGTCCCCGGCACGGCAGCTTGGTTAGCATAAAATAAATCGCAGGATGAGACACCGATCAGATCAGTTTCTCTTCCGAGTTTGCCATGCTCAACGCCGCGAAAAACCTCAGCATCAAGACCATGCTCCTGACCGTCCTCGGTCTTGCCAGCGCGGCGATCGTAACGCTCTCGACGCAATCGCTCTGGCAGGCCTGGACGCGCTACAACACGGCCGTCGAGGTCTCGGTTCTCGCCGATCTGAACAAGGCCTATTTCGCCGCGCTCCAGAATCTCCGTTACGAACGCGGCAACGGCGCCAGCGCGATGACGATGCCCACCGACAAGAATGGCGGGATGATCGAGGACGTGCTGACGCGGCGCAAGCGGCTCGACGATGCGATCGCCACGGCGCAGGCGATCGTGCAAAAGAACGGCTACAGCACTGCAGCAACCGTATCGAACGAGATCGACAGCCATGTCGCGGCGCTCAAACCGTTGCGGGCGAAGATCGACGCCAACTGGAAACTCCCGGTGGAGTCGCGGGAGAAGGAGCTGGTCGGGACCAGCATGGCCCAGACCGGCAAGTTCCTGACGGCGCTCGAGAGTGCATCGACGACGCTCGAAGAACGCATCCTCGTTCTCGACGCCAACTTCGCCAGCCTCACATCCATCCGCTCGATGGCCTGGGCAGCGCGCTCGCTCAGCGGATCATCGACGATCATCCTCAACAACGCCGTCGCCCAGGACCGGCCGCTGGACGCCAAGGAAAGCAACGCGGTCATCGTCAACGACGCGCGCATGGAGTTCGCATGGGGCGTGGTGAAACAGCTCATCGCCCAGGCGACTGCGCCCCAGGCGCTGAAGGACGCGCTCGCGACCGCTGAGAACACCTATTTCGGCGGCACCTTCAAGGCGACGCGGGCCGATCTGGTCGCCAATGCGACCGGCGGGCGCAAGCCTTCGATCAACCCCGACCAATGGCGCGACCAGATCGTCGCCGCCTCCGAAACCGTCGGCGCCGTGGCAAGCCGCGCCATCGATGTCGTGTCGGATGCCGCCGACGCGAAGGCGGCGGCAGCGATGCGCTCGCTCGTCATGTACGGCCTCGTCCTCTCGGCCGCGCTCGTGCTGGCTCTCGTCGGGCTCTGGCTGGTCCAGAGCCGCGTGACGCGCCCGATCACCTCGCTGACCGCCTCGATGAAGCAATTGGCGCAAGGTGATTTCTCGACCGAGATCATCGACAGCGGCCGCAATGACGAGATCGGCGGGATGGCTGCCGCCGTCCTTGTGTTCAAGGAGAACGGGCTGCGCGTCCAGGCCCTCGAGGCGCAGGAGCGCGCCGCTGCAGCCGAGCGGGCTGCACGGACGGAGTCCATGATCGCCGTCGTCAACGATGTCGGGACGGTCGTCGCCGCAGCAGCGGCTGGCGATTTCAGCGCGCGGTTGCAACTGGAGAACGCCGACGCGCAGATGCAACAGCTGGTCAACGGCATCAACCAGATCAACGCCGTCGTCGATGGCGCGACCACGGAGTTCGCCGACATCCTGGCATCAGTCTCGCAGGGCGATCTGACCCGCAGGATCGCGACCGATTATCAGGGCCGCTTCGCCGAGCTGAAGCACTCGGTCAACGAGACGGTCGAGCGGCTCTCGGAGACGATCGGCGGCATCCAGGCGACGACCTCACAGGTCTCGGCCTCGGCCCGCGAAATCAAGGCGGGCGCCGACGATCTCGCCAAGCGGACCGAGGAGCAGGCAGCTTCGCTCGAGGAGACCGCGGCCACCACCGAGGAGCTCGCAGCCTCCGTCAAGGCGAGCGCTGGCTCCTCGAAGGTTGCGGCATCGGCCTCCGATGAGGCCACCAATGTGGCCCAGCAAGGCGGCACGATCGTGCAGAACGCCGTCGAGGCGATGGAGCGGATCGAGGCCGCCTCGCGCAAGATCACCGACATTACCTCCGTCATCGACGGCATCGCCTTCCAGACCAATCTGCTGGCACTGAACGCCGCCGTCGAAGCAGCCCGCGCCGGCGATGCCGGCAAGGGCTTCGCCGTGGTGGCCTCGGAGGTCCGGACGTTGGCGCAGCGCTCTGCCGAGGCGTCGAAGGACATCACGACCTTGATCCAGTCCTCGACCATCGAGATCGAGGAAGGGGTCAAGCTGGTCCGCTCCGCCGGCACAGTTCTCGACAAGATCGTCTCGGCCTCCAGGCAGGTCGCTGCGACCGTCGTCGAGATTTCGGCGGCAGCCGGCGAGCAGGCCAACGGCATCGACGAGATGAGTCAGACCGTCGCCCACATGGACGAGATGACCCAGCAGAATGCCGCCCTCGCCGAGGAAAGCGCGGCGTCCGCAGCCTCTCTCGCCGATCAGATCCACAGCCTGGATCGGCTCGTCGCGGCCTTCCGCATCGCGGGCAGCGATGCCGGGGCCAGCAGCGAGCCGGAACGCCTGCGCAACCTCGCCGCAGCCGCGATGTCGGAAACGCGCTCTGCTCCGCGCGCGCCGGCGCGGAAGGCGCAGCCTTCCGCCGCCCACAGCGCTCCTATGCCCGCCCGCAAGGTCGCGGGCGGCGCGGCGCGGGAGCGCGAGTGGGAGGAGTTCTGAGCTCGCTAGAGCATGCTGCGAAAAAGTGGCAACGGTTTTTCGCGTAAAGCATGCTCTAAACTATTAGAATCGATCACGTTATCTGCATTTGGACGGTTCCGTCCAAATGCAGATAACGTGATCGAGGCTCAGACGCCGCCCTTTACCCCCTGCGGCGGCGTCATCTCCTCGGGTACGAAGAAGTCGGGCATCAGCGGCACTGACGGGTCGACGCGGTAGGGCGTGAAGTCGGTCACGCCCTCGCCAGCCATGAAGCTGTCGTCGATCAGGAAGTTGCCCGAGAAACTGCGCGACGGCTTGTTGAAGACCATCCAGGCCGCGTCGGCGATCATCTCCGGAGTGCGGCTCGCCTGCACCATCTTGTCGCCGCCGAGAAGGTTCTGGACGGCAGCTGTCGCGATCGTCGTCCGCGGCCAGAGCGCGTTGACGGCGATACCTTTCGGCGCAAGCTCGCCGGCAAGGCCGAGCACGCACATGCTCATGCCGTATTTCGCCATGGTGTAGGCCAAATGCGGCGCGAACCAGCGCATCTTCATATCGAGCGGCGGCGACAGCATCAGGATGTGCGGGTTCTCAGCCTTCTCCAGATGGGGAATGGCGTATTTCGAGACCATGAAGGTGCCGCGCGTGTTGATCTGGTGCATCAGATCGTAGCGCTTCATATCGGTCATCTGCGTGTTGCTCAGCGAGATCGCGCTCGCATTGTTCACGACGATGTCGATACCGCCGAAGGTCTGCGCCGTCTTCGCGATCGCCTCCGCGACGCTCGCCTCGTCACGGACGTCGACCATCAGTGGCAGGCACTTGCCGCCGGCCGCCTCGATCTCGGCGGCGGCGGTGTAGATCGTGCCTTCGAGCTTGGGATGCGGCTCGGCCGTCTTGGCGGCGATGGTGACATTGGCGCCGTCGCGCGCTGCCTTGATCGCGATGGCGAGCCCGATGCCGCGCGATCCGCCGGTGATGAAGAGCGTCTTGCCCTTGAGCGACATGCTGGTCTCCTTCCTCATGAATTCTGCAAGCTGAACCGGTCCGGCTGCGTGCCGTCCGCATCGGTGAAACCGTAGGTGCGCGCCAGATCGGCGGCATGCAGCATCTGTCCGGCGTGGCGGGCGACATCCGGGTCTGCAGCGAGCGCAGCGACCGCCCGGCCGGCATAGAGCGGCGTCTCGGTGGTCTCGGCAGCCATGCCGGCGTCGCGCACCCGTTCGGTCAGGACATGGCCGGGCGACAGGCCGAGCGCCGTGACACCATAGGGCGAAAGCTCCTGCGCCATCGCCAGCGTCAGCCGGTTCATCGCCGCCTTAGCGAGGTCGTAGAAGACATCGCCAAGATAGCCGCCGGCGGTGTCGAAGCTGACCGTGACGATCAGGCCCTGGCGCATCTGCACCATCGCAGGAGCGACAGCGCGGGCCAGCAGCAACTGCGCATAGACGCCGCTCTCGAAGCTCTGGCCGAGCCGCGCGACGGGTCGGCGCCAGAACGGGGCGCCGAAGGCTGAGCCGTCCGGATAGCGCTCGCCATCATAGCCCTCATTGCCGCCCCAGACCGCGTCGACGACGCAATCGAGCCGGCCGAAACGGCGCAGCGACCAGGCGACGAGC
This sequence comes from Allobosea sp. LjRoot90, assembly GCF_964254315.1. Lineage (NCBI taxonomy): Bacteria > Pseudomonadati > Pseudomonadota > Alphaproteobacteria > Hyphomicrobiales > Alloboseaceae > Allobosea > Allobosea sp. LjRoot90. Next base: position 88,257 of record NZ_CAXUTF020000010.1, read on the forward strand.
TGGTCGACCTCGCGCTCATTGGTGTGGTCGCAGCGATAAGGCTCGCCACGGCCACCCGCCGCCTCGACCTCGCGAGCCGTGTCCTCGAAGGTTTCCGAGCGCTGGTCGGTGCGCGGCCCGGCCTCGCTGGAGCGACCGGTGACGATCACGCTCGCGCCGCCCTGGCCGAGCGCCCGGGCGATGCCGCGTCCAAGCCCACGCGAGGCGCCCGCGACGAGGCAGACCTTGCCGGCGATCGGACCGGGGGTCATCGGAACCACCCCGTCTTTCCGGGGCAGGCCGCAGGCCTGAGCCCGGAACCCAGAACCGATGAGGATTGTCGTGAAAGCGTGACTGCCGATCGCCACTGTCCGAAGCCGCATCGGTTCTGGGTTCCGGGCTCTTCGCTTCGCGAAGCCCCGGAATGACGATGAGGTTTCCCGCGAAGACAAGCTGAGCTAGAAGCCCCCTCCCCCGAACGGCGAGGACGATCATGGAAGCGAGCGACGTCGCGGCCTGCTGGGAGGCCAATGCCGAAACCTGGACCCGGCACGCGCGGGCCGGCTACGACCTTTACCGGGACGCCCAGAACACCCCGGCCTTCCTGGCCAACCTGCCTGACGTCACCGGCTTGGCCGGTCTCGACATCGGCTGCGGCGAAGGCTCGAATACGCGCAAGCTCGCCGAGGCAGGCGCGCACATCACCGCGATCGACATCGCCCCGACCTTCATCCGCCACGCGCAGGAAGCCGAGGCTGTAAACCCGCTCGGCATCGCCTATCGCCTCGCCGACGGCATGGCCCTGCCCTTCGCCGAGGCCAGCCGCGTACTGAAGCCCGGCGGCTTCCTGCAGTTCTCGATCCTGCATCCCTGCTTCGCGACGCCGGGCCGCAAGGTGATGCGCGACGAGGCTGGCACCGTGCTCGGCATCGAGGTGCGCGAGTATTTCCGCGTCACCAATGGCGAGATCGAGAGCTGGCGCTTCGGCGCGGCGCCGACCGAGGAGAAGGCCAAGGTCGAGCCGTTCCGGGTGCCGCGCTTCCACCGCACGCTCAGCGACTGGGTCAACCTGCTGGTCGCCACCGGCTTCCGGATCGAGCACATGCACGAGCCGGGCGTCGATGCTGAGACGGCCAAGGCCGTGCCCTATCTCGCCGACACCTATGTCGCGCCGCTGTTCCTGCACATGCGAGTCAGAAAGGCAGCGACTGCCTGACGAGGCGCTGTCCGTGACGGCGGAGCGCGGGATCCCCTCTCCCGGATGGGAGAGGGGTAGGGGTGAGGGACCGCCGTTGATTGTTGGAACGATGCGGCGCCGCTGCGCCTTCTTAGGTAAGGGCAGGCCCTCATCCCTGCCCTTCTCCCACTCGGGAGAAGGGTTCCTCGCGGTTGCCCCCTCTGCCATCGCTGGCTGGAGCGCATTCACGCCGCGAAGACCGCAGCCGAATCCTCGACGGCGCCGGCGCCCTCCGTCACGGCGAGCTCCAGCGCGGTGGCTTCACCGACATGGTGCTCGGCATAGAAGCGGGCGGTGGCGAGCGCCGCGGCGCCCTGATCCTCGCCCCGCATCGCCAGCGCTTTCTTCGCGAGGCCGGTACCGCCCTGGGCGAGCGCGAAGAGCTTGAGATAGGGCGTCGCGCCGGCGAGCACGCTCGCCTGATCGATGCCCATGGTCGCCAGCATCCATTCGGTGGCGCGCTCGAGCGAGTCGACCGCCGCACCGAGCCGCGCCGCACTGTGGCCGAAGCCGGGCGTGTTGGCCTCGCGCACCTCGGCAACGACGCCGCGCATCTCGCCGATCAGCGCCTTGACCGCGTCGCCATTGGAAAGCGGCAGCTTGCGCAGCACGAGGTCGATCGCCTGGATGCCGTTGGTACCCTCATAGATCGTGGCGATGCGGGCGTCGCGCAGATGCTGGGCCGCCCCGGTCTCCTCGACATAGCCCATGCCGCCATGGACCTGGACACCGGTGGAGGCGACCTCGACACCGATATCGGTGGCATAGGCCTTGGCGACGGGCGTGATGATCGCCGCCCGTTCGGCTGCGGCCTTGCGCTTGGTCTCGTCGGTCTCGCGCTGCGAACGGTCGAGCAAGGCGGCAAGCAGCAGCGAGAGTGTGCGCGCGGCCTGCGTCTTGGCGCGCATCTCCATCAGCATGCGGCGAATGTCGGGGTGGACGATGATCGGGCTCATCGGCGCACCCTTCGGCGCATCGAGCGCGGTGCCCTGCTTGCGCTCCTGCGCGAAGGAAAGCGCCTGCTGGTAGGCGCGCTCGGCGATGGCGACACCCTGCACCGCAACGTTGAGGCGGGCATTGTTCATCATCGTGAACATGCAGGCGAGGCCGCGATTCTCCTCGCCGATCAGCCAGCCGATCGCGCCGCCCTCGTCGCCATAGCTCATCGCGCAGGTCGGCGAGGCGTGGATGCCGAGCTTATGCTCGACGCCGGTGCAGCGGACATCATTGCGCGCGCCGAGCGAGCCGTCGGCGTTGACGAGGTATTTCGGCACGAGGAAGAGCGAGATGCCGCGCGTGCCGGAAGGGGCATCGGGCAGGCGGGCGAGGACGAGATGGACGATGTTGTCCGTCATCTCGTGATCGCCATAGGTGATGAAGATCTTCTGGCCGCTGATGCGATAGGTGCCATCGCCGGCGCGCTCCGCCTTGGAGCGCAGGGCGTTGAGGTCCGAGCCGGCCTGCGGCTCGGTCAGGTTCATCGTGCCCATCCACTCGCCAGAGACGAGCTTGGCGAGATAGGTTTCCTTGAGATAGTCGGAGCCATGGGCGTGCAGCGCCTCGATCGCGCCAACCGTCAGCAGCGGGCCGAGCGCGAAGGCGAAGGCGGCCGAATTCCACATTTCGGTGCAGGCCGATTGCACCAAAACCGGCAGGGCCTGGCCGCCATAGGCTTCCGGCCCCGGAAGCGCATTCCAACCGCCTTTAGCCCAGGCGTGATAGGCTTCCTTCCAGCCCGGTGGCGTGACGACGACGCCGTCCTTGAGCTTGGAGCCGTGCCGGTCGCCGACGATATTCAGGGGAGCGAGCACGTCGCCGGCGAACCTCGCGGCTTCCTCAAGCACCGCCTCGGTGACGCCATCAGCGAGTTCCGGCGCAAGGCCCTCGGCGATCAGGGCGTCGAGCCCGGCGACATGGCGCATCGTCGCCAGGATATCCTCGACCGGAGCACGGTACGACATCGCTTACCTCCCTCGGCGCCCGTGCATTTCCGTCGGGCATTCTGCTCGTTGCGTTTGACGGCGATGTTAGCGACGAACTATGCCCGCCGCCACGCGCCAGCCGGCGCGTCTTCGCGCATGCCGCGTCGGCATTGTTATAGTTTACATATGAACTTTCAAGAGCAGCCGTGACCGGACCTCGCCAGACCCAGCGCCTTTCCGCCGACGCGGCCGGCATCGCCGTGGCCGCGGAGTTGCTGCGAGCCGGCAAGCTGGTCGCGCTGCCGACCGAGACAGTCTACGGGCTCGCCGCCGACGCCAGCGACGACCGGGCCGTCGCCTCGATCTACGCCGCCAAGGAACGCCCGAGCTTCAATCCGCTGATCTCGCATCTGCCGGACGTGGACGCAGCGCGGCGTCAGGGTCTGTTCGATGCTCCGGCTCTGGCGCTGGCCAAGGCGTTCTGGCCGGGGCCCCTCACTTTGGTCGTGCCAGCGTCGAGCGCCTGCACGGTCTGCAGCCTCGCCCGCGCCGGCCTCGACAGCGTCGCGCTCAGGGTGCCGTCGCATCCGGTCGCACGCGCCGTGCTGCAAGCCGCCGGCCGGCCGATCGCGGCGCCCTCGGCCAATCGCTCGGGACGGGTCAGCCCAACGCAAGCCGACCACGTGCTCGCCGACCTCGACGGCCGCATCGACGCCGTGCTCGATGCCGGGCCGACGGAGGTCGGGGTCGAGTCCAGCATCGTCGCCTGCCTCGGCGGCGCTCCGCGCCTGCTGCGGCCCGGCGGTGTGCCGCGCGCGGCGCTTGAGGCGGCGATCGGGCAAACCCTCGTCATCGTCGAGGAAGGCGGCTCGGCTCCGCTCGCGCCCGGCCTGCTCGCCTCGCACTACGCGCCGCAGGCCGCCGTGAGGCTTGATGCGGAAGCACCGCGACCGGGCGAAGCTTGGCTCGGCTTCGGGCCGGAGCCGAACGGCAGCCTGCCCGCGCTTGCCTTCAACCTCAGCCCGGCAGGCGACCTGACCGAAGCGGCCGCCCATCTCTTCGCCGCCCTGCGCCAGCTCGACGATCGCGGCCCGAAGACGATCGCGGTCGCGCCAATCCCGGTGCATGGGCTCGGCGAGGCGATCAACGACCGGCTGAAGCGCGCCGCCGCCCCGCGCTGAAGCCAGCGGGATCGCCTGCATCCGCTTGCAATTCCGCAAGATCTGGCAATGCTGGCGCGCGAAATGGCCGGAGAGTGCCCGTTGTCGACGTCCAAGCTCGCCTGGGATGATTTCCGCCTGATCAAAGCGATCGCCGACGCCGGCGGGCTGACGGGTGCGGCCGCCGCGCTCGGCGTCAATCATTCGACCGTGTTCCGCCGGCTCGGGCAGATCGAGGAGCAGGTCGGCCACGCCCTCTTCGAGCGACGCAAGACCGGCTATGTCGCGACCTCGGCCGGCGAGGAGATGACCACGCTCGCCTCGCGCATCGATGACGACGTCACCGCCTTCGGGCGCCGGCTCGCGGGGCGCGACCTTGCTCCCTCCGGCGAGTTGCGCGTCACCACCACGGACACGCTCTATCTGCATACGCTGCTGCCGATCTTCGCAGCGTTCCGGGCGGCACACCCGCTGATCCGGCTCGATGTCGTCATGGCGAGCCAGACGCTCAACCTGTCGCGCCGTGACGCCGACGTTGCCATCCGGGCCAGCGATTCACCGGGCGAGACGCTGGTCGGCCGGCGCCTCGGCAACCTCAACTGGGCCGTCTACGCCCGCGCCGACGCGCCGGCGACGGATGCCGAGATCGCCGATCCGAAACTGTTCTTCCGGCGCGATTGGGTCGCGCTCGGTGACCCTCTCGGTTACGTCAAGGCGGCCCGTTATGTCCGCGACCATGTCCCGGCGGACCGGATTGCACTGCGCTCCTCGGCCGTCCTTGGGTTGACGGAAGCAGTGGAGCTGGGAATGGGGATCGGCCCCTTGCCCTGCTTCATCGCCGACCAGCGGCCGGGGCTGGTGCGATTGCTGCCGCCGGACCCGGACTTCTCGACCGGCCTGTGGATCCTGACCCATCCCGACATCAGGCACGCGCCGCGGGTCCGCGCCTTCATGGACTTCGTCGGTGGCGAGCTGGCCAAGCGCAAGGCGTTGCTCGAAGGCACGGAGTAGCGCGCCCCGCGCCAAACCCGCACCTCCCAGATACCCTTTCCCATCGCAGGCGACGGATGTCGTCAATTCTTGCGTCGCTTCAAAAGCCTGTATACCGGTACTCTGGTTAGAGAAAGCGCCATGCCCCGCCTCGCCCGCAATCATCAGCCTACTGCCCTTCCAGCCGCTGCCATCGACCGGACGATGCGCGCGCCGGAGCAGGTCTATCGCGCCCTGCGCGCCGCGATCGTCACGCTGGCCATTGCACCCGGCAGCGCCCTCTCAGAGGGAGACGTCGGCACGGCCTATGCCGTCAGCCGCACGCCGGTGCGCGAGGCCTTCGCCCGGCTGGCCGAGGAGAGGCTGCTCGACGTCTTCCCCAATCTCGGCACCTTCGTCTCGCTGATCGAGCCAAAGCTGATCGGCGAGGCCATTCTGATCCGCCGGCTGCTCGAAGGCGAAGCCGTCTCGCAGGCTGCCGCCAATCGCGCCCCGGCGCTGATCGCGGAGATGAGCCGGGCCCTCGCCGACCATGCCGAAGCGGTCGCGGCCGGCGATGCTGCCTACGCCTATCAGTGCGATGAGCGCTTCCATCGTGCCTTGTTCGCCCATCAGGGCCTTGATCAGATGTGGATGAGTGTCGATCGGGCGCGGGCGCAGCTCGAGCGCGTCCATCATCTGATGGTCGCCCAGCGTGGCGCGCTCGGCGACGCGCTCGCCAAGCACCGCGCCATTCTCGGCGCGATCGAGCGGGGCGATCCCTATGCGGCCCACGCCGCGATGCACGTCCATATCGAGGCCAACGGCATCTTCCTCGAACGGCTCGCCGGCCACGCCCACCCCTTCGTGCGCACGCCATGATGACGCCTGCCCCGAAGCGCTCGCTGGGTATCACGGTGATGCCCGACTACGCCCAGTCCGAAGGTGTCGACTCCGTCCTTGAGAACATCGTCGAGCGCCTCGGTTGCGACGTGTTCTGCACGATGCCGTCCGTCGCCGAGCGCTGCGCCGAGCGGCTGGGCATGCGCGAGCCACCGGCCGACGCCGGCGCGGGCCTTGCCCGCACGCTCGATCGGCCGCTCTGGGGCGATACCGCCCTGTGGATGCGAACGGCACCGAGTTTCATCCCGAATCCGCGCTTCTACCGCGATACGCCCTATGCCCCGCCGGAGCCGGACGCGCTGACGCATCGCGAAGGCCACATCGTCGCGCAGATGCTGAGCAGGGCCAAGCGCGCCGGCATGACGACCCAGCTCCAGGTCATGGCTGCAGCGCCGCCGGCGCTGCGCGTGCAACAGCGCCCCGACGCCGGCACAGACGAACCGCTGACCGTGTTCGGAACGCCGGTCCGCAATCGCGTCGACGCCAATGTCAGCCTCGCCAGCGAGGGCCTGCGGGCCTATATGCGCGCCCTCGTCGCCGACCTGCTGGCGAACTATCCGGATTGCGATGCGCTGCGCTTCGACTGGCCGGAATATCCGCCCTATGCGCTCGACAGCCTGCTCTTCGACTTCAGTCCGCCGGCGGTGAAGCGCGGACAGGAACTCGGCCATGATGTCGAGGCGATCCGGGCGCGGGCGCTGGAAGGGCTCCGCAAGGCGCGAAAGCAGATGGCCACAAAGGCCGCTGCGATCGACGCCATGCTGCGGCCGGCCGGTTGGGCGGCCGATCTACTCGCCTTTCGCAGCGCCATCGTCACCGACTATGTCGGCGCACTGACCGCTATCGTGAGGGAAGTCTCCTACGGCCGGGTCGGCGTGGTGATGCAGGCCTTCCCGCCTCCGCTCAACCGGCTCTCCGGCTTCGACTTTGCGGCGGTCGACGGCGTCGCCGACGAGATCGCGATCAAGCACTACACGATGCATTGGCCGATGATCGAACGTGGCTATGTCGAGCGGCTGGCTGCTGTCACCGGTGTAGATGCAGATGCAATCTTCACCGAGTTTCATCGCTGGCTCGGTCTCAATGGCGGGGCCACTTGCCTCGACGCGTTGCGCTACCCAGAGCCGCACGAGCCGCATCCGGCCGATGACGCCGCGTTGCGCCGGACCGTCGAGATCGGGGGCGGCCAGATCCAACGTTCGCGCCTCTCGGTGATCGCGCATGGCTATGGCCCGCCTGATGATGTCGAGCGCCGGTTCCGTGCCGTGCTCGGGACGCCCTGCCGCAACTTACATCTCAACCGCTACGGCTACCTCTCCGACGAGAAGATCGCGCGGCTCGGCGCGATCTGGCGGGAGGGTGACTGACGATCAGCCGCCGGCTTCGGGAGAGCGGCGGAACAGAGGGAGGACAATCATGAAGCCGTTCAAGGCGGTCATCACCGCCATCGCTCTTCTCGCATCCTGCGCCGCGGCCGCCGCGCAGGCGCCCTATCCGACCGGCCCGGTCAAGATCATCGTGCCCTTCGCCGCCGGCGGCGCCTCCGACCTCGTCGCGCGCGCCGTCGCCGAACGTCTCCAGGTGCTGTGGAAGCAAGGCGTCGTCATCGAGAACATCGGCGGCGGCGGCAGCAATATCGGTGTCGCCGCGCTCGCCCGCGCCAGGCCCGACGGCTACACGCTCGGCCTGATCAACGCCAGCAGCCACGGCATGAACAAGTGGCTCTACAAGGAGCGGCTCGCCTATGATCCGCTGCGGGATTTTGCTCCGGTCAGCCAGCTGGCGATCACGCCCAACGTCCTCGTCGTCAATCCCGACAAAGTGCCGGCCAAGACCGTGCCGGAGTTCATCGCACTGCTGAAGCAGAAGCCGAACGCTCTGAACTTCGGTTCCTCCGGAGTCGGCACCTCGCTGCATGTCGGCATGGAACTGTTCCAGCAGACAACCGGAACCAAGCTGACCCATGTCCCCTATCGCGGTTCCGGGCCGATGATGGTCGACCTGCTCAGCGGACAGCTCGACGTCGCACTCGACGGCGCCGCCGTGGCCTGGCCCTATGTCGAGGCCGGCAAGCTCCGGGCGCTCGCGACCTCGATTCCAGAGCGGGCGAGCTTCATGCCCGACCTGCCGGCACTGAGCGAGTTCCTGCCCGGCTTCGACGTCACCGCCTGGCATGGCCTGGCGGCGCCGGCCGGCACGCCGAAGGAGATCGTCGAGAAGGTCTCGCGCGATGTCCGCGGCATTCTCGAAACCCCGGAGATCCGCGACCGGCTGGCGGCGCAGAAGATCATCGGACTCGGCATGACACCAGATGCCTTCCGCGCCTTTATCGAGGCCGAGATCAAGAAGTGGGAGCCGGTCGTGGAGAAGGCGCAGATCAGGATCGAGTAGAGGTCAGCCGATCTCGACCACGACCCGGCCGCGGACCTTGCCGTCGAGCAGCGCGCGGCCGGTCTCGACGACATCCTCCAGCGGGATCGTCGTTGTCATCGCCGCGAGTTTGTCGCGGTCGAGATCGCTGGCGAGGCGCTGCCACGCTTCGAGCCGGCGCGGCTTCGGGCACATCACTGAATCAATGCCGAGCAATGCGACGCTGCGCAGGATAAAGGGCGCGACCGAGGCCGGCAGGTCCATGCCCTGCGCCAGGCCGCAGGCGGCGACTGCCCCGCCATATTTCGTCATCGACAGCACATTGGCGAGCGTGTGCGAGCCGACGGCGTCGACGCCGGCGATCCAGCGCTCCTTGCCGAGTGGGCGGCCGGGAGCGGAGAGTTCGTTCCGGTCGATGATCTCGGCCGCGCCCAGGCCCTTCAGATAGTCCGCCTCCTCCGGCCTTCCGGTCGAGGCGATCACGTGCCAGCCCGCCTTGGCGAGCAGCGCGGTCGCGACCGAGCCGACGCCGCCGGCCGCGCCGGTGACGACGACCGGTCCGTCGGCGGGCTTCACGTCGTAACGCTCCAGCGCAAGCAGGCTCAGCATGGCGGTATAGCCGGCGGTGCCGATCGCCATCGCCTCGGCTGGCGTCATCCCATCCGGCAGCGGTACCAGCCAGTCGCCCTTGACCCGGCTCTTCTGGGCATAGGCGCCGAGATGGGTCTCGCCGGTGCCCCAGCCATTGAGGATGACGAGGTCGCCGGGCTTGAAACCGGGATGCTCGGACGTCTCGACGCGGCCGGCGAAATCGATGCCGGGGATCATCGGCCAGCGGCGCACCACCGGGGCGCGGCCGGTGATGGCGAGCCCGTCCTTGTAGTTCAGCGTCGAATGGGTGACGCGGACGGTGACGTCGCCTTCCATCAGGTCCGCCTCGGCGAACTCGCTGAAGGCGACGCTGGTGCCGGCTTCGCCCTTGCTGGCGATCAGGGCCTTGAAGGTCGACATGAACTCACTCCCGAAAAGCCATCGAACAGGCCTCTAGGAGTGGCGCGCCCGGCCGCCGCCCGCAAGCGCCGCGGCCGTGCGTCTTTGGTCAGGCTGGCTGCGGCACGGCGCGCGCGACCGGTTTCTCGACGATCGGCAGGTTGATCAGAGCCGAGGCGACGCCGAGCGCGACCGAGAGCCACCAGACGATATTATAGGAGCCGAACTGCTCGTAGAGGATGCCGCCAAGCAGCACGCCCAGGAAACCGCCGACCTGGTGCGAGAAGAAGGCGAAGCCGTAGAGCATCGCCATGTATTTGGTGCCGAACATCAGCATCACCAGCGCCGAAGTCGGCGGCACCGTCGAGAGCCAGAACACGCCGATGACGATGCCGAAGGCGATCGCGGTCATCGGGCTCGGCGGCAAGAGGATGAAGATGGCGATGGCGACCGCCCGGCCGAGATAGATCCAGGCGAGCAGATGGCGCTTGGGCATGCGCGACGTCAGCCAGCCGGAGCCGAGCGAGCCGACCGCGTTGGCGAGGCCGATCGCAGCCAGCGTCCAGCCGCCGACCCAGGCCGGCAGGCCGGTGTCCTTGAGATAGGCCGGCATGTGCACGGTGATGAAGGCGAGTTGGAAGCCGCAGGTGAAGAACCCCAGCACGAGCAGGACGTAGGAGCGATGCTTGAAGGCCTCGGCCAGCGCCTGCGCGATACTCTGGCCGGGCACGGCGACCGCACCCGGCGCAGCCGCAGGCTGCTTCGTGCCGCGCATCGCCAGCATCACCGAGAGCGGCAGCACGGGCAGCAAGGTGAAGGCGAAGACGATCAGCGCTTGCTGCCAGCCCAGCGTCTCGATCAGGATGCTGCCGATCGGCGGGAAGAGGAACTGGCCGAAGGAGCCGGCCGCGGTGCCGGCACCGAAGGCGAGCGGGCGCCATTGCTCCGGCAGGAGCTTGCCGAAAGCGGCAAGGACCAGATTGAAGGAGCAGGCCGAGAGGCCGAAGCCGATCAGCACGCCGGCGCCGAGATGAAGCTGCAGCGGAGTCGAGGCATAGGACATCGTCACCAGGCCGGCGGCATAGAGCAGTGCGCCGACGCAGAGCACCCGCACCATGCCGAAGCGATCGGCGATCGCGCCGGCGAAGGGCGCCCCGAGGCCCCAGAGCAGGTTCTGGATCGCCAGCGCCAGGCTGAACGTGTCGCGGCCCCAGCCGAACTCGGATGTCATCGGGATCTGGAACAGGCCGGCACTCGCGCGCGGTCCGAAGCTGATCAACGCGATCAGGCAGCCGGCGGCGACAATGATCTCCGGCGCGTAGCCGCGCTTGGCGGTGGCGGACATGACGGGCTCCGGAGCAGGAATCGTGTGTCTGCACGATAGGGCGTGCAAGCCAAGCATACCAACGCGATTTCGTTACGTTGCGCATCACGGGATTGCATGAAGCTTTCCGTCCACATGAGGGCGCGGCTACGCCTCAACCAGGTGAATCTGGAGCGCGAGCTGACGATCCCTGCCGCCACGCGCCGACCGCGCCTGTGTCATACGAGCTCGCACAAACCAAGAGATCGCAGGGAACGACATCATGCCTACATCGAGCAATGACAGCCGCATCGACTATGTCGAGTTCGTCGTCACCGACATCCCGCGCGCCCGCGATTTCTACGAAAAAGCCTTCGGCTGGACGATGACCGATTACGGCCCGGAATACTGCGCCTTCGCCGATGGCCGGCTGGAGGGCGGCTTCACCACGATCGGCACGGTGAGCCCCGGCGGGCCATTGGTCATTCTCTATGCCGACGATCTCGGAGCCATGCAGAAGAGCATCGAGGCGGCAGGCGGCCGGATCGTCAAGCCCATCTTCGACTTCCCCGGCGGCCGACGCTTCCATTTCGTCGATCCCGACGGCTACGAGCTGGCAGTCTGGTCGAAGGTCTGAACGCATCGGAATTTGCCGGCAACGGACCGATTTTTCTGCTAAGGTTGTCTCTGCAAATGTGGAGGCTACCTATGCGTGCCGTCATGCAGTTGCTATCGGCCTATTCCTCATGGCTGTCCCGGGTGCTCCTGGTATCGCCGGAGTTCATCACCAAAGATCGACGGGGCAACATGCCGCCGCCATCCGGCGGCATCGGAGCCTACTGAGCCAGCGCCGGCCGCCCCTCAGGGCGGGCAGCGCAAGAGCCTGCGCTATTTCCCCCAGCGCAAGGCCAACGGGTCGAGTTCGCGCGCGAGCTCGAGCAGGCCTTCGCGCGTCTTCGGATGCAGCGGCGTCAGCGGATGGCGGACGGCGTCCGATTTGATCACCCCGCCCGCCTTCATCACCGCCTTGGCAGAGCGCAGGCCGCATTGCCGGTTCTCGTAGTTGATGATCGGCAGGACGCGGGCATAGAGCGCCGCCGCCTCTCTGCGATCGCCGGCAGCATGGGCGGCGAGGATCGGCTTGATCAGGTCCGGAATCATCGCTGATGTCATCGTGCCGGTGGCGCCGGCGTCGAGATCGGCCATCAGCGTGATCGCCTCCTCGCCGTCGAACGGGCCGACGATGGCGTCGCCGCCCGCCTCGATCAGGGAGCGCAGCTTGCCCGCCGTGCCCGGCACCTCGATCTTGAAGTAGCGGACGAGCGGCACCTCCTTGTTGAGCCTGATCATGAAGGGCACGGTCATGGTCACGCCCGAGAGTGGCGCGTCCTGCAGGATGATCGGGATGCCGCAGGCGTCGGCGACGATCTTGAAGTGCTCGATCATGCCCTGCTCGTCGGCCTTGAGCAGTGCGCCGTGATAGGGCGGCATCATCATCAGCATCTTGGCGCCGGCGTCAGCCGCGGCCTTGGCGCGCTGCGCCGCGATGCGCGTCGAGAAATGCGAGGTGGTGACGCAGACCGGCACCCGGCCCGCAACCTGCTCGATCGAGAGCCGCATGACCTCGTCGCGCTCGGCGTCGGTCAGCAGGAACTGCTCGGAGAAATTGGCGAGGATGCAGATGCCGTCGACACCCTGGTCGACCATCAGGTCCATGACCCGACGATTGCCGTCATGGTCGACGTCGCCATTCTCGTGGAAGATCGTCGGCGCGATCGGGATGATGCCCTTGTAGGGTTCGGTCATGGCAAGGCCTCGGTTGTTCGTGGCTGGAAGAGAGTGGGAGCTACTGCGCCTGCGGATCGCCGGCCTCGGCGAGCTCGCGCTGGTAGATGGCGAGGTCCTCGGGCGAGAAGCAGCAGAGAGTGATCGCGTCGAAAGCGGCCCCGTTCTTCAGGGTGGCAGCGACCGTCGCCACGGCGATCTTCGCCGCAGCCGCGATCGGGTAGCCATAGACACCGGTGCTGATGCTCGGGAAAGCGATACTGCGAACGCCCGCTCCAGCCGCGACCGCCAGGGAGCGGCGATAGCAGGACGCCAGCAGTTCCGCCTCGCTCTGCCCGCCGCCCTGCCAGACCGGCCCGACCGTGTGGATGACGAAGCGCGCCGGAAGGCGATAGCCCTGGGTCAGCTTGGCGTCGCCGGTCTGGCAGCCGCCGAGCTTGCGGCATTCCTGCAGGAGCTCGGGACCCGCGGCGCGATGGATCGCGCCGTCGACGGCGCCCCCGCCCAGGAGCGAGTTGTTGGCCGCATTGACGATGGCATCGACCGCCAGCGTCGTGATGTCGGCCTGGATGGCCTGAAGTCTGCCGGCAGTGGTCATGGCTGGCTGTCCTTCTGCTGGTGTCGGATCGCTCCGCCATGCCGACGATACGAGCGCAGCGGCGATTGATGGCCATCGGCCTTGCTTCGCATGACCCACTAGTCGGCGACACCGATCACGAAGGCTAGCCCTGCCGTCACGCGCGCCATCTCGGCGACACTCAAACGTCCGATGGAGCCGGATATTCGGCTGCGCATAAGCGTGACCGGCTTGTCGATCATCACCTGCGAGCGCTCGCGCAAGCCATTGTCCGCCGATGGCTCGATCGTGACGCGAAGGTCCGAAGCATCGACCAAGGTCGACGTCATCTGACAGACCACCACGGAAGGATGCGCGGCCGGGATTGCATCCGTCTGGATCACGACCGCCGGACGCGGCTTGCCGTAATCGCCGGCAGCCGCAACGATCACGACATCGCCGCGGCTCAGACTCAATCGTCGCTCGCCGTGTTATCGAACTCGGATACAGATTCGATCCAGCGCAGGGCCTCTTCCTCCACGGAAGGGTCGAGCCTCGCGACCTGTCGAGCGATCCGCGCGCGGACCGTTGGCGACCGCGCGTCCGAAACAAGCAGACGCACCTCGCGCAAGCCTCGTTCTCGTCGTCTACGACGCATGTCGCGCATCCGCTCTGCGACCGCTGCCACGGCGATACCTCCGGTGACGATCCGAAAGCGTAACGCGTTACGAGCTTGACGGCAAGATCGCCAGCCATGCCGCCGCCGTCACGCCTTCGCCGCGCGCGCGGTCACGAGCTTGCGGATGCCGCGCCGGGTCGAGCCGATCAGCGGGAAGAGCAGCAGCGCGAGGCCGATCGCCATGAGGCTCGCCACCAGCGGGTTCGACCAGAAGATCGAGAGCGAGCCCTGGCTGAAGATCATCGACTGGCGGAAGGCGTCCTCGGCCTTGTCGCCGATGACCATGGCCAGCACCAGCGGTGCGATCGGGTAGTCGAGCTTCTTGAAGAGATAGCCGACGATGCCGAAGGCGAGCGCCAGCCAGATGTCGAACTGCTTGTTGCCGACGGTATAGGCGCCGATGAAGCAGACCACGACGATCACCGGACCGATGATCGAGAACGGGATGCGCAGGATCGAGGCGAAGAGCGGCACGGTCGCGAGCACGACGATGACGGCGACGACATTGCCGAGATACATCGATGCGATCAGGCCCCAGACGAAATCGGGCCGCTCGACGAACAGCATCGGGCCGGGGTTGAGCCCCCAGATCATCAGTCCGCCCATCATCACGGCGGCGGTGGCGGAGCCCGGAATGCCGAGTGCAAGCATCGGCAGCATGGCGGCGGAGCCGGCGGCGTGGTCGGCGGTCTCGGGCGAGATCACGCCTTCCGGCTCGCCCTTGCCGAACTTCTCCGGATTGCGCGAGGAGCGCTTGGCCATGGCGTAGCTCATGAAGGAAGCGGCCGTCGGCCCACCCGGCGTGATGCCCATCCAGATGCCGATGATGCTGGAGCGCAGCAAAGCGAGCCAGTAGCGCGGCAGCTTCAGCGCGGTGGCGAGCACGTCGCGCGGACGGACCTTCGCCTTCACCCCGTCGAAGCGCAGCCCCTCCTCCATCGTCTGCAGGAGTTCGCCGAGGCCGAACAGGCCGATCACCGCGATCAGGAAGCTGACGCCGGCGAGCAGCACGTCGAACTCATAGGTCAGGCGGACATTGCCCGAGACAGAATCCATGCCGATCGTAGCGAAGGCGAAACCCATCGCCATCGAGACGATCGTCTTCAGCGGCGAGGCGCCGCCGAGCCCGACGAAGCTGGCGAAGGTCATGAAATAGACCGCGAAGTACTCCGGCGAGGAGAATTTCAGCGCAAAGCGCGCAACCCAGCCCGAGAGCAGCGTGATCAGGATGACGCCGGCCATAGCGCCGATGCCGGCCGAGAGGAAGGCGAAGGAAAGCGCTTCCGTCGCCCTGCCCTGCTTGGCCATCGGATGGCCGTCGAAGGTGGTGGCGACCGAGGAGGGCTCGCCCGGGATGTTGAACAGGATCGAGGTGGTCGAGCCGCCGAACAGCGCGCCCCAATAGAGCGAGGTCAAAAGGATGATCGCCGAGACCGGGTCCATGCTGAAAGTCAACGGCAGCATCAGCGAGACGCCGTTCGGAGCGCCCAGGCCCGGCAGCACGCCGACCAGGATACCGAGCAGCACGCCAGCGAACATCAGCGCGATGTGATGGGCCGTCAGCGCGACCTCGAAGCCGTGGAGAAGCGAAGCGAAGTTTTCCATGGAGGGCTCCGGCTCGCTGGTCTAGATCACGATGATTTTGGATCGGATCGATCCAAAATCATAAAACGTGATCGATTCTAAGAGTTTAGAGCAGGATCTCTGCGAAAAACCGGTTCCCACTTTTTCGCATCCTGCTCTAGAGGCCGAGCATCGCTTCGACCGGCCCCTTGAGCAGGCCGACCTGGGCGAATTTCTCGAGGCCTAGATAGAAGAAGGCAGCAGTGCCTACCGCCGTCACCAGCGACGGCAGCCAGCCATAGCGGCCCTGGAAGCGCATCGCGAAGACAAGGTAGAGCAGCATCGCGACATACATGCCGAGCGTCACGCTGAGCACGACGAAGGCGAGCATCGGCACGAAGAAGGAGAGGACGCGCTTGCCCTGCTCCTTGTCGAGGATGATGCCGGCGAGCGCGGCTGAACCGCCCATCCGCCGGCCGATCGTGGTTGCGATCGTGCCGAGGCTGGCGAGCGCGATCAGCAGGCCGCAATAGAACGGGAAAGCGCCGGGCTGCGGGCCAGAGGAATCCCAGCCAAGGCCGAATTCGCGGGCGCCGTTGACGATCACGAGGCCGAAGGCGAGCGTCGCCAGCGCTGTCGCGATCTCGGCCTGGAAACGGCTGATCATCGGCGCCTCCCGAATGCTAACGGTGTTCCGAACGATCATCCCGGGTCGAGCTGCGCCCGCCCGGGATGATCCATGCGTGAAGTGCCGAGGTCAGTTTATGACCCAGCCTTCGTTCTTGAAGACCTTGGCGTTGGCCGCCTCGTCCTTGGCGACGAAGTCGGTGAGTTCCTTGCCCTTCATGAAGCGGGCGGTCTGCGCGGTGCGGGCGATGAACTCGGCCCATTCCGGCGTCTTGCTGACCTTCTCCATCACGTCGGCATAGAAGGCGACGGCGTCGGCGGGAACCTCGGCCGGCAGCCAGACGGTGCGCGGCATCTGGAAGGCTTCGAGCGGCAGGCCCGCTTCCTTGCAGGTCGGGATGTCGCCCCAGCCCTTGCCGTCATGGATCGGATCGCTCTTGGCGAGGCGCACCGGCGAGAAGACGCAGAGCGGCTTCACCTGGCCGGCCTTCCACTGGCCGATGTTCTCGTTCGGGTTGTTGGTGTTGGAGTCGACATGGCCGCCGGCGAGCTGGGTCGCGGCCGCGCCACCGCCCTGGAAGGGCACGTAGATCCACTTGGCGCCGGTCGCCTCCTGGATCATCGCGGTCAGCGTCTGATCGGTGTCCTTCGACTGGCTGCCGGCCATCTTGAAGCTGCCGGGCTTGGCCTTGGCCGCCTCGATATAGGCCTTGGCGTCGTTGAAGGGCGCGTCGCCCTTCACCCAGATCAGGAACTCGTCGAGCGCTAGCGCCGAGACCGGCGTCAGGTCCGACAACTTGTAGCCGAGCTTGGCGACATAGGGCAGCAGGTAGGCGTTGTTGGTGCCGAAGACGACCTTGTGGGGATCGCCCTTGGCACCCTTGCCATAGATGTAGCCCTCGGCGCCGCTGCCGCCGCCCTTGTTGAGCACGACGACCGGCTGTTCGATCAGCTTGTGCTTGGCGATGATCGACTGGACGATGCGGGCGAAGTTATCGGTGCCGCCGCCGGGGCCCGAGGTCACGACGAACTCGACCGACTTGGTCGGCTGCCAGGCTGCGGCCGGAACCACCGCGGCAATGACGGAGGCAAGGGCAGCGCCCGCTGCAATACAGAAACGTTTCATGCTGTTTCTCCCTGGATAATCGTTGAAATGAGGTGCGGCTCTTCGCGGCCGCTATACCGGGGTATGACTCAGGCGGCCTTGCGCGCCGCCTTGCCCTCGCTCGCCATCTTGATCGCGAGCGAAAGCGCCGCGCGGGTCGCGCCGAGATTGGCGATGCCCTTGCCGGCGATCTCGTAGGCGGTGCCGTGGGCCGGCGTGCAGATCGGGAACGGGAAGCCGCCGATCAGGGTGACGCCGCGGTCGAAGCCCA
The DNA here is from genome assembly GCF_964254315.1 of Allobosea sp. LjRoot90. NCBI lineage: Bacteria > Pseudomonadati > Pseudomonadota > Alphaproteobacteria > Hyphomicrobiales > Alloboseaceae > Allobosea > Allobosea sp. LjRoot90. Next base: position 105,676 of record NZ_CAXUTF020000010.1, read on the forward strand.
TCAGCTTCATCGCGATCTGGCCCTGGTCGTGATACATGGTCAGCACGGCGTCGAAATCGCCGTTCTTGGCACGCAGGAACACCGTATCCGACGGGAACGGTCCCTCGACCGTATAGCCCTTGGCCTTCGCCGCCTTCACGGCCGGCTCGATCGTCTCGATCTCGTCGCGGCCGAAATTGCCACCGTCGCCGGCATGAGGGTTGATGCCGGCCACCGCGATCCGCGGCGGGTTGAAGCCGGCGGCCCGCAGGTTCCGATCGGCCAGATCGAGGGCGCGCAGGATGCGCTCCTGGGTGATGTTCTGCGCGACCTCGGAAAGCGGAATGTGCGAGGTGACGCGGGCGTTCCAGAGCTTATCGAGCACGTTGAACTCGCTGGCCGGCCCTTCGAACGCAATCGCGTCGCGCACGAAACGAATCTCGTCGTCATAGCCGGGATAGGCGAAGCGCATCGCCGCCTTGTTGAACGGCGTGAAGAACACCGCATCGGCCTTGCCGGACGCAGCAAGACGCAGAGCGCGGCGGAAATTGTCGGTCGCAGCCTTGCCGCCGGCGAGCGTCGCCTTGCCGCGCTGGAGGTCGGCCGGATCATGGTTCTTGAGGTCGACGAAGACCGGCTTGCCGGTATCGGTCGGCAGGGCATCGCCCTCGCCCACGACGTGCAGATCAGGCTTCAGCTCGGCGTCGTCGGCACCGAGCTGGAACAGGCGCAGATCACCGAAGACGATGTAGCGGGCAGCATTGCTCAGATCGGACTCCGCCAGGATGCGGGCGGTGAGTTCGGGGCTGATGCCGGAGGGGTCGCCCATGGCGACCGCGATCACCGGCAAGGAAGCCTGCGCCTTGATATCCATCTCGTCCTCCCGAGGCCGGCCGCAGCCGGTTGCTTGGCTCCGGCCTATCATGGGGGCCGCCGTGAAAGCAAGTATGCTGTATGCAGCATAACTTAACTGCACTACTCTGCCGCGAGTCCGGCAATGGCTTCACCTGTCCACAGGCGAGGCCACGCCCAGTACGCAAGGCCGCACCTCGGCCGGGCCGGTCGCGTTGACAGCGCGAAAGCGCCATGCCGTACAGGTACAAGGGAGAGCCGCGATGACGAACGAGGCCCGCATGTCGAGCGACGCGCAGGACGCCTATCCGCGCATCACGCGGCGCACCTTGCACGAAGAGGTGCTCGAGCGGCTGCGCGACATGATCATCGAGGGCAGGCTCGCGCCCGGACAGCGTATCAATGAAGGCGCGGTCGGCGCGCAGCTCGGCGTCTCGCGCACGCCGCTGCGCGAGGCGATCAAGACCCTGGCGAGCGAAGGCCTCGTCGAGATCCAGCCGGCGAAGGGCGCGGTCGTCCGCAAGTTCTCGGCGCACGATCTGCTGCAGATCCTCGAAGTGCTGAAGACGCTGGAACAGCTCGGCGGCCGAATGACCTGTGCCCAGGCGAGCGACGAGACCATCGCCGCGATCAAGGCGCTGCACGACGAGATGATGGAACTCTACCGGGTCCGTAACCGACTCGACTATTTCAAGCTCAACCAGGCGATCCACAGCGCCATCGTCGCCGCTTCAGGCAACGCCGTGCTGGTCGAGATGCACGGCACGCTCCAGGCCCGGATCAAGCGCCTGCGCTTCATCGGCAATGAAGGCCCGGAGAAATGGGCCGGCGCCGTGGCCGAGCACGAGGAGATGATCGAGGCCCTGCTGAAGCGCGACGGCGACGCGCTCGCCGTGATCATCGGCAAGCACATGGACTCGACATTGGTGCGCGTGCGCGACGTGCTGTGAACTAAAGCAGCGGCCGGCGGGCCTCGTCGGCTCAATGCCCGCTGAGGACGAGGGTCTTGATCGGCAGCACCTGTGCCTGGATGCGCAGGAGCAAGGCATGCACCAGTCCGACCGCGTCCACCGCATGCAGGACGATGCGCCGGAAGGTGCCGGTGTCCTTCGCCGCGATCACGTCGTGGTTGCTGGTATAGGCATTGGCGATGCAGCTCGAGCCCGGCGTCACGCCGTCCATCCCGTCCGGGTAGAGCGGCTCGAGATAGGCCAGAAGCGTTCCCGGGCGCACCACCTGCTGCGCGTCGATCAACTGCTCGCCGCTGCGGAGCTGGCCGGCGGCGATGAAGTCCTGCACGCCGGTCACCACCATCGGGATCACCGTCCACGGCTTCGAGACGCACGTGGCCTCGGCGACCATGCCGACCTTGATCACCTGCGCCTCGATCTGGCCGAAGCCGGCCTGCAATCCGACCCGGCCCGCCTCTGCCGGAATAATGGTCCCGGCCGGACGCATGAACGGGTTGACGATATCGCCGGCCCGCAACGTGAATTGCTCGACATGCCCGGTGAAGCCGGCCCGCACCACGGTCTTGCCCAATTCCACCTCGGCCTGCGCCAACGCCGCCTCGGCGCTGGCGCGCTCGGCCGGCAGCAGCGTCACGATCTTCGTCTGGGCGGCCGCCTGCGAGGCGGTCGCAGACGCAACCGCGGCCTCGCGGCCGGCCACGATGTTCTCGAGCCGCTCGATCTCGCGGGTCGCGACGACATTTTCATTGCGCTGCCTCAGCTCGCGCTTGGTCTGCAGTTCGTCGAGCCCCTGCTGCAGCGCGCTCTTCGCCTCCTGAATCTTGCCGTCATAGGCCAGGATATCTGCCTTGGCGACCACCAGCGTCGCATCGACCTCGGCGATCTTGCGCCGCGCAGCCTCGACGGCCGCCTCCTGGCTCTTGCTGTCGAGCGTGAAGATCGGCGCACCCTTTTCGACCTTGGCGCTGTAACCGACATGGACCTGCGCGACGCGGCCATTGATCTCCGGCACGATCGGCACGCTCCGGAAGAACACCGTGGCACTGCTCGTCGAAGGATGGTTGTAGAAGATCACCGTGATCAGGCCGACCGTCAGCATGACGCAAGTGACGATGCCCCAGCGCAATTCGAACCAGACCGAATAGAGCGTGATCTCCTTGCCCAGCCGTTTGCCCTGGCCGTAGCGGCGGTAGAGATAGTCCGGGACGAGGGTGAAGAGCGCGCAGACGAGAAGCTCAAGCATCGCCTACCTCCTCAATGCTGGCCGGTCGGCGCGGCCGCGGCCGATACCTGCACCGGCTTGTCGTCGGGCGGAGCGGTTCCATGCTCCACGTCCGAAGCGGCCTCCCCGCCATGACCGGGCGCGATGCCCGCGATCTTCTCGAGCGCGCCCGCCATCCGGCCGAACATCCCGGGAATATCGGGGATGTCGATCAAGGCGAGGAACAGGCCGATCACCCAGAAGAGATGCACATGGGTGAACAGTGCGAGCAGACCGAGCACGGCAACGATCTCGAACTGCAACTTGTGGGTCTTGTGTGCGATGCGTTCCGGCAAGGTGTGCAGGCGCAGGAAGAGCAGGCCGATGCCGAGTACGGCGCCGACCAGGATGACCGCCGCGGCGACCATCAGATAATCCGTCCCGCCCGGACTGGTGATGAACGCCGGCAGGTGATGCGGCGCCGCGGGATGAAGTTGTTCCGCCATGCCATCCCCCCGGATCGATCGACGACCTAACGGGAGGTGACTGGCAAATCATGCGGGAGTCAACTCGGTCCAACCGGGCTGGCACCACCCCGTCTTGACAGGCAAGCGCCCCTCGCTTCCGCTGCCGGCAAGAAACGGACAGAGGGGAAACGCCGGCCATGCTGACGCTGCGCCAGATCGAGGTGATCCGGGCGATCATGATCACCGGCACGATCGCCGGCGCGGCCAAGCTGCTCAACGTCTCGGCGCCGGGCATCAGCCGGCTGATGAAGCACACCGAGCGGACGCTCCGCCTCAAGCTGTTCGACCGCCGGCACGGCCGATATCTGCCGACCCCCGAAGCCAAGGACATCTTCGAGCAGATCAACGGGGTCTACCGCAAGGTCGACGACCTGCACTCGATGCTGGCCAGGATCGAACGCGGCGGCGATGTCGAGTTCAAGCTCGGCTCGGTGCCGAGCATCTGCCATGTCATGGTGCCGCGCGCGATCGAGCGCCTCAGGCGCAAGCATCCCGACCTGCGCATCGACATCAACATCCTGAAGATCGAGGAGGCGCTCGACTACCTCCTGCTCGGCAAGGGCGAGATCGTGGCGATGAGCTACAAGCTCGATCATCCCGGGCTCGATTTCATGCCATTGGCGATGGGTGAGCTGCTCTGCATCGTCCCGCAGAACCACCCGCTCGCCGGGCGCACCAGCATCTCGGCCCGAGAGATCGTCACGCATCAGCTGATCGGGATCGACCCGAACGATCCCTATGGCCGGATCATGAGCGAGATCTTCGAGCGCCAGAAGCTGCGCTACGACATGGCGATCAAGGCACGTTTCGGGACCACGGTCTGCACACTGGTCCGGGCCGGCCTCGGCATCGCCATCATCGACCAGTTCACCGTCGCGCACGGCTCGATGCAGGGGATCGTCACCATCCCGATCGAGGAGCCGACCCATTTCCAGACCTATGTCGCGATGAAGAACGACAAGGCTCTCTCGCTCTACGCCGAAACCTTCGTCCGCCTGCTGCGCGAGGAGATGACCGCCGTCATTTCACCGCGGCTTGCCGCAGAAAGATAACATCAGGTTAGGCAGCAGCGACGAATTGGTTATCGCGTTACGGCTTCAAATCGGTTTAGCTGCGGGCTATTGCGCAAGCCCGCCCAGACGAGCGCGCCAAAGGGAATGGAATGTCGACCATCGTCACCGCCAAGAAGAGCAAACGCGTCCTGCTCGGGCTGCTCGGCTCGCCGATCGCGCATTCGGCGACACCAGCGGCGCAGGAAGCGGCGGCGCGCGCCGCCGGGATCGAGGCGCATTACCATCTGATCGAGGTCGCCGGCGCCGGACGCGACGATCTCGTCGCGATGCTCGACGGCATCCGCCGGCTCGGCTTCTCCGGCATCAACGTCACCTACCCCTACAAGGAAGCGGTGCTGCCACTGCTCGACGGACTGTCCGAGCAAGCCGCCGCGATGGGTGCGGTCAACACCGTCGTCGTCGATGGCGGAAAGCTGACCGGCCACAACACCGACGCCACCGGCTTCGCCACCGCCTATCGCCGGCTCGGCCGGCAGGATGGCGACAAGCCGGTCGCGATCATCGGCGCGGGCGGCGTCGGCAAGGCGATCGCCTTCGCGCTCGCCGGCAGCGGCGTCAGCCGCCTCAGGCTCTACGACACCGATCACAGCAAGGCCGAAGCACTCGCAGCGGCCCTGGGCGCGCGCGCCGAGACCGTGATCTCGAGCAGCGCCGAGGCTGCAGCCGAGGGCGCCGCCGGCATCGTCAACGGCACGCCGATCGGCATGCTGCCGGACCGTGGCATTCCGATCGAGGCAAGTGCGATCCAGGCGTCGCAATGGGTCGGGGACGCGGTCTATCACCCACTCTTTACTCCGCTGCTGAAAGCGGCGCAAAAGGCCGGCGCGACCGTGATGACCGGGCGCGAGCTCGCGGTCCACCAGGGCGTTGACGCCTTCCGGCTGTTCACCGGGCTGGAGGTTTCGGAGGCCGTGATCGGCGCCGCTTTCGACGCCGTGATCGCGGCACGGGAAGGCGCCGAGCGCGCCGCCTGAGCAAGACGACCCGGCATCACCGGGCGGGGATCAAAAGACGTAAAGACGAGTGGAGGAAACGAAAATGAAAAAGCATTGGATCATCGCCGCCGCGCTCGGCGCGGCCGTCAGCCTGCCCGCGCTGGCGCAGGACAAGGTCAAGCTGGTCGACGTCGTCGAGCTCTCGGGCGCAGGCGCGACCGCCGGCACCAACTGGAAGAACGGCATCGACCTCGCCGTCGCCGACATCAACGCCAAGGGCGGCATCCTCGGCAAGCAGATCGAGATCGTCCACTACGACACCCAGACCAATCCGGGGAACACCCGCGCCGCCGTACAGCGCGCGATCGACGAGGGCACCTATGCCGTGCTCGGTCCGGTCTTCTCCGGCCCGATCGGCGCCTCCATGCAGATCGCCCAACGCGCCGAAATCGCCCAGCTCGTCGGCGGCGAGGCGGCCGGCCTGACGAAGCAGGGCAACCAGTACCTGTTCCGGACTTCGCTCAGCCAGAGCGCAGCGATGCCGAAGATCGCCAAATATCTGAAGGACACGGTCAAGGCCGGCTCGGTCGCGGTCGTCTGGGTCAACAACGACTTCGGCAAGGGCGGCCGCGACGCGATCATCCCCGAGCTGGAGAAGGCCGGCATCAAGCTCGCCGTCGACGTCTCGACCGAACAGGGCCAGGCCGACTTCGCCGCCGACGCGATCAAGGTCAAGAACGCCAATGCCGACGCGATCTTCGTCTACCTGAACGAGGAGGAGAGCGCTCGCTTCCTGCGCGCCGCCAAGCAGCAGGGCATCACCAAGCCGATGGTCGGCGAGACCACCCTGCTCGGCTCGAAGGTGATCGAGCTCGCCGGCGATGCGGCTAATGGCGTCAAGGGCCATGTCGGCCTCTCGATCGACGCGCCGATCCCGGCCTTCCAGGAGTTCGGCAAGAAGTTCCAGGCCAAGTACAACTACGCCTCCGACCATAACGGCCTGAAGGGCTACATGGCCGTCTACATGGTGAAGTGGGCGACCGAGAAGCAGAAGAAATTCGACAAGAAGGGCGTCGCCGACACGCTGCGCGGCGCGACGATCAAGACCTCGGAAGAGCCCGGCATCCTGATCGAGACCACCGTCGAGAAGAACGGCGACCTCGACCGCGAGAGCTTCCTCGCCGAGGTCAAGGACGGCAAGCAGGTGATCACGGCGACGCTGCCGAAGATCAACCCGTAAGACCGACGAGCCGCGACAGGTCCTCTCCCCCCTTGTGGGGGAGAGCTAGAGAGGGGGGTTAGTCAGCCGTGAGGCTGATCATGAGCAGGCAAGCAACGCCGCTCACCCAGTCACCCCCCTCCCAACCCTCCCCCACAAGGGGGGAGGGCTCCCGCGCACGATCTCTACGCGCGGGCCTTTTAAGAACCGCGCCAATCGAGCGAGAGCAAAGCCATGGCCGAATTCCTCGCCTACCTCATCGCCGGCATCGCCACGGGCGCGATCTATGCCCTGGCCGCGATCGGCTTCACCCTGGTCTGGCAGACCTCGCAGACGATCAATTTCGCCCAGGGCGAGTTCGTCATGCTGCCGGCCGTGCTGGTCCTGCTCGCGATCAAGCTCTTCGGCGCGCCGATCTGGCTCGGAGCCCTGATCGGCATCGCCGCCTTCATCCTGATCTTCGGCGTCGGCTTCAAGCTCGCCGTGGTCGACCCGATGATCCGGCACGGCGTTCTACCGCTCGCCATCGCCACCATGGCGCTGTCGATCATCATGAAGGAAGGCGCCAAGGACGGCTTCTCGGCCGAGGCGCAGAAATTCCCCTCCTTCGTGCCGACCGAGACGATCTCGGTGTTCGGCGCCGCGATCTCGCTGCAGCATGTCGCGATCATCGCAGTCGCCTTCGCGGTGATCGGCCTGCTGCAATGGTTCGTTGGCAGCACCCGGCTCGGCCGCCAGATGCAGGCGACGGCGCAGAACCCGACGGTGGCGCGCATCCTCGGCATCCCGGTCGAGCGCATGGTGCTGCTCACCTTCGTGATCAACGCGGCGCTCGCCGTCGTCGCCTCGGTGCTGATCTCGCCGATCTATCTGGCGAAGTTCTCCAATGGCGAGGTGATCGGCTTGTTCGCCTTCATCGCGGCGATCGTCGGCGGCTTCAACCAGGTCCGCGGCGCCCTCGTCGGCGGGCTGATCGTCGGCATCGTCGACAGCATGGCGGCCGCCTACATCTCGACCTCCTACCGACTCGCCGTGCCGCTCGTGCTCCTCGTCGTCGTCATTCTCGTCAAGCCGGAAGGCCTGATGGGCCGCAAAGAGGAGCGCCGCGTATGACCGCGCCCGCAACCCATGGCGCCGCCCCGGCGGCGCGCCGCCTGCCTCTGCCCGCCTTCGTCGACGGCGCGCTGATGACGCTGGTCGCGGCTGCGGTCATCCTGTGGTTCGTCCCGTCGGGCATGGGCCGCTACGGCACCTATGTGCTCTCGCTCTGGCTGGTGATGAGCGTCGCCGTGATGGGGCTCAACCTGACCCTCGGCTATGCCGGCCTGAAGTCGCTGGCGCAGGCCGCCTTCATGGGCATCGGCGCCTATGCGACGGCGCTGCTGACCAGCAAGGTCGGGCTGAACTGGTACGCCTCCTTCGCGATCTCGGGACTGCTCACCTTCGCGGTCGGGCTGGTGCTCGGCTTCCCGGCGCTCAGGGTCAAGGCGCATTATCTCGCCTTCGTCACCCTCGCCTTCTCGACACTGATCTGGCTCGTCCTGCGCAATGAGCAATGGCTGACCGGCGGCGTCTTCGGCCTGTCCAACATCCCGCGCCCGAGCTTCTTCGGGCTGAAGCTCGACGGGGCGCTGGCCTTCCACCGCTTCGTCGTCGTGGTCACCTTCCTGCTCGCAGTCGGGCTCTGGTGGATGATCCGCTCGCCCTGGGGCCGCGCCTTCACGGCGCTGCGCGAGAACCCGATCCGCGCCGCGAGCCTCGGCATCGACACCCGCATGTACACGCTGCTCGCCTTCGCGATCGGCTCCGCCTATGCGGGCTTCGCCGGCGCGCTCTATGCGCCGCTGGTCGAGTTCATCGACCCTTCGCCGTTCTCGCTGTCGCAGAGCTTTTTCCTGCTGCTGATGGTGGTCGCCGGCGGCGCCGGCTACCTGCTCGGCCCCTTCATTGGCGCGCTGCTCGGCGTGGTGCTGCCGGAATGGCTGCGCTTTGCCGGCTCGCTCTACCTGATCATCTTCGCGGGAATCGTCATGCTGCTGCTGATCGCCTGCCCGCAGGGCATGAGCGGCCTGCTCGAGCGCGGCTGGAATCGATTGACCGGCAAGACAGGAGGCAACCGATGAACCAGGTCCTCGAAGTCTCGAACCTCCACAAGGCCTTCGGCGGCATCAAGGCGGTGAACGGCGTCTCCTTCTCGGTCAACGAAGGCGAGATCCTCGGCATCATCGGCCCGAACGGTTGCGGCAAGTCGACCTTGTTCAACTGCATCCTCGGCCAGCTCGAGCCGACCGAGGGCGCGGTGAAGCTCGACGGGCGCGACGTCACCAATATGCGCCCCTCCGAGCTCAACCGGCTCGGCGTCAGCCGCACCTTCCAGCTGCTGCAGGTCTTCCCCGAGCTCTCGGTGCGTGAGAACTTGATCCTCGCCGGCCAGGAGCACGAAGGCACGATGCTCTCGCGCTTCTTCGGAGCGCGTGACGCTGGCCTGAGCCAGTCCGCGGAGAAGATGATCGGCTTCTTCAAGCTCGGCCATCTCGCCGACGCCAAGGCGGGCGGGCTCTCCTACGGCCAGCAGAAGCTGCTCGACGCCGCCATGGCCTTCATGGCGGGACCGCGCCTCGTCCTGCTCGACGAGCCGGCCGGCGGCGTCAACCTGACCATGCTTGGCGATCTCAAGGAGCGCCTGCGCGCCATCAACGCCGAGCAGGGCGCGACCTTCGTGGTGATCGAGCACAACATGGATTTCGTGATGTCGCTGTGCTCGCGCGTCATCGTGCTGGCCGAGGGCAAGGTCCTGGCCGAGGGCACGCCGGCCGAGGTCCGCGCCAATCCGGCGGTCATCGAAGCCTATCTGGGGCATTGAGATGCGCTGCTTTGCAAATCTCGCAGCGCCGATCGGCTTTGCGCCTCTCTCCCCCCTTGTGGGGGAGAGATGGAGAGGGGGGTATGCCGCCCTCGACGACGAACCAGCCAGCCTCCTCAAGCTCTGCAACCTCGACACCCCCCTCCCAACCCTCCCCCACAAGGGGGGAGGGCTTGCGCGGTTCCTCGCATCGAAGGGAAACAGGTGATGACCACTCCCATCCTCGAACTCGACGGCGTGGTCGGCGGCTACGGCGCCATGACCATCCTCAACGGCACGAGCTTTAAGGTGCCGCGCGCCGCCATCACCACGGTGATCGGCCCGAATGGCGCCGGCAAGTCGACCGTGTTCAAGGCGATCTTTGGCCTGCTCAAGGTGCGCGAGGGCCATATCCGGCTGGAAGGCCGGGAGATCACCAACTGGAACCAGCGCAAGCTGCTGGAGGCCGGCATCTGCTATGTGCCGCAGGGCCGCAACATCTTCCCCGAGCTCTCGGTGCGCCACAATATCGAGCTCGGCGCGGTCGCTGCCGGCAGCCAGATCACCGATATGCCGAAGCGCATCGAGGCGGCGCTCGACCGCTTCCCGTCGCTGCGCGCCAAGGCCGATGTCCAGGCCTCGACGCTCTCGGGCGGCCAGCAGAAACAGCTCGAGATCGTGCGCGGCCTCTTGCTCGACCCCAGGCTGGTGCTGATCGACGAGCCCTCGATCGGCCTCTCGCCGATGCTGGTGCAGGAGACCTTCGGCATCCTGAAGGAGCTGCGCGCCAAGGGCGTCACCATCCTGATGATCGAGCAGAATGCACGCTCGGCCCTGGAGATATCCGACGAAGGATTGGTGCTGGAGCTTGGCCAGACCCGCATGCAGGGTCCCGCGGCCGATATCCTCGCCGACCCCCGCGTCGGCCAGCTTTTCCTCGGCGGCGCGATGACGGAAGCGGCCTGAACCATGAACCCGACCTCGATCGCCACCGTCTCGCTCTCCGGCGATCTCGCCGACAAGCTGCAGGCCATCGCGGCGGCCGGCTTCGACGGGGTCGAGGTCTTCGAGAACGACTTCCTGACCTTCGACGGCAATCCGCGCGATGTCGGCAGGATGATCGCCGATCTCGGCCTTGCCATCGTCGCCTTCCAGCCCTTCCGTGATTTCGAGGGCATGCCGGAGCCGCTGCGCGCGCGCACCTTCGAGCGGGCCAGGCGCAAGTTCGAATTGATGAACGAGCTCGGCGCCAAGCTCATGCTGATCTGCTCGAACGTCTCGCCGCAATCGCTGGGGGGTATCGACCGCGCCGCCCATGATCTCAGCGAGCTCGGCGACCTCGCCAGTAAGCACGATGTCCGCGTCGGCTTCGAGGCGCTGGCCTGGGGCAAGCACGTCAACGACTATCGCGACGCCTGGGAGATCGTGCGCCGGGCGAACCATGAGCGCATCGGCCTCATCCTCGATTCCTTCCACACGCTGGCGCGATGCTCGCCGCTGGAGCCGATCGCCTCGATCCCCGGCGACCGGATCGAGCTGGTCCAGCTCGCCGACGCACCGCAGCTCGACATGGACGTGCTGAGCTGGAGCCGGCACTTCCGCAACTTCCCCGGCCAGGGCGACCTCGCCGTCGCCGATTTCCTGAGAGCGGTCGAGGCGACAGGCTATTCAGGCCCGCTCTCGCTCGAGATCTTCAATGACCAGTTCCGCGCCGGCTCGGCCAAGCGCGTCGCGGTCGATGGGCTGCGCTCGCTGATCCAGCTCGCCGACCAGACGGCCCGCCTGAGCGATCCCGCCAAGGCGGAGATGCCGGACCGGGCGCCACTGCTCGGCGTCGAATTCCTTGAATTCGCGCTCGACGAGGAGCCGGCGCAGGCGCTGACCACGCTGTTCAGCGCGCTCGGCTTCCACAAGAGCGGCGAGCATCGCAGCAAGGCGGTGACACGCTGGAGCCAGGGCGGGATCAACCTGATCGTCAACACCGAGAAGGACGGCTTCGCCCAGTCGCATGCGATCATGCACGGGCCCGGCGTCTGCGCGCTGGCGCTGCGGGTGGCCGATGTCGGGGCGACGATGGCGCGCGCCCGGGCATTGAAGGACACGACCTTCGAGCAATCGGTCGGGCCGGACGAGATGGAAATTCCGGCGATCCGCGGCGTCGGCGGCAGCCTGATCTACTTCACCGAGCCGCGCCATGACGGCGCCCAGAGCTGGCACGACGACTTCATCGCCACCGGCGCCGGCGGTAGTGCCCCTGCCCTGCTCACCGACGTCGACCACATCTCGCAGTCGATGGACTATGACGAGATGCTGTCCTGGCTCTTGTTCTACACCTCGCTGTTCGCGCTCGATCGCATCCCGCAGCTCGCCATCGCCGACCCCGCCGGGCTGGTGCAGAGCCGGCCGCTGGTCGCTGCCGACGGCTCGGTCCGCCTCATCCTCAATGGCTCGCAGGCGACGCGGACATTGTCCTCGCGCTTCGTCTCCGAGCATTTCGGCTCGGGCGTGCAGCACATCGCCTTCACCTCGCCGGACATCTTCGCGGCCGTGACTGCGATGCGGGCCGCCGGGCTCGATTTCCTCGATATCCCCGAGAACTATTACGACGATCTCGAAGCCCGCTACGGGCTGGAGCCGGCCTTCCTCGACCGGTTGCGCGAGCACCACATCCTCTACGACCGCGACGGCGAGGCCGAGTTCCTGCAGGTCTACACCCACGTCTTCGCCCAGCGCTTCTTCTTCGAGATCGTCGAGCGGCGCGGCGGCTATGCCGGGTTCGGTGCGGTCAATGCGCCGGTGCGGCTCGCGGCACAGGCGCGCGAGGCGCGGCCCGTAACGGTGCCGCGCCCGCTGCACGAGGGCTAGAGCCCTTCCGCGGATTTCAAACCCGCGGAAATGTTCCAGCTCTTTGTTTTATCGCATTTTCTTCACGCGAACCGGTATCCACTTCGCTCGAAAATGCTCTAGCTCGTCACCACGACCTTGCCGACCGCGCGGCCGCTCTCGAGCAGCTCATGCGCCTCTGCAATCTCATCGAGCGAGAAGCGCGCGGCGACCTCGTGGCTAAGCCAGCCGTCGCGCAAGCCTTCGCCGATAGCGGCGGCGGCCTCATCATGCGCGGCCGCGTCCATGACGTAGACCAGCACGAAGCGGATCGTCACATCGAGCGTGATCAGCGGCCAGAACGGCAGCGCCGGCTCGGGCTTCGCATCGGAGGCATAGGTTGCGACCGCGCCGCGTGGCGCCAGCACCTGCATGGTCAGATCGAGATTGGCACCGAAGGCGACCTCGACGATGCGGTCGACGCCACGCTCCTTGCCGGCGAACTCGCGAATGCGCGCTGCGAGATCGTCGCTGAGGCGGTTGAGCACGAGATCGGCGCCCGCTGCCTTGGCGGAGCGCGCCTGCTCGTCGCGGCTGACGGTCGCGATCACCCGCGCCCCGCCCTGCTTGGCGAACTGGATGGCATAGCGACCGACCGCGCCGGCACCGCCGGTGACGAGCACGACCTTGCCCGCAACCGGCCCATCCGCGAAGACGCAGCGATGCGCCGTCATCGCCGGTACACCGAGACAGGCTCCTTCCTCGAATGAGACGTTGGCGGGCAGCGGCTGGACCTGCCGCGCCGGCAGCGCGACATACTCCGCAGCTCCGCCGAAGGGCCGGCCGAGCGAGGCCTCATAGAACCAGACGCGCTCACCGATGCGGCTCTCCAGCTCGGGTGAACCTGCGGCCACGACCTCGCCGGCACCGTCCTGATGCGGAATGACGAGCGAAAACGGCATCTGGTCACGGCCGAGCCAGCCGGCGCGGCCCTTCCAATCCGACGGGTTGATGCCGCTGGCGCGGACCCTGATCAGCAATTCGCCCGGCCCGGCGACTGGCTGAGGCTGCTCGCCGACCTGCAGGACCTCATTCGCCGGCCCCTTGCGCTGATACCATGCTGCCTTCATCGTCATGCTCCCTGTGCGATTGCGGAAGCCGGCAAGTGTCGTCATAGCTTATCAGGAACAAGTACGTACAAAGAGAACATGTACTATCATGAGTGTAAGTGCCCTTGAACTCACCCAGACCACCGGGGCACGTCCACGCCGCGAGCCGGCGGCGCGCACGGGCTGCGGTGTCGAGGCGACCTTGTCGGTGATCGGCGGGGTCTGGAAGCCGGTGCTGCTGTTCCAGCTTTTGCGCGGCAAGCTGCGCTTCAATGCGCTGTGCCGGCTGACGCCACGGGCGACGCCGCGGATGATCACCCTGCAATTGCGCGAGCTGGAAGCGGATGGTGTCGTGCGCCGGATCGTCTACCCGGAGGTGCCGCCGAAGGTGGAATACGAATTGACCGAATTCGGGCAATCGCTGGAGCCGGTGCTGCTCGCCATGCGCGCCTGGGGCCAAAGCTTCCAGGCGCGCATGGACGCTGCGGAGACTGAATCCGGGGGAGGAACAGCTCAGCCGCGCAGCATCTGCATGGGTGCGGGATAGTAGCGGAAGCCGTCGCCGGCCTTGGCGAGGTTGCCGAAGCCTGGCCAGGCGAAGTGATAGGACATTACCGGCGTCTTCTGCTCGGCCAGCATGGTGAGCAGCCTGACCCGCGACTGCACCGACTGCTTGGGATCGTAGTCATAGGCGAATTCGACGCGCGGATTCTCGGTCAGCAGCACCGGGTGATGGGTGAGATCGCCGAGGAAGGTGAACGACTTTCCGCCGGAGGAGACGTTGAAGATCGTATGGCCGGGGCTGTGGCCCGGCGCCGAGATCGCGGTGATGCCCGGCAGGAACTCCTGCCCGTCCTTGAAGAAGACGATGCGGTCGCGCACGGGCCTTAAGTTGGCGCGGGCATGCTCGCCGAAGGCCTTGAACGGCGAGCCGAGCCGGGCATCGTCAAGCCAGTAATCATGGTCGACCTGGCTGATATAGATCTGCGCATTCGGAAAATTGGGCTTGCCCTCGGCCGAGCAGATGCCGCCGGTATGGTCGATATGGGCGTGGCTGCAGACGATGGCGTCGATCGAGGTCGGGTCGATGCCGGCTTCCTGCATGCTCTTCAGGAGCCGTCCCGTGGTCGGGCCGAAGGCCTTGGAGAAGCCCATGCCGGTGTCGAACATCACCAGCCGGTCGCCGAAATTGACGATCGGGATGTTCTGCTCGAGCACGACATTGTCCTTGGGCAGGAAATTGGTCTCGAGCAGGCCGTAGACCTGCTCCTTCGGCAGGCCGAGGAAGCTGGAGCCGGGATCTCCGAGCGGCAGCGGCCCGTCGGAGACCACCGTGATCTCGGCCTGGCCGAGCATGAAGCGGTAGTAGTACGGCACCTGGCTGTTCGCGAGCGGAGCCTTGGCGACGGCGACGCCGGGCAAGGCCGCACCAGCAGCGAGTGCCGCCGCGCCCGAGAGGAAACCGCGGCGGCTGGTAGACGGGATGAGCAGGTTCGACATGGCGTTCCTCCGGGACAAAAGGGAGCGGCGTCGGGCGCCGTCTTCTTCGCGCGGGAGGCCTGGCATCGCGTCAGGCCTTGCCGGAGAGGAAGGATGCACGCCTGCGGAGTGGACGGCCAATAAGGCTTCGCTCTAGTCTGCATAAGCGAAAGCTGCCGCCCTGCGGGACGGCGGCGAAACAGAAGCATTGGGGGATTACGCGGCGATGGATCTGCGCCAGTTGCGCTATTTCACGGCCATCGTCGAACAGGGCTCGTTCTCCAAGGCAGCAGTCAAGCTTCGGGTGGCGCAGCCGGCGCTGAGCCAGCATCTGCGCCATATGGAGGATGAGCTCGGCGTCGCCCTGCTGCATCGCGGCACGCGCGGCGTGCAGGCGACCGAGGCCGGCGAGCGCCTGCTCGTCAAGGCCCGCATCATCCTCGCCGAGTTCGCCGAACTGCGTGACAGCGTCCGCGGCGAACAGGCGGCGCCGGCCGGCGAGGTCCGTATCGGCCTGCCGGGCACCGTCAGCGAGCAGTTCAGCGTGCCGCTGATCGAGGCGACGCAGGAGCGCTATCCGGATGTGCGCATCCGCATTGCCGAGGCGATGAGCGGCTTCGTGCTCGACTGGTTGCGCAAGGGCGAGGTCGATCTTGCGGTAATCTACTCGACCTCGGACCCGAAGGGGCTGGGCATCCATCACATCCTGACCGAGGAGCTCTGCCTGTTCGGCGTGCCGGCGCTGACGGCGCTGAAAACCTCGCCGGGCAAGGCGGTGACGCTGACCGAGGCAGCCGGGCTCGACCTGATCCTGCCGGGGCCGGGCCACGGCCTGCGCGACCAGATCGACGAGGCGGCGGCCGGTATCAACGCCACCGTCCACGCCGCGGTCGAGATCGAATCCTATGCGCAGATCAAGCGCCTGGCCGAACGCGGCCTCGGCTACGGCATCCTGCCGCGCATGGCCGTGAGGGCGCAGGAGAAGGCTGGTACCTTCCGAACCTGGCCGATCGAGCAGCCCTCGCTCTATCGCAAGGTCTATCTTGCCTACTCGACCGAGCGGCCGATGACGGCCGCGGCCCGCGCCATCGGCCAGCTCTCCTGGGAGATCCTGCGCGGCCTCGTCACCGAAGAGAGCTGGACCGCGACGCTCGGTGACGAAAGCGATCCGCCGGCCTTATACGGCTGATCGGGATTTCGTCTTTGACAGGCGACGCGGCCAGCCGAACACTCGCTTGCACATCAGCCACGAGGATACGCCTTGAAGACCCGCGCCGCCGTCCTGCACGCCAGCCCCGTCGCCGCGCCCTATGCGCAGTCGAAGCCGCTCCGGATCGAGGAGGTCGAACTCGCCCCGCCAGGGATGGGCGAAGTGCTGGTCAGGGTCCGCGCCGCGGGGCTCTGCCACTCCGACCTCTCGGTGATCGACGGGAACCGGCCGCGCCCGGTGCCGATGGTGCTCGGCCATGAGGCGGCCGGCGAGGTCGAGGAGGTCGGGGTCGGCGTCACCGACCTCAAGAAAGGCGACCGCGTCGTCATGGTCTTCGTGCCCTCCTGCGGCCATTGCGCGCCGTGCAGCGAGGGGCGCCCTGCCTTGTGCGAGCCCGGCAATGCCGCCAATGGCGTCGGCGAGTTGATGGCTGGCGGGCGCCGCCTCTCGCAGAACGGCAAGCCGGTGCACCATCATGTCGGCGTCTCCGCCTTCGCCGAGCATGCGGTGATGTCGCGCCATTCGCTGGTGAAGATCGAGGCCGACATTCCGCACGAGATCGCAGCGCTGTTCGGCTGCGCCGTGCTGACCGGTGTCGGAGCGGCGGTGAACACCGCCAAGGTCCGCGCCGGCGAAACGGTCGCGGTCGTCGGCATCGGCGGCGTTGGCCTCTCCGCTTTGCTCGGCGCCGCCGCCTGCGGCGCCGCCCGTGTCATCGCCGTCGACCTCTCCGACGAGAAGCTCAGGATCGCCCGCGAGCTCGGCGCGACCGACACCTTCAACGCCGGCTCGCCCGACGTGGTCGAGGCGATCCGCGCCGCGACCAAGGGCGGCGTCGATCACGGGCTGGAGATGGCCGGTTCGGTCAAGGCGCTGGAGCTCGCCTACCAGGTCACACGGCGCGGCGGCACGACGACGACGGCCGGCCTCGCCAATCCGGCCCACACCATGGCGCTGGCGCCGGTCAGGCTCGTCGGCGAGGAGCGGACGCTGAAGGGCTCCTATGTCGGCTCCTGCATTCCGGTGCGCGATATCCCGCGTTTCATCGAACTCTATCAGCGCGGCCGGATGCCGGTGGACAAGCTCTGGACCAGTTCAAGCCCGCTCGAGGGCATCAATGAAGGCTTCGACGCGCTGAATGAAGGCCGGACGATCCGGCACGTCATCCAGATGTAGGGATCAAGCGGCGGGCTGGTCGCTCGCCGTTGCGGCGCGGGGCGCGAGCGTGGCGGCAAGGGCCGCCACCAGCATCAGCGCGACCGCCAGTCCGGCCAGCGCCGGAAAGCCGGCGCTGGCATAAAGCGGCCCGAAACCGGTCGTCCCGACGAAGAGCGCGAGATAGGTCACGCTGCTGTTGAGCCCCATGATCGCGCCGCGGCGGGAGGGATCGAGCGCACCCAGCCGGAGGATCAGAACGTTCAGCCCGGCATGGTTGGCCATGCCCCAGAAGAACACCACGGCAAGCAGCGCGGGATAGGAGGCAGCGGCGAGACTCATCGCCAGATAGACAGCGCCGACCACCGCGAAGAACACCGGCAGCAGGCGGGCCGGGCCGAGGCGGTCGATCCAGCGGTCGAGGAAGGTCGTCGCCCCGAAGCCGAGGCCGTAACACAGAGCGAGCAGGCCACCGGCGCTGACCGGCAAGCCCAGTACCCGGTGCAGATGGTCGCCGACATAGGCGTAGACGCCGTAGAACGAAGCCATGAAGGCGGCGCAGGCGAGCAGCAGCGGCGCGATGCCGGGAACCCGCAACGCCGAGAGCGGCGACGGCGCGGCGCGCCCGGTCGCAGCGCCACTGGCGGTCAGCTTGGTGGTACCAGCCATCGCCGCGAGCCCCGCGACGACGACGAGGCCGTAGACCATGCGCCAGCCGAAGAGGTCAGCGACCACCGCCGAGAGCGAGACGCCGGCCACCATGCTGAGCGTCCAGCCGAACAGGACGACGCCCAGCGTGTCGCTCTCGCGCCCGGCAGGCGCCGCCAGCGCGGCGAGTGTATAGATCGACGGCAGGGCGAGACCGGCGGCGATCCCGGCCAGCAATTGCGCGCCGACGAAGGCGGGCAGGATCGGCGCCGCGCCGCTCGCCGCGAGCGCGGCCAGGAAGGCGAGCAGGGCATAGCGCAGCATGCGTCCCGCACCGAAGCGATCGATCAGCCCGGCGAGCAGCAGGGCGCTCGCCGCCGTGCCGATGCCGAAGGCGGCCGAGGCGGTCATCACCGCCGGCACGTCGCTGGCGAAGCTTTCGGCCACGCGCGGCGCGATCGGCCCCAGCGCCAGCGAGTTGGCGCCAACCAACCCGATGCACAGGCAGAGCGCATAGGCAGCGGCGGGAATCCGGTGCGCGTCCGAAGCTGTTTGATTTTCATTCGTCATTTTGACAGAATGACCGAATGAAATTCTGGATCAATCGAGGATCGACGAATGCTTGAAAAAACAGATGGCGTTCGGCGTAACCGCGGAGCCGAGCGCGAACTCGATGCCATGGACCGAAAGCTGTTAGGCGTTCTCGTCGAGGATGCCACGATCAGCTACGCCGATCTCGGCGAGCGCGTCGGCCTCTCGCCGCCGGCGGCGCATGAGCGGGTAAAGCGATTGCGGCGCTCCGGCGTGATCAGGCGGGTCGCGGCGCTGATCGAGCCGGAGGCGACCGGCAAGACGCTGCTCGCCTTCGTTCATGTCGACACCACCGGCTGGGGCAAGACGACGACGCTCTTGGCGATCGAAACCCATCCCGAGGTCGAGGAGATCCATTCGGTCGCCGGCGACACCTGCATGCTGCTCAAGGTGCGGACCGAGAGCACCCATGCGCTCGAAGGCCTGCTGGCGAAAATCTACGACGTGCCCGGCGTCACCGCGACCCGCAGCTATGTCGTGCTCTCGACCTATCTGGAGCGGCCGGTCCAGCCGGGCGTCACCGCCGAATGGCCGGGACGCGTCAAGGATCCGCGAATGCTGCCCGTCAACCAAACATCGCCGGATTGACCGACGGCTTCGACCCGACCGGCACCTTGAGATGATGCAGCCTGATCGGCTGATGCAGGACGTAGCCGCCGTCCTCATGCTCCGACAGCGCCTCGAAACGGGCCAGCAGCTTGCCCCTCGCCGCCTCTGCCCGCTCCTCGCGCGAAGGATCGGCCGCGACGGCGCGCGCCATGAAGGCGGCCGCGTCGGGGAACGTCTCGATGCGATCGTATTCGATCCGCCGGCTTTCGCCGACGATGCCGCGGCGCATGGCGCGGACGATCGCGTCCTGTGCCGCGTGCCTGACCTCGGTCTCATCCTCGATCAGGCGCAGCGCGTCGAAGAAGGAGCCTTCCGACAAAGGCTCGATGACGACGATGCTGCCGCCCTTGCCGACGACGCGTGCCGCCTCCTCCAGCGCCAGCAGCATGTCGGGCACCGGGACGTGATGCAGGCTGTTGAGGAAGATCGCGGCGTGCATGCTGGCATCGCCCCAGGGCAAGAGCTGTGCGCAGCCGTGCTTCAGCGCCGCCTTGGGCACGAGTTTTTGCGCAACCTCCAGCATCGCCTCGTCCGGATCGAGGCCGACGACGCTGGCGCCACGCTGGGTCAGCGCCTGCAGCAGATTGCCCCTGCCGCAGCCGATGTCGAGAATGCGCCGACCCGGCAAGGGCGCGAGTAGCTTCTCCAGAATCTCGACGGTATCGCCTGCCGGCCGCGTGATCATAGTAAATCAATGGTTGCGCCCGCGGCGGGGCGCAAGACCTGTTCTTCGGCGATCCAGAGCTACTCGCTTCGGGCAAACAACCTGGCCGCGACCTGCTTTGCCAGACCTCACCCGTGCTTGTGCACGATCGTCTTGGCGACGGCGAACTCCTCCAGCGCCATGAAGCCCTTCTCGCGGCCATGGCCGCTCTTGCCGGTGCCGCCAAAGGGCAGCTCGATGCCGCCGCCGGCGCCATACCCGTTGATGAAGACCTGGCCGGCCCGAACGCGCTTGGCGACGCGCTGCTGGCGCCCGCCATTGTTCGTCCAGACGCCGGCGACGAGGCCGTAGGCGGTGGAGTTGGCGAGCTTCACCGCATCCTCTTCATCGTCGAAGGAGAAGGCGGCGAGGACGGGGCCGAAGACCTCTTCCTGCTCCAGCCGGTTACCACGTGGCACCTGGCCGAACAGGGTCGGGGTCACATAGAAACCGCCATTGGGCACGCCCTGGGCGATCGCGCCTTCGGCAAGGACCGGAATGCCCTGCTCGCGGGCCTGGTCGACGAAGCTCTGCACCCGGCCGCGCTGCTTGGCGTTGATCACCGGGCCGCAGTCGAGGTCCATTTCGGGCGTGCCGGCGCGCAGCTTGGCGAACTGCTTGGCGACCGCGCCGACGAAGTCGTCATAAACGGTCTTCTGCACCAGCACGCGGCTACCGGCCGAGCAGGTCTGGCCGGTGTTCTGGACGATCGCCTTGCAGACGATCGGCACGGCGGCGTCGAAATCGGCGTCGTCGAAGACGATCTGGGGTGATTTGCCGCCCAGCTCCAGCGTGCAGGTGATAAAGTTGTCGGCACAGGCCTTCTGGATGATCTGGCCAACCTGGGGCGAGCCGGTGAACGAGATGAAGCCGACGCCGGGATTGCGGCAGAGCGCCTCGCCAGCCTCATGGCCGCGGCCGGTGACAATATTGATCGCGCCGTCGGGGAAGCCGACCTCGCTGGCGAGCTCGGCGAGGCGCAGCGCCGTCTGGCAGGCATCCTCCGCCGGTTTCAGCACCACGGCGTTGCCCATGGCGAGCGAAGCGGTGAGCGAGCGGCCGAACATCTGCGCCGGATAGTTCCAGGGCAGGATATGGCCGGTGACGCCATAGGGCTCGTGCACGACGTTGACGCTGTAGCCGTTGAGGAACGGGATGATGTGGCCGTGCACCTTGTCGGCGGCGCCGCCATAGAACTCGAAATAGCGCACCGTCGCCTCGATATCGGCCCTGGCCTGCGCCATCGGTTTGCCGGTGTCCTGCGCCTCGATCTTCGCCAATTCCTCGAAATGGTCCTGGACCTTGAGCGCCAGCTTCGAGATCAGCCGGCCGCGCTCGGCGGCGGTGAGCCTGCCCCAGGCGCCTTCATAGGCGGCGCGGGCGGCCCTGACGGCGTCGTCGATATCGTCAGCGTTGCCGCAGGCGATGCGGGTGAATTCCTCGCCGGTTGCCGGTGCGAGCACCGCCATGGTCTCGCCGGTGCGCCCGGCGACATGCCGGCCGTTGATGAAGTGCTGGGTCATGATGGTCTCCGTCTACGGCGATGCCGTCTCGTATCGTCTCAATGCAGCCCGGCCGCGGCGAGCGAGCTTTGCGCCAGCACGGTCTCGCTGACCTCGCCGCGCTCGATCGCATAGGCCTTAGCCGCGAAGTTGCGCAGCAGACTGGGGTTGGATTCGGTGATCAGCAAGGCGATGTCGGGATGGCTGTCGCGCAGGGCGCGCAGGGCGGCGGCATAGCGGTTGGCCAGGACCGGGGCGAGTCCCTGGAACGGCTCGTCGAGCAGGATGACGCGGCTGCCGACCATCAGCGCCCGGGCGAGCGCCGCCATCTTGCCCTGCCCGCCGGAGAGCCCCGCGGCGGCGCGCTGACGCAAATCGGTGAGCTCGGGCAGCACCGCATAGATGCGCTCCAGACGCCTGATGATCTCGGGCTCGCCAAGCTTCATCACCTCGGCCGGCAGGCGGATGTTCTCCTCGATGGTGAAGGTCGAGAACAGCCTGCGATCCTCCGGCGCATAGCCGATGCCGAGGCGCGGGCGCTCATGCGGCTTCACCGTATCGAGCGGCTTGCCGTCGAAGCTGATCGCGCCGCCGGTCACCTTCATGAAGCCCATGATGGCGCGCAGCAGGCTGGTCTTGCCGGCGCCGTTGCGGCCGATAAGGGCGACCGTCGCGCCCTCTTCCAGCGACAGCGTGGCTCGACGCAGCACCTGCACGCCTTCGATCTCGGCCGAGAGCTCCCTGATCTCCAGCATGAGCTAGACCCCCACCCCGATAACGGTCTCGCGGACCTCCGGATGGTTCAGGATTTCCTCCGGCGTGCCCTGATGGACGATGCGGCCGCCGGCCCAGACCGCGACGCGGTTGGCGTAACGCGCAACCACATCCATGTCGTGCTCGACGAAGACCGCCGTGGTGGCGCGGGCGTCTAGCACGCGGGTCAGCGTATCCATCACCTGGAATTTCTCGGTCGAGGAGACGCCGCTGGTCGGCTCGTCCATGAAGATCAGCTTCGGTTCGAGCGCCAGCGCGACGGCGATGTCGATGAGCTTGCGCATGCCCTCCGGCAGTTCGCGGACGACGCGGTTGCCGGTCTCCTTCAGGCCGACCAGGTCGAGCAGCGCCCACATCTCCTCGGCTTTCGGATGCCGCAGCATGGGCAGGAAAGGCGACCAGGAGCCTTCACGTGCAGAGAGCGCCAGCAGCAGGTTCTCGATCACCGTGTTGTCGAGGAAGAGCTGCGGGATCTGGAAGGAACGGCCGACGCCGAGGCGGGTGATCGCCCGCGGCGACAGGCGCGTCACATCCCGCCCGGCGAAGACGACGCGGCCGGATTGCGGCTTGAGATAGCCGGTGCAGAGGTTGATGAAGGTGGTCTTGCCGGCGCCGTTCGGGCCGATGATGGCGATGCGCTCGTTATCGGCGACCTTGAGCGAAGCGCCGTTCGCGGCCTGCACGCCGCCGAAGCGCAGATGGAGGTCGTCCGCCTCGAGGATGACGCCGCTCATCGCCCGCCCTCCTCGCGCTGCGCCTTGCCAGCTTTGCCTGCGACGATGCCGTAGAGGCCGGCCGGCGCGAAGAAGATGATCACGAGCAGCATCACGCCGAGCACGGCATGCCAGGTCTCGGGCGCATAGACAGCGGCATAGCCGCGGATGATCTGGAACATCAGCGCCCCGAGGAAGGGCCCGGCGACGCCACCGATGCCGCCGAGGATCGCGATGAAGACGAACTCGCCCGAGCGCACCCAATAGGCCAGCTCCGGCGTGACGTGGCCCGAGACCAGCGCGATGATCGCTCCCCCTAAGCCCGCCAACAAGCCGGAGAGCAGATAGGCGCCGTAGAGCACCTTGCGCGGGGAGACGCCGAGATATTCGAGCCGCGTCTCGTTCGACTTGATCGCCTCCAGCGCCTTGCCGCCAGGCGAGAGCAGGTAGCGCGCAACGAAGAGCGCGGCGAGGATGCAGAGCACGAGCGTGACGTAGAAGGTCGCAAGCTCGAACTGCTCGCGGCCGAACGCGATGCCGGCGAAGGTCGGGCGCGGCACGCGCTTGCCGTCGGCGCCGCCGGTGATCGAGAAGAGTTTCTCCAGCAGCGAGAAGAACACCATCGAGATGGCGAGGTTGAGCATGCCGAAGAAGATCGCGCGGTAACGCACGATGAAGAGGCCGACGATGGCGGCGAGCAGGCCGGACGCCGCCATGCCGACCGGGATCAGGATCAGTGCTTCATGGCCGACTTTGGCCGCTGCCAGGAAGGCGACCGCATAGGCGCTGAAGGCGAAGAACAGGCCATGACCGAAGGAGACCTGGCCGGCGCGCAGCAGCACCATGATGCCGAGCGCCGCCAGTCCCTCGCAGAGCGCCACGGTCAGGATCACCGTCGACCAGGGCGAGAACAGCGGAAAGGCGGCGAGCGCCGCGATCAGCGCGAGGCCGAAGACGAGTTGGCGCGCCATCACACCTTCCTCGTCTGCACGGTCGAGAACAGCCCCTGCGGGCGGACCAGCAGCACGACCATCATGATGAGATAGGGGATCAGCACGTCGAACTCCGGCGCGAAATAGACCGCCACCGAGCGCCCGAGCCCGATCAGCAGCGCCGCGACCGCCGCGCCCTCGATCCGGCCGAGCCCTGCCGTCGCCGCCACGGCGAAGGAAAGGACGAGCGTTCCCGCGCCGATGCCGGGGGTGAGCGATGTCGTGGCCGAGGCGAGCGCACCGCCCAATGCGGCCAGCGAGGCGCCGATGATGAAGGTGATCAGGTAGACCCGCGCCGCGTCGATGCCCATGGCCGTCGCAGCCTCGCGGTCCTGCGTCACCGCGACGATGGCGCGGCCGAAGCTGGTGCGACGCAGGAAGAAGCGCAGGCCGAGCAGCACCGCGAGCGCGACCAGCGGCATCAGGATGAGCTGATATGTGGTGTAGAAAATGCCGAAGACCTCGACCGTGCCGAGCCAGTTCATCGGGGCGTTGGCGAAATAGGGCTGCACGCCGAAGACGACCTTCTGCGCATCCTCCAGGATCATGAACACGGCGAAGGTGACGATCAGCTGCAGCACCTCCTCCTTGCCGTAGACGCGGCGCAGCAGCGCGATCTCGACGAGGCCGCCGACCAGGATGCCGACCAGCGCAGCCGCAATCAGCAACGTCGGAAAGGCGAGCCAGGTCGGCAATCCCGCCGCGCCGATGGCGAGCACGCCCGCTGCCGCGACATAGGCGCCGATCGCATAGAACGACCCATGGGCGACATTGACGATGCCGAGCACGCCAAAAATCAGCGACAGCCCGACCGCGACCAGGAAGATCAGCGAGCCATAGGCCAGGCCGTCGAGCGCGGCAAGGAAGAGCATTTCAGGGGGCATGCGGTCCGCTACCGAGTTCCCCTCCCCCTTGTGGGGAGGGGTTAGGGGTGGGGGTGGCTCCGCTTGGCGAGCGGATGCAGGATAGGGCGCCTAGCAACAGCGGGGTGGCAAACGATCGATCCGGCATTCCGGCTTTCCGCCCCCATCCCTGCCCCTCCCCACAAGGGGGAGGGGTTCGCGCCGCGGCTCGTCGGCCTCACTTCGCGTAGTCGAAGCTCTCGATCGACTTGTCGTTGACCAGCGCCGGGGTCGCCTTGGCGAACCAGTCGAGCGACTTCTCGCCGACCGGCGTGGTCACCAGCTTGCCGGGATAGAGCGCCATCTTGTCGTAGACCGCGAAGGGGTATTCCGGCACCCGCTTGGTCAGGCCGAGCAATTGATCCTCCAACCCCTGATGGTCCTGGCGAATGGTGATCGTGCCGGTGAGCGACTTGAACTCGAGCCCCTCGAAGGCGGCGATGACCTCTTCCTTGCTCGGCCATTTGCCGCCCGCGCCCGCCTTCTCATAGGCCTTCACCAGCCCGGTCAGGGCCTGCTGCATATGGAAGGTCGGGTAGATCGGATAGACGCCGGTCTTGTCCTTGTACGCCTTGACGAAGCCCTGCATCTCCGGGGTGTTCTTGTATTTCGGGTGCAGCCAGTAATGGTCGCCGCGCCCGCCGATGATGACGCCCTCGGGCAAGACGTTGCCGAGGCGCTCCAGCGAGCTTTCAGCCAGCGGCAGCACGAAGGTCGACTGCTTCAGCAGGCCGCGCGCCGCCGCCTGCTGGACGAAGGTGTCGAGGTCGCCGCCCCAGGAGGTCGAGAGCACGACGTCGGGCCGCAGCGCCGAGAGCCTGGTGATCTCGGTCGAGAAATCCGGCGCGCCGAATTTCGGGAAGAGTTCGGCGACGATCTTCACATCGGGCTTCAGCGCCTTCAGCCCGGCCTGGAACAGCGCCCAGGATTCGCGGCCCCAAGCATAGTCCTGGTTGACCACCGCGATCGACTTGAAGTCGGGCTTGGTCCTGATCAGGTAGAGCAGCGTCGACATCATCTCGGCGCCGGCATGGCCTTGCGTGCGGACGGAGTATTTCCACTTGCCGTCCTCGAAGATGGTCTGCGTGCCGCAATCCCACATCACATTGACGACCTTGAGGTCCTCGGCGACGGGGGCCAGCGCGTTGCAGGAGCCGGACGAGATCGCGCCGAGCATGACCTGCGCGCCCTGCTCCTGGACGACGCGGCGATATTCGGAGAGGAGTTGGTTGGTACCGGCGCCCTCGTCGACGTAGACCGGCTTCAGGGGCACGCCGAGCACGCCACCCTTGGCGTTGATCTCCGCGATCAGGAGGTCGGCAGCGTTGCGGCCGGGCACGCCGAAGACCGAGGCCGGGCCCGACAGGAAGGTGGCGATCCCGACCACCAGTTCCTTCGGCTTGTCCTGTGCCAACGCCTGGCCTGCGAGCAGCGTTCCCGCCAGCGCGGCAATCGCCAGTTTCATCGTCTTCATGAGCGTCCTCCCTGAACCTCGCACGACAGTGGGCGCTCTTGAACGGCGCCTCGTCTCCGTCGAAAGGGGCGCATAGCCGCCCCGGCCGGACAAGTAGGATAAAGCGATGAAGGCCAGACGCTTTTTCTATGGAGCCGCATCGGCTTAGCGAGCCGACGGCGCTATGGCGGCCATCGCAAAACGCTATTTGACTTCGAGAGCGCGACATCGGTGTCTCGCGCAAAATGAACGGCGCGTGGCGATCTGATGGTGAATGCTCTCGAAGGAATCCTGGTGGTGGCGCTGGAGCAGGCGGTGGCCGCTCCAATGGCGAGCTGCCGCCTTGCCGATGCAGGCGCACGCGTCATCAAGCTGGAGCGGCAGGAAGGCGACTTCTCGCGCGGCTATGACGACTATGCGCAGGGGCTGTCGTCCTATTTCGTCTGGATCAACCGCGGCAAGGAATCCTGCCGGGTCGACCTCAAGAACCCCAAGGATCTCGCTTTGGTCGAGGCGATGCTCGCCGAGGCGGACGTCTTCATCCAGAACTTCGCCCCCGGCGCGACCGACCGCCTCGGCATCGGCAGCGAGGCGCTGCGCCAGCGCCACCCGAAGCTGATCACCTGCGACATCTCCGGCTATGCGCCTGGCACGCCGCATTACACCCGCAAGGCCTATGACCTCCTGATCCAGGCGGAAGCCGGTCTCGCCGCCGTCACCGGCAGCGCTGATTCCGGCCCGACACGGATCGGCGTCTCGATCGCCGACATCGCCACCGGCAACGCCGCCTATGCCGCGATCCTGGAGGCGCTGATCAGGCGTGGGCGCACCGGCGAGGGCTCGCGCATCCAGCTCTCGCTGTTCGACACCATCGCCGACCTGATGAACGTGCCCTATCTGACCCGGCGCTATGGCGGCATCGAGCCGCCGCGGCTCGGCCTCGCCCATCCCTCGATCGCGCCTTATGGCGTCTTCCGCCTCGCCGATGCCGAGGTGCTGATCTCGATCCAGAGCGAGCGCGAATGGCAGATTTTGGCCCGCGACGTGCTGGGCGATGGCGGCCTCCTCGAAGACCCGCGCTTCGCCAGCAATGTGCTGCGCGTGCGCAACCGCCCGGCGCTCGATGCCGCCATCCAGGCGACGCTCGCGACCCGCAGCTATGCCGAGACGGCGGCAGGGCTCGATGCCGCCCGCATCGCCTTTGGCACAGTCTCGACGGTCGCCGATCTGATCGACCATCCGGCCGTGACGGCGCTGCCGGTTCCGACGCCCAATGGCACTGTCGAAGTCCTTGCACCACCGGTGCTGGTCGACGGCAAGCGCGTTCCGATGCGCCCAATCCCGGGCCTCGGCGAGCATGACGAAGCGTTGCGCCGAGAGTTCGCGGCGAAAGCGGCACGATCAGCCTGAGATGAGCATGACGACAGAACCCGATCACACCGACATCCGCGAGGCGGTCGCCAGGCTGTGCGCCGACTTCCCCGGCGAGTACTGGCGCAAGCTCGACCGCGAGATGGCCTATCCGAGCGAGTTTGTCACGGCGCTCACCGATAGCGGTTTCCTCTCGGCCCTGATCCCGGAGGAATACGGCGGGGCGGGCCTCACGCTCTCGGCGGCGGCTGCGATCATGGAGGAGATCCAGCGCCAGGGCTGCAATGGCGGCGCCTGCCACGCCCAGATGTATGTGATGGGCACGCTGCTGCGTCACGGAACCGATGACCAGAAGCAGCGCTATTTGCCCAGGATCGCCTCGGGTGAATTGCGCCTGCAGGCCTTCGGCGTCACCGAGCCGACCAGCGGCACCGACACCACCGCTTTGCGTACCACCGCACGGCGCGAGGGCGACCACTACATCGTCAACGGCCAGAAGATCTGGACCAGCCGTGCGGCGCAGTCAGATCTGATGCTGCTGCTCGCCCGCACCACGCCGCGCGACCAGGTCACCAAGCGGACCGACGGGCTCTCGGTCTTCATCCTCGACATGCGCGAGGCGTTGAAGGATGGCCTCATCATCCGGCCGATCCGGACGATGATGAACCACGCCACCACCGAGGTCTTCTTCGACAATGTGAAGGTTCCCGCCGCGAACCTCATCGGCGAGGAGGGCAAGGGCTTCCGCTACATCCTCTCGGGCATGAACGCCGAGCGCATCCTGATCGCGGCCGAATGCGTCGGCGACGCCAAATGGTTCATCGACAAGGCGTCGAACTACGCCAAAGAGCGCCAGGTCTTCGGCCGGCCGATCGGCCAGAACCAGGGTATCCAGTTCCCGATCGCCAGGGCCTACGCCAATATGCGCGCCGCCGAACTGATGGTGCGCGAGGCGATCCGGCTCTACGAGGCCGGCGCCAATCCGGGCGCTGAGGCCAACATGGCCAAGCTGCTGGCGGCGGATGCGTCTTTCGAAGCGGCCAATGCCTGCATCCAGACCCATGGCGGCTTCGGCTTCGCCGAGGAATACGACATCGAGCGCAAGTTCCGCGAGACCCGCCTCTACCAGGTCGCGCCGATCTCGACCAACCTGATCCTGTCCTATCTCGCCGAGCACGTGCTCGGCATGCCACGCAGCTATTGAGCCCGATGAACATCGACCATCTGAAATCCTGGATCGGCAAGACCGAAGCGGCGTCCGACCTGATCACGCCGCGGCTTGTCGCCAGCTATGAGGCGACATTCTCTCCTCACCTGGCGCCATACCCGCAAGGCGAAGCTCCACTCGCTCTGCACTGGTGCCTCGTCCCGCCGATCTCGCCGATGGCGGCGCTCGGCCAGGACGGGCATGCCGCCAAGGGCGAGTTCCTGCCTCCGGTCGAGCTGCCGCGGCGGATGTGGGCCGGCGGACGCATAGAGACCATCGCGCCCTTGCGGACCGGCGACGAGGTCACTCGCCGCTCGACCATCGGCGACGTCGCTTACAAGGATGGCCGCACCGGCCCGCTCTGCTTCGTCGCGGTCGATCATGAGCTCGTCACGGAACGCGGCGTCGCACTGCGCGAGCGCCACAACATCGTCTATCGCGAGGCAGCCAAGCCCGGCGAAGAACCGCCGCCTGCTCCAGCCCCGGCCGAGTCGCGCGCCGCCGCCCTGACCTGGACGGTGGAGGCCAACCCGGTGCTGCTGTTCCGCTATTCGGCCATCACCTTCAACAGCCACCGCATCCATTACGACCAGCCTTACGTCACCGGCATCGAGGGCTATGCCGGGCTCGTCGTGCACGGGCCGATCCAGGCGACGCTGATCATGAACATCATCGCCACCCTCTCCGGCGGCGAACCGATCCGGCTCGACTATCGCGGCGTCGCGCCGCTGATCGCCGGCGAGGCCTTCCAGGTGAAGGCGAAGCGGCTCCCGGACGGCGCCATCGCTGCCTGGACCGAAGGCGCCGACGGGCGGGTGCGGATGGAGGGCGTGAGCCGGTAGCGCTAGCCGTCATCGTTGGAGAGCGGGAACCGCCACGCAGAACCCCTCTCCCGGATGGGAGAGGGGCAGGGGTGAGGGACCGCGCTGATGATTGAGCCGAGACGGGGCGGCAGCGCCTTCTGCGGATAGGGCAATCCCTCATCCCTGCCCTTCTCCCACACGGGAGAAGGGTTCCCCGTGCCTTTCAAAAGCCTGTAGCTTCCCCGCGCCGTCATCTTCCCCCGTGTCACGGTCCTGCCATGGTGCTAGCGTCTCTCCCTGCACCTTGCTTCAGGAGCCGATGATGGACCGCGCCCGTTTCAGCCGCCGCGACACGCTCAAGGCTGGAGCCGCCATCGCCGCGGCAGGCGCGTTGCCAGGATCGCTCGCGGCGCAAGCCCCAGCGAAGCTCAAGCTCCGGCTGCTGGAGACCAGCGACCTGCACGTCAACGTCGTGCCTTACGACTATTTCCGCGACGCCCCCGATGACACAGTCGGCCTCGCCAAGACGGCGAACCTGATCAAAGCGGCGCAGGCGGAAACGAAGAACAGCCTGCTCTTCGACAATGGTGATTTCCTGCAAGGCTCCTCGCTCGGCGATTTCGTCGCCTACAAGAAGGGGCTGAAGGCCGGCGAAACCCATCCGATGATCGCCGCGATGAACGCCCTGCCCTATCAGTGCGGCACGCTCGGCAATCA
This sequence comes from Allobosea sp. LjRoot90, assembly GCF_964254315.1. Lineage (NCBI taxonomy): Bacteria > Pseudomonadati > Pseudomonadota > Alphaproteobacteria > Hyphomicrobiales > Alloboseaceae > Allobosea > Allobosea sp. LjRoot90. Next base: position 136,036 of record NZ_CAXUTF020000010.1, read on the forward strand.
TGAATTCAATTACGGGCTCGACTTCCTCGAGCACGGCCTCGCCCGCGCCGAGTTCCCGATCATCTGCGCCAATGTCGACCGCGTCGGCGGCGGCTCGCTGATCGAGCCCTGGCGCATCTTCGAGCAGAGCTTCGAGGACGAGGCCGGCGCCAGGCATGTGCTGAACATCGCGGTGATCGGCTTCGTGCCGCCGCAGATCATGCAGTGGGACAAGGGCAATCTCGAGCGCAAGGTGACCGCGACCGACATCGTCGAGGCAGCGCAAAAGTACTTGCCGGAGATCGCGCTCGCCCATCCGGACCTGACCATCGCGCTCTGCCATTCCGGCATCGCCGGCGGCGAGCGCAAGGGCGGCGAGGAGAACGCGGCGCTCCACCTCGCCAAGCTCGACGGCATCGACGTCGTGCTGACCGGCCACCAGCATCTCGTCTTCCCCGGCGGCAAGGCCTTCGACGGCATTCCCGGCGTCGACAACAAGAAGGGCTCGCTGCACGGCAAGCCGGCCTGCCAGCCCGGTTTCTGGGGCTCGCATGTCGGCATCGTCGACCTTGAGCTCGAGAAGCGCGACGGGCGTTGGCGCATCGCCGATTTCAAGGTCGATCCCAAGCCGATCTATGAGCGCACGCCCGACCGCAAAATCGTGCCGAAGGCCGAGGTCGAAGCGGCCGTGCTCGCCACCGTCAAGGCCGATCACGAGGCGACGCTGACCTATATGCGCGAGCCGGTCGGCATGACGGCGGCGCCGATCAACAGCTACTTCGCCCTCGTCGCCGACGACCCGTCGGTGCAGATCGTGGCGGAGGCGCAGATCGCCTATGCCAAGCCGCTGATGGCGCAGACGCCGCACAAGGACCTGCCGATCCTCTCGGCCGCCGCGCCGTTCAAATCGGGCGGACGTGCCGGGCCCGCCTTCTTCACCGACATCCCGGCCGGGCCGATCGCGATCAAGAACGTCGCCGACATCTATCTCTACCCGAACACGGTGCAGATCGTGAAAGTCACCGGCGCGCAATTGCGCGAATGGCTTGAGCGCTCGGCCGGCATCTTCAACAAGATCGACATCGCGAAGACCGAGGAGCAGCCGCTGATCAACCAGGGCTTCCCGGCCTTCAATTTCGACGTGATCGACGGCGTCACCTACCAGATCGACGTGACGCAAGGCTCGCGCTATGACGGCGACGGCAAGCTGGTGGCGCCCGACGCACACCGCATCGTCGAGCTCGCCTATCAGGGCAAGCCGGTCGACGAAAAAGCCGAGTTCATCGTCGTCACCAATAATTACCGCGCCTCCGGCGGCGGCAATTTTCCGGGCACCAAGACGACGGTGGTGCTGGAGGCGCCCGACCTCAACCGCGACGTGATCGTGCGCTTCATCCTCGAGAAGAAGACGATCAACCCCGCCGCCGACAACAACTGGTCGCTGAAGCCCTTGCCGGCGAACGTCAACGTCACCTTCCCGACCTCGCCGGCCGCTGCCGGCAAGAAGCCCGAGGCCCTCAAGGCGGAGGCGGTCGGCGATGCCGGCGAGGGCTTCGTGAAGTACCGGCTGGGCGGCTGAACCAATACTTTCGACCGATGAGGCGTGGAGGCCTCTGCTTTCAGGAGAAGGACCAGGCGAACTATTCGGACCTGGAATGCCTTCCTCAAGCCATAGTGATAGGCGCCCGGAATCTTTTATCGAAGTATATAAAAAATCATAGCAGCTATAAAAATACCCCAAACGATCACCGCTGCGATATTGATTTTCACGACAAGGTCGATTGAATCCTGCGATAGAGCCCCTCTCTCAATCGATTTCTTAATTGGCCCGATCCAAAAAACGATCAATCCAATAAAAGAAATAATAATCGTGACGATCGCGTACACAAGCTCCGCCTCTAGAGACACTACTTTCGCGCGAGAAAGCAGGCCTTGGCTCATCAGGAATGCTTGTCCACCCGACAGCCAGATAAGATCCGGATTCCGACTCTTCCAAGCTTCGAACTTCAGCAGGCGCATGGCGGAGCTCCCGGAGCGCTCAAACTTATCAGCGCCCCAGTGATACAACCACCAGTTAATGCGAAGTATCTTATAGCCTAGCGCCAGCTCATCCCGGCCTGTTTTCGGTCGATTCTTTGGAGGCGCAGTAGCGCGCCTCCTCCGTTCAGAACCTGACTTCGACCCTGCCCTTGAGGGCGTGGTCTCTGGCGCGTTCGCCGATGGCGGCGGAATAGGTCAGGCCGAGCGCGGTGGCAGACGAGATGCGCCAGTCGAGGCCGGCCTCGGCGACGAGCGCCTCGCGATCGATCTCGGCCGCGAATACGCGGGCCGGGGTGGTGCCCAGCGCGAAGGCGGTCTTCGCCTGCGGGGTGAGCTCGCCGAAACCGTGACGCCAGCCGAGCATGGCGCGGGCGAAGAGCGGAGCGCTGCCGAGCTGCGCCTCGGCGCGCAGGCCGAGCGTGGTGAAGCCGAGCACCTGCTCGGAGGAGAGGACGCGCAGCGCCGCGGCACCACCCTGTTCGGTGCCGGCCTCGGTGCTGACGCGGATCAGCGCCAGCTGCGCGAAGGGCTCGAGTGCAAAGCCGCTGAACGCGAAGCCATAGCCGAGCTCAGCGAAGCCTTGCGCCACCGCACCCGGGCGCTGCAGGCGCAAGCTGTCGCCGAAGCCGCGGATCTGGACCTGTCGGCGGATGTCGCTCTCGGACCAGCTATAGGCCAGACCTGCATCGAGACGCAGATTGCCGAAGCGGGCGCCGGCGTAAAGCGCCGCATGGCCGCTCTCGAGCTTGCCGGTGGAGAGGCGGGCATCGAGGTCGAAGCGCGACTGGCTGTAGCCGCCGGCGACACCGACCCTGAGCGACGAGCCGGGGTTGTCGTAGAGCATGAGATCGGCGCCGAGCAGCGCGCCACCGCTGCGGCGGCTGAGGCCGGCCGCATTGCCGTCGGCGTCGGTGTTGCCGGCGCCGCCAAAAGCCTCGCCCCAGAGGGCGTAGCGCGGCTGTGGCTGTGGCGCATTCATCAGCACCGCGCTTTTGCGGCCGGGCAGGTCGGCCGAGAAGCTCGCAGCGACCTGTCCGGGAGCTTGCGTCAGCAGCGGCCCGCGCAGGCGCGACAGGATGGTCTCGCGCACCAGCCGGCTCTCGTCGATCATCACCGCGACGCTTTGAGCATGCGCCTCGCCCGAGAGCAGGTCGAAGCCGGCGCGCGCCTCGGCGGCGGTGCCT
>NZ_CAXUTF020000011.1:0-128448 GCF_964254315.1 Allobosea sp. LjRoot90
CTCTGCAGCAACCGTCAAAGTCAGGTGCAGCGATTCTCTCATCTCAAGGAACGTGCCCTGACAAAGGGAGAAACACGGCTTCAGTGCATCAAAATTGCCACAGAGGTGACCAAACACCCTCGACAACGTTCTGCGTTTCGCGAAAGAGATCTACGAATTTTTGTCTAGCCGGACTTCGGGCGCCTCTGGTGACTAGTCGCCGCCAAGCACTCCGCATAGGTGTCCAGTATCCATTCCTTATCGACACTGCCGTAACCGGTGATATCCTTGTTCTGGCCTTGGGCAATCATGACCAGCAGTTCGAGAGCCACGCGCTCTGGCGATCCATTTCCCTGCGTCTGCACAACCTTGTCAGGCATCCCCAACCTCCCGTTATGGTTGCGGCTATCCTGCCGTAAGGTGAGGGGAGGTGTCGAGTCAGTATGTGGGCGGGTCGTCGAGGTTGAGCAGGCGCTTGTATTTCTCGCGATCTGGAGCGGGGTTCTTCGGCTTTAAGAGCGCTTTGACCCCTGTCGCCGTGACAAAACGACCTGCCCGTTTCCTAGTCGGGTCACCCCAGCCTTCGATTACGCTCCTCAACGATCCGCTCCACGACCCCCTGGTACTCCGCCAGCAGCTCCTGCAGCGGCCCGATATCCCGGAACGCCCGCTGATCCTGCTCTTCCTCGCCTTGCTCTTCCCAGGCGGCGATCGCCTCGTCGGCGGCGGCGAGGTGATCGGCTGACGGGGAGGGTGGTGGCGTGGCGCCCGCTTCTTCGACAAGTCGCAGGGCGATCTGGCGGCGCAGTTCGTCGGCGCGTTGGAGCATCGGCTCGAGCGGGTCGGTATAGGGCATCTGTCGAACCTTGCTCCGCCAATCCGGACCGGACAAGCCGCTCGCGGCAACACCTCGCTCCTTCGCGCGTTGACGCCCGGTGAGCAATCGCTGTGGGGGGAGAGTGGCATGAATTTCGGGGACATGGCTTTCGACATCTGGGGCGAGATCGATCTGTTGCTGCGCCTGCTGGCCGGGATGGCGGCCGGGATCGTCGTCGGCTGGGAGCGCACCGGCAAGCAGCAGGCGGCCGGTATCCGCACCTTCGGGCTCGTCGGCCTCGGCACCGCCGCCGCGGCGACGATCTTCAGCCAGCCGCATGAGATCGACGCCGCCAGCCGCGTCGTGCAGGGGCTCCTCACCGGCATCGGTTTTCTGGGCGCCGGCGTCATCGTGCTGCGCAAGGGCCATACCACGCCGCAGGGCCTGACCACGGCGGCGGCGATCTGGATCACCGCGGCGCTCGGCTGCGCCGCCGGGCTCGGCGAGCATGCGATCGTGCTCTCGGCGACCGTGCTCGCTTTGGGCCTGCTGATTATCGATCATTCGATCGAGCGCTGGGCCGGGCGGCCGCGGCAGCCCGGAGAGGGCGACGGCGGCGAGGAAGCCGGCTGATCCTGCCTGATATCGCCGCGCCGGCGGTGTGATTCCGCCAGCGGGAGCCATTCATTTTTGTCGAGCGAAATCTGGCCGTTAACGCGAACGGCTCATCCGCCACGCGATGACGCGCCCTGCTGCGCCCTGTTGACCGGGCGATTCCGGCCTTGCGCAGGCCGGTCGAAATTGGGCAAACCAGTTACATCGGCGGTTCGAAGCTCCCGCCAATTCGCATCACAGAATAGCCTTCTTTCTTAAGCAAACGCCCCCATCCTTCGACCTGCCGTTCCCGCGATCTCCCACCGCAAGGCGGACCATGACGATGTGGTTTCGACCATGACGACGCCTGTCTCCATTGCGGCATGGGCCATCGGCGTCGCGCTGCTCGCGGTAAGCCTGCCGGGCTCTGCCCGGGCCGACCAGATTGCGGCCAGGACGCGCGGGCCGGCTTCGCCGCCGCCGGCCTTCCTGAATTTCTGCGCCAAGAACCCGTCGGAATGCCGCAGGTCCGGGGCCGTGACGCGGCAGGTTGTCCTGACCCCGGAGCGCCAGCGCGACCTGCAGGAGGTCAATGCGCGGGTGAACTCCGCCATCTCCGAGATATCCGACCCGCAGCATCATGGCCGCGAGGATGTCTGGAGCATCCCGACCGATGGGCAGGGGGATTGCGAGGATTTCGCGCTGCTGAAGCGCAAGCAGCTGATCGAGCGCGGCTGGCCGTCCTCGGCCCTGCTGATCGCGGTCGTCGGCACGCCTTCCGGCGAGGGGCACGCGGTACTGATGGCCGCGACTTCCGAGGGGGATCTCGTCCTCGACAACAAGACCTCCCGCCTCCTGCCCTGGACGCAAACCGGGTACCTGTTCTTCACGCGCATGTCGCAGGCCAATCCGCGTGCCTGGGAAGCGATCGATGGCGGCACTATCGCCGTCACCGCCGCGACCCGGCGGCCATATCGGCCCTGACTGGCCTGATCGCTGCTGATAACGGTTCCGAGAAGCCGCGACATGTGAGGACGTGCTCGCTTTGCTGTACGTCGGCCGCTTGCCGCGATCATTGTTCGTCCCGGAGCGCGCGTGATCCGACCAGGCTGGTGTGCAGCCTGATCGGATAAGTGTCCGGGCTCAACGGCTGCCGCCGCCGTTACCGTTGCCGCCGCCGCCATTGCCGCCGCCCTGGCCACCGCCGCCCTGGCCGCCGCCACCCTGACCGCCGCCGCCCTGGCCACCACCGCCGTTGCCGCCGCCGCCGTGACCGCCACCACCATGGCCGCCGCCACCATGACCACCGCCACCGTGACCGCCACCGCCGTTGCCGCCGCCGCCGTGACCGCCACCACCGTGACCACCACCGCCATGACCACCACCGCCATGACCGCCACCACCATGACCGCCACCACCATGGCCGCCGCCACCATGACCACCGCCGCCCTGACCTCCGCCGCCGCCCTGACCGCCGCCACCGCCTCCTTGGCCGCCACCGCCGCCGCCTTGGCCACCGCCGCCCTGACCTCCGCCGCCCTGGCCACCGCCGCCGCCCTGACCGCCGCCACCGCCGCCTTGGCCGCCGCCACCGCCGCCCTGACCGCCGCTGCCGCCCTGTCCGCCACCGCCGCTGCCGCCGCTATTCGAGTTGCTTGCCGAACTGCCGCTCGAGGCGTCTCCTGCACCGCCGTTGGAACCTTCACCGCCGTTGCGGTCGCTTCCACCGGAGTTCGGAGCGCCACCCGAAGACAAGGCTCCTGTCGTCAATGGCGGGCAGACCCAGTATTGACCGCCGCCCTGCTGAACCAGGGTGCAGGCGGGATTGGGTGCGCGCGTGCGTTGCCCATTGGGGGAAACGGCGTTGTAGTATTGGACATTACCCGCGCCGGGACCCTGAAGCGCCGAGGCTGGAGCGCCGATCGCCGCGGTGGTCCGCGGGGGGCATGTCCACAGCAGGTCGCGGTCGTATTGCACGACGATGCAATCCCGGCTTGGCGCCCGCGTTCTGCGACCGGTCGGGGATACGGCATTGTAGTATCGCACCCCACCGGCATCCGAGACGTTGAATCCGGGCGCCGATGATGTCGCCGCGCCCTGACCAAGCGCGTTGTAGCCTGCCGCCGGATTGCATTCCCACAGCCAGTTGTTTCTGATGAGTTTGCGCGCGCAAGCGCCAGGAGGCCGCTGTGTCGGGGTGCCGTCGATGGCAAAGCCCTCATGATACTGAGGCCACGAGCCGGCGCCTTGCGCGTAAGCAAAAGTCGACGTGGTGGCGAGAAGCCCCGCAATAAAGATCTTGCTCTGCAGATATCGCATGACGTACCTCCCGCCCGGGAGGTCTATCGGCCACCCAGCGCAAAAATGTATTTGGGAACGGCCTGTTGTAAGCTTTGAGAAAGGGCCATGCCGTCACGGTAAGGAATAGCACCCTGTATTGGCTTGACTTTGTTCTATTCGAGTGAAAGCTTTAGGTCGCACGAATTAATCCGATTGGATTACTGCTCGGCGAGGCGCCGGGGAGGGGATGCGAGAAACGATGACGTGTTGGAAGCAGACGATGGCGGCGCTGGCCGCATTGCTGTTCGTCCATCCGGCGCTCGCCCAGATCGGCACGCCGGGCAATGCGCCGCTGGTGCCGGGCGGGCCGCGCCAGGGCCTGGGCCCGCCCTCGATCTTCGATCACACGCCGGATATCAGGCTGCATGCGCCGGGAGCAGGAGGCCTCCCCGGCGCCGGCCCGCCGGTCGATTATGGCGGGACGCCACGGGGCGCGCCGCGCTCGCAGAACCCGATCTACATGCCGCGCTATGGCCCGGTTGATGATCCCTCGCCCCGGGGCGTGCTCGCGGCATATTGCAGGACACCACGCCGAACCTGCGCTGCGCCGAGCCGGGCTCTTGCCGGCGCGCGCTGCTTCTGCCGCCTGCCGAACGGGGTCCGGTTGCGCGGGCGCGTGGTTCGCTAGCCGTGCGCGCAGCCGGCCACCGTTACCGCCGGCTTACCGCCCTGACCACGGCGTTCTTGCCACCGCCGCCGCAATAGAAGCGGTCGCCGCCGGCCTCCATGCCGGCGATGAAGGTGCCTTCCGGCATGCGCATGCTGTCCAGCACCTTGCCGGTCTCAGGATCGACCCGCCGGATCTCGCTTTCCTCGTTCTCCCAGGTCGCGTGCCAAAGCTCGCCATCGCTCCAGGTCACGCCGGTGACGAAGCGGTTGGACTGCAGCGTGCGCAGCACCTTGCCGGTCTCGGGGTCGATTTGATGGATCTGGCGCTCGCGATAATGACCGACCCAGAGCGTGCCCTCCGCCCAGGCGAGGCCGGAATCGCCGCCGCCTGCCGGCGCGGGAATCGTCGAGAGCACGCGCCCGCTCTCCGGATCGATCTTCTGGATGCGCTCTTCGGCGATCTGGTAGAGGTGCTTGCCGTCGAAGGCGGTGCCGGCATGGGCGGGCACGTCGAGGCTGCGGACGGTGTCGCCGCTGTCCGGATCGAACGCGTTGAGCTTGTCGCCGGACGCAAACCAGACATTGTTGCCGTCATAGCTGACGCCGTGCACGGCCTCGACGCCGGGGAAGGGGCCGTATTCGCGAAGGATGGTGGCTGTCCTGGTCATGGGATGATCTCCTCTGTTCGGTTGGACCGAGGCAGGGTTTAGCCATCCGGCAGCGGGGCCGGGAGTAACAAGGCTGTCGGGAAACCGGGCACTGGCGGGGTCAGCCAACGCCGCGCCCGCGCCTTGCCGAAGGATTGGACCTTGCCGGTCTCGGCCAGCGTCTCGAGCGCGCGCTGCATGTTGCGCTGGCTGACGCCCAGCGCCAGCGCCAGCGCCGAGCTCGACCAGGCCTCGCCATCGGCGAGTAGCGCGAGCACGTCGGCATGGGCCTCCTCCAGCGGCTGCGCCAGCACCGCGACCTCGCGCGCCCGATGCGGCTTCAGGGCAAAGCCCCGCTTGGTCGCGTTGATCTCGGCGAGCCCGTGCAATTCGGCGCGCAGCCGTCCGATCTCGACCCGCAAACGGGCGCGATGCGACTCGTCGGCCTCCTTGGCCCGGAAGGCGCGCGCCAGCAGCACCTCGCGCGAGACATCGGCCGGCCAGGCTTCCGCCAGGGCGCGGGCGAGCGCGAACAGCACGGGCCGCGTCGCCAGCGGAACGGCCGTGCCGGCCTCGCGCACGGTATTGCGGCAGGCATCGACGACGAAGCTGCCTGAGGCGAGCAGCGCCGCGACCTCGCCCAGCATCAGCGGACGTTCCTTGCCCTGCACGATCAATCGTGCCGCGGGTTCCTCCAGCACGCGCGCGGCGGCTTCGACCTCAGCAACCAGCGCAGGAATACGGGCACTCTGCGCCGCCTCCGCCGCCCGCGCGAATGCCGCGCGGGCCTCTCCCGCTTGCAGCCGCCGTAGTGCGATACCGCCCGCAGCCAGGGCTCGCGCAGCTTCCAGCGCTGGTGGCAGCGGTTTCTCGTCGAAGCCGGCGAGTACGCGCTCGGCCTCGCCGAGCCGGCCTATCAAGAGAAGCCGGCGCACCTCGATCGTGCGGGCATGGGCGGCGTTGAGGCGGTCGCCATGCGCTTCCAGCGTTGCGCGCGCCGCATCGAGCTCCTTCGCCGGCCAGCCGAGGTCACGCGAGACCAGGGCGATCTCGGCTTCGGCTACCACGCAGCGGGCGCGCGCCACCGGCTCGCGCGCTCCGAAGGCCTGGCCGGCGCGCTTGAGCAGCGCCTTGGCGCGGGCAAGATCGCCGAGCTGCGCCATGGCGATGCCGCGCAGTGCCAGCGCCGGCGCATCCTCGCGCAGCGCCACGTGATTGAGCGCGCCAAAGGGGTCGCCCGCGGCCAGCGCCCGCCCGGCAGCGGTGATCAGCGAATCCATGCCGAGCTTTCGAATCCCGCCAAATTTGTCACTCCCGCTCCCCTTCGCCCCGAGCCTACCCCTGATCGCGACGTCGCATCGCGAAGCGGCGAGCGGCGAATGTCAACCGACGATAGGAGCAAGCATCATGACGGCTCATCTCACCGGAACCCGCGAGGACTGGCTCAAGGCCAGACTCGACCTGCTCGCGGCCGAGAAGGCGCTGACGCGGCAGAGCGACGCCGTGGCGCAGCGGCGACAGGCGCTGCCTTGGGTCAAGGTCGACAAGGACTATCGCTTCGTGACGGAAGCCGGCGAGGCCAAGCTGGTCGATCTCTTCGCCGGGCGCTCGCAGCTCCTCGTCTACCACTTCATGTTCGGGCCGGACTTTTCCGTCGGCTGCCCCTCCTGCTCGCTGATCGCCGACGGCTTCAACGGCATCCACGTGCATCTGGCCAACCACGACGTAACGCTGACGGCAGTGTCGCTGGCGTCGCTCGACAAGCTCTTCGCCTTCAAGCGTCGCATGGGCTGGACTTTCCCCTGGGCTTCGTCGGCGACGAGCGACTTCAACTTCGACTTCAGTGCCTCCTTCACCGAGGAGCAGGAGCGCAAGGGTGTGGTCGATTACAATTTCCGGCGCGAACCGCAGGTCGATTGGAGCAGCAACGGCGTCGTCGCCGGGCTCGCCTTGCAGAGCGGCACCACTCCGGGTGACTATATGCGCGAGCGGCCGGGGATGAGCGCCTTCATTCGCGAGGGCGGCGCGATCTATCACACCTATTCCAGCTATGCCCGCGGCATGGACGCGATCTGGAACATGTATCCCTGGCTCGACCGTGCCCCGAAGGGCCGCAACGAGCCGAACGGGCCTTGGTGGCGCCTCCGCGACGACTACGAGGCACCGACCGCCATGGCCCAATCATGCTGTGCCTAAGCCCCTTGGCACAGACTGATCGCGGAGCGCCGGACATCCCGTCCGGCGTCTCTGTCGTGAGGGCGGGACGGATGTTCCTCGCCATCTGCGCCTTGCTGTTCATCGCCAGTGCGGCCGCGACCGTCCTGATCTGCCAGGCCATGGCCGATATGGGCGAGGTGCCGATGGTCGGCGGCTGGGCGATGTCGAGCGCCTGGACGCCGCTCTGCGGCGGCTCCTGGCCGGCGGCGGCCGGAACTTTCCTCGGCATGTGGGTTCTGATGACGCTGGCGATGATGCTGCCTTCGCTCGCGCCGGCGCTCTGGCGGCTCCACGAGCGCGCTGCGGCAGCGGGTGACACTCATCCCGGTCTTGTCGCTGCTTGGGCCGGCATTGGCTATTTCCTCGTCTGGACTGCGCTGGGTCTGATGGTCTTCGCCGGGGGCGCCGCTCTGGTCGAGGCGGCACTGCGCTGGCCGCAGCTGGCCCGCGCCATGCCGTTCGCCGCCGGCTTGCTCGTGATCGCCGCGGGCCTCTTCCAGGTATCACGCTGGAAGCTCGCCAGGCTCGGCCATTGCCGGCAAGTCAGCTGGCGAGGTGCGGGCGCGGTAGCGGTGATAGGGCAGGGGCTGCGGCTCGGCCTCGCCTGCTGCGCCTCCTGCGCCGGGTTGACCGTGCTGCTGCTCGTCGGCGGCGTGATGGACCTGCGCACCATGGCTGTCGTCGCGGCGGCGATCACCGCCGAGCGGCTCGCACCGTGCGGCGAGCGCGTTGCCTGTGCCACCGGCGGCCTGATGCTCGGGGCAGGTGCTGTCCAACTCACCCTCGCGCTCTGGCAGCTCTGAGCACCAGCCCGGACCCGGCAGCCATGCCTGCCATGCATTTTTGCATCTGCTCAGAAACGCGCCACGCAGTGCCGCGCCGCCTCGCACTGGCCTATACAGGTCGCAGGCGATCCTCGGGTTGGGTCGCACGCAAAAAGTGTATGGCTAAAGAGGAGACGCACATGACGCTCAAAGCCCGATTCCTCATCGGAACAGCCGTCGCCGCGGCGGTGTTCGCGGGCGCCCCGGCACGTGCCGACATCACCATCGGCCTGCTCGCGCCGCTGACCGGTGCCGTCGCCGCCTATGGCGACCAGGTCAAGAACGGCGCCCAGGCCGCCGTCGATGCCATCAACAAGAAGGGTGGCATCGCCGGCGAGAAGGTCATCCTGAAGCTCGCCGACGATGCCGGCGATCCCAAGCAGGGCGTTTCGGCCGCCAACCTCCTGGTCGGCGACAAGGTCCGCTTCGTCGTCGGTCCGGTGACCTCCGGCGTCGCCATGGCCGCCTCCGACGTCTTCGCCGAGAGCGGCGTCCTGATGGTGACGCCGACCGCAACCTCGCCGGCCCTGACCAGCCGTGGCCTCGGCAACGTCTTCCGCACCTGCGGCCGCGACGATCAGCAGGCCGAGGTCGCCGCCAACTACGTCCTGAAGAACCTGAAGGGCAAGAAGGTCGCGGTCGTCCATGACAAGGGCACCTATGGCAAGGGCCTCGCCGATTCCTTCAAGAAGGGCATCAATGCCGGCGGCATCACCGAGGTCGCCTATCTCACCGTGAACCCGGGCGACAAGGACCTCGCTGCGGTGATCACCCGGCTGAAATCGGCTGGCGCCGAAGCGATCTATTTCGGCGGCTACCATCCCGAGGGTGGCCTGCTCGCCCGCCAGCTGCACGATGCCGGCGTCAAGGCGACCATCATCGGCGGCGAGGGTCTCTCGAACACCGAGCTCTGGGCGATCGGTGGCGACACCGCGGCCGGCACGCTCTTCACCAACGCGACCGACGCTCTGAAGAACCCGGCCTCGGCCGAGGCCGTGGCGGTGCTGAAGGAGAAGGGCATCCCGCCCGAGGCCTTCACGCTCAATGCCTATGCCGCCGTCGAGGTGCTCAAGGCCGGCATCGAGAAGGCCGGCAAGGACGCCAAGGCCGATGCTGTCGCCAAGGCGCTGAAGGCCGGTCTCGAGGTCAAGACCGCGATCGGCACGCTGACCTATGGCAAGACCGGCGATCTGAGCTCGCCGAGCTTCTCGATGTACAAGTGGGAAGCCGGCAAGATCGTCGCGGCCGACTGACGAGGCCGCATTAAACGCGAGGGAAGGGCCTGCGGCGTGCCGCGGGCCCTTTTTCGTCTCCGCTCTGTCATTCCGGGACTTCGCGCAGCGAAGGGCCCGGAACCCAGAACCGATGCCGTATCGAGATGAACGTTGCGATATCCGTGCTTCTCTTCCCACGCACATCGGTTCTGGGTTCCGGGCTCGTTGCTTCGCAACGCCCCGGAATGACGGCGCGGTTCTCTGCGATGGCCTCGCGTCCGGAATGCTGAACGCGCCGTTCGGGAACCGTTCAGGCGCTGGGCCGTTCAGTCCGGCGATCGAACGGGAATTGCCCATGCCAACCGCCGACGCCATCACCGCTGCGCAAGCCTTCGCCAAGCCCTCACTGATCGCGATTCGGCGCGAGGCGGACGGCTATGGCATCCGCTTCGGCCTGAACGAGGCCGAGGATGCAGCGATGCCGGGCCCGGTCTTTCCGACGCTGGGCGAAGCCATGGCCTGGATCGAGCGCATCGACCGCGCCCGCGGCCATTGAGACGGCCCGATCGGGGCGATCTGCCCGATCCCTGTCGATCGCGCGTCCTGATGACTTGTCAAAGCGGGTCGCGATCGGGCATAGAGCCTTCCAACGGAGACGTGGCCGAGAGGCTGAAGGCACTCGTTTGCTAAATGAGCATACCCCACAAGGGTATCGAGGGTTCGAATCCCTCCGTCTCCGCCATCACTCCTAAGCCCTTGGTTGCCCTGAAAGGCGTTGTTCCCAACGGCTTTTCACATACCCCTACAAAAAATCTTGCTCGGTGGACCTTGCGCACATGGCGGGCATAAGCTGCCGCCATTTTCGCACGCTCTGATTGCGGACCTGTTGGCTATCGACTTAGCTGCCCAAGCCGCTGCGATTCGCGGCTCAATTGGGCGAGACTATTCACATGGACCGCATCACCGAGGCTCTTCTAAACGAATTCAGCGCGAGCTTCGGCATTGCATCCGAGAAGGAGCCTGACCGGTTTGAGAGGTTCGCTGCCTACCTCGCGACGCGCCGGCACTACAGCGAGGCGACCTTCGATCCTGGTGATATAGTGACTGGCGCCGGCGGCGATACCGGTGTGGACGCAATCGCGATCATTGTGAACAACAATGTCGTCACGGACGTTTCGGAGGTCGACGATCTCATCGAAGCGAATGGCTATTTAGATGTGACGTTTGTATTTACACAAGCTGAAACAAGCTCAAATTTTGATATGCAGAAGATTGGCCATTTTGGGTATGGTGTATCAGATTTTTTCGGCGATGCGAAACTTCCAAAGAACGATTCTGTATTAAATTTCCTTTCAATAATGCTTTATATTTACAAAAATAGCAGCCGATTTACGCGCGGAAATCCGAGCTGCTACCTTTATTACATCACGACGGGGACATGGACAAACGATACGAATTTGGTCACTAGATCCAAAGCGGTCGAAGAAGATTTGACGAAAACTAGGCTGTTTTCTCGAGTTGAATTCAAGTCGATCGGAGCCGACGAAATTCAGAAACTATATAATCAAACGAAGAACAAGATTCAACGAGAATTCGAATTTGCTCGTCGCAATGTCGTTTCCGGTATCGGAGGCGTAAAGGAGGCGCACCTTGGATATATGGTGGCGACCGATTTTCTTAAGCTCATATGCGATGAGCAGGACGAAATAATTGAAAGTCTTTTCTATGAAAATGTTCGCGGGTGGCATGGATATAATCAGATAAACTCTGAAATAAAAGACACCTTAAGTGGTGATGGGAAAGATAGATTTGTACTTATGAATAATGGGGTGACGATAATTTCACGAGAGATGAGAGTTACCGCAGATCATTTTACTATTAGCGATTTTCAAGTTGTGAATGGATGCCAGACTAGTCACGTTCTATATGACAATAAAGACCTACTCGATGACAAGGTTCGTATACCGATTCGGATAATATCTACTCAAGATGACGATGTAATGGAATCGATTATAACCGCTACGAATCGACAAACAGAGGTTAAGCAGGATCAATTTTTTGCGCTTAGAAATTTCTCGAAGAAGTTAGAGGCTTTTTTTAAGGCTTTCTCTGAGGATAAGGCTTTGTATTATGAGCGTAGAGCGCATCAGTATGATAGCCATCCTGTTGAAAAGACAAAGATTGTTGGTCATCAGAGTCTTGTTAGGGCCGTTGGAGCAATAATACTCCAGGAGCCACACAGGACGACGAGAACATACAGACTTCTGGCTCAGCAAGTTGGAAAAGATATATTCGTTGATGGTGATAAACTGGAGCCATATTATATTTCTGCATACGCTCTTTATAGATTGGAATTCCTATTTAGATCGCGAAAGATCGCTACAAAATTGAAGCCTGCGCGCTATCTTATCCTCCTAGCTGCGATCCTGAAGCTTGATAATAAACCACTGCGCCCTCTGAATTCGAACGATGTGCAGAAAAGAGCCAATCGGATTATGGAGCAGCTTTGGAAAGACGGTGACGCGATCTTGGTTGAAGCTGCAGAAATCGTTGCGAAGGCCGTAGGTGACGCAAACGATCGCGATGCCGTTCGGACCGAAGGGGCCACCGATGCCGTGTTGAAGGCTTTTGGAGTTGTCAGGGCCGGCCCAGCCAAGGAATAAAGCACTGGGTTGCTCCTCCTAGGGCCGGGCCCCGGCAGGGAGCCGGAGGCTAAGTGCCTCCGGCGCGCGATTGACGTTGAACACTGCCCAAATGGCTACAAAACTAACGCCACGATCTGGCTACAAAACCAGGCACTGATGCTGAACTATGTATTTGAATTAAATGGTTTATTTTTCTTGGCGCAGTTTCCCTCCGTCTCCGCCATTCATTCCTGCGCAACGGCGACATATGGTCGGGCGATCGCCCAACGGCGGATGACGGCCGCGGGCAATCTCAATCAGGAATCTTCAAGAGCTCTTCGATCGCCTCGTGCGGAGGCTGCCACGGCGTGGATCGACAACCTGCCGTATCGAGGGGCGGCGGGCAGCGGCATCAGCACCGGAGGGCTTCTTGCTTCATTGATTGTGTTTGGCACGGGAGAACCCGCGCTCAAGGCGGCCCTGATCTTGGTCGGCACGCCGCAGCCGCAACAGGATGGCTGTTCAGAGGTTACTGGACGCGATGGGGCATCCGGCTCCGTTTTCAGCGATCTTTCGACATCGCCCGAGCATCCATTCTCGATCTTTCAGCTTCGGGCGTAATTCTTCTTGCCGGAAGCAAAGTATTAAAAGGCGCGCCCTTTTGCCTGGTTTCGTAATACCGCGCTTCGGCGCGGAAATAATTGAAGTCGATTAAAAGCTAAACGGCTTCATTCAAAACGTGTTATGATGTTTTACGGGAGATTTTCTTCCGGTTCGGAAAGCCCGACATCATGAAAATTCCAGCAGAACTGAAACCGGCCGCCTGGGGCGCCGTCGGCGGGGCTGTTGCGCTCGCCGTCATCGGTTTCACCTGGGGCGGCTGGGTGACACAGAGCACAGCGGAACGAGACGCCAAGGCACGCTCGAATACTGCCCTTGTCGCGGCTCTCTCGCCGATCTGCGTGGTGAGGTTCCAGCAGCAGAACAATGCGACCGAACAGCTCGTCGAACTCAAGAAGATCAGCTCCTGGCAACAGGGTGATTTCATCGCCAAAGGCGGATGGGCGACGATGCCGGGCAGTGCATCGCCCGATTCGGACGTAGCCAAGGCCTGCGCGGCAGCTCTCGGCATTCCGAAAACCTGAGATTGCTCGCCAGCGGGGCGGCACTGAGACAGGCGGCTTCTTGTCGCGCGAAGCAGGCTCTCCGCATCGCGCGACCGAAGGCCGCGGCCTGCCGAGGGTATACGCCTGAATTCGATCAGCCCCCTTCGAGGATGATCTCATGAGCCTCCACTTCCCCAATCCGATCCGACGGTATGACGTCGCGCGGAACTGCGTCTGTTTCTGGGGCTCCGATTCTGCCTTGGAGATTGCATTCGAGGTCGAGCTCGCGGCGTTGCGCGGCATCGACGCTTCAGCCGGTCTGGACGAAGCATCGACGCTGAGGGCGTATGATGGACATCTAGCCGCCATTCAGAAGGCCGCCGGGGCAGCTTATTCCCGCAAGCGCCAGAGCTACCATCGACTGACGGCTTCCGACTTCTAGAGCCGGATCCGATCAGATTGAATCGATCTGATCGGTGAATCCGTCTCTCACTTTGAGTCAGGGGCCGTTTTACCGATCAACTTGTGGTGCAAGTTGATCGGAACGGGCTCTAGTCGTGCTCGGGCTTTTCCGTCGATGACGGGCCAGAGGCTTTCTCTGGGTCCCATGGCCGTTGCCTTCCGATCTTCCCATCGTCGTCAGCCGGCGCCACTTCACTCGGCGCGACGGCCGTTTGCGGGGCGATAACCGGCTTGTTGGTGTTTGCGGCCGGTTTAGGCTCGATCGTCCTGAAGCGGATCATCACTGTCCTGTCGGTTGGCCGAAGCTCGCAGCATGCGCCCGGTCCCAGGGGACCACTGCCGAAAAGCACAAAACGCTATTTCCTTTTTGAAGCTGGAGCCTTCGCGATTGCAGCGACAAGGCTGGTGGGGGCAAGTGCTGCAGCCTTGGGCTTTTCCTGCTTCGGCTTCTTGGTCTCGCGGTTCCCGCGTCGTTCGCCTTTTGACATGCCGTTCTGGTCCTCGTTCGGAGACCGCGGGGCGCGATCTCGGGTCGTACCGGCCGAAGCTGGGCATCTCGCAGGGCAGTCCCCATCGCAATGTGCATGCGTGGTTGCAGGCGCAGATGTCTTGCAAGGAGAGGCGAGCAGGTGCTCGTGTCAGCGCGGCCGGCTAGCAGCTGCCGCGGCTGCCTGGGAACGGATCCAGGCAAGTCATGTCGAAGCAGAATCGCAGCCTAGGCCCGGGCCGAGGAGAGCGCACGTGGTTTCTTTTGCATCCGCCCGTCGGGTCGGCGCGCCTCGATCCGCCGGGGAGTGCATGAGCCTCATCCGAGGATGGAGCGATAGAGCTCGAGATAACGATCGGCCATGCGCTCGACGGTAAAGCGCGCCGCGACCGCTGCCCGGCAGGCGGCGCGGTCGATCTCGGAGAGGCGCGCAATCGCAGCCACGGCTTCGTCGACGCTGTCGACGAGGAATCCGGTCACGCCGTGCTCGATCAGCTCCGGCATCGAGCCGCGCCGGGACGCGATGACGGGCGTTCCGCAGGCGAGCGCCTCGATGACCGACAATCCGAACGGCTCCTCGAAGTTGATCAGATGCAGCAGCGCCTTCGCCGAGCCCAGCGCATGCGTGCGGGCGCTGCCGCCAACGGCGCCGAGATAGATGACGTCATCGCCGGCGAGCGCGGGGGTAACCTGCGCGTCGTGATAGCCGTGGTCCTGGACGATGCCGGCCATGACCAGTCGTCGCCCGGCTCCGCGCGCGGTGGCGATCGCCTCGGCCGCTCCCTTGTCGGGGTGGATGCGGCCGAAGAACAGCAGGTCGTCGCTCCCGACCGGGTCGAACGGGAAATCCTCGATCCGAATGCCGTGGTGGATCGTCGCCGCATAGCGCAGATCGGGGTGCCGGTCGGCGGCGCTGATCGCGACATAGTGGACCTTGTCCTCATAGGCCTTGAAGGCCGGCAGGATGCGCGGCGAGGAAAAGCCATGGATCGTCGTCACCATGGGCGTGTCGACCAGGCGCGAGAAGGCGAGCGGCACGAAGTCGGCCTGGTTGTGGATGAGATCGAACTCGCCAGCGCGCTCGAAGACATGGGCGACGTGCAGCAGCTCCCAGACCTTGGCGTCGATCGTCGGATCCTCGGAATAAGGCGCCGGGCAGACGCCGGCCAGGGTCCCAGCCGTGTGACTGTCCCTTGTGGCGAACAGGGTGACGTCGACGCCGCGCGCCACCAGCGCCTCGGTCAGCAGGCTCGTCACCAGCTCCCATGGGCCGTAATGGCGCGGCGGCGTGCGCCAGGAGATCGGCGCCAGCATGGCGATGCGCAAGCGTTCGTCCCTCCCTGTGGTCAGTCGGTGGGCGTCAGGATCACGCCCTCGTTGGGCCGCAGCAGCAATGCGCCGTCCTGAAACGGCGTTACGTCGGCAAGCGTGGAGAGGAGGGGGCGGCAATCATGCGCCCATTCCGGCAAGGCCAGGCGCTGCGGCCGCTCCCCGAGATTGAGCGCTACCACCAGCCGGTCCGCACCATGCCGACGCTCATAGGCCAGGACGTCGCCCTCGGCGTCGAGCAGCGCGAAATCACCGATCGCCAGGGCAGGATGGGCGCGCCGGACCGCGAGCAGCCGGCGATGCAGCGCCAGCATCGAGCCGGGCTCGGCCAACTGCCGCGCCACATTTCGCTCCGGCCAGTCGGCGTTGAGCGGCAGCCAGGGCGCAGCCGTGCTGAAGCCGGCATGCGCACTGTCGTCCCACGGCATCGGCGTGCGGACCGGATCGCGCCCGAGGCCCTTTCCCGGCTCGCGCAGCTCGCGCGGATCCTGGACCTGATCGGGCGGGAGCGGCACATCACTCAGGCCGAGCTCGTCGCCATAATAGAGGGTGGGCGTGCCCCGCAGCGTCAACAGCAGCATCGCCGCGACCCGGGCCTGGCTTTCCCCAAGCCTGCTCGCGACGCGCGGGCGGTCATGATTGCCGAGCACCCAGTTCGGCCAACCGCCGGGCGGCAGCGCAGCTTCGTAAGCGGCGATGAGCTCGGCCAGCGACCGTGCCTGCCAGGGCGCGTCGATGAGCTGGAAGTTGAAGGGCAGGTGCACACCGGCCCGATCCTCGCCGTAATAGCGCATGAGCCGCTCGACCGGCAGGTAGATCTCGCCGATCAGCACACGTTCGCCTTGGCCCGCCGCGCCATACGCGTCCGCGAGTGTGCGCATGTCGGCCGCGATGCCATGGACCTCGGGCTGGTCGGTCGAATGCAGCTGGAGCAGGCGGTCCATCTCGCCGAGCGCAGGCCGATACGCCGGGTTCGGCGGGTTGTCGCGAAAGTCGGCGGCCTTGATCAGGTGCCAGAGCACGTCGATGCGGAAGCCGTCGACGCCGCGGTCGAACCAGAAGCGCAGCACGTTTTGCATCGCCGCCCGCACCGCCGGGTTGCGCCAGTTGAGGTCCGGCTGCTGCTTCAGGAAGGCGTGGTAGTAGTACTGGCCGCTGGCTTCGTCCCATTCCCAGGCCGAGCCGCCGAAATCACTGATCCAGTTGTTGGGCGGCCCGCCCCCGGGGGCAGGATCGCGCCAGAGATACCAGCCCCGTTTCGGATTGCTGCGCGAAGAGCGGCTCTCCGTGAACCAGGGATGCTGGTCGGAGGTGTGGTTCGGCACGAAATCGAGCAGAACCTTGAGCCCGCGCGCATGGGCCTGCGCCAGCAGATCGTCGAAATCGCCGAGCGTGCCGAAGCGTGGATCGACGTCGCAATAATCGGAGACGTCGTAGCCGAAATCGGCCATCGGCGAGGGATAGATCGGCGAAATCCAGATCGCGTCGATGCCGAGCTCGGCGAGGTAGCCCAGCCGTCGCGTGATGCCCTTGAGGTCGCCGACCCCATCGCCGTTGGTGTCCTGAAACGAGCGCGGGTAGATCTGGTAGATCACCCCGCTCTGCCACCACGGCATGGTCATCGTCGCGTCAGCGCATGCGAGCGCGACGCATGAGAGCCGGAGGCGGCGCGAGTGTGAATTCTCTCCCCCTCTCCGCCGAACCGGCCGCGCGCCGAAACTATCGCCGCAGGCTGGAACAAAAGGACTCCGGTGGCGGTTGGCTTGTTATGACCATTTCCACGACCATCCCGTCCCCACCGCCCGTCGATCACGACATGGAACTGTCGCTCCCCGCAGATGCGCCGCGCAACATCGTCAGGAAGCGGCAGCAGCGGAAGGCGCGCTCGGTGGCAGGCCGCCATATCGACGAAGCGCTTTCGGGGCTTCCGATCTCCGATCAGGCCAAGGCTTCGCGCAAGGCAAGGCTGATCGACCTGCCGAACGGCACCCCGTCCAAGCGACCCGGCAGAGGCGACGACCCCGGCCCGGCCTAGCCTGCGCCGGAGCGGCGCCGATCGGCTTTGCTCAGCCATCGGCAGCGGGGCTTTCATCTGCGGGCTGGCGCCGGCAGGTGCCTCGCGTAAAGCGCTCGATCTCGGCAAGCGCATCATCGAGGGATTTGAAGGGCCCCCGGCGCATGGCCTCCATCGTGTGCAGTGCCTGGCCAGCCGGATAGATCATAAACTCGCCCTCTGCTCTGTCCTCGATATATCCCATGTCGCGTCCGAGAAGGTCGGTCAGCAACCAAGCCTTTCCATCCGGCTTCTGCGTAATATCGATGTCCAAGCGAACTCCGTTGGTCGGAACCTGCAAATCCGGCGGGTTCAAGGTTCGGGCTTCAGCCAGCCGGGACAGTGGCCTTGTCGTCGAGACTCCCGGAAATGGGCATAGCGCTGGTCAAACAGGCAGCTTGCGCTTGAGCGCCCGTGGCTTCGGCGGCGCCGCCGCTGCCGCGGCGCGCTCGGCCGCCTCCTTTTGCAGCCGGAGTTCTTTCAAGCGCGCCGTGTTGGCGTCGCGCGCCTGGGTGATGGTCTCCGTTTCGGAAAGGACGCGGTTGCGTGTCAATGATTGGGTTTGCGTCCTCAGGAACGCGGCATCTGCCGTCACGCGGGATTTCGAGTTCTCTGCCAAGTGTCTTCTCCAGAGGGGTCGGCTTGGGGGATGAGAATTGCCTCGCAGCGAGCATCACCCGGTGGGGCTGCGCGCCGACTCGAGGTTGTCCGAAACAATCTGATCGTGCCCGATCGCCCGTTCATGTCCATCGGCGCCGCGCACGCGATATTCGCGCTCGCCGCTCGCACGGGTCGGCATGATCCGCACGATTTCATACTCGCCGGAACCGGATTGATCGGCGAAGCCGAAGGACAGCCGGACCACGTCCCCAAGTTCGATCGAGCGTTGGATCACGGGCTGATGTTGGGTCATTTTCATATTCCTTTTCACGGAGAGGCGGCCTGCCGCAGATCATGGGTCTCGTCCGCATCAACGGGATCGAGGGCCTGCAGCAGTGCCTCGATCCTGATCGTCGCAAAATTGCAGTACGTATCGGAGACCGCGTAGGGCAGGACGATCTGCCCCCCATGGCGCATCGCGCCGCAGGTATAGACGACGTTGGGAACGTAACCCTCGCGCTCAGACGGCTCCGGCCGGACCAGAGGTTCGCGTGAGCGCGCAAGCACCCTCGACGGATCCTTCTTGTCGAGAAGGACGGCGCCGATCGCATAGCGCCGCACCGGGCCGACGCCATGGGTGAACAGCAGCCAGCCCTCATCGAGCTCGATCGGCGAACCGCAGGTCCCGATCTGAATGAACTCCCAGGGATATTGCGGCTTCAGGATCGCGACCCCGCCGTCCCAGTTCATGAGATCGTCCGAATAGACGAGATAAAGGTTCTCGTTGTCCTGCCGCGCGATCATGGCGTAGCGGCCGCCGATCTTGCGCGGAAACAACGCCATCCCCTTGTTCACGGCAGCGCTGCCTCGCAGCGGTGACATCCGGAACGACAGGAAGTCGGTGGTCTCGATCAGCTCGGAGCGTATTCCCCTGCCGTTATAGGCCGTGTAGGTCGCGCGGAACACGGTTCGTCCGCCCTCGTCGAACGCGACGAAGCGCGCATCCTCGATGCCGTTCGACTGCGAGGCCGTGATCGGAAAGATCACCCGCTCGCTGATGTCGCCATCCGGCGAGAACACCACCTCGACGTCGTCACCATCGACGCGCACCATGCGGTTGCGGAAGGTCGCGATCGTCGCGAGGCGCGAGGTCGGATCGACGCTCAGGCTGCCGTCGGCGGCGACCGTGCCCGATCGGAAGGTCAGGGACGAGATATGCCCTTCGCCGACCGCGCGCACGCTGAGAACGAAGCGACACCCGCCTGGCGGAGCACCGGACTGGTCGGGGTGCAAAACGATGCTCGGGTTGAAGAGCGCCGCCGCCTCGAACGAATACTCGTGCAGGAAATAGGACCCGACCAGCTGGCGCTGCGTCCTGGTGAACGCGCCATGGGCCGTGAACACCTCCTCCATCTCGTCGGCGCGCGCCTCGAAACGCTCCAGCAGGTTTCGGTGCCGGCCGTTGAAGTTCTCCAGCACCTCGGCGAGCTGGCTTGCCGCCGCCTCATGGTCCAGTCCCGTCACACGAGCGACGATGTGGTTCGCACGGAGCTTGTCCGTGGGGTTCATGTCGCGCGGATCGGGCGAGGGCCCGAAGCGGCGCACCACGACCCGGGCAGGATCCGGGTACAGGTGCAAGGCCTGCCGGTTCAGGAAGGTGGCTTGCGACACGTCGCCCCCAAGTCGGTTTGTGCGGATCGCCGAAGGCTCAGGCGTGCAAGACCCGAAGCGGCGCCAGTTTCGGGCGGTCCCCGCTCATGCGGGACAGCTGGCGAATCTCGGCGAGGCTGAGAAGGTAGGATACCACGGATTCGCCGCCGCGGTTCTCATTGGGCCGGTCACGGTGCAGGCCGTCGCGGCAGGCGCCGGTATCCAGATCGACCAGCGGGGTCGACAGATCGTTGTCGCCCATGAACCAGGCGAAGGCGCGCACTGCTTCCGCCCGCCATTGCACGTCGCCATCGGCCCGCCAGGCGGCGAGGCAGGCCGAAATGGTCGCCGTGGCTTCCAGCGGCTGCTGGTCGAATGCCTTCGGCGGGCTGAGCCTGTCGCTGAAGCTGTCCGAGCCCACCGGCCTGAACAGGCCGGCAGGCGTGCTCTGCACCTCGACGAGCCAGCGCAGCGAGCGCAGGCCGGCCTCGACATAGGCGGGAACCTGCATCGAAAGCCCGGTGGCGAGCAGTGCCTGGGGCAGCCGGGCGTTATCGTAGGAGAGACCTTCCTCGAACCAGACCCAGTCCGGCGTCTCGACCGTCGACAGCAGGCCGAGCAGGCGGTC
The DNA here is from genome assembly GCF_964254315.1 of Allobosea sp. LjRoot90. Taxonomy (NCBI): domain Bacteria; kingdom Pseudomonadati; phylum Pseudomonadota; class Alphaproteobacteria; order Hyphomicrobiales; family Alloboseaceae; genus Allobosea; species Allobosea sp. LjRoot90. The sequence goes on from NZ_CAXUTF020000011.1 coordinate 20,181, forward strand.
CGCCAGCAAGGAGCGCAGCCGGATGGTCGAGGGCGGTGCCGCGACCACGGCGCAGTAGGCGTCCAGGCCGAGCAGCGCGAAACTCCAGGCACGGGGCGAGCTGAAGCTCTCCATCACAGGCAGGGCTTCGGCGAAGAGCGCAGTCGCCCAGCGCCGCCGCGATGGGCTGGTGTCGCTGCGCGCGCACTCGCCGAGAGCCCAGAGCGTCCGGCCATGGCTGTCTTCCGAGCCGACCTCCTCGAGCCAGCGGCGATCGAAGCTCATGAAATTGCGGAAACGCTGCGCCTGCGGGTTCCAGGCGTGCTGGACGAAGGAAGCGAAGCGCGCCGTCAGCGGCTCAGGCAAGCGCTGCTCGCCGGTTCCGCCGAGAGCGCAGGAGAGCAGCAGTGCGCGGGCATTATCGTCGACGCAGTAGCCATGCGTGCGATCGGGCACAGAATGAACCGCATGCTGGAACAGGCCGGTATCGTCGCACATGCAATGGAGATGCTCGGTGCGCAGCTCCGGCGGCGCCGAAGGCTGGAGGAACGGCCTTGCCTGCGCCGGTCCGGCGACCACGTTCAGCAAACGGCCGCGGCGCGCCGCCTCGAATGTGGCGAGGTAGCGCTTTGCGGTCTGTTCCCAGGTCATCGAGCGGCTGCTGGCATAGGCGCGCCGGCGCATGGCCTGCCGCCGCTCGGCATCGGTCAACAAGGCTGCAATCTCGTTGCCGGTCGCGACGATGTCGCCGAACGGCACCAGGACGCCGCGGCCGTCGGCAAGCAGTTCCTGGGCATGCCAATAGGGCGTCGAGACGACCGCCTTTCCGAGCCCGAAGCTGTAGGCCAGCGTGCCCGAGGTCATCTGCGCCTCTTTGAGATAAGGCGTGACGTAGACGTCGCACATGGAGATGAAGCCGAGCAGCGTCTCGCGATCGACGAACTGATCGAGGAAGACGACATGATCCTCGATGCCGAGCTCGTGGACACGCTTCTGCAAGCCGATGCGATAGGCTTCGCCCTGCTCGCGGACGAGATGAGGGTGCGTTGCACCCAGGATGACGTAGACGGCATCGGGCCGGCGTCTCAGGATCGAGGGCATCGCATCGATCATCACCTCGATGCCCTTGTTGGGCGACAGCAGGCCGAAGGTCAGGATGACCGAGCGGCCGACGAAACCGTGTTTGGCCTTGGCATCGTCCGGTTCGACAAAGGCGAAATCGGGAATGCCGTGCGCGATCACCTCGATCTTGTCAGCGGGAAGCCGATAGATCGTGCGCAACAAGTCGCGCCCTTTCTCGGCCATGACGACGACCCGGGAGGAGGAATCGACGATCCGCTCCATGACGCTGCGCTGTGCCGGGCTTGGCTCCGACAAGACGGTGTGGAGCGTGGTGACGACCGGCATCGTCAGGCGTGACAGCAATCCTGTGACATGCGCGCCCGCTTCACCGCCGAAGATGCCGAATTCGTGCTGCAGCGAGACGACGTCGAACTGGCCGTTATTCAAGAAATCGGCAGCGCGCGCATAATCCTGGATCCGGTCTTCGTAGATCTGGAAGCCGACGGTGCCTGGATAGTTGTAACCATCGCCATCGTTCATCGCCACGATGGAGGTTGCCAGATCGGGGTCCGATGCGGCGACCGCCTGTTGCAGGTCCGTGGTGAAGGTCGCGATGCCGCAGCGGCGCGGCAGCGAGTTGCCGATGAAGGCGATGCGGTCGAGTGCGGTCATGCTCGTGCCTCTGCAGTTGGAATGTGCGCTTTCGCCATTGAGGCGGGCAGCAGAGGCTCGCGAGCCGCGCTGCGGGTCGGGCCGATCGCGCGCTTGGCTGCGATCGGCCGAAGGAGGTCACGGCTGGGCAGGGCGGCATCATACGCCACCAAACAGCTCAGGCCGGTTCGCCCGGCGGCGAGGTGCATGGTCTCGGCCTGCACGAAGCAGCCCTCGCCAATGCGCGCTCGCCACGGTCCAATCCGACCCTCGCCGGCGATCACCAGCAGCCATGTCTCCGCCTGCGCGTGCAATTCCCAAAGCGAATCCGGGGCAAGCTCCAAGCGCTCGAGGGTGAAGAACGAGGTTGCCAGGAGTACCGTCCTGGCATCGCTCAGACGCTGCGCCGGCTCCTGCTTTGCGGCCGGCCCGGCATGGGCAGCGGCAACGCCAAGCTCGATGTGAAGCTCGCGCTGGCGACCGTGATCGAACAGGCGGAAGGTCGTGTCGCTGCGCTGCTGGATCTCGGCGAGCACAAGGCCCGGACCGATTGCGTGTATCGTCCCCGCCGGCACGAAGATCACGTCTCCCGCCGCGGCGGTTCGCCAGAACATGAGCTGGGCGATCGAACCGTCCTCGATCGCGGCTCGCAACTGCGCCTGTGAGAGCGACGACTGCAAGCCGACTGCCACAGTGGCGCCGGGCTCGGCCGCAAGCACGTACCAGGCTTCGGTCTTGCCGCGTGTCAGCCCCATGGCCCGGGCGGCATCGTCATCCGGATGCACCTGGATCGACAGGGCTTCGCACGTGAACAGCAGCTTGAGCAGCAAGGCGGGCTCGAAAGCCGGATCGTGGCGCTGCAACCAGATTTCGCCGATAGCGACGCCGTGATGATCGGTTCCGCTCCACGGCAGGAGGTCGCGTGAACCCCAGGGTTTAGGCACAGCCTGTAAGCGAGCGGGCTCGAGAGCCATGGCGAACTCCAAATTCACCGGGCTTCGACAAGTTCGACGGAATTGTCGAACGACGCTGCGGCGGGGCCAGCAAGGCATAGACGTCGGTGAGAGAGATGGGTTCCTTCAGGCTCGGTCTCTTGCGAGAGCGAGTTCGAACCCGGGATTTTTCAGCTCTCGACGATCACGACAGCGGGCGGTCCTTTTCGAGGGCTGCAGTGAGATAGGCCGGCTCGATCGGAACCATTTGGCATAAGGATCCGGGCGCTCAGATAGCCGGAAAATGGATAAAGTCGCCGACGCGCCGCAGGCGAGCCTGGAAGCGCTCTCGATTGATCCGTCATAGTCGACCCGGTATTCCCAGGCCGGCAGCGGCGCCTCGAAGCCAGGCAGCAGAAATGGAAACGAAAAACGGACGGAGATCTGCGTAGTGCGATTGGTCACGACGACCTCCTTCCTCAAGGTACGATCTCGAAGCGTCAGAGGTTTCGAACAAGCCTGAGAAGCGCTCCAGGCGACAGCCCGGCGCTTGCGACCAGCGATTTGATCGCCGCTCACTCAGGATCGGATATGGTCTCAACTTGGTTTGAAACAAGACATGAAAGGAATTTCATTTTTAAAAGCGTAGCCGAAATCAGTTTTTATTGAAGATTTTTCTTATCGAATTTCTTCTAAAAGGCTGATCTCGCGTATCTATTATTTATTTTACGAAGAATTTGTTTTTTCATTATTTTGCCATCCCTGCCGATTGGGGCCTGGCCCCGTATTTCTAGAGAGGTTTCGGCGAGCGCAGCCCTGCCTCCCGCGCGATTGAAACCGGGCTGCTGCGTCCCCACCTGCCTTGCCCGATGACGCTTTGCTGCAGGACCTGATGAATCAACCCACCCGCAAGCGCGCTCTGCTGCTGCGCAATCCCAAGGCGCGGCGCGGCAGTGAGTCGATCGAGCCGCTCCTGCAGCGGCTCGAGGCCGGCGGTCTCGACGTCACCATCGAGACCTTCGAGGCGCTGCCGGAGATCGCCCGCGACATCGTGCGGCTGCGCGATCGCGCCGACCTCGTCATCGTCTGCGGCGGCGACGGCTCGGTCTCGTCGGCGGCGCTCGCGGCGATGGAGAGCGGCCTGCCGATGGGCATTATCCCAATGGGCACGGCCAACGACCTCGCGCTGACGCTTGGCATCCCGTCGGACCTCGTTGCGGCGGCCGAGGTGATCGCCCGCGGTGAGACGCGGCCCGTCGATGTCGGCACGGTGAACGGCCACGCCTTCTTCAATGTCGCGAGTATCGGGCTGAGCAGCGATCTGGCGCAGAGTCTCGATCCGGTGCTGAAGAAGCGCTTCGGACGGCTGGGCTATGCGCTCGCGGCGATGAAGGTCATGACGCGGGCGGGGCACTTCAAGGCCAGGATCACCGAGAAGGGCCAGACGACCGAGGTCGAGACCTATCAGGTCGCGATCGGCAACGGCCGGCATTATGGCGGCGGCAACGTGGTCGAGGAGAGCGCCGAGATCGATGACGGCCATCTCGATCTCTACAGCCTCGAGATGACCAATCTCTGGAAGCTGGCGCTGATGCTGCGTTCGTTCAGGTCGGGCACGCACGGTGCCTGGCGCGAGGTGCGCACGGCACGCTGCGTCGAGTTCGACATCGAGACCAAGCGGCCGATGCCGGTGAACACCGATGGCGAGATCGTCACCGCGACCCCGGCGCATTTCAAGGTCCACCCCAAGGCGGTCTCGATCTTCACACCGAGCGCCGGGGCAGGCGATACGGCGGCACGGCCGCATCTCTATCACTGCTGAGATTGCTGCAGACCAGCAGGCGGGCCGCCCTCCTATTCGGCTCTCGGAAACCTCTCGGCGTTACGCTCCTGCCCAGCTGCCAGGAGATTCTGCTTGGAAACCTTGCTCTATCCGCCGGTGAAACGCTTCCTCGAGGAGCTCGGCTATGCCGTGAAGGGCGAGATCGGCCGCTGCGATCTCGTCGGCCTTCGGGAGGGCGATGCCACCGTGGTGGTGATCGGCGAGCTCAAGCTCGCCTTCAACCTGGAACTCATCCTGCAGGGCGTCGACAGGCTGCGCCTCGGCGACGAGATCTGGCTGGCGGCGCAGCTCTCGGTCAGAGGCAAGGGCCGGGAGTCAGATCCGCGCTATCGCGATCTCTGCCGGCGCCTCGGCTTCGGCCTGCTCGGCGTCTCCAGCACCGGCCGTGTCGAGGTGCTGGTCTCGCCGACCGCGCCGACGCCGCGCAAGAACCCGCGGGCCCGCTCGCGCCTGGTCGACGAGCATCGCCGGCGCAAGGGCGATCCGGCAGCCGGCGGCAGCACGCGCCAGCCGATCATGACCGCCTATCGCCAGCAGGCACTCGCTTGCGCCGCGGCGATGAGCGCCGAGCCAAGGCGTCCGCGCGACCTCAGGCCGTCATGCCCCGACGCGCAGAAGATCCTGCACCGCAACGTCTATGGCTGGTTCGAGAAGGCCGAGCGTGGCGTCTACGGGCTGACCGAGGCCGGCCGCAGCGCTCTGGAGCGGTGGGAGCCGGCCTTTCCAGCAGTCGAGCCCGATCGCAGCGGTTTATCGGCGGTCTAGCCCGGCCAGCATCCGCGTCAGTTCTGCCGACGACATCGGCTTGGCGAGCGGGTAGGCTTGGCCGGCCCAGAGCAGGGTGAAGTCGTCGCGGCCTGCCGCCTCGGCGGCGCTGCGCAGCGGCCCCAGCGCCGTGCCGGCGGTCGGGAAGGCCGGTGCGAGCTCGGAGAGCGGGCCGAGCTCCGCCATGGCGCGGTTGACGATGCCGCGCGCCGGCCGGCCGGTGAACAGGTTGGTGATCGCGGTCGGCCGCTCGCCCATGCCGAGCGCCTTGCGGTAGATCGGCGAGATGCTCGCCTCGGGCGTGAACAGATAGGCGGTGCCGGCCTGAACGGCGGCAGCACCGAGGGCGAAGGCAGCTTCGACCCCGCGCCGGTCCGTGATGCCGCCGGCGGCGATCACCGGGACGGAGACGGCGTCGACGACCTGCGGCACCAGAGCGAAGGTGCCGACCTGCTCCGAGATCCGGTCGTTCAGGAAGATGCCGCGATGGCCACCGGCCTCGGCGCCCATGGCGATGACCGCATCGACACCGTGCTCGGCGAGCCAGCGCGCCTCGGCCACCGTGGTGGCGGAAGCGATCACCTTGGCGCCGGTGCGCTTGACCCGCTCGAACAGCTCGGGCGCGGGCAGGCCGAAATGGAAGCTGACGACCTCGGGACGATACTCCTCGACGACACCAGCAAGGGCAGCGTCGAAGGGCGTGCGGCCGCTCGGCGTCTTCGGCATGTCCGGATCGAGCCCGGCTTCGGCATAGTAGCCGGAGAGGTGCTTCAGCCAGGCGGCCTGGCGCGCCGGATCGTCGGCCGGGGTTGTATGGCAGAAGAAGTTGAGGTTGATCGGCCGGCGCGTGCCGGCCCGCACGGTGTCGAGCGCCGTTCGCAGCCCCGCCTCATTGTATTGCGCGCCCGCCAGCGAGCCGAGGCCGCCGGCTTCGCTCACGGCGATGACCATCTCCGGTGTCGACGCCAGGGCCATGGGCCCCTGGATGATCGGCAATTCGATGCCGAACAGGTCGAGCAGTCGCGCTTGTGCGGTGCTGGTCATGATCGTTCCTCACGAGGCCGGACGGGCAGCGGTTAGAGCCGGATGATTTCAGATGGAATCGCCTTGCGTTTCCAACTGAAATCTGAATCCGTCTCTCATCAGAGAGTTAGAGCAGGATTGATGCGAAAAACCGGTTCCCACTTTTTCGCATCCTGCTCTAGTGTCCGCTGCGGCCCGTCGATTTCAAAGGCGAAGGTCAGCGCATCCGCAGTGCAGGATTGAGCGAGTCCTGGATCAAGGCCGCTGATGGCGAGACTAGCCCGCCGCGCGCCGCTTGCGGTACTCCGGGACGGGCAGGCCACCCCAGCCCCAATTGTCGAGCTCGACCTCCTCGATCACGACGAAGGTCGCCGCGAGCGGCTTGTTCAGCACGTCGAGCAGGAGCTGGCTGGCGCCGGCGATGAGTCTTGCCTTCTCCTCAGACGTGACCGAGGAGCGGCCCGGGCCGGAGCCCTCGCGGGTGACCTGGATGGTGACGATCGGCATGGATACCTCCTGCTGGGTGGGTTGCGGGTCAGTGGCCGGCGCTCTGGCCGCCGTCGACGTGCAGGATCTCGCCGGTGACGAAACCGGCGCTTTCCAGGAAAAGCACGGCGTCGACGATGTCGCGGACCTCGCCCATGCGCTTGACTGGGTGCAGGTTGGCCAGGAATTCATGCGTCTGCGGCGCGTGCATCGGCGTCTTGATGATGCCGGGGGAGACTGCGTTCACGCGGATGCCCTGGGTGGCGTATTCGACCGCCAGCGCCTTGGTCGCCGAGTTGACGCCGCCCTTGGTCAGGTTGGCGAGCACGGTCGGAACGCCCGCGACCGCGTGGTCGGTCAGGCTGGTGGTGATGCTGACGACATGGCCTGAGCCCTGCTTCAGCATGGCGGCCACGGCCTGCTGGGTGATGTGGAAGAAGCCGGCGAGATTGGTCGCGATCTTTCTCTGGAAATCCTCTGCCGTGTAGTCGGTGAAGGGCTTGGCGATGAAGATGCCGGCATTGTTGACCAGCGTGTCGACGCGCCCGAAGCGGGCAATCGCCTCGCGGATGATCGCCTCGGCGGTCGCCGGATCGGCGATGTCGCCGGGAACCGCCAGAATGTCCGGATCGCTGCCCTGCGTGATCGAGCGCGACGTCGCCACGACGCGACAATTGCGGTCGCGGAAACCCTTGACCAGCGCCGCGCCGATGCCCTGCGAGGCGCCGGTGACGATCGCGACCTTCCGTTCGTTGCTCATGATGATCCTCGTTGCTTCGGCAGCGAGCGGATGTGCCGCTGCCCGGCCCAGGGCCCGATGACGAGGAATCTGGAGTGTTTCGCGTTTCGGCTGAATGCCCGCTGTTCGGCAGTCATTCCTTCGTAGCGCGGAAGAATGGACGGTTCAGGAGCGCATCACGCCCGACTCGGCCGAGAGCCGCGCGAAGTCGGCGCGCAAGCGCGGCACGGCGAAGTCGAGGAAGGCCCGGACCTTGGGGACGTTCGAGCGGCCCTGCGGCATGACCAGGTTGACGGGGCGGGGCGGCGGCTCGGCATCCCGCAGCAGGAGCTCGAGCGAACCGTCCTGCACGCGTTCGGCGACATGATAGGTGAACAGCCGCGTGACGCCGAGCCCGCCGACCGCAGCCCCCAATGCCGCCCTGACGCTGTTGACGGTCAACCGCGGCTTGAACTGGACGGAGCGGGACACGGAACCGCCCTTCACGGGCGGGAAGACCCAGGCATCGCGCCCGAAATCGGTGCAGGCGATGATGCTGTGCTTGGCGAGGTCGCCCGGCTCGTCGATGCGCGGGTGCTGGCTGAGATAACGCGGCGAGGCCACGATCACCGGCCGGACCTCGCCGCCGATGCGGATGGCCGTCATCGCCGAATCCGGCAGTTCGAGAATACGCAGGGCGATGTCGATGCCTTCCTCGACCAGGTTGGCGCCACGCGAGAGCAGGACGAGGTTGACCGAGACGGCCGGAAAGGCCTCGATGAAGGCATCGACGATCGGCCGAAGGATTTCCTCGCCACTGATCGGCGGCGCCGTGATGGTCAGGGTGCCGCGCGGGGTTGCTTGTTCGCCGGCGCCGACCGCATCGAGCTCTTGCAGGTCGGCGAGGACGCGGCGGCAGGCGGCGGCATAGCGCTCGCCGGTCTCGCTCAGCCGGATCGAGCGGGTCGTACGATGCAACAAGGGAGCACCGGCTTGCTGTTCGAGGAAGGCGACAGCCCGGCTCACCGCGGCCGGCGAGCGGCCAAGCAGGCGTCCCGCCCCGGCGAGGCTGCCCTCGTCCAGTGCGGCGACGAACACTTTCATCGCGTCGATGCGATCCATGATGCCCCCGAGCCTCGGACCTTAAGCTCGGTCAATCCGGCAGGCTGTCAAGCGCACATGGCGCCGGCCCAGGCCGTGCCGTGTCAGGCTGGCTTATGCGGCAAAGCGAGGCCGTAGCGCTCGTTGGCCGGCTGTTCCTCGGCCTTGCGCAGCCTGGTCTCGCTGAGCTCGTCGGCGGCTTCCAGGATCGGATAGGCGATCGAGGTGATGTGGCCGTGGATGCGCTTCAGGTCGCGCAGCACGTCGAGATGGATCGAGGAGGTCTCGAGCGACTCGGTCACGCCACTGCGCAGGCGCTCGTAATGCTTCTCGGTCGCCATGCGCTCGGCGACGCGCATCGCGCTCTTCTCGTCGAAGAGCTGACGGGCAAGAGTGATGTCGCGCGAGGCGAGCACGTTGAGCGAAAGCTGCAGGCTGTGGCTGACGCGGGCGTGGAAGTCGCGGATCTCGGCGAGGCCTTCTTCGGAGAAGCGGTAGCGCTTGCGGATCTTCTTTTCCGCGAGCTCCCGCAGGTTCTTGTCGATGATGTCGCCGATATGCTCGAGATTGGTGGTCGCCGTGATGATCTCGAACAGGCGCCGGCTGTCCTCCTCGCAGAGTGGGCGGCGCGAGAGCTGGACGAGATAGAGCTTGATCGCCTCGTGGATCGTGTCGACGCCATCATCAGCCGCGGCGATCTCGCGGGAGAGCGCGAGCTTGTCCTGCTCCAGCAGGATCAGCAGGTCCTTCAGCATGGCGCTGACGCGATCGCCAAGATGCAGCGTCTCGCGCATTGCGCTGGCGAGGGCTTCCGGCGGGCTGTCGAGCAGGCTGGGGTCGAGATAGAGCGGCTGCGTGCGCTTTTCCGCTTCGGGCGCGGCCGGGGTCAGGCGCGTGACCAGCGCGGCGATCGAGCCGGTGAAGGGCAGGAAGGCGAGGGCGCCGACGATATTGAGCGCCAGATGGATTTCGACTGCCAGGCGCGAGGGATCGTGCGACAGCTGCGAGAACCAGGCGGCGAGCGGCTTGGCGAAGGGAATGACGACGAGCGCGATGATCATGCGCGTCAGCAGGTTGGCGAGCGCGACGCGGCGCTGCGCGACCGGTGCGCCGAGCTGGTCAATCACCGGCACCAGCGCATTGCCGAGATTGGCGCCGACGATCAGGATCAGCGCCGTCGGTGCCGGGAACAGCCCGCCCGCCCAGAACGAGGCGATCAGCAGGACGATGGCGAGGCTCGAATGGGTCAGCCAGGTCGCCGCAACGGTGAGCGCGATGGCGAGCAGGGGCTCGCTGGCCAGCGCCTCGAACACCGTGCGGAAGACCGGCGACTGCGCCAGCGGCGCGGAGGCGGTCTTGAGCTCGGACAGCGAGAGCAGGATCAGCCCGATGCCGACGATCAGGCGGCCGATATTGCGGGCGCGGTTCATCGCCTCGTTGGCGAGGTAGAGCGTCACGCCGATGGCGAGGCAGGCGCCCCAGATCCAGCCGAGCTCGAACGAGACCAGGAAGGCGGCGAGCGCCGTGCCGACATTGGCGCCGAGCAGCACGGCGAAGGCCATGGGCAGGCCGATCAGCGCCTGGCCGGCGAAGGACGAGAGCAGTAGCGTCGTCGCCGTCGAGCTCTGCAGGATCAGCGTCACCACCGCCCCGCTCGCCATCGCCGAGACGCGGTTGCCGGTGAAGCGCGCGATCGCCTGCCGCAGCGATGATCCGAACGCCCGGGTCGCGCCGGTTCGCACCAGCCGGACTGCCCAGATCAGCAGCGCCACCGCGCCGGCAAGATGGATCAGGATGGCGGTGGTGCTATCGGCGGCGTTCATCGTGGGGAGGGCGCTCCTTCGGCGGGAATCGAGGAATGAAGCGGCGGATTATGCCGTCAAAATCGTTAGCCGTCTTATAAAATCGACGGCGGAAATGGCCTACTACTCTCGCTCGCGTTCCGGCCGGATGAGGGGTGGAAAACGGTCGTCGCACGCCCAAAAGCGCACCAGCTAGCGGCCGTGGTGATCCACGGCAACGCTGGCGAAGTCATCTTGGTATCTGGTCAGTGTGGAAGAATTGAGGTCACGGCCTGCGCGGCAGTGACGACTACACGGCCGGAGCAGGTTTCGGCTGGGGTTTACTCGCAAGGGCCGCGCGCTCGGCCGCCATCGCTGTGATCAGGCGCGGATAGGCCTCCTGCATCGCGTCGCGGAAGGCCTCGAACGGCATCTCGTCATGATCGCCGCGGTCGAGCACATAGTCCATGTGCTTGCGCCCTTCCGCGTCGAAGGGTTGGAAGATCGAATCCGTGCTGCCGTCGAAATCGAGCGGTTCGACGCCGAAGCGGGCGCAGAAGGCGAGGTCGAAAGCCGGCGTCGCCTTGACCCAGCGGCCTTCGAGATGGAGCAGCGTATAGGCATGCCAACGGAAGACGTCGCTGCCCATCAGTTCGAGGATGCGCGGCGAGGCCAGATGGTTGCGCACATCGGCAAAGCCGACCCGTGACGGGATGCCGGCGGCGCGGCAAACCGCGGCGAGCGTCACCGCCTTGGGCACGCAGAACGAGCCCTTCGCCTCCAGGCAGCGCGAGGCGACGAAGATGTCGCGCTCGATCCCGAAATAGCGCAGGTCATAGGGGATTGCGTCGCGGACGGCATAGTAGAGTCGCACGGCGCGGTAGCGATCGGGACCGGTGCCGGCATGCCGGTCGACGAAGGCGCGGATCGCCGGCGCGTTGGCGTCGATGAAGGGCGTGGCCTTGAGCGCCCCGGCGAGCCTGTCGTCGCTCATCGCACCCTCCTGTCTATGCCACACTGCGCGGATGCTGCAGCCGCCAGGCGATCTGCGGCAAGCGGTCGGCGCCGAAGAAGCTCTCGCCGTCCTGCGTCACGAACGGCACGCCGGTCACGCCTGCTGCGTTGGCCTCATCCACTGCCTCGCTGAGGCGCTGGCGGCCCTCCGCCCCATCGATCATGGCGCGGATTGTCTCGGGAGTCTCGCCGGCAAGACAGGGCAGGGCGGTGAGCACGGCCGGGTCGGCGATGTCTTCGCCCCGGGCGAAGAAGGCCTCGAAGATCTCGCTCGCCAGCTGCAGCCCGTCCTGCGGCCGTGCCGCCGTCCAGGCATGGAACAGCCGACCGGCGAGATGAGCTGAGATCTGCAGCGGCTCGGGAACTCGGAACGGCAAGCCGAAGAACGCGGCTGAGCGGGTCACGTCCTCGAGGAAGTAGCGCCGCCGCGCCGGCGTCTCCAGCGGATTGACGACGCCCTGCTGCTTGAACACAGCCCAGAGCAGGATCGGCCTGAGCTCCAGCGCCCGGCCGTGTTCCTCAGCCAGTCGCGCCAGCGAGCCGAGCGCGAAGTAGGAATAGGGCGAGGCGAAATCGAGATAGAGGCGGAGTGCTCCCGGCATGACGTTCAGAACCTGAAGACGCCGTAGCCGGGCGGGCCGAGCGGGGCATTGAGCGAGGCCGAGATCGCCACGCCCAAAGCGTTGCGGGTGTCGAGCGGGTCGATGATGCCGTCGTCCCAGAGTTCGGAGGTCGAGTAATAGGCCGAGAGCTGCTCCTGATAGGCCTTGCGCGTCTCGTCCCAGAGCTTGTCGATCTCGCCTTTGTCGACCGAGCCGCCATTGCGCTTCATCTGGTTGGCCTTGACCTCGGCCAGCGTGTTCGCCGCCTGGTCGCCGCCCATCACGCCGATCTGGTGGTTCGGCCAGGAGAACAGGAAGCGCCCATCGAAGGCACGCCCGCACATGCCGTAATTGCCGGCGCCGAAAGAGCCGTTGCACATCACCGTGAACTTCGGCACCCGCGAGCAGCTCTGCGCCATGATCATCTTGGCGCCGTCCTTGGTGATGCCGCGGCGCTCGTATTCGCGCCCGACCATGTAGCCGGTGATGTTCTGCAGGAAGACCAGCGGCGTGTTGTTCTGGTTGCAGAGCTCGATGAAGTGCGCGCCTTTGATCGAGGAATCGTTGAAGAGCACGCCGTTATTGGCGAGGATTCCGACCTTGAAGCCCCAGATGTTGGCAAAGCCGCAGATGAGCGTTGTGCCATAGTTCGGCTTGTATTCATGGAAGCGGCTGCCATCGACGATGCGGGCGATGATCTCGCGCATGTCGAAGGCCTTCTTGATGTCGTCGGGCACGATCCCGTAGATTTCGGCGGGATCGTAGAACGGTTCCTCGGGCGCTTCGCGCTGCGCCTCCCAGCGCGGCAGCCGGTCCCATTGCGAGACGATCTCGCGGCCGATCTCGATGGCGTGCTCCTCGCTGTCGGCCGGGTAGTCGCAGGTGCCGGAGACGCTGGTGTGCATCTCCGCGCCACCCAGTTCCTCGACCGTGACGTCCTCGCCCGTCGCCGCCTTCACCAGAGGCGGCCCGCCGAGGAAGACCGCGCCGGTGCCGCGCACGATGACGCTGTAATCGGAGAGGCCGGGGATATAGGCGCCGCCGGCTGTGCAATGTCCGAAGACCAAGGCGAGCTGCTTCACGCCCATCTTCGAGAGCATGGACTGGTTGCGGAAGATCCGCCCACCCATGTAGCGATCCGGAAACAGCTCCGACTGGAGCTGGAGGAAGCCGCCGGCTGAATCGCAGAGATGCACGACCGGCAGCCGGTTCTCCATGGCGATATCGAGGGCGCGGACGATCTTCTTGACCGTCAGCGGATACCAGGCGCCGCCCTTCACGGTCGGGTCGTCGGCGCGGATCATCACCTCGCGGCCGGAAACCATGCCGATGCCGACGATCGAGCTGGCCGAGGGCGATTCCCCGCCATAGGCCATGTTGGCGGCGAGCGAGGACAGCTCCAGGAAGGGTGTGCCGGGATCGAGCAGCATCTCGATGCGCTTGCGCTGCGGCATCTTCTGCTGGCGGGCGAGCCGGTCGAGATCGCGCTGCGGCCGGCTATGACGCGCCGCCTCCTGCTTCGCCCTGAATTCAGCGACGAGGCCGCGGTTATGGGCCTCGTTGCGACGGAAATCGGCGGAGGCGGTGTTGATCGACGATTGCAGTCTGGACATCGGTTCAGCCTTCCGCCGGTGCCGCGAGACGGGCGAGTACGGCGTCCTTGTCGAAGCCTTCGCCCTCGCGCGCCGCGATCTCGGCGATCTCGCCGTCACGCGGCGCATCGAGTTTCATCTGCAGCTTCATGCTTTCGATCGTGACGATGGTCTCGCCACGCTGGACGCTGTCGCCGACGCGCTTGTGGACCACGATGACCGTACCGGGCATCGGCGCGCGCACCACGTTCGCGCCGCCGCCGGCGGCGGAGGCGTCCGCCGCGGCATCGCGCCGGCGCAGCGCAAAGCTGCGCCCATCCAGCCGGACGATGACGCCATCGGCACTGCCGGCACGGGCAAAGGCGAGCGGCGCGCCATCGAGCGTCAGCGCGCGGCTGCCATCGCCCGCTTCGTCGAGGCCTTCGACGACATGCCGGCGGCCGTCGATCGAGAGCACGAGCCGCGGCCGGCGCGCCAGGATGGTGACGTGATGGACTGTGCCGTCGAGATCGAGCTTGAGGACCATCGTCAGTTCCTCCAATGCCCGATCGAGGCATGCGGTTCGGGCACGCCGAGGACGAGATCGCGGAAGTCGCGCAGGCCGAGCGCGGCGGCGATCAGCACGGTGTCGCGTGTCGCTTCATCAGGCTCGGCGGCGGCGAGTGCCGCCTTGTGCTGGACGACGAAGCCGGTGTGCAATTCGCCGGCGGCGAAGGCAGGGTGGCCGAGCACACGGGCGAGATAGTCGATATTGGTCTTGATCCCGAGCAGAGTGAGATCGTGCAGCGCCGTAGTAGCGCGCTCTGTTGCTATGGCGCGGTTTGGCCCATGGACGACGAGCTTGGCCAGCATCGGGTCGAAATCGGCGGTGACGCGCTGGCCGCGGTCGAGCGCGTTCTCGAAGCGCAGGTACGGAGCTTGCGGCACGCCAAGATGCAGGATCGTGCCGGTCTCCGGTAGGAAGTCGCGCTCTGGGTCCTCGGCGCAGATCCGGCATTCGATCGCGTGGCCATTAGCGGCGACGGAACCTTGTGTGAACGGCAGGTCGCGTCCGGCGGCGATCTCGATCTGCAGCCTGACGAGGTCGAGCCCGGTGATCATCTCGGTGACGGGATGCTCGACCTGCAGCCGGGTGTTCATCTCCAGGAAGAAGAAGCGCCCGTCCGCGCCGAGAATGTATTCGACCGTGCCGGCATTGCGGTAGTTCGAGGCGGCTGCAAGCCTGACCGCCGAGGCGCAGATCTCGTCGCGCAGTGCGGGCGACAGATTCGTGGCCGGCGCCTCCTCGATGATCTTCTGGAAGCGGCGCTGCACCGAGCATTCGCGCTCGAACAGATGGATGGCGCCGCCCTTGCCGTCGCCGAAGACCTGCACCTCGATATGGCGGGGGCGCTCGACGAAGACCTCGGCATAGACGCGCCCGTCGCCGAAATAGCGCTGGGCCTCGCTCGCTGCGAGGCGGGCGGCGCCTTCCAGCTCCTCGGCCGAGCGCACGATGCTCATGCCCTTGCCGCCGCCGCCCGCCGCCGCCTTGATCAGGAGCGGGAAGCCGATTTCGACCGCCCGGCGGGTGAACTCGGCGAGATCCTCGGTCGGCATCACCGAGGGCGCCACCGGCACGCCGTGCTCGGCCGCGAACTGGCGCGCCGAGATCTTGTCGCCCATCAGCGCGATCGTGTCGGCGTCGGGTCCGATGAAGGTGAGCCCGGCCTCGGCGACGGCGCGGGCGAAGCGGGCATTCTCGGAGAGGAAGCCATAACCCGGATGGATCGCATCAGCGCCGACAGCGCGGGCGGCGTCGACGATCTGGGCGATGTCGAGATGAGCCGCGACCGGCGTCTCGCCCGAGATTTCGACCGCCTCGTCGGCCTCGCGCACATGCCGGGCGCGGGCCTCGACCGGGTGATGGATCGCGACCGAAGCGATGCCCATCTCGCGCAAGGTCCGGATGATCCGGCAGGCGATCTCGCCGCGATTGGCGATCAGGACCTTGCGGAACGGCGGGTTGTCGTCCGGAGCCGTCATCATGCGTCGCCTGTGATCTTGAGGCCGTGAAGGGGGCCGCCCGGCGCGAGCCAGGCAGTCGGCACCGGCACCGGCAGGCTCATCAGCACCTGCGCCATCGCCTTGCCCTGCGGATCATGGCGCAGCGAGGCGATGCCGCCGCCGCCCAGCGCCCGGTGCATGACGAGGTTGAAGCCGCTTAAGCCCGGCCAGTCGAAGCGCTCGACCTTGCCCTCGACATGATGGGCAAAGTGCCGGCCGACCGCCTCCGGGGTGAGTGCACGGCGCAGCCAGGGCAGGAAGGCGGCATCGCGCGCGATCACGCCGATATTGGCGATGTCGCCCTTGTCGCCGCTGCGGCCGAAGGCGAGGGCAATGAGCGGCACGTTGGCCGTCTCGCCGGTCGCGATTTCTGGGGCGTCCGCGGTAAGAGGCGAGGGCGCGTTGGTGGCCGCCGCCGACGGGATATGCGCCGGCACCGGCAGGCTCGTCTCGCCGAGGCTCACGGTCGGATGCAGTTCGGCCTTGTCGATCAGGAAGGAGAACAGCCGGATCACCAGCTGCGGCTCGGGCCGGCCGCCGGCGAAGCCGGTCAGGCTCTGCGCCATCGCGGTCGCGGCGGGGTAGATCTCACGGCCGAAGATCTGCAGCGCTTCCTTGGACGGATGGCGCACGCCGATCTTGAGCACGACCTCGCGCGTCGCCCGCGCCCGGCTCTGGTGGCCATAGCTCGCCTCGGCGCCGAGCGTTTCGACCGATGTTTCGGCGAAATCGGGAAAGCCGGCCTCGCGGATCAGCCGGCCGCAGCGGGCGAGGATCGCCTTGGCGACTGCCTCGGCGCGCTCAGCCGCGTCATCGCCGACGATCATCATCGTCGTCGCGCAACGATAGCCGTCGGGATAGGTAGCGCTGACCTTGTAGCTCGCGGACGGCGCCCGCCCGCGCGCGCCGGAGACCCGGACGCGATCAGGGCCTGACGCCTCGAGCTTCACCTGCGACCAGTCGCAGCAGACGTCCGGCAGCATGTAGGCGGCGGGGTCGCCGACCTCGTAGACGACCTGCTCGGCGATGGTGGCCGGGCTGATCCGGCCGCCGGTGCCCTCCGGCTTGCCGATCTCGAAGCTGCCATCGGCGCGGCAATCGGCGAAGGGGAAGCCCATATCGGCCCAATCGCCGGCGACATCGCGCCAGTCGGTGACGATGCCGCCGGTCGCCTGCGCGCCACATTCGAGGATGTGGCCGGCGAGGCTCCCGGCCGAGAGCCGGTCGTAATCCTCGGCGGTCCAGCCGAATTCATGGATCAGCGGCCCGAGCACGACGGCGGAGTCGACGCAGCGCCCGGTCACCACGACATCGGCGCCCGCTGCGAGCGCCGCCGCGATCGGGAAGGCGCCGAGATAGGCGTTGATGCTGGCGGTCCGCTCGGGAAAGGGCGCGCCGGAGAACATCTCGGTGACGCCGGACGCGCGCAGGCGCTCGGCCTCGCCCGAGAGGTCGTCGCCGGTGACGATCGCGACCTTGAGGTCGACGCCGGCCTCCTTGAAAGCGGCAAGCAGGGCGTCGCGGCAGGCTTCCGGATTGACGCCGCCGGCATTGGTGACGACGCGGATGCGCTTCTCCGCGATCTCGCGCGCGAGCGGCTTCATCACCAGCGAGACGAAGTCGGTGGCATAGCCGAGCGCCGGGTTCTTCGCCTTCATCCGGGCGAGGATCGACATGGTGATCTCGGCCAGATAGTCGAGCACGAGATAGTCGATGCCGCCCTGCTGGACGAGCTGACGCGGCCCCTCCGGGCTGTCGCCCCAGAAGCCGGCGCCGCAGCCGATGCGGATGCTCTCGCGCATGGCGCTCACCGCCCGGTCCAGGCCGGCGGGCGCTTCTCGGCGAAGGCGGCGAAGCCTTCGCGCGCATCCTCGGTGCGGGCCATGTTGGCCAGCATGAACTGGGCGTATTCGAGCGCCGTATCGGTCGACATCTCGCGGATCTTGGCGAGGCTCTGCTTGCCCAGCCGGATGCCGGTCGGCGACTTGTCGACGAGGCGCCCGACCAGCCAGTCCGTCTTCGCGTCGAGCTCGTCCGCCGGCACGGCGTAGTTGACGATCGGGCCGGCTTCCGGATCACCGGCCCTGATGGTCTCGCCTGTGAGGCAAAGCTCCATCAGCCGGCGATAGGGCAGGACCCGCATCAGATAGGGCAGGATCATCATCGGGAAGAGCCCGACCTTGACCTCGGTCACCCCCAGCAGGGCGTCGTCTCGCGCCACCACCAGATCGCAGGCGCAGATCAGGCCGAGACCGCCGGCCAGCGCATGGCCGTTGACCCGTGCCACCAGCGGCAGCCGGCAGGCGTCCATCCGGCGCAGCAGGCCAGCGACGTAGTGGCGGGGATCGGCGGCCTCGATGGTGAAGGGCGTTCCGTCCGCATTGGGCTTGAGGTCGCCGCCGGCGCAGAAGGCCTTGTCGCCGGCGCCGGTCAGGATCACGGCGCGGACCGCGGGATCGCCCTCTGCCTGGTCGAGTCCAGCGACGATTCCCTCGGCAACCGCCTCATTCAGGGCATTGCGGCGGCCCTCGCGATTGATCGCGACGACCAGTGCCGCGCCCTCGCGTCGGGTGATGACCTCTTCGCTCACGGTTCCATCCCTGCGCGGCTCACTGAGGGGGCCTTTGTGCAGTAAATGATTTCAATTCATTTGCTGTGTCAATAGCCATCCATTGGTCAAACTACGCCGAATGGCACGCAAGCGGATTGTTCGATTTTACCGCATGGGCCTGCGTTGACAGTCGTTGCCGCCGCTGATGAAATGCGCTCAATAAGATCAATCGAGCCGAATGGCTCGCTGCCTGCACGCTGCGTGGGGGCGAGGGAGGAGATCGACGTGAATGCCGTGAACGGTAGCAACCGCGCCAATGCCTTCGGCCTCGACGAGGAGCAGACCGCGATTCTCGACGGTGCCGACCGCTATGCCCGCGCCGAGCTTTATCCCCTGTCGCAGCGCATGGACAATGAGGAGTGGTGGCCGGAGGAGGGCTTCCGCAAGATCGGCGAGAGCGGCTTCCTCGGCGCGACGATCCCTGAGCAATATGGCGGAGCGGGGCTCGACCTGCTTCAGGCCGGGCTCGTCCTGCAGGGTTTCAGCCGCTGGAACCACGCCATGGCGCTCTCGGTCGTCGCGCATGACAACCTCTGCGCCAACAACATCTACCGCAACGGCAATGAGGAGCAGCGTCGCAAATACCTGCCGGACCTCTGCTCGGGGAAAACGCTCGGCGCACTCGGTCTGACCGAGCCGGGGGCGGGCTCGGACGCGCTCGGCTCGATGCGGACTACCGCGCGCCGCGACGGCGACCATTACATCCTCAACGGCAGCAAGATCTTCATCACCAACGGTCCTGTCGCCGACGTGCTCCTGGTCTATGCCAAGACCGACAAGGAGCGCGGCGCGCACGGCATCTCCGCCTTCATCGTCGAGAAGGATTTCCCCGGTTTCAAGGTGGCGCAGAAGCTGACCAAGATGGGCTATCGCGGCAGCCAGACCGGCGAGCTGCTCTTCGAGGATTGCCGCGTCCCGGCCGCCAACTTGGTCGGCGGGGAGAACCAGGGCGTCGCCATCGTGATGAGCGGGCTCGACCTCGAACGCGCGATGATCTCGCCGCTCTGCCTCGGCATTTCCGAGCGGGCACTCGAGCTCTCGATCGACTACGCCAAGACGCGCAAGCAGTTCGGCAAGCCGATCGGCTCGTTCCAGATGGTCCAGTCGATGCTGGCCGAGATGTATGTGCTGGTCGAGACCATGCGCAGCTTCAGCTATCGCACGCTGGCCGAGGCGGCCCCGCTCGAAGTCGGCGGCGGCGGGCGCGGCGACATCCACCGCTTGACCGCGGCCTCGGTGATGTATGCGGCGCAGGCCTGCCACGATGTGCTCGACAAGGCCGTGCAGGTCCATGGCGGCGCCGGCTATATCTGGGAATCGGAGATTAACCGGCTCTTCCGCAGCACCAAGCTGCTCGAGATCGGCGCCGGCACCACCGAAGTTCGCAAGATGATCATCGCCGGCGAATTGCTGAAGGGGATGGAGCGCCATGGCTGACGCAGCCCCCGAGCCCCGCGAACTCGGGCTGGACGACGCCGACCTCGCCCGGTTGCCGACGGTCTATGCGCCGGACGCCTTCGCGGGGCGCACCGTGCTGATCTCCGGCGGCGCCGGCGGCATCGGCCGCGCCACCGCCTGGCTGCTTGGCCGGCTCGGCGCGCAGGTGATCATCGCCGGGCGCGACGAGGGCAAGCTGGAGACGGCAACGGAGGCGATGCGCGCCGCCGGGCTGAAGGCGGCGGGCAAGCCGGTGAATGTCCGCGATCCCGCGACGATCACCGCGCTGCACGACTGGATCGCCAGCGAGTTCGGCGGCATCGACATCCTCGTCAACAGCGCCGGCGGCCAGTTCCCGCAGGCGGCGATCGACTTCTCGACCAAGGGCTGGAACGCCGTCGTCGACACCAATCTCAACGGCACCTGGTACATGATGCAGGAGGCCGCCCGGCGCTGGCGCGACGCGAAACGGGCGGGCAGCATCGTCTCGATCGTGGTGGTGACGCGGCAGGGGCTCCACGGCGTCGCGCATACGATCGCGGCGCGCGCCGGCGTAATCGGGCTGACCCAGGCGCTGGCGGTGGAATGGGCGCCGCTCGACATCCGGGTGAACTGCATCGCGCCGGGCGCGATCGAGACGCCCGGCTGGCGGGTCTACGATCCGCAGGTGGTCAAGGCCTATCCACGCTCCAACCCGATGATGCGCACTGCGACGACCTGGGAGGTCGCCGAGGCCTGCGCCTATCTCTGCGGCCCGGCCGCTGCTTATGTCACCGGCGAGGTGCTCAACGTCGCCGGCGGGGCGCAGCTCTGGGGCGAGACCTGGACGATCCCGCGCCCGGATTTCTTCGATGGGCCGGGCAGTGAGCAGGGCGGAGCGTGAGCTCAGCGCGGTCCGGGGGAATTGGGCTTCGCCGGGGCGATCCCGGCCGCGGCTTCGAGCCGCGCCGTCGCCGTCTCCAGCCGGGCGACCACGCTCTCCATCGGCGAGGCCGGCTGGTCGAGCGCCACACCGCGATAGACCAGATTGGTGATCGCCTCTGCCGTCTCGGCCGGGTCGTAATCGCCCTCGCCGCGCAGGAAGGCCCAGGTCCGGTGCTCGATGCAGCCGAAGACCAGGTCGCGCACCAGGCTCGGCGAAGTGTCGGGCCGCAATTCGCCCGAGGCGATGCCGGCCTTGACCACGTCGACGAGGCGATGGGTGTAGGCGCGGTTGAGCTCGAACAAATGCGAGCCGCGATAGTCCGGAGCCGGACGAATTTCCTGGAACATCAATCGCGACAGCGCCGGATCGCGGCGGATCGAGGTGAGGTGGTTGTAGACGAGGAAGCGGATCTGGTTCCAGCTGCCACGCACCGCGGCGAACTGCTCGGCATCCTCCTGCAGCAGCTCCTCGAACCAGTGCTCGACGACCTTGACCAAAAGTTCGCGCTTGTTGGCGAAGAAGCGGTAGATGCTGCCCTCGACCACGCCGGCGCGCAGCGCGATGTCGGTGATCAGCGCGTCGTTGTAGCCCTTCTCGGCGAAGACCTCCTTGGCCGCGGCCATGATGTCGGAGATGCGGCGCTCGGGCGGGAGCCGGTTGACCTGTCGCTTCAGGGCGCTGCGGGGTGCCATCGATGATCCTTGCTGACACGAAGCGCGGGAGCGCTGCGGTCGCTTTCCGGCTGCCGGAGCGTCCGGGCGGGACGGCGGCACTAATAAATATCATTCATCATCGGCGCATTCCAGGCAAGAGCGTGGCCGCAAGTCGCGCTTTGCAGGGCGGACGCCCGCGCGGAGTCGCGCGGGTTCCATAGGGGAGGGATCATGCCGTTGCCTGCCGCTTTCGCCGGACGCCTGCGCGTTCCCGTCATCGCCGCGCCGATGTTCCTGATCTCGGGGCCGGACCTTGTCGTTTCCTGCTGCCGCAATGGCGTTGTCGGCAGCTTTCCGGCGCTCAACCAGCGCACGACGGCAGGCTTCGCCGACTGGCTCGACGAGATCGCCGGAAAGCTCGACGGCGAGCGTGACGCAGCGCCGTTTGGCGTCAATCTGGTCGTCCACCGCAGCAATCCGCGGCTCGATGCCGATCTTGCCGTCGTCGTCGATCGCAAGGTGCCGCTGGTTATCACCTCGCTCGGCCTCAATCGCGATCTGATCAAGGCGGTGCAGGGCTATGGCGGTCTCGTCTTCCACGACGTAACGACGCTCGCTTTTGCGGCCAAGGCGGCCGACGCCGGCGTCGACGGGCTGATCGCCGTCTCGGCCGGCGCCGGCGGGCATGCCGGGCCGCTCAATCCCTTCGCGGCGCTGGCCGATATCCGGCGCATCTTCGACGGCACGCTCGTGCTCGGCGGGGCGCTGAGCAACGGCGCGCAGGTCGCCGCCGCCATGATGGCGGGTGCCGACATGGCCTATCTCGGCACCCGTTTCATGGCGACGCGGGAAAGCATGGCGCCGGAGGCGCTGCGGGGCATGCTGCTCGACGCGTCCGTTGCCGACATCGTCTACACCCCGGCGATCAGCGGCGTGCACGGCAATTTCCTGCGCCCGAGTATCGTCGCGGCTGGGCGCGATCCCGACGATCTCAGTAAGCCCGCGAGCTATGATTTCGGTACGGCGGAGGCCAAGGCCTGGCGCGACATCTGGGCGGCAGGGCAGGGCGTCGGCGCGATCCGTGATTTGCCCGATGCAGGCGAGCTCTGCCGGCGGCTGGCCGATGAGTACGAGACGGCCCTGGCCGGCGCCTCGCGTCTGTCATGCCGGGCTGCTGTCGAGGCGGTCGGCTGAGCCTGGTTCATTGGCCGCTCATCCGGGCTCGCGATGGTGCGTTGCCGGGCCGGTCGGTGCGAAAAATCGCAGCTGCCGATGGCGCTGGCGCAGGCCTCGGGAGAGTTGACAGTACAAGATGAATTGTATTCATTAGCTGCATCGAGCTGACGCTTACACAGACAACAAACCAGCGCAGCCGGGGAGGACATCGTGGGAGAAGACGCCGTTCATCCGGCGGTGCCGCGCGTGCGCCGGATACCCGCAAATGCTGTGGCAGCGATCGTCGGCTGCAGCGTCCGGATGGCGGGCGCTTCGGATGAATGACGCTCAATATCATCCTCTGGCGAGTGTGGCCGACGCTCCCGTTGCGCTCTCCTGTACCGGGATCGAGCGCAGCTTCGGCGGCCTGCGTGCGCTGAAGGGCGTGTCTCTCGACGTCCGCAAGGGCGAGATTCTCGGCCTGGTCGGCCCGAACGGCTCGGGCAAGACCACGATGGTCAACGTGATCACCGGCTTCTACCCACCCAATGCCGGGCAGGTGACGCTGTTCGGCGAGGACATCACCGCGCTGAAGCCGCATCGCATCGCCGCCCGCGGCGTCGCCCGCACCTTCCAGAACCTCGCTCTGTTCAAGGGCATGAGCGTTCTCGACAACATCCTGATCGGCCGCCACACCCACATGAAGCCGAGCGCGCTCGGGGCCCTGTTCTACTGGTGGTGGGCGGAGCGGGAGGAGCTGGCCCATCGCCGGGTCGTCGAAGAAGTCATCGAGTTCATGCAGCTCCAGGACATTCGCGACGAGCCGGTCGAGGTCATCCCGCTTGGCCTGCAGAAGCGTGTCGAGCTGGCGCGGGCGCTGGTCGCCGAGCCGCGTCTCCTGATCCTGGACGAGCCGATGGCCGGGATGAACCAGGAGGAGAAGGAATACATCGCCCGCTTCATCCTCGATGCGCAGGAGGCGCGCGGCGTCACCATCCTGATCATCGAGCACCACATGGACGTGGTCACCTCGATCTGCGACCGCGTTGTCGTGCTGAGCTATGGCGAGGTGATCTCGGAGGGCGAGCCGCAGGCTGCGATCTCGCATCCGAGCGTGGTCAGCGCCTATCTCGGCGAGCGCGCCGCCAAGCGCCACCAGGCGGGGAGCGCGGCATGATGGCGGCGCTCGGCATTAACCGTGAAAGCGGGCGTTGGCCCGTCGCGGCGGATGGCACGCCCGCGACCTTGATCGCTGCGCTCGCCCGCAACGCCGCCGAATTCGGCGATCGCGTCGCCTTCCGTGAGCGCCGCTACGGCATCTGGCAGGAGCAGAACTGGCGCGAGGTCTTCGACGAGATCGCCGCCATGGCCGCCGGGCTGGAAGAGGCCGGGCTAGTTGCCGGCGCCGCGATGACGGTGATCGGCGACAACCGGCCGCGGCTCTATTACGCCATGCTCGCCGCCAACATGCTGCGGGCCTTCCCGTCGCCGGTCTTCCCGGATGTGCCGCTGGAAGAGCTGATCGCCGCGACCCTGCACGGGACGCCGCCCGTCGGCGTCGCCGAGGATCAGGAGCAGGTCGACAAGCTGCTTGAACTCCGGGCCGCGACCGGGCGCGTCGCGACCATCCTCTACGACGACGAGCGCGGGCTCGACAGCTACGACGTACCCGGGCTGATGTCGCTCGATGCGCTGGTGGCGAAGGGGCGCGAGCGATTGGCTCGCGAGCCGGAGCTCCTCGCTCGCTTCGTCCAGGCGCCGCAGGCCGACGACATCTCCGTGCTGCTGCACTCTTCCGGCACCACCGGCCTGCCCAAGGGCATCCCGCTGCGCCATCGCAACGTCACCGGCGGCCTGCTCAATGCCGGCCGCAGCGGCTATTTCCACCAGCACGAGGAGCTCTACGCCTATCTGCCGACAGCCTGGGTCGGCGACTTCGTCTTCACTCTGGGCGCCGGCATGATGATGGCGGCGACGATCAACATCCCGGAGCGCCAGGAGACGGTGATGCGCGACCTGCGCGAGGTCTCGCCGACCTTCTATCTCGCCGCGCCGCGCGCCTGGGACCAGATGCTGACCCGCGTCCAGGTCGGCATGAAGAACTCGACGCCGTTCAAGCGCTGGCTGTTCGAGACGACGATGGAGCGCGCCGTCGCCTACGAGCGCAAGCGTCTTGCCGGCGGCACGCTGACGCTGAAGGAGAAGCTGCTCGACACGGTCGGCAACGTCCTGGTCTATGCGCCGCTGCGCGATCATCTCGGATTGGGACGCGCTGAGCGCGCCTTCACCGGCGGCGAGGCGCTCGGCGAGGACACCTTCCTGTTCTTCCGGGCGCTCGGCATCAAGCTGAAGCAGTTCTACGGCCAGACCGAGACCTGCGCACTGACGGCGGCGCAGACCGAAGGGCAGGTCAAGCTCCACACGGTCGGCCGGCCGATGGAGGGCAGCGAGATCCGCATCGACGAGAGCGGCGAGATCCTGGTGCGCTCCACCTCGGTGGTCGACGGCTACTATGACGACCCCGAGAGCAGCGCCAAGGCGCTGGTCGATGGCTGGCTGCACACCGGCGATGCCGGGCGGATCGACGAGGACGGCCAGCTCGTCGTGCTCGGCCGCGTCAGCGAAGTCGTGCGCACCGCCTCGGGCGAGCGCTACATCCCGAACTTCATCGAGAACCGGCTGAAGTTCAGCCCCTATATCCGCAATGTCGCGGTGATCGGCGCCGGGCGCGATATCCTCACCGCGATCATCTGCATCGATTTCGACGCGGTCGGCCATTGGGCCGAGGAGCGCGGCATCTCCTACACCTCCTATGCCGAGCTCTCGCAAGGAGTCGAGGTGCAGGGGCTGATCGGCCAGGTGGTCAGGCACGTCAATGGCACCCAGCCCGACGGCCTGCGCATCCGCCGCTTTGTCAACCTGCACAAGGACTTCGACGCTGATGACGGCGAGATCACCCGCACCCGCAAGCTGCGCCGCAACACCATCGAGACCACCTACGCCTCGCTGATCGCGGCGCTCTATGGCGGGCTCGACGAGACGATGTTCGAGGCCGTCATCTCCTATGAAAACGGGGAGCGCGGCGTGATCCGGCGGACGCTCAGGATCAGTGAGGTCGTCGCCTGATGGACTGGATCCTGCTCGCGGAACTCTCGACCAACGGCGTCTTCGTCGGCCTGATGTACGCGCTGGTCTCGCTCGGCATCGTGCTGATCTACAAGACCTCCGGCACCGCCAATCTCGCCCAGGGTGCGATCGCCATGACCGGCGGCTACGTCACCTGGGCGCTCGCCACGCTGGTCGGGTTGCCGATCTGGCTGGCGATCCCGGCTGCGCTCGTCATCATGTTCGGCTTCGGCCTGCTGATGGAGCGCATCGCGCTGCGCCGGATGATCGGCCAGCCGGTGATCATGACGATCATGCTGACGCTCGGCGTCGAGATTATGCTGCGCGGCATCCTTCCCGGTGTCTTCGGCGCGGCGGTGAAGCGCCTCGACATCGGCATGCCGCAGCAGCCGCTCTTCGTCGGCGAACTCCTGCTCAACCGCTCCACGATGATCGGTGGCTCGATCTCGCTACTGCTGATCCTGCTCTCGCTGTTCTTCTTCAATTCGCGCTTCGGCGTGGTGATGCGGGCTGTCGCCGACGACCAGACTGCCTCCTGGTCGGTCGGTATCAGGGTCGAGCGCGCGATCGCGGTCGCCTGGGGGCTCGCCGCCGTCTCCGCCACCGCCGCCGGCGTGCTCTGGGGCAGCACGCAGGGCGTCGACTGGTCGCTCTCGCTGCTGCTGATCAAGGCGCTCGCCATCGCGATCCTCGGCGGGCTCGACTCGATCCCCGGCGTGCTGATCGCCGGCGTCATCGTCGGTGTGGCCGAGAGCCTCGCCACCGGCGTGCTCGATCCGCTGGTCGGCGGCGGCTCGCGCGACGTCGTCGCCGCCGTGATCATCCTGGTGACGCTCCTGCTCAAGCCGCACGGCCTGTTCGGCCGCCACCATATCGAGAGGGTCTGACGCCGTGTTCTATCGTCGCGCCGGCATCCGCCACACGCACTATCAGGACGAACGCCAGCTCTTTCCGCTTGGCTTCGACCGCGGCCTGATCATCGCGGTCCTCGCCGTCCTGCTGGCGGCGCCCTTCCTGTTCGACCGGCTCTATGTCTCCGGCTATCTGCTGCCCTGGCTGATCTGGACCTCGGCGGCCCTCGGCCTCAACCTGCTGATGGGCTGGTCCGGCCAGATCCATCTCGGCTACGGCGCGGTGATGGGCATCGGCGCCTATGGCTCGGTGCATCTGGTGCGTCTCGGCGTGCCGCTCGAGCTCGCGATGATCGCCGGCGGCCTGCTCAGCGCGACCATCGGCACGATGTTCGGCGGCGCAGCCCTGCGCATGAAGGGTATCTACCTCGCCATGGCGACGCTCGCCATGCAGTACGTCGTCGACTTCGTCATCTCGCATTCGTCGGCGATCAGCGGCGGCTCGCTCGCGACGCTGCAGGTGCCGCCGGTGCGCTTCCTCGGCATTCCGCTGCAGGGCGAGGTACCGACCTATTATCTCGCGCTCGGCGTCTGCTTTGTCATCACGCTCTTCATGCTGAACGTCAGGCGGACCAGCTTCGGCCGGGCGCTGGCGGCGCTGCGCGAGAAGGACTACGCCGCGCAGATCCTCGGCATCTCGACGTTCCGCTACAAGCTGCTCGCCTTCTGGGTCTCGTCCTTCATCGGCGGCGTCGTGGGCTCGGTGCTGGCCGTGACCTATCTTAGGGCGATCTCGCCGGACCAGTTCCACATCGAGCTCTCGATCCAGATCCTGGCGATGATCATCGTCGGCGGCCTCGGCAGCGTGCTCGGCCCCTTCTTCGGCACGGCGCTGATCCTGTTCGCGCCGATCTTGCTCAACAACCTGCTCGGCGCCGCCGCCGGCACGTTCGGCCTGTCGCTGCCGATCGACCTGCGCGCCCATCTGCCGCTGATGGCCTATGGCGCGCTGGTAATCGGCTTCCTGCTCTACGAGCCGCTCGGCCTCGCCAAGATCTACGCCAATTTCCGCAACTACTTGCTCGTCTGGCCGTTCCGCCATGCCCAGCGGTGACGGTGCCTTTTTGAACAACGACAGGGCTGGAGGAAACAGGATGTCGCTCGATCGCCGTTCTTTCATAGCCGGCTCGGCTGCGCTGGCCGCGCCGCTCGCCCTGCCGGTTCAGGTCTTCGCCCAGGAGAAGATCGTCCGCTTCACGCTGCCGCAGGACTTCACCCGGATCTACACCTTCGTCACCTCGGAATATAACCAGGGTCAGCGCGACTACTTCACTTTGGTCAATGATCGCGGCGGCGTCGGCGGCTACAAGATCGTCGCTGACATCACCGACCACGCCAACGACCTGCCGCGCGCCATCGAGGCCTATGAGCGCGGCAAGCGCGAAGGAGCCGTGCTGATCGACCCGCTCTCGACGCCGGTGGCTCGGGCTCTGGTGCCCCGCGCGCTCGAAGACAAGATCAACATGATCACCGCCTATTCCGGCCGCAGCGACGCGGCCGATGGCAGCGCCTTCCCCTATGTCCTGCCGCTCTCGATCAATTACTGGACCCAGGTCGGCCTGATCATCGAGCAGTTCAAGAAGACCGAGAAGGGCAGCCTCAAGGGCAAGAAGATCGTCTTCGTCCATATCGACACGCCTTTCGGCAAGGAGCCGCTGCCGATCCTCAACGTGCTCGCCAAGAAGGAAGGCTACGAGCTCGCCGCCTTCCCCTATACGCCGCCGGGCAACGACCAGTCGGCGATCTGGCCGCAGGTGCGCCGCGCCAGGCCCGATTTCGTGATCTTCTGGGGCGCCGGCGTCGGCCAGACCGTCGCGCTGACCGAGGCGATCCGCAACGGCCTGCCGATGGACCGGGTCTCGGGCAGCGTTTGGCTCTCGGAATCCGACATGGACGTGGTCGGGCGCGAGGCGGCCAAGGGCGTGATGAAGGTCGAGCCCTGCGTCGGCGGTCGCGAGCCCAAAGTGATCAAGGACATCCTCGCCGACGTCGTCGGCAAGGGCAAAGGCGCCGGCCCCGAGAACAAGGTCGGCACGGGCTACTACAACTACGGCGTCCAGATGGCGACGCTGATGGTCGAGGGCGTGCGCAAGGCGGCCGAGAAGGCGCCGAACGGCCCGGTCACCGGCCCCTGGCTCAACGAGGGCCTGCGCTCGATCACGAACTTCACCGCCGAGGGCCTACTGCCGCCGACCACGATCACCAAGGACGACCACCAGGGCGGCGGTATGGGCCGGATCGCGCGCTGGGACGGCGCCAAATTCTTGCCGATCACCGACTGGTTCTCCGCCAACCAGGACGTGGTCTGGGAGGAGATCCGCAAGAACTCGGAAGAGTTCAAGAAGTCCGGGAAATGACGGGGCCAGGGCGGCGCGGGCCCTCCGCGCCGCCCCTTTTCGGATCGGGCCAATGACGCTGCTGGCGCTGAACAATATCGAGATCGTCTACGATCGGGTCTTCCTCGCGGTGCGCGGCGTCTCGATCGAGGTGCCCGAGAAGGGGCTCGTCGCCGTGCTAGGCGCCAACGGCGCCGGCAAGAGCACGGTGCTGAAGGCGATCTCGGGCCTGCTCAAGCCCGAGCGCGGCGAGGTCAGCCGCGGCGAGGTCAGCTTCGATGGTCGCTCGATCCTGTCGGTCGATCCGCCCGACCGCGTGCGCCTCGGCATCGTCCATGTGCTGGAAGGGCGCCGCGTCTTCGGCCATCTGACGCCGAAGGAGAACCTGATCGCCGCCGCGACCATGCATCGCGAGCGCGGTCATGTCACGGCGCTGATCGACCGGATGTTCGAGACCTTCCCGCGCCTTGCCGAGCGGGCCAAGGCCGAAGCCGGCTACCTCTCCGGCGGCGAGCAGCAGATGCTGGCGATCGCCCGCGCCTTGATGACCGAACCGCGTCTCCTGATGCTCGACGAGCCGAGTCTCGGTCTCGCGCCTTTCCTCGTCGACGAGATCTTCGACATCATCCGCAACGTCAACGAGCGCGACGGCGTCGCCGTGTTGCTGGTCGAGCAGAATGCCACGGCGGCGCTGGAGATCGCCCAGTACGGCTATCTGATCGAGAACGGCCGCATCCTGATGAGCGGCGAAGCCGACGTGCTGAGCGCCAATCCTGATGTCGCCGACGCCTATCTCGGCGGCCACCAGAAGGTCGACTATCACGCGGTCAAGCACTACCGGCGCCGCAAGCGCTGGCTCGCTTGAGGGCGCTATGGGCAAGCATTACGACCGCCTGGAGACGCGCGCACCCGCACGCCGTGAGGCCGATCTGTTCAGACGGCTGCCACAGGTGATCGCAGCGGCGAAGCGGCTGCCAGCCTGGGGCCGGCACCTGCGCGGCGTCGATCCCGAGGCGATCACCGACCGGGCGGCGCTTGCCCGTCTGCCGGTGTTGCGCAAATCCGATCTGCCGGCGACCCAGCGCCTCAAGCTGCCTTTCGGCGGGCTGCTGCCGGGCCGGCCGAGTGATTATCGCCGGCTGATGATGTCGCCGGGGCCGATCTTCGAGCCCGAGGGCCATGACGACGATCCCTGGCGCGTCGCCCGCGCACTTGCGGCTGCAGGCGCCGGCTGGCGTGACATCGTCCTCAACACCTTCTCCTATCACCTGACGCCCGGCGCCTGGTGCTTCGATGCCGGGGCGCGCGTGCTCGGCTGCGCCGTGATCCCGGCCGGGCCGGGCAACAGCGACGCCCAGCTCGACCTGATCGAGGCCTACCGGCCGACGCTCTATGCCGGCGTGCCGGATTTCCTGAAGATCCTGCTTGATCTCGGCGCGGCGCGCGGGCGCGATCTTTCTTCGCTGAAGCGGGCGGTGGTTTCCGGTGCGGCCTTCCCGCCCTCGCTGCAAGCCGAGTTCCGCGAGCGCGGCATCGACGCCTATCAGTGCTATGCCACCGCCGAATGCGGCATCATCGCCTATGAGACGCCGGCCCGCGAAGGTCTCGTCCTCAACGAGGACATCATCGTCGAGATCCTGCGGCCCGGTACCGGCCAGCCGGTGGCGGAAGGCGAGGTTGGCGAGATCGCGGTGACCATCCTCGATCCCAAAAAGCCGCTGATCCGCTTCGCCGTCGGCGATCTCACCGCGACGCTGCCGGGACGCTCGCCTTGTGGACGTACCAACCAGCGCATTCGCGGCTGGCTCGGCCGGGCCGACCAGTCGGCCAAGGTAAAGGGCATGTTCGTCCGGCCCGAGCAGGTCGCGGCGGTGGCCGCCCGGCATCCCGAACTCGGCCGCTGCCGGTTGGTGGTGACGCGCGCCGGCGTGACCGATGCCATGTACTTCAAGGCCGAGGTCGCCATGCCGAGTTCGGAGTTAGCCGACGCGCTGAAGGCCTCCGTGCGCGAGGTCTTCAAGCTGAGCAGCGCCGTCGAGCTGATGGCGCCGGGAGCGTTGCCGAACGACGGCAAGGTGATCGACGACACACGGTCGCCGAGCTGAGATGCTTGCGGTGACGGATGGAGATGAGGACGAGGCGATGAGCGATCCGGCAGGCGAGGTGGTGATCACGGAGCGGCAGGGGCCGGTTCTCACCGTGACCATGAACCGTCCCAAGGTGCTCAACGTGCTCGACGAGGCGATGGCCGATGCGCTTGTGGCGGCTTTCTCCGGGCTGGCTGCGGATCAGACGATCCGCGCCGTCATCCTCGCCGGGGCAGGGCGCTCCTTCATGGCGGGCGGCGATCTCGCCCGTTTCCAGGCCGATCTGCCCGGCGCGCCGCAGACCGCGACGCTGCTGATCGACCGTTTCCACACGCTGATGCGTCTGATCAAGGCAATGCCGCAGCCGGTGATCGCAGCGGTGCAGGGGCCGGTTGCGGGTGGCGGCGTCGGGCTCGCCTTCGCCTGCGATCTCGTCGTCGCGACGCAGGATGCGAGCTTCCTCTCGGCCTATACCAAGCTCGGCACCAGTCCCGACGGTGGCACGACCTGGTCGCTGACGCAGCTGCTCGGCCCGCGCCGGGCCCTGGAATTCGTCCTGCTCAACGAGGCGATCAACGCCGAGGCTGCCCTGCAGCTCAGCCTCGTCAACCGCGTCGTGCCATCTGGCGAGCTGATGGATGTTGCCCGCACATTGGCGGAGAAGCTCGCTCGCGGCAGCTTTGGCGCGCAGAAGGCGAGCAAGGCGCTGGTCCAGGCCGCGACGCAAGGCTCGTTCGGCGAACAGCTCGAGCTGGAGAAGCGAGCCTTCGTCGCCAATGCCGGCACCGCGGATTTCGGTGAGGGCATCACCGCCTTCTTCGAGCGCCGGCCACCGAAGTTCTGAAATCGGTTGGCCGCGCTGCATTCGCGCTACTGACGTCCGTGTGTGCGATCCCGGCATAGTGCGACCGAATGGTCGCCCGGGAGACGCCGACGCATGAATACACCCTCCATCCGGATCGGCGCCTTGGCCCCATTGTCGCGGCCCGGCTGGGTCGAGGCCGGCCAGCATCTGCTCGCCGGGCTCGAATTGGCCGTGTCCGACGTCAATGGCGCCGGCGGTGTCGCCGGAAGACCAATCGAGTTGCTGGTCCGGGACACTGCGGCCGATCCGCAAAAGGCGACGGCAGCCGTTGATGAACTGGCAGGCCTGGGCGTGGCGGCTCTGGCGGGGGAGTATCACAGCGTCGTCGCCCGCGCCGTCGCAGCCAGGGCCGATGCCCTGCACCTGCCGTTCCTCTGCTCTTCGGCCGTGCTCGACACGCTCACCGAGCAGCCGACGGATTGGGTCGCACGCATCGCCCCGGCGCAATCCCGTGGCTGGCGGCTCTACGCCGACTTCCTGCTCGGCGCAGGCCACCAGCGGATCGCCGCCGCCACCGTGCCGAGCGTCTATTGGGCCTCAGGGACACGCATCCTGCAGGACTACATCACGCCACGCGGCGGCAGTGTGGTGGAGTTCGACATGAACTCGCTGACTCCTGCAGCACTCTGCGACGAGCTCGTCGACAAGGGCGCCACGGCCCTGCTGCTCCTGGTCGGTCACCCGGAGCCGGCGGTGCCGATCGTCAGGTGCGTCCGCAGCGACCAGCGCCTGGCAGGACTCATGATCGGCGCGCCGGCCGGGCCACCGGAACTGCCCGAATGGTTGGCGTTGCTGGGCGAAGAGGGAACAGCGATCCCGTTCCTGCGCTATCTGCCCGAGCAGCTTCCTCCACTTGGCAAGCGGGTCGAGGCAGCCTTGCGCAAGCGGCTGGCCCAGGCGCCGTCCTTCGTCGCCTTCGAGGGCTATGACACGATCGCCGTCCTCGCCGATCTCTTGCGATCTCACGGCACCGATGGGGCGCGCATCGCCGAAGCCTGGTCCAGGGTTTTGATCGAAGGCACGCGCGGGCCGATCCGGTTCTCGCGCACGCCGGGGATCAGCGTCTGGCAATGGGCCTGGCCGCCGATCCAGGTCGTCGATCGCGATCCGGCGGCACCCGAGCGCTTTCGGGTTCTCCACGTCGGCTGAGAGCGCATGGAGATGCCGGCCGCGACCCCTGAAGGGTGTGGCCGGCCTGATACTCCTCAGCCGGTCTTGGCCTGATTGAAGTCCGAGATGCCGCCATGGGCGGCCGACCACTTGGCCGGCTCGTTGAGGAAGCTCTCGACCTCGTCCAGCACCTTCGGCTCGAAATGCCCGCTGGCCTTGGCGACCTTGAGCACGTCCCACCAGGTGGTGAGGTAGTGCAGGCCGACGCCGATCTCCTTCATCATCTCGCGCCCCTGCGGGAAGATGTCGTAGTAGAACAGCACGAAGCAGTGATCGACCTTGGCGCCGGCATCGCGCAGGGCCTTGCAGAAGTTGACCTTGCTGCCGCCATCGGTGGCGAGGTCCTCGACCAGCAGCGTGCGCGCGCCCTCGACCACCTCGCCTTCGATCTGCGCGTTGCGGCCGAAGCCCTTGGGCTTCTTGCGGACATACTGCATCGGCAGCGACAGCCGGTCCGAGATCCAGGCGGCGAAGGGAATGCCGGCCGTCTCGCCGCCGGCGACGATATCGATCGATTCATAGCCGATATCGCGCACGATGGTGGTCGCCGCGAAATCGATCAGCGAGGAGCGCAGCCGCGGGAAGGAGATGATCTTGCGGCAATCGATATAGACCGGGCTCGCCCAGCCCGAGGTGAAGATGAAGGGCTTGTCGCTGTAGAAGTGGACCGCCTTGATCTCCAGCAGCATCTTGGCCGCTTCGAGCGCGATGGTCTCCCGGTCGACCGGCATGTAGAGATTGGGCATGGTCTGGTTCTCCAGGGCCAGCGCGCGCCATCCTTCGCCGTTTGCAGGCGTTGGCGCGGCTCTGATCAAATTCGCAAACGGCCCCTTCTCGACAGGTTGCCGGTGAAGGTCAATCCCCGCTGCGCGCTGTCCCCGAGATGATTGCACAGGGGTGCTCGTACAGCCCGGGCAGGGCGGTTATGGAAGAGCCGGCTCGCCTTCGGATTCGCAAGGCGGGCGGGAAGCACAGGGGCAGGGCATGAGCGTCACGGAACTCTTCGGCAGCACTGAAGCCAAGGCAGCCGGCACCTTCGAGACGCTGACGATCCGCCGTCCGGACGACTGGCACGTGCATCTGCGCGACGGCGCCATGCTGAAGGCGGTGCTGCCCTTCACCGCCGCCCAGTTCAAGCGCGGCATCATCATGCCGAACCTGGTGCCGCCGATGACAAGCATCGATGCGGCCTCCGCTTATCGCGACCGCATCCTGGCGGCCCGGCCGGAGGGCAGCGACTTCGTTCCTCTGATGACCTGCTACCTGACAGATACGACTCAACCCGACGAGATCGAGCGCGGCTTCCGCGACGGCGTCTGGGCCGCCGCCAAGCTCTACCCGGCCGGCGCCACCACCAACGCCCATCACGGCGTCACCAGCATTCCGAAGCTCGCGCCGGTGCTGGAACGGATGGAGAAGATCGGCATGCCGGTCCTCGTCCATGGCGAGGCGACCGACCCTGCTGTCGACATCTTCGACCGCGAGGCGGTGTTCATGGAAACCGAGATGCTGCCGCTCCTGAAGCGGCATCAGGGCCTGAAGGTGGTGGTCGAGCACGTCACCACGGCCGAGACGGTAGACTTGGTGCGCGCCCATGCCGGCCGCGCCGCAGGCACGATCACGCCGCATCACCTGATCATCAACCGGACCTCGATCTTCCAGGGCGGCCTCAGGCCGCATCTCTACTGCCTGCCGGTCGCCAAGCGCGAGCGCCATCGCCTCGCCCTGCGCAAGGCCGCGACCTCCGGCGATGGCAATTTCTTCATCGGCACCGACACGGCACCACATCTGCGCGGCGCCAAGCAGGCCGAATGCTGCTCGGCTGGCGTCTTTGGCGGCGCAACCGCCCTGCAGACTTACGTCCAGGTCTTCGACGAGGAGGGCGCACTTCCCCATTTCGAGGCCTTCGCCTCCGAGAACGGCGCGCGCTTCTACGGTCTGCCGCTGAACCAGGGCACGGTCACGCTGGAAAAGCGGCCCTGCCGGGTCTCGCCCGCCATCGCGGTCGGCGAGGAGGACGTCGTGGTCTTCCGCGGCGGCGAGGAACTGCCATGGTCGCTGGGAGAGGTGAGGGGCTGACGCCCCTCAATCGGTAAACACCACTGTCTTCTTGCCGTTGAGCACGATCCGGTCTTCGAGATGGTGCGAGACGGCCCTGGCCAGTACGCGCCGCTCGATGTCTCGGCCCTTGCGCACGAGGTCGTCCGGCGTGTCGCGATGGCTGATGCGCTCGACGTCCTGCTCGATGATCGGCCCTTCGTCGAGGTCCGGGGTGACGTAGTGCGCTGTCGCGCCGATCAGCTTCACCCCGCGCTCATGCGCCTGGTGATAGGGTTTGGCGCCCTTGAAGCCGGGCAGGAACGAGTGGTGGATGTTGATGCAGCGCCCGGCGAGCTTGGCCGAGAGCCCGTCCGAGAGGACCTGCATGTAGCGGGCGAGCACGACGAGGTCGGTCTTGCTCTCCTGGACGATCCGCCAGATCTCGGCTTCCTGCTCCATCTTGGTCTGGCGCGTCAACGGCAGATGGTGGAAGGGCAGATCGCCGATATCGGTCGAGGCGATGGCGGCGCGCTCATGGTTCGAGACGATTGCCGCGATCTCCATCGGCAGTTCGCCGATGCGCCAGCGATAGATCAGGTCGACCAGGCAATGGTCGAACTTCGAGACCAGCAGCAGCACGCGCTTCTTCTTGGCCCGCTCGCTGAGGCTGATGGTCATGGCAAAGCGCTGGGCAAGCGCCTCGATCCCGGCGGCGATGGCCTCCTGCGGCTGCGCGCCGTCGAGGCGGGCGAAGACGACGCGCATGAAGAAGCGGCCGGTTTCGATGTCGTCATATTGCTGGGCGTCGAGGATGTTGCAGCCGGCCTCGAACAGCAGGGTCGAGACGGCGGCGACGATGCCCGGACGGTCAGGGCAGGAGAGGGTGAGCACGCTGGTGCGGTCGAGCATGGCATGACGCCGCCGGCGAGGGCGGCCCTTCGATCAGGAATGAGTTTTGGGGCGGAGAGGGAGGCGCGCGACGCGCTGCCGTCAACCTCGGCCGGTCAGGCGCGCGCAGCCGCCCGCGACCGCAAGGGCGGCGGGGAGTGATCCGTGAAGGCTGCGCGCGATCATGGTCCGTGAAGGGCCTGCATCGGGAGAACTTGTCAAGCCGAGCGGGCTCAGTGCCCCGAAGCTGCCGGTTCGATCAGTTTCGCGAGGTTGAGCAACTGCCGGTCCCGCCCGGCGACGGCGCTCAGCATCAGCCCGCCGGAGAGCCCGTCGCCGAGCGGCATCGGCAACGAGATCGAGCACAGGTCGAACAGGTTGCCGAAGGCGGGATTGCGCAGGATCAGGCGGTTGGCCGTGTGGAAGGCCTCGTCATCGGCCTCCATCGCGGCGATCATCGGCGCCTCGATCGGCACGGTTGGCGCGAGGAAACCGTCGAGGCCGTCGAGCAGGGCGGCGAGCCTTGCGATCAGCGCCCGGCGCCTCTCCATCGCGATGATGTAGTCTGCTGCCTTGCAGGGCACGCCGATGGCGATGCGGGCCGCGACGCGCCGGTCATAGGCGTCGCCCTTGCTGGCCATCAGGTCGCGATGCACCGCGGAAGCCTCGACCGTGACGAGCGGCACCGGGCCGATCGCGAACATCTCCTTGTAGAGCCCGTCGAAGTCGACCGGCTCGACCGCGATGCCGAGCCGCGTCACGCGCTCGATCGCCGCCTCATAGGCCCTGGCGACGGAGGGGTCGGCCTCGGCCAGGAAACCGCCACGCGCCACGCCGAGCCGGACCCGCCCGGCGGAGATACCATCTTCGAGCGCGAAGGGCCGGTCGGCCAGCACCGACAGCAAACGGGCGCAGCCAGCGACATCCTTCGCCAGCGGGCCGATCGAATCGAGGCTCGGTGCCAGCGGAAAGCAGCCTTCGGCCGGAACCGTATTGTGCGTCGGCTTCATCCCGGTGATGCCGTTGAAGGCGGCGGGGATGCGGCAGGAGCCGCCGGTATCGGTGCCGACGGTCAGCTCCGACGTGCCTTCCGCCACCGAGACCGCCGCGCCGGAGGAGGAACCGCCGGGGATGCGCGCCTTGTCGAGCGCGCTGCCCGGCGTGCCGAAGGTGGCGTTGAGGCCGATGCCGGAGAAGGCGAACTCGGTCATGTTGGTCTTGCCGATGATCACCGCGCCGGCCCGGCGCAGCCGCGCCACCGAAGGCGCGTCTTGAACTGCCGGTGCCGCGCCCTTGAGCGCGCTGGAACCGGCCCAGGTCGTCACACCCTTCACATCGAGCAGGTCCTTGACCGAGACGATGGTGCCGTCGAGCGGGCTGAGCTCGAGGCCGGCCTTGCGCCGGCTATCGGCCGCGTCGGCCTCGGCGCGCGCCGTGTCGAGCAGGAGCCTGGTGAACACCGGGGTGCCGTCGCCGATGCGGGCGAGGTTGGCTTCGAGCTTGTCGCGGACGCTACGGGACATCGGACGGACCTGGCTGGTGGACGGGCACGCGGCGAAAGCTGCGCCCGTCTGGTTAGCGCATTCCGGAGCCGAAGAAACCCCGCGCCCGGCTCATGCCGCAACGTCGTGGGCGATGGGCAGGTCCGGCTTGCGCTGGAGCAGATCGTTCGCGGCGAAGATCTCCGCCAGCCAGTCGACGAAGACCCGTACCTTGTTCGAGAGATGCCGGTTCGGCGGGTAGATGATGTGCAGCGGCTTCGGCGCGGTGCACCAGTCGGTCAGGACCGGCACGAGCCGCCCGGAGGCGATGTGCGCCTGCGCCATGAAGGTCGGTACCTGCATGATGCCCATCCCGGCGAGCCCGGCGGCGAGATAGCCGGTGCCCTCGTTCAGCGAGATCACATAGTTGCCGTGGATCTCGATGGTCTCGCTGGTGCCGGCGAAGGTGAAGGGCAGGATGCGGCTGGTGCCGGCCCGGCGATAGCCGACCGCGAAGTGGCCATTCTCCAGGTCGCGTGGATGCCGGGGCGTGCCGTGCTTCGCCAGATAGTCCGGCGTCGCGCAGGTGATCAGCATCATCTGGCCGATGCGGCGGGCGATCAGGCTCTGATCGTCGATCGCGCCGGCGCGCACGGCAAGGTCGAGATTCTCGCCGACCAGGTCGGCAGGCCGGTCGGACAGGCCCATATCGACCTGGATCTCGGGGTAGCGCGCCAGGAATTGCGGCAGCGCCGGCATGATGATGTCGGTCGCGAGCGGCACGCTGACATCGATGCGCAGGCGCCCGCTCGGACGCGCCTGCGACGAGGTCATGCTCTGGTCGAGCTCGTCGATCTCGCCGAGGACGCGTAGCGCCCGCTCGTAATAGGCGGCGCCGTCCATGGTCACGGTGACGCGCCGCGTCGTGCGGTTGAGCAATTGCGCCCGCAAATGCCCCTCGAGCTGCTGGATCAGCTTGGTCACGGTCGGCTTGGGCAGGTCGAGCAGCTGCGCCGCGCGGGTGAAGGTGCCGACTTCGACGACGCGCACGAAGGCGCGCATGGCAGTGAGCTGGTCCATCGCAATCCTCGGGTGATCCGGCGATTGTTTCTGTATGGAAATAATGTAGGAGCGGATCGGTGGTTTATTAAGGGAAGAGCATCACCTAAATCATGACGCACCGCAACATTCGTCAGTCGCCACTGTCATGCTCGCTCCCTCCATCCCCGAAAGCCGCTATCGCCGCGCCGTCTTCTGGCGCGAGCAGAGCGTGCAGGCCGGGCGCGAGAAGCTCGCCGGCCGGCTCTATGCGCCGGCGGCAGTGCCGGACGAGGCAGGCCTCGTTGTCCATCTGCATGGCGGCACCTTCGACAGCGGCACTCTTGCTTCTGGCGAAGCTGTCGCGACCACCCTGGCCGAGGCCGGCGCGATCGTGATCTCGCTGCCCTATCCGCTGGCGCCGGCCAATCCGTTTCCGCAGGCGCTCGAAGCGAGCTATGCGGCGCTCGAGAAGATCGCCCGTGACAAGGCGCGCTGGGTCGGCAAGCACGCACCGCTCTATGTGGCGGGCGAGGAGGCCGGCGGCAACCTTGCCGCGGCGCTTGCCATGATGGCGCGCGACCGGCATGGGCCAGCGCTCGCCGGCCAGATCCTGTTTTCGCCGATGCTCGATTCCTGCCTCGGCACCTATTCCTTCCGCAACGCCGAGGCAGGGCCGGTCGGCTGCCGCTGGGCCGATGGCTGGCACGCCTATCTCGGCTCGCCGGAGAAGGCGGCGCACCCTTACGCCACGCCGGTCAATGCCGCACGGCTCTCCGGCCTCGCCCCGGCCCTGATCGTCACGGCCGAGGATGACCTGCTGCGCGACGAGAGCATCAACTATGCCGGCCGGCTGAAGGCGGCCGGCGTCGACACCACCATCCGCGTCGTCGGCGCGCCGAGCCGCTGGCCGGACGCCTTCGCCGAAGGCCCGTGCGACGGCTCCTGCCTCTGCGCGGCCTGTCATCACATCAGCGAGTTCTTCACCGCGACAGCGCCGTCCTAGCGGCTCGCGTCGCCTCCAGTTTCGACTTTTCACTTCTGACAAGGAATGAACCCATGATTCAGGGAACGATCCGTCACGTCCTGTTGGGCGTCACTCTCGCAGCCAGCGTCTCGCTCGCGGCCCTCGCCGTCGCCCTCAACGGCTCCGGCAAGGCGCAGGGCGACACCGCCGCTGCTGCACCGCCGGCCACTCCGGTGTCCGTCGCACTGGTCGAGCAGCGCGCGCTGGTCGCCTGGGCCGAGTTCTCCGGCCGGCTCGAGGCGATCGAGCGCGTCGAGATCCGCTCGCGGGTCTCCGGCGTGGTCGAGCAGGTGCACTTCTCGCAAGGCGCGCTGGTCAAGCAGGGCGATCTGCTCGTCAGCATCGACCAGGCGCCCTATCAGGCCGAGTTCGAGCGGGCCCAGGCGCAATTGCTCGCCGCCGAGGCGCGCGTTGCGCTCGCCGCTGGCGAGCATGAGCGCGGCCAGAAGCTGATGTCGACGCAGAACGTCTCCCAGCGTGACCTCGACACCAGGCTGAACGCGCTGCGCGAAGCGCAGGCGAACGAGCGCGCCGCCCGCGCCGCTCTGCAGTCGGCCAGGCTGAACCTCGACTACACCCAGATCCGCGCCCCGATCGGCGGCCGCATCGGCCGGCTCGAGGTCACGGTCGGCAACCTGGTCGCCGCCGGCGCCAACGCGCCGCTGCTGACGACCTTGGTCTCGGTCGATCCGGTCTATGCCGGCTTCAACGCCGATGAGGGCTCGCTGCTCAAGGCGCTGGCAACGCTGCCGGTCGAGCCTGGCAAGCCGCGCGATCTGAAGCGCATCCCGGTGCAGATGACCACCGCGGCGAACGAGGCGGCGCCGGTCTCCGGCCATCTCAACTTCGTCGACAACGGCATCGACGCCGCGACTGGCACGGTCCGCGTTCGTGCGATCTTCGACAACCAGGACGGCGCGCTGATGCCCGGCCAGTTCGTGCGCCTGCGCATGGGCCAGGCGAAGTCCGAGCCGGCGCTCGTTATCAATGAGCGCGCCGTCGGCACCGACCAGAACAAGAAGTTCGTCTTCGTCGTCGGCAAGGACCACAAGGCCCAGTGGCGCGAGGTCACGCTCGGCACCGCTGCCGAGGGCCTGCGCATCGTCACCAGTGGGCTCGAGGCCGGCGAGCAGATCGTCGTCAACGGCCTGCAGCGCATCCGTCCCGGCGCCACCGTCGCGCCCGAGCAGGTGCCGATGGCCGAGCGCTCCGAGCTGAAGAAGCCCACGACCGAGCTCGCGCAGCGCTGAGCGCGCGAGCCTTTCCCAGTTCTATCGCTCCGCCGGCCGCTTCGGGACCGGCGGGGCCGCCGCCTTGAAGGGGCACCCCCATGAACCTCTCGAAGTTCTTCATCGACCGGCCGATCTTTGCCGGCGTCCTCTCCGTCCTGATCTTCCTCGCCGGCCTGCTGGCGCTGCGGGCCCTGCCGATCTCGGAATATCCCGAGGTCGTGCCGCCGACCGTGGTGGTGCGCGCGCAATATCCCGGCGCCAACCCGCGCGTCATCGCCGAGACCGTCGCGACGCCGATCGAGGAACAGATCAACGGCGTCGAGGGCATGCTCTACATGTCGAGCCAGGCGACGACCGACGGCGTCATGACGCTGAACGTCACCTTCAAGCTCGGCACCGACCCGGACAAGGCCCAGCAGCTGGTCCAGAACCGGGTCAGCCAGGCGGAACCGCGCCTGCCCGAGGAGGTGCGCCGTCTCGGCGTCACCACCATCAAGAGCTCGCCGGACCTGACGATGGTGGTGCACATCACCTCGCCGAACGGTCGCTACGACATGACCTATCTGCGCAACTATGCCGTCCTCAACGTCAAGGACCGGCTGGCGCGCATCGACGGCGTCGGCCAGGTCCAGCTCTTCGGCTCGGGCGACTATTCGATGCGCGTCTGGCTCGACCCGCAGAAGGTCGCCGAGCACGCCCTCTCGCCCTCCGACATCGTCCGCGAGATCCGCGCCCAGAACGTCCAGGCCGCGGCCGGCGTGATCGGCGCCTCGCCGAGCGGCCCGGGGCTCGACTTGCAGCTCTCCGTGAATGCGCAAGGGCGCCTCGCCAGCGAAGAGGAGTTCGGCGAGATCATCGTCAAGACCGCCCCGAGCGGCGCGGTCGTCCGCCTGAAGGACGTCTCCCGCATCGAGCTCGGCGCCGCCGACTACGCGCTGCGCTCGCTGCTCAACGGCAAGTCGGCCGTTGCCGTGCCGATCTTCCAGGCGCCGAACTCCAACGCCATCGCCATCGCAGACCGGGTCCAGGAGACCATGCGCGAGATCAAGCAGAACATGCCTGAGGGCGTAGACTACTCGATCGTCTACGACACCACCCAGTTCGTCCGCGCCTCGATCAAGGCGGTGATCACCACGCTGCTCGAGGCGATCGCG
Organism: Allobosea sp. LjRoot90; assembly: GCF_964254315.1. Classification (NCBI taxonomy): domain Bacteria; kingdom Pseudomonadati; phylum Pseudomonadota; class Alphaproteobacteria; order Hyphomicrobiales; family Alloboseaceae; genus Allobosea; species Allobosea sp. LjRoot90. The sequence continues at coordinate 61,912 of NZ_CAXUTF020000011.1, forward strand.
CTCGTCGTGCTCGTCGTCATCGTCTTCCTGCAGACCTGGCGCGCCTCGATCATCCCACTCGTCGCCGTGCCGATCTCGGTCGTCGGCACCTTCGCTGTGATGTACCTGCTCGGCTTCTCGATCAACGCGCTCTCGCTGTTCGGCCTCGTGCTGGCGATCGGCATCGTCGTCGACGACGCCATCGTCGTGGTCGAGAACGTCGAGCGCAACATCGAGAACGGCCTGTCGCCGCGCGAAGCCACCTACAAGGCGATGCGCGAGGTCTCCGGCCCGATCATCGCGATCGCGCTCGTCCTCGTCGCGGTCTTCGTGCCGCTCGCCTTCATCTCGGGCCTGACCGGCCAGTTCTATCGCCAGTTCGCGCTGACCATCGCGATCTCGACGGTGATCTCGGCGATCAACTCGCTGACCCTGTCGCCGGCGCTCGCAGCGCTGCTGCTGCGTGGCCATGACGCGCCCAAGGATGCGCTGACCCGCGGCATGGACTTCCTGTTCGGCTGGTTCTTCCGCGGCTTCAACCGCTTCTTCAACCGCTCCTCGGAGGCCTATGGCGGCGGCGTCACCCGCATCCTCGGCCGCAAGACGGTGATGCTCGTGGTCTATGCCGGCCTTGTCAGCCTGACCGTCGTGCTCTTCCAGAAGGTGCCGTCAGGCTTCGTGCCGGGCCAGGACAAGCAGTACCTCGTCGGCTTCGCGCAGCTGCCGGACGCGGCGACGCTCGACCGCACCGAGGACGTCATCCGCAAGATGGACGCGATCGCCCTGAAGCACCCCGGCGTCGAGAACGCGATCTCGTTCCCGGGCCTGTCGATCAACGGCTTCACCAACTCGTCCAATGCCGGCATCGTCTTCGTCGGCCTGAAGCCGTTCGACCAGCGCAAGACGCCGGAGCTCTCGGGCAACGCCATCGCCATGCAGCTCAACAAGGAGTTCGCCGGCGTCAAGGAGGCGTTCATCGCGATGTTCCCGCCGCCGCCTGTCCAGGGCCTCGGCACCATCGGCGGCTTCAAGCTGCAGATCGAGGACCGCGCCGGTCTCGGCTACAAGGCGCTCGACGAGGCGACGAAGGCCTTCATGGCCAAGGCCGCCGTGGCGCCTGAGCTCGCCGGCATGTTCTCGAGCTTCCAGGTCAACGTGCCGCAGCTCTATGCCGACATCGACCGCACCAAGGCGCGCCAGCTCGGCGTTCCCGTCACCGATGTCTTCGAGACGCTGCAGATCTATCTCGGCTCGTCCTATGTGAACGACTTCAACAAGTTCGGCCGCACCTACACCGTGCGCGTCCAGGCCGATGCGCCCTACCGCGCCTATCAGGAGGACATCGGCAAGCTCAAGGTCCGCTCGAACTCGGGCGAGATGGTGCCGCTCTCGGCCGTGCTCAACGTGCGCACCGATTCCGGCCCCGAACGGGCGATGCGCTATAACGGCTTCCTCAGCGCCGACATCAATGCCGGCCCGGCCCCGGGCTTCTCCTCGGGCCAGGCGCAGGACGCCGTCGAGCGCATCGCGGCCGAGACCCTACCCAAGGGCTTCGCCTTCGAATGGACCGAGCTGACCTATCAGGAGATCCTCGCCGGCAACTCCGCCATGCTCGTCTTCCCGGTCGCGATCCTGCTCGTCTTCCTGGTGCTGGCGGCGCAATACGAGAGCCTGACCCTGCCGGTCGCGATCCTCTTGATCATCCCGATGGGCCTGATGGCGGCGATGGCCGGCGTCTGGTGGAGCGGCGGCGACAACAACGTCTTCACCCAGATCGGCCTCGTCGTCCTGGTCGGACTATCGGCCAAGAACGCCATCCTGATCGTCGAATTCGCGCGCGAGCTCGAATTCGAAGGCAGAACGCCGGTCGAGGCCGCGATCGAGGCCAGCCGCCTGCGCCTGCGGCCGATCCTGATGACCTCGCTCGCCTTCGTCATGGGCGTGGTCCCGCTCGTGCTCTCGACCGGGGCGGGCGCCGAGATGCGCCAGGCGATGGGCATCGCGGTCTTCGCCGGCATGATCGGCGTCACCGCCTTCGGCATCTTCCTGACGCCGGTCTTCTACGTGCTGATGCGCAAGCTCTCGGGCAACAAGCCGCTGCGCCAGCATGGGGTGGAGGGGAAGGGGGAACTTGCCGAGGCGGCTTAGTGGGGCGAGCCGGCGGGGGCGGGTGGCCCAAACGGCATTTGCGTTGGTTCGCGGCCCCGTCACGCTGAATAACATGGCGGGGCTGTTAGATGTGGATAAGGTATATCCAGAAAGACTGTGAACGTGCGATCAAGCTTACCACGAATCGTCAAAATCTGGAAGCTTTCGTATCTGGCGCAATCGTCTGCCTGTTTACGTATCCACATGATGGAATGAGGGATAATAGCGATGAAGACGTTGATAGCTTGAAATCGCTTTTAACGAATTATCTTTGCTAGACCCAGGTAGAAATCCTAAATTATCTAGTACGATGTTCGGTTCTCTGGAAAGATTTTCGTCAATCTTGAGCTTTTCTCGAAGAGACAAATCCGGCGCGCTGATGTATGTAACGTCGCTCCAATTTGCTGGTAAGAACGGCCACGATTGCAATCTGTGCAAATTGGCGTTTGCACCTGAGCGCGGAACCACGAGGCAGGTTACCGTAACCATGCGCTGACCATCCTTATATGTGGTCAACAAGACTGGCTTGAACGAAATTCCTCCACTCTCGCCTTCAACCTTTGAAAAGGACAGTCCGACACATCTGCATAGAACGGAAGGAAACTCGTCCTCTCCTATCCCTTCCAGGTCTGCCGGAACAAAAGTGTCCAATTGCTCGCTCAGTTTCGACAAACGATACTCCTTCGGAGAGGGAAATCCGTTGTCTTTCCAGAACGTAGACCCTTTGGGTCCGTCCAAAGATCCAAGGCTGGAATTGAGAGTTATGCGAATAACGTCTCCGGGTTGGAGCCTCTTCGCGACCTCGATCAACTCTTGAAGTTGAGTGAGCCGGCTGTTTGGATCCGTATAGTCGAGCCAAACAATAACATTGGTTGTGTCCGGAAATTTGTCGGAGATGGAATCGATTATGCTTGGCAAATTACTTGCGGGCATTTCATCGCAAATGGCACTGTCAATGGGGCGATTGAATTTTTGCCTCTCGACAACGGTGCCATTTTTGTCGAATGAAAATAATTTAGTAACACCGACCTGTCGATAAACAGCATTGTGGTCGACTAGATGGCGCCCACCCATCGAAAGGTATACGTATTTATCGGCGCCGATTGAGGGAACCAATCGGCTTAAGAGGTCTGTAAATGCCTGGCGGTCGATAAATTTATTCGGCCGCAACTGGTAAGGGATATCCTCGCCACTCATTTCTTGGTCGCCTCTGCGAGCACGCGATCAAAGCACTCTCCTCCAACGATTGAAGGGTGCTGAGACGAATCGTCGAATAGGTACTTCGAAATTTGGCGAATCGACTGGTCGTCTCTTACAAATGAAACGCGGCGCCGAGGATTTTTGTTAGCCGGTAGTGGTAGTTTCGGAATATATTTCTTCGCGCCATCCACTCCGCGGACAGAAATTCCATATGCTTTGGCAAGAGAGATCGTTGTTTTGACATCGGCACGTTTTGCAGGCTCAAAATATGCTGCTGTCTCGTCCTCCATCCCTTTCCATTTATTGGTAAAATCTGTGAACGTTTTGAGCCCTTCCATCGTGGCTTTCCGAGCTAAAAGATAAATCTCAGACCCGACGTCGAGCCCCCGCTTAGTTGTTGAAATCGGAAGCTTTTCAGCATTGTTGCTGGAAAAAATAATGAGTCCGGCGATAGCTCTGAACTGAGGATGGTATCTCGGAACCGTTCCATCGCCCCAGCCGCTCTTGAGCGTCCGGTCCGATAAAAGAATCACTCGATCATTGCAGACAACGGAAATTCCGGCCGTCTCCTTCTCCTTTGGGCTGTCCGTTTCGTCGTCGATCTCTGCTTCCTTCGCAAGTCCTCTAAAGAGCCCAATCGTGACCTTTATACTGACCTCATCGTGTATTGCTTCGAAATCAAAGGCTCTAATGTCGCTATCATCAGAGTGAGCCGCGTTGAAGAGAATGAGTGTTTTTGGCTTAAGCGGCTCCTTGTTTACTGTTATCGAGAAGCCACGTTGCATTAGATAGCCAAAATGCTCAGAAATTTCGTTTTTCAACGCATTTATGAATGCCTCGTTTTCAAATTGCCTGCCAATATCCGGCTTTACGTTATCAACATCTATGGTAACACCTAAATTGTCGTCTTTCCCGTTTGATCTGCTTATCGGTAAATCCCATTTGTCGTTTTCTGGATCGAGCCATTCGGAGGTATATTTAACCTCAAAGAACCCGTCTGAGGAATTGGATTGTACAGAAGCTGAGTTTCCGATCTTAAAGATCGCTCTCTTCATGCCAATTCCGTACATGCCAATCGTTGGCAGGTCTCCGTCTTTCTTGATATTTGGTCGCCCAAGACTAAAAGCATCGTCAATATAGTCTTTTGGAATGCCGCCACAATTGTCACTAACGTGAAAGTGATTCTGCGACAATACCAAATTAGCTTGAAAGCCCTTGAACGGCATTGGCTCATCGAGTTTCCCTTTTCGTTGACGCATTGCGCCATCAACGCAATTATCAACGAGATCGAGGATTGCATCGTTCAGTTCGATGTCGCGTGTGAGCATCGAAACGAAGAAGCGCTTCGTTGGCCCTCCATAGATGGTTGGAGGAGCATTTCCGTCTGGCGCGATTGCTCTTCCTGATGGCATTATCCGACACCCAACCAAAGGACCGTACGACAGGGCGCAAGACTACCGTTCGACGACTCTTGACAAATCAGGTATGCACCCCTGACGGCATCATCAGGGGCGGGAACCTTTCGTGCAAGTGCAACCTCGGATTGTCGATCTTTTTTGCGGTTGCGGTGGATTTTCGCTTGGTGCTCATGCGGCGGGCCTTGCTCCTAAGGTCGCATTTGATATTGATCCCATCCTCACATCGTCATTCGGCAGGAATTATCCACAGACCAAGTTGGTGCTGACCGACCTGTCGGTGCCGGATGGAAGGGATATCGAGCGTGAGGTGGGGGGACAGGTCGACGGGGTCTTCGGTGGGCCACCCTGCCAAGCGTTCAGCGATATTGGCCACCGCAAAGTCGACGATCCGAGACGATCGCTGCTTGGGCACTTTTTCAGGCTCGTGGGAGAGTTGCGGCCGGCGTTTTTCGTGATGGAGAACGTCAAGGGGCTAGGGTATGCGGATGCGCGGCCGGTGCTCGACGAAGCGTTGGGGCTGTTGCCTGGAATTTATCAGATTCTAGGACCAATCATTCTAGATGCTGCCGAATTCGGGGCTGCAACGCGACGGCCGCGTTTGTTTGTGATCGGATACGACCCCACTCGCTTCGATCGCCTCACGGCAGACAACATCGACGCCATAAAGCAAAAGCCGGCGACCGTCCAAGCTGCCATCGACGACCTGTCTTCGGCAACAATGGTCGGAGAGAGAGACGGCTTTGACATCTGGAAGATCACGAGGACGGGCAGGCCCAGCCAATATGCAGCGGGGCTAAGGAGTGCCGATGGGACTTTCACAGGGCACCGCCGCACCGTCCACACACCCAAGGTCGTTGCGAGATTCAAAGAAGTCGCGCCAGGGGGCGTCGACATTATAGGCAGGCATCCCCGACTCGATTGGAATGCTCAATGCCCGACGTTGCGGGCAGGTACTGGCAACGATCGCGGGTCTTTTCAATCGGTCCGGCCGATTCATCCAGACGAGCCGAGGGTTCTAACAGTTAGAGAGGGTGCGCGTCTTCAGGGCTTTCCAGACAGCTTCCGGTTCCATCCGACCGTCTGGCATAGCTATCGAATGATAGGGAACAGTGTTTCTCCCATCATGTCTAAAGCCATATTTTCGTTGATAGCAAAGCGCATTGAGATCGGAGCAAAGCTACCGGTCGCAGCGGAGTGAGGGATTGTGGTCGATCGGCTGACGCCGGAACGGCGGTCTTGGCTGATGTCTCGCGTCGGGGGCAAAAATACGACCCCCGAAGTTCGTGTCAGGAAAGCAGCTTACGCCTTAGGGCTTCGCTTCAGACTCCATCGCAAGGACCTGCCTGGCAAACCGGACCTCGTTTTCCCGAAACGGCGCATAGCGCTGTTCGTTCATGGCTGCTTTTGGCATAGGCATCCGGGCTGCCGGAAGGCGTCTAACCCTGGCACACGCCCCGACTATTGGGGCGAGAAGTTCAGCGCCAACACTGCGCGCGACGGCCGGGTCGCCGCGGAATTGGAAGCGTCGGGATGGCAGGTCGTCGTCATCTGGGAATGCGAGACAAAGGACCCGGAGTCCCTTTCACGTATCTTGCGGGATCAAGTGCTGGAGTGTTTCGCTTCCCTATAGGGCGACGAGCCGTTCAAAGCCCAGACTCGTAGCCCACCCCCTTCACCCAAGGCCTTCACCCCTGCCCAGCAAACGCGCTCCGCCCGCTCTCCCTGCGCTTCTTGATCACCGCCCACGCGATGGCGCGCAGGCGCCCGGCCCATCGATGAAGCGCAGTGCCCAGTCCCAGGAGGAGATGAAGGCCAGCGGCGTGTCGTTGAAGAGCCGCCGGCACTGAGCCCTGCATCGCCCGGTCTGCGACAGCAACGCGTCGCGCCTTCGTGCATGGCGGGGCTCTCGTCGTCCGCGCTACAACGGCGCATCGCCTCGGCCATGGCCCTGTAACGCCGGGCGCTCACGCGGAGGGAGAGGGGACCAGCCGGTCTCGAGCGGGATGATGCGGATGCTTGGGCGCGAATTCGACACCGACGACGCCGAGGGGCTGCGAGGCTACGCAGCCTCTTCGGCGATAGCGATGATGCCTGAGCGCGGCGAGAGGGCAGTTCCTTGACCGGCATCGCATCCAGACAGGCCCGCCCAAGGGCCATCGCGGCAGGCGCCCTGGTCGCCGGCGCGCTTAGCTGCGCCGCGCCCTCGGCCGCTTCGGCGCGCGAGATGCGCCTTCGCTACGACGTCACGGTGCTGGGCGGGGTCTCGCTGGGCGAGATCGAGGTGACGACGATGCTGGATCGCGCCGGCTATCGCATCGAGATCCGCACGCGCCCCTATCGGGCGGCGCAGCTTGTCGGGGCTGCGGAGCAGTCCGGCCGGGTGGAAGGCCGCTGGGGCCGCAGTGGCCCCGAGCCGCGGCTCTATGCTGCGAACGGCTCATGGCGCGGTCGCGCCTATGTCAGCGAGCTGCATTATCAGCGCGGATTGCCGACCGTCCGGCGGCAGGAACCGTCGAACGAGGACCGCGAGCCAGTCCCGCCCGAACTGATCCGGGGCACGGTCGACTCGCTCTCCGGCGTCGCGGGGATGCTCAAGAAGGTGGCGGAGACTGAAGGCTGCGACGGCAGCACGGCGATCTATGACGGCCGCCGCCGCTCGCTTGCCGTCATGACCTCGTCGACGAAGCTGCAGGTGAGCGACCAGGGCCCCTTGAATGGCCGCGGGCTGCGCTGCGGCTTCACCGTCCGGACGATCGCCGGCTTCAGGCATGACGATGATCGCGAGGCCGCGATGCGGCCTTTGAAGGGCTCGGTCCTGATCGCGCTGCGCGAGGGCGGCGAGTTTCCGCTGCCCTTGCGCTTCGAGGTCGAAACCCGCTGGTTCGGCACGGTTGCGGTCCAGCTCGCCGCGCCTCCTGTCGAAGTCGATTGAGAGCTTGCGGTCGGTCGATTCGATTGGCTCGCTTCCCTGCACGGCGACGAGCCGTTCAAAGTCCGAACTCCTACCCCACTCCCTTCACCCAAGGCCTCTTCACCCCCTGTTCCGCAAACGCGCTCCGCCCGCTCTCCTTGCGCTTCTTGATCTCGGCGCGGGCGATGGTGCGCAGGTGGACCTCGTCCGGCCCGTCGATGAAGCGCAGGGCCCGGCCCCACGAGTAGATGAAGGCGAGGGGAGTGTCGTTGGAGAGCCCGCCGGCGCCGAACACCTGCATCGCCCGGTCGGCCAGCTTGGTCTGGAGCCGCGTCGCCACGACCTTGATCGCCGAGACCTCGGTGCGGGCGGCCTTGTTGCCATATTTGTCCATCATCCAGGCGGCGCGCAGGCAGAGCAGGCGGGCCTGGTCGATCTCCATGCGCCCCTCGGCGATCCAGTCCTGGACATTGGCGTAGTCGGAAAGGTTGCGCCCGAAGGCTTTCCGCTCCAGCGCGCGCTCGACCATCAGTTCGAGCGCGACCTCGCATTGGCCGATCGAGCGCATACAATGGTGGATGCGCCCCGGCCCGAGCCGCGCCTGCGCCAAGGCGAACCCTGCGCCTTCCTCGCCGAGCAGGTTCGCCGCCGGCACCCTGACCTCGGTGAATTCGGTCTCGGTGTGGCCCTCGATCGAATAATGGTTCAGCAGCGGCAGGTTGCGCATCACGCTGAGGCCGGGCGAATCCATCGGCACGATGATCATGCTGTGGCGCTTGTGCGGATCGGCCTCGGGGCGCGGATCGGACAGCCCCATCACGATGCAGAACCTGGTCTTCGGGTGCAGCGCCCCGGTCGTCCACCATTTGCGGCCGTTGATGACGTAATGGTCGCCGTCGCGGATGATCGTGGTCTGCAGGTTGGTCGGGTCGGAGGAGGCGACGCCGGGCTCGGTGATCCCGACGCAGGAGCGGATCTCGCCGTTCATCAGCGGCACGAGCCAGCGCTCGCGCTGCTCGGACGTCGCGAACATGTGCAGGATTTCCATGTTGCCGGTGTCGGGGGCGTTGCAATTGAACACCTCCGACGACCAGTAGATCCGGCCCATGATCTCGGCGAGCGGGGCGTATTCGAGATTGCTCAGCCGCGTGCCGGGCTCGTCCGCCTTGAGTGCCGGCAGGAAGAGATTCCACAAGCCCTCCGCCCTTGCCTTGGCCTTGAGATCGTCGATCAGCGCGCTCGGATAGCGCCCGGCCTCGACCTCATGCTTCCAGGCGGCATCGGCCGGCTGGATATGGGCGTCCATGAAGGCCTGCAGCCTGCCGCGCAATTCCTCGACCCTGGCCGAATAGGCGAAATCCATGGTGCTCTCCTTAGGTCCAGGGCGCTCGGGGAACCCCTCTCCCGGATGGGAGAGGGGCAGGGGTGAGGGACTGCCGCTGATTGCTTGAATGCGACGGCGCCGCTGCGACCTCAATCGGGGAGGGCAGGCCCTCATCCCTGCCCTTCTCCCACACGGGAGAAGGGTTCCCCGCGCCCTTCATTGTGACGCCTCGACCAACGCTTCCGCGCGCTCAGCAAAACTCTCCGCCATCGCGCCGACCGCCACTGCATTCTCGGCGGCGGCGTTGCCGGTCTTCGCCCGCGCCGCGATGCCGTCGAGGATGACGGCGAAGCGGAACAGCGAGAAGGCGAGGTGGAAGCGCCCCGGTCCCTGCGCCCGCCCGGCGGCGGCGCAATAGCGGGCGATGTATTCGTCTTGCGTCGGGATGCCGAGGTCCTCGCGATCGAGCCCGACGATGCCGGCATACATCTGCGGCGTCGAATGCCAGGGCAGGCAGGAGAAGGCGACGTCGGAGAGCGGGTGGCCGAGCGTCGAGAGCTCCCAGTCGAGCACGGCGACGATGCGCGGCTCGTTCGGCGCAAACATCAGGTTCCCCAGGCGGAAATCGCCATGGACGATGCTGGTCTCCGGCGTCTCGTCGAGATTGGTGCCGAGCCAGTCGATCAGCCGGTCGATCGCCGGAATCTCGCGCGTCTTCGTTTCGCGCCATTGCCGGCCCCAGCGCGTGAGCTGGCGGGCATAGTAATTGCCGGGCTTGCCGAAATCGCTGAGGCCCGCGCCTTGCCAGTCGAAACCGTGCAGTGCCGCCAGCGTCTCGGCCATGGCGAAATACATGCCGCGCCGCTCCTCAGGCGTGATGCCAGGCAGGCCGGTGTCATGAAAGACGCGGCCCTCCAGCCGCTCCATCAGGTAGAAGGGCGTGCCGATGACATCGTCAGCTTCGTGCAGAAGCAGGACCGGCGGCACCGGCACGGCTGAGCCGGCGAGCGCCTTCAGGATGCGGTATTCGCGCTCGACCGCATGGGCCGAGGGCAACAACGGCCCCGGCGGCTTCTTGCGCAGGACGAGCCGCGTGGCGGCATCGGGATAGCTGACGAAGAAGGTCGGATTCGACTGACCGCCGCCGATCCGCTCGAGCTCCATCTGCCCGATGGCGCGGCCGGGCAGGGCAGAACGCAGGAAGGCATCCAGCCGGGCGGAATCGAATTCGGGGAGGGCGGAGGGGGTGGCCGGCATGGCCGGCATATTCGGAGGCGAGGGCGGGGAGGTCAACGCGACATCGCTCACGCTTCCGAGCCACCTTTCACCCGGACCACCGAGACCGAGCACAGCGCCTCCGCCACGACCTTGGTCGAGACGCTGCCGAGATGGCGGCGCAGCGGCGAGGAGGAGCGGGCGCCGAGCACGATATGGTCGATGTCGTTGTGCTCGGCATAGCGCAGGATCGCATCGGCGGGGCTGACCGCCTCGATGACGTGGTAGCTGACCCGGTCCTCCGGCAGGTGCAGCGGCCGGGCCCAGTCCTTCAGCGCCACCAGCCGGCCGATATAGAGTGAGCGGCCTTGTGCATCGACGGTCCTGGTCTCGCCGATGATCTCAGTCCGCAGCACCGTCAGGCAGGCGAGCGAGGAATCCGGCCGTGCCGCCAGCAGCCGGCTGGTTTCGGCCAGGACCGCCGCCGCGAGCGCGTCCGGCCCCTCCGACAGATCGACGGCGGAGAGCACGATCGAGGGGCCGGCCTTGCGCCGCGCCACAGTCGGTGTGCCGGTGACCTCGGCTTCGTCGCGCTTCTGGAACAGGTCGACCAGCCGCTTGCCGAGGCCGCGCTCCTCGGCGGTTCGGCGCTTGCGCGAGACGGTGACCTGCTCGGGATGGCGCAGGTCGAAGGCGAGCTTGCCGGCATCGGCATAGCGCCGGCCACGATCGACCTCGAGGCAGCGGGAGACGATCTCCTCGAGCCAGGCCGGCGCCTGCTCGTTGATGGCGCGCAAGGGCTTGGGCGCGTGATAGAGCCGCCGCTTCATGCCGGGCACGGTCCTGGGCCGCCCGAACGGCTCCTCGCCCGACGCCATCTGGTAGAGCAGGCAGCCGAGCGCGAAGAGATCGCTCGCCGGGTCGGAGCGCTCGCCCAGCACCTGCTCGGGCGCGATATAGGCCGCCGTCCCCATCGGCTCGCGGCTTTCCTCGCCGAGCAAATCGGGTAGTTCGGCATGGCGGGCGAGGCCGAAATCGAGCAGCACCGCGCCCGTGTCGGTCAGGATCACGTTCTCGGGCTTGAGGTCGAGATGGACCACGTTCTGCCGGTGCAGATCGGCGAGCGCCATCGCGATCGCGATGCCGATGCGCTGGACCTCGGCGAAGGGCAGGGGCGCCTGCCTGATCAGCTCGGCCAGGCTAGTCCCGGCGATGAAGTCCATGGCGATATAGGGAATGCGCGCGAGATCGCCCGACGCGACGAAGCGCGGCAGATGCGGGCCCGACAGGCGCTTGTGGATCAGCACCTCGGTCTCGTAGCCGACGATAGCCGAGACATCGGCGCCGGGGTCGAGCACCGGGATCTTCAGGACGAGCGGGCCGGCATGGTCCGGGTGTGTGGCGCGCCAGAGCGTCGCCATGCCGCCGGATTTCAGTCGCTCGGTAAGCGTGAAACCGTCGATGACCGTGCCGATCCCAGGCCGTTCCATCCCGTCCCCCCTATCTGCCGATCTGCAGGCGCAGGCCGAGCCAGTCCGGCAGGCCCGCCGCCTTGATCTTCCGCGCGGTTTCCTGGGTGTCATAGGGCACGCGCACCATGGTGACCTCGCGCGCCTGCGTATCGAGCAGAGCAAAGCAGGCGGCCGGATCGCCATCGCGCGGCTGGCCGACGGCGCCGACCACGACGACATGGCGATGCACGGCAGAGAGCGGCGCCGCCACGTTGCGCAAAGGGATGAAGGCCACCGGCTCGCGCCCGGCCCTGGCGTAGAAGATCGTCGGCAGATGGGTGTGGCCGCAGATCACCGTTTTTGCCCCCGTTGCCGCGAGGCAGGCATCGGCGCTTCTGAGGTCGCGGACATAGTGCCATGCGGCGGGATCGCGGGCGCTGGCATGGACGAAGAGCACGCCGTCGAGCTCCGCAGTCAGCGGCAGACCGCCCAGAAAGCCGCTCTGCTCGGTGCTGAGCTGTGCCCTGGTCCACAGCGCTGCCTCATGGGCGTTCGGCGTCATGCCGATGGGGCCGTGGACGGCGGCTTCGTCATGGTTGCCGCGGATGCAGATGGCGCCGGCAGCGACGAGTTCGCGCGCCGCATCGACGCAGAAGCCGGGCTCGGGGCCGTAGCCGACGATGTCGCCGAGCAGCACCAGCCGGTCCGGCGCCAGCCGGCGCACGGCTGCCAGCACCGCCTCGAACGCCTCGCGGTTGGCATGGATGTCGGAGAGGATGGCGATCCGCATTCAGTATCCGGGCCCGAATCCGGGGATGCGCACATCGTGGCAGTGTCGTCGCCGGCTTGGCCAGCGCGCCTTTCGGCTCAGGCGCGGAGCTGTTCCCTTCCCCCGCTTGCGGTGGGGAAGGCCTGACGATGGAGGGCCTGGTGCATGGCGCAGCCGCCCTTGTTGCCGCGCGAGCCCTTGAGACTATCCGGGGCATCGCCCACACGCCGGTCGAGCAGGCGATCCTGCAGGCCTTGTAGGGCGGCCAGCCACGTCGCCGGGATGGACTAATCCTGGCGACGTGGTGACAAGCTGCTGCCGGCGACGCTACTGTCTCGGCACAGTCACGCACCGCCCAGTGGAGAGATGCCTTGGACGCCGTGCCGAGAGACGAAGTCGCCCAGCCCGACGACGCTGCGCCGTCCGCGCCGCAGAAGCCGCCGCCGCGCGAGATCGAGCTGAAGCTCGCCGCTTCGCCTGAGGCGCTGGAGACGCTGCGCGGCGCCGAGCTGATCGCGCGCCATGCCCGCAACCAGGGTGTCACGCGCCGGCTCGACGCGGTCTACTATGACACGCCCGACCGCCTGCTCGATCGCAACGGCCTGTCGCTGCGCGTGCGCCGCAGCGGCAAGCGCCATGTCCAGACGCTGAAACGGTCTGGCTCGGGCGGTCCCCTGGCGCGCGACGAATGGGAGGTCGCGCTGCCGGACGGCACGCTCGATCTCACTCTGCTCCCGCTCGCCGAGATTGGCGAACCGCTCGCCAGCCTCTCTGCCGGCCAGCTCGCACCGGTCTTCGCCACGCGCATCAGGCGACGCGTCCGCCGGCTCGATTATGCCGGCGCGCTGATCGAGATCGCCTTCGACGACGGCACGATCGAGGCCGGCGAGAAGAGCTTGCCGGTGAGCGAGGTCGAGCTCGAGCTGAAGGAGGGCGAAGCGGCGGTGCTCTACGAGCTCGGGCTCGTCTTGCTCGATATCGCGCCGTTGCGGCTTGAGACGCAGAGCAAGTCGGCGCGCGGCTATGGCCTCGCCTTCTCGCGCCTGCCGAGGGCGGTCAAGGCGAAGCCGGTCGAGATCACCGAGCAGGACAATGCTGACGCGGCGATCGCCGCGATCCTCGGCAACACCTACAAGCAACTGCTCGGCAATCTCGCGCCCGTCGCTGCGCGCTCGGGGCCGGAAGCCGTGCATCAGCTGCGTGTCTCGCTGCGCCGCCTGCGCTCCGCGCTCGCGATCTTCAAGCGCGAGGTCGCATCGCCCGCTCTCGTGCCGATCGGGCAGGAGGCGAAACGCCTCGGCCATGTCCTCGGACCGGCCCGCAATTGGGACGTCTTCATCACCCAGACCGTGCCGGATACCGAGGCCGAGGGGCTGGGCGATGCGGGACTGTCGGTGCTTCGGACGGCGGCCGAGCCGTTCCAGGCCAAAAGCTATGCCGCCGTCGAGGAGCGGCTGGCGGATCCGCAAACCTGCCGTTTCCTTCTGTCCTTCGGTGCCTTGATCGAGCGCCGCGGCTGGCGGAGCGGCCTCCCCAGCGAGACCATGGCGGTGCTGGCCGAGCCGGCCGCCGATTTCGCGGGGCGCGTGCTGGCGCGGACCCATCGCCAGGCGCTGAAGCGCGGCCGCGGCTTCGGCAGTCTCCATCCCGAGGCGCGCCACGAGCTGCGGCTCGCGCTGAAGAAACTGCGCTACACCGCCGAGTTCTTCCTGCCGCTGCATGACGGCGCGCCGACGCGCAAATATCTCGCCCGGCTGTCACGACTTCAGGATGCGCTCGGCCTCGCCAACGACGCAGCGACGACGCAGCACCTTCTCGTAGACCTGCGCGGCGGCAAGGCGACGGGGCCGGAGCATCATTTCGCCGCTGGCGCCGTGCATGGCTGGCAGTCCCGCCACACCATCGAGGCCGGCCGCGGGCTCAAGAAGCGCTGGCGCAGGTTCGAGGCGACGACGCCGTTCTGGGCATAGGCGCCATTCCGTCGCCGGGTTCCTGCGCCGCGCTGCCACGCCCATACTGCTCATCCGACGATCGGGGCCCGCTGCCATGAACGACCTCTCCCCAGCGGCGCTGCCGCGCGTGACCTATTCGAACATCAAGGAGGATTTCTCTGGCGTGCACGCCCATTTCGGCGGCGTGATCGCCGATGTCCGTGCGCGCCTGCTCGGGCAGGATCGTCCCAACCATATCGGCGGGCGCGATAGCCTGGATGGCGCGCCTTACGAGGCGCCGTGCCCGATCGATCGGCGCCTGTCCCTCGGGCGCTTCTTCGCCGCTGGCCCGGCCGAGGTCGATGCGGCCGTAACGGCGGCGCGGGCAGCCGGGCCGGACTGGCGCAAGAGCGGTTGGCAGCGGCGCATCGGGCTCGCCTACAAGGCGGCCGATCTGCTCGAGGCCCGCAAGTTCGAGGTCGCCGCCGCATGCCTGCTCGAGGTCGGCAAGTCGCGCATGGAAGCGCTCGGCGAGGTCGAGGAGGCGATTGACCTGATCCGCTTCTACGCCGCCGAGATGGAGGCCAATGACGGCTACGGCAAGCCGCTGGCGCGCGCCAATCCGCGCGAGGAAACGCTCGACGTGATGCGCCCCTTTGGGGTCTTCGCGGTGATCGCGCCGTTCAACTTCCCGGTCGCGCTTTCGCTCGGCATGTCGATCTGCGCGTTGATCGCCGGCAACAGCGTCGTGTTCAAGCCGAGTCCGATGGCCGGGCTGACTGGGCGGCTGTTGAGCGACTGCCTGATCGAGGCCGGTTTACCGGATGGCGTCTTCAACCTGGTCTGCGGCGGCTCCGAGACCGGCGCGGCCCTTGTCGCCCATCCCGGCATCGACGGCATCGCCTTCACCGGATCGCATGCGGTCGGCATGGCGATCATGCGCGGCTTCGGCGTCGGCGGTGCGCACGCCAAGCCGGTGCTCGCCGAGATGGGCGGCAAGAACCCGACCTATGTCGGAGCTTCTGCCGATCTCGATACGGCAGTGTCCGGCGTGCTGCGCTCGGCCTTCGGCCTGCAAGGCCAGAAATGCTCGGCCAGTTCGGTCGTCTTCCTGCACGAAGCTCTGGCGGAAGACTTCGTCGCGCGGCTCGCGGCGGCGGCCGAGGCGCTCGTCGTCGGTGACCCAGCTGAGCGCGAGACTTTTATGGGCCCATTGATCAGCGAGGCCACCTTCGACCGTTTCGCCAAGTCCATAGCGGCAGCCTCGGCCGCCGGAGCACGAGTGCTAGGCGGGCAGGTGCTGTCGGGCGGCCTTTACGATCATGGTCGCTATGTCCGCCCGGCGATTATCACCGGCCTGCCCGACGATCATGCCTTGCATCGCGACGAGCTGTTCATGCCGTTTCTGACGGTCAAGACCTTCCGCGATCTCGGCGAGGCGATCGCGCGCGGCAACGCCGTGCCTTACGGGCTGACCGCCGGCGTCTACACGAACGAGCCCACCGAACTGGAGCAGTTTCTCGACACGGCCGAAGCCGGCGTCCTCTATGCCAACCGGGCCAGCGGCGCGACGACCGGCGCTTGGCCCGGCATCCAGACCTTCTGCGGCTGGAAAGGGTCGGGCACCGGCTCGAAGGGTGGGCTCGGCTCCTGGTATCTGCCGCAGTTCATGCGCGAGCAGAGCCACACCATCATGCGCTGATCAGCCGGCCTTTCTCGTCACGATCGTCAGCTCGCCGTCATTGTTCACCTGAGCGAGCACGACGTCGCGCGACGAAAAACCCTTCGCCTCGATGGCGGACTTCACGGCCGGCGCCTTCTCGATGGCCTGACGCAGCTTGTCTAGCTCGTCCGCGGTGCGCGTCGCTACCAGCTGGTTGACCTGCGCCTTCGTGGCCTCGGGCAGTTCGTCGAGCTCGACGACCTTGACCGATGTGATTGTCGGCGCGCTCGCTGGCGCTTCCTGCGACGAGGCGGGCGGCTGGGTCGCAGGGCGCTCTGTCGACGGTGCCTGGGCATTGGCAGCGCCCGCCAGAAGAGTGGCGGCGCTGGCGAAGGCGATCGTGATCATACGCATCGGAGCTTCCTTCCATCGGTTGCGATGAGGAAGCTATCTGACCCAAAAATGGGATCAGAGCCCGGAAGCGATCAGGTCATTTCGTGACCATATGGCGGCGCTGACGAGGCGATGACCGCGCGCCGCCACAAAACTCAGGCCGCGTCGAGCCCATAGAGCGAGTGCAGGGTGCGGACCGCGAGCTCGGTATAGGCGGCGTCGATCAGCACCGAGAACTTGATCTCGGAGGTGGTGATGGCGCGGATGTTGATGCCCTTCTCGGCCAGCGCCCGGAACGCGCGCGCCGCGACACCGGCATGGCTGCGCATGCCGACGCCGATCGCCGAGATCTTCACTACGTCGGTCGCGCCCTGCAGGCTCTGGTAGGCGATGCTGTCATGCTTCGATTCGAGCAGGCCCTTGGCGCGCTCGTAATCGGCGGTCGGCACGGTGAAGGTGATGTCGGTCGTCGCCTGGTCGTCGGAGACGACCTGGATGATCATGTCGACATTGATGTTGGCATCGGCCAGCGGGCCGAAGATCGCCGCAGCGACGCCGGGCTTGTCGGCGACACGCCGGAGCGTGATCTGGGCTTCGTCGCGCGAGAACGCGATGCCGGTGACGATCTGCTGTTCCACGATGTCGTCCTCGTCGCAGATGAGGGTGCCTGGATTGGGGTTGTCGGGGTCGTCGAAGGAGGAGCGGACATAGGTCGGCACGCGCTGGACCATGGCGATCTCGACCGAGCGCACCTGCAGCACCTTCGAGCCGAGGGAGGCCATCTCCAGCATCTCTTCAAACGAGACCTTGTCCATGCGCCGCGCCTTCGGCACGACGCGCGGGTCGGTCGTATAGACGCCGTCGACATCGGTGTAGATGTCGCAGCGATCGGCCTTGAGGCCGGCAGCGAGCGCGACCGCGCTGGTGTCGGAGCCGCCGCGGCCGAGCGTGACGATGCGGTGGCTGCGCGGGTTGATGCCCTGGAAGCCGGAGCAGACCGCGATCTCGCGATTGCGGTCGAAGCCGGCGAGGATGCCGGCGCCATCGACGCCCTCGATGCGGGCCGAGCCATGCGCGTCCGAGCCGTAGAGCGGGACCTGCCAGCCCTGCCAGGAGCGGGCGGGGAGGCCCATCTCCTGCAGCACGATCGCCATCAGCCCGGAGGTAACCTGCTCGCCCGAGGCGACGACGACGTCGTACTCCGCCGGATCGTGCAGCGCCGCAGCTTCCTTGGCCCAGGCGACGAGCTCGTTGGTCTTGCCCGACATCGCCGAGACCACGACCGCGACCTGGTTGCCGGCGTCGAATTCGCGTTTGACGTGGCGGGCCGCGTTCTTGATGCGCTCGACAGTGGCGACCGAAGTGCCGCCGAATTTCATCACCAGACGGGCCATGACGTCCAAGAGCTCTCAGCAACGGGCCCGGCGCGGAGCCGGGACAAATAGCGCCCTCGCGCCAAGCGAAGGGCGGGTGTAGATGACGGGCAGCACCGAAAGTGTCAATGCGGCTGCGTTCGAGACACGCGTAAACGGGATATCAAGGGCGATGACGGCAGCGGCACGCGAAGGCTCCACCATCGACCCGGCCGAGGTCGCGCGCTTCGACGCGCTGGCGAAAAGCTGGTGGGACCCGAAGGGGCCGATGGCGGTGCTGCACAAGTTCAATCCTGTCAGGCTCGCCTTCATCCGCGACCTCGTCTGCGAGCGGCTCGAGCGCGATCCGAAATCGCTTCAGGCCCTGAAGGATCTGAGCATCGTCGATATCGGCTGCGGCGGCGGCGTGCTCTCCGAGCCGCTGGCGCGACTGGGCGCGCAGGTGACGGGGCTCGACCCGGCAACGACCAATATCGCCGTGGCACGTGTCCACGCTAAAAAGGCGGGCGTTACGGTCGACTACCGCGAAGAGACGATCGAGTCGGTCGTCGCCTCGGGCGCGCGCTTCGACATCGTGCTCGCCATGGAGGTGGTCGAGCACGTTACGGATGTCGACGCCTTCGTCGCCTCCTGCTGCGCCGCGGTGAAGCCGGGCGGTCTGCTCGTGATGGCGACGCTCAACCGCACCTTGAAATCCTATGCGCTCGCCATCGTCGGCGCCGAATACATCCTGCGCTGGCTTCCGCGCGGCACGCATGACTGGGAGAAGTTCGTGACGCCTGACGAGCTCGAGGCGGCGATCGAGACCGGCGGGCTCTCGGTCTTCGCCCGCGAGGGCGTCGCCTACAACCCGCTCGCCGATCGCTGGTCGCGCTCGCGCGATCTCGACGTCAACTACATGCTGGCGGCGGGGAGGGCTGGCTGAGGTTTCGCCGGAACCTTCCGCGATCTCCCTTGTTTTTTGCGCTGCGGCATAATTCGATAGGAGTATGGCGCAGCGCAGCAATGGTCTGCATGATGCCGGCAACGCCACCGGAACGAGGCGTGGCGACAAGGGAGAAAGAGCCGATGGCACAGCCGCAACCTGTCGCGAAGCCCGCGTTGAAGGATCTCTACGAGCTCGGCGAACTGCCGCCGCTCGGTCATGTCCCGGCCAACATGTACGCCTGGACGATCCGCCGCGAGCGCCACGGTCCGCCGCAGGACAGCTTCCAGGTCGAGGTCGTGCCGACCTGGTCGATCGGCGAGGAGGAGGTGCTGCTCCTCGTGATGGCCGGCGGCGTCAACTACAACGGCATCTGGGCTGGCCTCGGCCAGCCGATCTCACCTTTCGACGTACACAAGGGCTCGTTGCATATCGCCGGCTCCGATGCCTCCGGCATCGTCTGGGCTGTCGGCTCCAAGGTGAAGCGCTGGAAGGTCGGCGACGAGGTCATCGTCCATTGCAACCAGGACGACGGCGACGACGAGGAGTGCAATGGCGGCGACCCGATGTTCTCCTCCTCCCAGCGCATCTGGGGCTATGAGACGCCGGATGGCTCCTTCGCCCAGTTCTGCCGGGTGCAGTCGCGGCAATTGATGCTGAAGCCGAAGCACCTCTCCTGGGAGGAATCGGCCTGCTACACGCTGACCCTGGCGACCGCCTACCGCATGCTCTTCGGCCACGCCCCGCACACCATCAAGCCGGGCGACAACGTGCTGATCTGGGGCGCCTCGGGCGGCCTCGGCGTCTTCGGCGTGCAGCTTTGCGCCGCGTCCGGTGCCAACGCGATCGGCGTGATCTCGGACGAGAGCAAGCGCGATTATGTCCTCGGCCTCGGCGCCAAGGGCGTGATCAATCGCAAGGACTTCAACTGCTGGGGCCAGATGCCCACGGTCAATTCGCCCGAATACAACGACTGGACCAAGGAAGCCCGCAAGTTCGGCAAGGCGATCTGGGACATCACCGGCAAGAAGGACGTCGACATCGTCTTCGAGCATCCGGGCGAGGCGACCTTCCCGGTCTCCTGCCTCGTTGCCAAGCGCGGCGGCATGGTGGTGTTCTGCGCCGGCACCTCCGGCTTCAACATCACCTTCGATGCCCGCTATGTCTGGATGCGGCAAAAGCGCGTGCAGGGCTCGCATTTCGCCCATCTCAAGCAGGCCAGCGCCGCCAACCAGTTCGTCATCGACCGGCGCGTCGATCCCTGCATGTCCGAGGTCTTCCCCTGGGACAAGATCCCGCTCGCCCACCACAAGATGTGGAAGAACGAGCATGCGCCGGGCAATATGGCCGTGCTGGTCTACGCCCCGCGCACCGGCCTGCGCACCTATGAGGATGTGGCCGAAGCGCTGGAAGGCTGAATGCCCGGCGCGGGCGGGCGCTTGCGCCTGTCCGCCGCGATCCCGAACAGCGGCCTCAGCCAGCCGATGCGCCGGGCGATCTCGTAGCTGACGGCGCAGCTCAGCGCCGTGACCGCGATGATCAGCAACGCTTCCGCCCTGGCCGGCAGAGCGAGCGGCTTCAGCCAGTGCGCGGCGAGGATGATCGCCGTCTGGTGGACGAGGTACCAGCAGAACACCGCCGCGACGAGGTAGCGCCGCGCCGGTCCGTCGCGCCGGGACAAATGCCGGCGGGCGAAGCCGAGGATCGCGACGATCCAGCACCATTGGTCGAGCCCATAGATGAAGGGGCCGGCGAGGCGGCGCAGATCGCCCGGCGGCTGGGAGCGCAGCCAGAGCATGGCGAAGAAGGCTGTGACGGCCAGCGCCAGTGCGAGCCAGCGCAGCTGCTCGGTCCGCGCGGCCAGCACCTGCGAGCGCGCAGCGAGGAAGCCGAACAGGAAGCAAGAGCCGTAGAGGACGTGCTGGTACCAGTCGCCGATGACGATGTGGCTCGGCGGGAAGGCCGGGAAGATCAGGAGGCGGTTGAGGCCAAATAGCAGCGCCGGTCCGAGCAGGAGCAGCATGCCGGGCAGGGCGCGCTCCAGCAGCCGCTCGCCGCGCTCGGCCAGGCCGGGCGCCAGCGCGACCAGCCCGGTGAGCGCCATGGTGTAGAGAAAGAGATAGGCGACGAACCAGAGATGGTTCCAGGTCGGCAGGATGATGCAGGCCTGCCGGCCGTTCTCGACCCGACAAAAGCTCTGGTCGAAGGCGAGATAGTGCCCGAACCAGAATTCGGGATAACCGCCGGAGAAGCCGAGTTTCTCGACGACTTCCGCCCAGGATTGCGGCGGCACCACCACCAGCATGCCGAAGGCGAGGGGGAGCAGCAGCCGGGCCGAGCGCCGCTGCGCGAAGGCGCCGATCTCGCATTTGCCCAGCATGAACCGCGTCGCGGCACCCGAAACCAGGAAGAGCAGCGCCATCCGCCAGGGATTGAGCAGGAGCATCAGCGGCTCGAGCTCGCGCAGCCGGTGGGTGCTCTTCACATGGAAGCCCCACGACACGTAGAGCATGCCGACATGGTAGAGGATCAGCAGGCCGAAAGCGCCGATCCTGATCCAGTCGAGATCGAGCCGGCGTTCGGCGATTTGCGGCGGCGGGTGGTTGGTTTGCGCAGTCATGGCGGCTATCCCTTGCTCGCCTGAGCAGGCCAGCACGGGCGGGCCGAGGTCGAGACGGTACGGGACGAGCAGCCGATGCTGCGTGACGAAAGCCAGCGGGCCGGGATGAGCGGCGACACTGCCGTGACGAATGGTGGCGAAAGCGCGCCCGGTTGCGGCGCCGGCTCTTTGCCGGACTGGCTGCCCTATCTGGCGATCGCGCTCGGCACGGCTGCGACCTGCGCCGTCAACGCCTTCTCGACCTCGCACGATCTCGCGCGCTATGGCCGCGCCGTGCCGTTCTGGCAGCCCTTCCTCTGGGAGGCGTCGAGCGGCGTCGTCATCCTCGCGCTCGCGCCGCTGGTGCGGCGGCTGGTTCTGGTCTCATTGGCGAAGCCGCCCGGTCCGGCGGCGTTGATCGCGCTCCATGCTGTCGCCGCGCTGGCTTTTTCGGCCTTGCACGTCGCCGGCATGATCCTGCTGCGCAAGCTCGGCTACTGGATCGCGGGAGCCGGCGGCTACAGCTTCGGTCTCTCGCCCGGGAACCTGCTTTACGAACTGCGCAAGGACGTTCTCGTCTACCTGCTGCTGGCAGGGTTGTTCTGGCTCGCCGAGCTGTGGGCGCGGCGTCCGATGCCGCACAGGATCGCGCCTGACACGACACCTGTCGCGTCAGGCTTCTGGCTGCGCGACGGCACGATCAATCTGCGGCTGGAGCCGGCTGAGGTCGTCGCCGTGGTCTCGGCCGGAAACTATGTCGAATACTGCTTGGGCGGCGGCAAGCGCCACCTGATCCGCGCCACGCTGCAAGCCGAGGAGGAGCGCTTGCGCCCGCTCGGCTTTGCCCGCATCCACCGCACTCGGCTGGTCAATGCGGCCCGTATCCGGCGCATCGCCGGCCGACCCTCGGGCGATTTCGACGTCGAGATGGATACCGGCGAGAGCTTTATTGGCAGCCGCCGCTATCGCGAGGGGCTTGCCGCGCTTACGCCTTGACGGCGGGCGCTGGCCGCCGCGTCAGCGAGACGATGACGAGGCCGGTCAGCACCACGAGGCCGCCGGTGATCTCGCGCAGGCCGACGCTTTCGCCGAGCAGGGTGACGCCCATCAGGATCGTCCAGAACGGCACGAGATAGCCGTTCATCGAGCCGAGCACCGGCCCGGCGCTGCGCAGGATCATCATGTAGAGCAGGATCGGCAGTGCGGTGGCGAATATCCCGAGTGCCAGCAGTGGCAGGGCAAGACCGGGCGCCGCAGCGAAGGCGGCCGGGCCGGAGATCGCGAGCACCAAAGCCAATGTCGGCAACCCCGAAAAGGCCTGCTGGCCGAGCGCCAGCCGCGCCGGCTGAACCTGCGGGATGCCGCGGACATAGAGATTGCCGAGTGCATAGCTCAGCGCCGTCGCCGCCATGGCGAGCGTGCCCATGGCGCTCGGCGATCCTGTGGCGAAGGCGGCGGGACCGAGCAGGATCGCCATGCCGGAGAAGCCGATCAACACGCCGATGGCGCGCTTGGCCGACAGGCGCTCGTCGGCGAACAGCAGATGCGCCAGCATGGCGACGATCAGCGGCGTGCAGGCCTGGATCAGCGAGGTCAGCGATGCCGTGATCTGGGTCAGGGCATAGGCGGTCAGCGTGTTCGGGATCGCGCCCTGCAGCAGGCCGAGCACCGCCCAGTCGCGCCATTCGCGGCCTTTTGGCAACACGGTCTCGCCGCGCGAGGCGAGCCAGAGCCCGAGCAGGGCCGCGCCCATCAGGCCGCGCAGCGCGGTCAACGCCAGCGGCGAGATCTCCGCGCCGATCAATTTCATCAGCAGGAAGGAGGAGCCCCATAGGCAGGAGCAGAGCAGCATCTGCCCGAGCAGCAGCGTCGTGCCGCCGGGCAGGGCAGGAGAGGGTTGGCCGGGCAGCACCTGGGACATCTGGACACTCATCGTCGCCTCCGTGACGAGGCTCGACCATGCAGCTCATTCTGGTACCATTGAAGTTCCAGTTTTGAGATTATCGATGGTACCAATTCTCGGGATCGCGCTGGCGATCCCCATGACGGGCCGGCGCGAAGCGCTGCACCGTCAGCTTGCCGCCGCCATTCGCGACGGCCGCCTTGCAGCCGGCTTGCGCCTGCCGGCGACGCGCGTCCTGGCTCAGGCGCTCGGCCTGTCGCGCAATACCGTGCTCGCAGCCTACGATCTGTTGCTGGCCGAGGGCTATGTCGAGGCAAGGGCGGGTTCCGGCATCTATGTCGCGCCCTTGCGCCCGTTGCAGGCGCCCCGGCGGCCAGCTGCAGCGGACAGGGTCGATGGTCGCATCGCCGCGTACTGGCGCCGGCCCGGCACCATGCCGGCGGCCGGGCCGGAGCGGCCGGTCCGTTTCGACCTTCGCCTCGGCACGCCCGATATCCGCATGATGCCGCTCGCCATCTGGCAACGCCTGCACGCGCGCGCTTTGCGTGCCGCCGCCCGCCGCGGCGACGGCTATGGCGAGCCGGCAGGCCGCCCCGATCTGCGCGCGGCCATCGCCGCCCATGTCTCCTTCACCCGCGCCGTGGCGGCGCAGGCCGGGGACGTCGTCGTGACTGCCGGCGCCCAGCAGGCTTTCGACCTGATCGCGCGGATCCTGGTGACGCCCGGCCGGACGGTCGTCGCCGTCGAGGACCCCGGCTATCCGCCGCTGCGCCTCGCCTTCGCGGCGGCGGGCGCGCGAATCGTGTCCGTGCCGGTCGACGATGACGGGCTCGTCGTCGAGGCGCTGCCCGCCGAGGCGAACATCGTCTGCGTCTCGCCCTCGCATCAGTTCCCGCTCGGCGTGGCGATGTCGCTGCCGAGGCGTCTGGCGCTGCTCGGTTTCGCCAAGGCGAGCGGCGCGGTCATCGTCGAGGACGACTACGACAGCGAGTTCCGCTATGGCGGCCGCCCGCTCGACGCGCTTCAGACGCTCGATCGCGACGGTCTCGTCTTCTATGTCGGCACCTTCTCGAAGACGCTGTTTCCCGGCCTGCGCCTCGGCTTCGCCGTCGTTCCGGACTGGGCGAGGGACGCGATGCTCGCCGCCAGGCAGGCGGCCGATTGGCATGTTCCCCTCGCCGACCAGGGCGCGCTCGCAGCCTTCATCGCCGAGGGCCATCTCGCCCGTCATGTCCGCCGGGTGCGCCGGCTCTACGGCGAACGCCGCGCCGCGCTTCTGACTGCGTTGAATGGCGATCTCGCCGCCTGGCTGACCCCGATCGCGTCCGAGGCGGGGCTGCATCTCTCGGCCCGGCTGAAATCCGGTCTGTCCGGAGCTTCGATCGCGGCTGCGGCGGCGGAGGCGGGTGTCGCCGTCGAATGGCTCGAGCGCTACGCCGTTGGAACGCCCGCGCCGGCCGGGCTCGCTTTCGGCTTCGGGACGATAGCAGCCGACGAGATACCCGGAGCATTGGCGAGGCTCGAACCAGTCCTGCGCCGCGCCGCCGGCTGAGGTCCGGCGCGGCCGGCCCGTAGGCCGACCGCTGCAAATTCCAAACCTGCTCAGCTCCAGCCGGCTTCCTGCTCGCAGGCCTTGCGGGCGTTCGGATTGGCCTTCTCCCACTGCGTGATCGAGCGGGTCTCGTTATCGCTCATCTTGCCGTTCATGCAGGTGCAGTAGGTGTTGACGACGCTGGCCGCGACCTTCGCCTCCTTGTTGTCGCTCAGGCACTGGTTGACCCATTTCTTGTCGTCGGCGCTCTGCGCGAAGGCGGCCGCGCTGGCCAGCACGCTGCCCGCCAGGAGCAGCGCTGAAAGCTTGAATGTCATGGTTGGAACCCCATCGGTGACCGCCTCGTCCGGCGGCGCCGCGATAGGTTGCGCGCGGGCTGGAGCAGTCAACCGACCGGTTTGAACGGCAGTTCACAACAAGGCGTCTCGCGCCGCTTCCGGCGGCTCGGCACCCCTTGCGGTGGACGATGGTTCACAACTTGGCCAGCACATCCCCCGGCGATTTCTCCGGCGCCCGGCTCAGCGCGATCGCCGCGTTGAGCTCGGCGCCGTAGAGGAAGATCGCCGCCAGCCAATACAGGAAGACGAGCGCGATCATCGCGGTGGCGAGGCCGGCATAGGTGGTGATGTAAGCGCCGGCGAAGGAATCGAGATACCAGCCGAAGACGATGCCGCCGATCAGCCAGACCACCAGCGTCATCAGGATGCCCGGCCACATCGCGCCGATATGCGGCGCGCGGGCCGGCAGCAGCTTGTGCGCAACGCT
Source organism: Allobosea sp. LjRoot90 (assembly GCF_964254315.1). Taxonomy (NCBI): domain Bacteria; kingdom Pseudomonadati; phylum Pseudomonadota; class Alphaproteobacteria; order Hyphomicrobiales; family Alloboseaceae; genus Allobosea; species Allobosea sp. LjRoot90. Next base: position 87,431 of record NZ_CAXUTF020000011.1, read on the forward strand.
GAGCGCCAGCACCACCAGCACGGTCGCGCCCGCGATCCGCAGGAAGGCGAGCAGGAAGCCGAGCGGGGCGAGCGCCGGCGCGAAGCCGACGATGCCGCGCCAGAGCAGCGGGCCGAGCACGACCAGCAGCGAGAAGGCGAGCATGAAGACCGCGCCGCCGATCACATAGGCGATCGATTCCAGCCGCGTGCGCCACCAGCTGCGCCATTCATAGGCTTCGTAGGCGCGGTTGAGCCCGACCCGCACCGCCTCAACTCCGGAGGAGGAGAAGTAAAGGGCGAGGATCGCACCGAGCGTCAGCGCGTCCTTCCGCACCGCGGTCAGCACCGAGCGGACCTCGCGGGCGATCGGCTCGGCGACTTCGCGCGGCCAGGCCTCGAGCAGCAATTGCGCGGCCTCGTCGGCCGCGGCCTGCGAGCCGAAGAAACCACCGAGCGCGGTGACCAGGATCAGGAACGGGAACAGCGACATCAGCACCGAGAGCGCGATGTGGCTGGCGATCGCCCAGCCGTCATGGGCGATGAAGCGCTCGAAGGCGAGGGCAGGGACGGAACGTAGCGACATGCGGGTCTCGGGCGGGCAGGGCGGTGATTGTCGCTGCTTCGGTGCGGCTGGCAAGTTGCGCCCTTCTCCCCTTGCGGGAGAAGGTGCCGGCAGGCGGATGAGGGGTCGCGCTGCGTGCCCCGGCAGGCCTTGTGTTAGCGGAAATTGATTCAGCTCGGCACGACCCCTCATCCGTCTCGGCTTCGCCGTGCCTCTCCCTTCTCCCGCAAGGGGAGAAGGGAGAGGCACGCGCATCCCCAACATAGCCTCACGGCGTCCACACGCGGCGACAACTGCCGGTTTCCGGCCTATCAGGCGCCTAGAAGGTCGCCGCAATGTTCGATTCCCCGCTCTTCCTGCGCCTGTCGCCGGTGCTCTTCGTCTTCCTCTGGTCGAGCGGCTGGATCGTCGCCGGCTATTCGGCGCGCTACTCCGATGCGCTGACCTTCCTCTCGGTGCGTTTCGCCTGTGCCGGCCTCGCGCTTTCCGTGCTCGCCGTCGCCGTTGGCGCGCAGTGGCCGAAGACGAGGCGCGCCATCATCGATTGCGCCATTGCCGGCATCCTGCTGCACGCGATCTATCTCGGCGGCGTCTGGTGGGCGGTGCGCCACGGGCTGCCGGCCGGCGTCTCCGGCCTGATCGCCGGTTTGCAGCCGGTGCTCACCGCGCTGTTCGCACCAATGATCATGCGCGAGCGCATCTCGCCGATCCGCTGGCTCGGCATCGTCTTCGGCTTCGTCGGAATCGCGCTGGTGCTGGAGCCGAAGCTGGTCGGCGTCGCGCCCGAGGCGCTGCAGGCCGTGGCGTTGCCGATCATCGTCAACGTCGTCGGCATGTTCGCCGTTACCTTCGGCTCGTTCTGGCAGAAGGCGCGCATCGTCCAGGGCGATCTGCGCACGGTGACGGCGGTGCAGTATATCGCCGCCTTCCTGTTCACGATCCCTTTCGCCTACCTGCTCGAGCCGATGCGGATCGAGTGGAACCTGACCATGGGGCTGGTGCTGGCCTGGTCGGTGCTGGCGCTCTCGCTCGGCGGCATCGGGCTCTATCTCGTGCTGATCCGCCGGGGTCAGGTCTCGCGCATCGCGACTTTCCTCTATCTCGTGCCGCCGGCCGTTGCGGTCGAAGCCTGGCTGCTCTTCGGCGAGACGCTGACGCCGATCCAGCTCGTCGGCATGGCGGTCGCCGTGTTCGGCGTCGTGCTCGCCAGCCGCAAATAGCGCGCATATGCGCAGCTGCGCTGATCGCCGGTGCGATCTCCGGGTTCCCGGAAGCCGGTCGATGCTGTAGCCAGAGAGCATGAGGCGGCGAGGCTCCGCCACGACGGCGACAGGGACGAGACGACCATGGCTGTGACGACCGAGACTCTTGCTGGCGCCTTCATCGGCGCTCGCCGTGGCCACAAGCTGGTCGATATCGCGACCTTGCCGGTCCCTGCCGATGTCGATGCCGGCTTCGCCGCGCAGGCCGAGGTCAACCAGGGCATGGGCTATCCGCTCGCCGGCTGGAAGGTCTCGCTCGGCGAGGGCGGCCGGCCGATGGCCGGGCTGATGCCTGGACCCTATCTCAAATCCGGCGACACTTATCGCGGCGTGCACGGCGCCGAGCTGCGCGTTGAGATCGAGCTCGCCATCCGGCTCGGGCGCGACATGCCGCTGCGGCCCGGCCAACCCTATACCCGCGCCGAATTGATCGAGCATTGCGACGCCGCCCTCGTCGGCATCGAGATCGTCGAGAGCCGTATCGCCGACTGGACCAATGTGCCGTTCCCGCTCTGGCTCGCCGACGCGATGGGCCATGGCGGCTACCTCATCGGTCCCGACGTTCCCTTCAGCATCTTCGACGACGTTCCGGCCCTGACCTGCACGGTCGAGCTCGATGGCGACGTGCTCTATGAGCGCCAGGCACTGCATGCCAATGGCGATCCGCTCGTCACCGCGCTCGCCTGGGCGAACCGCCCGGTCGAAGGGCCGCTCGGCCCGCTCAAGGCCGGCCAGATCATCACCACCGGCAGCCTCTGCGGCGGCGTGCTCGCGCCGACGGTCGGGCCGGTGATCGCCCGTCTCGACCCGGTCACGGCGATCTCCTTCGCGCTGGCGGAGCAGGGCGACTGAGATCCGAGCGCCGTCGGATCGTTGGTCGTTCGGTAAAGTCCGGATGGCCAACGATTCATTCAGGTTTTCGGTTGAACGTGCGCTAATCCCGATCGTCGAATTGTGATCAACTGGAGGCACGATCACAAAATCAACGCATTCGCTGCGTTCTAGTTCGGTTGCGTTGGAGGTTTGATGCGGTCATGGCGGAGGCGGGGGATCGGACTAGCTGGCGGGGGCATCTGCGCTTTCGCGGCGATGCTTGCCGGTGATGCCTCGCCGGCGCGCGCGTTCGACCTGTCATCGCTCGACGTCTTCAATCTCTTCGGCAGCAAGGACAAGCCGCCCCCGGTCAGCGAGTCGACGGTCCCTTACGAACTGCGCTTCGAGCTCGGCGATGTGCCCGATGCCAGCGCGCTGAAGCGCAGCCTGCAGGACGCCTCCCTGCTCTATCGCCTGCGCGAGGATGCGCCGCCGGATGGCGAGACCCTGGCGCGCCGTGCGGCCGCTGACATCAACCCGCTGATCGATGCGCTCTGGGCCCAGGGTTATTTCAACGCGCAGGTCGCGATTGCGGTCGACGGCGTCGCGGTGACGCAGGCCGGCGAGCCGCCGCCTGGCCTCGCCCCCGCCGCCGAGCGCTACCGCAACCGCGCCCCGGCGCCCATCGTGGTCACGGTCGATCCCGGGCCGCAATTTGCGCTGCGCACTATCGACATCGTGCCGGGCGCGCGCCGCGATCCGGCGGCGGTGATTCCCGATCCCGGCAAGGTCTCGGGCCTCGTGCCCGGCGCGCCCGCCACTTCCTCCTCGATCCGCGCCGCGCAGGCCGCGCTGGTCGATTATTGGCGCAGCAAGTCCCGCCCGCTCGCCCGCGTCGTCGAAGTCCGCCCCGTCGTCGACCATGCCGCGAAGACGATGGACGTCGCACTCGTCGTCGATCCCGGTCCCGTCGCCGGCTTCGGCGATGTCTCGGTCACCGAGACCGGTGACATCCCGGCCGAGGTGATCCGCTCCTTCATCTATCTCGAGCCGGGCGAGCCTTATTCGCCGAAGGCGCTGACGGATACGCGCAAGTCGATCGCGACGATTCCCGCCGTCGGCTCGGTGCGCATCCGCGAAGGCACCACGCTCGACCAGGCCGGCAACCTGCCGATCTTCGTCGAGGTCAATGAGCGGCCCAAGCGCCTGCTCGGCTTCTCGGCCCGCTATTCGACCATCGATGGCCCGGCAGTGAAGACCTATTGGGAGCACCGCAACCTGTTCGGCGGCGCCGAGCGCCTGCGGCTCGAGGCCTCTGTCTTCTTCGCGCCCCGCATCGACGGCACCAAGGTCCAGCGCTTCGGCGATTTCGAGCCGACCGATCTCGGCGGGCGCTTCTCGGCGAGCTTCCTGAAGCCGGCGCTCGGCGGCAGCCGCAACGACCTGCTGATCGATGCGAGCGGCGTGCGCGAGCGTGTCGGCACCAATCGCTATGGCGGCTACACGGCGCGCTACGTCAACATCACCACCGCGATCCGCCACCGCTTTAGCGACGTCTTCTCGATCCAGGCCGGCATCGAGGCCGAGCGCGGCCAGACCAGCGACGTGCTCGGCCAGGTCGACTACATGCTGCTCGGCGTGCCGCTGTCGCTGCGCTACGATTCGACCGACAGCCAGCTCGACCCGACCCGCGGCATCAGGGTTGCCGCCTCGGTCACGCCCTATGCTGCCTTCGGCGACAGCGACGCGCCCTTCGTCCAGAGCAAGCTCTCGGTCTCCGGCTATTATGCGCTCGACGAGGATGCCCGCTATGTGCTCGCCGGCCGGATCGGGCTGGGCTCGATAGCCGGAGCGCCGCTCGACGAGGTGCCGGCGACGCGGCGCTTCTATGCCGGCGGCGGCGGTTCGGTGCGCGGCTACGCGTATCGCACGCTCTCGCCGCTCGGCCCGCTCAATCACCTGACCGGCGGGCGCAGCCTGTTCGAGGCCTCGGTCGAGGCGCGGATCAAGATCACCAACACGATCGGCATCGTGCCGTTCTTCGACGCCGGCATGGCCTTCGAGTCGCAGATCCCGAACTTCAAGGAGAAGATGCAGTACGCCGCCGGCCTCGGTCTGCGTTACTATACGCCGATCGGGCCGATCCGGGTCGACGTCGCCGCGCCGCTGAACCCGCGCAAGGGCGACAAGCCAGTCGCGCTCTATATCAGCATCGGGCAGGCCTTCTGATGGGCGCGTTCCGTTTCTTTGTCCGAGCGCTGGCAAGCTGGAAATCGGCACGCGGATCCGTGGCTCGTCCTCTCCCCCCTTGTGGGGGAGAGATAGAGAGGGGGGTAGTCAGCCGTGCGGCTGATCGCAGGCGATTCAGCGCTCACCCAGTCACCCCCCTCCCAACCCTCCCCCACAAGGGGGGAGGGCTTGCGCCTCTCCGTCGTCTTCCACGCCTGCTCGCCGGTCTCGCGGCACTGGTTATTGCCGCCGCGCTGGTTCTAGTCACCGGCCTCGGCGGCTTCGCCCAGAATGCTGGCGATCGCGGCGTCATCGCCGATTTGATCTCGAAGGCGCTCACGACCGATGGCAGCCAGGTCTCGATCGGCGCGGTCGATGGCGCGCTCTCCTCCGACGCGACCATCCGCGACATCGTCATCTCCGATCGCGACGGGCCCTGGCTCCGGCTCGACCGGGCCCGGCTGGTCTGGACTCGTTCGGCCCTGCTGCTGCGCCGGCTCGAGGTCAATCGGCTCGAGATCGGCAAGCTCGAGATCCTGCGCAAGCCGCTGCCGGATCCCGCAGCCGCGGCGGCGCAGGCCAATGCCGGGCCGATCCTGCCCGAATTGCCGCTCAAGGTGATCATCGAGGCCTTCCAGCTCGGCGAGCTGGCGCTGGGCCCGACCGTGATCGGCGCACCCGCGAGGCTTTCGGCGACCGGCGCGGCCCGCCTCGGCCCGCCGAATGAGGGTCTGGATTTCCGGCTCGCCGGGCGCCGGCTCGACATGGGTGGCACGCTCGACGTCAATCTGCGCTTTGTGCCGCAATCGACGCAGCTGCAGCTCGCGGTCAAGCTCGACGAGCCGGCGGGCGGTCTGATCTCGACCATTGCTGACCTGCCGGACCGGCCGCCGGTCAAGCTCGACCTCACCGGCGACGGCCCGCTCGACCGCTTCCGCGCGACGCTCGCCTTTGCCGCCGGCCCGACCATCGGCGCCAACGGCACCGCCGATCTCACTCGCCAGGGCGCGGGCAGGCGGCTCCTGCTCGCGCTCGATTCGCGCATTGCCGGCTTGATGCCGCCGCCGGTCGCACCGGTGTTCGAGGGCTCGACCCGGCTCGACGGCACTGTCGGGCTGGCCGATAGCGGCGCTGTCTCGGTGGACCAGATGGCGCTTGTCTCGGCGCTGGCGCGGCTCGACGTCAACGGGCTCTACGGGGCCGACAAGAATCTCGACTTCAAGGTCACTGCTGCCGCGCGTCCCAATGCCGACGGCCGCACCGTCGCCTCCGGCGCCGAGATCGCCAAGCTCGCCTTCGATGCGACGATCCGTGGGCCGGCAGCCGGCCCGCGCGTCAACGCCAGCCTGCAGGCGGAGGGCGCCAATGTCCCGGCCGGTAAGCTCGGCAAGCTCGACTTCACCTTCACCGCGACGCCGACCGGTGCGCTCAATGATCCGGCGACGCGCACCGTGTTGGTTTCCGATGGCGAGGCCTCCGGGGTCGCGCTGGCCGATCCCGGTTTGGCGCGTTTCATCGGTGATCGGCTGCGCTTCACCTTGCGCGGCACCGCTTCCGAAGGCGGTGGCGGAGAGTTCGAGACACTGAAGCTCGCCTTCGGCGGAGCCGAGCTCGGCTTTGCCGGCCGCCTCGATCCGGCCCGCATCCTCGGCAAGGTGCAGGCGCGACTGCCCGATCTTTCCCGGCTCAGCACGCTCGCCGGCCGCTCGCTCAAGGGCGCCGCCGCCGTCAACGCCGCTGTCGACGCCGAGCCGAAGAAGCGACTCTACGCCGTCAAGCTCGATGGCGGCGCCGAGGCGCTCAGCCTCGGCCAGGAGGCGCTCGACCGCCTGCTCGCCGGCAAGCTCACGCTCGGCGGCGAGATCAGGGTGCCCGGCAGCGGCGGCCTCGTCGTCAACGGCCTGCGCATCGCCGGAACCCATGTCGCGGCGACGGCCGACGGCGCGCTCGGCGCGCAGGGCTCGAGCCTGCGCGCCAACATCGCGATTCCCGACCTGCGCCGCGCTGACCCGAAACTGTCGGGGCAGGGGGCGTTCGACGCGACGCTGACCGGGCCGCTCGACAGGCTCGACGCGACGCTCAAAGCTGGGATCAGCAATGCGACTGCGCTCGGCCGGCCGGTGCCGCGCCTGGCGCTCGATGCCAATCTCCGCGATCTGCAAGGGATGCTGTCCGGCGATGCGCGCCTGTCCGGCGAGATCGAGGGCAAGCCGGCGACGGGAACCCTGCGATTCGCGAAGGGAGACAGCGGCGGCTGGAGCCTGCCGCAGCTCGACATCGCGATCGGGTCGGCCGCCCTCAACGGCACGCTCGATCTCGACGGCGCCAATCTCGCCGACGGCACTCTCAAGCTCGCCGCTCGCAATCTCGACGATCTCTCAGCGTTGGCGCTGACAAAGCTGGGTGGCCGCATCGAGGCCGATCTCAAGCTCACGCGCCCCAATGGCGGCCAGAATCTCGATCTGAAGGCCAGCGCCCAAAAGCTTGTTGCACCTGGCCTTTCGCTCGACCGGCTCGACGCGAATGTCACCATCGCCGATGCCCTGCGCAAGCCACTGATCGACGGCACCATCCAGGTCGACCGCGCCGTGATCGCGGGCGAGCCGGTGAGCGCGATCCGCCTCGTCTCGAAGGGCGGCGCCGACGCCAGCGACATCAGCCTCGACGCCACCGCGCGCGGCTTCTCGCTCGCCTCCAAGGGCCGGCTCTCAGTCGCCGAGCCGCTGCGCTTCGATCTCGCCAGCTTCACCGCGACGCGTGACGGCCGCCGCATCGCGCTGGCGAAGCCGGCGAGCTTCATCGCGACCGATGGCGGCGTCACAATTCGCGACCTCGCCATCGCGCTCGATGGCGGCCGGATCACGCTCGACGGCGAGGCCGGCAAGGCGCTCGATCTGCGCTTCGCCGCGCAGAACGTGCCGCTCTCGGCCGCACGGCTGGCTTCGCCCACGCTCGATCTCTCCGGTACGCTCGATGCCGAGGCGACGATCAAGGGCACGCCTGAGTCGCCGACCGGCCCGTGGCGCGTCCGTATCGCCCGCCTCGTCGCGCCCCAGACACGCTCCGCCGGCCTGCCGCCGATCGAGATCGCCGGACAAGGCGCGCTCAATGGCCGCCAGACCAGCCTCGACGCCAGCCTGAACGCTGGCCGCTTCGTCAGCCTGACCGCTAAGGGGACGGCGCCGCTCGGCGGCGACGGCGCGCTCGACCTCTCCATTCAGGGCCGCGCCGATGCGGCGCTCGCCAACACCCAGCTCGCCGCCGATGGACGGCGCTTAACCGGCCAGCTCGCGCTCGACCTGCGGGCCGGCGGCACGCTCGCTGCACCGCGCCTCTCCGGCGGCGCGACCCTCTCCGGCGGCAGCTTCAGCGATGCGCTGCAGGGCGTGAAGCTGACCGGGCTCGAAGCGCGTGTCGCTGCCAATGGACCCGAGCTCGTGATCGAGCGCTTCGCCGCACAGACGCCCGGTGGCGGCACGCTCTCGGCCCGCGGCAATGTCAAACTCGATCCCGAAGCGGGTTTCCCCGGCACGATTCGCATCGAGGGCAAGCGCGCCCAGCTCATCGACAGCGGGCTGGTCAGGGCAGTTGCCGATCTCGGCCTCGATCTTACCGGCCCGCTGGCGCAGCGGCCGCGCATCGCCGGGCGCGTCGACGTGGCCACCATCGAGGTCGCGGTGCCCGACCGTCTGCCGTCGAGTTCGCGGCCGGTCGACGGCATCCGTCACGTCAATGCCAAGGGCCAGGCGGCGGCCCGCCTCGCGGCCGAACGGAAAGCTCGCACCGCGGCGGCGCGCAAGGGCGCTCGCGCGCCGGCCTTCGACGCTGTCCTCGACATTGCCGTCTCGGCCCCGGGACGCGTCTTCATCCGCGGCCGCGGCATTGATGCCGAGCTCGGCGGCGACCTCCGTGTCGGCGGTACGTCCGGTGCGCCGGCGCTGACCGGTGGTTTCGAGTTGCGACGCGGTCGGCTCAGCCTTGCCAGCCAGCGCCTCGACTTCAGCCGCGGGCGCCTGACCTTCTCCGGCGACGTCATGCCGACGCTCGACTTTGTCGCCGAGACCCGCGCCGCCGACGTCACCGCGCGGATCATCATCTCCGGCGAGGCGTCGGCGCCGGAATTCACCTTCTCCTCCTCGCCCGAGCTGCCCCCGGACGAGGTGCTCTCGCGGCTGCTCTTCGCCCGTGCCTCCGGCTCGCTCTCGCCGTTCCAGGCGCTGCAGCTCGCCCAGACCGCGGCGCAGTTCTCCGGCGCGGGCGGCGACGATGTCTTCGAGCGCATCCGCCGCTCGCTCGGCGTCGACAATCTCGATGTCCAGATGGGGCCGGGTGGGCCGACTGTCGGCGTCTCGCGCGCGCTCACCGACAATATCACCCTGGGTGTGAAGGCCGGTGCCAAGCCGGAGGACAGCGGCGTCTCCGTCGGCATCGACGTGACCCGCCGCCTGAAGCTCCAGGCCGAGACCAATGCCGACGGCAGCGCCGCGGTCGGTGTCGGGGCCGAGTGGGAATACTGAGCCCACGACTCAGCACGGCCCTAGATTCGCTTCCGACGGCGAGGAGATCAGGGCTTTTCAGCCCTTCGCCGGCCCCTATGCGGTTAACGCGCTCTTAAGTTGGGCCCTCAAAGCGTGGCCGAGGTGCAACACCGGGGGGCAAAGCGGGTCCACGGCGGGGACTGTGGCGTGATCGTGGTTGATCGGCGGCCGGGCATTCGTAATGGTGACTGTGCGGCGGGACGTTCCCGGTCGCTGTTTTTCGTCTTCGCCTCCGAACGGTTCGGGGACGCGGGCGAAAGACCGGGATAGGCGGGTTCGCCGGTTTGGTCTCCTGGGGCCGCCGGCAAGGAATGCGCCGAAGCCCGAGGGTCTCGAAACTCTTTTGGAGGTTATCAAATGAAGCTCGTAAAGAGCCTCCTCCTCGGTTCCGCCGCCGGCATCGCCGCGGTTGCCGGGGCTCAGGCCGCCGACCTTCCTTCGCGGAAGGCCGCACCGGTCGAATACGTTCGCGTTTGCTCCGCTTATGGCGCGGGCTTCTTCTACATCCCGGGCACCGACACCTGCCTTCGCGTTGGTGGCCGTGTTCGCGCTGAGTACACGATCGGTTCGCGCTATGGCGACACCGGCGACGGTTACGGCTCCCGCTCGCGCGGTCGTCTGAACGTCGACGCCCGCACCGCGACTGCCTACGGCACGCTGCGCACCTTCTTCCGCTACGAGCTGACCGTCAGCTCTGGCTTCTACAACAGCACGGCCGCCGGCGGTAACCAGGGCATCGTCTCCCCGGGCAACCCGCGTCCGACCGCTACCCCGGGTGCTGGCAGCCTGTTCGCGAACGCGACGGCGTCGAACCTCGACCTGGCCTTCATCCAGTTCGGCCCGATCACCGCCGGTCGCGCTCAGTCGTTCTTCGACTTCTACGCGAACGATCTGACCTACACGACGGTCCGCACGGCTGACTCGCGTCTGAACCTGTTGGCTTACACCGCCACCTTCGGCTCGGGCTTCTCGGCGACGATCTCGCTCGAAGACCGCGTCACCGGCACCGGCGGCCGCGAGAACGGCGTTGTTAGCCCGCTTGCTCTCTCGACCCTCGGCGGCACCAACTTCCCCGATCTCGTCGCCTCGCTGCGCGTTGATCAGGGTTGGGGTTCGGCTCAGCTGTCGGGTGCGCTCACCCAGCGTAGCGTCAACAACCTTGCTGCCGGCTTCCGGAACGAGGACGAGTGGGGCTTTGCTGTCCAGGGCGGCGTGAAGATCAACCTGCCGATGCTTGCGGCTGGCGATCACCTGTTCCTGCAGGCCGCCTATGCCGACGGCGCTCTTGGCTATCTCGGCTGGGGCGGCGCCTTCGGTTCGGGTCGTATCCTGGCGCAGGGTGCCCAGCTCGGCATCGCCGACGTCAGCGTCGACGTGTTCGGCAACACCAAGACCGCCACTGGCTGGTCGGTTGTCGCTGCTCTGCGTCACTTCTGGACCCCCACCATCCGTTCGGAGCTGGCTGCGTCGTATTCCGAGCTGAAGCTCGGCTACGTCCTGGCCACCCAGGCCGGCACGGGCCTCGTCCCGCGTTCGCTTGATCCGAAGGAGCTCATCGTTGCTGGTAACCTGATCTGGTCGCCGGTTTCGGGTCTCGATATCGGTGTTGAGGTGCTCTACACCCGCACCGAGCTGAAGCAGGGCGTCCTGGCCGGCAACGACGCTGGTGGCCGTACGGCGCTCGCCGCTGGTGGTCGCCTGATCAAGTCCGACGATGCTTGGGCTGGTCGCCTCCGCATCCAGCGCGACTTCTGATCGATCTTCCGATCGTTCAAGGAAAGCCCCGGGGAAACCCGGGGCTTTTTTCGTTTGCGCAGCGCGGAAACCCTGCCTGCCCCTCACAAGAGCCAGGCGGTCGCTTGCTTGACTTGAGGCCGCGATGGGGCGTGATTGCAGGGGGCCGCGGATGTCCGGATTCGGCGCGAGCGACCCTTGGGACGAGGCGGGGATTTCGGCATGGCGCGAAACGCCGGTTGGCTCTGGGGGCTTGTTCCGCTGGCCCTGCTCTGGGCGTCAGCCAACGTCCTGAACACCGAATCCGTGCGGCGGGACATCGAAGCCAGGGCGCTTGCGGCAAATGCTGTGGCGGGGGCGGCCGCTGGCGCGCGCGGCGTGTCTGTCCGGGTCAGCGGCCGGGATGTCTACCTCGATGGTGAAGCCGTAACGGCCGATGGCGCCAGCAAGGCGCTGGCACAGCTGCAATCGGAATTCGGTGTCCGCCGTGTGCTCGGCGGATTGACGCAGGTCATCGCGCAGAAGCCTTACAGCTGGTCGGCGACGCGGCAAGGCAGCCTCGTGACGTTGTCAGGCTTCGTGCCGGACGAGGCGACTGCTACGGCAAGCGTGTCTGCGGCCCGTGCGCTTGGCACGGAGTTGCGGGTCGACGACCAGCAGAAGGTTGCTTTCGGCGCGCCGTCCGGCTTCGCCGAGCTCGCCGGCAGCCTGATGCGCGATCTCGGACAGCTCTCCGCAGGCAAGGTCGCGCTGGACGATACGCGCTATTGCGTCGAAGGCACTGCCGCGACGCTGCAGAACTTCCTGACACTGCGCGAGAGCGCCTCCGCCTCCGCCCCGAAGGGTTTCACGCGCGTCGACTGCGCGCTCAGCCCACCAACGATGGCTCCTTATCGCTGGAGCGCTGAGAAAAGCGCGTCCGGCGCTGTTACGATCGCGGGCTATTATCCGTCCGATGCGGCGCGCCGCGAAATCGCGGCGCTGCTCGCGCGCGCCTTCCCGGTTGCCGGCGCGGTGACCGACCGCATGCTGCCTGCCGCCGGTGAGCCGGCGGCTTTCGCCGCCAGGGTGACGCGCGCGATCGCCGATCTCGCCCGCTTGCGCAGCGGCAAGGTCGAGATCGAAGGCGGCACCTACCGCATCTCGGGGCAGGGTCCGGAGAATTACGAGGCCTGCGAGGTGCTGAAGCTGAACATCGCGCAGGGCGACGGTCCGGATTCGGTCGCGCTTGCCAGCGTCGTCTGCCCGCCGGCTCCACCGCCGGCGCCGAAGAGTGAGCCGACGCCTGTTCCGCCGGCCAGTTCTAGTTCGCCCGGCCCGTCGCTGCCGAATCTGCCTATATCGGGTAGCCAGCCGCCGACGTCGGTCAATCCTGCCCCGGGCGCTCCGAGTCCGGCTGCGACCATCGAAGCACCGCCTTTGCCGCAGCCTGTGCCGCCCGCTGCGCCGAAACCGCTGCAATGGCGCGCCGAGAAATCCGAGAACCGCATCGTCCTCTCCGGCGCCGCGCCCGATGCCGCGGCCAAGGTGGCTGCGCTCGAGGCGGCGCGCGCAGCACTGTCTGGCGGCGAGGTCGTCGATCGAACCGTCATTGAGGATAACCCGCGGGGCGGCGCTGCCTTTGGCGAGGCGACACGCTTCGCGCTCGGTCTCCTCGGCAGGATGATGCAGGGCAGCGTCTCGCTTGCCGGGTCCACATTGAGTCTCACCGGCGCGGCAGCAGACAGGGCTGGCTGGCAGGCTTTGGAAGAAGCGTTGAAGGCTAAGACCCTGCCGGCAGGGCTCTCGCTTTCGGGCCGGCCGTCGCTCACTTTGCGCAGCTACGGCTTCACCGCCTCCATCGACAAATCAGGCGGCTATCTCAATGGCTACCTGCCCGATGCTGCGGCCAAGGAGGCGATCGCGGCGCTGATCGAGGCGTCGCCGCTGCACGGGCGCGTCAGCGATGAGACCGAGATCCTGCCGGCTGCGCCGACCGGTTTCGGCGTGGCGGCGCGCGGTGCGGTGCAAGATCTGCTGCGGCTCGATCTCGGCTCGGCCAGCGTCGTCGATCGCGACGTCAATGTGCGTGGGCTGACCTGCCGCGCGCTGATCCGCGACGAGGTCGAGACCAATCTGGCGAGCGGCCTGCCGCAGGGTTTTTCCGGCAAGGCCGAGGTCGGCATGCGCCAGACCGGCTGCGTCATCGATCCGCCGAGTAATTGCCAGAACGAGCTCGATGCGCTGACCCAGCGCTATTATGTGATGTTCGGCCAGGGAACCGCGGTGGTGACGCTCGATCCGGTGACCGAGCGCGCCATGACCGAGGCCGCCGGCATCCTGAAGCAATGCTCGGCTTCGCGCGTCACCATTGAGGGCCACAGTAATCTCGACGGCGAACGGAGCGGCTTCAACAATCTCGACCTCTCGAACCGGCGGGCGTTGCGTGTCCGCGAGGAGTTGGTCCGTCGCGGCATCGACGCAGCGCAGCTCGTGGTCAAGGGCTATGGGACCGAGCGGCCGCTGGTCGCCCATGGTGATCCCGAAGCGCGGGTGAAGAACCGCCGCGTCCAGTTCACCGTGGCGAAGTAGGAGGCGGCGATGCTCTATCTCGCGACCCAGTTCGCCTGGTTTCTCCTCGCCGCCTTCGCGATAGGCCTCGTCTTCGGCTGGCTCAGCAGGAGGGGCGGCCCGCGCGGCCCCGTCGCCGGCCTTGCGATTCTCTGGGCCGGGCTCGCAGCGCTGGTCTGGTTCCGGCTGGTGAACGACCAGGCGGCGTTCTGGATCGAGACGGCGTTGCTCTATCTGCTCGCCTATGCCGCCGGCTGCCTGATTGGCGGGTTCTTCGCAGGCGAGGGGGAAGAAGCGCTTCCGGCGCTCGCCGCGCCGGCGCCGCGCCTTGCCTTGCCTCAGCCGACCCCGGCGCTCCCGCCGCCGCCCGTCCAGGCCCTCGCCGCTGGAGCGCAGGAGCCCGAGCCGATGCCCAAGGTCGAGGGAGAGGATGCGATCGCCGGCAAGCGCCCGGCCGGCTTCGCCAGGGCCCGCGGCGCGGCCGACGATCTCAAGCTGATCAAGGGCATCGGGCCGCAGAATGAGGAGCGCCTGCATGCGCTCGGCATCTGGCATTTCAGCCAGATCGCCGCCTGGACGCCCGAGAATGTCGAATGGGTCGGGACCTATCTCGCCTTTCCCGGCCGCATCGAGCGTGAGGCGTGGCTGGCGCAAGCCGCGGCATTGGCGGGGAAAGAGTCTGCGGGTACCGACACGACGGTTCCGGTCTCCAGCGCGGCGCTCGAAGGCAAGCGCCCGGGCAATCTCCTGCCGGGAGCCCGGGGCGGCAAGCCGGACGATCTCGGCCTGATCGATGGCGTCGGCCCGGCAATCGCCGAGAAGCTGAACGGCCTCGGCATCTGGCATTTCGACCAGATCGCTGCGCTCGGGCCAGAGGAATTGCGCTTCCTTGCTCACCACACCGACTTCCCAGGACGTGATGTCGCGGAACAATGGCAGGCCGAGGCGAAGATCCTCGCCGCCGGCGGCCAGACAGAGCATTCGCGCGCCGCAAAGGGTAAGCGCGGCAAGCGGAAGCGCTGAACGGCCGCGCGCTCAGTATCGCCAGGCGCTACCCAAACGAGGCTTCCAGCATCGTGAGGTAATCAGCTGCGCTCGCCGGCCGCGGATTGGTCGCGCTCGAATGGTCCTGCGTCGCAGCCTCCGCGATCGCGGGCAGGACCTCGCGCGGCACGCCCATTTGCGAAAGCGAGCCGGGCAGACCCAGGCGCTGCGTCAGGCCGGCGATCCAGCTTGCGAGATCGGCGTCCGCGGGCAGGCCGAGCACGCGGCGGATCTCGGCGTATTTTGCGGTGGCGGCCGATTCATTGAAGCGCAGCACGGCCGGCAGCAGCACGGCGTTGAGCGTGCCGTGATGCAGCGAGACCTGCTTCAGGCCGCCGAGCGGGTGCGACAGGGCATGGACGGCGCCGAGGCCCTTCTGAAAGGTCAGGCCGCCTTGCAGCGCCGCCATCAGCATCTCCTTGCGGGCCTCACGGTCGGAGCCGTCGGCGGTGGCGCGCTCGATATGGCCGGCAGCGCGCTTCAGCCCGTCGAGGGCGATCGCTTCGGCCGGCGGGTTCTCGCGTGGGCTGAGATAGGTCTCGATGCAGTGGGTGAGCGCGTCCATGCCAGTGGCGGCGGTGAGCCCCGCGGGCAGGCCGAGCGTCAGCTCCGGGTCGCAGATGGCGAGCTTCGGGATCAGGTAGGGCGAGATGAAGCCGAGCTTGCGACCGTCCTTCAGCGTGATCAGCGCGGCGCGGCCGACCTCGCTGCCAGTGCCGGCGGTGGTCGGGACAGCGATCACCGGCGCGACCTTGCTCGTGACCTTCGGGATGCCGCCGAGGATCGCGGCATAGGTCTCGAGCGGGCCGTCATGGCTGGCGAGCAGGGCGACGCCCTTGGCGAGGTCGATCGGCGAGCCGCCGCCGATGGCGACGAGCCCGTCGCAGCCATGCTCGTGATAGAGCGCGACCGCGGCCTCGACGGCTTCCTCGGTCGGATTGGTCGGAGTGTCGACGAAGAGCGGGGCGTTGCCGAGTACAGGCGAGGCGGCACGCAGCCGGTCGATCAGATCGGTCGCCGCCAGGCCGCGATCGGCGACGATCAGCGGGCGCGCGACCTTCAGGTCGGTCAGGCCCGGCGCAATGGTCTTGAGCTCGCCGAAGCCGAACTGGACGGTGGTCAGATAAGTGATCGTCGCCATGAAGTCCTCCCGCCCGCTCTACCTGTGGGCGGGCCTGAGCTTTGTGGCGTGCCCGGCGCGATGGCGCCAGCCCCAGAGACCCGACGCCAATGCAGAGCACCCCGGCAGCCAGTGCGATCAAGGCATGGCCGCACCGGTGCCTTGCCGTCCGCGCCAGTGGCGTAAGGCCAGCGGCCAGAGGTGCCAGGCGACGCTGGCGAGCAGGGCAAAGCCGAACAGCATCGAGCGATGCGCACCGCTGGTCAGCGTCTCGGCGGTGGCCTCATAGGCGAGGAAGGTCTTGCCGCGCGAGGTCGCCTCATAGACCAGCTGGCGATCCGGATCGACGAGGAAGCGGACCTGCTGGCCGGAGTCGAGGCGGTCGATGCCGTCGACCCAGAGGCCGCGAGCTGGTCGATAGAGCTGCTGGTAGTTGATCTGCCGGTTGTCGCTGATCGCGACGAGCCACAGGTCCTGGGTCCGGTAGGTGGTCGAACCGCTGCGCCCCGAGCTGACCCGCATCAGCGGCGTGCCGTAGCTGATCGGGCCGACATGGTCGGCGACCAGGAGATCGCCGCGCGCCAGCGGCAGTGTGCGCAAGCCGGCGATGAGCAGCCAGAGGCCGAGGACGAGGGAAATTGCGGCGCCGAGCCAACTCCAGAAATCGGGCGGTTTCGCAGCCTCGGCCATCGCGCCTCCGGATCAGTTCTGCTCGACGGTAACACGCTCCTTGGCGTTCTCAGAGGCGGAGTTGCCCGCGCGCCTTTCGAGCACGAGCAAAGCAAGCCCGGCGGCGATGATCAGGGCGGAGCCGAACAGCATGGCGGGCTTGGGCCAATCGCCGAAGACGAACCAGCCGAAGACCAGCGCCCAGACGATCAGCGTGTACTGATAGGGCACGACGACCGAGGCTTCGGCCAGCTTGAGCGAGCGGGTCACGCAGAGATGCGCCACCATGGCGAGGATGCCGAGTAGGCTGAGCAGGCCGATGTCCGTCAGGCTCGGCGTCACCCAGCCGAAGGGCAGCAGCGCGAGGCCCATCACCAGCGCGCCGAATGTCTGCCAGAAGACCAATGTGACGTCGGGCGTGCCGCGCAATTGCCGGCCGATGATCATCATCGCGGCGAAGGAGAAGCTGCCGATCAGCGCGATGATCGCTGGCAGGGACAGGCTCTCACTCGACGGGTTGAGCGCGATCGCGACGCCGACGAAGCCGGCGACCACGGCGAGCCAGCGCCCGGCGTCGACACGCTCGCCGAGCAGCAGCGCTGCCAGCACCACCGCCCAGACCGGTGCCGCCAGCCAGAGCGTCATCGTGTCGGCGAGCGGCAGATAGGACACCGCCCAGTAGAACAGTGCGACCTCGCAGGAGCCGAGCGTGACGCGCAGCAGCTGCAGGCCCGGCCGCTCCGGCCGCAGCGTACGGCCAACGCCCTGCTTCACCACGAAGGGGACGATCGCCAAGAGGGCGGCGCCAGAGCGCAGCAGCAGGATCTGGCCGACCGTATAGGTTGCGACCAGCCATTTCCCCATCACGTCGTTGATCGAGAAGAGGAGGATGCCGAGCAGCATCATCAGGATGCCGGCGAGGGTGGCGTTTCGGGAGGGCATGACCAGGCGAACGAGGCGGGGAAGGGCGATCCTCATGACCCGTCGTGCGCGCAAGGGCAAGCCCGGCACACGCAAGGGGGAGGGCGCACATGTGTGGCCATTAATTTCGTATTGACTTAATTAAGTAAATAGCTAAATGAAACGCATGGATCGCTTCACCGCCCTTGCCGACCCGACCCGCCGCCGCATCGTCGAGATGCTGGGCCAGCGCGCCATGGCGGCGGGCGAGATCACGGCCCAGTTCGGCATGAGCGCGCCGGCGATCTCGCAGCATCTCAAGGTGCTGAAGGAGGCGGGGCTGGTGAGCGTCGAGGTCAGTGGCCAGCGGCGCATCTACCGGCTCGATCCGGAAGGCCTCGATGCCTTCGAGGATTGGGTCAAGCAGGTCCGCAGCTTCTGGAATGGCGGGCTCGACCGCCTGGAACGAGAACTCGCAAAACCCGACGACGCATAGAGCATGCAGCGAAAAGTGGGAGCCGGTTTTCGCTTGAAGCATGCTCTAAACTTTTGGAATCGATCACGTTCTCCGCATTTGGTGGGACCACCAAATGCGGCGTGATCTGAGGAGAGACGTGATGAACGAGTATGGCGTGGTCCTGGAAAGCGGCGCTGTCCGCTTCGAACGTCTTTTGCCCGGCCCCGTCGAACGGGTCTGGTCCTATCTCACAGAGTCCGACAAGCGCGGCACCTGGCTGGCCTCAGGGGCGCTCGAGCCACGCGTCGGCGGCACGGTCGATCTCCTGTTCAAGCATTCCGAGATCACCAGCGAGCGGCCGCCGGAGCGCTATCGCGAGATGAACGACAATGGCTGGCCTTCCAAGGGAACCGTGACGCGCTACGAGCCGATGACGGCGCTGGCGATGACCTGGCCGGGCGAGGGGAGTTCTACCTCCGAGGTGACCTTTGAGCTCACGCCCGAGGGCGACAAGGTCAAGCTGGTGCTGACGCATCGCAAGCTCGCGGGCAAGGCGGAGATGACCGACGTCTCCGGCGGCTGGCACGCCCATCTCGGCATCCTGGAAGACAAGCTCGCCGGCGATCCGCCGCGTGGCTTCTGGTCGCGGATCGAAGGGCTGGAGACGGAATACGCCAAGCGCTTCGCCGATCAGCCGGCTTGAGCAAGGCCGGTTTGCTGTGGTTTCCAGGCGAGCGGGAGAGCTGCTCTCCCGCTCGTGACTTGGTGAACTGGCGCTGGATCGACTAAACTTGCTCCGTTGCAACGGAGTATGTCCGTCATGCTGATCAAGCGCCGCGCCGGCTGGGAGATTCCCGAGAGCCAGGCGACATCCGAGGCCGTCTTCCTGAACAGGCGGCAATGGCTCGCCGGAGGTGCCGGTCTGATCGCCGGCGCTGCCCTGCCACAAGCCGCCGCGGCGCAGGGGGCCGATCCGACGCTCGACCTCTACCCGGCCAAGCGCAACGCAGCCTACACGCTCGACCGGCCGGTGACCGACGAGGAACTGGCGGCGAACTACAATAATTTCTACGAGTTCGGCACCTCGAAGGAGGTGGCCGCCGCGTCCAAGCGCCTGCAGACGCGGCCGTGGACGATCACGATCGACGGTCTCGTCGAGAAGCCGTTCGAGATCGGCATCGACGATCTGATTCGGAAGGTCACGTTGGAGGAGCGGCTCTACCGCTTCCGCTGCGTCGAGGCCTGGTCGATGGCGGTGCCGTGGACGGGGTTCACGCTGAAGAGTCTGGTCGCGCTGGCCAAGCCCCTGTCAGGGGCGAAATATATCCAGATGCAGACCTTCATGAATCCGAAGATGGCGCCGGGGCAGTCGCAGCGCTGGTATCCCTGGCCCTATACCGAGGGGCTGACCATCGCCGAGGCGACCAACGAGATGACGCTGATGGTGACCGGCATCTACGGCAAGCCGATCCCGAACCAGCATGGCGCGCCGCTGCGATTGATCACGCCGTGGAAATACGGCTTCAAATCGGTTAAATCGATCAGCAAGATCAGCTTCGTCGCCGAGCGGCCCAAGACCTTCTGGGAGGGGTTGCAGGCCTCCGAATACGGCTTCTGGGCCAATGTGAACCCGGAGGTCTCGCATCCGCGCTGGAGCCAGGCGAGCGAGCAGGTGCTGGGCTCGCGCGACCGCAAACCGACCCTGCTCTTCAACGGCTATGCCGAGCAGGTGGCGGATCTCTACAAGGGGCTGGAAAAGGAACGGCTCTGGGCCTGACCGGCGCTGGCAGAAAGCGGGTGCCGCACGGGCGGCATCTGCGCTAGCTTCGATCCATGCAGAACATCTGTCTCTTCACCACGGCGATCGGTTCCTGCGCTTTGGTCTGGCAGGGCGATCGCATCATCGCGGCGCAATTGCCGGAGCGGGACGAGGACGCGGCCCGGCGGCGCCTCGCGAAGCGCTTTCCGGAAAGCGCCGAGGCCGAGCCTCCGCCTTTCGTGCAGCAGGCGATCTATGATGTCGTCGCCTTGCTCGCCGGCGAACGGCGTGATCTCGCGCATCTGCCGATCGATCTCTCGGCGACCCCGGAGTTCAACCGGCGCGTCTATGCCGTCGCTTTGGCGATTCCGCCGGGCGAGACACTGACCTATGGCGAGGTGGCCGCGCGGATCGGCGAGCCTGGGGCGGCCCGCGCCGTCGGCGTGGCGCTCGGCCAGAACCCGATCCCCATCATCGTGCCCTGCCATCGCGTGCTCGCTGCCGGCGGCAAGACCGGCGGCTTTTCGGCCGATGGCGGTGTCGAGACCAAGCTGAAGATCCTGACGATCGAGAAGGCGCGCACCAGCGCCGAGCCGTCGCTGTTCGACGCCCTGCCGCTGCAGGCGAGGCAGCGTTAGTCGCTCGCGTCAGGCGGCCTGCTTTTCCGCTTTTGCGATCAGCCTACCAATGCGGCGGACCATGTCCTTGCTGCCGAGCAGGGGGGCGTGGCCTTGGCCAGGTGCGGTGAAGGTCTCGCAGCGCGGATGGCGCGTACCCATCTCCGCCAGTGTCTTCTCGGCCAGGAGATCGGAATTCTCGCCGCGGATCGCCAGCACCGGGACATGGTTCAGCGCCGCGAAATAGGGCCAGAGCTCGGGGAGGGGTGCCTCCAGGTCGAGCTCTTCCAGCGTCTTCAGCAGGCGTGGGTCGTAGTCCGGCACCAGCGCCCCGTTGCGCTCGGTCCAGGTCCGGCGCGCCATCACCTCCCATTCGGCCGCGCCGAAGAGCGGGAATTGCTGGTCCGAGAGCCGCTTCAGGATCTCGGCGCCCTCGGCGAAGCTGCGCGGTGTCGGCAGCTTGCCGACATAGCCGCGAATGCGTAGCAGCCCGCGCGCATCGATCACCGGCCCGACATCGTTCAGCACCACGCCGCGGATCGCTGCAGGTCGTGCCGCCCCCAGCGCCATGGTCAGGAGCCCGCCGCGCGAGGTGCCGACGAAGACGGCTTCCTCGACGCCGGTGGCGGCCAGCATCTGCATGAGATCGTCGAGTTCGATGCGGATGTCGTAGTCGTGCCAGTCCTTGGCGTAGTCGGAGCGACCGCGGCCGCGATAGTCGAGCGCCAGCACACGCCGTGGCCCGTCCTCCGAGAGTGCCAGGGCGAGTTCGTGGAAATCGGCCGAGGTGCGCGCCAGTCCTGCCAGGCAGACGATCGGCAGCAGGGAAGCGGCTTGCGGCCCGTATTCACGCACATGCAGCTTCAGCCCGTCGCGGGCGCTGACGAACAGGGAGCGGAAGCCGGTATCGGAATTCATGCGGAGAACTCGGGAGGCAAGGCAGGCACGGCGCACCTAACCATGACCGCAACCGACACGAAAGCCGTCGCGACGCCAGCCCCGTGACTATGCCGGCCTGCATAGCGAGCCTTGCAGAAGCCTACATGGACAATGCCGTTACGGCATGCGCTGGGTTGGCATGCATCACGATCAACGGCGAGCGGCGACATGACGGACAAGCGGGTCTGTTTCGATTTCGAGGTGGTCTTCTCCAATGGCGGAGGCATCCAGGGGCAGGATTTTCGTCTCGACATCGATGGCGATGACATAGCCGACGACGAGCTCGCTGCTTACATCATCCGGGACCTGCGCCTGCTGATGGTCGGCGAGGTCCGCATCCTCAACAAGCAGGTCATCGCGGAGCGCCACAAGCGGGCAGCGCAGTCGCAGGACGCGGTAGTGCAAGGCCTCGACGGGCTTTTCGTCGATCTCAGCCATACGATCGAATCGGGGATGGTCACCTATAAGGGCCTGCCCGCGCCGCTGATCTGCGATCATCTTTCCAGGACCAGCTCACGCGAGATCTATGCGGAGGGCACCGAGTTCCAGATCGGCCGCATCGATATGGTCGCCAATACCGGTACCTATATCGACATGCCCTTCCATCGCTACGCCACGGGCCACGATCTGGCAGGGCTGCAGCTGCGGCGCGTCGCGGACCTGCCGGCCGTGGTGGTCCGGGTGGAAGGCGCGGCGGAACGGGCGATCGACTGGCACCATTTCGTCCCGGTCGCGTGCAGCGGGCATGCGGTGCTCGTCCACACCGGCTGGGATCGGCATTGGGGCACGGACGCCTATTTCGAAGGACATCCCTTCCTGACGGAGAAGGCGGCCCTCTATTTGCGCGACCAGGGCGCCGTGCTTGTCGGGATCGACTCGCTCAACATCGACGACACCACCGGTGGGACGCGGCCGGTCCACTCCGTCCTGCTCGGAGCCGACATTCCGATCGTGGAGCATCTGACCGGGCTCTCGCAGTTGCCTGCTTCCGGCTTCCGCTTCTCCGCCGTTCCGCCGAAGATCAAAGGCATGGGCACCTTCCCGGTGCGCGCGCATGCCAGGCTGATCGCGGAATAGGAGAGACCGGCGCTCAATCGCGCTTGCCGCCGCGCTTCAGGTCGTAGTCGATCATGTAGGCGGTGCGCTGGTTGAGGCGCTGGCGGTAGACCTGCAGGTTCTCCATCACCCGTTGCACATAGTTGCGGGTCTCGGTGAAGGAGATGCGCTCGACCCAGTCGACCGCGTCGACCTCGGGCGAGCGCGGATCGCCATAGGCGGCGATCCACTTCTTCACATTGCCAGAGCCGGCATTATAGGCGGCGAAGGTCAGGATATAGGAGCCGCGCCAGTCGCCGAGCAGGTCGTTGAGGTGCGCGGCGCCCATCTTCGCCGAATAGAGCGGGTCCTTGGTCAGCCGGTCGAGCTCGAAGGGAAACTGCGCGCGCCGCGCCGTCTCGCGTGCCGTTGCCGGCATCATCTGCATCAGCCCGAGCGCGCCGGCATGCGAGACCGCGGCCGGGTCGAAGGCGCTCTCCTGCCGGGCGATGGCGTGGACGATGGCCCGCTCCATCGGATCGCCCACCGACGGGAAGTCCGGCACGCCAAAGGTCGGGAAGGCGGCCTCGTCGAGCGGGAAGCCGCGCTGCAGCGCGATCTTGCCGATGGTGAGCAGGGTCTTGGCGTCGCCGCGCTGGCGGGCGATGTCGGCGATGGCTTCCAGCGCAGCGGTATCGTGCAGGCGCTGCGACAGGTCGATCAGCAATTGGCCGGCGAGATCGGGCGCCTCGATCGCATAGAGCAGCTTGGCCGCCTTGAAGCCGGGCAGATGCGCCAGCGGCGCCGCGATGGTGCGCCGGACCGGCAGTTCGGTGAGGCCGAGCCGGGCGCGGGCGAGCTGGCCGTAATAGGCGATCGGGTGCTCGGCGGCGCGGGCATAGAAGGCCTTCGCCTCGTCGATCTTGCCGAGCGCGTCGGCGGCGCGGCCCTGCCAATAGGTGGCGCGCGCCACCGAGATCGGCGTCTCTGCGACCTTGGCCGCTTCGGCGAAATGCTTCGCCGCCCGCTCGGCGTCTTTTTCGAAGCGGAGCGCGATCCAGCCGGCATGCCATTCGGCATCGATGCGCTCGGCCGTGTCCTCGGCGCCGTGGCCGGACGCGACTGCATAGGCGCCCTTGGCGTCGCCCTCGTCGAGCAGCTTGCGGGCGATCAGCCGGCGCTCTTCCCACCAGCCATCGCCGTCGCCGAGCAGGGCGGGATCGCGCGGCACCTCGGCCATCGCCTTGGCCGCATCGGCCGGCTTGCCGGAGCGGCGCGCCTGCTGCGCCTGCAGGAAGGCGAAGGAGATGTCCTTCTTCAAGGGCGCCGGAACGGCGTCGATCTGCTTCTGCGCGATCGGCCCCTTCGCCTTGGCGCTGGCGAGCCGGACCTTGGCCAGCGCGACATAGTCCTGCGAGACGCGGGCGGCATTGCGCAGCGCCTCCTCGCTCTTTCCGGCGAAGAGATAGCGTTCCGTGCGCAGGCGATGATCGGCGGTGGTCAGTTTGTCGCCAAAATTATCGAGCACGATCTTCTCGAGCCCGGCGCCGAGGTGATCCTTGAGCCAGGTCCGGCGGGCGAGCGCCAGCGCCTCGTCCTGGCGGCCCTCGGCGGCCAGGGCGCGGGCAAGCGCGATGCGCCCGGCCGGGCTGATCGGCTCGCGGCCATGGAAGAAGGCGCGCACGGTCTCAGGGCTGCGCCGATCGGTGACCAGCGCCGCTTCGGCCCGCCGGCGGAACGGCGTCGTGCCGGGATAGTTCGGGAAGGCGTCGAGGAATTCGGCGATGCGCTCGAAGCTGACGACATTGGACAGGCTGCGCAGCGCCACCCATTCCAGCATGCCGCGCACCGCCTTGTCGTCGATGCGCCGGGCGATGGCGTCGCCATCCTCCAACTTGCCGGCGCGATAGGCCGCGACCACTTTCTTCAGCGGTTCGAGATCGATGCGCTCTTCCGGCCGGGCGATTGCGGCTGGCGGCACAGGCGATGCGGGCGGCTCGGTCTGCGGCGCGAGCGAGGCGGTCATGCCGACATCGACACTCGCATTGCCGGTGTCGACGCTCACATTGACACTTGCCAGGCGCTCTTCCTGCAATGGATGCGAGCCGTCAGGGCCCGCTGAGCAGGGTCCGACAGCCACCAGAATGAGCGTCAGGCCGGTTCCAAAGAACCGTCGGCCCGGCGATAGCGCCATCAAGGGGTCCCCCCAAGCAAGCCGGATCGTAGCAGTAGACCATGCTCCGGGATGGAGCTTTATGAAGTCCTAACCATGCCGCCACGATTTTTGATGGGTTGCCGGCTTTGCGGACTGCGGCTGAAAGGCTATGTCTGTCGCCCGTTTCACGCTGAACTTTGTCGTTTTCAGGACCGTCCATGACCAAGCATGCGCCCCTCACCGGTTCGATGCCCGCGCTGGTGACGCCATTCAAGGGCGGCAAGATCGACGAGGCGACGCTGCGCGCCCTCGTCGACTGGCAGATCGAGAACGGTTCTTCCGCGCTGGTTCCGGTCGGCACCACCGGCGAGAGCCCGACGCTCAGCCATGAGGAGCACGGCCACGTCACCGAGATCGTGCTCGATCAGGCGAAGGGCCGGGTGCCGGTGATCGCCGGCGCCGGCTCGAACAACACCATCGAGGCGATCTCGCTGGCAAAGCACGCCGAGAAGGCGGGTGCGCAGGCCGTGCTCGTGGTCACGCCCTATTACAACAAGCCGACCCAGGAGGGCATGTACCAGCACTTCAAAGCGGTGAACGATGCGATCGGCATCCCGATCATCATCTACAACATCCCGCCGCGCTCGGTGGTCGACATGTCGGTCGAGACCATGGCGCGGCTCTATGAGCTGAAGAACATCGCCGGGGTGAAGGACGCCACCGCCAATCTCGCCCGTGTCTCGCAGCAGCGCCATGTACTCGGGCCGGATTTCATCCAGCTCTCGGGCGAGGACATGACGGCGCTCGCCTATATGGCCGCCGGCGGCCATGGCTGCATCTCGGTCGTCGCCAATGTCGCACCCAAGCTCTGCGCCGAGCTGATGGCCTGCGCGCTGAAGGGCGATTATGCCGGAGCCCTAAAGATCCAGGACCGGCTGGTGCCGCTGCATGACGCCATCTTCAAGGAGCCGGGCCTCGCCGGTGCCAAGCACGGGCTGAAGCGCCTCGGCCGGATCGAGGAAGAGCTCCGCCTGCCGCTGATGCCGGTCACGGCGGCGACCGGTGACGTGATCCGCAGCGCCATGGTTCACGCCGGCCTGTTGAATGCTTAAGTGAGGTAGCCGGCAATGCCGGTTACCGGAGTGTCCTGATGAGCAAGCCAGATCCAGAGCGCTACAAGCTTGCGGCCGATAACCGCAAGGCGCGCTACAACTATGCCATCACCGAGACACTCGAAGCCGGCATCGCCCTGCAGGGCACCGAGATCAAGTCGCTGCGCGGCGGCAGGGCGACGATCGGCGAGAGCTATGCCGGGCCGATGGGCACCGAGCTCTTCCTGTTCAACGCCCATATCCCGGAATATCTCGAAGCCAACCGCTTCAACCATGATGTCCGCCGGCCGCGGAAGCTGCTGCTGCACCGTCGCCAGATCGACAAGCTGATGGGCGCGATCCAGCGCGAGGGCTACACCGTCATCCCGCTCAAGGTCTATTTCAACGACAAGGGCAGGGCGAAAGTCGAGCTCGGCCTCGGCAAGGGCAAGAAGCTGCACGACAAGCGCGAGACCGAGAAGGCCCGTGACTGGAATCGCGACAAGGCGCGGATCCTGAAGACCGGCGCATAGCGCGTCGAAAGCCGAGCCTATTCGGCAAGCTCGTTGGGCTCGACGAAGCCTCCATCCGGCGCCGGATGCGGCAGCGACCAGCCAAAGTAGACTTCGACCTCGACGATCTTGCCGCCCCGGATCGTCAGGATCTCGGTATTGCGGAATCCCTTGCCGCCGATGCCTTCGCCTTCATAGGTGACGAAGACCGTCTCGCCGATCGGTATGAGGTGCTTGAACGTGCAGGCACGGATGCGTTCGCTATTGGGCCAGCAACGCTCGAAATAGGTCTCGCGATCGAGCCGATTGTCGAGCGGGCTGCTGAAACGGAAATCCTCGGCGATAAGGGCCTCTAGCGCAGCCCGGTCCTTGTCGACATAGGCCTGGTAGCAGGCGCGCGCTATATCGCTCGCATCATCCGGCATGGGCTACCTCGTTTCCCCGTCACGTCACAACCGTAACGGGGAAAGCCGAGGCAAGTTCCCTTGGGTCAGCCCATCGCCTTCTTGAAGTTCTCGTTCGCCTTGTCCCAGTTCACCGTCTTCCACCAGGCGGCGAGGTATTCCGGCCGGCGATTCTGGTACTTCAGGTAATAGGCGTGCTCCCAGACATCGATGCCGAGCACCGCCTTGGCGCCGAGCTCGAGCGGCGTGTCCTGGTTGGCCGTCGAGATGATGGCGAGCTTCTTGTCCTTGTCGACGACGAGCCAGGCCCAGCCCGAGCCGAAGCGCGTCGCGCCGGCCTGGTTGACCTTCTGCACCAGCTCGAGCGTCGAGCCGAAGGCGCCGTCGATCGCGCTCTTCAGCTCGGCGCCTGGCTGCTGCGCTCCGCCCGGCGTCATCAGCTCCCAGAAGAAGCTGTGGTTCCAGTGGCCGCCGACATTGTTGCGGACCGCGGTGCGGACATTGTCCGGGGCGACGCTGAGATCGGCGAGCACCGTCTCGATTGGCGTGGTGCGCAAGGCCTCCCATTGGCCGGCCGCGGCGTTGGCGCCGTTCACATAGGCCTGGTGGTGCAGGGAATGGTGGATGCGCATGGTCTGCGCGTCGATGGTCGGCTCCAGCGCTTCATAGGCGTAAGCCAGCTTCGGTAGCGTGAAGACCGGCGGCGGGGCGGCCGCTGGCGCCGGCGCGGCCTGCGCCAGCACCAGGGCTGGGCGGGCTACGACGAGGGCGGAGCCGGCGGCGAGGCCGGTGAGAAAGCTGCGGCGTTCCAAGGCATACCCTCCAGGGTGTCGTTGCGGAAACAGAGCTTGCGCGAGCCGCGGCCGCGGTCAAGTGCCGTTCGCGCCTCGTCGCCCGTTCACTCATCGACAACGCAAGAGGGTGGGGGAGGTTCAGCCCTCCGGCGGCTCATCGCCCTGGCGGATGCCATAGCGGCGCTCCAGCCCCGGATTGCCGGCAGCTGGGGCGCGCGCAGCCCGCTCGGCCGGGTCGCGCCCGACCTTCGGCATCAGGGTCGCGAGCTCGACGAACTCGTCGCATTGCCGGCGCAGATCGTCGGCGACCATGGGCGGACTGGTGTTGATGGTCGAGACCACTGAGACCTTGACGCCCTTGCGCTGCACCGCCTCGACCAGCGGCCGGAAATCGCCATCGCCGGAGAACAGGTAGATATGGTCGAGATGGGGGGCGAGCTCGAGCATCTCGATCGCGAGCTCGATATCCATATTGCCCTTGATGCGCCGGCGCCCGGTCGCGTCGGTGAATTCCTTGGCCGCCTTGGTGACGACCCGGTAGCCATTGTAGTCGAGCCAGTCGACCAGCGGCCTGATCGAGGTGTATTCCTCGCTTTCGATCAATGTCGTGAAGTAGAACGCGC
Source organism: Allobosea sp. LjRoot90 (assembly GCF_964254315.1). Classification (NCBI taxonomy): domain Bacteria; kingdom Pseudomonadati; phylum Pseudomonadota; class Alphaproteobacteria; order Hyphomicrobiales; family Alloboseaceae; genus Allobosea; species Allobosea sp. LjRoot90. Next base: position 115,219 of record NZ_CAXUTF020000011.1, read on the forward strand.
GGATCAGATTGCCACGCCCCTGGAATTCCTTGAGCAAACGACGGTAATCCATGTCGAAGCCTAGCTGCTTCGACGTTCCATAGAGATTGGCTCCGTCGATGAAGAGCGCAATGCGCGGCTCACCTGCCATGTAATGGCTCCTGGCTTAAATCGGGTCGAAAAATAAGAATCGGCACGGATCAAGGTTGAATAATGTCGGGTTGGCGCTCCAAATCGAGCGGCCCTTCGGTGTTTATGTGGTGAATGCGGCGTACCGCGCAAGATTGCGATCGAATTTTGCCAGCTAAGCGTGCGAAAGCTGCAGATGCTCAGCTTTAAGTGTTCAGCTTTTCGGAAACTCCAGCCCCATCTCGCGATAGCGCTCCGGATCGTCGCTCCAGTTCTCGCGGACCTTGACGAACAGAAAGAGATGGACCTTGGCCTCGGCCGCTTCGGCGATCTCGACGCGCGCCTTCTGGCCGATCGCCTTGATCGTCTGGCCGCCTTCGCCGAGCACGATCTTCCGCTGGCCTTCGCGCTCGACATAGATCGTCTGCTCGATCCGGACCGAGCCGTCCGGGCGCTGTTGCCAGCTCTCGGTCTCGACCGTCGAGCGATAGGGCAATTCGTCGTGCAGCCGCTCGAAGATCTTCTCGCGGGTGATCTCGGCGGCGAGGAAGCGCAGCGGCGCGTCCGAGATCTGGTCCTCCGGATAGAGCCAGGGGCCGGGCTTCATCCGCGTCTCGAGCCAGGTGAGGATGTCCTTGACGCCATAGCCGGTCAGCGCCGCGACCATGAAGGTCGTCTCGAAGCCGCTGTGCTCGTTCACCGCGGCGGTGATGGCGAGCAGCTTCTCCTTCGGAATCGTGTCGATCTTGTTGAGGATCAGGAATTTCGGCTGCTTGAGCTGGGCGAGCCTCTCCAGCAGCGCCGTGTTCTCCTCGTGGTCGAAGCGCCCGACATCGATCAGCACGCCGATCAGGTCGGCATCGGTCGCTCCGCCCCAGGCGCTCGTCACCATGGCGCGATCGAGCCGGCGCTTGGGTGCGAAGATGCCGGGCGTATCGACGAAGATGATCTGCGCCGGCCCTGTCAGCGCGATGCCGCGCACCTGGGTGCGCGTCGTCTGCACCTTGCGCGAGACGATCGAGACCTTGGCGCCGACGAGCTGGTTGAGCAGCGTCGATTTGCCGGCATTGGGCGCGCCGATCAGTGCGACGAAGCCGCAGCGGGTCGCCTTATCAGGCTCAGCCATGCTCGCCCTCCATCGTTTCGTTCCACAGACCCTGCCGGCGCAGGAAGGCTTCGGCCGCGGCCTGCTCGGCCAATCGCTTCGAGCGGCCCTCGGCTTCCGCCTCGGCCAATGCGCCGATCCGCACGATGATGCGGAAGATCGGCGCGTGATCCGGGCCGGAGCGGCCGCGCTCGGCATAGGTCGGCGTCGGATGCCCCTGGCCCTGCGCCCATTCCTGCAACGCGGTCTTGGCGTCGCGCAGCGGCGTCACCGGCTTGAGCAGCCGTTCGCCGAAGCCCGCCTCGACCAGCTTGCGCGCGGCATCATAGCCGCCATCGATGAAGACCGCACCGATGATCGCCTCGCAGGCATCGGCCAGGATTGCCTTGTTCTTGCGCGCACCCGAAAGGATCTCGCCCTCGCCGAGACGCAAGTGCGGGCCGACGTCCCAGGCGGCCGCAACCTCGGCGCAGGTCTCCTTGCGCACGAGGTCGGCGAGGCGGCGCGACATGTCGCCTTCCTCGGCCTGCGGATAGGTGGTGAACAGCATGTCGGCGACCGAGAGGCCGAGCACCCGGTCGCCGAGGAATTCGAGCCGTTGATAGCTCGCGATCCGGCGCGTGTCGGCGCTCATATGGGTGAGCGCCGTCTCCAGCAGGCCGCGGTCGCGGAAGCGATGGCCGAGCCTGTCCTCGAGCCGCGAGAGCTCGGGCAGCTTGCGGCCGCTGTCGGTCGTCTTGCTCACTTGATCGTCGAGAACATGCGGTTCCAGCGCACCGTCCAGGGCCATTCCCAGATGCGCCAGGCCGACGCGCCCTCGTCGATCGAGAAGAAGATGATTTCGGCGCGGCCGACGAAGTTCTCGAACGGCACGAAGCCGACGCTGCGATCGCGCGAATCGAGCGAGTTGTCGCGGTTGTCGCCCATCATGAAGAAATGGCCGTCGGGCACGCGGAACACCGGGGTGTTGTCGAAGGTGCCGGTGTCGCCCTCGCGCTCGATGATCTGGTGGCTGACCCCGTTCGGCAGCGTCTCGCGGTACTGGATCGCCGGCGTCGTGCGGCCCCACGGGTCGGTGGTGACGAAATCGGCGATGCGCTCGCGCTTCACCGGCTGGTTGTTGATGTGCAGGATGCCGTCGATCATCTGGATGCGGTCGCCGGGCAGCCCGATCACGCGCTTGATGTAGTCGGTCGAATTGTCGCTCGGCAGCTTGAACACGGCGATGTCGCCGCGCTTCGGCTCGGCTGCCCAGACCCGGCCCTGGAACAGCGGCGGGCTGAACGGCATCGAGTGCTTCGAATAGCCATAGGTGTATTTCGAGACGAACAGATAGTCGCCGATCAGCAGCGTCGGGATCAGCGAGCCGGAGGGGATGTTGAAGGGCTGGAACAGCAGGGTCCGGATCACCAGGGCGATCAGCAGGGCCTGGACGACGACCTTGATCGTCTCGAGGATGCCGCCTTCGTCCTTGGTCTTGCTCTTGATCTCGGCGTCGTTGGCCACACGGGCCTCCTGCTGGCTACGTTTCGAGAGCGCGGTCTAGAGCATGTTCCGTCAAAGTGGAAACCACTTTTGCGAGGCCGGTACCTGCTGCCGCGACGGCAGGGCGATAATATGTGGCTCATCGGATCATTGCACCGCTGTCACCGGCGCGAGCGCGCCATGTGCCGGCTGCAGGAAGGCGACGATCTGTTCGCGCATCTCGCCGCGCAGGTCGAAGACCCGCGGCGAGGTGCCGGCGCTGACGAGGATGCCCACCTCCATGGTCGACTGCTTCGGCGACCTGGACGTTGACGATGTGCCATCGGTCGCGGCCACTCATGCTGCAACACACGGTAAGCGGGCGGTCGTTCGTCCTGGATTGCGTGGTTGGCCATCGATTTCCGGCGATTGACGCTAGGTTGCCCGAGGATCACAGTTTCGCGACCCGCAACCTTGGGGCGAATCGCCATGAGCACGAAAAAATACGCAGCCGAAGCCATCGGTACCTTCTGGTTGACCTTCGCCGGCTGCGGCAGCGCCGTCATCGCTGCCGGCTTTCCGCAGGTCGGCATCGGCCTGCTCGGCGTCTCGCTCGCCTTCGGCCTGACTGTCGTCACCATGGCCTATGCGATCGGACACATCTCCGGTTGCCATCTCAACCCCGCAGTCACCGTCGGCCTGGCGGCAGGCGGGCGGTTCCCGGCCAGTCAGGTCGTTCCGTACATCGTCGCGCAGGTGGTCGGCGCGATCCTCGGCGCGACCGTGCTCTATTTCATCGCGGTTGGAGCACCCGGCTTCGACGTCGCCAAGGGCTTCGCCTCGAACGGCTTCGGCGAGCATTCGCCGGGCAAGTACGGGCTGGCCTCGGCCTTCCTCACTGAAGTCGTGATGACCATGATGTTCCTGTTCATCATCATGGGCGCGACTCATGGCAAGGCGCCGGCCGGCTTCGCCCCGCTCGCCATCGGCCTCGGGCTCTGCCTGATCCACCTCGTCAGCATTCCGGTGACCAACACCTCGGTCAATCCGGCGCGCTCGACCGGCCCGGCGCTGTTCGTCGGCGGCTGGGCGATCCAGCAGCTCTGGCTGTTCTGGCTGGCGCCGATCATCGGCGGCGCGCTTGGCGGCGTGGTCTATCGCTGGCTGAGCGAGGAACCGCGCGGCGAGGTCACCGGCGTCACGCCGGCCCCGGCCGAGTAAAAAGAACCGCTATCCGAGGTCAGGCCCGAACGGGCCTGGCCTCGATCACTACGAAGGCCTGCGCCAGCGGCGGATCGTCGGTCAGCGAGACGTGCACGATCGCCTCATGGCCGGGCGGGGTCATCTCGGCCAGGCGCGCCGCAGCGCCGCCGGTGAGCCGCATAGTCGGCCGCCCGCTCGGCAGATTGATCACCTCCATGTCCCGCCAGAACACGCCTGACCGTATGCCGGTGCCGAGCGCCTTCGAGCAGGCCTCCTTGGCGGCGAAGCGGCGGGCGTAGGAGGCGGCGCGCGTAGCCCGGCGATCGGACTTCGCCTGCTCGCCTTGCGTGAAGATGCGCTGGGTGAAGCGCTCGCCGAAGCGGGCGAGCGAGTTCTCGATGCGGCGGATGTCGCAGAGGTCGGAGCCGATGCCGAGGATCATTCCAGCGGTCTAGCTGGCGGCGCGGCCTTCGTCCATCGCCCGCCGCATCACGGCGATCGCAGTCTCAAAGCCGACGAAGATCGCTTCGCCGACCAGGAAATGGCCGATGTTGAACTCGACGAAGTCGGGAACGCCGGCAAGCTTGCGCGCGGTGTCGTAGTCGAGCCCGTGTCCGGCATGGACTTCCAGCCCGAGCGAGGCGGCGAAGGCCGCACCGTTCGCGAGCCGCTCGAACTCGGCCTGTGCCTTGTCGGCATGACCATCGGCGACGGCGTGGCACCAGGTGCCGGTATGGAGTTCGACCACGGGCGCTCCGAGCTTGGCGGCCATTGCGATCGGCGCCTCATCGGCCTCGATGAACAGCGAAACGCGGCACCCGGCGGCTTTGAGCTGCGCGATTGGTGCGGCCAAAGCGTTCGCCTGGCCGACCACGTCGAGCCCGCCCTCGGTGGTGCGTTCCTCACGCTTCTCGGGCACCAGGCAGGCTGCGTGCGGCTTGAACTTCTCGGCAAGGCCGATCATCTCCGCTGTCGCGGCCATCTCGAAATTCAGCGGCTTGCTGAGCTCGCTTGCGAGCTTCGCCATGTCGGTGTCGCGGATATGGCGCCGGTCCTCGCGCAGATGGGCGGTGATGCCGTCGGCGCCGGCAGCCACCGCGAGAAGGGCGGCGCGCACCGGATCGGGCAGGGCGCCACCGCGTGCGTTCCGCACGGTCGCGACATGGTCGATGTTCACGCCCAGGCGCAAGCGGTTCTTGGTCATCGTCGCCCCCTCGTCCTTTGCCGTCTAGCGCGCTTTCCGTCCAGCCGACACGGTTGGGCGAAAAGAATTCGCGCAAACTCAACGGTTTGGAGCATGTTCTCATCGCAAAAGTGGTTCCCACTTTTGCGGAACATGCTCTAAGCCGCGTCAGGCGCTGGTTCAAGGCAAGGGATGTGATCGACGCCGTCAGTATTCTTGATCAATCACTGCACGCAGTGCGTGCATGGCAGGAATATGCACGCAATCTGCGGCGTGACTGTTGTTAAGCCTTGGAAATTAGCGTCCGGCATCGTCCCACGGCGTTTCCAGACTCCTCATGCAACTTCCCGCCGACCATCGGCAATTCGAGACGAAGGTCACGCCCGATCGGCGTGACTCGAACCAGCCCGCTGACCGCGCGCTCGGTCGCGTCGTCGCGTGCTCGGGCGCGCGCGCCACGATCGCTGGGGCTGCATCCGGGCCTGTGCCCGGCGCGCATGACGGCTGCGCCATCGGCCGCCTGATCTCGATCAGCCTCGGGACGAGCCGCATTGTCGGGCTTGTCTACGAGATGCGCGCGCTGCAGCCGGTCTGGGACGAGGCCGGTCCCAATGCGGTTGCGATCGAGGTCGAGCTGCTGGGCGAGGTCGTCGACGGCGAGAATGGTACGGCGCGCTTCAACAACGGTATCGTCACTTATCCTCCGATCGGGGCGCGGGCCCATCGTATCCGCTCGCGCGATCTGGCGCTCATCCATGATCTCGGCGAGCGCCGGGGCGTCACGCTCGGTACCCTGACCCAGGATGCGGCGGTTTCGGCGAGCGTCGACATCGAGCGCCTGCTCTCGCGTCATTTCGCCGTGCTCGGCACGACCGGTGTCGGCAAATCGAGCGCCGTCGCGCTGATGCTGCGCAAGGCCGTGGCGGCGAAGCCGAATCTGCGGGCGCTGATCCTCGATCCGCACAACGAATACGCCCACGCCTTCCCCGACACCTCCGTGCGGATCGACGCGAGCACGCTCGACCTGCCGTTCTGGCTGTTCCGCTTCGAGGAGTTCGCCGACATCGTCTTCCGCGGCCGCCCGCCATTGGAGGACGAGGCCGAGGTGCTGCGCGAGGTCATCGCGGTGGCTCGCAGCCGCTACCGTATCGTCTCTCCGCATGACATGGCGCGCGATCTCGGCAGCAGCGTGCTGAAGCGGCCACTCGATCCTGGCGCGCGTCGGCCAGGGGAAGCCGGCGGAACGGCCGAGCTCGCAGCGCCCTACCGCATCGCCGATCTCTTTGTCGCGATCGACGAGCTGATCGGGCTGCACGAACTGCGCTATTCGCGCACGACCCTGCGCGCGCTCAGGATCAGGCTCGAAACGCTGTACGGCGACCCGCGCTACGGGTTCCTCTTCGCCCATGCCAACAGCATGGAGACGATCGCGCCGGTGGTGAGCCAGATCTTCCGGGTGCCGCACAGAGGCCGGCCGATCACCGTGTTCCAGCTCGCCGGTTTGCCCTCGGAGGTCGTCAATGCTGTGGCGTCCAGCCTGGCGCGGCTCGCCTTCGACCTCGCCATGGCGAGCCGTGGCAGCTACGAAATCCTGCTGCTCTGCGAGGAGGCGCATCGCTATGTGCCGCAGGATCAGTCGCTCGGCTTCGCGCCGACCCGCCAGGCCATCGCCCGCATCGCCAAGGAGGGGCGCAAATACGGCGCCTATCTCGGCATCGTGACGCAGCGTCCGGGCGAGCTCGACCCGACCATCCTGTCGCAATGCTCGACCGTATTCGCGATGCGCCTCGGCAATGAGCGCGACCAGCAGATCATCCGCGCCGCCATCGCCGACGCCTCGGCCAGCACCATCGCCTTCCTCTCCTCGATCGGCAATCGCGAGGCGATCGCCTTCGGCGAGGCGGTGGCGACGACGATGCGCATGCGCTTTTCCGAGCAGCGGCCGGAAGAACTTCCGGCGATAGCCGGACGCGCGCCCGCTCAAATCGAGCAGCGCGAGCCGCTGGTGGAAGAGCTCGTCGCCCGCATGCGCGGGCTCTGACACGCTGAAGTTGGCCGCGGCCACTGATCGATTCGTGGCACAGGCGCCGCTTCGATCGTGTCAGGCTAGCGCCAACACTCGATCCGCAGTTTCGGCGACGTCGCGTGCGAGTGTCCCGACCAATTCGTCGACGGCGGTCTCGGCCGTCGAAATCGACGTCCGCAGGCGCTCATCGGCGAACTCGTCGTACTCGATGGCGACCGAATGCGTTTCGGTCAGGCCGAGATAGCCCATCGGCACCGTCAGCCCGCGCTCGACGAGGTTGACGGTCTCCAGGCGTCCGCCGGCGCCGTAGCCGTAATCGCCGCGCGAGGACAGGATGACCAGCCGCTTGCCGGGCGGCAGCATCGGCCAATAGGGTTCGCCTTGCCGGCTGCGATCAAATCCGAAGGTGACGCCGACGCGCACGACATTGTCCACCCATGCCTTGAGCTGGGCCGGAAGGCCGAAATTGTACATCGGCGCGCCGATCACGATGAGGTCTGCACGCAGAAGCTCGCTCACCAGAACATCGCTTTCGGCGAGCTGCGCCTGTGCTGCCTCATCCCGGCGCTCGGGCCGGGTGAAGGCTGCCGCGATCCAGTCGCCGCTGACGGGCGAGGGCGGCTGCTGCCCGACATCGCGATAGGTCACGGTGTCGTGCGGGCGCGCAGTCTGCCAGCGCTCGACGAAGCGGCTGGTCAGGCGGCGCGTATGCGATCCGCGAGGATCGACCCCGGACCGCCCGGGACGGGCGCTGGCATCGATCTGCAGGATGTGAAGGGGCGGCATGGCGATCTCCATGAAGTCAAATTTCTCATGCGATGTTCTCGCTAATCGTGAGATATGTTGCTATCTGCGGGGCGACAAAATCGAATTCATCAGCTGATAGATGAGTATACCTCACTCATGCCGGAACCTCGGAAGCTTCCGCCACTCGCTGCGCTTCGCGCGTTCGAGGCCGCGGCCCGGAATTTAAGTTTTCAGAAGGCGGCCCGGGAACTGGCCGTGACGCCGACGGCGATCAGCCACCAATTGCGGCTGCTGGAAGCGACGCTCGGCCTGCCGCTCTTCGACCGGCATGTCCGGCGCGTCTCGCTGACGCCGGCCGGCGCGCAGCTCTACCCCGTGCTCAGGGACGGCCTGGACAATTTTGCCCGCGCCATCGCCGAGCTCTCTCCTCGGCCTCAGCGCAGCGCGGTGACGGTCAGCGCGACCGCGCTCTTCACCGCGCGCCGCCTCATTTCGGCGCTGGGGCTCTTCCAGGTGCAGTGGCCGCAATTCGCGTTGCGGCTGCATGCATCGGACGACGCCGTCGATCTAGCCAGCGGCGCTGCCGACCTCGCGGTACGTTACGGTGCTGGCCCGTTTTCGGGACTGGTATCCGAACCGCTGTGCCAGGAGCGTTTCGGCGTGGTCTGCAGCCCCTTGCTCGGCCTACGCGATCCCATTGATCTAACTGCAGCGAGGCTGATTCACTCGGAGTGGCTGCGTCGGGATCTGCAGCCGGATTGGCGACGCTGGCAGGCACTGGCCCGGGTCGCGGGATTGAACGTCGAAGCTGGCCTGCGCTTCACCGACGAAAGCCACGCTATCCAGGCGGCCGTGGCAGGGCAGGGCGTCGTGATCACGAGCCTGTTCCTGGTCGAGGACGAACTCTCACGCGGCGTGCTCGTCCACCCCTTTGGCCCGGTCATCGAAGGGCATCACTATCATTTGGTCGCAACCGAGGAGAACATGGCCAGCGCGGATGTTCAGGCCGTCCGGCAATGGCTCAAGGCAGTAGCGTCACCATGACGGTCGCGCCCGCATAGCGGTGCGTGGAGGAGACGGTTCAAAACCTTGCATCCGCAGCGCGCAGCCTGTATGAGCGCCGTTCAACCTTTCCATCGCATCGCGCAAGATCAGAAGGAGCCGCGAATGGCTCGCGTCACCGTTGAGGATTGCATCGACAAGGTCGAGAACCGCTTCGAGCTGGTTCTGCTTGCGAGCCATCGCGCCCGCATGATCGCCTCGGGCTCCTCGATTCTCGTCCCGCGCGACAACGACAAGAACCCGGTCGTCGCCCTGCGCGAGATCGCCGATGAGAAGCTCACCCCCGAGGATCTCAAGGAAGACCTGATCCACTCGCTGCAGAAGCATGTCGAGGTCGACGAGCCGGAGGCCGACACCGTGCCGCTGCTGACCTCGCAGTCGCATGTCGCCACCCCCGATTCGGAAGTTCAGTTCGACCGGATGAGCGAAGACGACCTGCTGCGCGGCCTCGACGGCCTCGTGCCGCCGACCGAGAGCGCCGACGACGAAGATTGAGTCGTCGGAAAAGCGTTCATGACGTTTGCTAAAGCCCGGCCCTGCCGGGCTTTTTTCATGCCTGTCTCGCATGGATTCGCCTTGCCGCGCCCTGCCGCGATCGTTGATATTGAAGCGAATCCAATCGAGTTGAGCGGTGGAGTTACGCCCGCATGGGCATGATGCGGCAATATGAGCTTGTCGACCGGGTCAGGCGCTACAACCCAAATACCGACGAGGAGCTGCTCAACCGCGCCTATGTCTACGCCATGCGTGCGCATGGCACGCAGAAGCGCGCCTCCGGCGACCCGTTCTTCGCCCATCCGCTCGAAGTCGCGGCGATCCTGACCGAGCTCAAGCTCGACGACGCCACCATCGTCGCCGCCGTGCTGCACGACACCGTCGAGGACACCGAAGCGACGCTGGAGGAAATCGAGACCCTGTTCGGGCCCGATATCCGTCGGCTCGTCGATGGGCTCACCAAGATCAAGAAGCTCGACCTTGTCTCGAAAAAGGCGGCACAGGGCGAGAATTTCCGCAAGCTCCTGCTCGCCATCGTCGACGATATCCGCGTGCTGCTGGTCAAGCTCGCCGACCGGCTGCACAACATGCGCACCCTGCATTATGTGCCGCCCGAAAAGCGCTTGCGCGTCGCCGAGGAGACGATCGAGATCTATGCGCCGCTCGCCGGCCGCATGGGCATGCAGGAATTGCGCGAGGAGCTGGAGGAGCTCGCTTTCCGCCATATGAAGCCGGAGGCGCATGCCACCATCACCAAGCGGCTCGAGGAGGTGACGCAGCGCGAGGGCAAGGTCATTGGCGAGATCGAGAGCGATCTCAAGACCAAGCTCGCCGAGCGCGGCATCGAGGCGCAGGTCTATGGCAGGCGCAAGCGCCCCTATTCGATCTGGAAGAAGATGGAGCGCAAATCCGTCTCCTTCGAGCAGCTCTCCGACATCTTCGGTTTCCGGGTCATCGTCGACAAGCCGGAGGACTGCTACCGCGTGCTCGGCATCGTCCACATGACCTGGCCGATGGTGCCCGGCCGCTACAAGGACTACATCTCGACGCCGAAGCAGAACGATTACCGCTCGCTGCACACGACGGTGGTCGGCCCCGGCCGCCAACGCGTCGAGCTGCAGATCCGCACCGACGGGATGGACCGCATCGCCGAATTCGGCATCGCCGCCCATGCCCGCTACAAGGACGGGCGGACCGCCGGCGTCGTTGCCGCCGCCGACGAAAGCCGCGCCTATCAATGGCTGCGCCGCACGGTCGATCTCCTGGCCGAGGGCGACAATCCCGAGGAGTTCCTCGAGCACACCAAGCTCGAGCTCTTCCACGACCAGGTCTTCTGCTTCACGCCCAAGGGCCGCCTGATCGCGCTGCCGCGCGGGGCGACACCGATCGACTTCGCCTATGCGGTCCATACCGATGTCGGCAACACCGCGGTCGGCGCCAAGATCAACGGGCGGATCGCGCCGCTCCTGACCGAGCTCCAGAACGGCGACGAGGTCGAGATCACCCGCGCCGAGGGCCAGGCGCCGCCGGCTGCCTGGGAATCTCTGGTGGTCACCGGCAAGGCTAGAGCCGCCATCCGCCGCGCCACGCGCGCCGCCGTGCGCCGGCAATATGCCGGGCTCGGTCGCCAGATCCTGGAGCGCGCCTTCGTGCGGGCCGAGCGTCCGTTCTCAGACGAGAAGCTCAAGGCCGCACTCAAGCGGCTCGCTCGCACCGCCATCGATGACGTGCTCGCCGCTGTCGGGCGCGGCGAGATGTTCTCTGGCGACGTGGTGCGCGCGGTCTATCCCGACCTCGAGCCCGAGAAGCGCCCGGCCTCTGATCCCAAGGCGAAGCCGACGGGCAAGGGCTGGTTCGAATTGCGCCAGGGCGAGAACCTCAAATTCAAGCTGCCGGGCGAGACGCCAGGCGCCGATGCGATCCCGATCCGCGGTCTCGGCGGCGACCTGCCGGTGCGCTTCGCGCCGGGGGGCGGGGCCGTGCCGGGCGACCGCATCGTCGGCATCCTGACGCCGGGCGAGGCGGTGACGATCTATCCGATCCAGTCGCCCTCGCTCGCCGCCTTCGACAATGAGCCGGAGCGCTGGCTCGACGTGCGCTGGGATCTCGACGACAAGCGCCCGCAGCGCTTCCCGGCGCGCATCCAGCTCAACTCGATCAACGAGCCGGGATCGCTCGCACAGATCACCACCACCATCGCCGAGCATGACGGCAATATCGATGCGGTCTCGATGATCCGGCCGACGCCGGACTTTACCGACCTCACCATCGACCTCACGGTCTGGGACCTGCGGCATCTTTCCGCGATCATCAGCGAACTCCGCGAGAAGCGGGTGATCAGCCGGGTCGAGCGCGTGGTGGCGTAGCGCGCGTCACCCCACCCGGAACGCCGCCGCGAGCTCTCTGACGAAGGCGTTGGCGCGCGGTGTCGCGACATTGCTGCGCAGCACGACCTCGAAGCTGTCGAGCACCGGCAGTCCCCAGCCCGGTCCGTGGTCGATCGCCCCGCGCGGCGCGATCCGGGCGGCCAGCGGCGAGACGCCGAGCCCGCCTTCGACCGCCGCCAGCACCGCCGCCATGCCGCCGCCGATGAAGGCTTCGCGCCAGGGCAGGCCGGCGCGATCGAGCGCATCCATGGCATGGCGGCGCAGGCGGCATTCCGGCATCAGGCTGACCAGCGGCACCGGCCCGTCGGGCCTGATCAGCGAGGGCGCGCCGAACCAGCCGAACGCGTCGCGCCGCAGCACTTCGCCGGTGCGCCCGGGGCCGAGCCGGCGGATCACCGCGACATCGAGCTCGCCACGCTCGAATGCCGTGTCGAGCGCTGCCGAGGGCTCGATGCGCAGCCCGATCACCAGCGAGGGGTCGTGCTTGGCGAGCCGCGCCAGCAGGGCAGGGGCATCGGCCCCGACAGCCTGCTCGCTGATGCCGATGCTGATACGCTCCTGGACCTGCTGGAAAGAGGTCAACGCCCGCTCATGCGCCGCCATCAGCTCGCGCGCCGCCGGCAGGAAGCGCTCGCCCTCGGCAGTCAGCCGGACCAGCCGTGGATGCCGCTGCAGCAGCAACTGGCCGAGCGCCTCCTCCAGCTTCTTGACCCGCGTGCTGATCAGCGATTGCGCCGTGCCGAGCGCCTCGGCAGCGCGGGTGAAGCTGGAAAGCTCGGCTGCATGCAGGAAGGCGCTGACGCCATCGAGGTCGAGGGTACTGCTCATATAAATCTCAATTACATATCATTGATATCGTCAAAGATACGATTTTCAGATTAGAATTTCAAGCCTAGTTTCAGGATGTCGGCGGCAGAGACCGCCCCGTCCTATGGAGCCCGTCATGCCTCTGATCCGGATTTCGATGCGCCGCGGCCGCCCGGCCTCGCATCCCGCCGCCATCGTCGATGGTGTCTACCGCGCCTTGCGCGCGACCTTCGAGGTGCCGGAGAACGACCTTTTCGCCGTGGTGCATCAGCACGAGGCCGAGGAGTTCATCTTCGACAACAATTATTTCGGCTTCAACCGCAGCGATGCCCTGGTGATCATCCAGCTTACCGTCGCCAACACCCGCGGTGTTACCCAGAAGAAGGCGCTCTATGCCGCTATCGCCGCGAACCTGCAGAAGGAGCCGGGGTTGAGGCCCGACGACATCTTCATCAACCTGGTCGAGGTCAAGCGCGAGGACTGGTCGTTCGGCGGCGGCGTCGCGCAGTACGTGGCGTAATTGCTGGGCGAAGAACCGCGGGGAACCCTCTCCCATAGGGAGAGGGCAGGGTGAGGGGTAGGCCCTGTGACCAGTTCCGCGAGCGCTCAGCGCGCGGCCGAGTTCAAGCTAACGATTTCTCTC
>NZ_CAXUTF020000012.1:0-97973 GCF_964254315.1 Allobosea sp. LjRoot90
GCAGCTGAAGATGCCAGGCGCAGGCGGCTCGCCCCGCCTGCGTTTTCAACGATCAGGGGATGAAACGCCGAAAGAGCGCCCAACCGGACAACAACGAGGGGATGAGAAGATGAAGAACTGGCTTGCTTCCTGCGTCATCGGCGCCTTCGCGCTCGCACTTCCTGGCGTCGCCCAGGCCCAGAAGACGAAAGTGACAGTCTACACCGCCCTGGAGAACGACCAGCTCGGCCCATTCAAGGCGTCGATCGAGAAGGCCGTGCCCGAGGCCGACGTGGTCTGGGTCCGTGATTCCACCGGCGTCATCACTGCCCGCTTCCTGGCCGAGAAGGACAATCCGCGGGCCGACATGGTGATGGGCCTGGCCGCCTCGAGCCTGCTGATGTTCGAGAAGGCCGGCCTGCTCGAAACCTACAAGCCCGTCGGCGCCGACGCGTTGAAGCCGGTCTTCCGCGACGGCAACGAGCCCTACACCTGGACGGGCATGGACGCCTATCTCGGCGTCGTCTGCTACAACACCGCCGAGGCCAAGGGCATCGCGGTGCCGGATTCCTGGAAGGACCTGCTCAACCCGGCGTTCAAAGGCAAGATCGTGATGCCGCACCCGGCTTCGTCCGGCACCGGCTATCTGATGGTCGCCGGCTGGCTGCAGAGCATGGGCGAGGCCGAGGGCTGGAAGTTCATGGACGGCCTGCACGAGAACATCGCCGCCTATCTGCATTCGGGCTCGGCGCCATGCGTCCAGGCGGCGCGCGGCGAGCGCACCATCGGCCTGGCGCTCGACATGCGCGGCGCGGCCGAGAAGAGCAAGGGCGCTCCGATCGAGGTCGTGATCCCGAAGGAAGGCGTCGGCTGGGAGATGGAAGCCAGCGCCATCGTCAAGGGCAGCAAGAACCTGACGCTTGCCAAGAAGATCGCCGACTGGTCGACGACCACGACGGCCAACGAGCTCTACTCGAAGACCTATGCCATCGTGGCTGCGCGGGGCATCGAGAACAAGCCCGCCAACTATCCCGCCAACGCTGAAGCGGGGATGATCAGGAACGACCTGTCCTGGATGGCCGACAACCGTGAGCGCGTGCTCGCCGAGTGGTCCAAGCGCTACGAGTCGAAGGCCGCGCCGAAGAACTGACGGCTACCGATCGCGCCCGGCCCGCTCAGGCGGACCGGGTGGCACGGCTTATGCGGTGCGCCGCGGACCAGGCTTGCCGGTACTCCGAGGTCGGATCGTCGCGCGCTCAGATTGAAAGTCGGTACGATGACCACGAACACGACTCCGTTTATCTCGATCCGCAAGCTCGCGAAGAGCTTTGGCGCCTTCCAGGCTCTGCGCAGCATCGATCTCGACATCCGCCGCGGTGAGTTCGTCTGCTTCCTCGGCCCGTCCGGCTGCGGCAAGACGACCTTGCTGCGCGCGATCGCCGGTCTCGATCTGCAGGACAGTGGCAGCATCCAGATGGGCGGCCGCGACGTCTCCCGGGCGAGCCCGGCGGAACGCGATTTCGGGATCGTCTTTCAATCCTATGCGCTGTTTCCGAACCTGACGGTCATCGACAATGTCGGATACGGCCTCGTCAACCGGCGTCGCCCCGCCAGCGAGATCAAGCGTCGTGTCGACGAGCTCCTTGCACTCGTCGGCCTGCCCGAGCAGGGCAAGAAGTATCCGATCCAGCTTTCGGGCGGGCAGCAGCAGCGCGTGGCACTTGCCCGCGCGCTCGCGACCGCGCCGGAGCTGCTGCTGCTCGACGAGCCGCTCTCGGCGCTCGATGCCAAGGTCCGGGTCAGGCTGCGCGACGAAATGCGGTCGCTGCAGCAGCGCCTCGGCGTGACTACGGTCATGGTGACCCACGACCAGGAGGAAGCGCTCGCCATGGCCGACCGCATCGTCGTGATGAGCGACGGCGCCGTCGAGCAGGTCGGCACACCCGAGGAGATCTATCGTCGCCCGGCAACGCCGTTCGTTGCCGACTTCGTCGGCCACATGACCTTTCTGGACGCCGTCGTCACCGGGCCGGGCCGGGTGCGGGTGGGCGAGCTCGACCTTGTGGTCGCCAATGCCGCGCCCCTCGCGGTGGGCACGCCGGTGCGGCTCGCCATGCGCCCCGAGGAGGTCCGCACCCGCAGCATCACAGCCGAGACGCCCAATCGGTTCGAGGCGACGATCGGCGACCTGTCATTCCTCGGATCCTATTGTCGGGCGCATCTGGAACCGACGCATTCGCGCTCGACAAGGATCGCGGCCGATTTCTCGACCAATGCCATGCGCGACCTCGGCATTTTGCCGGGGCAGGTGCGCGCGGTCGCCTTTCCGCCCGAGTCGCTGCACGTCTTCGCCGGGGGCGGGCGATGAGTGATCTCGCGCCGCCGCTGACGATGACCGATACGTCCGTGAAGGTGTCGCCGGTGCGGATCAGCGAGCGCCATGTCGCCGGGGTGCTGATCCTGGCTTTGTGCGCGGTGCTCGTCCTCATCATCGCCCTGCCGCTCTGGGCGCTGCTGTCCAAGAGCCTCGAGGATACACAGGGGCGCTTCATCGGACTGGCGAACTTCGTCAGCTACGCGACGACGCCGGCGCTGCTCTCCTCCCTGACCAACAGCCTGCTCATCGCCAGCGTGACCACGGGGATCGTGCTGCCGCTTGCCTTCCTTTATGCCTATGGCTTGCGACGCAGCTGCATCCCCGGCCGAGGCCTGTTCTATGCCGCGGCGATGGTGCCGGTCTTCGCACCCTCCCTGCTCTCCGGCCTTGCCCTCATCTACATCTTCGGCAATCAGGGCCTGCTCAAATCCTGGATGATGGGCGCCTCGCTCTACGGGCCGGTCGGCATCATCGCCGCCGAGGCGCTCTACAGCTTTCCCCATGCCGTGCTGATCCTCGTCACGGCGCTCGGCCTGTCGGATGGCCGGCTGCGCGAGGCGGCCGAGGCGATGGGCACCACGCGCTGGCGCATCTTCCACACGATCACGCTGCCCGGCGCGCGCTACGGCGTGATCAGCGCCGCTTTCGTGGTGTTCACCCTCGTCATCACCGATTTCGGCATCCCCAAGGTGATCGGCGGGCAGTTCAGCGTGCTCGCGACCGACGCTTATCGCCAGGTCGTGGGCCAGCAGAATTTCCCGATGGGCGCTGTCGTCGGCATCATCCTCTTGGTGCCGGCGGTGCTCGCCTTCTTCGTCGACCGCGCTGTCCAGCGCCGTCAGAACGCCATGCTTTCCGCTCGCGCCGTGCCCTATACGCCGCAGCCGGACAAGCGCCGCGATCTTGCTCTGCTCGGCTTCGTCACCGTGACGGCGCTCGCGATCATCGGACCCTATGCGGTCGCCATCTGGGGTTCCTTCGTCAAATACTGGCCCTACAACCTGTCCCTGACGCTGAACAATTACGACTTCGCCACCGTCGAGCCGGAGGGCTGGACGACCTATGGCAACTCGCTGCTGCTGGCGTCGCTGACCGCTGTGATCGGCACGGCGCTGATCTTCACCGGGGCCTATCTGATCGAGAAGGTGAAGCTGTTCCCGCGCCTTCGCGCGTTCGCTCAGTTCCTGGCGATGCTGCCGATGGCCGTGCCGGGTCTCGTGCTGGGTCTCGGCTATGTTTTCTTCTTCAATGCGGGCTGGAACCCGCTCGGCGTCCTCTACGGGACGCTGACGATCCTGGTGATCAACACCATCGCCCATTTCTACACGGTCGGGCACATCACCGCCCTGACCAGCCTGAAGCAGATCGACAGCGAGTTCGAATCGGTCTCCGCCTCGCTTAAGGTGCCGTTCTGGTCGACCTTTCGCCGCGTGACCGCACCGATCTGCCTGCCGGCGATCCTCGACATTGCGGTCTATGTCTTCGTCAATGCGCTGACGACGGTCTCGGCCGTGATCTTCCTCTACGGCGCCGACACCAAGCTCGCCTCGATCGCCATCGTCCATATGGACGAAGCCGGCGCCATCGCCTCGGCCGCCGGCATGGCGAGCGTGATCATGCTGACCGCCATCAGCGTGAAGCTCGCCCATGTCGGGCTCGACCGGCTGGTGTTCGGCCGCCTGCAGCGTTGGCGGCAACGCTAGCGCTGCTCGGGAGCGTCGCCATGACCGGACAGACGCCAACCCAGATCCTGCTCGCGCTCGCCGGCGAGGTCGCGCTGCTGCTTTGGAGCGTGCAGATGGTGACGGCGGGCATCTCCGCCGCCGTCGGCAGCCGCCTGCGTGCCGTGCTGGCGACCGGCCTCGACAGCCGCTGGCGCGCTTTCGGAGCGGGCGTGCTCGTGACCAGCGGCCTCCAGTCCAGCACCGCCACGGCGATGATGATCGCCTCCTTCTCGGGAGCCGGGCTGATCGCGCTCGCGCCGGCTCTTGCCATGATGCTCGGGGCCAATGTCGGCACGACGCTGATCGTCCAGTTCGTCAGCTTCGATACCGGCACGCTCGTGCCGCTGCTGATCCTGGCAGGCTATGTCGGCATGCGGCGCTTCGCCCGGCTCTCTGCCAGGGAAACGGCGAAAGCGCTCTTCGGCGTGGGTCTGATGCTGCTGTCGCTTCGGTTGATGCAGGGCACGATGGGGCCTGTCGAGCACTCGCAGGTGCTGCGCACGGTGCTTGGCTCGCTTTCGGGCGATCCCCTGATTGCCCTGCTCCTGGCTGCGGTTCTCAGCTTCGCCGCCCATTCCTCGCTCGCAGCGATCCTGGTCGTGATGAGCCTGGCCGCGACCGGCGTGATCGGCATGCCGACCATGCTGGCGATGGTGCTGGGCTGCAATCTTGGCACCGCGCTGAATCCGCTCGTCCAGTCGATGAAAGGCAACGCCGCAGCCCGCCGGGTGCCATTGGGCAACCTGGCGAACCGGATCCTCGGCTGTCTGCTGGGGCTGGCGCTGCTGCCCTTGCTGACGCGGCTGATGGGACAGCTCGCCTTCGCCCCGGCGCAGGCTGCGGCTTTGTTTCACCTCGCCTTCAATCTCGTGATGGCGGCGCTCTTCCTCGTCCCGCTGCCCGCGATTGCGCGGATGCTGATGCACCTCATGCCCGAGCCTGCTCCGGAAGCGGACCCGTCGCGCTCGCGTTATCTCGACAAGGCCGCTCTCGCCACGCCCACCATCGCCCTCTCGAACGCGACGCGCGAGGTACTGCGCATGGTCGATGTCGTCGACGACATGCTCAAGACCTCGCTCGCGGCCTTCGAGGGTGACGATCTCGCCCGCGTCGCTGCGGTGAGCCGTGCCGACGACGTGCTCGACAGCCTGTACAACCAGATCCAGCTTTATGTCGGCGCAATCGCCCAGGCGGACTTGTCGGAAACCGACGAACGCCGGCTATCGGCGGTGCTCGTGCTGGCGATCAACCTCGAGCATATCGGCGACATCATCGAGAAGAACCTGATGCAGATGGCCGGCAAGCGCATCCGCGACCAGCGCCGGCTCCCCGCCGAAGCGCTGGCGCGGATCGCCGGCATGCATCTGCGGCTGCGGGATCATTTGCGCCTTGCGATCACGGTCTTCATCTCCGAGGACGAGACGACGGCGCGCCGCATCGTGCACGAGAAGGAGACCTTCCGCGAGCTGGAGCGCGAGGCGATCGAGTCCCATCTTGCCGAGATGCGCACCGGCGATCGCGAAACCGTCATCGTCAGCGCGCTTCAGCTCGACATCACACGCGATCTCAAGCGGATCGACGCCCACATTGCCGCGACTGTTCATGGCCTCCTCGAACAGCGTGGATTGTTGCAGGCGTCGCGTCTGCTTCATGCGGCGGAGTGAGCAGTGGCGATCGCTTCATTAACTGACGGCCAGTGTGTCGCGCTACCCTACCGCCCGAATGTCGGCATCGTGCTCTTCAACGAGGCGGGACTGGTATTCGCCGGTCGCGGCCGCTCGTCCGGGCCGGAGATCGTCGAGCCGGGCCTGGATTGGCAACTGCCGCAGGGTGGCATCGACGAGGACGAGGATATCGTCGCCGCGGCGCGACGGGAGCTTGTCGAAGAGACCGGCATCGCCTCGGCCTCGTTGCTCGCGGTGACGAGCGAATGGTGGTCTTACGAGTTTCCGCCCTATGCGGGGCCACCCCACAAGCTCGCGGCGTTTCGCGGGCAGAGGCAGCGCTGGGTCGCCTTTCGGTTCGCGGGGACGGAAGCCGAGATCGACATATCGAGGCCGAATGGCGACGAGCCGGCCGAATTCTCGGAGTGGGCATGGCTGCCGCTCGCCGCCATGCCTGATCGCGTCGTCTCCTTCAAGCGGAGTACCTATCGAAAGCTTGCCCGCAGCTTTGCCGAGTTCGCCTCGCCGATCTGTAGCACCGTGCCGGCTCGAGAATAGGCCGTGCCAGCTTGATCGGATTTCAGCCGCTCGTCCCCGGAACCTGCATTCCTGGCTTCTCTTCATGCGCATAGCAGTCATTGCAGACGTCCACGGCAACGCCGCCGCTTTGGAGGCCGTGCTCGCGAAGCTTCTGCGGCACTCGGTCGACCTACTCGTCAACCTCGGCGATTGCGCTTCAGGCCCGCTCTGGCCGCGCCAGGCCGTGGACTTGCTGCGCGGCGCGACCGCCTTCCATGTCCGCGGCAATCACGATCGAGCGCTGGGCTCGGCCTCGCCGCAACATCTGGGCGCCTCCGACCGCTTTGCCTGGCAACGCCTCGACGAGAACGACCGGGCGTGGCTTGCCGGGCTGCCCGGCGAGATAGAGCCGGCTCCGCAGGTCAGATGTTTCCATGCCTGTCCGGGCAATGATGAAGCGTATTTCATGGAGGACGTTATCGCCGGCCGCCTTCTGCCGAGCAAGGGGGCGACTGCCGCTGCCCGGCTTGGTAATTCGCGCTCGCGGCTCGTCCTGTGCGGGCATAGCCATCTGCCTGCGGTGCTCCGGCTCGCCGATGGAACGGTGATCGTCAATCCCGACAGCGTCGGCTGTCCCGCCTATCACGACGCGACCGAGCAAACGCATGTGTCGGAAAGCGGTTCGCCTCACGCGCGTTTCGCACTGGTCACGCTGACGGAGAGTATCGACGTCGAACTTCACGCCGCGACCTATGATTGGGAGCGCGCGGCGGAGCAGGCGGAGCGAAATGGACGGCGGGACTGGGCGCATGCCTTGCGAACGGGGACGTCGCCGAGCGGCGCCGGAGTGCTGCCTTGACCCTTGGTGTCTTTCTCGCGGTGCTTGCCGCCGCAGCGATGCATGCCGGCTGGAATGCCTTCGTCAAGATCCGGCTTGAGCCTCTCCTGGCGATGACTATGATCACCTCGGCCGCAGGCGTTCTGGCCCTGCCGGCATTGGCGGTCACGGGTTTGCCTCGCATCGAAGCCTGGCCATGGCTTCTTGGCTCCGTGATTTTTCATGTCGGCTATTATATTGGGCTCGCGGAGGCCTATCGGCGCGCCGAGATGAGCCAGATCTATCCTCTGGCCCGCGGCAGTGCACCACTTCTGACGACGGCCATCGGCATCAGTTTTTTCGGCGAAAAGCTTGCGCCTCTGCAACTGGGAGCGATCGCGGTCCTCGGCCTCGGAATCATGCTGATCTCGATCCTCGGTCGTCGGCGCGGTAGCCGGTTCGATCCCATCGCGCTCGGCTTCGCAGCTTTGGCCGCAGTGATGATCGCCGCTTACACGCTGGTCGACGGGCTGGGCGCGCGCGCGGCAGGCGATCCGCACGCCTATTCTGCCGCGCTCTTCGTCATAGACGCATTGCCGCTCGCCATTTTCGTCGCAATTCGCCGCGGACGACCGGCCTGGGCGACGATGAAGCCCTACTGGCTCCAGGGCAGCGCGGGCGGCACGCTCGCGCTCGGCGCTTACTGGATCGCGATCTGGGCCATGACCGTCGCACCGATCCCTCTCGTCGCAGCGCTGCGCGAGAGTTCGGTGCTCTTCGCTGCTGTCATTGCCTTTGTCTGGCTCAAGGAGCCGCTGCAACCGTCACGCCTGCTCGCCTGCGGGCTGATCTTGATTTCACTTGCTCTGATGCGCATCGCATAGCGCAGCCCTCGAGCCTCACGTTGTGGATGTCAGCCCCTGCACCGTCTCGAAGAAGCTGCGTACGAGCGGTATTCGCCGCCGTTCGGCACGGCACGCTGCATACTCGCCGACGGAGAAATCCGCGCCTGTGATCACAAGGCGCTTCACCGAGATGTCCGACTTGAATTCCGCATCGAAGATGACGCCGATGCCGAACCCAGCTGCAACGGCCTCGCACACCGCTTCGCGCGACTGAACTTCGAGAAGGTTCGCCGGCCGCACCGCTGCCTCGAAGAGTCTTCGCTCGAAGACCTCCCGTGTGATCGATCCCCGCTCGCGCAGGACGATGTCCTGACCAGCGAAAGCCTCAATCGGCAACGCGTCGTAGCTCGCCAGAGCATGCTTGCTCGAAATGAACGCGACCAGCCGATCGGAACGCAGCTTCACCGTGTGCAGTCGTGGATCGGAACTCTGCCTGGCCGTGATCGCAACATCGGCCGCGAAATCCATGATCTGGTCGATGACCTGCGATGAATTGCCGATCGTCATGGAGAAGGTCAGTCCCGGGTATTTCTCACGCATTCGCGCCAGCGCTGTCATCACATGAGTCGCGCTATCGGCCGCGATCCGCAAATGTCCGCGCTGCAAGGTTCGCGTTCCGGTGAGCAGCGATTGCGCCTCATCCTGTGCAGCGAAGAGACGGGCCGTGATGACGAACAGGCTTTGACCCAGCGGCGTCAGCTTCACCTGCCGCCCCATGCGGTCGAACAGCCTCACCCCGAAGGCTTCCTCCAGCCCGCGGACCTGGGATGACAAGGTCGGTTGGCTCAAATTCCTGGCTTTGGCAGCCCCGGTGAAACTGTTGGCCTCCGCGACGGCATGAAATGCAGCGAGGCCAGAATAGCTTACGGTCAATGCCATAGCTCCTATCAATAGGAGGAGCAAAGGCTATCCAGCAGTCCTATGTCAAGCACGGCTCTCGATGCGCGTCTGCCGGCTTAGAAGAAGACATGTCCCGTGCCTTCAGACGGCCGTGGGGACCGTATTCATCGACCGCCGGATAGCGATGCGTTGCTCGCACCGGCCGAGATCTGTTCCGCTGCGGAGACCGTGTTCACCAGCAGCATAGTCACCGTCATCGGGCCGACGCCTCCCGGAACGGGCGTGATGTAGGACGCCTTGGCCTTGACGGCCTCGAAGTCCACGTCGCCCTGCAGCTTGCCCTGCGGGTCGCGGTTGATCCCGACATCGATCACGACCGCTCCTGTGCGGACCATCTGCGCCCCGATCAGTTTGGGCACGCCGGCCGCGATCACCAGGATGTCGGCCAGGATGGTGTATTGAGCAAGATCGCGCGTCTTGGCATGGCAGACCGAGACGGTCGCCTCACGCGCCATCATCATCAAGGCCATCGGTTTGCCGACGATGTTGCTGGCTCCTACGATCGTGACGTTGCGGCCCTCGACCGGAATCGCAGCGTGTTCGAGCATGCGCATGACGCCGTAGGGCGTGCAGGGCGAGAAGATCGTTTTGCCGACGACCAGACCGCCCACATTGTAGAGATGGAAGCCATCGACATCCTTGTGGATCGAGATCGTCCGCAAGACGGCCTGGATGTCATGATGAGGCGGCAGCGGCAGTTGAACGAGAATGCCATGGGCATCGGGAGATCGGTTCAGGCGTTCGATCTCGCAAATGAGTTCCTGCGCCGGAATGCCGGCATCTAACGTGATGAGAGTGGATTTGATGCCGACCTCGGCGCAGGCGCGGACCTTGTTCTCGACATAGACGCGCGAGGCCGGATTCTCGCCGACGAGGATCACGACCAGCTGCGGCACGATTCCGGTACTCGCGGCCAGATCGGCGACGCGCGAAGAGGTTTCGGCACGGATGTCACGCGCAATGTCGCGGCCATCGAGGATCCGGGCGCTCACGTGAATCTCCGGCTGCGAATGGTGCTGCAACGTGGAAACGGGCTTTAGCGGAAGATGACGGTGCGCCGGCCGGCCAGCATCACCCGCCGCTCGATGTGAAGGCGCAGGGCCCGGGCCAGGACGACGGCTTCGATGTCCCTTCCGGCGCTCACGAGGTCGTCGGGCGCAAGCGAGTGCTCGGCACGCGCGACGTCCTGCTCGATGATCGGACCTTCGTCGAGGTCGGGGGTCACGTAGTGCGCCGTCGCGCCGATCAGCTTGACGCCGCGCTCATAGGCCTGGTGGTAGGGCTTGGCGCCCTTGAAGCTCGGCAGGAAGGAGTGGTGGATGTTGATCGCCCGCCCGTCGAGCGCGCGGCAAAGATCGTTCGACAGCACCTGCATGTAGCGCGCCAGGACGACGAGGGAGGCGTCGGTCTCGGCGACGATCCCGAGCAGCCTTGCCTCCTGCTCCGCCTTGGTCGCGGCCGTCACGGGCAGGTGGTGGAACGGGATGCCGTAGTTCTTCGCCAGCGGCTCGAAATCGCGATGGTTCGAGACGATGGCGGGGATCTCGATGTTGAGATTTCCTGTCGCCTGGCGGAACAGCAGATCGTTCAGGCAGTGGCCGAAGCGCGAGACCATCAGGAGCACGCGGGCCGGCCGCGCTGCATCGACCGCGTCCCAGTCCATGCGGAAGGTTCCGGCCACGCCGTCGAATTCGCGCCGGAGCGCCGCATCGTCGAAGCGCTCGCCCGCCGCGAAGGCGACCCGCATGAAAAAGCGGCCGTCGCGCGGGTCGCTGAATTGCGCGCTCTCCAGGATGTTGCAGCCCTGGCGGTAGAGCGCGCCGCTCACGGCGTGCACGATGCCGGGCCGATCCTCGCAGGAGAGGGTGAGGATGCGGGCCGGCTTCTGCACCGCGATGTCCCTGGGCATGGCCGGCGCGAGTGGGGCGAGGTCGGTCATGCGCCTAATTCCCGCGCTGCTGCTTGCGGTCGAGCGGCGCGGCGAGGCTGGCGGTCACAGCGATTGCGACGCCCGCAAGATCAATCGTCCAGTTGCGCGCGTCGAGCCAAGCCTGGTCGATAGGCTCGGGGCTCTCGGCCCAGCCGAGCGCGACGATTCCGTCGACGGTCGCGCCGAACGCCGCGGAGGTGATCTCGCCGACCGGCCTGCCGTCCGCCAGGATCGCCTCGCCGCCCCAGGCCATCTGACCGTTCGGGCGGGGGCCGACAAGCGCCACCAACCGTTTTGTGCGTGGGGCCGCTCGGGCCGCAGTGAGTGCGCCGCGGCCGACGAAATCGCCCTTGTTCAGCTTCACGGCGAAGCCGAGCCCGGCCTCGTAGGGATTGATGTCTGGCGTCAGCTCGCGGCCCCAGGCGCGGAAGCCCTTCTCGATGCGCAGCGAGTCGACGGCGTAGTATCCGACATCGAGAAAACCGAGATCGGTACCGGCCTCGTGCAGCGTGTCGTAGATGGCAGGCGCGAATTCGACCGGCACGTAGAGCTCGAATCCGTCGCCCAGATAGGAGCGGCGGCAGGCCCAGGTCGTGGCATAGCCGATCGTGATCTGCCGGATCGCATTGGCCGGAAAGTCGGCGAGGGCGAACGAGGTCGGCGAGACGCGGCTCAGGATTTCGACCACCTTCGGGCCGGCGAGCGAGAGCACGGCGTAGGCCGAGGTCACGTCCGTCAGCGTCACACCGACGGGAAGCTGGCGCCGGATCCAGTGGGCGTCGCGGGTCGCTTGCGCGGTGCCGGTGAGGAGGAGGTAGGTGTCGGGTGCAATGCGGGCGGCCGTCAGATCGCTTTCGAAGGTGCCGCGCGCATTGAGCAGCGCGGTGTAGACAGAACTGCCGACCGGCACAGCGACATCGTTGGCGGCGAGGCGCTGTAGTGCCTGCTCGGCATCCGGCCCTTGCAGGAGGAACTTGGCGAAGCTGCTCATGTCCGCGATGCCGGCCGCCTCGCGACAGGCGCGGTGCTCGGCGGCGACGGTCTCAAACCAGTTCTGCGGACCGAAAGAATAGCGGATCGTGCGCTCGTCTTCATTGCGTGCGAAGTAGTTCGCGCGCTCCCAGCCCATCTTTGAGCCGAAGACCGCACCCTTGGCCGCGAGACGCTCATAGAGCGGCGAGCGCCGGAAGGGGCGCGCAGTATCGAGCTCGCGGTTCGGCCAGGGCATGGCGTAGTGGAGTCCGAGCGTCTCCTTGATGCGATCCTTCAGCCAGGCCGGGTTGTTGTTGAAGTCCGCGAAGCGGCGGATATCGACGGGCCATAGGTCGCTCGTCGCCTCGCCCTCAACGATCCATTCGGCGAGCGCGCGGCCGGCGCCGCCGGCGGAGGCGATGCCCATCGAATTGAAGCCTGCCCCGACATAGACGCCGGCGACCTCAGGTGCCTCGCCGAGCAGGAAGTTGTTGTCGGGCGTGAAGCTCTCGGGGCCGTTGAGGAAGGTCTTGACCTCGGCCGTTTCCAGCGCCGGCACGCGCTGCAGCGCGTTCTCCATCAGGATCGCGAACTGGTCCCAGTCGTCGGGCAGGAGCTGGAATTCGAATGGGTAGGGGATTCCGTCCATGCCCCAGGGTTTCGCATCGGGCTCGAAACCGCCCATGACGAGGCCGCCGACCTCCTCCTTGTAATAGGTGTAGCCATCGGGATCGCGCATCACCGGCAGGTCCGGCGTCACGCCCTCGATCTTGCCGGTGACGATGTACATGTGCTCGGCCGAGTGCAGCGGCACCGAGACGCCGCACATCTGCCCGACGGTGCGAGACCATTGTCCCGCGCAGATGGCAAGAACCTCGCATTCGACCCGGCCCTGATCGGTGAGTACCGCCTTGACCCGACCCTTGTCGGTCTCGATGCCGGTGACGCGGATGCCCTCGCGCACAATGGCGCCGCCGTTGCGTGCGCCGCGCGCCAAGGCCTGGGTGATATCGGCCGGATTCGCCTTGCCGTCGCCGGGGAGCCAGACGCCGCCGACGAGGTCGTCGGTACGCATCACCGGCCATTTGTCGCCGGCCTCCTTCGGGCTGAGTTCCTCGATTTCGACGCCCTGGGCGCGTGCCGCCGAAATCGTTCGGCGCAATTGCGTCATGCGCTCGGGCGTACGGGCGACCGAGACCGAGCCGCAGGACTTCCAGCCGGTGGCGAGCCCGGTTTCGGTCTCCAGCGAGGCGTAGAGCTCGGTGGAGTAGCGGATCAGCCGCGTCATGCTGGACTGGCTGCGCAGTTGCCCAACGAGGCCGGCGGCATGCCAGGTGGTGCCGGAGGAGAGACGCCCCTGTTCCAGCAGCAGCACGTCGCGCCAGCCGAGCTTGGTCAGGTGATAGGCGACCGAGCAGCCGATGATACCGCCGCCAATGATGACGACGCGAGATTGGGTGGGAATGGACATGAGCGCCTCCGCGATGGAGGCACTTTAGCAAACGGGAATCAAGAAACAACAAAAAACCACAAAAACGGTCAATTCAGGAAGCGCGTACGGTGACCCCGCATTCGACCAGCTTCGCGGCAAGCGGCGCCGGCGGCATCTGGTCGACCAGCAATCCCGCGAAAGGCTCGTCGCTGCCGATGCGGCTGGGCAGGACGAGCCCGAACTTGCTGCTGTCAGCCATCAGGAAACCCTGCTCCGCGGCATGCAGCAGGGCGCTTCGGGTCGCCGCGCCGGCGCGGGTATAGTCGGTCAGCCGCCCATCGGGATCGACCCCGCCGACGCTGACGAAGGCGAAGTCGGCGGAGAGTCGCGCGATCGCCCGCAAGGTCTCGGCGCCGGTCGTCGCATCCTCGTTTCGGTCGAACTCACCGCCGATCAGGAAGACACGGGCGCCGGGAAGCCGGCTCGCGAGCCGCGCATTCTCGAGCGACGTCGTGTGTACGATCAGGCGCTTGCGGTCCGACCGCGCCAGAGCACGCGCCAGGGCCTCGGTCGTCGTGCCCGAATCGAGCAGGATGGTCATGCCGTCGCCTAGCAACGAGACCGCCAGATCGGCGATGAGCTCCTTGCCGGCACGGTTCACGGTCCGGCGGCTGGTGAAGGGCGCTTCCGAACGCTCGTTTCGGATCGCCCCACCGTGAACGACCGACAGCAATCCGCTCGTCGACAGGGCCTTGAGGTCGCGCCGGATTGTCTCGCGCGAGACGTCCAGTGACTGGGCCAACTCCTCGACGGTTATGGACTCAAACCTGTCGAGCCTCTCAAGAATGGTGCGGTGCCGCCGCGCAGCGATATCGCGTGCCATGGAAATAGACCGAGTGTCATGCCAGCAGGATGAGACCGATCTGGCTTAAGTTGCTGATCGACGCATGGCAACCGAACAGGAAATCGTCGGCGGCGCCATGGAGTAAGCCCTTCGACCTTGGCCTGGCAAATGGCGAGGTCGAACGAGCGGAAAAGGACGCTTCGACTGAGCCATGCTCCAGCAACCCGGTGGCGGAATGCTTGAGTACAAGTCGGCGCCGTTGGAATGCGCCAATCTCAGCTGAACGGCCGATACGCGATGAAAGATAGTTTGGTAGCGGGAGAGGGACTCGAACCCCCGACACGCGGATTATGATTCCGCTGCTCTAACCAGCTGAGCTACCCCGCCCCGATGGCGACGCACCTTGAGAAGGTGGCCAATCGCGACGGCGCGGATATAGGGGGCGGCAGGCGTCGGCGTCAAGCCTTGATGGCGCCGATCAGCTGAGCTTCCGCAGCCTGACCACCTTGAAATAGCCCTGGCCGACATGGACGGTCTCGTAGCGGCCGGTCGCGGCCGCCCAGTCGGTCAGGCGCGAGACCTTGAAGTCGCTGCTCCAGCCGATCGCCCTCGCCAACGGCGCGACCAGCTTCCAGAACGGCGCGGCAAAGCCGCCATCGTCGACGAGGCGGCTGGAGATCACGATCTCGCCGCCGGGGCGGAGCACCCGGTCCATCTCGGCGAGCGCCTGCTCGGGATCGGGCACCAGCGTGATGACGAACTGGGCGGTGACCGCGTCGAAGGAGCGGTCGGCGAAGCCGAGCCGGCAGGCGTCCATCACCATCAGGCCGCGGACATGGGTGAGGCCCTGGCTCAGTACCTTGGCCCGCGCGACGCGCAGCATGTCGAGCGAGAGGTCGGCGCCGACAACCTGCCGGTCGCGCTCGAAATAGGGCAGGGTCAAACCGGTGCCGACACCGATCTCGAGAATGTCGCGGCCGCTGGCGCAGGCCGCCGCCACCGCCTCGCGCTGGGCGCGGGCGAGCAGGCCCTGATAGATCCGGTCGTAGAACTTCGCCCAGACCGCGTAGACGCGCCTTTGCGCGTCGAGACCGTTCGTCGTCGTCATGTGATGGCGTAGGCAGGCTCGGGCTGGGGCGCCGGGCGCGGGACCCGGTTGGCCATGATGACGCCGCCGCCGAGCACGCGGGCTCCGCTGCCGGCATGGTCGTAGATCACGCAGGCCTGGCCGGGCGAGACGCCTTCCTCGCCCTGCGCCAACAGGACATGGACGCCCTTGTCGTCGACGAGCAGGCGCGCCTCGCGCGGCGCGCGGGTCGAGCGGACGCGGACCGCGACCTCGATGCCCTCGGACGGCAACTCGGCGATTGGAACATCGCTGAGCCAGTTCAGATCGCGCAGGTCGACGCGGCTGACGCTCAACGCCTCGCGCGGGCCGACGATGACGCGGGCGTTCTCAGCATCGAGCGCGACCACATAGAGCGGCTCGGCGGAGCTGATGCCGAGGCCCTTGCGCTGGCCGACCGTGTAGCGCAGCACGCCTTCATGCTCGCCGAGCACGCGGCCATCGAGATGGACGATGGCGCCGGGGCGGGCAGCGCCGGGCTTCAGCCGTTCGATCACCTCGGCATAGCGGCCGTTGGGCACGAAGCAGATGTCCTGGCTATCGGGCTTGTCGGCAATGGCGAGGCCGAATTCGGCGGCGAGCGCCCGGGTCTGGGCCTTGTCGAGCCCGCCAAGCGGGAAGCGCAGCAAATCGAGCTGCTCCTGCGTCGTCGCATAGAGGAAATAGCTCTGGTCGCGGCTCTCGTCGGCGGCGCGAAAGAGACCGCGATGGCCGGTGCCGAGGTCGCGGCTGGCGACGTAATGGCCGGTGGCGAGCGCGTCGGCGCCGAGCTCGCGGGCGAGGCCGAGCAGGTCGCGGAACTTCACGGTGCGATTGCACTCGACGCAAGGGATCGGCGTCTCGCCGGCGAGATAGCTCTCGGCGAAGCGTTCGATCACCGCGTCGCGGAAGCGGCTCTCATAGTCGAGCACGTAATGGGGGATGCCGATCGCTTCGGCGACGCGGCGGGCATCGTGAATGTCCTGGCCGGCGCAGCAGGCGCCGGCGCGGTGCACGGCGGCGCCATGGTCGTAGAGCTGGAGCGTGACGCCGACGACGTCGTAGCCCTGGCGCTTCAGCAGCGCCGCCACGACCGAGGAATCGACGCCGCCCGACATGGCCGCGACGACGCGCGTCGCCGCAGGCGGCTTGGCGATGTCGAGCGAGTTGAGCGAAGCGGTCATCAGGGTTCCGGGTGGGTTCGGACGAGAAGCGTCCGAGGATTTGGGCGCTCTATAGCGGTTTTGACAGATGCGGGCCAGCACAAGGCCGGCAATTCCTGCCGGGCCAGGTCACCCGAGGAAGCGATTCCTGCCGGGTCCCCAGTGCTGACAATTCAGTCAAATCTTTGAATCTAAATAGTTTTCCGGTTGGCTTGGCTCTTGCTCGGGAAGGGGCGGCCACGTCGTCACGGTTCTGTTCCGGAGAGTACCCCATGTCCGCCGCGCCGGTCTCGCGTTCGTCTGCGCTGCCCGAGATTACTCCTCCGAGCCGCCGCAGCCCGGAGCGCAGCGAGCCCGAGCAGGCCTTCGCCCTGCCGCCGGAGCCGGTGGAGCGGCCGCGTCCGCGCGTTGAGGACGACCGCAACTCGCGCGACAGCGCGGAGACACGCGAGCCCTCGAAATCCGATGACGGCGCCCGCAGGGAGGCCGCGGCCGAGACCAAATCGCCCGCTCGTGCCGATGAGGCTGGCAAGGACAGGAAAGCGGCAGGTGCTGCCGAGCGATCCGACAAGGCGAAGACCGAACCCGGAACGGACGAGGCATCGACGAAGGACGCTGCGGCCCCCGAAGGCAAAAAGACCGAGACGGCCGCTGGCGACAAGCCGGCCGCTGGCAAGACGATCGAAGAGCGCAAGGCTGCGCTGGCTGCCATGCTCGACGGCGCCCCCGTGATCAAAGACCCGTCCCAGGAACAGGCGGTAGCGGTCGTCGCGCCGCAGCCTGTGCCGGTTCCCAGTGTATCTGCCGAGTTCCTGGCACTGGCGGCGCTGACGCTTCAGGGCGGCGAGCAGGCCAAGCCGGACGGTGCCGCCACGCCGGAAAGCAAGCCGGAGGGGCAGACGGTCGTGGCGACCGGCGCGGCGGGTGCAGCTGTACAGCCGATGGCGAGCGGTGTTGCAGTCCCGGTTCCGGCAGCGTTGGTGAAGATCGACGGTCAAGGCAGCGCGGGTGGTGAAGCTGCGGTCACCGGTGTCAAAGCCGGCGTGACGGCGCAGCTTCCAGCGGCCGGCGTCGCGATCAAGGCGGAAACGAAGCCTGGCGAAGCGCAGCAGGGCGACGCCAAGCCGGTCGATGGCCAGGCGGTGCCGAAGGAATCGGCCGAGGCGGGCAAGGCGACGACAGTCCCCACCGGCGCCGAGGTCAAGGCGGCCGAGCCGACCACTGCAGGTCAACCCGCGCAGCCGGCCACCTCGGACAATCCTGCTCAGACGACTACGACGCAGCAAGCCGCCGCGCCCTTGAGCCCGCAGGCCATTCTCGCCGCCGGGCCGCAGAGCCTGGCCACGCCGCAGGCACCTCTGACGGAGCTCGACGCCGCTGCCCAGGCGACGGCCCAGGCCCAGGCCGAGGCCACCCACAGGATGATCTCGGGCGACACCGGCCGGGCGACGCCGCTGCACGTCGTGCCGGTCGAGATCGGCGCAAGGGCGCTCGCAGGCAACAAGCGCTTCGATATCAGGCTCGATCCGGCCGAGCTCGGGCGCATCGATGTCAGGTTGGAATTTTCCGACAAGGGCGAGGTCAGCGCCAAGCTGACGGTCGACCGGGTCGAGACGCTCCATATGCTGCAGCGCGATGCACGCACGCTCGAGCGCGCCTTCGAGCAGGCCGGCCTGAAGCCGTCGGAAGGCGGCATCGACATGAGCCTGCGCGATTCCAGCGACCAGCAGGCGGGTACGCGCCAGCAGCGGCAGGATGACGAGACGCCGCGCGGCCGCCGCGCCTGGGTCCAGGCCACAGACGACAGTGCACTCATCACCGAAGCGGCGACATTGCCGCGAACCGGCGGCCGCCTCGGCGGCGTCGATCTCAGCATCTGAAGGAGGAACGGACGATGGCCGTCTCCAACACTGGCAAACTCACCGACTCCCAGATTGCCGCTGCCCAAAACAAGACAGCGACCGGCAGCGGCACGTCGATCGCCAATAATTTCGACCAGTTCCTCAGCCTGCTGACGACGCAGTTGAAGAACCAGAACCCGCTCGACCCGCTCGACACCAACCAGTTCACCCAGCAGCTGGTGCAGTTCGCCGGCGTCGAGCAGCAGCTCAAGCAGAACGAGACGCTGACGGCGCTGCTCGGCGTCAGCAAGGCGACGACGGGCGCGAGCGCGATCGGCTTCGTCGGGCAGACGGTCACGGCCGATGGCGCGGCGACGCAGCTCAAGGACGGCAAGGCGGAGTGGAAGCTCAACGCCTCCAAGGGCGGCACCGGCACAGTCACGATCAAGGATGCGAGCGGCAAGGTCGTCTACAGCGGCAGCAAGACACTCGTCGCCGGCGACCAGACCTATAGCTGGGACGGCAAGACCTCGACCGGCTCCACCGCGCCCGCCGGCGAATATACCATCACGGTGGATGGCACCGACGTCTCGGGCGCGGCGATCACGGTCAAGACCGAGATCACCGGCAAGGTCGACGGCATCGACTTCTCGACCACCGTGCCGACATTGCTGATCGGCGCGATCAAGGTGCCGCTCGACAAGGTCAAATCGGTGAAGAGCAGCCCCTGATGGAGGGCCTCATGAGCCATGCCGAAAGCCTGTGTGATTGCTTTAGGCAAAATTTAAGCCCGTCGGGGCTAGGCTCCTGGGCAGTAGGTCTGTTGAGTTGTGTGAGAGTTACCATGACCGAGCCGCTGCGACCGCGCGTCAAATATGTGATCGGGCCCGATGGCAGCCCGCTGACCATTGCTGATCTGCCGCCGATGAACACACGTCGCTGGGTGATCCGGCGCAAGGCTGAAGTCGTTGCCGCCGTGCGCGGCGGCCTGCTCAGCCTGGAGGAGGCCTGCCAGCGCTACACGCTGACGGTCGACGAATTCCTGAGCTGGCAAATGTCGATCGACCAGCATGGCCTTGCCGGCCTGCGCACCACCCGCATCCAGCACTATCGCCAATAACCTGCGGGCGATCCGCCGGATTTACCGGGCGTCGGCCGAGCGGCCGGCGCCTTTTCGCGTTCGCGATAGTGTGTCTTTCCAGCCGAATTGCCTGTTTCCTAACCGCCGTTAACCCGGTGCTAACCATGCACTGGGAAAAACTTGCCTAGTGGTGTGTCTGCGCGTTGGTTGCGCAGGCACCGGGCAACGGAAACGTGGCGTGAACGGGCTAGTCGATCAGTTCCGGAGATTCGGCGCGGCGCGGCTGGCGGCGATGCTGGCGGTGACGCTGGCGCTGATCGGCTTCTTCGCCTTTGTGATGCTGCGCATGTCGCAGCCGACGATGGGTGTGCTCTTCGCCGATCTGTCGAGCCAGGACGTCAGTGCCATCGTCAAGGACCTCGATACGCGCGGCGTGAAATACGAGCTGCGCAGCGACGGCCAGACTATCCTGGCGCCGCGCGCCGACGTACCGCGGTTGCGGCTCGATCTCGCCGGCAAGGGCATCCCGTCGGGCGGTGGCGTCGGCTACGAGATCTTCGACAAGGGCGACGCCTTCTCCTCGACGAGCTTTGTCCAGAACATCAACCATCTGCGCGCGCTCGAAGGCGAGCTTTCGCGCACCATCCGCTCGATCAGCCGCGTCCAGGCGGCGCGCGTTCATCTCGTCATTCCCGAGCGGCGCCTGTTCGAGCGCGATCGCGAGCCGCCCCGGGCCTCGATCGCGCTCAAGCTCGCCGGTGACCTCGACGCCGCCCAGGTCAGGGCGGTTCGCCACCTCGTCTCCTCGGCCGTCGACGGGCTGAAGCCCGAACGGGTCTCGATCGTCGACGAGCGCGGCCGGCTTCTCGCCGACGGTGCGCAAGGCGAGCAGGGCATGGTCGGCCTGGCGCTGGACGAGCGCCAGGGTGCGGTGGAGCGGCGGATCAAGGCGCAGATCGACGACATCGTCGCGAGCATCGTCGGGCCGGGCCGCGCCCGCGTCCAGGTCTCGGCGGCGCTCGATTCGAATCGCGTCGAAAGCCGCTCGGAGACGTTCGATCCCGAGAGCAAGGTCATCCGCTCAAGCCAGAACCGGACGGAAGCCTCCGCCAGCAACGAGCAGCGTGAGGGCGTCACCGTCGGCAACGAACTGCCGGGCGCCCAGCAGAACCAGGGCCAGCAGCAAGGCCAGCAGCGCGACACCAGCTCGAAGAACGAGGAGGTCGTCAATTACGAGATCTCGCGCACCACCCGCACCGAGGTGCAGGATGGCGGGCGGGTCCGCAAGCTCTCCGTCGCCGTGCTGGTCGATGGCGTCTACAGCCGGCAGGGCAACGAGACGAACTACCAGCCGCGGTCGCAGGAGGAACTGGAGCGGATCGGCCAGCTGGTGCGGACCGCGATCGGCTTCGACCGCCAGCGCGGCGACCAGGTCGAGGTCGTCAATCTGCGCTTTGCCGAGGCGCCTCAGGCCCCGACGGACCTGACCGAGCAGACGTTGATGCAACAGCTCACCTCCTTCACCAGGGAGGATCTCGTGCGTTTCGCGGAGATGGCCGTGATCGCGCTGCTCATCCTGATCGTCCTGATGGTCGTGGTGCGCCCGCTGCTTAAGCAGGTGCTCGCGCCGGATCGTGAGGCCAGGGCACTCCCGAGCTTCATGCGCAACGGCACGCTCGTGGTCGACCAGGGCACCGGTGATCCGGCGACGTTCTCCTCCGTCTCCGGCGGAGCAGGCTCGGCCGGCGGCGCGAATGCCGGCCAGGTCGATGTCGAGGCGCCATCGGAACGGATGCTCGCGATCGCGCAGATCAAGGGCCAGCTCAAGGCCCAGTCGGTCGAGAAGATCGGCGCCATGGTCTCGCAGAACCCGGCGGATTCCGTCGCGGTGCTGCGCGGCTGGATCCACGAGAAAGCACCAGCGTGACGGGAGCCTGAACCATGGCCGCGACACGCTCCATCGCAACCCGCAGCAAGAGCGCCGGCTCCGACGGCGACGCCGCGAGCTATTCCGACGGGCCGATGACGATCGAGGGCATGACCGGCCCGCAGCGCGCTGCCGTCATCCTGCTCGTGCTCGGTGAGGATCATGGCCGGGCGATCTGGGAAGAATTCGACGACGAGGAAATCCGCATCATCACCCGCGCCATGGCGGAACTCGGCACGGTCGATTCCGATCAGGTCGAGAAACTGATGCTCGATTTCGTCGGCAGGCTCTCCAGCGC
Organism: Allobosea sp. LjRoot90; assembly: GCF_964254315.1. NCBI lineage: Bacteria > Pseudomonadati > Pseudomonadota > Alphaproteobacteria > Hyphomicrobiales > Alloboseaceae > Allobosea > Allobosea sp. LjRoot90. The sequence goes on from NZ_CAXUTF020000012.1 coordinate 21,479, forward strand.
CGGCGCGATCACCGGCTCCTTCGACCGCACGATCTCGCTGCTCGAGAAGATCCTGCCGACCGATCAGGTCGCGCTGATCATGGAGGAGATCCGGGGTCCTGCCGGCCGCAACATGTGGCAGAAGCTCGGCAATATCGACGCCGTCGTGCTCGCGAACTTCCTCAAGAACGAATATCCGCAGACGATCGCGGTGATCCTCTCGCGCATCCGGCCCGATCATTCGGCGAATGTGCTGCGCAACCTGCCGAACGAGCTTTCCATCGAGGTGGTTGGCCGGATGCTGCGCATGGAATCGGTGCAGAAGGAGGCGCTCGATCATATCGAGAACACGCTGCGCACCGAATTCGTCTCGACGCTGACGCAGACGCGCCGGCGCGATCCGCACGAGATGATGGCCGAGATCTTCAACGGCTTCGACCGCCAGACCGAGGTGCGCTTCCTCGCCGCGCTCGACGTGACCAACCAGGACTCGGCCGAGCGCATCCGCGCCCTGATGTTCACCTTCGAAGACCTCGGCAAGCTCGATTCCGCCGGGCTGCAGACGCTGATGCGCCAGGTCGACAAGGACATGCTCGCCCGTGCCCTCAAGGGCGCCAACGAGGAGATGCGCGCCTTCTTCCTCGGGGCGATGTCGCAGCGCGCCGCCAAGAACATGCAGGACGACATGCAGGGGCTTGGGCCGCTGCGGCTCAAGGAGGTCGACGAGGCGCAGATGAAGATGGTGACCCTGGCCAAGGACCTTGCCGAGAAGGGCGAGATCGTCATCGCCAAGGGCAATTCCGAAGACGAGTTGGTTTACTGAGATGGCAGCCGCCAAGAAATTCATGTTCGACACCGACTTCCGCGGCAATGGCCGCAAGGCGGTCGACGAAGCTGCGCTCGAGACTGCCAGGGCAGAGGGCTTCCACAGCGGCCTCGACCAGGCGCGGCACGAGTCCGAGCAGCAGCTGGGAAGCCTGCTGACGCAGCTGGTGCGCCATGGCGAGCGGCTGCTGGCGCAGCAGGACGAGCGCCTGGCGGAAATCGAAGCCCAGGCGGCGCAGCTTGCGATCGCGACCGCGCGCAGCCTCGCCGGCGCCGCCCTGGCGGACAAGCCGCTGGTGCAACTGCTCGCAGCGGCGCGCGAATGCCTGGCCCATGCCCGGCATGCGCCGCATCTGGCGATCCGGGTGCATGAAAGTCTGGTCGAGACCGTCGAGGGAAAACTCTCCGGGCTCGCTCGTGAGACCGGCTTTGCCGGCCGGATCGTCGTGCTCGGCGAGCCGGACATCGCCATTGGCGATGGCCGGCTCGAATGGGCCGATGGCGGTATTGCGATTGAGCGCGCGGAGCTAGACGAAGCGGTCGACAGGGCGGTCAAGGCCGTCTTCGGACCGGTAGCGGGGTAACAAGATGCCGAACGAAAACGATCTCAACCTGCCGCCGCTCAACTCGGCCGACCTCTCCTTCGACCATAATGCCGGGGGCGACTCGATCGCGCGCTCCGGGCCGGTCCCGGTCAAGACGGCGGAGGATCTGGAACAGGTCTTCGACGTGCCGGTCACGGTCTCCGCCGTGCTGGGCTCGTCGCGGATCGCAGTCGGCGATCTCCTGCGCGTCACGCCCGGCACCGTGCTCGAGCTCGACCGGCGCGTCGGTGAGGCGATCGACATCTTCGTCAACGAGCGCCTGGTGGCGCGCGGCGAGGTTGTCGTGGTCGAGGAGCGCCTCGGCGTCACCATGACGGAAATCATCAAGACCGACCGGTGACGAGCCGGTCGGAGCGAATGCATCTTTCAAGGAAGGCCTGAGCCATGCGCCTCATCATCGTCGGCAGCCTCAAGGGCCAGCTCATCACCGCCGCGAAGATCGCGGTCGCGCAGGGCGCCGCCGTCACCCATGCCGAGAGCATCGAGCAGGCGCTGGCCGTGCTGCGCACCAAGGGCGGCGACCTCTTGATGGTCGATGTCGAGCAGCCGATCGCCAAGCTGGTCGCGGCGCTCGACGCCGAGCGCATCCGCACCCCGCTCGTCGCCTGCGGCACCTCGACCGATGCCCGCGCCGCCGTCGCTGCGATCCAGGCCGGCGCGCGCGAATACGTGCCGCTGCCGCCCGATCCGGAGTTGATCGCCGCCGTGCTCGCCGCGGTCGTGGGCGACAAGGCGAGCCTGATCTGGCGCGATCCGGCGATGGAGCGCGTCGTCCAGCTCGCCAACCAGATTGCGCGCTCCGATGCGCCGATCCTGGTCACCGGTGAGAGCGGCACCGGCAAGGAGATGATCGCGCAGCATCTGCACCAGAAGTCGCTGCGCAAGGACAAGCCCTTCGTCGCGGTGAACTGCGCGGCAATTCCGGACAATTTGCTCGAATCGGAGCTGTTCGGCCATGAGAAGGGTGCCTTCACCGGCGCGATCGCACGGCGCATCGGCAAGTTCGAGGAGGCGAATGGCGGCACGCTGCTGCTCGACGAGGTCTCCGAGATGGATGTGCGCCTGCAGGCCAAGCTCCTGCGTGCGCTGCAGGAGCGGATGATCGATCGGGTTGGCGGCTCGCAGCCGGTCAAGGTCGACCTGCGCATCATTGCGACCTCGAACCGCAATCTCGGCGATGCCGTGCGCGAGGGCTCCTTCCGCGAGGATCTGTTCTACCGGCTGAACGTCGTGCACCTGCGCCTGCCGGCGCTGCGCGAGCGTCCAGGCGACATCCTGGCGCTGGCCGACCATTTCGCGAAGAAATATGCCGAGCTGAACGGGCTGCCGCTGCGCCCGATCGCGGCCGAGGCGCGCAAGCTCCTGCTCGGCAATGGCTGGCGCGGCAATGTCCGTGAACTCGAGAACACCGTGCACCGCGCCGTTCTGCTGGCGCAGGGCGTCGAGATCGGCACCGAGGCGATGCTGACGCCGGAGGGCGAGACGCTCGGCCCGGCGAGCGGGCGCGATGTCGCGACACGGGCGGCGCAGACGGCCGAAGCGGTGACGCGCGGTCTCGTCGGGCGCACGGTCGCCGATGTCGAGCGCGATCTCATCCTCGACACGCTGGATCATTGCTTGGGCAACCGGACCCACGCCGCCAAGATCCTCGGCATCTCGATCCGGACGCTGCGCAACAAGCTCAGCGAATACGTCGCAGACGGCGTTCCGGTGGCCGAGCCGGGGCAGGCGCGGACAAACGCTCTTTAAACGGTCCCGAATCGAAACGGGCCGGAGCTTGCGCCCCGGCCCGGTCCCCGTCGCTCAGTAGTAGTAGCGACGACGATAATAAGAGCGCCGCGGACGGTAATAGTAGCGCGGGCGGGCGTAGTAGCGCCGAACATAGCGCGGGCGCCGGTAATAATAATACTGGCTGAAGTCGGCATCGGTCTTATCGAGGCCCTCCTTCAGTTCCTCCGCCAGCTCTTCCGGCTTCTTGGCCGGGAGCGGGGCGAGCTTGGGCTGTGCAGCTTCAGAGGCGGCGATGCCGCCGACGCTGGCAGCGGCGAGACCGCCGAACAGCGCCATTACGAATGAACGTCGATCCATGTCATGCCTCCAGTTGGTTCGATCCGGGCGCCGCGTTCCCACGAGGCCACTCTATTCCCCTTTTTGACCCATCGTCACCTTGGCGTTGTGACAATGGTTCACAAAGGGCCGACGGCGCGGGATACCGGCCGCTAGCTTGTTGTGACGGTCTGAGGCGCAATTGCCTCGGCGACAGCCGCTGCATCCTCATATCGCTCCGAGCGGCTTGCTGACGTCCTCGAGCGAACGCCGCTCCGCCTTGACCGCAAAGCGCCAGGCGATCAGGCCGGCGGCGATCATCAGCACGGCGCCGAACAGATAGCCGCCGAGCACGCTGATGCGCGAGCCGGTATCGATCAGTGCGCCGAAGAGCCAGGGCCCGGCGACGCCGCCGAGCCCGGTGCCGAGCGAATAGAACACCGCGATCGCAAGCGCCCTGATCTCGAGTGGGTAGGTCTCGCTCACGGTCAAATACGCGGAACTGGCCGCGGCGGATGCGAAGAAGAAGACGATACTCCAGCAGATGGTGAGCTGGCTGGCGCTGACCATTTCGCGCGCGAACAGGAAGCCTGTTCCGGCGAGGAGCACGCCGGACAGGATATAGGTCCCGGCGATCATGGGACGCCGGCCGAGGGTGTCGAAGAGCCGGCCGAGCAGGAGCGGTCCGAGGAAGTTGCCGGCGGCGAATGGCAGGATGAACCAGCCGATCGCCTGTGACGGAACGGCGTAGAAGTCGGTCAGGATCAAAGCGTAGGTGAAGAAGATGGCGTTGTAGAAGAAGGCCTGCGACGTCATCAGCGCCAGCGCGACCAGGGTGCGCGGCCGGTGCGTGACGAAGAGCGTGTGAGCCACTTCGCTCATCGACGTGCGCGAGCGCGGGCGCAGGGTGAGCGTCGGCAGTTCTGCGGCTGGCTGCGGCGGTGAGAACGATTCGATGTGAGCGACGATGCGCTCGGCCTCGGCGATGCGGCCATGGCTCATCAGCCAGCGCGGGCTCTCCGGGATCCATTGCCGCAGGATCATGATGATCAGGCCGAGGACGGCGCCGATGAAGAAGGCGAGGCGCCAGCCCATGTCCGGCGAAACGAAGGTGGGATCGAGCAGGATGATGGCGGCGACGCCGCCGATCGCGGCGCCGACCCAGAAGGAGCCGTTGATCACGAGGTCGGTCCAGCCGCGCACGCGCGCCGGCACGAGCTCCTGGATGGTCGAGTTGATCGCGGTGTATTCGCCGCCGATGCCCATCCCGGTCAGGAAGCGGAAGAGCAGGAAGCTCCACAGATTCCAGGAAAAGGCGGTCGCGGCGGTTGCCGTCAGATAGACCAGGACGGTGATGGAGAAGAGCTTCTTGCGGCCGAGCCGATCGGTCAGCCAGCCGAAGAGAACCGCGCCGATCACCGCGCCGGCGAGATAGGCGGCCCCCGCCATCCCGACCTCGGTGTTGGTGAAGCGCAGCACCGGGCTTTCCTTGAGGGCGCCGGACACGGCACCGGCAAGCGTCACCTCGAGCCCATCGAGAATCCAGGTGACGCCGAGTGCAACGACCACAAGCGTGTGGAAGCGTGACCAGGGCAAGCGGTCGAGCCTCGCCGGAATGTCGGTGACGATCTCGCCCGAACTCTCGCGTCCCTCGTTCAAAAGGCTTTTCCCTTCGACAGACGGTCTTGGTGCCGCTTCAAAGGCGACGGGCGGCAGAGGGCCGCCCGCCGATGGGTTCACGTTCTCAGCGGTAGATCACGCGGCGACGCACCACGACCGGGCGGCGGTAAGGCACGGGCCGACGCACGACCGTGGTGCGCCGGACGACGACCGGACGGCGATAGGCCGGACGGACAACAGTGGTGCGGCGGACGACGACGGGCCGGCGGTAGGCCGGCCGGACGACGGTCGTCCGGCGGACTACGACCTGGCTGAAGTCGGCATCGGCCTTGTCGAGGCCGGCCTTCAGCGCCGGGGCGAGATCTTCCGGGCTCGGCAGCGGGGCGGTTGGAGCTGCGGTCGCAGCCTGGGCGATGCCCATGCCGCCGACGCTGGCGGCGGCGAGACCGCCGAACAGGCTGAGCATGAATGAACGTCTATCCAAGATATCCTCCAGAAGGCTTCGGCCCTGATGGCCGAGGTCGTCGACCCCGTACGAGTTGGCTGGCCGAATGCGGCCAGAACGCGGCCATTCGATAACAGCCCGTTCAGGGAAAGGTTCCAGACGGGATTTTTTGAGGCGTCTTAACCACTCGTTCACCATGCGCTCGGCAAGAATTGCCGGGTACGACAGCCGTCCTGATGGACGACGCGTGGGAGCTTCTGGTCGATGAGCGATGTGACGGCAGGCAGCGGCGGGGGCATGCAGATGCCGACGCGCGGCCAGATGGGCGCGCTGCTCAACCGGCCGGACCTGTTCCTCGCCATCGGCGTGATGGGCATCCTCGTGGTGCTGATCTTCCCGCTGCCGGCGATGCTGCTCGACATGCTGCTGGCGCTCTCGATCATCCTCTCGGTGCTCGTCCTGATGACGGCGCTGTTCATCGAGGAGCCGCTGGAATTCTCGGCCTTCCCGACCGTGCTGCTGATCGTGACGATGCTGCGGCTGGCGCTGAACCTGGCTTCGACACGCCTGATCCTCGCCCATGGCCATGAGGGCACGGCTGCCGCCGGCCACGTCATCGAGGCCTTCGGCAATTTCGTGATGAGCGGCAATTTCGTGATCGGGGTGATCGTCTTCACCATCCTGATCATCGTGAACTTCGTCGTCATCACCAAGGGCTCGGGCCGTATCGCCGAGGTCGCCGCGCGCTTTGCCCTCGACGCGTTGCCGGGCAAGCAGATGGCGATCGACGCCGACCTCTCGGCCGGGCTGATCGACCAGGACGTCGCCAAGGCCCGGCGCAAGGCGCTGGAGGACGAGGCCAACTTCTTCGGCTCGATGGACGGCGCCTCGAAATTCGTGCGCGGCGACGCGATTGCCGGCCTGCTGATCACCTTCATCAACGTGATCGGCGGCATCATCATCGGCGTGGCGCAGCAGGGCATGAGCTTCGGCGCGGCGGCGCACAGCTACACGCTGCTGACCGTCGGCGACGGCCTCGTCAGCCAGATCCCGGCGCTGATCGTCTCGACCGCGGCGGGCCTGCTCGTCTCGAAATCGGGCGTGCGCGGCGCCGCCGACAAGGCGCTCGGCAAGCAGCTCTCGGGCTACCCTAAGGCGCTCGGCATGTCGGCGGCGGTGATGCTGCTGATCGCGGTCCTGCCCGGCATTCCGATGCTGCCCTTCCTCGTGCTGGCCGCCGGCTCGGGCTGGCTGGCGCACCATTTCGGCCGCCTTGCCAAAGCGCGGGAAACGGAAGCGGCCGTGCAGGCGCAGGAGGCCTCGCCGCTCGCCGCCGACGGCACGCCGAAGGAAGAGACGCTCAACGACCTGCTCAAGCTCGACGAGCTCAAGATCGAGATCGGCTACGGCCTGCTGCCGCTGGTGAATGCGCCCGGTGGGGCGGACCGGCTGACCGATCAGGTCAGGGCGCTCCGGCGTCAGCTCGCTGCCGAACTCGGCTTCGTCATGCCGGCGGTGCGCATCGTCGACAACGTCCAGCTCGAGGCCAACCACTACTTCATCAAGATCAAGGAGATCGATGCCGGGCACGGCATGGTCTATCCCGGCCAGTACATGGCGATGGACCCGATGGGCGGCAGCGTCACACTGCCCGGCCACAACGTGCTGGAGCCGACCTTCGGCCTGCCGGCGACCTGGATCGACGGGGCGCTGCAGGACGAGGCGCAATTGCGCGGCTACACCGTGGTCGACGCCGCGACCGTGATCTCGACCCATCTCACCGAGGTGTTGAAGTCGCATATGCCGGAGCTGCTCTCGCATGGCGAGGTGCAGAAGCTCTTGCGTGAATTGCCCAAGGACCATGCCGACCTGGTCAAGGAGATCGTGCCGAACCAGATCTCGACCACCGGTATCCAGCGCGTGCTGCAATTGCTGCTCTCCGAGCGCATCTCGATCCGCGATCTCGGCACGATCGTCGAAGGGATCGCCGAGGTCGCGGGCGCCATCAAGAGCCCGCGCGATATCGCCGAGCATGTCCGTGTCCGCCTCGCCCGCCAGATCTGCGCGCAGTTCTCCAACCAGCACGGGCAATTGCCTATCATCACGCTGTCGCCGGCCTGGGAGAGCGTCTTCGCCGAGTCGATCGTCGGCCAGGGTGAGGATCGGCATCTGGCCATGCAGCCCTCGCGCCTGCAGGACTTCGTCCATCAGGTGCGCGAGAAGTTCGAGGACGCGGCGCGCCTCGGCGAGATGCCGTCGCTGGTCACTTCCGGCATGGCGCGGCCCTTCGTGCGCCAGATCATCGAGCGCTTCCGCCGCGAGACGCCAGTGCTCTCGCAAAGCGAGATCCACCCGCGGGCCAAGCTCAGGACGGTGGGGAGCGTCTGACGGAGGTCAGCGCCTGCTCACCACGACGAGATAGCGTGCCGGTTCGGTGCCGGGATTGCTGAAGCGGCAATCGGCGGGCGGGCCGAGCTCCATGCAGTCACCCGGCCCGAGCCGGGTGACGATGCCGCCCTCGTCAAAGTCGAGCAGGCCCGTCTGCATCCAGATCTGCTGGCGGATGAAGGCGTAGGAGCTGGCGGGATAGGCGATCGCCGCGCCGGGCGGCAATTCGCCGGCGACGAGTTCGAGATCGCCATTGCCGGCCGGTGAGATCGCGCGGCGGACGAAGCCGGTCTCCGGGTCACGCCAGATCGGCTGCTCGGTGGCACGGCGGACGCGTTCGCCGGCATTCTCGATCCGCGCGAGCAGGTTCGACAGGGTCAGGCCGAAGGCGCCCGAGAGCCGACCGAGCAGCACCGCGGTCGGGCTCGCTTCGCCGCGCTCGATCCGGCTGATCATGGCGCGCGAGACGCCGGAGCGTTCGGCCAGGTCATTCAGACTCCAGCCGCGCGCCTCACGCTCGCCGCGCAGCCGTTCCGCCAATCTTGACGCGAGATCGTCCATCATCATGGTACGGATTCTCTTATCGTAGAAGATTGGCGCCGCCAATGCCATCGGCAGGCTGCTCCGGAGATTTTATCGGAGAGGGCTTCCCGCTTCAGGTTCGCCCGATGAACCCTGCGACGAGAGTCGCGACATCGCCGGGAGCGTCTTCGAAGCAGTAATGGCCGACGCCGGCGAGGCGATGGATGGGCGCATTGGGAAAGATCTCGCTGAACAGGGGCAGGAAGTGTCCGGCGCCAAGCGTCCGATCGGCTTCGCCCCAGATGGCTAGCGCCGGCCTTGCCCGGATTGTGCGATCTGTCGCGGCATCGGGCGTCTCGAACCGGTGCGCACCCGTCGCAAAGCCCTTTGCCCAGCCAATCGCGCCCAGGCAGTCGGCGGGGGTCGCGAAACGCGATCCATAGGCTGAAAGCCAGGTATCGGTGATGAGGGCGTTGTTCTCGAAGCCGTTGAGCTTGAGGGTGCTCAGGGTGTTGAAGCCGAGCTGTCCCAAGACCGTTTCGAGGCTGCCATCGGCTTGCGCCTTCGCAATCCACCGGAACCAGGGCGAGGCGGCGGCATTTGCGGTCACCCGGTCAACGAGATCGGGCTGGCCGAACGGGGTTGGCCCATTCGCCGCGATCACGCGGCGAATGCGATCGGGAAGCCGAGTGGCGAGGCCCATTCCGACCGGGCCACCGAAATCGTGCATCACCAGGGTGATATCGCGGAGGTCGAGTGCGAGCACGAAGCGTTCCAGATTGTCGACGTGATCCTGCAGCCAGTAGCTCCGTTCTTGCGGCGTCTCGCTCTTTCCGAAGCCCATGTGATCGGGAACGATCACCCGGTAGGTGCCGCGCAGCGCAGCGATCAGGTGACGAAAGAGATATCCCCAGGTCGGCTCGCCATGGAGACAGAGCACCACCTGCCCATCCCTTGGCCCCTCGTCTGCATAATGCATGCGAAAGCCTGAGACGGTGGCGAAGTGCGGCTCGTAGGGAAAGCTGCCACCGAAAGTGTCGTCGAATCGGATCACGTGACTCTCCTCTTCGGCAGCTCTGACTGCCGTGTGGTTGCAAACTAAAACCGCCTCGTTCGTATCGATTGAGGTTTTAGTTTGCAACCATTATATTCAAGGCTGATCGTGATCTCCCTCGAGAGCCATGGCGGCGCCCCGGGGGCGTACTCGAACGTGGAGAGATGTCGAATTGGCCAAGAGGATCAGCCACCGGGATGCCGGCTGCGGTGTCGCCAGGCCGCTGGACGCGATCGGCGACTGGTGGTCGCTATTGATCATCCGCGACGCCTTCGATGGCTTGACCCGGTTCGGGGAGTTTCAGAAGAATCTGGGGCTCGCCAAGAACATTCTGTCGGCCCGCCTGCGCAATCTCGTGGCGCATGGCATCATGGACACGATCCCCGCTTCCGATGGCAGCCCCTATCAGGACTATGTCCTGACTGCGAAGGGGCGCGGCCTGTTTCCGCTCCTCGTCGCGCTCCGGCAATGGGGCGAGGATTTCTTTTTCGAACCGGGCGAGGAGCATGTCCGCCTGGTCGACAGGGAGAGCGGGCAGCCGGTACGCAAATTGGAGCTGCGCTCGCAGGACGGGCGCAGGCTAGCGCCCGAGGACACTGTCGTCCGATAGGGGCGGACGTGGTGGCTTGGGGCGACGTCGCGCGACATTGCGGTCGAGCTGGCCTCGCCGCACGTGATCTGGCTGATCATGGCGCGCGAGATGCCGGAGCGTTCGGCGAGGTCGTTCAGGCTCGTGCCGCGTGCCTCATGCTCGCCACGCAGCCGTTCTGCCAACCTTGACGCAAGAGCGTCCATTATAATACCATTGATTCTCTTATAATAGAGCGCAGCAAGGGCGTTGGCCAGATGGCGAGACCGACGCTTTGCGTCGCCACATGGCGGCATGTCTGGCCTGCATTGGCCCTGCGTCGCTTCCCTCGCTAAGCGTAATCCATGTCCCGCAACGCCGCCTTCTTCGCGCTGATGTGCCTCGTCTGGGGCTTGACCTGGCTGCCGATCAAGGTCGGCTCGCAGCATGTGCCGCCGGTCTTCCTCGCCGCCTCGCGCTTCGTCATCGCCGGGGCGTTGATGCTGGCCTGGGCCGGCCGGGACGTGCTGCGGGTGCCAAGCGAGGCCTGGCCGCGCGTCGTCATGACCGCGCTCCTGTTGAACACCGGCAACTACACCCTGCTGTTCTGGGGCACGGCCCAGGCGCCGACGGGGCTTGCGGCGATCGTCAACTTCGCCACCATCCCGATCTTTACCATCATCGCCAGCCGCCTGATCGAGGGCCATGCGATCGGGGGGCGCAAGCTCGCGGCGATCGGGCTCGGTGCTGTCGGCCTCGGCTTGCTGTTCTCGACTCGGGCGCTCGGCGGACTAGCGGCGGCCAAGGGCGGCCCGCTCGAACTCTGGGGGCTGGCGGCGGTCGCGACCGGCACGCTGCTCTATTGCTTCGGCGCGGTCTGGTCGCGGCCGGTGATGGGCCGGATTCCGACGCTGACGCTGGCCGGTTGGCAGACGCTGATCGGCGGCTTCGGGCTCTGCCTGATGTCGGCCATGCTGGAGACCGTCACAACGGCCCATTTCAGTGCGCTGCTGTCCTGGCCGACGCTGCCCGCGCTGGCAGTGCTGGTCGTCGGCGGCTCGCTGATCGGCTTCACGATCTATCTGCGGCTGGTGCGCGACTGGGGTGCCTTCCGGGCCGGGCTCTATGCCTTCATCAGCCCGGCGGTCGCGGTCGCGGCCGGCGTGCTCGCGCTCGGCGAGCCGTTCGGCCCGGCCGAGGCGATTGGCAGTCTCCTGATGTTCGGGGCAGCGGCGATCGCGCTGAAGCGCTGACGCGTCACTCCGGCTGGTCGATATGCAGGGCTGCGGCCTTGGCCGCCGCCTGCTCCTGCGCCTTGACCTGCGTCTCATGCGCCAGCGCCTTGCGCAACTGCGCCCGCTCGAAGGCCAGCACGATCGGCAGCGACACGACCAGCGGAATAATCAGGTAAAACATCCGCCAGACCAGCAATGCTGCAAAGACGGCGGGGGCCGGCACGCCCGGCATCACGGCTAGAAACACCGCTTCCATCACGCCGACCCCGCCCGGCACCTGGCTGAGCAAACCGGCCGAGAACGAGATCAGGAAGGCGCCGAGCACGATGAAGAAGCCGGGATTGCCCTGATCAGGCAGGGCGAAATAGATGATGCCGGCGGCGCCCATCAGTTCGAGCGGAGCGGCGAGATATTGCCGCGCGACGATCGGCAGGCGCGGATAGACCAGCTCGAACGAGCCGATCTTCAGCGGCTTGAAGCGCAGCCAGGAGCCGATCGTATAGAGCACGCAGAAGGCGAGCAGACCGAAGCCGATCAGGCGAGCCTGCTTGTCGCCGATGCCGAACCAGTCGGAGAGCCGGTGCAGTGGTCGCAGGATCTGCGGTTCGCCGACGAGCACGAGGCCCATCAGCAGGATGGTGCCGAAGGCGAAGGTGAAGGAGCAGAGCGCCACCAGGACCGCGATCTCGGCCCCGCTCAGGCCCTTCGCGTGATAGGCGCGGTAGCGCACCATGCCGCCTGAGAACACCGAGGCGCCGATATTGTGCGAGAGCGCGTAGGTGACGAAGGAGCAGAGCGAGATATAGGCCCAGGAGATGCCCTTCTCGCGGTGCAGATGCAGGAGCGCGATCCGGTCGTACCAGGCGAGCGCGGCATAGGCGACGAGCGTCGCGAGCCCGGCATGGAAGAAGGCGGCAGGCGGAATGACCGCGATCTTCTGGCCGATGCCCGTGGCGACGATCCTGACCGAATCCCAGAGGCCGGCAAGCTCAAGCTGAGCCGCGAGCGCCTCATTGGTCAGGGCCTCGGCCTTGAGCTTGTCCCAGAGCAGGTCGACCGACCAGACGACTGCAACGAGGCCGATCACCGGCCAGAGATAATCCAGGTACTTCTTCATAGAACCCGCGAGCGGCCGAACGGCGAGAGGGGAAGCCTGTGTGAGAGTCGCGGCCTGTACATGCAGGTATGCGTGGAGGCAAGTCGCGCCGCCTCTCTGCCAGCGCCGGCCTTGCAGGGCAAGCGGCGGCGTGACGCCGACCCCGGATCTGTCGATCCGGAGCCGGCAGGGCGAGGCGGTTACTTGCCGCGCTTTTTCAGCCACTCGCGCATGAAGGCGATCTCCTTTTCCTGCTCGGTGATCACTCCCTCGGCGAGCTTGCGCAGCTCGGCATCCTTGCCGTGGGCGAGCACGACCTTGGCCATGTCGACCGCACCCTGATGGTGCGGGATCATGCCGCGGACGAAGTCGACATCGGGATCGCCAGTGAAGGCGACGCCCATCTCCTTGTGCATCTTGTCGTTGGCCGCCTTGTAGGCCTGCGTCGCAGCCGTATCGGCAGTGGCAGGCGCAGCTGCGCCATGCCCCTGATGGCTCTGGGCCAGGGCGAATCCACCGAGGGCGAGCGCACCGAGAAGGGCCGCGCCCGCGAGAATGTTACGGCTGGTGGTCATGCGGAGGTCCTTTCGGGGGCCGGCTGTAGCGTGCCGTCAAGCCTCCGGGCCGATCATGTCATGAGCGCGGCAGGCTGGCGGCGCTGAACCAAACCGCCGTCTTGGCCGAAACCCATGCCTCCGTCACATCTTCTTGCCGTCCTTGCCGAACTGCTTGAGGAAGGCGGTCAGGTCGGCGACCTCTTTTTCGTTCTTGATGCCGGCGAAGATCATCTTGGTGCCGGGAATCTTGGCCTTGGGGTCCTTGATGTATTCGGCGAAGACGGCCTCGTCCCAGGTGATGTTGGCGCCCTTGTTGGCGGTCGAATAGCTGTAGCCCTCGACCTCGCCGGTATGCCGGCCGAACAGGCCGTTGAGCTGCGGGCCGACCAGGTTCTTGGCGCCTTCGCCGAGTTGGTGGCAGGCGCGGCACTTGTTCCAGGAGCGTTCGCCGGCGGCGACGTCCTGCGCCGAGGCGCTGGTCGTGACGAGGGTGGCGGCGGCCAGCATGGCGGCAATGATCGGCAGTTTCATACGTAGATCCCGGTGAGGAGAGGGGTGGTGCCGCGGCGGGAGGGCGACGGCGCTGGATGGCCTTCAGCTGAACATGTCGGCGGTGATGCCGGCATACCAGCCGACGTTCTCGGCCTGGTTTTCCTTGCGCAGTTCGGCGCTCTCGCGGGGTTGCGACACGAAGGTCTCGGTCGCCGCGATCTTGCCGTCCTTGGCCTCGTAGCGGCCGCCGACCTTGACGGTGTCGTCGGTCTCGATCAGCGACCAGCAGGTGTTGATGTAGCGCGCCGGGAAGGTGCGGGCATTGGTGAGCTCGCCGCGGATCACCATCGCCGCGACCTTGGCCTGGCTGTTGGCGGCGAAGGCCGATTTCGGCATATCGCCGGCGATGCAGGCGTCGCCGAGCACGAAGATGTTGGGATCGACGACCGACTTCATCGAGGCGGGATCGATGGTGCAGTAGCCGCCGGCCGGTGCTAGCCCGGCCGAGCGGGCGATCTCGCCGGCCATCTGCGCCGGGATGACGTTGACGAAGGCGCAGTCCTTGTAGGTCTCGAAGCCGGTGACGACGGTGTTGGTCTTCGGGTCGACCGACTTGATGCCGTCATGCACCTTCGGCCCGAGCCATTCGATCATCGCGCCGTAATGCTTCTCCCAGCCCTCCTGGAAGACGCCCTGTTTCGAGAAGCTGTCCTTCGGATCGAGGATGAAGATCTTGCAGTCGCGCTTGCCGCTCGCCTTGAGCACATGGGCGAACATCGAGGCGCGCTCATAGGGGCCGGGCGGGCAGCGATAGGGATTGGGCGGGGCGATCATCAGGATCGTGCCGCCATTCGGCACCGCGTCGAGCTTCTGTCTGATCAGCTGGGTCTGGCGACCGGGCTTCCAGCCATGCGGCATGGCCTCCTCGACGTCCTTCGACCAGCCGGGGACGGAATCGTATTTCAGGTCGATGCCAGGCGAGACGACGAGGCGGTCATAGGGCAGGCGGTCGCCGGTCGAGAGCACGACCTCCTTCTTGTCGCGATCGATCTGGGTGGCGCGGGCGCGAGCGAGCGTGATGCCGTGGTTCTTCGCCAGCGCGTCGTAGCGATAGCTGATCTCTTCATAGCTCTTGAAGCCGCCGATGAAGAGGTTGGAGTGGAAGCAGGTCTGGTAGACCTCGTTCTCCTCGACCAGCGTCACCGCGATGGCGCCACCTGAATCCTTGGCGAGGTATTTCGCCGCGGTCGCGCCGCCGGCTCCGCCGCCGATGACGACGACGCGCGGCTTGCCCTGGCCGAGCACGGCGGGCGAGGCGATGGCGAAGCTGCCTGCGGCAGCGAGGCCGGACAGGAATGTGCGGCGGCTGGTTGACATGGTTTTCTCTCCCGTTCCCATGGATGACGGCGGGCCTCTTACGGGCCCTAGCCGACCTTCAAATAGGCGAAGCCCTTGGCCTGCAGCGCGGCGACGGCGGCGACGCCCGAGGGCACGAAGCCGACGAACTCGGCCTTGCGGGCCTTGCTCTTGTCGATCTTCAAGCGGGTGAAGGTGATCTCGCAGAGATGGATCTTCAGCCCGTTCTTGGCGACATCCTCGACACGCTCGAAGATCTTCGGGATCGTAGCTGCTTCGTCGCTCCAAGTCGTGCCATCGAGGTTCTCCAGGAAGAACTTCACCCCGGGCCCATGCGCGACGATGGCAAGCTGGAGCGCAAACGGGTCGGCGCCATAGGCGGAGTAGTGATTGGCGATGTTCTGCAGCATCTGGATGAAGCGCTGCGGCTCGCCGAAATCGCAATGGTAGAGGCAGGCGATGTCGGCGTCCTTCTTGAGGTCGGCGAGCGCCGTCTGCCGGGGCGCGGCAAGGGCCGGGGCGGTCGCAGCGACAACCCCGCTCGCCGCCGCCAGCATCAGCGCCCGGCGCGAAGCCTGGTGAGTGTCTTCCGACATCGTGTCCTCCTCCGCTGCTCGGGCCATATGCCCGGCTAAGGATTGGGTTTCAGGCTCTCATAGTACGCAGCCAGCGCGGCGATCTCCTCGCTCGAAAGCCGGGCGGCGATCGCCTGCATGACCTGGTTCTCGCGCTGGCGCTCGCGATAGGCGTTCATCAGCGCGACGAACTGCTCGGCCGGGTGGCCGATGATCGCCGGGATGCCGCCGACCTGCCGGCCGCTGGTCTGGTGGCAGGTCGCGCATTCCGACGAGAGATATTCCCCCAGTGCCCGGTCGCCGGCCGCTTCTGCCGGCGCGCAGGCCAGGACGAAGCCGAGCACCGCAAGACGGACGGCGCCGGCTCCTCGCATCAGTCGACCTTCGGCGCCGTCTTGGAATCCGGCGTCACGTCCAGGATCGTCGCCCGTCCGGTGATCTTCACTTCCGGCTTGCAGTTGGCCATGCACGGCTCCTTGCCCCAGAACGCCTTCTCCGTCGTTTCGCGGTCGTCATCGTAGAAGGCGGCCGCGTTCGGCAGTTTCACATTGGTAAAGTTCTTGTTGGACAGTTCGAAGTCCTCATCCTTCACGATGTCGTTGAGGTAGAGCAAATAGGCGGTGACGGCGTAGAGCTCGTCGGGCGACAGCGACTGGGCGTTGCCATAGGGCATGGCCCGGCGGACATAGTCGAACACGGTCGAGAGATCGGGCCAGAACGAGCCGATCGTCTTCTCCGGGCGATCGGATTTCAACGAGCCCATGCCGCCGGCCAGCACCGGCCAGCGGCCATTGCCCTGGCCGAACTCGCCATGGCAGCTGGCACATTGCGCCTGGAAGATCTCGTCGCCCTGCTTGACCGTGCCCTTGCCGGACGGCAGGCCCTTGCCGTCGGGTCGCACCGCGATGTCCCAGGCCTTGATCTCCTCCGGCAGGGCCTCGCGGCCGAGGCCGAGCTTCGCCGCGGGGGCGGGGGCCGGAGCGGCTTTTGCCGGCGGATGCGTCTGGGCCTGCTTGGCCGGTGCCGGCTTGGTCTGCGCGATCAGCGGCGCGGCGGCGAGCACAGCGAATGCTGCGAGGCCGGCAAGCAGGACGGGACTAACCGATTTCGACATTCTCGGTCTCCCCATTCGCCTTCACATGCCAGGTCTGGATGCCGTTGTTGTGGTAGATCGAGTTCGAGCCGCGGACCTTGCGCAGCTCGTCCTTGGTCGGCTGGACATAGCCGGTCGAATCCATGGCGCGCGACTGGATCAGGAGGTCCTGCCCGGTCCAGTCGAAATCGACGTAGAAGCGGGTCAGCGACTTATCAAGCACCGGCCCGTCTATCCTGGCGTGCTGCCAGTTCTTGCCGCCATCGAGCGTGACGTCGACGCGCTTGATCGTGCCGCGCCCGGACCAGGCGAGGCCGGAGAGGACGTTACGGCCCTTCTGCTTCAACGGCGCCTGCGGCGAGGGATTGGTCACCACCGACTTGGCGTCCATGAAGAAGGTGAAGCGGCGCGAGCGGCCATCGGCCAGGAGGTCGGTGTATTTCGAGGTCTCCTCGCGCGCCTGCCAGGGCTGGTCGCCGATCTCGATGCGCCGCAGCCATTTGACCCAGAGATTGCCTTCCCAGCCCGGAATGACGGCACGCAGCGGATAGCCCTGCTCGGGCCGCAGCGCCTCGCCGTTCATGGCGAAGGCGATCAGCACGTCGTCGAGCGCCTTCTCGAGCGGCAGCGAGCGGTTCATGCCGGAGGAATCGGCGCCCTCCAGCAGCAGCCATTTGGCTTTGGTCTTCACCCCCGCCTCGGCCAGCAGCAGCTTCAGCGGCACGCCGGTGTACATGACGTTGTGGACCATGCCGTGGGTGAACTGGCAGCCATTGAGCTGCGCGCCGCGCCACTCCATGCCGGAATTGGCGGCGCATTCGAGGAAGTAGATGCGGTTCTGCCGCGGCATCCGCTTGAGGTCTTCCATGGTGAAGACCAGTGGCTTCTCGACGAGACCATGGATCATCAGCCGGTGATTGGCCGGCTCGATGTCGGCGATGCCGCCATGATGACGCTCGAAGCAGAGGCCGGACGGGGTGATGATGCCGTCGAGCTCGTGCAGCGGCGTGAAGTTGACCGAGGATTCCGGCGAGGCCGTCAGCCAGGAGACGTCGCGGCGCATCACATGCTTCTCGAAGCGCGACGGCGTGCCATAGGGCCGCTTGTCGACGCCCTCGCCAAGATAGCGGCTCCAGTCCTGGACCTCGGTGATCAGCGGATCGGGCTTGCCCGTTTCGGCACGGGCGGAACCTGCGGCGGCGAGGCCGGCTCCGGCGATCGCCGCCCCGCCGAGGAAGCGGCGGCGGCTCAGCGCATCGGGCTTTGCGGGAGAGCTCATCGCTCGTCTCCTCGTCTTTTCACGGCCGTGGTGGTGCAGGCGCTCATGCCCCGCTCACTTTCACGGCGTCGTTCGGCTTGATGGTGATGGTCTTGGTCGCGGCGACGTGGTCGCGCACCACATCCCAGATCGGTGGCCCCTGCGTGCCTTCGTTGACGCTGGCCCAGCCGGCGACGACGTATTTGCGGGAGGCGTCGATCGGCTGGCCCGACTTCAGATGGGTGAGGCCGGAGATGCGGCTGCCCATCGGCTTGCCGACATCGATGGCGTAGCCCATGCCGCCGATGCGGACCATGTCGCCGCCGCCCTGGAAATAGGGGTCGGGGTGGAAGATGTTGTCGGCGACGTCCTCGAGGATGTCCTTGAGCTGCAGGCCGGTCATCTCCATCCGGTAGCAGTTCGGATAGGTGATCGCGGTCGCATTGGTGATCGCCTCCCAGGTGATCGCCTCGCCCGGCAGGAGCGAGCCGCCCCAGCGGAAGCCGGGCGAGAGCGCGATCTCGGCGTTGCGCTGGCTCAGCATCGCGTCGCAGATCAGGTCGTCGAAGCTGCCGTTGAAGTTGCCGCGCCGGTAGAGCAGGGAGTCGGTGCGCCCGATCTCCTTGGCCAGGTCGGCGGCGAAGGGCGCGCGCAGCTTGGTCACCAGCGCCGCCATTTCCGGATCGGGCGCGATGGCATCGGCGAAGACCGGCATCAGCTTGAAGCGGATATCGGCGACCTTGCCGTCCTTCACGGCGATATCGAGGCGCGAGACGAACTTGCCATGCGAGCCGGAGGCGACGAGGGCGGTCTGCCCGACGCGGATCAGCCCGGGCATGGCGTCATGGGTATGGGCGGTCAGGATGACGTCGATGCCCTTGACCCGGCTCGCCAGCTTGCGGTCGACGTCGAAGCCGTCATGCGAGAGCAGCACGACGATCGCGGCGCCTTCGGCGCGGGCCTCCTCGACCTGCTTTTGCAACTCGTCCTCGCGGATGCCGAACTCCCATTCCGGGAACATCCAGCGCGGGTTGGCGACGGCGGTGCGCGGCAGCGCCTGGCCGATGACCGCGACCTTGATGCCGCCCTTCTCGAAGACCTTGCGGGCTGCGAAGACCGGCTCGTTCCACTCCTTGTCGCGGATGTTCTGGGCAAGGAAGGCGAAGGACGCCTTCTCGACGATCTCCTTGACGCGCTCGGCGCCGAGGGTGAACTCCCAATGCGAGGTCATCGCGTCGAGCTTCAGGGCTGACATGACGTCGACCATGTCCTGGCCCTGGGTCTGGAGCGCGCTCCAGCTGCCCTGCCAGGTGTCGCCGCCGTCGAGCAACAGGACCTTGTCGTCGCCGCGCTCGGCCCTGATCGCCTTGACCAGCGTCGCGATCCGGTCGAGCCCACCCATCCGGCCGTAATTGCGGGCGAGCGAGACGAAGTCGTCCGAGGTCAGCGCGAAGGCGTTGGCCGAGCCGGTGGCGATCCTGAAGTGCTCGCGGAAGGCGGCGTCGGTCAAATGCGGCGGCAGGCCCTTGACCTCACCAACGCCAAGATTGACCGCCGGCTCGCGGAATTGCAGCGGCATGAGCTGGGCATGGATGTCGGCTACATGCAGGATCGTGACCTGGCCCTGCGGCTCGAAGCGCAGGATATCGGCCTGCGACAGCTTCTGCTGGGCGGCGGCGCGCCCGAGCGGGCCGAGGCCGGAGCCAGCAGTCAAAGCTGCGGCGACCGCCGTCGCCTGCAGGAATTCGCGTCTTGAGATCATGACTTATCCTTTGGATGCGCGCACATCGCGATCCAGGGGATCCAAAGCGGAGGCGCCGCCGGAGCTGGCGGCGATGCGATCCTAAAGGCTCAGCCGACCGTCAGCTTGTTCTTCGAGGCGTATTCGGAGCCGTTGTCGTCCTTCCAGGTGAAGGTGAACTCGCCCGATTCCGTCGCCTTGAAGAAGAAGGATTGGTAGGGATTGGCCGAGATCGCCGGGAACCAGTCGGCTGCGAATACGGGCTTGCCGTTGAAGCTTGCCGAGAACTTGTTGATGATCTGGCGCGGAATGGTCTCGCCCTTGGCGTCCTTACGCTGGCCGGATTCCATCTCGTGCGAGATCAGCGTCTTGATCTCGATCATCTCGCCGGCGGTCGCCTTGGAGGGGACGCGCACGCGGGGCGTGGGCTTGGTGGTCATGGGGATTTCCTCGCCTTGTTCTGGTCGATGACGATGCGGGGCGTCAGCCGCCGCAGCCGCCGATCGTGACCTTGATGTTGGCCTTGGCCGTATGCAGCGCGCCGTTCGACATTTCGGCGACGCAGATGATGTCCTGCGTCTGCGCGAGCCGCATGCGCGTCGCGGCCGAGGCCTTTCCGCAGGCCGGGGTGAACTGGTAGCTGACGACGCCGGGCTGGGGGTTGCCCTCGGCGAAGACGTGCACGGCCTTGACGTAATCGGCCTCCGTCATCGGGCTCTCGATCTCGATGTTGATCGGCACGACCAGGCCGTTCTCGGCGATCTCGGGCACATCGAGCTTGATCTTGCCGGAGGTCATCGGCTTGTCGCCGTAGAGCTTCTTGATCTCAGCGGCGACGGTCTTTTCGTCGGCGAAAGCGAGCCGCGGCGCGATCGCGGCAGCGGCGAGAGCCCAGGCGGCGGCCTTCACCGCATCACGGCGCGACAGCGTCGGCAGGTGGGTCAGCATAGAGGGCTCCTCCTTCGAATTCGTCTTGTTTTAACTCTTGACGGCGCGACAGCGGGACGCCAATCATTTGCACGTATCGTGATATTGTTTTTTGTGAATGTAAAGCCCCCGAGAGGGCTGGCGACGAGATCGCAGGATAAGCGGTCCCGGAGGAAACGAAAGGGCGAGGGATGAAGCTTCCGATGATCGGAGCGGCTGCTTTGGCGGCTGTCTTGATAGTGGCCGCCGGGCCGCTGACGGCCCAATCGCCGCCGCAGGACGACAGCGAGAAGGAGATCGAGCGCTATCGCCAGATGCTCTCCGATCCGTTCTCGAATCCGGGATTCCTCGCGGTCGATCGCGGCGAAGGGCTGTGGGCGGAGAAGCGCGGCACCAAGGGCGTTTCGCTGGAAGGCTGCGATCTCGGCGAGGGGCCGGGCAAGTTAGAGGGCGCCTTCGCCAAGCTGCCGCGCTATTTCGCCGACGCCGACAAGGTGATGGACACCGAGCAGCGCCTGCTCTGGTGCATGGACAAGCTGCAGGGGCTCGACACCAAGGAGGTCGTCCTGCGGCGCTTTTCGGGCCCGGCTCGGGCCTCGGACATGGAGGACCTCGTCGCCTTCATCGCCAACAAGTCGAGCGAGATGAGGATCGAGCCGCAGCTCTCGCATCCCAAGGAAAAGGAGATGGCGGCGGTCGGCGAGGCGCTGTTCTACACGCGCGGCGGCGTCAACGACTTCTCCTGCGCCACCTGCCATGCCGAGGAAGGCAAGCGCATCCGCCTGCAGGGCCTGCCCAACCTTTCGGTCAAGGGCAAGACCGCGCAGGAGACGATGGGCTCCTGGCCGACCTATCGCGTCTCGCAGAGCGCGCTCAGGACGATGCAGCACCGGCTCTGGGACTGCTATCGCCAGCAGCGCTGGCCGGTGCCGGAATATGGCTCGGAGGCCCTGACCGCGCTCACCGTCTTCCTGCAGAAGCAGGCCGAAGGCGGTGAGATCAAAGTTCCGTCGATCAAGCGCTGAGGGGAAACGTGATGATCAAGGTTCTCATTTCCCTGACGGCCCTGCCCCTGACGGCTCTGCTGCTCGCCGCGGGTTCGGCCAACGCCCAGGAACGGCCGGCACAGGCCGTGATCGACGCCTATCTGAAGTCGACCTTCGGCAAGGCCTCGGCCGAATGGCAGGCCAGGATCAAGCCGGATGACTCGCTTTCGGTCTGCAATGTGACGCGGAACAACCCGTCCTCAGCGCAGTCCGACGAAATGCTGAAGCGGGAATCCGTACGCGTCGTCTATCCCGCCGACGGCAAGTTCCTCGGCAACTGGAAGAACGGCTACCAGGTTGCCAACAATGGCCGCGGCGGCCAGTTCTCCGACCCGGCAGGCACGGTTGCCGGCGGCAACTGCTTCGCCTGCCACCAGCTCGATCCGAAGGAAGTCAGCTACGGCACGTTGGGCCCAAGCCTTGCGGCCTATGGCAAGGACCGCAAATACGATCCGGAGACGATCAAGGACGCCTACACCAAGATCTACAATTCGATGGCGGTGGTGCCCTGCTCGAACATGCCGCGCTTCGGCGTCAACAAGGTGCTCGACGAGCAGCAGATCAAGGACGTGATGGCCTATCTGTTCGACCCGGAATCGCCGGTGAACAAGTAGCCTCGTCGGAGCAGCCCATGCTGACGCGTCGCCTGTTTGTCTCCGCCGGTGCCTGCGCCCTGGCCTCTCCGGCTCTGGCGCAGGTCGTCGCGACGCTCGGCAGCGGTGACGAGACGCTGACAGTCCTCAGCGACGGCAGCTTCGAGCTGCCGCTCTCGATGCTGGCGCGAGATGTCGCGCCGGCGGAACTCGCCGCCGAGGCGAAGCAGACCGGGCCGACGCGGTCGGTGCTGAACGTCACCTGCCTGAAGCGCGGCAAGGACGTCATCCTGTTCGATTGCGGCTCGGGCGCGAATTTCCTGGCCGGCTCGGGCAAGCTCGGCGAGAGCCTGAAGGTCGCCGGGATCGAGCCCGATGCGGTGACACATGTGCTCTTCACCCATCTCCATCCCGATCATTTCTGGGGCGCACTCGACGATTTCGACAGCCCGCTGTTTCCCAATGCGCGCTGGCTGGTGGCCGCGCCCGAGATCGGATTCTGGACCGATCCCAAGGTCTATGAGCGCCTGCCCGAGGATCGGCACGCCTTCGCCGCCGGGGCGCAGCGGATCGCCAAGCAACTGGGCGACAAGCTCGAACGGCTCGAGCCCGGCCGCGAATGGCTGCCGGGCATCGAGGCGGTGGTGACGCCCGGCCACACGCCGGGCCATGTCTCGTTCGCGCTGCAGGGCGCCGGTGGACCAGTCATGGTGCTGGGCGATGCGCTGACGCATCCGCAGATCTCGTTTGCGCGGCCGGAGTGGCGGCCGGCGTCCGACCATGATGCCGATCTCGCCGTCGCGACGCGGCGCCGCCTGCTCGATCGGCTCAGCCAGGAGAAGAGCCAAGTGATCGGCTACCATCTGCCCGGCGCGGTCGGGCGTGTCGAGCGGCAGGGCACGGCCTATCGCTTCGTCGCGGCGTCCTGAGGCAAGTCGGAGCGGTATGGCTCCTCAGCCGCGCTGCCAGAGCCCCTTGATCGAGCCCTCCATCAGGATGGCAATGCCGATCCGTGCGCCGATCATCATGCCGGCGATCGCCAATGGCCAGGACAGGGCCAGCATCGAGCCGGCGGAGATGCCCTGTCCGATGGTGCAGCCGCCAGCGAGCACGCCGCCACCGCCCATCAGCACGGCGCCGAGGAGATGGCGGCGCATCTCGCGATCGTCGTCGAAAGCCTCCCAGCGGAATTCGCGGTCGTAGAGCGCCGAGAGGAACGAGCCGAGCGTCACGCCGACGAGCGTGCCGATGCCGAATTCGAGCAAAGCCGAGGGCGCGCTCAGCACACCATAGAGCGCCCGGCCGACGGGGGAGACGAAGGTCAGGCTCTGCGCCCGCGGCACGGTCTCGAAGGCATCGACGGCAACGCCGGTTACCCACCAGCCGGCGACGACGGCAAGGCCGAGCGTTGCGCCGGCCAGCAATAAGCGCGGCGAGCGTTGCAACCGGGGGTCGGCGGCGACGATGGCGATAAGGACGAGGGCGCCTATGGCCGTGATCAGCTCGCGCGCAGCCGGCGCACCGAGATAGGTCAGGATGCCGGCGAGATCGCCCTTGAGGCCACCGGGAAGCGGCCAATAGACCTTTTCCAGCACTTCGATCCGGATCGGGGCGAACATGCCGCGCAGCGTCGCATAGGCGACAGCGCCGAAGACCATCATCACGATCAGGCTGCGCAAATCGCCGGAACCGAGGCGGACGAGCGAGCCGAAGCCGCAGGTTCCGACCAGCGCCATGCCGAGCCCGAACAGCGTGCTGCCGACAATGATCGACAGCCAGGGCAGGGCCGACTGGACATAGGTCGAATTCGCCGGGTCGAGCAGGCGAAGGCCAATCAGCGTCTGTGTGCCGACCAGTGCGATGGCGAGGGCAAGACCGAAAATCCGCAGCCGGCGGGTGTCGCCACCCATCCAGGCATCCTCGACCGCACCGAACGAGCACAGGCGTGCCCGGCGGACGGTGAAGCCGCAGGCGGCGCCCACCGCCACGCCTGCGAGCGTCGCGCCCCAGGCAGATAGCGCAATCATGACAAGCGCCGATGGCGGCGACGATTGCTCACGATTTTCCGGCTTCGGTCCCGGGCGGGCCGCAGAAGATGTCGTAGATCACGGCGATGACGCGCCGGACATCGTCGCTGGCGAGGCTGTAATAGATCGCCTTGCCGTCGCGGCGGGTGGTGACGAGCTGGTCGAGGCGCAGGCGCGCCAGCTGCTGCGAGACCATGGGTTGGCGCAGCGAGAGCAGGTTCTCGAGCTCGGTCACCGTTCGCTCGCGCTCGGCGAGCAGGCAGAGCAGCAGCAGCCGGTTCTCATGCGAGAGGGCTTTCAGAAAATCGCTGGCCTTGCGGGCCTTGCGCATCAGCTGGTCGAGTTCGGGCGAGAACTCGGCGCCGTCGCGCAGTTCGGTTTCGAGCGCTTTTGAGACGATCGCGGTCATTGGGTCTGTGCGCCTGATCGTTGAACCTGTTCGGGATTCTCAATGACAGCAACGAGCCGCCCGAGCAAACCCCAGAACATGTCGTCGTTGAGATAGCCGGTGATGCGGCCGACCTCCCGGCCATCCTCCACCAGCACGAAGGTCGGCGTGGCGATGACCGGCTCGCGCAATTCGCCGCCGCGGACACCGCCGGCCGGAAGCTCGATCCGCCGCAGCGGCGCGACCTTGCCCTCCGGGGTCTTGGCGTAGACCGGCGCGACCTCCCGTTCGAAGCGGACGCAGAACGGGCAACCATTGCGCGTGTACATGACGAGCTCGGCGGCGAAGGCTGGCGCCGACAGCAATCCCGACAACGTGAACGCTGCCGCCAGCCCCGCGCGATATCGCCCGCTTGCAATCATCCCCCGAACATAGTCGTATTCATATGTTTATACCAGAGCCCGCCGAGGCTCTGTGCGGAGGCGACGCCATGATCACACGACGCAGCTTGCTGGCGAGCACGATGGTCGTGGCGGGGCTCGTGCCGGCCTTGGCCAAGGCGCGGCTCGGCGAGGATGGGCTCTACCAGGAGGACTGGTATCTCGAAAGCTTCCTCGACCTCGCCGAGGACCTCGGCACTGCCAGCCAGGGCGGCAAGCGCTTTGCGATCCTCTGGGGCCTGCGCAATTGCCCGGCCTGCCGACGCATGCACGAAGTCCATCTCGCCGACCCGGCGATCGAAGCCTATATCCGCGACAATTTCGCGGTACTGCATCTCAACATTCTCGGCGCGCGCGAAGTCACCGATTTTGACGGGAGCAAGCTGACCGAGAAGGCCTTCGCGGCGCGCTACGGCATCGAGGGCACGCCGGCGATCCAGTTCTTCCCGACCAGCGTGAGCGGGCTCGCAGCCAAGGCGCCGAAGGAGCGCGAGGTCGCCCGGATGGCTTCGCTCCCCGATCCGCAGGCCTTCATCGCGCAGTTCCGCGCTGTCCGAAACGGCGTGTGAAGCCAGCCGACCCTCAGATCACCTTCGCGCGCAATGTGGCGGTGACGATCTCGGTGACGACCACCACCGCGAAGATCACGGCGAGCACCAGCCCGACCTGATCCCAATAGAGGTTGTCCATCGCCGCCTGCAGGGCGACCCCGAGGCCGCCGGCGCCGACCAAACCGAGCACGGCGCTTTCGCGCACATTGATGTCCCAGCGGAACAGGCTGACCGCCAGGAATGCCGGCTTCACCTGCGGCCAGAAGCCCTTGAGCAGGACGGAGCCCCATGGCGCGCCCGCTGCCCGCAGCGCCTCGATCGGGCCGGGCTTGGCCTCCTCGATCGCCTCGGCCAGGAATTTTCCGGTGAAGCCGATCGAGTGGACCGCGACCGCCAGAACGCCAGCGAGCGCGCCGGGGCCGAAGACGGCGACGAAGAACAACGCCCAGACCAACGTGTGCACCGAACGCGTCGCGACCAGGATGAAGCGGCCGAGCGTGTTGACCCAGGCCGAAGAGGTGATGTTGCGGGCGCACATCAGCGCGACAGGCGTCGCCAGCAGGATCGCCAGGATCGTGCCGAGCGTCGCGGTGTGCAGCGTCTCGATCAGCGCCTGCTGCACGGTCTTGGGGAAATAGGCCCAGTCGATCGGCCACATCCGGGCGAAGAGATCGACCGTCTGCGCCGGCGCGTCATAGAGGAATTCCGGGATGACCTCGATGGTCTGGACCGACCAGCCGAGCGCCAATGCCGCCAAGCCCCAGAAGGCCAGGCGCATGCTGCGCTCGGCCGTAGTGAAGCGGTGCCAGACCGGGCCGGCGGCGCCGATCTTAACCTCGCCGCTCGGCGCCTCGTCCTGATAGACCCGGCGCATGAAGGCGGAGAGGATCTCGCCGGCCATCACCGCCAGGATGATCGCGATGATGATGGTCAGCACGAAATCATAGTCGAAGCGCTGGAAGGCGGTGAACAGGGTGGCGCCGATGCCGCCGCCGCCGACGAGGCCGACGAGGGCGGAATTGCGCAGGTTGGAATCGAGCTGGTAGGCGGCGAAACCGATGAAGCGCGGCAACACCTGCGGCACCACGCCCATGGTCACGACCGAGAGGAAGGGCGAGCCGGCGGCGCGCAGCGCCTCGATCGGCTTCATCGACATTTCCTCGATCGCCTCGGCAATCAGCTTGGCGATGAAGCCGATCGTCGCGACGATCAGCGCCAAAATGCCGGCGAGCGCGCCAAAGCCAACCGCCTTGACGAAGAGGATGGCGACGATGACCGGGTGGAACGTGCGGCAGAGCGCGATCAGCCCGCGCGCCAGCACCGTCACCGGCAAAGGCATCAGGTTGCGGGCGGCGCAGAGGCCGATGGGCAAGGCGAGCAGCACGCCGGCGCCGGTCGCGATGATGGCGATCTGCAGCGATTCCAGCATGCCCTGCGCGAGCAGTTGCATTTTGTCGTGCGCCAGGTTCGGCGGAAACATGCGGCCAAGGAAGCGCGCGCCGTTGCCGAGGCCCTGGACGAAGCGTTCCCAGCGGATGTCGACGATGCCGGCGGCATAGATCACATAGGCGACGAACAGCAGCGCGCCGATGCGCAGCGGCCAGTTCGGCGGGAAGGCGCGGGCGCGCAGGCTACCGCCGGCGCTGACGGGAGGAGCGCTCATTCCATCCAGCCTTCGCCGCCATAGATCTCGGCGAGGTGGCTTTCCTGTAGCCCGGCCGGCGGGCCGTCATAGACGATGACGCCCTTCGACATGCCGATCATGCGCAGCGCATAACGGCGCGCCAAGGCGACGTTGTGGATGTTGACCAGCACCGGGATGTCGCGCTCGCGGCCGACCTTGGCGAGCAACTCCATGATCTCGACTGAGGTCTTGGGATCGAGCGAGGAGGTCGGCTCGTCGGCGAGGATCAGGTCGGGCTCCTGCATCACCGCGCGGGCGATGCCGACGCGCTGGCGCTGGCCGCCGGAGAGCTGGTCGGCGCGGCGGGTGGCGAAGTCGGCAAGGCCGACCGATTCGAGCAGCGCGAAGGCGCGGGCGATGTCGGCTTCGGGGAAGCGCCGCGTCCAGGCCCGCCAGACCGGGACATAGCCGAGCCGGCCGCAGAGCACGTTCTCGATCACCGTGAGCCGCTCGACCAGGTTGTACTCCTGGAAGACCATGCCGAGGCGCCGACGCGCGGCCCTAAGCGCCTCGCCCTGCAGCTTTGCCAGGTCCGTGCCACCGAGCATGATCGAGCCGGAGGTCGGGTCGACCAGCCGGTTGATGCAGCGGATCAGCGTCGACTTGCCGGTGCCGGATGGGCCGATGATCGCGACGATGCCGGGCTCGGTGACGCTCAGCGAGATGTCGCGCAGGACCGGCTGGCCCTTGCGGTACTCCTTGACGAGGTTGCGGATGACGAGCGCCCGGCCATGGCCGGGCGCCTCTGCGGCGGGAAGCGCGCTCATGAGCTTGTTATGGCCTTCGCGTCAGGGAGCTTTGGCCGGCGCCGGCTGCTGCGCCTTCTTCTTGGCCAGCTCGTCGGCCTCGCGCTTGGCCTCGGTGTCGTAGGCCGACTTATTGTAGGGCGTGCCCGACTTTTCGGCGACATCTCGCACGACGGCCCAGTCCTTCTGGTAGGTGATCGGCAGGAAGCGGTCGTCGCCGTTGAACTCTTTGGTCATCTCCGGGGTGAAGCGGAAGGAGAAGAAACAGTCGGTCAGTTTCTTGGCGAGCTCGGGCTTGAGGTCGTGGGCATAGGCGAAGGAGGAGGTCGGGAAGATCGCGCTGCGATAGATCTCGCGGGTGTCCTCCTTCTTGATCGTACCGCGCACGATCATGCGCTCGTAGACGTCGCCGGCGACGGCGCCCATATCGTAGTCACCCGAGACGACGCCGAGGATCGACTTGTCGTGGCCGCCGGACATCAGCGGCTTGTAGTCCTTGTCCGCTTCGAGCCCGAGCTCGGGGAAAAGCACGCGCGGCGCGAGGTTGCCGGAATTGGATGAGGGCGAGGTGTGGGCGACCTTCTTGCCCTTGAGGTCGGCGAGCTTCTGATAGGGGCTCGACGCCTTGACGACGGCGACGAGGTTGTAGCCGCGCACGCCGGCCGCCGAACCCTTGGCGGCGAAGGGGATCGCGCCGGCGAGGTTGACGGCGAAGCCGGTAGGGCCGGTCGAGAAGCCGGCGAAATGCAGGCGGCCCGAGCGCATCGCCTCGATCTCGGCCGAGTTCGACTGCACGGGATAATAGACGATGCGCTTGCCGGTGCAGGTGGCGAGGTGGTCGGATAGCGGCTTGAAGATGTTGGCATAGACGGCGGGGTCCTCGACCGGCGTATAGGCCCAGACCAGCGCCGACGGGTCCTTCTGCTTCGAGGCCTCGGTCGGCACGTCGGCGACGAGATCCTTGTTGGTGTCGCAATACATCGTGTCGAGCTGGCCGCGATTGGGGCAGGCGTCCTGTGCCTGCGCCGCGCCGCCGAGCCCGAGGCTAAGGAGCAGCGAGGTCGTGGCGGACAGGCAAGTCAGCGTCTTGATCATTGTTGGCGTCTCTCCCGGTCGATCTTCGTTATGAGCCGGCTATAGTATGTGACACAAAACTGTCATATTCCAGCCAGGCGAGACGCCGTCGTTTTGCAACTTAAGTGGCCTTATCCACCGCGACGGGCGGTATCGCCCCAACCCTGATGACGCAGCTGCCTTCTCCCACAACCTTTCCGAACGGTCTGGCCGCGCTGGTGCCGCGCTATGACGGCTTCCTGCTCGATCAATGGGGCGTGCTGCATGACGGGGTGCGGCCTTACCCCGGCGCTCTGGCTGCGCTCGAAGCCCTGCGCCGCGCCGGCAAGCGCGTGATCATCCTGTCGAATTCCGGCCGCCTCGGCACCGAGAACGCCGCGCAGCTGGCGAAGCTGGGCTTTGCGCGCTCGCTTTATGGCGAGGTCGTATCGGCCGGCGACGATGCCCGCGAGGCGCTGGCGACGCGCGACGAGCCGTTCCATCGCGCGCTCGGCCGCCGTTGTTTGCTGCTGGCGCGCGCGGGCGAGGCCCATCTGGCTGACGGGCTCGGCCTCGACCTCGCCGATGACGTCGAGGCCGCCGATTTCATTCTGCTGATGACCATGGACCCGCCCCGGCAATCGGTCGCCGGCTGGATGGACGTGCTCAGGGCCGCCAGCGAGCGCCGGCTGCCGATGGTTTGCGCCAATCCGGACCTGCATCGCGCCAGCCCTGACGGCGGCCTGCAGGAAGCGCCCGGTCTCGTCGCGCGTGCCTATGAGCAACTGGGCGGCACGGTGCGCTATCACGGCAAGCCCGAGCCGCGGATCTACCGCAGCTGCCTCGCACGGCTCGGGCTGGAGCAGAGCCTGGTGGTCGCGATTGGCGATTCATTGGAGCATGACATCGCGGGTGCGCAGGCGGCCGGCATCGACAGCGTCTTCATCGGCGGCGGTATCCATCGCGGTGACATCGGTTGGGACGGCGCAGCGATGGACGTGGCGAGCTGCCTCGCGCTCTTCGCCAGTGCCGGACGGACCCCGACCTATGCGCTGCCGCTGCTCGGCTGAAGAACAGCAGCACGGCGATCTGCAAGCCGAAAACCAGGCGTTCGAATCCGTCCGGGACTGGTCACGACAGGTCGGCGTCCCTTGCCGCAAGTCGCGCCCCTCGATCTATGCGGGTCCGATCGCCGGCTATATGACGGTTTCATGAGCCGCCGCGCCATTTGTCTCTGGCTTGTCCTTTTGACCTTCGGCTGGCAGAGCGCCGGCCAGGCGCAGACGCGCCGTGTCCAGATCGTCACCTCGTTCCCGCCCTCCTTCTTCGAACCTTTCCGCAGTGCATTCCGGACCCGGCATCCCGATATCCTCGTCGAGATCGTGCAACGCAAGACGACGGCCGCGGTCGCCGACATCCATGCGGGCAAACGGCATGACACGGACCTGCTCTGGGCCTCGGCGCCCGATGCCTTCGAACTTCTGAAACAGGCCGGCCTGCTGGCGCAGCTGCAGCCGCGCGCGACGGGCGCACCCGAAACCATTGCCGGCTACCCGGTCAACGATCCGGCCGGCCGCTATCTCGGCTTCGCCATCTCCGGCTATGGGCTGGTCTACAACCCGGCCTATCTTGCGGCGCGCGGCCTGCCGGTGCCGCGCAACTGGGCCGATCTTACCGCGCCGGTCTATGCCGGTCATATCGGCCTGACCTCGCCCGCCCGCTCGGGCACCACCCATCTGATGGTCGAGGCCCTCCTGCAATCGCTCGGTTGGGAGCGCGGCTGGGCTTTGTGGTCGGCGATCGGCGGCAATCTTGCGACCATCACGGCGCGCAGCTTCGGCGTGACGACCGGTGTCGCACGCGGCCGGTTCGGCATCGGTATTTCCATTGATTTCCTGACCGAGGCGGGCTCGGCCGAAGGCGAGGCCAACCGGTTCGTCCTGCCTGAGGAAACCCTGTTCGCGCCCGCCAACATCGCGCGGCTGGCGACCTCACCCAACCCGAAGGAGGCCGAGCTCTTCATCGACTTCGTGCTGTCGCCCGACGGGCAGAAGCTGCTGCGCGAGCCGCGGATCGGCCGCCTCGCGGTTTCGCCCGCGGCCTATGGCCCGGACGAGACGCCGCCGCATCTGTCGGAGACGGCGGGCCTGTTCAACAAGACCCGCTTCGACGCAGGTCTCTCGGCCGGCCGCTACGAACTGGTCAACATTGTCTTCGACGAGTGGATCACCTTCCGCCGCGCCGAGCATGCCAGGCTCTGGCGCAGTCTCCAGACCATGGAGGCGGCGCTGCTGAGCCACCCTGACGAGCAGGCGGCGCGGTTTCTGACACAAGCCCGCGCTTCCCTGACCCGGCCTCCGGTCGCCGCTGCGGAACTGGAAAAGCCGGAACGCTTCCGCAAGCTCGTGCATGTGCCGCGCGGCCTCGCCGTGCCCGAAGAGCAGGCGCGCATCGAAGCCGGGATCCGCGGCGCGATCGCAAGCCACGCCGCCGAAGCCGTGGCCAGATTGCGCCAGGCGGGAGAGCGGCTGGTCGCTGCGGGCTGGGCTGGCGCCGAGGACGGGCTGGCGGGAGGCCGGCCATGAGGCTTCCCTGGGCCGGCCGGCGCTTCGGCATTGGCGGGCGCCTGATCGCCGCCTTCCTCGGCGTCGGCCTTTTTGCGGTGGGCGCCGGCATCGTCGGCGTCATCTCCTATGAGCGGCTGAGCAAGGAGCTTGCGGCGATCGCTCGCGACCACCTGCCGGGCCTCGCCTCGGCTGCCAGGCTCGCCGAAGCGAGCGCCCGCGTGATCGCGGGCATGCCGGAACTCGCCAATGCCGAGCGGCGCGACGGCTATGAGCGCAACCGGCGTGTGGTCGACGAGCGGCTGGACGAACTCGACAGCGTATTGTCGGAGCGGGCGAAGGGCGGTTTCGACGTGCCGGCCCTGACGGCGGTGGCGACGGCGATCCGCGGCAATCTCGGCGCGATCGATACCGTCTCCGAGCGCCGCTTCCCGCTCGGCGAGCGCAACCGCGCTATCGGCGAGGAGCTGCGTTGGCTGCAGGCGAACCTTCTCGACGAGATCGAGCCGCTGACCGACGATGGCCGCTTCAACATCGAGACGGCCCTGGGGCAGGCGGGCAGCGATGCCCCCACAGCCGGCAAGCCCAACGCGATCCGCGAGGAGATGCGCAAGAGCGAAGCGCTGATGACGCTGAACGCCCAGGCCAACCTGATCGTCGGCCTGTTCGGCCGGCTGGGCACGGTCCAGACCCGCGAAGACATGGAGCAGACCGGCCATGTCATCGGCGAAGCCGTCGACCAGCTCGAGGTCGAGGCGAAGGCGCTGGCCGGCTGGCCTGATACTATCACCGTCCGGCAGATCACGCAGCGCCTGATCGGCCTTGCCGATGCCGCGACCGGATTGCCCGGCATCAAGCGTGTCGAACTTGCGGCCATGGCCGACGCCCAGCGCCTGATCTCCGAGAGCCGCCGCCTCGTCACCGAGCTCGGCGCGCTGGTCTCGCAGGAGGTGCAGAGGACCGAGGCCGTCGCGAAAGCCGCCGCCGACCGCTCGGCCGAAGCGATCCTGCTCGGCCGCAACCTGCTCCTGGCGATCGCGGCTGCCTCGCTGCTCGGAGCCCTGCTGATCGGCTGGTTCTATGTGCGCCGCCATCTCGTGGCGCAGCTTCGCGTGCTGACCGAGGCGGCGACCAGCATTGCCAGCGGCCAGTCCTCCGCTGTCCTGCCGAAAGCGGGCAATGACGAGCTCGGCGACCTCGCCCGCGCGCTGGCTGTTTTCCGGCAGACACGCGACGACCTGATCCAGGCGGCCAAGCTCGCCGCTCTGGGGCAGATGGCGGCTGGCCTGAGCCATGAGCTCAACCAGCCGCTCGCCGCGATTCGCTCCCATGCCCATAACGGCGCCCTGTTGCTGGAGCGCGGCCGGCCGGAGGAGGCGCGCCAGGCGATGGCACGCATCCAGGCGCTGACGACGCGTGCGGCCGAGCTGATCGCTCATCTCAGGCGTTTTGCACGCAAGCCCGGTGTCGTGCTCGCCCCCGTCGAGGTCGGCGAGATCGTCGAGACCGCCCTGTCCCTGTTCGGCCCGCGCTTCGACGCCGAACGCGTGAGCTTGCGGCGGGACCTGCCGAGCGGCCGGCTCTATGTGCATGCCGAGGAGATCCGGTTGGAGCAGGTTTTGGTCAATCTCGTTGCGAATGCCCTCGATGCCGTTGCGGGCGTCGCGGACGCGACATTGGCGGTCGGCGCGCGCCGGCGCGGACACATGGTCGAGATCTGGGTCGAGGATAGCGGCCCGGGGATCGACCGCACCCATCTGGAGCGGATCTTCGATCCGTTCTTCACCACCAAGCCGGTCGGCTCGGGCCTCGGGCTCGGGCTCTCGCTGTCCTACAACATCATCAAGGATCTGGGCGGCACGCTCGCCGTGGCGGAGACCGGCCCCGGCGGCACGCGTTTCCTGATCACGCTCGAGGGTGCGACGACCCATGTCATGGCCCCATTGGAAGTCGACGCATGAGCGTTCCCAAAATCGTCCTCGTCGATGATGACGCC
This sequence comes from Allobosea sp. LjRoot90, assembly GCF_964254315.1. Lineage (NCBI taxonomy): Bacteria > Pseudomonadati > Pseudomonadota > Alphaproteobacteria > Hyphomicrobiales > Alloboseaceae > Allobosea > Allobosea sp. LjRoot90. The sequence continues at coordinate 54,949 of NZ_CAXUTF020000012.1, forward strand.
GAGGTGCTCGAAGCCTGGCGATTGACGCTGGAGCTCGACGGCTTCGAGGTCATCGCCAAGCGCACCGGCGATGCCGCGCTTGGCCATCTGACCCGCGACAGCTCCGTCGTCCTGGTCAGCGATGTGCGCATGCCGGGCCGCGACGGGTTCGGGCTGCTCGCGGCGGTGACCGCGATCGATGCGGAGATCCCGGTGGTGCTGATCACCGGCCATGCCGACGTTCCGATGGCGGTCAAGGCGATCCGCGAGGGCGCCTGGGATTTCGTCGAGAAGCCGGCCGATCCCGTGCTGCTGATCGAGACGGTCCGGCGTGCGAGCGAATACCGCCGGCTGATCATCGAGAACCGTTCGCTGCGGGCAGGCGTAACGCCCGAGGATCCATGGGCCGCCCGCCTGGTCGGCAGCTCCCCGTTGGTTGCGCGCCTGCGCGGCCGGCTCGCGCTCCTCGCCGACGCCGACACCGACGTGCTGCTCTTCGGCGAGACCGGCACCGGCAAGGAGGTCGCCGCCCGCGCCTTGCACGACCTCGGCAATCGCCGCGCCGGGCGCTTCGTCGCGGTGAATTGTGGGGCGATCCCCGAGACCATGATCGAGAGCGAGCTCTTCGGTCACGAAGCTGGCGCCTTCACCGGCGCGCGCGAGCGCCGGATCGGCAAGATCGAGCATGCCAGCGGCGGCACCCTCTTCCTCGACGAGATCGAATCGATGCCGATGGCGGCGCAGGTGCGCCTGCTGCGCGCGCTACAGGAGCGCCGGATCGAACGGCTCGGCTCCAACAAGGAAATCCCGGTCGACATCCGCATCGTCGCCGCGACCAAGGCCGATCTCGCCGCGCTCGCCAGGACGGGTGGCTTTCGGGAAGACCTGGTCTATCGCCTCAATGTCGTGACCCTGCGCCTGCCGCCGCTGCGCGACCGGCGCGACGACATCCCGATGCTGTTCCGGCATTTCCTGGCGCTCGCGGCGGCGCGGGTCGGCCGCTCCGCGCCACCACTCGGGCGCGACCTGCTGCAGCGGCTGTCGCGACAGGACTGGCCCGGCAATGTCCGCGAGCTGCGCAATGCCGCCGAGCGCAGCCTGCTCGGCATGGACGAGGATTTCGAGGATCTCGATGCCGGCGTCGCAGCGTCCCGCGGGATCGAGCGGACGCTGGAGGAGGAGGTCGCGCTGGCCGAAGCCGAGGCGATCGACGCTGCGCTGAAGCGTCATAACGGGCGCATCGGCGTCACCGCCTCGGCCCTCGGCATCACCCGCAAGACCCTCTACCTCAAGATGCGCCGCTACGGGCTAAGCGGTTCTGCCGCGCTCGCCGACTGAGGCGGCGATGTTACCGCACTGACCCATCGGCCGCGTCCGGAGGTTACCGCTACGCCTCCAAAACAGCGTCGCTTTTGGAGCCGGCTGACGAAATTCCGAATGGAATCAGGGACGCTCCCGGTTGGCACCATAGTTGCTGACCGGGAGCATCGGCCTCGACGCCGAACTGAAGAGACTATTCGGGAGGAAGTCATGCTCAATCGCAGGGTCGCGCTCGCGGCCACTCTTGGCCTGTCGCTGAGCGCCTCGCTCGCGACCATCGCCCTGGCGCAGGCGCCGTCGGGCAAGGTCACGGTCGTCACCTCGTTCTCGAAGGACGTCACCGACCCGTTCAAGAAGGCCTTCGAGAAGGCCGTTCCGGGCGTCACGCTTGAAGTCCAGAACCGCAACACCAATGCCGGCGTGAAATATGTCGAGGAGACCAAGGCCAACAACCAGGTCGACCTGTTCTGGGCTTCGGCGCCGGATGCCTTCGAGGTGCTGAAGGGTAAGAAGCTGCTCGCCGCCTACAAGCCGAAGGCGACCGGCATCCCCGAGAAGATCGGCTCCTATCCGATCAACGATCCCGCCGGCTTCTATTTCGGCTTCGCCGCGTCCGGCTACGGCATCATGTGGAATGACCGCTACGCCAAGGCGAACAAGCTGCCCGAGCCCAAGGACTGGCAGGACCTCGCAAAGCCGGTGTTCTACGACCATGTCTCGATTGCCTCGCCCGCCCGCTCCGGCACCACGCACCTGACCGTCGAGACCATCCTGCAGGGCGAGGGCTGGGAGAAGGGCTGGCGCATCCTCAAGGAGATGGCCGGCAATTTCCGCTCGATCACCGATCGCTCCTTCGGCGTGCCGGAGGCGGTCAATTCCGGCCAGGTCGGCGTCGGCATCGTCATCGACTTCTTCGCCTTCTCGGCGCAGGCGTCGGGCTTTCCGGTCAAGTTCGTCTACCCGACCGTGACCACCGTCGTTCCGGCCAATGTCGGCATCATCGCCAACTCGCCGAACAAGGCCGCCGCCGAGGCCTTCATCGAGTTCCTGCTCTCGCCAGCGGGCCAGGAGGTTCTGCTCGATCCCGGCATCCGCCGCCTGCCGGTTAACCCGGAGGTCTACGCCAAGGCCGGGGCCGACTACCCCAACCCCTTCACCGATCCGCGCTTCCAGAAGATGATCGGCTTCGACGTCGACAAGTCGGAAGCCCGCACCGCCGTGGTCGATACGCTGTTCGATCAGCTGATCTCCTTCCAGCTCGATGCGCTGAAGGGCGTGACCAAGACCTTGCACGAGCTCGACGCGGCGCTCGCCAAGAAGCCGAACCCGCAGGCCAAGGCGCTCGCCGACGAAGCCCGCGCACTGGTCGCTGCACTGCCGGTCACCCAGGTGCAGGCCGGGAGTCCTGAGCTGCGCGGCGCCTTCACCGGCGCCAAGGAGAAGGGCGCCCGCCAGGCCGAGATCGAGAGCCAGTGGGCGAGCTTCGCTCGCGACAATTACGCCAAGGCCAAGGCCAAGGCGGACGAAGCGTTGAAGGCGGCGAAGTAGCGGACCGTCATTCTCGGGCGGCGCATATGCGCCGGCCCGGGAAACTCATGCCGGATATGGCTCCGTTGAAGCTACGCCAGCTGTCCGGAGATGCCCGGGTCAAACCCGGGCATGACGCCCTGTTGCAAGGCTCATCATGACCGCTGTTCCCACTTTGACGCCGCCGCGCGCCCGACGCTTCGCCGCTACGCCCGGCCAGATCGCGCTGGCGCTCGCCATCGCCGCCTTCCTGCTGATGTTCCTGGTGCTGCCGGTGGCGACGGTGATCTACGTCGCCTTCACCGAGAAGGGCACCTCGACCTTCACGCTGGTCAACTTCTACGATTTCTTCCGCACCGAGCTGTTCATGCGCTCGCTGTGGAACTCCTTCTACGTCTCAGCGATGTCGGTGGTCTGGGCCTCGGTCTTCGCCCTGCCGCTGGCTTACCTCACCACGCGCTTCGTCTTCCGCGGCGCGGCGCTGGTCCAGACGCTCGGCTTCCTGCCGCTGATCATGCCGCCCTTCGTCGGCGCGGTCGCGATGCAGCTCTTCTTCGGCCGCAACGGCTCGGTCAACCTGCTGCTCGACGACTGGTTCGGCTTCAAGATCGACTTCATGGAAGGCCTGAACGGCGTCATCTTCGTCCAGTCGATCCATTATTTTCCCTTCATCCTGATCAACCTCTCGGCGGCGCTGCGCAATGTCGACCGGGCGATGGAGGAGGCGGCGCAGAATCTCGGCTCGTCGGGCTTCCGCCTGTTCCGGCGCATCGTCTTCCCGCTCGCCATGCCGGGCTATCTCGCCGGCGCCTCGCTGGTCTTCGTCAAGGTTTTTGACGATCTCGCCACGCCGCTGCTGCTCAACGTCAAGGACATGCTGGCGCCGCAGGCCTACTTACGCGTCACCTCGATCGGCATCGCCGATCCGATGGGCTACGTCATTTCCGTCGTGCTGATCGTCGCCTCGGTCGCCGCCATGTGGCTGTCTGCGCGGGCCCTGAAGGACCGCGACTACGCCACCACCCAGCGCGGCGGCGGCGGTCTCGCCAGGCGGGTGATGACGCCGTGGGAGGCGGTGCTCGGCTATGGCGTCGTCATCCTGATCCTGGCGCTGGTGCTGGCGCCGCATCTCGGCCTGCTGCTGCTCTCCTTCGCCACGATCTGGTCGTTCGCGCCGCTGCCCGACGCCTATACGCTCGCCCATTACGGCCGCGTCTTCGGCGAGAGCTCGGTCTACATCAAGAACACGCTGATCTATGCCAGCCTCGCCGGTGGCATCGACATCGTGCTCGGCGTCGCCATCGCCTATCTCGTTCTGCGCACCAAGCTGATCGGGCGCGAATGGCTCGACTGGATGGCCTCGGCGGCACTCGCCATCCCCGGCGTCGTGCTCGGCATCGGCTATCTCAGGACGTTCTACGGGGTCACCCTGCCGGACGGTACGCCCCTGGCCTCGCTCTGGATCACCATCGTGCTGGCGCTCGCGATCCGGCGCCTGCCCTATGCGCTGCGGGCCTGCTATGCGGCGCTCCAGCAGATCTCGGTCTCGCTGGAGGAGGCTGCCGAGAACCTCGGCGCCACCAAGTCGCGGACGGTACGCCGCGTCGTCGTGCCCTTGATGGCCGGCGGCATCCTTGCCGGCTTCGTCACCTCGTTCTCGACGGCGGCGGTCGAGCTCTCGGCGACGCTGATGCTGGTGCAATCGAACTCCGACGCGCCGCTGGCCTATGGGCTCTACGTCTTCATGCAGTCGGCGGCCGGCCGTGGTCCGGGAGCGGCGCTCGGCGTCGTCGCGGTCATCCTCGTCGCCGCCTGCACCTTCCTCTCCCATCTCATCATCGAACGCAGCCAGAAGGCCAAAGGATTGGGCCACTGACCATGAACGCACCTGTCTCCCTGACCACGCCGGCGGTCTCCGTCGATATCGCAGGCGTCAACCTGTCCTACGGCACCAACCATGTGCTCAAGAACGTCAATCTCGCGATCGAGCCGGGCGAGTTCTTCGCCTTCCTCGGCCCGTCCGGCTGCGGCAAGACCACGCTGCTGCGGTTGATCGCCGGCTTCAACCAGGCCGATACCGGTCATGTCCAGATCGGCGGCAGGGACATCACCGACCTGCCGCCCTGGAAGCGCGATGTCGGCATGGTCTTCCAGTCCTATGCGCTCTGGCCGCATATGACGGTACGCCGCAACGTCGCCTTCGGCCTCGAGGAGCGTGGCGTGAAGCGCGCCGAGGTTGAGCGGCGCGTCGAGACGGCACTCGGCCTCGTCGGCCTCGCTCATCTCGCCGACCGGCGGCCTTCCCAGCTTTCGGGCGGCCAGCAGCAGCGCGTCGCGGTGGCACGCACCGTCGCGATCGAGCCGAAGGTCCTGCTGCTCGACGAGCCGCTCTCCAATCTCGACGCCAAGATGCGCGTCCAGGTCCGCCGCGAGCTGCGCGACCTGCAGCAGCGGCTCGGCCTAACCACGATCTTCGTCACCCACGACCAGGAAGAGGCGAACACGATCTGCGACCGCATCGCCGTGATGAACGACGGCATCGTCCAGCAGGTCGGCACGCCGATGGAGCTCTACGAGCGCCCCGCCAACCTCTTCGTCGCCGGCTTCCTCGGCACCGCCAACATCCTGAAGGGCCGCGTCGTCGGCAACGGCGGCGCTCGCGCCTTCGAGGTCGAGGGCGGCGTGACAGTTCCGATCACGGAGACGGTGAAGCTGCCGGAGAACCCGACGCTGGTCTTCCGTCCTCAGCATGCAACCTTCGCGGCAGCCGGCGGAGAGGCGGGCGAGGACGCTCTCGGGCTACCCTGCACGATAACGCATCGCGAATTCCTCGGCGCGAGCATCCGCTACGGCGTTCGCATCGGCAGCACCGAGGTCGCGGTCGACATGCCGTTCCAATCAGGCAGCGAGCTGCGTGAGAGCGGCAGCCAGGCGACCTTGAACCTGTCGCGGCGCGCGCTTCGCTGGCTGCCGGCATAGGCTTCGTCGGAAGCATCAGCACCTGTGCGGGGTCGAGCGAAAGCCGCTTGACCTTGCCATGGTGGGAAGGTGCAGGCTGCTGCAATCGTCAAACGAAGGACATTGCAGCCATGTGCTCCTGCCAGCAGCATTCGACCGCGAACTCGGTCGCAGCATCGGCCCCGAACGGGGCGGTCAGCTTTCGCGTCGAGGACATGACTTGCGGCCATTGCGCCGGCACGATCAAGCAAGCGATCGAAGGCCGGATTCCCGGCACCTCCGTCACCGCGGACCCGGGCTCGAAGTTGGTCAGCGTGCAAGGCGGCGCCGATGCCGCTGCGATCAGGTCGGCCATCACTGCGGCCGGCTATACGCCGAGCGCGGAACTGGTCGGTTGAGACGGGATATGGCAAACGAGTTCACCCTCTCCCGCCGCGGCCTGTTGTTTGGCGCCGCCGCATTCGGGCTGTCGCGCCCGGCGAGCGCCGCCGAGACCTTGCCGAAGATGATCGTCACGCGCGATCCGAACTGCGGCTGCTGCGGCAACTGGGTCACGCATGTGAAGGCCGCCGGCTTCCCGGTCGAGGTGGTCGAGGTCGCGGATGTCGCGCCGCTCAAGCTGAGGCTCGGCGTGCCCGATGCGCTCGCCTCCTGTCACACCGTCGAAGTCGGCGGCTATGTCGTGGAGGGCCATGTGCTGGCCGAGGCGATCAAGCGCCTGCTCGCCGAGCGGCCGAAGGTGACGGGCCTTGCCGTCGCGGGCATGCCGGTCGGCTCGCCCGGCATGGAAGTGCCCGGACAGGCGCCCGACACCTACGAGGTCGTGGTGTTCTCTGCCGGCAGGCAGAACGTCTTCGCGCGCTATCGCGGGCTGCAGCAGATCTGACAACCCGTTGCCGCAGCACGGCCGGCGGCCTTAGCCGTCGGCCGAGCCTGTGGGCTCCAATCGCTGAGTGTCCCTGAACAGGCCCAAGATGATCCCGCGCGCCCAGCGCAGCATGGCGTTCTGCGCGTGGCGCCGGCTCCAATGCAGTGCCACGCTGAAATCGCGCTGTGGCAAGGCCGGTTCGAGCAATGCGAAGGCGCTGACCGGCTCGAGGCCGAGGCCGATCTGGCGCGGCATGAGGACGGCGAGATCGGTGGCCCGGATGATCGGCGGCAGCGCCGTGAAGCTGGAAACGACCAGGCGGATGCGCGGGTCGAGATGCAGCATCTCCAGGATCCGCTGCGTCTGGGCGTGTGAGCGCACGGAGACGAAGTCCAGCCGGGCGATAGCGTCGGCGCTCAAGGCGCCGTCGACGGCCTGGCGTGTGACCGGGTGCCCGGCGCGAACGAAGATCTGGTAGCGATCGGTCAGCATCTCGGCCTGGGCGGAATCGCTGACGGTGGGGAGAAAACCCAGCGCGAAGTGAAGCTGGCCATTGTCCAGGGCCTCGGAAATCGCCTCCGGCGGCCAGGCGCGCGAGGTGATGCGCAGGTTTGGCGCGATCTCGCGGAAGGTGGTCATCAGCGGCGGCAGGAAGCGCCCCTCGCCGATATCGCTGAGATGCAGGCGCAGCTCGGCATCCGTCGTCGCCGGATCGAAGCTTTCGTCCTCCTTCAGGCCTGCTTCGAGCAGCGCCAGCCCGGCCTGGACCGAATGCGCCAGGCGCTCGGAGCGGGCGGTCGGGCGCACGCCGCCGGCGACGCGCTCGAACAGCGGGTCGCGCAACAGCAGGCGCAAGCGGGTCAGGGCCTGGCTCGTGGCAGGTTGCGAGAGGCCGAGCTCCTCGGCCGCGCGGCTGACATTGCGGGTGCGATAGACCGCATCGAACAGTCTCAGCAGGTTCAGGTCGATCGCATCGATATTCGCCATGCTTATAATACTTAGTCGCTTCATCTAATTGAGCAATGGCAGTCGCATCGCCAAAGTGCCCTCCGATCCGAGGGACGCGCATGCCAGCCGACACCACATCATCCTCAGCCCGCCTCACCGTCCGGGAAGCCGTGCTGGACCTGCTGCGCCAGCTTCAGATCGACACGGTCTTCGGTAATCCCGGCTCGACCGAGCTGCCGATGTTCCGAGAGTATCCCGAGGACTTCCGCTATGTGCTCGGCCTGCAGGAAGCGGTCGTGGTCGGCATGGCCGACGGCTATGCCCAGGCGACGCGCAATGCCGCGCTGGTCAACCTGCACTCTGCCGCCGGCGTCGGCCATGCGATGGGCAACATCTTCACGGCGTTCAAGAACCAGACGCCGCTGCTGATCACCGCCGGCCAGCAGGCGCGCTCGATCCTGCCTTTCGACCCGTTCCTCGCCTCGGTGCAGGCGACCGAGCTGCCAAAACCTTACGTCAAATGGGCGATCGAGCCGGCCCGCGGCGCCGACCTGCCGCTCGCTCTGGCGCGGGCCTATCACATCGCGATGCAGCCGCCGCGCGGCCCGGTCTTCATCTCGATCCCGGCCGATGACTGGGATCAGCCGAGCGAGTTCGTCGTGCCGCGCCGGGTCAGCCAGGCGCTGGCGCCAGCTCCGGACGCGATCGCAGCGGTCGCTGAGCGCCTCAACGCCAGCAGGCGCCCCGCCTTCGTCGTCGGCGCCGGCGTCGCGCGTGACCAGGCCGTCGACGACGTCGTCGCGCTCGCCGAGCGCCACCAGGCTTCGATCTATGTCGCGCCGATGTGCGCGCGCTGCGGCTTCCCGGAGCGCCACGCCCAGTTCTGCGGCTTCCTGCCGGCGATGCGCGAGCGGATCGTCGAGCGCCTCGCCCCGCACGACTTCATCCTGGTGCTGGGCGCGCCCGCCTTCACCTACCATGTCGAGGGCAACGGGCCGCATATTCCGGAGGGCGCTGAGCTCGCCCAAATCGTCGACGATCCGCAGCAGGCGGCCTGGGCGCCGGTCGGCGACAGCGTCGTCGCCAGCCTCGATCTGGCGGTGCGTGCGCTGCTTGCCGCGAGCACTCCTAACCAAGGGCGCGAGGCGGCGCTCTCCCGCCCCGTCCCGCGGACACCGTCACCCGGCGTGCCGATGTCGGCGGCCTACGCGCTGTCGGTGATCGATCGGGAACGCCATTCTGACGACGTCGTCGTCGAGGAGGCGCCGAGCACGCGCGCGACGATCCAGGCCTATCTGCCGATGAGTGGCGCCGACAGTTTCTACACCATGGCGAGCGGCGGGCTCGGACACAGCATGCCAGCGGCGGTCGGTGTCGCACTCGCGCGCCAGCGCATGAAGCAGCCGGGGCGGACGATCGCGCTGATCGGCGACGGCTCGAGCCTCTATTCGATCCAGGCGCTTTATAGCGCCGCGCAGCTGGACCTGCCGATCACCTTCCTGATCCTCAACAATCGCCGCTATGCGGCGCTGCAGGAATTCGCCCCGGTCTTCGGTTACGCGCCGAACGACAAGCCGGCCGGGACCGAGCTGCCCGGCATCGACTTCGCGCAGCTGGCGGGTGGGCAGGGCGTGCCGGGCGAGCGTGTCGAGCGTCCCGAGGATCTCGCCCCGCGCCTGCGCGCCGCATTCGGGGCTTCGGGCCCGAACCTGATCGACATCGTGATTGCCTGACCTTGCGAGGACCGAGATGACAACAGCCAGCGACAGCGCCGACATCGTCAACCTCCTGATCGACGGCAAAGCGGCTGCGGCCACCGGGGGACGCGTCTTCGAGCGCCGCAACCCGCTCGACGGCTCCGTCGCGAGCCGCGCTGCCGCGGCCACAGTGGATGATGCCCGCGCGGCCGTCGATGCCGCCGCCCGTGCTTTCCCGAGCTGGTCGCAAACGCCGCCGGCCAAGCGCCGCGAACTGTTGGTCAAGGGCGCGCATGCACTTGAGGCACGGGCCGCCGATTTCACCTCTGCGATGTCGGCCGAGACCGGCGCGTCCGCCATCTGGGCCGGTTTCAACGTCCACCTTGCCGCCGACATGCTGATCGAGGCCGCCGCGCTGACGACGCAGATCAGCGGTGAGGTCATTCCGTCCAATGTGCCCGGCAGCCTCGCTTTGGCGGTGCGCCAGCCGGCGGGTGTCGTGCTCGGCATGGCGCCGTGGAATGCGCCGATCATCCTCGGCACGCGCGCCATCGCCGTGCCGCTCGCCTGCGGCAACACGGTGGTCCTGAAGGGCTCGGAGCTCTGCCCGCGCACGCATGGGCTGATCATCGCGGCGCTGCAGGAGGCGGGGTTGCCTGATGGCGTCGTCAACTTCGTCACCAACGCGCCGGAGGATGCCGCCGAGGTCGTCGCGGCGATGGTCGCGCATCCGGCGGTCAGGCGGGTCAATTTCACCGGCTCGACCCATGTCGGCCGGATCATCGCGAAGCTCTGCGCCGAGCATTTGAAGCCGGTGGTGCTGGAGCTCGGCGGCAAGGCCCCGGCGCTCGTCCTCGACGATGCCGATCTCGATGCGGCAGTTGCCGGCATCGCCTTCGGAGCCTTCGCCAATTCCGGCCAGATCTGCATGTCGACCGAACGGATCGTGGTCGACAGCAGCATCGCCGACGACTTCGTCGTGCGGCTTGCCACTAAGGCAACGAGCCTGCCGCTTGGCGATCCGCGCCAGGGCCCGGTGGTGCTCGGCTCGGTCGTCGACATGAAGGCGGTCGAGCGCTGCAACGCCCTGATCGACGATGCGCTGGCGAAGGGCGCGACGCTCGTCTGTGGCGGCAAGGCGGATACGACATTGTTCCCGGCGACGCTGCTCGATCACGTCACGCCGGCGATGCGGATCTATGGCGAAGAGAGCTTCGGCCCGGTCAAGGCGATCGTCCGTGTCGATGGCGAGGAAGCGGCGATCGCCTGCGCCAACGACAATCCCTATGGGCTTTCGGCCGCGGTGTTCACGGGCGACACGGCGCGTGGCTGGCGCGTGGCGAGCCGCATTGAATCCGGCATCTGCCATGTCAACGGCCCGACCGTGCATGACGAGGCACAGATGCCGTTCGGCGGCGTCAAGAACAGCGGCTATGGCCGCTTCGGCGGGCGCGCCGGCATCGACGCCTTCACCGAACTGCGCTGGCTGACGCTGCAGACCGCGCCGCGCCACTACCCGTTCTAGGCGCGGGAGATGAGCGCGATCCGGATCTCCATTCTGGGTGCCGGTGCGATGGGCTCGCTTTTCGGCGGGCTTCTGGCCGAAGCCGGGCACGCCGTCGAGCTGCTCGATGTCAGCGAAGCCCAGATTGCCGCGGTACGCGAGCGCGGCCTGCTGCTCCGGAACGACGCCGGTGAGCGGCGGCTTGCAATCCCGATCATGCGGCCGGACGAGGCGACGACGTCACCCGAATGGCTGATCGTCTTCACCAAGGCGATGCATACGCAGGCAGCGCTCGAGTCGGTCCGGCATCTGATCGGGCCGCAGATGCGCGTGCTCAGCCTGCAGAACGGTCTCGGAAATGCCGAGAAGCTCGCGGCCTTCGCCGATCCATCGCGCATCGCCATCGGAATGACCACTGTGCCGGCCGATCTCGTTGCGCCCGGCGAGGTCTCTTCGCATGGCGAGAGCAAGACCCGAATGGTCATGGCCAATGGCGGTAGCGATGGCGCCCTTGAAGCGCTCGCTGCGGCGCTGAATGCGGCCGGACTGCCTTGCGAGGTCGATCCGGATGCCGTCGTCGCGATCTGGGAGAAGGTCGCCTTCAACAGCGCGCTGAACAGCCTGTGTGCGGTGACGCAGCGCACGGTCGGGGCTCTCGGGAGCGCGGCCGAAGGGCGCCAGCTCGCGCATGCCGTCGCGGATGAGGTTCTGGCTGTCGCGCAGGCCGAAGGGCTCGCGGTTTCGCTCGAGCGCGCCCACGCAACGATCAATCACGCGCTCGACCATCATGGCGGGCACAAGCCCTCGATGCTCCAGGACCTGCTGGCAAAACGCCAGACTGAGATCGAGACCTTGAACGGCGCGGTCGTTCGCGCCGCCGGGACACACGGGATCGCGGTCCCGCGGACGGCTACCCTCTACGCCTTGGTGAAGATGGCGGAGCAGGCAGCGTGATGAAGCGGATCCGTGCAGCAGGCACTCCGAGCTACGCGCCGAACTTGGCAACGGCAGGCGGTGCGGTGGCCTTTCTTGATTTTCGGGCTGCATTTTATTTAACATGTGAAATAACTCTTCGAGACGCGAAAGCTGACCGAAGAACCCGTGGGGTGAAGGCGCAGGCCAAAGCCCTCCGCACATGATGACAATGGCGGAGCGAGCCGCCTGACGACCAGACGCGCGGAGACAAGCGCGACGATGACCAACAAGGGGAAGAAAGCCGATGCAGGAAGCCGTGCCGGGCGAGGTAGCGAATGATCCGATTGCCTTCGGGGCGTCCGGGCGTGTGCTGCTGGCCGTCTCGAAGGTGCTGGCGGTCACAGGGGGGCTGGCGTTCGTCGGCCTCGTCGGCATGTCGATCGTCTCGATCGTCGGCCGCAAGCTCCTGTCCGCTCCCGTGCCCGGCGATGTCGAGCTCCTGCAGATGATCGCGGCGGCCGCGTCCGCTGCCTTCTTCGCCTATTGCCATCTCAACCATGGTGACGTGAAGGTCGATTTCTTCACGGCGGCGGCACCGCCCTGGGTCAATCACCTGCTCGATGCCTTCGGCTCGCTCCTGGTCGGGCTCGTCGGCGCCGTGCTGACCTGGCGCGTCTACGTCGGCGCGATCGGCACCCTGGAATCGGGTGAAACCTCCGCGATCCTCGATATCCCGGTCTGGTGGGCGCAGATCGCCATGGTCCCGGGCTTTGCGCTGCTGGCGCTGGCGGGCTTCTACATGGCGACGCGCCATGTCCAGGAAGCGGCGCGCCGCGAGGAGACCCGTCGATGAGCGGGATCTCGATCGGCTTCACGATCTTCGCAGGTCTGCTCGCGCTGATGACATTCCGCGTGCCGATCGGCATCGCGATGTTCGTCGCGGGCTCGGGTGGCTATGTCTACCTGATGGACGGCAATTGGGCGCCCTGGCTCAACATCCTGAAATCCATCCCTTATGCCCGCCTATCGAACTATGATCTGACGGTCATTCCGCTGTTCCTGCTGATGGGGCAGTTCGCCACCCATGGTGGCCTGTCGGCCAGCCTCTTCAAGTGCGTGAATGCCTTCATCGGCCATCGCCGCGGCGGCGTCGCCATGGCGGCGATCGGAGCCTGCGCCGGTTTCGGCGCGATCTGCGGCTCGTCGCTCGCGACCGCGGCGACGATGGGCCAGGTCGCGCTGCCGGAGCTACGCCGCTACCGCTATTCGGGAAGCCTGGCGACCGGCGCCCTTGCGGCCGGCGGCACGCTCGGCATCATGATCCCGCCTTCGGTACCGCTGGTGATCTACGCGATCCTGACCCAGGAATCGATCGGCAAGCTGTTCATGGCGGCCGTCCTGCCCGGCTTGATCGCGATGTTCGGCTACATGTTCGTGGTGCAACTGGTCGTGCGTCGCAATCCGGAGGCGGGACCGGCTGGCCCGCGCGTGCCGTGGCCGGAGCGGCTCAAGGTCCTCGCCGGCGTGCTCCCGGTGATCCTCGTCTTCGTGATCGTCATCGTCGGCATCTATGGCGGCTGGGCGACACCGACCGAGGCGGCCGCGATCGGCGCGGCGGCCTGCGGCGCGATCGCGGTGGTCAGCGGCGGCATGCGGCTGCGCGGCCTGATCGACAGCGCGCTCGGCACGGCGCAGGCGACGGCGATGATCCTCCTGGTGTTGCTCGGTGCCGACATGCTGAACACCGCGCTGGCCCTGTCGCAGATGCCGGCGGAGCTCGCGGGTTGGGTCAAAGACAGCGGCCTCGCACCGCTTTTCGTGCTGGCGATGATCCTCGTGATCTACATCCTGCTCGGCTGCGTCATGGACTCGCTGGCGATGATCCTCCTGACGATCCCGATCTTCTATCCGATGATCATCGGGCTCGATTTCTACGGCATGTCGGTCGAGGACAAGTCGATCTGGTTCGGCATCCTCGCCTTGATGGTGGTCGAGATCGGCCTGGTGCATCCGCCGGTCGGCATGAATGTCTACATCATCAACCGCCTGGCCAAGGACGTGCCGCTGGTCGAGACCTTCAAGGGCGTGATGCCCTTCCTCGCCTCGGACCTCGTCCGCATCGTCGTCCTTGTCGCGTTCCCTTCGATCTCGCTCGTTCTGGTCAAGGCGTTCGGGGCGCTGTGAGACAGTTCACCAAGAAGCAGACAACAACCACACAGGGAGGTGCAGCATGAGCAAGCAACGGACATCCATCCTCAACCGGTTTCGCAGCGGCCTGTTGGCTGTCGGCGGGTTGGCAGGCCTGATGGCGGCGACACAGGCCTCGGCGCAGCAGGTCATCATACGCGTCCATCATTTCCTGCCCTCGACCTCGAGTGCGCAGGTCAAGCTGATCCAGCCCTGGTGTGACAAGATCGCCAAGGAATCGGCCGACAAGCTCAAATGCCAGATCTATCCGGCGATGCAGCTCGGCGGCACGCCGGCGCAGCTCTTCGACCAGGTGCGCGACGGCGTCGTCGACGCGATCTGGACCGTGCCGACCTATGCCTCCGGACGGTTCGCCAAGTCCGAAGTCTTCGAACTGCCCTGGATGGTGGTGACGGCCAAGGCCGGCAGCCGCGCCTTCTGGGATTATGTCGAGAAGAATGCCGAGGACGAGTTCAAGGGCGTCAAGCGCATCTTCATGCACGTGCATGACGGCGCGCTCTTCCACTTCACCAGCAAGCAGCCGAAGACCCTGGCAGACATCAAGGGTCTGAAGATCCGGGCTGCGACGCGCGCCAATTCGCGCATGCTCACGGCGTTGGGCGCAACGCCGGTACAGATGCCGCTGCCCGCCGTGCCGGAATCGCTCGCCAAAGGCGTCGTCGATGGCGCGGCTGTGCCGTGGGAGGGCTCGCCGTCGATCAAGCTGGCCGAGATCGCCAAATACCATCTCAACGTGCCGGCGGGAGCGCCGCGCATCTCGAACACGATCTTCCTGTTCGGGATGAATCAGGCGAAATACGACAGCCTGCCGGCCGACCTGAAGAAGGTGATCGACGCCAATAGCGGCCCGGAGACCTCGGCCTGGGCTGGCGAGATCGGCTTCGACGCGGTGGTCGAGCCCTTCAAGAAGCAGGCGGCCGATCTCGGCGGCGTCTTCTATGACCTGCCCCAGGACGAGTACAAGCGCTGGGTCGACGCGACCGCCTCGGTCGAGGAGGACTGGATCAAGGAGGTCGGCGCGAAGGGCGCCGACGGCAAGAAGCTGATCGCGGACGCGCGTGCACTGATCCAGCAATACGCCAAGTAAGCAGAGACAGGGGCTTCGTCGGCAGCTGGCCGCCGGCGAAGCCCGCAACTGCTGCTTCTCGGTCCCCGGACAAGGGTAGCGCCGAGGGCTGGACAATCACCGGCATGAAGTCAGACTGGCGGACAATCTTCCTCTCGGGACGCCAGGCATGCTGAAAGACGGATTGGTCGAACACTTCAGGGTCACCGATGGCGATGATTTCCGTCTGAAGCGTTTCGATCCTGCCGACACCGGCGGCCTCGATCTCGACAAGGGTGAGGCGCGCGAGCTGCTGCAGAACGGCGTCAAGCGCCTGCGCGATCTGCAGGAGCGTCTCTTCGCCGAGAAGCGCTGGTCGGTCCTCATCATCCTGCAGGCGATCGATACCGCCGGCAAGGACGGGACGATCGAGCACGTCATGTCGGGCGTCAATCCGCAGGGCTGCGAGGTCACCTCGTTCAAGGCCCCGAGCTCGCTCGAACTTCGGCACGACTTCCTCTGGCGCACCACCTGCGCGCTGCCCGAGCGCGGCGAGATCGGCATCTTCAACCGCTCCTATTATGAGGAGGTGCTGGTCGTCCGAGTCCACGAGGAGTTGCTGGCGAAACAGGGACTGGCACCCGATCTGATCGGCAAGAACATCTGGCGCGAGCGCTTCGAGAGCATCCGCGATTTCGAGAAGCACCTGGCGCGCAACGGCACGGTGATCCTGAAATTCTTCCTCAACCTGTCGAAGGACGAGCAGCGGCGGCGGTTCCTGGCGCGGATCGACGAGCCCGACAAGAACTGGAAATTCGAGCCCGGCGATCTCGCCGAGCGCAAGCACTGGGACTCGTATCAGCGCTTCTACGAGGACGCGATCGCCAACACCGCGACCGAGCACGCCCCCTGGCACGTGGTACCGGCCGACAACAAATGGTTCACCCGGCTGCTGGTGGCAGCGACGATCGTCGATCGCCTCGAGCAGCTCGACCCGCAATTCCCGACGGTCGATGCCGAGGCGCGCAAGGCGTTGGCCAAGGCCCGAAAGGAACTGCTGGCCGAGGACGACAAGCACAAGGGGTGAGCCGCTGGCCTTTTCCGAGGCTAACCGACCTGCTAGCCTCGCCGAGATGGGCTTTCTGGACATGAGCGGGCTGTGACAGCAAAGCCCCCTGGCGGTTCTTTCGCCGCGCTCGGCGCAATCGTTGCGGGTGCCTTGATCCTGCAGGTCGCCGGGACGATCGTGAACACGGTCGTGCCGCTGCAGATGGCGATCGCAGGCCAGCCGCCACTGCTGATCGGCCTCGTCGCATCGGCCTATTCGCTCGGCTTCCTGATCGGCTGCTTCGTCAATCCCTCGCTCGTGCGCCGGGTCGGGCATATCCGTGGCTTTGCGGTGTTCGCCGCGCTTCAGGCGGTCTCGACGCTGAGCTTTCCATTGCTGCCGGAGGCATGGTGGGGACTAGCGCGGCTGGTCATGGGCCTGGCGGCGGCCGGCCATGGCATCTGCATCGAGAGCTGGATCAGCGGACAGGCCAATCGGGCGCAACGCGGGCGCATCTTCGGCATCTACCAGATCCTCAACCGCGTCGCGCTGATCGGCTCGCAGATCGGCGTTGGTTATGTCGCGATCCAGTCGCAGGACGTCTTTCTCTTCGCCAGCATGGCCTTCTCCCTTGCGCTGATCCCCGTCGCGCTGACACGTGCTCGGGGACCTGAATCGAGCGAGATCGTTTCGGTCGGGTTGCGGACACTATGGTCGCAAGCGCCGGCTGCAGTCGTCGGCTGCCTCTATGTCGGGCTGGTGGGGGGCCCGCTGACGAGCGTGACCCCCGCTTACGGCATCCTGTCGGGCCTCGATCAGCGCGCCACCATCCTGCTTACGGCGGGCATCCAGATCGGCGCGCTCCTGCTGCAATGGCCGATGAGCCTGCTGGCGGACCGCATCGCCAGCAGGCTGATCATGCTCATCGCCACCAGCATCGTCGCGGTTACCGCCGCTGGGCTCGCGGTGCTTCTGCAGGCAGATCCGGCCCATGGCCGGATCTGGCTCTTCGGCTTGTTCGCGCTGATCGGCGGCTGCGGCATTCCGCTCTATACGGTTGCGGTCACGCATGCCTATTTCCGGATGGGGCGCGACCATGCAGTCGGGCTCTCGGCGCAGTTGCTATTCCTCTGGGGCACGGGTTCGGCGATCGGACCGCTCGCCGCGACCTTGCTGATGCAGTTCATGGGCCCGCAGGGCATGCTGGTCTATCTCACCGGGCTGTCGGTGGCCGTCGCGATCTATATCGCGCTGCGGATCTCGCGAAACCCGTCGCCACCGATGGTCGATGGCGAGCGGGGCACGACCGGGCCGACGATCCCGGACATCGAGATGACCAAGCGCTAGCAGGCGGCAGACGCTATGCCATCGCCATTTCCGGCTGTCTCCTGGGGAATGGCCGGAAGGTCAGCAGGATCAGCATCGCTCCCAGACCCATGACCCAGGAGCCGACATACATCGGCGCATAGGTGCCGAAGCGGTCGTAGATCAGGCCGCCGAGCAGCGGGCCGGTCGACATACCCAGGCTGCCGGCCATCGCGGTGCCGCCGATGATCGTTCCCATCATCTTCAGCGGGAAGTTCTCGCGAATGATCACGGCATAGAGCGGCATCGTGCCGGCGTAGATGAAGCCGACCAGCACCGCCACGGCATAGAAGCCGCCGAGCTGGCCAACGAACGCGTAGGCGAGCACGCCGAAGGCCTGCGTCAGCAGCCCGATCACCAGAACGCGCTGCGCCCCGAACCGGTCGCCGACCAAACCGAAGCCGAGGCGGCCGAACATGCCGGCCAGCCCCTCGACGCTGTAGATCGACACGGCCGCGAGCATCGGGATGCCGCAGGTCACGGCATAGCTCACCGTGTGGAAGATCGGGCCGGAATGGGTGGCGCAGCAGAAGAAGTTCGCCAGCATCAGCGTGACGAATTGCGGCGAGCGCACCGCCTGGCCGACGCTCATCCCCGATTGCGGCGCATCGGCAATCGCCTCGCCCTGCGCCCCAGCCTCCAGGGCCGGCGGCCGGCGCACGAGAAGCGCTGCGGGGATCATCAGAACGGCCGCGATGCCGGCGATGATCTGCATGGCGGTGCGCCAGTCATGGCCGGTAACCAGCCAGGCCGCGAGCGGCGCCATCGTCATCGGCGCCATCCCCATGCCCGCCGAGACGAGCGAGACGGCAAGGCCGCGCTGCGTGTCGAACCAGCCGGTGACGCAAGCCATCATCGGTGCGAAAACGGCAGCGGTCGCAGCACCGACGAAGAGGCCGAAGAGGAGCTGGAATTCGATCAGCGAGTCGGCGCGGCTGGCGAGCGCCAGGCTGGCAGCCAGCACGACCGATCCCGTCAGCACCACCGGACGCGGCCCGTAGCGGTCGGAGAGGCCGCCCCAGACCATGCTGGCGGCCGCCATGGCGAGGAAACCGAACGTCATCGCGGTCGAGATGCCGGTGACGGACCAGCCGGTATCCTGCGACATCGGCCGCAGGAAGACGGGCAGCGAGAACATGGCGCCGATCGCAACGCAGCCCAAAAGGCCGCCTGCCGCGACGATCACCCAGCGATAGGACTGATTCATGGGATTCTCCGGGGCGCTCCGTGCACCGCCCGAGCTGTCTTGAGACATCGCGCGCGGTCGATACCCCAAGGACGCAGCGGCATCGGCGATGCCGACATGCCGCTGCGGATTTTTTGTCGCGGCGTGGGATCAGCCCTGCGGCGGCTTCCAGTCGCCCGACGGAATGGTGTTGACCATCCACGGGATGCCGAACTTGTCGACCAGCGAGCCGAAGCCGGGCGACCAGAAGGTCTCGCTGAACGGCATCCCCGCCTTGCCGCCTTCGGCGAGCTGGTCGAACCAGCGCTGGCCTTCGGCCTTGTCGTTGGTGTGCAAGGTGACGTCGAAGCCGTTCTTTGGCTTGTCGATGTTGGAGGCCCAAGCGAGGTCCATGTCAGCGCCCATCAGCGCCTGGTCGCCGACCTCGAGCCAGCAATGCATCAGCCAGGTCTTGTACTTGTCGTCGGCCGGCATGCCCATGCCGGGCGGTGCATCTCCGTAAGGCATGGCCGCCGTGATCTTTCCGCCGAGAACCTTGGCGTAGAACTCGAACGCCTCGCGGCATTGGCCGCGGAAGCTCAAGCTGGTCACGATCTTCATGGTCTTCTCCTTTTTGAGAGAGGCTTCGATAGGCGTCGGGCAAAATAACCGCGGGGCCCCCAGAAGCGGTCAGTATCGTTCCATGAGAGTTGATATCAACGTATCTAGCCGACCGATGTCAACCTCTCCGGGCACCGGGAAGGTTCGAGGTGTCGCGATCGCTTGCCCGGTAAATATCCATCACTGCACGACGACCGGGCAGCGGCCACCGACATTTCGGTTGCGAGCGCGCCATCGACCGGCCAAATACGGCGATCCGACGAGGGCGAACGCTGTGCGTGAGAACGGGAGCCAGCAGCGAAAGGATCACGGTCGCGCCGAGGACAACGTCCTCTCCGACCATGGACCGGATGCGGCCTATGAAGCCCGCTCGCTCGCCGATTGCGGCGATGCCGCGGGATCGGA
Source organism: Allobosea sp. LjRoot90 (assembly GCF_964254315.1). NCBI lineage: Bacteria > Pseudomonadati > Pseudomonadota > Alphaproteobacteria > Hyphomicrobiales > Alloboseaceae > Allobosea > Allobosea sp. LjRoot90. Next base: position 74,522 of record NZ_CAXUTF020000012.1, read on the forward strand.
CTGGCCCTATCGCATGGCCAGATGGCTGCTGCGGGAGCCGGTCGACATCGCGATCACCGCAGCACTGGCCGAGATCGGCGAGCTCGCCGGGGCCGACCGAGCCTGGATGTTCGAATACGACGCCGAGCTGCTGCGCTTCCAGAACACCCACGAGTGGAGCCGGCAAGGCGTTGAGTCCTTCGTCGAGGATTTGCAGAACACGCCGGTGACGATGATCGCTTGGCTCCACCAGTTCCTGGTCAAGAGCAGGGCGGTGATGATCAACCGGGTCGCCGAGCTGCCGCGCCCGGCCCGTCCGCTGCAGGTCGAGATGCTCAGACAGAGCGACAAGAGCGTGCTCAGCGTCCCGGTCTTCCACGATGGGCGATTGCGTGCCTGCATCGGCTTCGATGCGACTAGCGCGATCCGCGGCTGGTCGGCGAGCGATATCGGGGCACTGTTCCAATGTGCCGAGCTGATCGCGCTGGCGCGCTATGGATCCCATCATGGTGGGCAAGCGCTTGCCAATTCCTCCAGAGGGTTCGCGCCGCTGATCTATCTGCGCCGGCAGGGGCAGATCATCGGCGTCGAACCGCAAGCCATCCTCGGGGTCCGATCGGCGCGCGATTATGCGAAGGTCTGGCTGCAGGACGGCTCGACGGTGCTGGACCTGCGCCCGCTGACGATCTGGGCCGGGCTCCTGCCGACAGCGTCGTTCCTGCGCGTCCATCGCACGGCGATCGTTAACCTGCAGCATGTGAACGGCCTCGACCGGCGCGCCGGGGACCGCTGGACGATCGGGATCGGCCGCCTGGCCGAGGCCTGGCCGGTGTCGCGCTCCTATCGGCAGGAGCTGCGGCAGCGTCTCGGCGTTTGACTGTCGGCGTTTGATTCGGCGTCACCGGGATAACCTGCCAATTAACTGATTTCTCACGATGAATCCGGCCCAAAGCGCCGTTCGTCGAACCGGCATGTCCGTTGGTCGAATTCCGCTTGCCGCTCCGCTCGCGCGCGGAATCCTGCGGAAACCGATCAACAAGCCCCGCTTTGCCTATGCCGCTTCATCGCTACCGCAGCTTCACCGCCGGGCATCCGGAACTCGTCCCGGCGCACAAGGCAGCACGGCTCGTCCTTGGCTGCCTGCTCGCCTCGCTGTCGACCATGGGCTGGCAGCGGCCGGCCGTTGCCGAGGATCTCGCTCTGCGCGAGGCAGCCGCGATGACGGGCGTCGCGATGTTCCTGAATGCCCGCGCACCGGGCCTGATCCTTGCGGTCGTCCGTGGCGAGGACAGTTTCATCGCTGGCTATGGCGAGACCGCGCCGGGCAGTGGTAAGGAGCCGGATGGTCGTTCGATCGTCCGGGTCGGTTCGGTCTCGAAGGTGTTTGCCACCGACGTGCTCGCGGCCATGGCTGCGAGAGGAGAGCTTTCGCTCGACGCGCCGCTCGCCCGCTATGCGCCGCCCGGCAAGGCGCCGCAGGCCTTCGACGACCGGCCGATCACCCTGCTCGATCTCGCGACCCATTCGGCCGGGCTGCCGCGCGAGTTGGCCGACCCCACGACACTGCCCGGCGAGCGGAACCCGTTCGCTGGCTACAAGGCTTCCTATTACTGGGATTGGATCGCCAGCCATCGTCCCGCCTATCGGCCCGGGACCACGGCGATCTACTCGAATGTCGGCTTCGGCCTACTTGGCGAGGCGCTCGGCAAGGCCGGCGGCAAACCCTTCGCCGAGCTGGTGCATGAGCGGATCGCCGCGCCGCTCGGCATGGCGGACACGGCCCTGCGCCTGTCGGAGGCGCAGAAGCCCCGGCTGATGACCGGCCTCGATCCGTTCGGCAAGCCCGATCCGAACTGGGACGCCACCGAGGTGATGCAGGCCAGCGCCGGCATCTATACGACCGCCGAGGACATGGTGCGCTGGATGCGCTGGCATCTCGCCGACGACGTGGCCGGGCGGCCGGCACGCTCGCTCGCGCATGCGCTCTGGCGGCCGCATGACGGGCTCTCCCGCCTGGTCGGTGTCGAGGCCACGGATTCAGAGGGTATGGGGCTGGGCTGGATCGTCAGCCGGCCGAAGGACAAGGTGCCGCTCCTGCTCGGCAAGAGCGGCGGGCTCGGCGGTTTCATGAGCTATGTCGTGCTCTCGCCCAATCGCAGGCTCGGCATCTTCGTCGCCGCCAGCAAGGTCGACTTCGCCATGTTCGAGGGGCTGCGGACCGCCGTGCGCGACCTAGCGGCGGAGCTTGCGCCGGCGAGTCCATAGCAAGGTCGGGGTTCGAGAGATTTCTTGAGGTGGGCTCGGGGTCATTGAGGCACTGGACGGACGGTAAGCTGGCAACCAAGGCGCGTGCGCCGTGGGCTGGCCCGCGTCCTGTCCGTGCGCCGGACGCCTTCGCGCCATCGACCGCGGTGTTGCGTGTCCTGCTCGCGGTGGCTGGCCCTCTAGCGCTGTGCGCGCCGCTCATGCTGGCGCTGCCCGCTTGGGGACAAGTAAGCGGGAAGGGCGGGGCCGGCGGCGCCCATGGCATCAGTCGCCCGACCGCCGGGCAAGCGGGGAGTTCCGGTGGCGAATATTCTGGCGGCGGCGGTGGCGGTGGTGGCGGAGCCAATGCCAAAGCGGGCGGTGGATCCCAGGGCGGCAAGGGCGGTAGCGGCGTGCGCGGCCATGGCGGCGGCGAGGGCGGAGATATCAGCGGCAGCACATCCGTCCTCCAGTCGATCCCGCCTGGTTATCTCGGACATGTCGGGCAATCCGGCTCGGCTGGTGGATCGCCGTCGCATGGGGCGGCTGGCGCGCCGGGCCATGATGGCGGCAGCGGCGGCGGCGGTGGCGGCGGAGCCGTCGGCCTCGATTTCTACGGGACATTGCTGACAGCGGGCCAGACGATCAGCCTGGTGGGTGGCCATGGCGGTGGCGGCGGAACCGGAGGGACGGGCGGCAACTCTTACCGGGATCCCTTCATCGGGCACGGGGGCGCAGGCGGTGGTGGTGGCGGTGGCGGCGGCGGCGGTGCAGCGGGGCTAGCTCTGCCCGGTCGACAGCTCGTTTACGATCCCATCAAAGGATTCTACTTCAACGCGCCGCCCAACCTCGTCGTGACGACCACCAATGCGACTCTCCAGGGAGGCAATGGCGGCCGGGGCGGAAACGGCGGCGATGGCGGTCATGGTTCTGGCGGCTACGAGACACAAGTCTGCCTTCCGGCAGGCCGGGGCTGCATACCGATCCGCATGTACCCCGGCGATGGCGGCCCCGGAGGCTCTGGCGGCGATGGCGGTTCCGGCGGTGCTGGGCTCTCCTCGTTGTATGGCCGGCAGATCAGCCTCTTCGCGACCACCGCTCAGGGCGGGAATGGCGGCGATGGCGGTGACGCCGGCGGCGGAGGCGATGGTGGCTCCGGCCACGGCTATAGCGGCATGCCAGACGGCAACCGCGGCAATTTTGGAAATGGCGGAAACGGCGGTCGCGGCGGCGCCGGGATCGAGGTTGACGCCAGGTACGGTGGCAGCACGATCGTCACCCTGGCCTCCAATAGCCGTGCGCTGGGCGGCAATGGTGGCCGCGAGGGTTACGGCGGCTCGGCTGGAGCGGGTGGCGACGGCATCCATGTGACAGGTTCCGCCTCGATCACGGTGGGCGGAACCGTGACCGGCGGCGGCGGTGGTAACACCAGCTATGCAAGGTTCGGAGCTGTCGGGGGCGCCGGTATCTTTGTCGACGGCCAGGCGACGATTACGGTCCAGAGCGGCGCGCAGGTAGCAGGCGGGCTCGGCGGCCTCGGCCAGCAATCATCGAGCGGCCGCGGCGGCGATGGTGGGTCGGGCATCGGCGTGACCGGTGGCGGTACGTCCCTAACGATCGCGGGCGAGGTTCGCGGCGGGAGCAGCCAGGGCTTCGTTCCGGGCGCGCAGGGCGCGGCCATCGCCCTCAACGGCAGCGGCAACGCGGTGGAGCTTCAGGCGGGATACAATCTCGTCGGCAAGGTGCTCGGTGGCAGCAATGCGACGCTCATCCTCGGCGGTGCGGCGAATGCGAGCTTCGATCTGCGCGGACTGGGCTCGCAATATCAGGGCTTCCTGGACTTCAACAAGAGCGGCGCGAGCAGCTGGACGCTTTCGGGAGCGGCGACGGCCCGCGTCGGCAACATGGCGGTCGAGGCCGGGACACTCGTCTTTGCGCCGGGAGCGCAACTGACGACTGCGAATGCCCACATCACGAACGCTCCAGGCGCGGTTGCGGCTGTCGAGGTCGCGGGGGCCGGCGCGGCATGGACCGTCGGGAGCCGGCTCGCGATTGGCGATGCAGGTCATGGCAGCCTCAGCGTCGCCAATGGCGGAATCGTTCAAGCCGGTTTGATCACCACCGCGGCAGCAGCCGGAGGAGCCGGTGCGATCAGTGTCACCGGCAATGGATCGCATGTCTCGGCCCGGGAGCTCGCGCTCGGTGAGAACGGCACAGGCTCGGCGCTGGTTTCCGGCCCGGGATCCAGCCTGATCGCGACGACGTTCACGGTCGGGAACTCCGGCAGCGCCACGCTGACCGTCGCCGATGGCGGCAGGGCTGGCGCCGGACGTGGCAAGCGGATCGATGTCGCCCGGAATGCCGGCAGCACCGGCACGATCAACATTGGCGCCGCAGCAGGGCAGGCCGCGGTCGCCTCCGGCATGCTCGAGGGAGATATCCGCTTCGGCGCGGGTACCGGTACATTGGTGTTCAACCACACCACCAGTGACTACACCTTCTCGGGCGCGATCTCCGGTGCAGGGGCGATCAGCGTCCTCTCCGGCACGACCAGCCTCACCGCCGACAGTTCCGGCTTCTTAGGCGCCACGACCGTGTCGAACGCCACATTGCGCATGGCGGGCACAGCGCGTCTCGGCGGCACGGTGACCATAAACGCCGCCGGCATTGCCGCCGGTGAAGGCGCGATCGGCGCGACCACGGTCAACAGTGGCGGCACGTTCGCGCCCTCGGGGCGGACCTCGCTGACCGTCGAGGGCGATTTGACCGCCAATGCGGGTGGCACCGTCAAGCCGTCGGACGCCGCGGCGCTTATCGTCAACGGCACGCTGACGCTTAATTCAGGCAGCAACTACGACTACCAGCTCCATGGCTATGGCGCCTCATCGGTCGGCTCCGCGACGACGCGGGTCAATGGCAATCTCGTGCTCAATAACGGCACGTTGAACCTTGCCAGCAGCTCCCAGCCTGCGATCGGCTACCATCGCGTCTTCAGCTATACCGGCAGCCTGTCGGGCAGCGGGCTCGCTGGCGGAACGACCCCGAATACCACGCCGTTCGCCTACAGCTATGCCGTCGACACCTCGCAAGCCGGCAAGGTCGACGTCCTCGTCACTCCCAACGGCCTCACTATCCTACAGCTCTGGGGCACGACGCCGGCCGGCGGCAGCTCCGGTATCTGGAACGCTGCCAATCCGAACTGGTTCGACTTCGGTGGGGCGGCGCCGACGCAATGGGGCAGCGCCTATGGCGTCTTCCGCGGCCCCGGCGGCACGGTCACCCTGGATGGCCAGCACAACGCCGTCGGGCTGCAGTTCGCCGGGGGGAGCTACACGCTGGTTGGAGGCTCCGGGGGCAGCCTCAACCTGCACAGTTTCAGCGGCGGTGGCATCACCATCACCACGCCCGAAATCCGGGTGCTCGACGGCGAGACCGCCCGGATCGATGCGACGATCACCGGCACGGAGGGCCTCGAGAAGACCGGCGACGGCACGCTGATCCTGTCCGGTGTCAACAGCTACAGCGGCGGCACCATCATTTCCGGCGGCGCCTTGCAGATCGCGGCTGACGGCAATCTCGGCGCCGCGGGCGGCGGGCTGACCCTCGACAATGGCGCGCTGCACACGACGGCGAACATCGCATCCACCCGCGCGGTCACCCTGCGCGGCACCGGTGCGATCGAGACCGTGGCCAATACGACGCTTGCCCTGTCCGGCTCAGTGAGCGGCGCCGGCGGGCTGATCAAATGGGGCGATGGCACGCTCGCCCTCTCAGGCACGGGCAGCTGGACCGGCGGCACCCTGATCACCGCCGGCACGCTTCGCGCCGACAGCGCCGGCGCGCTGCCGAATGACACCGACTGGGTTCTGACCGGCGGCAAGCTCGATCTCAACGGCTTTCCCCTGTCGATGAGCCTGCTCGCCGGCACCGGCGGCGAGGTCGCGCTCGGCACCAACGGTGACCTCACGGTCAATCAGGCACAGGACAGCGTCTTTGCCGGGCAGATCACCGGCAATGGTGGCATCCTGATCAAGGCCGGGAACGGCACCTTGCTGCTCACCGGCAGCAACAGCCATAGCGGCGGAACCAGCATCATCGGCGGCACGCTCGCCATCGTCGCCGACGCCAATCTCGGTGCGGCGACCGCTCCGTTGCTGATCTCCGGCGCGAAACTCGCGACGCTGGCGGATATCACGAGCAGCCGGCCGATCTTCCTGCAGGGAGCCGGCACGATCGAGACCTGGGCTGGGACCAGCTTCGCGACCAGCGGGACGATCCTCGGCGACCAGTTGATCAAGGAAGGCTGGGGCACGCTGGTTCTGACCGGCAGCGCAGCACATGCCGGCGGCACGACGATCGCAGCCGGCATGCTGCAGATTGGCGATGGCGGCTCGACCGGCGACCTAGCCGGCAATGTGGTCAACGATGCTGTGCTGAGCTTCAACCGCTCGGGTGACTACACCTTTGGCGGTGCCATTTCGGGGACGGGTGCCGTCGTGCAATCCGGCACAGGCACGACGATCCTGACTGGCGCCAACTCCTATTCCGGCGGCACGTTGATCCGGGCCGGCGCGCTGCAGGTCTCCGCCGACGGCAATCTTGGCGCCAGCGGGACCGCGATCAGTTTCCTCGGTGGTGCGCTGCGTTTCGGCGCTTCGTTCAATACGGACCGAACCGTGCTGCTGATCGGCACGGGGACGCTCGATACCAACGGCCATGATGCGACGCTGTCCGGCGGCGTCTACGGCTATGGCGACCTGGTCAAGACCGGCGCCGGCGCGCTGACGCTGATGGGCACGAATTTTTACCGCAACACGATCGTCACGGCCGGCACGCTTATTGGCGATGCCGCCTCGATCTCCGGCAACATCGCCAACAATGGCGCGGTCGTGTTCAACCAGCAGGGCGATGCCAGCCTGGCGAGCGTGTTCTCCGGAACAGGCCGGTTCACCAAGGCCGGCAGGGGCGGGCTCGAACTGATCGGCGACAGCTCCGGCTTTGCCGGCGCGACCACGGTCTCCGCTGGCATGCTCGTCGTCAACGGCGCACTCGGCGGCGAGCTCGGTGTACAGGCGGGCGCCCGGCTGCAGGGCAGCGGCACCGTCGGGTCGACCACGATCCGCTCCGGTGCGACCGTCGCGCCCGGCAATTCGATCGGCACGCTCACCGTCGCCGGCGACATCAGCTTCGAGCGCGGCGCGGCCTATGAGGTCGAGGTCAGCCCGGACGGCACGTCGAGCGACCTGATCCGCGCCAGCGGCAAGGCGCGCCTTGCCGGCGGTTCGGTCATCCATCTCGGCGAGGACGGCACCTATTGGGCAAGCCGGCGCTACACCATCCTGACCGCAACCCAGGGCGTCGACGGGCGCTTCGACGACGTTGCGTCGCGCTACCTCTTTCTCGATCCGAGGCTGGACTACGACGCGACCAGCGTCACGCTGACTCTGTTGCGCAATGATCTGCCGTTCACCGCGATCGCGCAGACGCGCAATCAGGCGCAGACCGCGCTCGGCCTGGAGAGCCTCGGCGATGCCAGCCCGCTCTGGCTGAGCTTCACGCAGTTGCGCGACGAGGGGGAGGCGCGGCGCGCCTATGACAGCCTGTCTGGCGAGATCCACGCCTCGGCCAAGACCGCCGTGATCGAGGGAAGTCATATCGCCCGAAGCGCCGTCTCCGACCGGATCCGCGCCGCCTTCGACGGGATTGGCGCACCACACATAGCGACACTGGCCTATGCCTCGAGCAAAGGGGCCATCTCGGCCACGCCAGCAGAGAGCTTCGCGCTGTGGGCACGCGGCTTCGGTTCCTGGGGCCAGACGCGTGGCGACGGCAATGCCGCCTCGCTCACCCGCTCGAACAATGGGCTCAATGCCGGTTTTGACATCGCGGCGGCGCAGGATGCCCGGATCGGCATCGCCGCTGGCTATTCGCGCTCGACCTTCGAGGTCGCCAAACGCCTCTCCCGCGGCGAGGCGGACAACTACCATGTCGGCCTTTATGGCGGCGCACGCCTCGATCGCTTCCGCTTGAGCGGCGGCCTGACCTATGCCTGGCACGAGCTCTCGACGCGGCGCACAGTGTCTTTCCCGGGCTTCGGTGAGACGCTGAAGTCGGATTATGACGCCCGCAGCATCCAGGCCTTTGGCGAGATCGCCTATCGGTTCGATCTCGGCCCGGCTGCATTCGAGCCTTTCGCCAATCTCGCCTATGTCAATTTGCGTAGCAGCGCCTTTACCGAAACCGGCGGCGTCGCCGCACTCTCCGCCAAGGCGCAGACCACCGCGGTGGCCTTCGCGACATTGGGCCTGCGTGCGCAGATCGGCTTCGATCTCGGCAGCCTGCCTGTGCGGTTCGACACCACGCTCGGCTGGCGCCGCGCCGCGGGCGGTGTCACCCCATTGTCGTTGCAGAGCTTTGCGGGTGGTTCGCCGTTCTCGATCGCGGGCGTTCCGATCGCCCGCGACGCGCTGGTCGTCGGCGCAGGGTTCGCGCTGAACCTCACACCAGGCGCCGAGATTGCGCTTTCCTACGACGGCCAGCTCGCAAAGCACGCCACCGATCACGCCTTCAACGCCAGGCTCGCGGTCAGGTTCTGATAGGGCAGGGTGCGGGCAAGGTTCGACCGTTCGCCGGGGATCGCACAGGAGCTCGCGGACCCTTACGGGCGCGCTCTTGTCTCAGCGCGGATTTTGGCATCATGCTCGCCCCTCGGCGCGTAGCCGGCAGGTCGGATTCTTGCGCCGGCTCACGACGAATTGCTGGGGATGGCCGGGTCGCGAATGGTTTCGGTAGAGCTCAAGGCCGTTTCGAAGAGTTGGGGCGGCGCAGCTGCCGTCGACAATGTCAGCTTCACCGTCGAGGGCGGCAAGCTCGTCGCGCTGCTCGGGCCCTCCGGCTGCGGCAAGTCGACCACGCTCCGGCTGATCGCCGGGCTGGAGGACAGCAGCACCGGTTCGATCGCGATCGGCGGGCGCGATGTCACCCGCGCGGCTCCGTCGCAGCGTGGCATCGCCATGGTGTTCCAGAACTATGCGCTGTTCCCGCATCTTTCTGTCGCCGAGAACATCCTGTTCGGGCTGAAGGTGCGGAAAGTGTCGCGCGCGGATCGCGATGAGCGGCTCGCCCGCGCCGCCTCGATCCTCGGGCTCACCGCCTTGCTCGAGCGCAAGCCCTCGCAGCTCTCCGGCGGCCAGCAGCAGCGCGTCGCGCTCGGCCGGGCGATCGTCGCCGAGGCGCCAGTCTGCCTGATGGACGAGCCGCTCTCCAATCTCGATGCCCAGCTGCGCGTCGAGATGCGGCGCGAAATCCGCGAGCTGCAGCAGCGCCTCGGCATCACCATGGTCTATGTCACGCATGACCAGGTCGAGGCGATGACCATGGCCGACCAGGTCGTGCTGATGCGCAACGGGCGGATCGAGCAGGATGCGCCGCCCGACCAGCTCTACGAGAATCCGGCGACGATCTTCGTCGCCCGCTTTGTTGGCACGCCGCCGATGAACGTGATCCCGCTCGCCTCCATTTCGGCGAGCGGCGGCACCGGCCTCTCGCCGCCGGTTCATGCCGAGCCGGGCTCGCTTGCGGTGGGCATCCGGCCCGAGATGACCGAGCTCACCGAGGCCGGCATTGCGGCCGATGTCGTGGCGGTCGAGTATCTCGGCGCCGACACCCTGGTCGAGACCCGCGTCGACGGCCAGCCCTTCATCGTGCGCCGGCCCGGAAAGGTTCGCGCCGCGGCGGGAGACCGGGTCCACATCAGACTGTCGCAGGCGGCGGTGCACTGGTTCGATTTGAAGACCGAGCAAAGGCTCGTCCTCGACTGACGACGCCTGAACAACCAAGGCGTTCAAAACGCCGTATCAAGGGGAGTGCAACAGCATGGACAGGCGTGAATTTCTGGGCAGCACCGCGGCTCTCGCCGGCTCGCTCGCCATGGCGAGACCGGCCCTCGCCCAATCGGCCGAGCTTTCCTTCTTCTATCCGGTTGCCGTCGGCGGGCCGATCACCAAGCTGATCGACAGCTATGCGGCCGGCTTCGAGAAGGAAAACCCGAGCATCAAGGTCAAGCCGATCTATGCCGGCACCTATCAGGAGACGATCGTCAAGGCGCTGACCGCGCACAAGAGCGGCACGCCGCCGGTGCTCTCGGTGCTGCTCTCGACCGACATGTTCACGCTGATCGACGAGGAAGCGATCGTTCCCTTCGATCCCTTCATCAAGACCGAGGACGACAAGAAGTGGCTTTCGGGTTTCTTCCCCAGCTTCATGGAGAACAGCCAGACCGGCGGGAAGACCTGGGGCATCCCGTTCCAGCGTTCCACGGTGGTCCTCTATTGGAATAAAGAGCTGTTCAAGGAGGCCGGGCTCGACCCCGAGAAGCCGCCGACCAGCTGGGCGCAGCAGCTCGAATTCGCGCAGAAGCTGACCAAGCGCGATGCCGCCGGCAACACCAGCCAGTGGGGCATCCAGATCCCGTCTTCGGGCTTCCCCTACTGGCTCTTCCAGGGGCTGACGACGCAGGCCGGCGCCATCCTTGCCAATCCGGCCGGCGACAAGACCGATTACGCCAACCCCGGCGTGGTCGAGGCGCTGCAGTACTGGGTCGACCTGGCGCAGAAGCACAAGGTCCACCCGCCCGGCATCGTCGAATGGGGCACCACGCCGCGCGACTTCTTCGAGAAGAAGGTCGCGATGATGTGGACCACCACCGGCAACCTCACCAATGTCAGGACCAACGCCAAGTTCCCCTTCGGCGTCGCCGTGCTGCCCGCCGGCAAGAAGCCCGGCAGCCCGACCGGCGGCGGCAATTTCTACCTCTCCAAGAAGGCGAGTCCGGCCGAGCAGGAAGCTGCCTTCAAGTTCGTGCGCTGGATCACCACGCCGGAGCGGGCGGCGCAGTGGAGCGCCGATACCGGCTATGTCGCGGTGACGCCGGCGGCCTACGAGACCGAGGCGATGAAGAAATACGTCGCCGACTTCCCGCAGGCCCTCGTCGCCCGCGACCAGCTGCCGACCGCCGTCGCCGAGCTCTCGACCCATGAGAACCAGCGCGTCACCAAGGCACTGAACGACGGCCTGCAGGCGGCCCTGACCGGCACGAAGCAGCCGGCGCAGGCGATGGCCGACGCCCAGACGGAAGCCGAGCGCATCCTGAAGTCCTATCGCTGAGCCGATGAACAACCGCGCGACCGCGACGATCCATGGCTGGCTGCTTTTGCTGCCGGCCATGGCTTGCCTGGCCCTGTTCACGCACTGGCCCGCGATCGCGAGCTTCGTCGACAGCTTCATGTCGACCCCGCGGGCGCGCCGCCCGGCGCGTTTCGTCGGGCTCGACAATTACCAGCAGATGATGGCCGATCCGATCTTCTGGAAGGCGATGGCGAACAATCTCTGGTTCGCCATGGGCACGATCCCGACCTCGATCGCGCTCGCTTTGCTGATGGCGGTCTGGGTCAACGACAGGATCGCCGGCCGCACCCTGGTCCGGATGGCGTATTTCACCCCGACCATCCTGCCGATGATCGCGGTCGCCAATATCTGGCTGTTCTTCTTCACCCCACAATACGGCCTGCTCGAGCAGATCGTCGGCGCCTTCGGCGGGCGTTCCACCAACTGGCTGGGGTCGCAGGACACCGCGCTCTACGCCGTCACCGTCGTCGCGATCTGGAAGGAGGCCGGCTTCTTCATGATCTTCTACCTCGCGGCGCTGCAGGCGATCCCGCCCAGCCTCGGCGAAGCGGCGGCGATCGAGGGCGCCTCGCGCTGGACGTTCTTCCGGCGCGTCCAGTTCCCGCTGCTGATGCCGACGACGCTGTTCGTGCTGATCAATGCGGTGATCAACGCCTTCCGCATGATCGACCATATCTTCGTGATGACGCGCGGCGGCCCGGACAATGCGACGACGCTGCTGCTGTTCTACATCTATCAGGTCGGCTTCGGCTTCTGGGACACCGCCTATGCCGCGGCGCTGACCTGCGTGCTGCTGCTGCTGCTCGCGCTGGTGGCCTTCGTCCAGTACGGCTGGCTCGAACGCAGGACGCATTACCAATGAGCGGCGCGCCTCAACCGCAGCCGGCGGCCTCCAGCCGCCCCGATCCTTACGCGCCGAAGGGCCTGGCGCTGACGCTGGAATCGATCGGCGCGATCCTGCTCGCCTTGATCTGGATTCTGCCCCTGGCTTACGCCGTCTGGGCCGCGATCCATCCGGCCGAGTACACGACCCGTTTCGAGCTGACCGCGCCGCTGACGCTGGACAACTTCACCCGCGCCTGGGCGGCCGCGCCCTTCGCGCGCTATTTTCTCAACACCTTCATCCTCGTCACCATGATCCTCGCCTTCCAGCTCGTGCTGGGGACGCTCGCGGCCTATGCGCTGGCGCGGCAGGATTTCTGGGGGCGCGACATCGCCTTCGCGCTGATCCTGGCGCAGTTGATGATCATGCCGGACGCGCTGATCGTCGAGAACTACCGCACCCTCGCCAGGGTCAACCTGATCGATACGATCCCGGCCATCGCCTTGCCCTATATCGCCTCGGCCTTCGGCATCTTCCTGCTGCGGCAGACCTTCAAGACCGTGCCGAAGGAGCTCGACGACGCGGCCCGCGTCGAGGGGGCGAGTCCGCTGCAAGTGCTGATGAAGGTCTATGTGCCGCTCGCCAAGCCGACCTATATCGCCTACGGCCTCGTCTCGGTTAGCTATCACTGGAACAACTTCCTCTGGCCGCTGCTGGTCACCAACTCGGTCGAGTCGCGGCCGCTGACGGTCGGCCTCCAGGTCTTCTCGTCGAGCGACCAGGGAATCGACTGGGCCGTGATCTGCGCTGCGACGCTGATGACCTCGGCGCCGCTGCTGGTCGGCTTCCTGCTGTTCCAGCGCCAGTTCGTGCAGAGCTTCATGCGCGCAGGAATCAAGTGACGACATGCATCAAGTGACGACATGGCGGCTCGGATGAAACTGATCACCTGGAACATCCAATGGGCCCGCGGCATGGACAACCGCGTCGACCCGGCGCGCGTCGTCGCCCATGCCCGGCAGATGGCGGATTTCGACGTCCTCTGCCTGCAGGAGGTCGCGGACAACTTCCCCGAGCTCGACTTCAACGACGAGACCGACCAGTTCGCCCGCTTCGCCGAATTGCTGCCGGGCTTCACCGCGATCGAGGGCATCGGCGTCGATGTCGACGATGGCAAGGGCGGCCGCCAGCGCTTCGGCAACCTCTTGCTGACGCGCTATCCCGTCGCGCAGGCGCTGCGCCATCTCCTGCCCTGGGAAGCGGCCGAGACCCGCAACATGCCGCGCATGCTGATCGAAGCGATGGCGCTGACGCCGCTCGGCCCGGTCAGGCTGATGACGACGCATCTCGAATACTCGTCGTCGGAGCTGCGCGCCGCGCAGGTCGACGGCATTCGCGAGGCCCACCGCATGGCGCTGGCGCGTCATGCCAGGCCTCGAGCCGCCGGGCCGCACACCTATCGGATGACGCCGAGCTCGGTGAGCGCGGTGCTGACCGGCGACTTCAACATGCGGCCGGACGATCCGGTGCTGGCACGGTTGCTGGCGCCGTTCGACGGCGGCGAGCCGCCGCTGGTCGACCTCTGGCCTTCGGTGATGGGGGAGGCGACGCACCCGCTGACCGCCAACCTGTTCGACCAGACCTATGGCCAGGCCGGCTGCCTCGACTATGTGCTGGCGACGCCCGATCTCGCGGCGCGGGCCCGCACCATTATTTGCGATATCGAGACCAAGGTCTCCGACCACCAGCCGATCCTGGTCGAGTTCGACCTGGGCTGATTGCCGCACACTACTCTTGCCGACTGGACCACGATGATCTTCACACGCCAGGACCATGAGACGCTCGCCCGCATCCTCGCCGAGGCGGGGCGCCGCGAGGTCATGCCGCGCTTCCGCAACCTGGCTGAGGGCGAGATCCGCGAAAAGCGCTCGGCGACCGACCTCGTCACCGAGGCCGACGAGGCGGCGGAGCGCTTCATCAGCGCCGAGCTCGCCCGGGCCTTTCCGGGCGCCGCGCTGATCGGCGAGGAGGCGGTCGCCGCCGATCCGGCGCTGGTCGAGCGCCTCGGCGATGCCGAGCTCGCCTTCGTCATCGACCCGATCGACGGCACCTTGAACTATGCTTCCGACCTGCCGCTCTTCGCCGTGATGGCTGCGGTGCTGGTCAAGGGTGAGGTCGTCGCCGCGGTGATCCATGACCCGATCGTCGGGGACAGCGCCATGGCGCTGCGTGGCGAGGGTGCCTGGCTCGGCTCCGACGACGGCAAGAGCCGCGACCTGCGGGTGGCGCCGGCCGCCCCTCCGCGCGAGATGACCGGCATGATGAGCTGGCAGTATTTCCCGGAGCCGCTGCGCAGCAAGCTGCCGGGGCACATGCCGGCCTTCGCCAATGTCTCGTCGCTGCGCTGCTGCGGCCATGAATACCGGCTCGCCGCCGCGGGCAACGGCCACTTCCTGCTCTATGGCCGGCTCAGCCCCTGGGACCACGCGCCGGGATCGCTGATCTATGCCGAGGCCGGCGGCCATGTCCGCATGCTGGATGGCCAGCCCTATCAGCCGGCACGGCCGACGCTCGGCCTGCTCTGCGCGCCCGATGCGGAGAGCTGGCAGGAAATCCGCGCGATCCTGCTGAGTTGATGGGAGCTGTTTAGATTTCCTGCGCATCCAGCCTTCGGTAGAGCGGCAGGGCCAGCGGCGCGATGCGGCGGATCAAGCCCTGGAAGGGCTGTGCCCTCGGCACCGAGAGCGGCAGGCCCAGCGTCTCCAGTGCCGCGCCTTGCGTTGCCTTTGCCAGCTCGCGTCCGAGCGAGATCGACAATGCGACGGCGCGGCCGTTGCAGCCGACCCAGGCAAAACCGTTCGGCCCGAGCTGATGGATGCGCGGATAGCCCGGCACCTGCGGCTGCAAAAGATTGTCGGGCGTCATCCCGACATAGCCGGACCAGACATAGTCGAACTCGACCTCGCCGAGCTGCGGCCAGAGTCGCTTCAGCCGTGCTGCGACCGCCGGGCGAAGCTTGGCGCCGCCGGCTCCGGGCAGGACCGCGGCACCGCCGGTCACCAGGCGGTTGCGGGCGTCCCAGCGGGCGAAATAGAGCTCGCGATGCGTGTCCGACATCGCCTGCCGGCCGGGGATGACGGTCTTCGCGATATTGTCGCTGACCGGCTTGGTTGCCATCTGCCAGGACAGGACGGGGATGACCTCGCTGGCGATCTCCGGGGCGAGGTCGCGCTCGAACTCGCCGGTATAGGCGTTGGTCGCCAGCACGAGCGCGCGTGCCGTCACCGACCCCTGTGCCGTCGTCACCAGCCAGCGGCCGTTCTGATGGACCATGCTCACGGCCGGCGAGCGCGCATGGATGGTCGCGCCGAGCCTGAGCGCGACCTCGGCAAGGCCGCGAGTCAAGGCGAGCGGGTTGATATGGCCACCGGTGCGGTTCCAGAAGCCGCCGAACCAGGCATCCGAGCCGAGCATCTGCGCCGTCGCCACACGATCGAGCAGTTCGACCGGTGCGCCGATCGCGGACCATTCCCTGACGCGCTTCTCGGCGAGCTTGAAACGGCCGGGCGAATGCACGGGCTGGACCCAGCCGGCCTGCTCGGCTTCGGCCGGGATCTCGTATTTGCGCACGAGATCGAAGAGATATTGCGCGCTGTCGCGCAGCACCGCGTTGAAGCGCTCGCCGGCCTCGCCATGCCGGGCAACCATCGCGGAAGGATCATGGCCGGCCAGCGTCGGGATGACCTGGCCATTGTTGCGCCCGGAGGCACCCCAGCCGGGCTCGGCCGCTTCCAGGATGGTGACGCCGATCCCGCTCTCGCGCAGGTGGATCGCGGTCGAGAGACCAGTGAAGCCGGCGCCGATCACCACGACATCGCTCTCGACTGGCCCTTCGAGCGTCCCGAGCACGGAGCCAGGCTGGGCCGTCGCGGCCCAGAGCGAGGGCGGCCAGGCGACGGAAGAGGGGGCAGTCATCGGCGGCGTCTTTCGGCAGGGAGGGGTTGAGTGACGACCCGCGCCGCGGGCGTACCCGTATCCTTGCCGCCATGGCCATCAGCCCGCAAGTAGGCCGTTCCCGGTACTTCGTCTGCCGGAGAATAATTTACTACTTTCTGCGCCTGAAACGAATGAATTCTACCAAATTTTGCCTTCGCTTCTCGGGTTCTTGAAAATACTATTCTCCCGACGCTATGTCTCCCACGCAGTGGGGGTTGCTGGAATCGTCATCCCGGAGCGGTTGCGCCCTAACCTCCGTTCGGATGAACTCTCCTTCCGTTGGGTTCTGATCATAAGGGGGCGTCATGCCGCTGAAGCACATTCTCGGTCTCGATCATGTCGTGGTGACGGTTCGCGATCTCGACGCGTCGGCCCGGCAATGGCAGCGCCTCGGTTTCACCGTCTCGCCGCGCGGCACGCATTCGCCCATTCTCGGCAGCGGCAACTACACGATCATGTTCGGTGACGATTATGTCGAGCTGCTCGGCATCCTGGCCGAGACCGAACACAACAAGCCCACCCGCGACTTTCTTCGGGAGCGCGAGGGCATCGAGCGGGCCGCCTTCACCACGGACGATGCCGCCGCCGGCGCCGCCGAGCTGAAGAGCCGTGGCCTCGAGCCGCTCGGCCCTGTCCATTTCGGCCGGCCGGTCGATCTGCCCAATGGCGGCAAGGGCGAGGCCAGGTTCAACGTCTTCCGCTGGCCGCTGGACGAGAATCCCGGCAGCCTGCGCATCTTCGCCTGCCAGCATCTGACCCGCGAGACGGTCTGGATTCCGGAGCTGCAGAGCCATGCGAACGGCGCGAGCCGCATCATCCGCGTCGAAGTGCTTGCCACCGATCCCAAGGCCGCCGCCGAGCATCTGAGCCGGCTGATCGACGAGCCGGTGAAGCAGCAGGACGATGCCTGGCTGGTGCCGTCGGGCGGCAAGCGCGCCGACTTCCTGTTCTATGACGCCAACGGCCTCGCTCGGCGCTACCCGGATGCGGTGCGGGTCGGTACGGCGCCGGCCGGTGCCGTGGCGATCGTGCTGGCGAGCGAGGATCTCGACCGCGCTGCCAAGGCGCTCGGCCCTGCCGGGGTCGGGCACGATGGCGCCGTCAGTGTGCCTGCCGCCTCCGCCAATGGCGTGATCGTGAGCTTCCTGCCGCAATAGGGCGGCTTTCCCTTTTTTAAGAACGGCCCCGTCGAATTGACGGGGCTCAGCGACGACCGCATCGTGCCTGATATGCACGCCGGCCCCAGGAGATCATCCATGGATATGACCCGCCGCGCCGCGCTGATGACCAGCGCCGCCATCGCCTCCAGCGTGCTGTTCCCGATGCGCTCCTTCGGACAGGAAACGCCGCGCAAGGGCGGTGTCTTCACCGTCCATTACGGCGCCGAGCAACGCCAGCTGAATCCGAGCCTGCAGGCTTCGACCGGCGTCTACATCATCGGCGGCAAGATCCAGGAGCAGCTGGTCGATCTCGACGCCAACGGCCAGCCCGTCGGCGTGCTCGCCGAGAGCTGGGAGGCCGCGCCCGACGGCAAGACGATCACCTTCAAGCTCCGCCCCGGCGTGACCTGGCATGACGGAAAGCCCTTCACCTCCGCCGACGTGCAGTTCACGGCGATGGAGATGTGGAAGAAGATCCTGAACTACGGCACCACGCTGCAGCTCTTCCTCACCGCGGTCGAGACGCCAGATCCGCTGACGGCAGTGTTCCGCTACGAGCGCCCGATGCCGCTCAACCTCTTGCTGCGCGCGCTGCCGGACCTCGGCTATGTCTCGCCGCGCCATCTCTATGAAGGTAAGGGCGACATCCGCCAGAACCCGGTCAACCTCGCGCCAGTCGGCACCGGCCCGTTCAGGTTCGTGCAGTACGAGCGCGGCCAGCACGTCATCGCCGAGCGCAACCCGACCTACTGGCGCGCCAACGCGCCCTATCTCGACCGGATCGTCTGGCGCGTGGTGACCGATCGCGCCGCGGCCGCCGCCCAGATGGAGGCGGGACAGATCCATTACAGCCCGTTCTCGGGCCTTACGATCTCGGACTCGGCCCGCCTCGGCAAGGACCCGCGCTTCATCGTCTCGACCAAGGGCAATGAGGGCAACGCCCGCACCAACACGGTCGAGTTCAATTTCCGCCGCAAGGAGCTCGCCGACATCCGCGTCAGGCGCGCCATTGCGCATGCGCTCGACATTCCGTTCTTCATCGAGAACTTCCTCGGCGATTTCGCAAAGCGCGGCACGGGTCCGATCCCCTCGGTTTCGACCGATTTCTATCCGGCCGACAACGGCCCGCAGTACCCGTTCGACAAGAAGCTCGCCGCCAAGCTACTCGACGAGGCCGGCTTCAAGCCCGGCGCCGGCGGGACGCGCTTCTCGCTGCGGCTTTTGCCTGCGCCCTGGGGCGAGGACATCACGCTCTTTGCCACCTTCATCCAGCAGTCGCTCGTCGATGTCGGCATCAAGGTCGATATCGTCCGTAATGATGGCGGCGGCTATCTGAAGCAGGTCTATGACGACCACGCCTTCGATCTCGCCACTGGCTGGCACCAGTACCGCAACGACCCGGCCGTCTCGACCACTGTCTGGTATCGCTCCGGCCAGCCCAAGGGCGCGCCCTGGACTAATCAGTGGGACTGGACCGACCCGGCCATCGACAAGCTCATCGACGATGCGGCGACCGAGGTCGATGCGGCCAAACGCAAGGCGCTCTATGGCGACTTCGTGCGGCGCGCCAACACCGAGCTGCCGATCTGGACGCCGATCGAGCAGATCTTCCTGACGGCGATCAGCGCCAAGGCCCGCAACCACTCCAACACACCGCGCTGGGGCTCGTCCTCCTGGCATGATCTGTGGTTGGCGGAGTGACGCTCTCGCCAACCTTGTCAGTGCTGCCATGCGTGTCCTAGCTCTCGCGGGGCGGCGTCTCGCCGCCTCGATCCCGACCCTGATCCTGATCCTGATCGGGGTTTTCCTGCTGCTGCAGCTCGCGCCCGGCGACACCGTCGATGCAATGATGGCGCAGATGGGCGGGGGCGACGCGACCACCGCCAAGCAGCTGCGCGAATTCTACGGGCTCGACCTCTCCGTCTGGGCCCAGCTCGGCAATTATCTCTGGCGACTGGTCAGGCTCGATCTCGGCTTCTCGGCGATCTACGGCAAGCCGGTGGCGACGGTGATCGCCGAGCGCCTGCCGGCGACCATCCTGCTGATGACCGCCTCGCTCTCCTTCGCCTTCTTCTTCGGGCTGATCCTGGGCGTCGTTGCGGCGCGCGGCGTCAACAAATGGCCGGACACGCTGATCTCCACCTTCGGCCTGATGTTCTATGCAATGCCGACCTTCTGGTTCGGGCTGATGGCGATCGTCATCTTCTCGATCTATCTGCAATGGCTGCCGGCGGGCGGGTTCGAGGACATCACGGTCAGTTACATCGGCTTACGGCGGACGCTCGACATCGCCCTGCATCTCGTCCTGCCGACGCTGACGCTCGGCCTGTTCTACATGGCGATTTATCTGCGCATCATGCGTGGCTCGATGCTCGAAGTGCTGAACCTCGATTTCGTCCGCACAGCGCGCTCGAAGGGCATGGACGAGACGCGGGTCGTGGTGCGGCATGTGCTGCGCAATGCGCTCCTGCCGATGGTGACGCTGATCGGCTTGCAGGCCGGCACCATGCTCGGCGGCTCGGTCGTGGTCGAAAGCGTGTTCTCGCTGCCGGGGCTTGGGCGCCTCGCCTATGAATCGGTGATCCAGCGCGACCTCAACACGCTGCTCGGCATCGTCTTCGTCTCGGCTTTGCTGGTGATCGCGGTCAATTTCATCGTCGACCTGCTCTATGCCCGGCTCGACCCGCGCATCACGGCGGGGAACTGAGCCATGGAGTTAGTGAAGCTCTATTGCCGCAGTCCGGCCGCCATCATCGGCCTGCTGCTGCTCATCCTCGTGCTCGCCATGGCCGCGAGCGCCGACTGGTTCTACCCGCGCGATCCGCTGGCGCTCGCCGGGCGGCCGCTGATCTGGCCGTTCAGCAATCCGCGCTTCCTGCTCGGCACCGACAATTCCGGCCGCGACATCGCCGCCCAGATCTTCCATGGCGCCCGCATCTCGCTGCTGATCGGCGGCGTGGCGACGGTGATCTCGGTCATGATCGGCATCACGATCGGCGCCTTCGCCGGCTATTACGGCGCTTACGTCGATACCGCGCTGATGCGCGTCACCGAGGCGTTCCAGACCCTGCCGAACTTCCTCTTGCTGCTGGTGCTGGTCGCGGTCTTCGGCTCGACCATCACCACCGTGACGATCGCCATCGGCATCGTCTCGTGGCCGGCTTCGGCCCGACTGACGCGGGCAGAGTTCCTGTCGCTGCGCAACCGCGAATTCGTGCAGGCGGGCCGCACGCTCGGCCTCAAGGATGTCAGGCTGATCTTCGGCGAGATCCTGCCGAACGCGCTGCCGCCGGTGATCGTCTATGCCAGCGTCGTGATGGCGATCGCGATCCTGCTCGAAAGCGCGCTCGCCTTCCTCAAGCTCTCCGACCCGAACGTCGCCTCCTGGGGCAACCTGATCGGGGCGGGCCGCGACGTGCTGCGGGTGCAATGGTATGTCTCGGCCATTCCCGGCATCGCCATCCTCGTCACCGTGCTCGCCGTTTCGCTGGTCGGGCAGGGGCTCAACGACGCTCTCAATCCTAGGCTGAAGAGCCGATGAGCCCGATCCTTGTCCTCGACGATGTCAGCGTGAAGCTGCCGGCCGGCGGCGACCGCTCGCATGCGATGGCTGAAGTCTCGCTCGCGCTCGCGGCGAACGAGATCCTCTGTGTCGTCGGCGAATCCGGCTCCGGCAAGTCGATGATGGCCAATGCGATCATGCGGCTCCTGCCCGGCGGCGTCGCGATCGATGGCGGCCGCATCCTGTTCGAGGGGCGCGATCTCTGCGGGCTCGGCGAAGCCGAGATGCGCAAGGTGCGCGGCGCCGGCATCGCCATGATCTTCCAGGAGCCGATGACGGCGCTCAACCCGCTGCGCAGCATCGGCGACCAGATCGGCGAGATGTTCGAGCTGCACACCGAGCTGTCGGCCGCCGAGATCAAGGCCCGCACGCTCGCGCTGCTCGAGGAAGTCCGCATTCCCGATCCGACGCTCGCCTTCAAGGCCTATCCGCATGAGCTCTCCGGCGGCCAGCGCCAGCGCGCCATGATCGCGATGGCGCTGGCGCTCGATCCGAAGGTGCTGATCGCCGACGAGCCGACCACGGCGCTCGACGTCACCACCCAGGCGCAGATCCTCGAGCTCATCCGTGACCTGCAGCGCCGCAAGGGCACGGCTGTCCTGTTCATCACCCATGATTTCGGCGTGGTGGCCGAGATCGCCGACCGGGTCGCGGTGATGAGCAAGGGCCATGTCGTCGAGCAAGGCGCGACGCAGGCCGTGCTCGGCAATCCGCAGCACGCCTATACAAGGCAGCTGATCGCCGCGGTGCCGCCGCTGAAGGCGCCGCCGCCGCGGGCGCTGCCCGACGAGCCGATCCTGACGACCAGCCATGTCTCGAAGACCTATCGCACCGGCGGTTTCCTCGGGCGCGGCCAGCGCGTCACCCATGCGGTCAAGGATGTCTCGCTGGTGCTGCCCAAGGGCGCGACGCTCGGCATCGTCGGCGAATCCGGCTCGGGCAAGTCGACGCTGGCGCGCTGCCTCGTGCGGCTGATCGATCCCGATAGCGGTGAGATCCGCCTGAACGGCACCGACCTCGCCAGCCTGAGCCGCGAAGAGATGCGCGCGGCGACACGCGATATCCAGATGGTGTTCCAGGATCCGTTCGCCTCGCTGAACCCGCGCCGCAAGGCCGGCGAGGCGGTGGCGCAGGGGCTGATCGTTCATGGCATGGCGCGGCCTCAGGCCATGGCCCGGGCCAAGGAGTTGTTCGGGCTGGTCGGGCTCGATCCGGCATCGACCGAACGCTATCCGCATGAATTCTCGGGCGGCCAGCGCCAACGCATCGGCCTTGCCCGGGCACTGGCGCTCGAGCCGGAGGTGCTGGTCGCCGACGAGCCGGTCTCGGCGCTCGATGTGTCCGTGCAGGCGCAGGTGCTGAAGCTCCTGGCGGAGCTGCGCCAGCGCCTCGGCCTGTCGATCGTCTTCATCACCCATGACCTGCGCGTTGCGGCGCAGGTCTGCGACCTGGTGGCGGTGATGAAGAGCGGCGAGGTGGTTGAGAGCGGTCCGATCGGCACGGTCTTTGGCCAGCCGCAGCACCCCTACACAAAGGCGCTGCTCGCCTCGATTCCAGGCCGCGACTTCGGCAATGGGCAAAGGCTCGCCGTAGAGGCGATGAGCTGATCCAAGGCTGCTTGGTGGCCAGGGTTCCTGCTATCGCGATCTCGGCATCCAGCCGCTACGCAAGGCGTGGGCCCAGTCGGCTCGGCCGTTTTCTTCGGCACGCCGTGCTGCGTGGTTCCAGTCATAAGCGACGGCGTGATGCTCGATCTCGACCGCATCCGCCATCGTCACGACTGCGAAACGGGCGTGCGGCGCGCCGCTTTCCGAGACATGAAGGCTCGGATAAGTGGCGTGATAGGCCGGGTTGCCGACACTGCCGGGATTGACGGCGATGGTTCCGTTGCCGAGGCGCAGCAGGCGCGGCTGGTGGCTGTGTCCGCACAGGACCACGGCATGACCGGTTACGCCGAGGAGCGTCTCGACCGCCTCAGGGCAGGCCGCGACCAGGCGCCCGCCTTCGACCTCGTCGAGCAGATAGGTCTCGTCGTCAGTCGGGCTGGCATGGAAGCAGCGCGCCTTGCCGATCTCGATCTCGAACGGAAGAGCCGCCAGCCAGTTGCGCGCCTCGGCGTCGAGGTCTCGCCAGGCGAAGCTGTCGGAAGCGCCGAGTTCCTCAGGGGAGGCCGCGCCGAGTGCTCTGTCATGGTTGCCGCGGACATGGCTCATCTCGCTGGCGCGCAGGAGTCGTACTGTCTCCGCCGGCCAGAGCGGGCCCGAAGCGCAATCGCCGAGATTGACCACCGCATCGACGGAGAGCCCGGCGAGGCTGGCCAGCACGGCTTCGAGGGCCGGTAGGTTGCCGTGCACATCGGCGATGACGCCTAACCGCATGTCACAAATCCCGAATCCAGAGCCGGCTCAGTGCTAGCCGGTCTTGTGATGGCGCGTTCCGGGGCTGCCGCCAAGCCCGGGGATGACGCTGTGCTGCAACCCGGGAGTGAGCCGGACGCGGAGG
>NZ_CAXUTF020000013.1:0-96555 GCF_964254315.1 Allobosea sp. LjRoot90
GTTCCTCGCGCCTTTCGAGGTAACGCCGGCGCCTACTCCAGCGCCCCGACCACCGCCTCGACCGCCTCGACGATCGCACCGGAGCGCACCAGCGCCGTCGCCTCATTCATCTCGGCGGCGTACCAGCGGTCGCCGTCGAGCGCCGGCGGGATCGTCTGGCGCAGCGCATCGAGCGCCGCCTGCGTGCCCTTGCCCAGCGGATGGGCCTTGGCCGTCTCGGCGATCAGCGACAGCGCTTGGCAGGCCATCAGGATCTCGGCAGCGATGATCATCTCGACATTCTCGACGATGGTGCGCGCCTTGCGGCCGCACCAGGTCGAGTTCGAGACATGGTCCTCGGCATTCGACTTGCCGGGGATCGAATCGACCGAGCCGGGCGAGGACAGCGTCCGGTTCTCCATCACCAGCGCCGACATCGAGCACTGCACCGTCGCAAAACCGGTGTTGAGGCCGCGCTTGCCGGCGAGAAGGTTGCGCGGCAGGCCGTAGCTCAGCGTCGGATCGACGAGGCGGGCGAGGCGGCGCTCGCAGATCGAGCCGAGATCGGTCATGGCGATGGCGAGCAGGTCCATCGCCTGCGCGACATACTGGCCGTGGAAATGGCCGCCGGAAATGACGCGGTAGCCGTCATCCTCGGGGAAAATCAGCGGATTGTCGGTTGCCGAATTGGTCTCGGTCGCGATGATGCGCGAGACATAGTCGAGCGCCTCGCGCGCCGGGCCATGCACCTGCGGGGCGCAGCGCAGCGAATAGACATCCTGCACGCGCGGCGCCGGCGGCTTGCCGGGCGAGCGGCCGATCTCGTCGGGATAGATCGTCTCGCGGGCCGAGGCCGAGCAGCGCTTCGAGCCCTGCGTGATCTTGAGCAGATTGCGCGCGACCAGCGCCTGGCCGGGATGCGGGCGAGCGGCATGGACGCGCGGATCGAAGGCGGCGAGCTCGCCGCGCATCGCTTCGAGCGAGAGTGCCAGCCCAATATCCGCCGCCTTGATCAGGCGCCTGGCGTCTTCCGTCGCAAGCACACCGAGCGCGAGCGAGACGGTCGAGCCGTTGATCAGAGCGGAGGCGTCCTTGGCGCCGAGCTTGAAGTCCGGTTCCAGCCCTGCCCTGGCCAGAGCGTCGCGGGCCTTCATCCGCTTGCCCTTGTAGAAAGCTTCCGCCTCCTCGAAGCCGCAGACCGCGGCCGACATATGGGCGAGCGGTGCGAGATCGCCGGAGGCGCCGACCGAGCCTTTCTGCGGGATCACCGGATGGACCCCGGCATTGAGGCAGGCGAGCAGCCGCTCGACCAGCGCGACCTGGGGACCGGAATAGTTCGAGGCGAAGGCGTTGGCGCGCAGCAGCATGGTGGCGCGCGTCACATCCTCCGCGAAGGGCTCGCCGATGCCGGTGGCGTGCGCGTAGACGCTCTTGCGCTGATACTCGGTCATCTCCGACATCAGCACGCGCTGGTCCTTGAACAGGCCGACGCCGGTGTTGAAGGAGTACATGAACGGCGCCTCGTCGTTCATGAAATTGGCGTCGATATGGGCCCGTGTCGCCGCGATCGCCTCTCGCGCCGCCGGCGCGAGATTCGCCTTCTCATAGCGGCCGGAGGCGCCGGGCCGGGCCACGCGCAGCACCTGCTTGCCCTTCAGGGTGCGTCCGTCGATCGTTACCGCCATGGCCTGTCCTCGTCAGCTTTACCCGATCTAACGGGCCAGCGCGCTAAAGGGAAAGACCCATTCCCGCCCGGAAACGAAAAGCACCTTGCACGATGCGGCGCGGCTTGGGTTAGGATCAAGCCGCCGCAGCCTGGCTGCGGCGCGACATCGGCGCGCCTTTACCCCGCGCCTGGAATCCCTAAAAGGTGCCGCCAGGAGCGTCACGATGGATTTCGAAGCCTTTTTCCGCAGCGAACTCGATAGCCTCAGGGCCGAGGGCCGCTATCGCGTCTTTGCCGATCTCGAACGCCGCGCCGGCCGCTTTCCACGCGCCGCCTTCCACGGCCCGGACGGGCCGCGCGAGGTCACCGTCTGGTGCTCGAACGATTATCTCGGCATGGGGCAGCACCCGGCCGTGCTCGCGGCGATGCGCGAAGCGCTAGACAGCTGCGGCGCCGGCGCCGGCGGCACCCGCAACATCGCCGGGACCAACCACTACCATGTCCTGCTCGAGCGCGAGCTCGCCGACCTGCACGGCAAGGAAGCCGCGCTGCTGTTCAACTCCGGCTACATGTCGAACTGGGCCTCGCTCTCGACGCTGGCCGCGCGCATTCCCGGCTGCATCGTGCTGACCGATGCGGCAAACCACGCCTCGATGATCGAGGGCATCCGGCATTCGCGGGCCGAGAAGCTGATTTTCGCCCACAACGATGCGGACGACCTGCGCCGCAAGCTCGCGAGCGTCGACCGGGCACGGCCCAAGCTGATCGCCTTCGAGTCGGTCTATTCGATGGATGGCGACATCGCGCCGATCGCCGAGTTCTGCGATCTCGCCGAGGAATTCGGAGCGATGACCTATATCGACGAGGTCCATGCCGTCGGACTCTACGGCCCGCGCGGCGGCGGCGTCAGCGAGCGCGATGGGCTTGCCCACCGGCTCGACCTGATCGAGGGCACGCTGGCCAAGTCCTTCGGCGTGATGGGTGGCTATGTCACCGGCTCGGCAGCGCTCTGCGACTTCATCCGCAGCTTCGCCTCCGGCTTCATCTTCTCGAGCTCGCTGCCGCCGGCTCTGGCCGCCGGCGCGCTGGCCGCGATCCGGCATCTCAAGGCGAGCTCGGCCGAGCGCGAGGGTCAGCAAGACCGGGTGCGCAGTCTGCGCCGCCAGCTCGACCAGGCCGGCATCCCGCATCTGCCTAATCCGAGCCATATCGTGCCGGTGATGGTCGGCGACGCCGCGCTGTGCAAGCGGATCAGCGACGAGCTGCTGGAGCGCTTTTCGATCTACGTCCAGCCGATCAACTATCCGACTGTGCCACGCGGTACCGAACGTTTGCGCATCACGCCGACGCCGCTGCACTCGGACGAGGACATCGCCGCGCTGGTCGGCGCGCTCAGCGAGATCTGGGGCGCCGTCGGGTTGAAGCGGGCGGCCTGAACCGGCCGCCCTTCTGCCTCAGAGCAGGCCGTTATTGCCGGCGAGCGTCTTCAGGTTGACGTCCGGGCGCGCGCCGACATGACTGATGACCTCGGCGGCAGCCAGCGCGCCGAGCCGCAGGCAATCACGCGCCTCGCGGTTCGTCGTCAGGCCGTGCAGGAAACCCGCGGCGAAGAGATCGCCGGCGCCGGTCGCATCGACCACGCGCTCGATCGGGAAGACCGGCTCGGCCACGACGCCGTCGGGCGTCAGCGCCAGCGCGCCGTTCTCCGAGCGCGTGATGACCGCCAGGATGTTTTCGGCCCGCAGCGCCGCCAGCGCCGTGTCGAAATCCGCGCTTTGATAGAGGCTCTTCAGCTCGTGCTCGTTGGCGAAGACGAGATCGACCATGCGGTTGCGGATCAGGCCGAGGAATTCGTCGCGATAGCGGTCGACGCAGAAGGAGTCGGACAGGGTGATGGCGACGCGCCCGCCAGCCTTGTGGGCGAGCTCGGAGGCCTTACGGAAGGCGTCCTTGGCCGCCGGCGGATCCCAGAGATAGCCTTCGAGATAAACGATATCCGCGTTCTCGACCGTCGCGGCATCGACATCGGCCGGTGACAGGCCCTGACAGGCACCGAGATAGGTGTTCATCGTGCGCTCGCCATCCGGCGTGACGATGATGAAGGAGCGCGCCGTCGCCGGGCCGTCATTCGCCGCAGCCGTGTCGAAAGCGACGCCGAGCGAGGCCAGGTCGTGGCGATAGAGCCCGCCGAGTTCGTCGGCCTTGACCTTGCCGATGAAGGCGCCCTTGCCGCCGAAGGAGGCAAGGCCCGCGATGGTGTTGGCGGCCGAACCGCCCGAAACCACCTTGCCCGGCCCCATCGCGCCATAGAGCAGCTCGGCCCTGGCTTCATCGATCAGCGCCATCGAGCCTTTGACGAGCGCGTACTTGGCCAGAAAATCTTCCTCCGCCGAAGCGAAGACGTCGACGATGGCATTGCCGAGGGCGAGCACGTCATAGCGCTTGGAGGTCATGAAGATGTCCGTAATGGCGGGAGAATGGCGGCGTGTGGCATTGCCGGAAGGTCAGGTCAAGCGCTGCCGCGGCGGCGCGCGGCGCTGTCGAGGATCGAGGTCAGGGCCGCCAGATCGGACGGACCGAGCCACTGCACCTCATGGGCGAGGCGGTTGGCGAACAGCGTCGCCTCCGGTTCGAGGCCGGCCGTGTCGATCACGACGCGCGGATGGGAGAGCTCGGCGAGGCGGATCAGTTCATCGGCTTCGTCCCAGATCACGCCGAGGACATGGATCGCACCCTGGATCAGGGTGAAGGTCGGCTGACCGCGCTTGCCGTGCTCCAGCGCCGAGAGATAGGCCGGGGTGACACCGAGCGCCTGCGCCATCTGCGCCAGCGTGACCCCGCGGGCGGCGCGCAATTCGCGGACGCGGCGGCCGAACGGCGTCATCAGTCCAGCTCCCGACTGCGGCGCAGGCGGATGTAGAGCGCGCCGGCACCGCCATGGCGCTGCTCGGCCTCGTCGAAACCGAGCACGAGGGGTCGCAAGTCGGGCAGCCGCAGCCAGTGCGGAACGTTTCGGCGCAGGATGCCGCGCTCCTCGCCATACGGGACATCGCCGGCGATGCCCTTGCCGGTCACCACCAGAACGAGCTTGGCACCGCGCTGTTGCTGCAGGCGCAGGAAGCCACGCAAGGCCGAATGCGCTTCGTCCTGGCGCAGGCCGTGCAGGTCGATCACGGCCTCGACGCCCTGCTGGCCACGCCGCAATTGTGTGCGCATACGCCGCTCCAGTGGCACCAGTGGCGGCGGGGCGGGCTTCGTCGGGCGCCCTTGGAGCGCGAGGCCCGCGGGGGGCTGGGCACTCTCTACGAGCGGTGGTGGCTTTTCCGAGTTCGCTTCCGGCTCGGCTTCGACTGGCGCGCGGCCGGCCAGCGGCTTGACCGTACGCGCGACCTGACGCCAGAGCGCGAGTTCCGCTTCGGAGAGGAGCTTGCCACGCCGCCGCATGGCTCAGCGTGGCCAGAGCACGACGAAATCGAAGGGATGCCGGATCAGACCGGCACGATGACCGGCTTCCGCGCCCGAGCCGATGAAGAGATCGATCCGGGCCGGGCCGACGATCGCGGTTCCCGTATCCTGGGCCAGGACGAGCCGGGCGAGCCTCTCGCTGCCGCCCTTGCCGTCGGGGATTTCGGTCTCGATCCAGGCTGGCATGCCATAGGGCCAGAGCGAGCGATCGACCGCAACGCTGCGCAGCGGCGTCAGCGGCAGGCCGGCGCCGCCGATCGGACCCGAATCGGCCGGTAGTGCATCGTTGCGAGCGAAGAAGACGAAAGAGCGGTTGAGCCTGATCAGCTCGCGGGCAAAGCCGGCATCGGCCTTCAGCCGGGCGACGAGCTTATCCATCGTCATCTGCTCGGGCGGGATGTTCTCGCGCCGGCTGAGCTCGCGCCCGAGCGAGGTGTAAGGATGGCCGTTGCGCCCGGCATAGACGAGGCGCGTCACCTTGCCGTCCGGCAAGCGAATCCGGCCCGAGCCCTGGACCTGCAGGACGAAGCGATCAACCGGATCGCGCATCCAGAGGATCTCGAGCCCGTGGCCGGCGAGTGCACCCTCCTCGATCGCCGCCCGGTCCGGGAAGAGCTCCAGGCCCTTGGCCGTCCGGCGCGCCGAGGTCAGGGTCGGATCGAGGCCGGGCCAGTCGTCACCCGGCATCTTCGTCACCAGATCAGCGGGCCGGCCGTAGAGCGGCGTCGGAAAAGCCTCCGATCGCGTCAGCGATCCCTCGAACTCCGGCTCGAAATAGCCGGTCATAAAGCCACGTTCGGCACCAGGCGGGCGAATGCGCCAGAAGGTGAAGTTGTCCGCGAAGAAGCGGCGCGCCGCATCCTGCCTCACATCACCCGCGGCGAGCAGAGCCGCTGCCTTCGTGCACAGGGCCGGCAGAGCGGGAGGCGAAACAGCGCCTTGCCGCAGCGGCGGATCGGTCTCGCAGCCCTGCGCGAACAGGCGCAGAACCGCGACCTGATCGTCAGCGCTCCAGCCGGAAAGCACATCGGGCGCCACGGGCTCTGCCCGGGCGCCCGGCGGCAAGGGTGGGGGCGATGCTTTGGCGCCGGTCATCGATAAGCCTGCGGCAAGCAGCCCCAGAACGAAACCGGCGGCACGAATCACGCGGCCGATTCGGTGGCGACCAGCAGCCAGTTCGGATCGCGGCTGCCGAGCTGGCGCGAGAAGGTCCAGACGTCGTTGACCTCGGAGACCATCTCAGCGCTGCCATCGACGACAATGCCCTGCGCATCGCGGACCGCGCTGATCAACTGCGAGACGAAGGCGATGGTGATCTGGGCGGCCTTGCCCTTGACCTCCGCCCCGGTGATCTCGGCCTTGTCGATCGAGACGAAATTGGATTCGGCCTTCTCGCCGCGCTTCTCGCGCTCGGCGATCGCCTGGTCGAAGCCGTCATAGACTTCCTTGGCGAGCAGGCCCTTCAAGGTCTTGCGATCGCCGCGGGCGAAGGCGGTGACGATGGTCTCATAGGCCGACTTCGCACCACCGACGAAGCCCGGCGCATCGAAGCGCGGCTCCTGGCGGGCGATCTCATCGAGGCCGACGGCGATGGGCGAACCCGGCTCGGCAATGTCCTTCCAGCGCTCCGCATCGGCCGCCGGAGCAGCCGCGGCATCGTTGGCGGCGCCCGGCAGACGGACGACATTGTCGCGTCGCTCGCCATTGCCCTGCTGGTCGGGGCGCATCGGTGGCGCCTCACGACGCGCGAACGGATCGGCCGGCGGCTTCTCGTGCCCGGTCTTCTGGCCCAGAACCGAGCGCAGTTTCCAGGCGACGAAAACGGCCAAGGCCAGGAAGACCAGGGTCGTCATATCGAAATTCTGCATCGCCGGCTGATCCGAACCTCGAAAACTCGTTCCCGCGCGGGCGCGCTTCTGCCGCCCGTCATCGAACGGATATGGTGAGGGAGGCTCGTAACATCCACCCCCGGTCCGCGACAAGGGCGCGAGAGCTCGCTTCGCTTGTGCCGGCCCCGCTGCCATGATAGCCGACGCGAGCCCGGCGCCGCCGCCTTGCCCGGGTAGTTCCG
This sequence comes from Allobosea sp. LjRoot90, assembly GCF_964254315.1. Lineage (NCBI taxonomy): Bacteria > Pseudomonadati > Pseudomonadota > Alphaproteobacteria > Hyphomicrobiales > Alloboseaceae > Allobosea > Allobosea sp. LjRoot90. Next base: position 7,182 of record NZ_CAXUTF020000013.1, read on the forward strand.
GCCACGGCACGGAATTTCCCAATGGTTTTGTGCAGATAATGATGGAATCGATGGCCAACGAAAACGGCAACGGCGCCGGCGCCGCCGACCAGCAGGGGCCCAGCCTCAACACGCTGGTCCAGTACATCAAGGATTTCTCCTTCGAGAACCCCAATGCTCCGCGCTCGCTGACCCAGCAGCAACAGCAGGGCGGGCCGCAGATCGGCCTCCAGGTCAATGTCCACGCCAATGCGCTCGGCGAGAACGACATCGAGACGATCCTGACGCTCGAAGGCAAGGCGACGCTGAACGACGAGACGCTGTTCGCGTTCGAGCTGAGCTATGCCGGCGTCTTCCGCATTCTCGGAGTGCCGCAAGAGCAGCTGCATGCAGTCGTGATGATCGACTGCCCGCGCCTGCTCTTCCCGTTCGCCCGGGCGATCGTCGCTGATGCCGTGCGCAATGGCGGCTTCCCGCCGCTCTATATCGACCCGATCGACTTCGCCCAGCTCTACCGCCAGCGTCTCGAGGAGATGCAGGCGCAGCAGGGCGCTCCGAACGCCTAAGCGGCATCCGCCAGGCACGAGAGACAGAAAAGAGCCCTTCGGGGCTCTTTTTTATTGTTAATTCGTGCAGCTGCTTGCGAAGCAGCCAGTCGCTTTCCATCTCGACCTCGCCAGAGGCGCCCGTTCCGGCGCGCCGTTCCCGCGAGGTTCACGATTTCCATGGATGCCCTTATGACGCTCGCCGCCGACCCAGCCATCTGGGCGGCGCTCGGCGCCCTGATCGCCATGGAGGTCGTCCTCGGTATCGACAACCTCATCTTCATCTCGATCCTGACCAACAAGCTGCCCGAGCATCAGCGTGCGCGGGGCCGCCGGATCGGCATTGGATTGGCGCTGATCCTGCGCCTCGCTTTGCTCTCGACCGTGGCCTTCATCGTGCAGCTCACCGCGCCGGTGTTCTCGGTCTTCGGCAAGGCCTTCTCCTGGCGCGACATGATCCTGATCGCCGGCGGCCTGTTCCTGGTCTGGAAGGCGACCAAGGAGATCCACCACAAGGTCGATCCCGATCACGGACCCGACATGTTCGATGGGGGAGCAGCGGCGGCCGTGACCTTCGGCGGCGTGATCTTCCAGATCCTTTTGCTCGACCTCGTCTTCTCGATCGACAGCATCATCACCGCCGTCGGCATGACCGAGCATGTGCCGGTGATGGTCATCGCCGTCATCGTCGCCGTGCTGGTGATGTTGCTGGCAGCCGATCCGCTGGCGCGCTTCATCGACAAGAACCCGACGATCGTGATGCTGGCGCTCGGCTTCCTCCTGATGATCGGCGGCACGCTGATCGGCGAAGGCTTCGGCGCCCATATCCCGAAGGGCTACATCTACGCGGCCATGGCCTTCTCGGCCCTGATCGAGGGGCTGAATATGATGTCGCGCCGGGCTGGCCGGAAGCGGGTGGAGTAAACGGAAAGCTCGTCATGCCGGGTTTCGGCCCGGCATGACGGTTCGGTTCACGCCTGCTCCGGCAAGCCGAGATAGCCGCGCCAGAGCGGTCCCTTGAGCTTCATCACGAAAGCCTCATGGGCCGCGCGCTCCTCCGGCGTGAGGCGCGCTGCCAGCGGGCGCTGGCGAACCGGCCGCTCGATCGCTGCGGCAAGCCCAGCGCCAGCCCTGCCGGCCTCAGCGCTGCCGAGGCCGAGGCTCGTCTGCTTGCCACCGATCAGCTCGATATAGACCTCGGCCAGGATCTCGGAGTCGAGTAGCGCCCCGTGCTTGGTGCGGCGGCTGTTGTCGATGCCATAGCGAGAACAGAGCGCATCCAGACTGTTGCTGGCGCCGGGGTGCTTGCGCCTCGCCATCGCCAGCGTATCGACCACGAGCGCCGGCACGATCGGGGGCAGGCGGAGCCGGCCGAACTCCATATTGATGAAACCGACGTCGAAGGCTGCGTTATGGATGACCAGCCTGGCATCCGCGATGAAAGCGGCAAACTCGGTAGCGACCGCAGCGAAGACCGGCTTGTCGGAGAGGAAAGCCTCGGAAAGCCCGTGCACCCTGAAAGCGCCGTCCGGCATGTTGCGCTCGGGATTGATGTAGACGTGGTAATTGCGACCGGTCGGGCAATGATTGACCAGCTCGACGCAGCCGATCTCGACGATACGATCGCCCTTCAGCGGTTCGACGCCGGTGGTCTCGGTGTCGAGAACGATTTCGCGCATCTCAGTCCGCCCTTTCGGTCCGGCCGAAGCGGCCGGCGACGGCGTTCAGGATAGAGCGGACCTGGCGCTCGGCGGCCACGAGCCCGCGCGAGGTGTCCACAAGGAAGTGCGCCCGGCGGCGCTTCTCTGCATCGGGCATCTGGCGGGCGAGGATCGCCGCGAGCTTCTCTTCGGTCATGCCAGAGCGGGCGAGAACTCGCTTGCGCTGGACGTCGGCCGGAGCGGTGACGACGACGATGGCGTCGCAGCGGCCCTCCCCGCCAGTCTCGAGCAGGAGCGGCACATCGAGCACCGCGGCTGTAGCGCCGCTCCGGCGACACTGCGCCAGGAAGGCCTGCTCCTCGGCGCGCACCAGCGGATGGACGATGGCTTCGAGCGTCGCCAACTCCTCGGGCCGGCCGAGCACTGCGGCAGAGAGCTTCGCCCGATCGACGGCACCGCCCACCGTCGTCCCCGCGAAAGCTGCCTCGATCTGCGACGCCGCCGCGCCGGCATAGAGCTTGTGCACCGCTTCGTCGGCATCGTGGACAGGCACCCCGGCGGCACGGAACATCGCCGATGTCGTCGACTTGCCCATGCCGATCGAGCCGGTGAGGCCGAGCAGGAAGGTCATCGCATCGCCTCTGTCATCATGGTCACACAGCGGGAATGTCGGCTTCGAGTTTCGCGCGCAGCGCTGCCGTCACCTGCGGACGGACGCCGAACCAGCGCTCGAAACCCGGCACCGCCTGATGCAGCAGCATGCCGAGTCCGTCGACCTGAATGCCGCCACGACGCCTGGCCTCAGCGAGCAATGGCGTCTCCAGCGGGACGTAGACGATGTCGTCGACGATCGTGCCGGAACGCAAACCTGAGAGATCGATCTCCAGTGGCGGCTGGCCGTGCATGCCGAGAGAGGTCGTATTCACGATCAGATCGCTTTCGCCCACGAGCACGGCGATATCCTGCCAGCGCCGGGCCTCGACCGCTTTCGGAAATGCCGCTGCCAGCTCAAGAGCGCGCTCGGGACTGCGGTTGACCAGGAGGATACGGCGGACGCCCCGCTCGGTGAGGCCATGGATCACGGCGCGCGCCGCGCCGCCAGCACCGAGGATGAGCGCTGTTCCGCTCCGCCCGGCCCAGCCCGGCACGCAGGCGTCGAGATGGGCGAGGAAGCCATAGGCGTCTGTATTGTCGCCGTGGAGCCGACCATCCTCCATCCAGAGTGTATTGGCGGCGCCCATCATCCGCGCAGTCCTGCTGACCTTGTCGAGCAACGGCAGCACGGTTTCCTTGTTCGGCACGGTGACGTTGCCGCCAGCGAACTCGCCGGTGCGCAGACGCGCGATGAAACCCGGCACCTCGGCTGGCGGCACCTCGACGCGCTCATAGCTGCCGGCAAGGCCGTGCTCGGCGAGCCAATGGCCATGGATCAGCGGCGAGCGGGAATGTCCGACTGGGTGGCCGATGATGAAGCAGCGCTTGGTCATGCGATGAGATCGAGGTCGCGGAGCGTGGCGAGCAAACTCAGCATCGGCAGCCCGAGGATGGTGAAATGATCACCTTCGATCGCCTCGAACAGGTGGATGCCAAGCCCTTCGAGCTGATAGCCGCCGACGCTCATGGTCGCAGCCTGGCCAGCCTGGGCGATATAGCGGGCGATGAAATCTCGCGTCAGCGGACGCATCACGAGCGTCGCGCTGCTGGCGCCGCGGCCGATGACCTGTCCGTCCCGTGCCAGCACGAAAGCGGAGGTGAGTTCGTGCCCCCGGCCGGCGAGCGCCGCGATCTGCCGGTGTGCGGCGGCAGCATCCTCGGGCTTGTGAAATGGACGCCCCTCTGAGGTCAGCATCTGGTCCGCCGAGAGCACGATGCGTCCCGGAGCAAGCGGCGAGACCGACAACGCCTTGGCCTCCGCCAATGCGGCAGCGACCCCTGCCGGCGAGCCGCCCATGGCGAGGAACTCCGCTTCAATCGCGCGCTCGTCGACGACCGGCTTGATCACCTCGATCGGAAGTCCCGCCGCTTCGAGCAGTTGCAGGCGCGTGACACTGCCGGAGGCGAGGACGAGGGGCGCATCGCGGCGCCAGAATGTCGCTTGGTCGGTCACGTCGCGATGAACTTCATGCGATGATCGCGCAGCAGATCGAGGATGCCCGCAGCCGTTTCCTCGATCGAGCGCCGGGTGACATCGATCACCGGCCAGCCCCGGCGCGCGCAGAGCCGACGCGACTGGGTGACCTCATCGGCAACCGCGTCGGGATCGACATAGGGCGTCTCGTCGTCCGCCTTCAGTGACAGCAGCCGGTTCTGCCGGATCTGGATGATGCGTTCGGCGCTGGCGACGAGGCCGACGACCAAAGGTCTCTTTAAGCTCTCGAGCTCCAGGGGAAGCGGCACGTTCGGCACAAGCGGGATGTTGGCGGTCTTGATGCCGCGATTGGCCAGATAGATGCTGGTCGGCGTCTTCGAGGTCCGGCTGATGCCGACGAGGATGACATCGGCGCTTTCGAGATCACCGCCGAGCTGACCGTCATCATGCATCAGCGTGTAGTTCATCGCGTCGATGCGCCGGAAGTATTCGGCATTGAGCGTGTGCTGGGCGCCCGGTCGCGGCGCCGAGGCCTGGCCGAGATAGGACTGGAACAGCGACAGTACGGGCTGCAGCACCGACAGGCATGGGCAACCGATCTCGCGGCAGAAGGCCTCCAGTCGCTCGGACCATTCCGGCTCGACCAGCGTGTAGAGCACGACCCCGGGGGAGGTTTCGATCTCGGCAAGCACGCGCGACAGCTGGTTCTCGGAGCGGACGAGCGGGTAGACATGCTCGATCGCCGAAACCGCCTCGTATTGCGCAGCCGCGGCGCGGCTGACCGCGATCAGCGTTTCGCCGGTCGCGTCCGAGACGAGGTGCAGGTGAAAATAGTTGCGCGCCACGGCTTCCCCCGCCGGCTGTTCTCGATTCAGCTCTAGAGCCGATCAGTGAGCGAGGGAATCCCCTTTCCGCTCACCGATGCGGTCAGTCGCCGGTTTCAGGCGGCCGGGACAAGTGGGGATAACCGGGCATAACCCGAGCCCTGCCGCCGAGGGGCGGGATAACCCTGCTTGCAGCTCAACAGGCATCGGCCTGTGCGCTGAATCGGGGATGTTTCACGTGAATCATTTTGGGACGCGGCGCGAGGCCGCGCCCTCGAACGAAAAGCAATTGGTTAAGAAACTGTTAAGGACCTTCCGCCGGTACAACGGCCCGCCCGCTTATCGGCGCGCGGCCTGTGGACCGGTTGTGGACAATCTTGGGGCGGGCTATGTGCCCCTACCCAACAGTCAAAACAGAAGACTCTCTTATAAAAGAATCTTTTTAGACGATGGGCCCACAGCCCGGTGTGCTTCATGAGCCAGAGCCTTTTCCTCCGTGCCCTTTCCGGTGAGACCCTGCCGAAGCCGCCGCTTTGGATGATGCGTCAGGCTGGCCGCTATCTGCCGGAATATCGTGCACTCCGAGCGAAGGCAGGCGGCTTCCTCGACCTTTGCTACAATCCGGATATGGCGGCGGAAGTCACTCTGCAGCCGATCAGGCGCTTCGGCTTCGAGGCGGCGATCTTGTTTTCCGACATCCTCGTGATTCCCCATGCGCTCGGACAGAAGCTCTGGTTTGCCGAGGGCGAAGGACCGAGGCTGGAGCCTGTCGCCGACGAAGCCCGGTTTGGCGAGATCCGCGACGAGATCGATCCGGACGTGCTTGCGCCGGTCTACGAGACCGTTCGCCGGGTGAAGGCTGCCCTGCCATCCGGAACGGCGCTCATCGGCTTCTGCGGCGCGCCCTGGACGGTCGCGACCTATATGGTCGCGGGACGCGGCACGCCGGATCAAGGGCCGGCGAAGGACCTGTTCCAGCGCGACCCTGCCTTGTTTGCCAGGCTGATCGACCGGCTCGTCGTGAACTCGGCAAATTATCTCAACGCGCAGATTGCTGCCGGTGTCGATGCCGTGCAGGTCTTCGACAGCTGGGCGGGCTCGCTAGGGCCGGAGGATTTCAAGCGCTGGTGCATCGAGCCGACGCGGCGGATCGTCGACCTTGTTCGCGCTCGCCACCCGCAAGCGAAGATCATCGGCTTTCCGCGCGGGGCCGGCGCCGGCATTCCCGATTATGTTCGTGGGACCGGTGTCGATGCCGTCGGGCTCGAAACCGAGATCGACCGAGGCTTCGTGCGCGAGGCGATCCAGACGCTGGTCCCGGTGCAGGGTCACCTCGACCCGCAGCTTCTGCGCGCGGGCGGCCCGGAGCTGGATCGCGAGATCAAAGCGATCCGTGCGGCATTCGGCGATGGTCCATTCGTCTTCAATCTGGGGCATGGCATTCTGCCGGACACGCCGATCGCTCATGTCGAGCGGCTGGTCGAGTTGGTGCGCGCCTAAAGGATCGACCCGATGGCTTACGAATGGATCAAGGCTTTCCATGTCATGGCGGTGATCGCCTGGATGGCCGGGATGCTCTATCTGCCGCGGCTGATGGTCTACCATGCCGAGGCGCAGACCGGATCGATCCAGTCCGAGACCTTCAAGATCATGGAGCGGAGGCTGCTCAAGGGGATCATCAACCCCTCGATGATCATCACCTGGGCGTTGGGGCTCTACCTCGCTTGGAGCGCTTTCGGCTTCAAGGGCGGCTGGCTACATGGCAAGATCGCCCTGGTACTTGTCCTTTCCGGCTTGCATGGCTATCTGGCCGGCAGGGTCAGAGCCTTTGCCGAAGACCGTAACGACAAGCCGGCGCGCTTCTATCGCGTCCTCAACGAGGTACCGGCGTTGCTGATGGCGGTCATCGTCATCCTGGTGATCGTCAAGCCGTTCTGATATTGGCGCGGTTTCCCGCTTGAGCCCGGTCGGGAAAGCGGTTATCAAGCTTCGCGCCTTCTGTTCGCGTCCTTCCCTATCGTCGACGGTTCGTGCCGCGGCTGCTTCGCCGGCCGACACGACATCCTGACAAGTGGGGCTCCCAGCCCTTCGTCCCCGTCGATCCCTCCACTGCCGTCCGGCTTGCCTTAAGTGCGGGCCTGCTCAACCCGGGTGCCCCATGCGGGAAATCAAACTCCACGAACTCAAGGCGAAATCGCCGACCGAACTGCTCACCTTTGCCGAGGGCATGGAGGTCGAGAACGCGAGCACCATGCGCAAGCAGGAGCTCATGTTCGCGATCCTGAAGCAGCTCGCCTCTCAGGAAACCGAAATCCTCGGCGAAGGCGTCGTCGAAGTCCTGCAGGATGGCTTCGGCTTCCTGCGTTCCTCCGATTCCAATTATCTGCCGGGTCCGGACGACATCTATGTCTCGCCCTCACAGATTCGGAAGTTCGGGCTGCGCACTGGCGACACCGTCGAAGGCCCGATTCGGGGCCCCAAGGATGGCGAGCGCTATTTCGCCCTGCTCAAGGTCAATACGATCAACTTCGAGGATCCGGAGAAGATCAAGCACAAGATCCACTTCGACAACCTGACACCGCTCTACCCCGACGAGCGGCTGAAGCTCGAGGTGCAGGATCCGACCAAGAAGGATTTCTCGCCGCGCGTCATCGATATCGTCGCGCCGATCGGCAAGGGCCAGCGCGCTCTGATCGTGGCGCCGCCTCGCACCGGCAAGACCGTGCTGCTGCAGAACATCGCGCAGTCGATCACGACCAATCATCCCGAGTGCTATCTGATCGTGCTGCTGATCGACGAGCGGCCCGAGGAAGTCACCGACATGCAGCGTTCGGTGAAGGGCGAGGTGGTGTCCTCGACCTTCGACGAGCCGGCGACCCGCCACGTCCAGGTCGCGGAGATGGTGATCGAGAAGGCCAAGCGCCTGGTCGAACACGGCCGCGACGTCGTCATTCTGCTCGATTCGATTACCCGTCTCGGCCGCGCCTACAACACGGTGGTGCCGTCCTCCGGCAAGGTGCTGACCGGCGGTGTCGACGCCAACGCCTTGCAGCGTCCGAAGCGCTTCTTCGGCGCCGCCCGAAACATCGAGGAAGGCGGCTCGCTGACCATTGTCGCGACCGCGCTGATCGACACCGGCAGCCGTATGGACGAGGTGATCTTCGAGGAGTTCAAGGGCACGGGCAACTCGGAAATCATTCTCGACCGCAAGGTGGCCGACAAGCGCATCTTCCCGGCGATCGACATCATCAAGTCCGGCACCCGCAAGGAAGAGCTCATCACGCCGCGCTCCGATCTGCAGAAGACCTATGTGCTGCGCCGCATCCTCAACCCGATGGGTCCGCAGGACGCGATCGAGTTCCTATTGGACAAGCTGCGCCAGACCAAACAGAACTCCGAATTCTTCGACTCGATGAATACCTGACGATTTCAGTACCCCTGGAACGGGAAGGCCACGGCGGTTCGCCGTGGCCTTTTTCGTTTGCCGCGAGCATCCGTCTCAGCGGGCAGCTGCAACCACCTCAGCCAATCGATTCGGCTCCGTGACAGGCGGCAGGCAGCGGCCATGCAGGCAGACGAAGGCAGAGCCTGCCCCCGCCTGCCGGGCATAGGCATGAGCCGGATGCCCGGGTGGCAGCTCCTCCGGATCGGGACAATCAACCAACATGGTCGTCGGATGGGGTAGTGTCAGGGCTGCCTGACGGAATGCCTCGCGGTTGGGGCCGGCCAGTACGACCTCGACGCCGTTACGCGCGAGGTCGTAGGCGTTGAGGACCGAGCCATGCGCCATCGGGGCATGCGCGGCTGCCGCGAGTATGACCGCCAGGAATCGGTCGGCCCGCTCGCGGTCTTCCGGCAATCCGGTCTGAGCCGCGATTCGCATCAGGTTGGCTCCATGCACCCCGTTGGCGTTCGGCACCGCATCGTCGTGAGTCGGCCTGGGTATGACCGGTAGTGCCGCACTGTCGGTGCGAGTCATGCGAAGAAGGCCCGAGTCGGCCTCGCGGTAGTGCCGATCGAGATGTGCGCTCCAGCGCCTGGCGAGGTCGAAGTAGTGCCGATCGCCAGTCGCGTCATGGAGGGCGAGTGCAGCCTCGGCCATCGCCGCGTGATCGAGCGCAAACCCTGGGGTGATCCGGCGACCGGCCCGATAGGAATGGGCTAGGCCTTCACCATCGGCCATGGATTCGGTGACGAAACGAAAGGCGTCGGCCGCGAGTTCGATCCAGCTCGGACGACCGAGAAGGCCACTCGCCCGGACGAGGCCGGCGATCATCAGCCCGTTCCAGTCGGCGAGGATCTTGTCGTCGCGGCCGGGGGCAATCCGTGTGCTGCGGATTTCAAGCAGCCGCTCGCGAAGATGGCTGAGCTCGACAGCAATCTCCGGGGACGGGTCAGGCGTCTCCAGCCGATTGAGAATGGCGTGTCCTTCCCAATTGCCTCCGGCGGTCACGTCATAATGCCGGGCGAAGAGGGCAGCGTCTTCGGGGCCGAGCACCTTTGTCAGCTCCGGAAACGTCCAGACATAGAACTTGCCCTCTACCCCTTCGGAATCGGCGTCGAGGCTGGCGGCAAAGGCGCGCTCCGGCAAAAGCATGTCGCGATCGAGCCAAGCGACGATGCCATCGGCTGCTTCGCGCAGAAGCGGGTCGTCTGTACGCGCTGCCTCGAGCGCATAGAGCGGCAGTAACTGGGCATTGTCGTAGAGCATCTTTTCGAAATGCGGCACGAGCCAGCGTTCGTCGACGGCATAGCGGGCGAAGCCACCACCGAGATGGTCGTGGATGCCGCCGCGCGCCATCTGCACCAAAGTCCGGTTGGTGGCGTCGCGAGAAGTTTCATCTTCGCTGCGTGCGCCATGGCGCCAGAGCAATTCGATCAGGCCCGGGTTCGGGAATTTCGGCGCACCGCCGAGCCCGCCATGGTCGCGGTCGAAGCGGCGCGCGATCTGGTGGGCGAGATGGTCGAGATCGGGCTCGCTGGCCTCCGCGATACGCTGCAGGCTCTGCTGCAGCGCCTCACCGATAGCCGCAGCATTGCGCCCTATGCGCTCGCGATCGCTGCGATAGAGGCCGGATATCTGCCGGAGCACGTCGATGAAGCCGGGTCGCCCATAGCGCGAAGTCGGCGGAAAATAGGTGCCGCCCCAGAAGGGCGCACCATGACTGTCGAGGAACATGGTCAGCGGCCAACCGCCCTGCTCTCCGAGGGTATGCAGGGCGCTCATATAGACATGGTCGATATCGGGCCGCTCCTCGCGGTCGACCTTGATGTTCACGAAGAGCTCGTTCATCACCGCAGCGATAGCGGGGTTCTCGAAGCTTTCATGCGCCATAACATGGCACCAGTGGCAGGCGGCATAGCCGACAGAAAGCAGGACGGGGCGATCGCTGGCGCGCGCTTGCGCGAAGGCCTCGTCGCTCCATTCCCACCACTCAACGGGGTTGTCGCGGTGCTGCAGCAGATAGGGACTGGCGGCATGCTTCAGGCGGTTCATTGGCAGAGTTCCGGCCCAGGCGGTGGCGAGCCGTGAAAGCCTATCCGACGATTGTGGCGCTGTCCTCCGGTGCCGGGCGCGCTGGTGTCGCGGTGGTTCGAGTTTCGGGCGAACGCGTCCGATTCGCTATCGAAACGATTGCTGGGCCGGTGCCGGAAGCCCGCAAGGCCGCCTATCGCATCCTGCGCGATCCAGCCGGCGTGACCATCGACCACGGCCTGGTGCTGTTCTTCCCCGGCCCAGCGAGCTTCACCGGCGAGGATGTCGCCGAATTCCATATCCATGGCTCGCGCGCGGTGCTGTCGCGCCTGTTGTCGGTGCTCACTGCGCTGCCGGGCCTGCGCCTGGCGGAAGCTGGCGAGTTCACCCGCCGCGCCTTCGAGGCCGGCAAGCTCGACCTCGCCGCTGTCGAGGGGCTCGCCGACCTGATCGATTCGGAAACGGAATGGCAGCGCAAACAGGCGCTGCGACAGATGGAAGGCGCGCTCGGGCGCGCGGCCGGCGAATGGCGAACCGCACTGATCAAGGCGATGACCTTGCTCGAGGCCGAGATCGACTTTTCAGACGAGGGCGACGTCGAAGGCCCGCTGATCGTGGGCGCCGTTGCTGAAGCACAGGTCGTGCTCGTCAGCCTGCGCACAGCGCTCGGCAGTTTCGCAGCTGGAGAGCGCGTCCGCGACGGCTTCGTGGTCGTCCTCTCCGGGCCGCCCAATGCCGGCAAGTCGAGCTTGCTCAATGCATTGGCGCGGCGCGACGTCGCGATCGTCTCGCCGATTGCGGGGACGACCCGGGATGCGATCGAGGTCAGGCTGGATCTCGGCGGCATCCCTGTCGTGCTCGTCGACACCGCCGGCTTGCGCGAGAGCCGCGACGCGATCGAAGCCGAGGGCGTGAGGCGGGCGCGGCAGAGGGCGGCTCACGCGGACCTGGTCCTGAGATTGCGCCCGCCCGATTCGGACCCGGAACGAGCCGGCAGTGAAAACGCCGACCTAACTGTCGCGACGATGATCGACCTTGGTGGAGCTGCCCTGCCCGGGGAAGTTGGCGTGTCGGCGGTCACTGGCGCTGGCCTGCCCGAGCTGATCGATATCATCGCAGCTCGCCTCGGCAAGCTCGGCCAGGCAGAGCCTGCGCTCGTCACCCGTGAACGTCAGCGTATCGCAGTGGCAGACGCGGCGGCCGCGATTGAACGCGCCGGCGTGCTACCGCATGAGCAGCCGGAGCTGATCGCCGAAGAACTGCGCATCGCGGTCAGGGCGCTGGAACGTCTGATCGGCAGGGTTGATGTCGAGGATGTGCTCGACATCCTGTTTTCCGGCTTCTGCATCGGCAAATAAGCGGTTTTCGTTGACCTCGCGATCGGGCTTGGCTAGCGAATGGTCATGTCGAATGCGCAGGCGAACGGGCACTACGATGTCGTCGTGGTGGGCGGCGGCCATGCCGGGGCGGAAGCCGCGGCCGCGGCTGCACGCGCCGGCGCCCGGACGGCGCTGATCACCCAGCAGATCGCGACTGTCGGCGCCATGTCGTGCAATCCGGCGATCGGAGGGCTTGGCAAGGGCCATCTCGTGCGTGAGATCGATGCGCTCGACGGGATCATGGCGCGCTGCGCCGACCAGGGCGGCATCCAATTCCGCATGCTCAATCGGCGCAAGGGGCCGGCGGTTCGGGGGCCACGGGCCCAGGCCGATCGCAAGCTCTATCGTGAGGCGGTGCAGGCTGCGCTGGCCGTTCAGGATAATCTCACCCTGATCGAGGGTGAGGCGTTCGATCTGGATATCAACGCTGGCGCCGTTGCCGGCGTTGTACTCGCGGACGGTCGTCGATTCGCCTGCGGAACGGTCGTGCTCACCACCGGCACGTTCCTGCGTGGCCTGATCCATATCGGCGAGCAGAAGATCCCGGCGGGCCGGGTCGGCGAGGCGGCCTCGCTTGGCCTCTCTGCAACACTGGAACGGCACGGCTTTCCGCTCGGCCGGTTGAAGACCGGGACACCACCGCGCTTGGATGGCCGCACGATCGACTGGTCCGGTCTGGAGATGCAGCCCGGCGACGACCCACCCGAGCCGTTCTCGGCGATGACGGAGGCGATCACCACGCCGCAGATCAGCTGCGGCGTGACGCGGACGACGCTGGCGACGCATGAGCTGATCCGCGCGAATCTGCATCGGGCCCCGATGTTTTCCGGGCAGATCGAGGGGCGCGGACCACGCTATTGCCCGTCGATCGAGGACAAGGTTGGCCGCTTCGGCGACCGCGACGGCCACCAGATCTTCCTCGAGCCCGAGGGCCTCGACGACCCAACGGTCTATCCGAACGGGATTTCGACCTCGCTGCCGGAAGATGTCCAGCTCGGCCTACTGAAGACGATTCCGGGCCTGGAGCATGCGACGATGCTGCGGCCGGGTTATGCGATCGAGTATGATTATGTCGATCCGCGCGCGTTGAAAGCGACACTGGAGACACGCGCGATCGCCGGATTGTTCCTCGCCGGGCAGATCAACGGTACCACCGGGTATGAAGAAGCGGCGGCGCAGGGACTGCTTGCCGGACTCAACGCGGCGAGGCGCGCCAGCGGCGGCGAGCCGGTCAGCCTGGACCGGACACAATCCTATATCGGCGTGATGGTCGACGACCTGGTGACGCGCGGCGTTACGGAGCCGTATCGAATGTTTACGTCGCGCGCCGAGTTCCGGCTGTCGCTGCGGGTCGACAATGCTGATGAACGGCTGACATCGTTTGGCGCCGGGCTCGGTGTCGTTGGTAGCGCTCGCCAGGAGCGGTTTGAGCGCGGGCTATCAGAGATCGTTAAGCTTACCGAACTCTTGCGAGCGCGGACCCTGTCGCCGAGCGAAGCGGCTGCAGCTGGGCTCGAGCTCAATCGCGATGGTATCAGGCGATCGGCCTTCCAGATCCTGTCCTATCCGGGAGTTGATTTCGACGTGCTTACTCGCGTCTGGCCCGATTTCGCTAAATTCTCAGAACCCACCCGGGCGCGTGTCGCTGCCGATGCGACCTATGCGGTCTATCTCGACCGGCAAGCGGCCGAGATCGATTCCTATCAGCGCGACCTGGCGCTCCCACTACCGGGCGATCTCGACCTCGACGGAATCTCGGGTCTGTCGAACGAGCTTCGCGCCAAGCTTCGTGCTTCCCGGCCGGACAATCTGGCGCAAGCGGGCCGGATCGAGGGTATGACCCCGGCGGCTTTGACCTTGCTGGCGGCCCATGCACGCAGGCGCAAGGTCGGACGCGCGGCCGGCGTTGGAGCATGAGCCTGTGAGTTCTGTTGATAGCGAGGATAACCGGGATCGCCTGCGTGCTTTTCGCTTGACGCCTGTTTCACGTGAAACAGAGGAGCGCCTTGCCATTCTCGTTGGGGAGCTGCGGCGCTGGCAGAAAGCGAAAAACCTCGTCTCAGACGCTACGCTCAATACTGTCTGGACCCGGCATGTCGCCGATTCCCTGCAGCTGCTCGACCATGCGCCACACGCCAAGCAGTGGCTCGACCTCGGCTCGGGTGGCGGCTTTCCAGGTCTCGTGCTCGGCATCAGGCTGGCCGAACTGGGCGGGCACATCGACCTTGTCGAGAGTAATGCGCGCAAATGCGCCTTCCTGCGCCACGCGGCACGGCTGACCGGGGCGCCAGTGACGGTGCATACCGCTCGCATTGAAGATGTGGTCGACGATTTTGTCGGCAAGGTCGAAGCCGTGACGGCGCGGGCGCTCGCGCCGTTGCCGCTCCTGCTCGACTGGTGCAAAGAGCTGTTGAGAACCGGGGTGACGGGAGTCTTTCCCAAGGGACAACATCTAGAGGCGGAATTGACCGCTGCTGCTAAATATTGGAAGATTCAGTCCACAACGTTTCCATCCTTGACGGATTCGGCGGCCGCGATCCTGGTGATTGGCGGCGCCGAGAAACGGGCCGATTGATGACCGATTCTCAGCTAATCTCCCTCCCCGCCGCGCGACCGCGCGTGCTGGCGCTCGCCAATCAGAAGGGCGGGGTCGGTAAGACCACGACCGCGATCAATCTTGGCACTGCGCTCGCCGCGATCGGTGAGAAGGTGCTGATCATCGATCTCGACCCGCAGGGCAATGCCTCGACCGGCCTCGGGGTCGACCGCAAGAGCCGGAAGGCTTCGACCTATGACGTGCTCTGTGGCGATATCGGGCTTGGCATGGCGATGCAGGCTACGGCCGTTCCCAATTTGTTCCTGGCGCCGTCGACGCTCGACCTGCTTGGCGTCGAGCTGGAGATCGCCAGCGCCAAAGACAGGGCGACGCGACTGAAGAAGGCGATCGATGAGCTGGTCGACGACCAGCGCTGCAGCGATCTGACCTATATCCTGATCGACTGTCCGCCTTCGCTGAGTCTGATCACGATCAACGCGATGACCGCGGCGGATGCGGTGCTGGTGCCGCTGCAATGTGAGTTCTTCGCGCTGGAAGGTCTCAGCCAGTTGCTCAAGACGGTCGAGCAGGTCCGCGCCGGGCTCAACCCGCGCCTGACCATCCAGGGCGTGGTGCTGACCATGTACGACCCGCGCAACAACCTCTCCGGCCAGGTCATGGCCGATGTCCGCGATTTTCTCGGCGACAAGGTCTACGAGACGGTGATTCCACGCAATGTGCGGATCTCGGAGGCGCCGTCCTATGGCAAGCCGGCCTTGCTCTATGATCTGCGCTGCGCGGGGTCGCAGGCCTATCTGAAGTTGGCCTCGGAGGTGATCAGGCGCGAGCGCACCTTGCGCGCCGCCGCCTGATGCGGGTGAAGGGTTCAAGAGGAATGGCAATGGTCGAGGAACAGGGGCGTTCGCGTCTTGGCCGAGGTCTCGCCGCTTTAATCGGCGATGTTGGAGACGAAATCGGCGCGCTTGAGCGGGCCCGGGGCCAGCGCAAGGTGCCGGTGGAGTTCCTGCGTCCAAATGCGCGCAACCCGCGCAAAATCTTCAACGACGCCGAACTCGACGATCTGACCGCCTCTGTGCGCGAGCGCGGCATCCTGCAGCCGATCATCGTGCGCTCGATCCCGGGCATGATCGACGCCTATGAGATTATTGCCGGCGAACGGCGCTGGCGCGCGGCGCAGCGCGCCGAGCTGCACGATGTTCCGGTCATCCTGGTCGAGGCCAATGATCGCGAGGCGCTCGAGATCGCCATCGTCGAGAACGTCCAGCGCGCCGATCTCAATGCGATGGAAGAGGCGGCCGGTTATGAGCGGCTGATTGCCGAGTTCGACTATACGCAGAACGACCTCGCCAAGGTGATTGGCAAGAGCCGCTCGCATGTGGCGAACACGCTGCGCCTGAGCAAGCTGCCGGAACCGGTCAAGCTAATGGTCGGCAATGGCTCGGTCTCGGCCGGTCATGCGCGTGCACTTCTGGCTGTTTCGGATCCGGAACAGGTCGCGAAACGCATTGTTGAGCAAGGCCTTACGGTCCGCGATATCGAGCGGCTCGGCCAGGACGAAGCGCGCAGCGAGAACAAGCCGGTGCGGGCTGCCGCACCGAAGCCGGAGAAGGATCCGGATACGCGCGCGGTCGAGAAGGCGCTGGAAGAAGCGCTCGGCCTCAGTGTCTCGATCCAGCATCGTGCCAATGGCGGCGGCGAGATGAAGATCAGCTACAAGACGCTGGAACAGCTCGACGCGCTCTGCCGGCGTTTGAAGGCCTGATCAACGTCCCTTGCCGGACATTCGGCTGAGCGTCCAGAGCGCGCGGGCGGCGATGGGCTTGGCCATGTCGCCGTCGCGGCGCACGGCCAGGATCGCTGCTCCAAGGATGGTTATTGCATCGCGCAAGCGGGTTGCGGGCCAGGCATTCAGCGCCGCTTCCGCGGTCGCAAGGCGCGGATAGGGCAGCCGCATAGCGCCGATCGCTTCGCGCGCCGGCTTGCCGCCCTCGATAGCCAGCTTCGCCTTGAGCAAAGCGAGCGTATGGCGCAGCACCGCGCCAAGCAGCACGCCCTGGTCGAGCCCCTCGCCCGCGAGCTTGGCGAGGGCGAGATCGAGGCTCGGCAAGCGGCCGGCGAAGACGGCATCGACCACCCCGGCCTGCTCGCGCTGGGCGGTATCGCCGACGACGGCGTCGACATGGTCAGACGTCAAGGCCGCGTCGCTGCCGGCATAGAGGATCAGCTTGTCGATCTCCTGGCGGGAGGTCTGGCGGTCGCCACCGAGCAGGCTGGTCAGAAGGTCGCGGGTGGTCCTGTCGATGCTCTTGCCGGCCGCTCGCGCCATCTCGTCGACGATCGTGCCGAGATCGCGCGCTGCATCGCCATAGCAAGGCACGGCAAGTGCGGATTTCGCGCGTTCGCAGGCGGTGCGCAGCGGATTCGATTTTTGCAGGTCACCAGCCTCGATGATCACGATGGCGTCCTGCGATGGCGTCGCCAGCAGCGGCTCGACGGCGGCTGACAGTGGCCGAGATGTCGGCGAGACGCGGATTGCGCGGCGCCCGCCGAACAGGCCTATGGTATTGGCTTCGTCGACCAGCTTGAGCGGGTCGGAAGCGAGCTGATCACCATCCATGCGAATCAGCTGGAAGGCATCTTGCGGATCATCAACGCTGCTGCGGGCCAAAGCGGTGGCCCGCTCGGAGATCAGCCCGGCATCCGGGCCATAGAAGAGGAACAGGCGCCAGGCCGGGTCCGGGCGCGCGAGGGCGCGATCCGCCTCGTGCGCCTTGATCATTGCCATCGAAAGCAGCCTCAGCCGCTGACGAGCGCGGCGGCGACGCGGGCCTTGATCAGCTGAGCGAGGTTCTTGGCGGCGCGGACCTGGGCGTCGCGCGCCGCACGTAGCGAGGCGAAACGCTGCTGCGAGCGCTCATAAGGCGCCCGGACGACGCTCTGGCCCGAAGCCACGACCTCGTTCGAACCGGCGCGGACCAACTGCCAGTTCGCGGTGGCGACCAGAACAGCCGAATCGGCGCGGCCATTGGCGTAGTCGACCGTGATGACTTCGAGCGATTCGGTCGTGGTCGCGGTGAGCTTCAGGATTTTCTGCCGGTCGGGTGCGCCGCCGCCATCGAACTCGAAGACGAGCTCGTTGCGCAGATAATGGCCGACCAGGCCCTTGATTTCGGGCACCTCGATGCCGAGCATCGCATTGCGGACATTGCCACCGACCTTGCTGACCGTGCCTTCGCCATAGAGCGGCTGAAAGCAGCCACCGGCAAGCGCAGCAAAGGCCAGCACGGCCGCGAGCGCCAGCGGGCGGCGGCGCGTCATGGCTCCGGTCTCAGACGACGACATTTACGATCCTCCCCGGCACCACGATCACCTTGCGGATCGGCCGGTTCTCGAGAGCTTTGGCGACAGCCTCGGAGGCGCGCACGATCGCCTCGACCGCCACCGTATCGGCATCGGCGGGCACCGTCACCTCTGCCCGCTTCTTGCCGTTGACCTGTACCGGCAGCACTTTGCTGTCATCCTGTAACAAATCCGTTTCCGCCTCCGGCCAGACGGCTTCGCCGGCGAGGCCGGGCAAGCCGAGAGCCTGCCAGCATTCCTCGGCCAGATGCGGCATCATCGGCGCGACAAGCTGCGTGGCGATCATGGCGGATTCATGCAGCGCGAAGGCGATATCGGCGGGGACATCGGCCGACTCGGCTGCGGCGTCGAGGGCTTTGCCGATCGCGTTGGTCAGCGTGTAGATATGCGCGACGCAACGGTTGAAGCCGAGCCGCTCGATATCGGCGCCGACGGCATGAAGGGCGCGATGGCTCGCCTTGCGCAAGGCGAGCGCGGCTTCCGAGAAGCTCGCCGGCTTGGCGGGCGCCCCGCCCACACGTTCGCCGATCTCGGCGACGAGGCGCCAGAGCCGCTGCACGAAGCGGGCCGCGCCCTGAACGCCTTCGTCACTCCAGATCACGTCGCGATCGGGCGGCGAATCGGAGAGCATGAACCAGCGCGCAGTGTCGGCGCCATAGGAGGCGATGATGTCGTCGGGGTCGACGACATTCTTCTTGGACTTCGACATCTTCTCGATCGAGCCGATCTCGATCGGAGCGCCGGTGTCGATGTCGAAGCCGCGGCGCTCATTGCCGGCCGTCTCGATCCGGACATTGCCGGGCTCGACCCAGGAGCCATCCTCAGCCCGATAGGTCTCGTGGACGACCATGCCCTGGGTGAACATGCCGTCGAAAGGCTCGTCCAGGCCGGCATGGCCGGTCGCCTTCATCGCCCGCGTGAAGAAGCGCGAATAGAGCAGGTGCAGGATCGCGTGCTCGACGCCGCCGATATACTGGTCGATCGGCAGGAAGCGGTCGACGGCCTTGCGGTCGGTCGGGCTGTCCGTGCGCCAGGGATCGGTGAAGCGGGCAAAATACCAGGACGAATCGACGAAGGTGTCCATGGTATCGGTCTCGCGCCGCGCCGGCTTGCCGCATTGCGGACAGGCGACATGCTTCCAGCTCGGATGATGGTCGAGCGGGTTGCCGGGCTTGTCGAAGGAGACATCGTCGGCGAGCTTGACCGGCAGATCCTGCTCCGGCACCGGCACGACGCCGCAGCTCTCGCAATGGATGATCGGGATCGGGCAGCCCCAATAGCGCTGGCGCGAAATGCCCCAGTCACGCAGGCGGAAGTTGACCTTGCGCTGGGCGACCGGGCGGTTGCCGAGGGTTTCGGCTTCCAGGTGTCTGGCGACGTCTTCTTTCGCCTCCGGAATGGTCATTCCATCGAGGAAGCGCGAATTGATCATCCGGCCATCGTCGACATAGGCGGTATCGGTGATGACGAAGCTCGCCGGGTCCGCGCCCTCAGGGCAGACGACAGGGGTGTTCCCGAGTCCGTATTTGTTGACGAAGTCGAGGTCGCGCTGGTCGTGCGCCGGGCAGCCGAAGATCGCGCCGGTGCCATATTCCATCAGGACGAAATTCGCGACATAGACCGGCAAAGTCCATGACGGATCAAAGGGATGGATAGCACGCAAACCGGTATCGAAGCCCTGCTTCTCGGCCTTGTCGATGGCCTCCTGGGCGGTCCCGGTCTTCTTGCATTCCGCAATGAAGTCCTGCAGCGCCGGATTCGTTTCGGCTGCGGCCTTGGCCAGGGGATGATCGGGCGCAACCGCGATGAACTTCGCGCCGAACAGCGTGTCGGGGCGCGTCGTGTAAACCTCGACTTCGCTCTGGCTCAGAGGATTCGATTCGAGCGCGAAACGAACCAGCAACCCTTCCGAGCGACCGATCCAGTTCTTCTGCATCAGCCGGACCTTGTCCGGCCAGCGGGTCAGCCCATCGAGCGCGTCGTTCAGCTCCTGGCCGAACGCGGTGATCTTGAAGAACCATTGCGTCAGCTCGCGAAGCTCGACCGGCGCGCCCGAGCGCCAGCCGCGGCCATCGATGACCTGCTCATTGGCGAGCACGGTCTCGTCGACCGGGTCCCAGTTGACCTTGGCAGTCTTGCGGTCGACCAGCCCGGCTTTCAGGAAATCGAGGAAGAGCTTCTGCTGGTGCTTGTAATAGCTGGCGTCGCAGGTGGCGAGTTCGCGGCTCCAGTCGAGCGACAGGCCCATGGACTGCAGCTGGCCGCGCATCGTCGCGATGTTGGCATAGGTCCAGTCCCGCGGGTGGACCTTGTTGGCCTTGGCGGCGTTCTCGGCCGGCAGGCCGAAGGCGTCCCAGCCCATCGGGTGGAGCACGGCAAAGCCCTTGGCGCGCTTGTAGCGCGCGACCACGTCGCCCATCGCATAGTTGCGGACATGGCCCATATGGATGCGCCCCGACGGATAGGGGAACATTTCGAGCACGTAATAGCTCGGCCGCGGATCGTCGTTGCGAGTCTCGAAAAGCTTGCGCTCATCCCAGACCTTGCGCCATTTCGGCTCGGCTTCCTTCGGATTATAGCGTTCGACGGCCATGCTGATCGTGTCGTTCTTGCGTGATCGGAGTTGCGCGGACTAGGACACGAAGCAGCGCGCCCGGTCAACGTTCAGAACGGCTTGGGCGCCGTGCGTGGCGGACGAAAGGCGATGGCGATGCAGGATGTTGCGGCAAGGCTGCAGGAGACGCGGGCGGCGATCGCCCGCGCCGCGCGCGATTTCGGCCGCAAGCCGGAAGGCGTGACGCTTGTCGCAGTCTCCAAGACCAAGCCGGCGGAGGTGATCCTGCCGGCGCTGGAGGCCGGGCAGATCGATTTCGGCGAGAACTATGTCCAGGAGGCCAGCGCCAAATGGCCGGCGCTGCGCGAGCGTTTCCCGCAGGCCAGGCTGCACATGATCGGGCCGCTGCAGTCGAACAAGGCGCGCGAGGCTGTCGCGCTGTTCGATGTGATCCACTCGCTCGACCGCGAAAGCCTCGCCAAGGAGCTTGCCCGCGAGATCGAGCGGGCCGGCAAGGCGCCGCAACTGATCGTGCAGGTCAACACCGGCGCCGAGCCGCAAAAGGGCGGCGTGCTGCCCGGCGAGGTCGACGCCTTCCTCGAACTGTGCCGGACCCGCCATGGCCTGGCGATCGCAGGGCTGATGTGCATTCCCCCGGCCGAGGATCAGCCGTCGCCGCATTTCGCTTTGCTAGCCAAGATCGCCAGGCGCAATGGGCTGGCGATCCTGTCGATGGGCATGAGCGCCGATTACGAGGCGGCGATCCAGCTCGGCGCCACCCATGTCAGGGTCGGTAGCGCAATTTTTGGCGCGCGCGGCTGACGCCGCATAGACACCGACAGCCTAGATCGGCTGGCCGACGTCGATGCGGTTGCCGTCGGGGTCCTCGAAGACGAAGGCGCGCAGGCCGTAGTCCTGGTCGCGCAGGCCTTTGACGATGCGTAGCCCGTGACCGCGGCAGAGCTCGTGAAAGGCGTCGACATTGTCGACCATCATATGGGCGATGTTGAAGGGCGCGGCCTTGTGGTCCTGCTGCAGGGTCAGGTGAATCTCGGCCCTACCCTTCTTGAGGATCATGAAGCCGACCGGCTGGCCGTTCTCGAAGGTCTTGGTGAAGCCGAGCACGCCGCTATAGAAGGCGCAGGCGCGCTCCATGTCCTTGACGGGGAACATCGCGGCGACGCGGCCGAAGCCGATCTCGGTCGGGGCTGAATCAGTCATGGCACAGTCTCTTGCTGGGAACCGGCCTCGCTGAACGGGGCCGTGCCCGCGCAGTCCGGTGTTCCTAAAATCGATCATCGAGACGGTGCTCACGCCTAATATCGCCGGTCTGTGCCGGCTTGCAAGCGCTTAGCGCACCACGATGGCGCAGCGCCGCGCCAGCCGCGGGAGAACCTTGCCGAAGATGCCGCGGGTCACGGCAACGCAGCCGGCCGTTGGCGTGAAGCCCGGTCTGGCGAGATGCCAGAAGATGGCGCTGCCGCGGCCGCGCTGGACAGGCGCATCGTTCCAGCCGAGCTCGACGATGACGTCGTAGAGATGGTCGGCGCGGGCAAGCCGCTCCTCGGCCTTGCCGGGCGGGCGGTCGATCAGGCGGTTGTAGCGCCGGTCGTTCTGATCGTCGCACCAGGCGTCGCGCGGCGTGATGGCGCGGACCGGCAGGAGGCTTGATGGGCGGGGCAGCCTGTCGGCGCGGTAGAAGACACGGCGCAACGGCAGCTTGGCCCGCGGCGTACCGCCGTCGCCCTCGCGCTTGGTGACGACAATGCCGGAGCGGCCGAGGGCGCAGGGAAAGGTCGCGGAACCGGCGATCAGGAAGCCCTGGCGGCGATCACGCACCGAGCGCACCACGACGAGCCGGGTCAGCCGCCCGCCGGCTGCGGCGCCATCATCACGTTTTTTCACAGGACATCCATCTTGCGTGATCTGCCGTCCATTTGTCGCCATCCCGCGCGCTTTCCGTTTGACCGGTGCCAGCCGGACCGTCAGAATCTGCGCTGAACTCAATATGTTGGAGCCTAGGCCCTTCGCAAAGGCGGCTCCCACTTCTCCCGAACATGCTCTAATGTCGCGCAAACGCAAACGGGCTGAATCGCTCCATGTCGGCTACCCATCATATCCTGCTGGTCGATGACGATCAGACGCTGCGCGATGCGCTCGCCGAGCAACTTGCGCTCTATGACGAGTTCAAGGTGTCGTCGTCGCCGACCGCGACAGCGAGCCTCAAGGCCGTGCAGGCCGAGCGTATCGACCTCGTCGTCATGGATGTCGGGTTGCCCGACATGGACGGCCGCGAGGCGGTGAAGCTGATGCGCAAGAACGGCTTCAAGGGGCCGGTGGTGATGCTGACCGGGCAGGGCTCGGACGCCGACACCGTGCTCGGGCTCGAGGCCGGCGCTAACGACTATGTGGTGAAGCCGTTCAAGTTCGCCGTGCTGCTGGCGCGTATCCGCGCGCATCTGCGGCAGTACGAGGCGAGCGAAGACGCCATCTTTCAGGTTGGCCCTTACACATTTCATCCGGGGTCCAAGCTCCTGGTCAGCGCCAAGGGCTCGAAGACCAAGCTCACCGAAAAGGAGACGGCAATCCTGCGCTTTCTCTATCGCGCCGGCCGCAAGCCGATCGCGCGCGAGACCCTGCTGCAGGAGGTCTGGGGCTATAATTCGCAGGTCACGACGCATACGCTCGAGACCCATATCTACCGACTGCGCCAGAAGATCGAGCCGGATCCCGCCAATGCTCGGCTGCTCGTCACCGATGCCGGCGGCTACCGGCTGAACCCTTAAGCGCCGGATGTCCCTCAACGACGACATCACCTTGCTGGCCCGTCAGCCGCTGCTGGGCCTGATGGATCGCGATGCACTGCGCCTTGTCGCCTTCGCTGCCGAGACCCGGACCCTGCGCGCTGGTGACGTGCTGTTCCGGCGCGGCGAGGGCTCGGACGGGGCTTTTCTCGTCGTATCCGGGACGGTGGCGATAACGCGTGAGGATGATGGCCGGCCGGCAGACGAGGTTGTGGGACCGGGTGCGCTGATCGGCGAGCTCGCGCTGTTCACGGCGCTGGAGCGGCCGGTGACGGCGATCGCGCGCGAGCCGACCCAGGTGATGCGCCTGGCGCGCAGCGTGATGCGCCGCGTTCTCGGCGAATCACCCGATTCGGCGCAGGCGATTGCCGCTGCAGTCGCCGAGCGCCTGCACGACTTCAACAGCGAGCTCGCCTCGGTCGGAGCGGCACTCAGGGCGATCGACCTGCGCTGACGGCGGTCAAAGCTCCAGCTGGACCGTCACCGGGACATGATCGGAGGGGCGCTCCCAGCCGCGGGCTTCGCTCAGGAAGGAGAGGTCGCGCAGCGTCGGCTTCAGCCCGTCCGAAAGCCAGATGTGGTCGAGCCGGCGGCCGCGGTTCGAAGCTTGCCAGTCGGCGGCGCGATAGCTCCACCAGCTATAGAGTTTTTCCGGCTCGGGCCTGAGCGTGCGAGCAGCATCGATCCAGCCGAGCTCGCTGCGCAATTTCTCCAGCGTCGAGGTCTCGATCGGGGTGTGGCTGACGACGTCGAGCAGCTGCTTATGGCTCCAGACATCGTGCTCATAAGGCGCGATGTTGAGATCGCCGACCAGAATGCTCGGCCGGCCCGCCGGGTTACGGGCGATGCCCCAGGCACCGATCGCGTCGAGGAACTGCAGCTTGTGGGCGAATTTCGGATTAGCCTCGGGATCGGCAATGTCGCCGCCGGCCGGGATGTAGAAATTATGGATGGCAACGCCGGCAGCGGCGCCAGCGCCCTGGTCGAGCACGACGGTCATGTGCCGGGCGTCGTTGCGCTCGCACATCGCCATCGCCTCTTTCTCCGAGAAGGGCAGCTTCGAGACGATGGCGACGCCGTTATAGCCCTTGTTGCCGATGAAGGCCTGGTGGACATAACCGGCCTCAGTGAAGGCCTTCGCCGGGAACTGCTCGTCCGGCGTCTTGGTCTCCTGCAGGCAGAGGACGTCGGGCTGGTGGGTCTTCAGGAAGTCGGTGACCATCCCGATGCGCAGACGCACCGAGTTGATGTTCCAGGTGGTGACGGAGAGCTGCACGCGAGGGATCCGGCGGAAAGGGAAGCCGGAAACTGGGTCGTCGGCCTCCGAAAAGCAAGCGCCGCCGCGCCGCTCAGAGCACCCGCTCGTAGTTGATCACGAAGTTCTTCTGGTCAGGCCGGCGCTGGGTGTCGAGATTATAGACCGAGACCGAGGTCTCGTAGCCCTGCGGGTCGATCACCACCCATTGCCGCAGCGCGTTGGCGGCAAGGTCGAAGTTCAGCGTGATTTTCGAGGTGCCGCCCAAGGTCGAGCGGTCCTCGAGCTTGAGCGAGAGGATATCGCCCTTGGTGCTGACGCCGGTGACGATGCTGTCCTTCTCGAGGTTCATCTGCTCCTTGAGCAGGAACTTCAGCGGGGTCTGGCCGATCGAGTAGAGATCCTGGGTGGCGAGCTTCCGGTCGCGGATCGCCACCGAAGTCCCGTCGGCGATGACCTCCATCGTCACGGGCGGCCGGTATTCGAAGCGCATCTTGCCGGGGCGCTGGATATAGAGCTTGCCCTCGAAGCGACGCCCATCGGCGGCGAACTGGATGAAATCGCCTTGCAGGGTCGAGAAACCGTTGAAATAGGCGTTTAATCGCTCGACGGCCTCGGCTTTTGACAGCGGAGCACCAGGCCTCGACGGCTTGGCGGCTGGCGTGGCGCGCGGCTCATTGTTTGCGGTGACGACAGGCTCCTGCGCCGGTGCCGCTGCAGGCTGCGCCGCTGCCTCGGTCCGCGGCAGGCCGAGGCCGGCTGGCCGGATCGGCGGCAGGGGAAATGCCCGCTGGGCGGCTCGTGGCGCCGCCGGCTGCCCCGAGGGCTTGATGTCGAGCGGCTGGGCCAAGACCGGGCCCGACGCCAGCGCGAGCGCCAGGGCGGCGGCTGCGAGGGCTGGCATGGGCGAGAGGTGGGTCATGGAGCTCGGAGTCCGGTTGGCGGCCTTCTGGCGGAATATCGTGCCGCCAAGGCTGGCCGGCAAGGGTTCAACGCTTCAGTCGGCGGAGAAGTTGCACCGGGGTGATGGCATTTTCAGGACCGGTTTCGCGCCACTTGGCCGCACCCGCCCTCAGTCCTCGTCTTCTCTTGCTCTTCCGGCTTCGACGAGGATGTCGCGTTTGCCGGCGTGGTTGGCCGGTCCGACGATGCCTTCGTTCTCCATCCGCTCCATGATCGAGGCGGCGCGGTTGTAGCCGATCTGCAGCCGGCGCTGGATGTAGGAGGTCGAGGCCTTCTTGTCTCGCAGGACGACCGCAACCGCCTGCTCGTAGGGATCGTCGCTCTCGGCGCCCATCGCGCTCTTGTCGAAGACCGCGCCGTCCTCGTCCTCGGCTCCGGCGGCCTCGTCCTCGGCGGTGACCGCGTCGAGATAGTCCGGCCGCCCTTGCGTCTTCAGATGCGCCACGACCTTCTCGACCTCGGAATCCGAGACGAACGGGCCGTGCACGCGGGTGATCCGCCCGCCGCCCGCCATGTAGAGCATGTCGCCCTGGCCGAGCAGCTGCTCGGCGCCCATCTCGCCGAGAATGGTGCGCGAGTCGATCTTGCTCGTCACCTGGAAGGAGATCCGCGTCGGGAAGTTCGCCTTGATCGTGCCGGTGATCACGTCGACGGAAGGGCGCTGCGTCGCCAGCACGACATGGATGCCGGCGGCGCGGGCCATCTGGGCCAGGCGCTGGATCGTGCCCTCGATCTCCTTGCCGGCGACCATCATCAGGTCGGCCATCTCGTCGACGATCACGACGATATAGGGCAGAGGCGACAGGTCCATCGCCTCCTCCTCATAGATCGCCTCGCCCGAATGCTTGTCGAAGCCGGTCTGGACCGTGCGGGTGATGACCTCGCCGGCGGCAAGCGCCTCGCCGACCCGGACATTGAAGCCGTCGATGTTGCGTACACCGAGCTTCGACATCTTCTTGTAGCGCTCCTCCATCTCGCGCACCGCCCATTTCAGGGCGACGACCGCCTTCTTCGGGTCGGTGACGACGGGGGTGAGCAGATGCGGGATGCCGTCATAGACCGAAAGCTCGAGCATCTTGGGATCGACCATGATCAGCCGGCACTCCTCCGGCTTCAGCCGGTAGAGGATCGACAGGATCATGGTGTTGATCGCGACCGACTTGCCCGAGCCGGTGGTGCCCGCAACGAGCAGATGCGGCATGCGGGCGAGATCGGCGATCACCGGCTCGCCGCCGATGGTCTTGCCGAGGCAAAGCGCCAGCTTGTGCTTGGTGCCCTCGAAATCCTGGCTGGCGAGCAGTTCGCGCAGGAAGACGGTCTCGCGCTTGGCGTTGGGCAATTCGATGCCGATCGCGTTCTTGCCCTGCACCACCGCGACGCGGGCCGAGATCGCGCTCATCGACCGCGCAATGTCGTCCGCAAGCGAAATCACCCGCGACGACTTCGTGCCGGGGGCCGGCTCAAGCTCGTACAACGTCACAACCGGGCCGGGGCGGACTTGGCTGATCTCGCCGCGCACGCCGAAATCTTCGAGCACGCCTTCCAGCAGGGTGGCGTTCTGCTCCAGCGCGTCGGTCGAAACGGTGTTGGCCGGCAGCTTCTTCGGCTCGGCGAGATAGGTCAGCGGCGGCAATTCGAAGGTGTCGCGGTCGAGCAGCGAGGGTTGGGCCTCGCGCGACAGGCGCTTGCCGGGCTTGGGTGCGGTCAGCGGCGGCGTGACGCGCGGCGCGTTGAGGTCGCGCACGTCCTGCGCCTCGAACGGCTCGTCGTCGTCATAGGCCGCGGGAGCATTCGCTTTCGGCCTGACGGCCGCGGCGCGAGCGAGCTCGGGTGCGACGACAGGTGACCTATAAGGCTCCGGACCGCCGGTGAAATTCGGTTCGCGGCGGACCCGCCCGCTCTGCACCGGCACGGGCATCGACCCGGCACTCGCCGATGCCGGCTGTGGTGGTCGCGGCAGACGGCGCATGATCGCGGCCTTCAGCGCCATGGCGCCATGGGCAAGCCAGCCGATCAGGATCACCGACAGGCCGGGCTCGTCGTCGCGGCGGTCGTCCGAATCGGCCCAGGCCGGATCATCGTCACTGTCGAGCTCGGGGTCAGCGTCAGTGACGAGGCCGAAGCCGGCCGCGGCCGTGACCGAGAGGATAGCGATACCGGCGAAGACGAAGGCGACGAGACCACCGAGCGCGGTGCCGGAGAGCCCGACGATATTGCGGGTGCCATGCAGCAGCGCATCGCCGATCACGCCGCCCATGCCGGTCGGCAGCGGCCAACGCGGGGTTGCCGGCAAAGCGCTCGCCACCGCGGCGGTCGAGACGATGCCGATGACCCAGAGCACGAGCTTGAGCGCGCTGCGATCGAAGAGATGGAAGCGGATCAGCCTGAGCGCCCAGAGCAGCGGCGGCAGCAGCAGTGCGACCACGCCGAGGCCGAGCAATTGCATGGCGAGATCGGCAATCATCGCGCCCGGCCGGCCGAGCAAGTTGCGCACGGTGCCGCGCGTGGCGTTGTTGAGGCTGGGATCGTCGACCGACCAGGTGGCGAGGGCGACCGCGACGGCGACCATCAGCGCGAGCATCGCCATGCCGCCGATCTCGGCAGCGCGGCGCGACAGGAACTCCCGCACCGGATCGGGCAGGCGGTCGATCAGCGATGAGGAGCGTCGGATCGTGCGCATCGGGCCGTGGTCTGCGGGCATGAGGAAGGCGGCCGAGACCGCCCCATCGAACCGGCAGGTTAGGAAGGTCCGGTTAAGGCGCGCTTAACCTTGCGCTGCCGCCGCGTGCTGTCGCGGGCCTCGGGAACGATGGCGCGACCAAAGCATTCTTCGACAAGCACCAGCGAGGAGGGCGACATGACCGATGGCGAGAACAGAATTGCGAGAATTGCCCGGATCTGGCGTGGCCGCACCGTGCCGGAAAAGGCCGATGCCTACGCGGATTATCTGCTCGAGGTCGGCGTCAGGCCGCTGGCCAGAAAGGCGCTCGGCGCGCAGATGTTCCGCGAGGATCGGAAGACCGAGAGCGAGTTCGTGACGATCTCGTACTGGGAGAGCGTCGAGGCGATGTCGCGCTTCGCCGGGCCCGATCCACGCAAGATCCACCATCTCGAACGCGATGCCGAGTTCCTGATCGAATTGCCGCAGGCGGTGCAGGTTCTCGAGATCGTGCTCGATCGCGCGGAAAGCCGCGATTGAAGGGCGCCAACAGAAAACCCCGGCGGTTTCCCGCCGGGGCGCTGTCTTATCGGAGGTAAAGTCCGCGCTCAGTCGTGGTAGGCGCGCTCGCCGTGCTCGGCGATGTCGAGGCCCTCACGCTCCTGGTCAGCCGGGACACGCAAGCCGACAATCACGTCGACGATCTTGTAGAGGATCGCCGAGCCGACGCCGCTGAAGACCAGGGTGAATAGCACCGCCTTGAGCTGGGCCATGAAGGCGGTCCCGAACTCGTAGGTTGCGGCGACCAGCTCGCCCGGCTTGGTCGCATAGTCGGGGATGCCCGCGCCGCCGAGCGCCTGGTTGACCAGGATGCCGGTGCCGAGCGCGCCGATGATGCCGCCAATGCAGTGGATGCCGAAGACGTCGAGCGAGTCGTCGTAGCCGAGCGCGTTCTTCACGGTCGAGCAGAAGACGAAGCAGACGGCGCCGGCGATGAGTCCGAGCACGATCGAGCCCATCGGTCCGGCGAAGCCCGCGGCCGGGGTGATGGCAACGAGGCCGGCGACCGCACCCGAAACCATGCCGAGCATGGAGGGCTTGCCCTTCACGGCCCATTCGACGAACAGCCAGGCGACCGCCGCCGCCGCGGTGGCGACGAAGGTGTTGATCATGGCGAGGCCGGCGGTGCCGTTGGCTTCGAGGTTGGAGCCGGCATTGAAGCCGAACCAGCCGACCCAGAGCAGGGCGGCGCCGATCAGGGTCATGGTCAGCGAGTGCGGGGCCATCAGTTCGCGGCCGAAGCCGATGCGCTTGCCGATCAGGACGCAGCCGACCAGGCCCGCGATACCGGCGTTGATGTGCACGACGGTGCCGCCGGCGAAGTCGAGCGCGCCCCACTTGAACAGCATGCCGGCATCGGCGTTGACCGCGTCGAGCGCGGCCTGGGCTGCGGCCTTGCCGTCAGGGCCGGCCTCGGCCAGCGCCTTGGCGGCGTTGCCGACCGCATCAGGCCCGCCCCAGTACCAGACCATGTGGGCCATCGGGAAATAGATGAAGGTGACCCAGAGCACGATGAAGAGCAGCAGCGCCGAGAACTTCATGCGCTCGGCGAAGGCGCCGACGATGAGGGCCGGCGTGATGCAGGCGAAGGTCATCTGGAAGGCGATGTAGATATATTCCGGGATGACGACGCCGTTGGAGAAGGTCGCGGCGGTCGAATTGGCGTCGACGCCGCGCAGGAAGGCCTTGGAGAAACCGCCGACATAGTCGTTGAGGCCACCGCCATTGGTGAAGGCGAGCGAATAGCCGTAGATGATCCACAGCAGCGAGACGATGCAGACGATGGCGAAGACCTGGGTCAACACCGAGAGCATGTTCTTGGAGCGGACGAGGCCGCCATAGAACAGAGCGAGGCCGGGCACGGTCATGAGCAGGACGAGGATCGTCGAGCTCATCATGAAGGCGGTGTCGCCCTTGTTGGGCACGGGGGCAGGCGGTGCAGCGGGAGCTTGCGCCAGCGCGGCGCCGGCCATCGCGGCGAGCGCCAGCCCGACCAGCCCGGCCCGGTTAAGGGTCTTGATGTTCATCGTGTAACTCCTGGACGGAAGGTCGGGATCAGAGGGCGTCGCCATCGGTCTCGCCGGTGCGGATGCGCACGGCTTTCTCGATCGACGAAACGAAGATCTTGCCGTCGCCGATCTGGCCGGTGCGGGCAGCAGCGGTAATCGCCTCGATCACCTTGGGGACGAGATCGTCCGTGACGGCGACCTCGATCTTGATCTTCGGCAGGAAGCTCACGGCGTATTCGGCGCCGCGATAGATCTCGGTATGGCCCTTCTGACGGCCATAGCCTTTGACTTCGGTCACGGTCAGCCCGTGCACGCCGATGGCGGTGAGCCCGTCGCGCACCTCCTCCAGCTTGAACGGCTTGATGATAGCCATCACGATCTTCATGGCTGGGTTATCCCCGCTTGTGCGCGCCGGACCGCGGTCCAAGCGACGTCGTTGCGCCTCTCGCGCCCTTTCGAGCCAGGCGCGTCGGGGTGGACCTATCAAGCGGCGTGCCAACCGGAAGATGTGGCGCGCGAGCGGGCAATGCCGCGATTCCGCCATGATCAGGCGGATCTCAGCGGGCTCTAATGCCTAAGAATTAGGCAGATGCTGTGAAAGCAGGCGGCTTTCGCTCAGACGCGGTCGGGGCGGGGTCGGATCAGCCCTTCCTGCGCGACCGAGGCGACCAGATGCCCCTCCCGGTCGAAGATCAGCCCGCGCGAGAAGCCACGCGCACCGGAGGCCGAGGGACTGTCCTGGGCGTAGAGCAGCCAGTCATCGGCGCGGAAGGGCCGGTGGAACCAGAGCGCATGATCGAGGCTTGCCGCCTGGATACGCCGGTCGAAGACGCTGGTGCCATGCGCGATCAGGCTGGAATCGAGCAGCATCAGGTCGGAGGCATAGGCGAGCACGCTCTGGTGCAGCGCCGGCTCGTCCGGCAGCTTCTGCGAGGCCCTGACCCAGACGTCGAATCTCGGCTCCCGCGATCCGTCTGCGGCGTAGCGGCTCATCTCGACCGGGCGGATCTCGATCGGCCGCTCGCGCCGGTAATAGGCTCGCACCGCCTCGGGCATGTGCGGCAGCACGTCGCGTTCCATGCCGTCGCGATCGGGAAGCTCTTCCGGCATCGGCACGTTGGGCATCGGCATCTGGTGGTCGTAGCCGGGCTCGGCGATCTGGAAGGATGCCGACATCGCGAAGATCGCCGCGCCCTTCTGCAGTGCGAGCACGCGCCGCGTCGTGAACGAGCCGCCATCGCGCAGGCGCTCGACCTCGTAGACGATCGGGATCTGCGGATCGCCGGGCAGCAGGAAATAGGCGTGCAGCGAGTGCGGCTGGCGCTCCTCGACCGTCTTGCAGGCGGCATAGAGCGCCTGGCCGATCACCTGGCCGCCGAAGACCCGGGTCCAGCCATTGTCGGGGCTGCGACCCTGGAACCGGTTGTGTCCGAGCGGTTCGAGATCGAAGATCGAGAGCAGGGTGTCGGCGGCGCGGGTCATCGGCGGGAAACTGGCTTGGCGCGGGCTTGCGGCCCGGGCCGGCTGTAGGCAAGACGGCAGGGTTGCATCAGCAACGAGCGATCTGGCCGCGTCAAGCGGTGCGATGCGAGGAAGGCCATGGTGCAGAGCCCCGAAAATGCGAGCCAGCGCATCGTCATCGCCGGCGGCGGCGTCGCCGGGCTGACGCTAGCGGTCGCGCTGAAGCAGGCGCTGGGCGAGAGCTTCCGCATCATCGTCGCCGATCCGGCCTTGGCCGCGCCGGCGCGAGCCGACAGCCGCGCCTATGCGGTCGCAGCGGCGGCGCGCAACATGCTGGAGGCGCTCGGCGTCTGGCGTCTGGCGGAAACGGCGGCGACGCCGATGACCGAGATGGTGATCACCGACAGCCGCACACCGGATCTGGTACGGCCGGTCTTCCTCAGCTTCGACGGCGAGGTCGAACCCGATCAGCCCTTCGCCCATATGGTCGAGAACGGCGCGCTGATGGCGGCACTACTCCAGGTCTCGCGCGCCAATGGTGTCGAATTGCGGGCCGAGGGCGTCCGCTCAAGCGCAGTTGACGACGGCGGTATGGCTGCAGTGAACTTCGCGAGCGGCGAGAGCCTCGATTGCGCCTTGCTGGTCGCGGCGGACGGGGCGCGTTCCAAGCTCCGCGAACAGGCCGGCATCGGCTGGGTCGGCTGGTCCTATCCGCAATCGGGAATCGTCGCGACCATCGGTCATGAGCGGCCGCATGAGGGGCGGGCGGTCGAGCATTTCCTGCCGTCTGGCCCCTTCGCGATCCTGCCATTGGCCGATGGCGGCAAGCTCGGCCATCGCTCCTCGATCGTCTGGACGGAAGCGAGCGAGAACGTCCCGGCGCTGCTGGCGCTCGACGACAGCGACCTCCTGCTCGAAGTCGAGCGCCGCTTCGGCCTGGAGCTCGGCGAGATCACCATGGAAAGCCGCCCGGGCGCCTATCCCTTGTCCTTCGGCGTGGCGCGCCGTTTCGTCGGCGACCGGCTGGCGCTGCTCGGCGATGCCGCTCATGTCATCCATCCGATCGCCGGCCAGGGGCTCAATCTCGGGCTGAAGGACGTCGCGGCCCTCGCCGAGGCGATCGTCGATGCCGCCCGCCTTGGCCTCGATGTCGGCGGTTCGGACGTGCTCGAGACCTACGAGAAGGGGCGGCGCTTCGACACGGTCGCCATGGGTGTCGTCACCGACGGACTCAACCGGCTGTTCTCGAACGATTCGACGCCGCTCAGGCTGGTGCGCGATCTCGGGCTCGGCCTGGTCGAGCGCATGCCGGGGCTTAAGCGCTTCTTCATCCGCGAGGCGGCCGGATTGGGAGGATCGACGCCGCGCCTGCTCAAGGGCGAGATGCTGTAGGCACTACCTGTTGCCGTGACCCAGAGTCAGACCCGGTCATACCGAGTCGGGCCGGACGGTTATCGGCAGGTCGCGCACCAAGCTTCCGCGGTCCTACCGAATCTTACTTGAGTCAGCCCAAATAGGAGACGTGATTTCCGGCACTACCCTTCCAGCTGACGTGCCTCTTCCGGCAGCATGATCGGGATGCCGTCGCGGATCGGATAGGCGAGCTTGGCGGCGCGGCTGATTAGCTCCTGGCGAGCGGCGTCGTATTCGAGCGTGGCCTTGGTGACCGGGCAGACGAGGATCTCCAGCAACTTCGGATCGATCCGCGTCGCAGCCGGCATCGTACTCTCGTCTTCGGGGCTCATCGCCAAACTCTCTTCTCGGCCTTATCGGCGTGGCAGATCGGCCAGCATACCGGCCGCCACCATCAGCTTTGGCAGGGAGAGGCCGGACATGGCAATGGCCGAGACGGTGGCGCGGGTGCGTTCGGCGTCGGCGCCCCGTTCTGCCAGCCAGTCCTTCAGCGC
The DNA here is from genome assembly GCF_964254315.1 of Allobosea sp. LjRoot90. Classification (NCBI taxonomy): domain Bacteria; kingdom Pseudomonadati; phylum Pseudomonadota; class Alphaproteobacteria; order Hyphomicrobiales; family Alloboseaceae; genus Allobosea; species Allobosea sp. LjRoot90. Next base: position 40,724 of record NZ_CAXUTF020000013.1, read on the forward strand.
ATCGGGGCCCGATTTGCCGGTGGCGATCTCCTGTGTCAGCCCAGCATGGGCGTCGGTCAGCGTCTCGACCGCGCGCTGGCGTGCCAGGCGCTCATAATCGTCGGTCGCCGGCACGGCAGCGGCCGCCGAGGCCAGTGTCGAGAAACCGAAGACCGAATCGGCAGCGAAATGAATCCGCGCGACGTCGACGATGTCGCGCTTGGTGCGGCTCGCGATGTCGACGATGTCGGTTGCCTCGGCGAGCCAGGGCAGGCTGGCGACGCGCACCGCCAGCGGCTCGGGCACGCCCTCGGCGGTGAGCGCGGCGATGCGGGCATTGCGCGCCTGGGCCGCTGCCTCCGGCAGCAGCTCGGCTAACGCACCTTCCAGCGCCGCGACGCCCTTGGCATAGTGCGCCACGGTCTGCTCGATCGCGCCCGGCGTGGCGACGCCGCGGCGCAGGAACCAGCGCATCCGGTCGACGACCAATTCCTGCGCGGCGGCATAGAGCCCGGTTTGGGTCTTACCCGGCAGCTTGGCGTCGAGCGCATCGATGGCGCCGTTCAGCGCGATCAGGTCGAAGGAATCGCGAGCGACGGCGTAGGCGGCGGCGATCGCCGGAGCCTCGGCGCGGGTCTGGTCGGCCAGCGTCGAGACGATCGCCGGGCCACCGCGATTGATGATGGCATTGGCGAGCTGGGTCGCGACGATCTCGCGGCGCAGCTTGTGGCCGGCGATCTCGGGGCCATAGCCCTCGCGCAGCGGCTGCGGGAAATAGCGGACGAGCTCGCTCTTCAGATAGGGATCGTCGGGAATGGCCGATTCAAGCAGCGCGTCGTGCAGAGCGAGCTTGGCATAGGCGAGCAGGACCGCGAGTTCCGGCCGGGTCAGGCCCTCGCCGCGCTTTTCGCGCTCGATCAGCATCGCGTCGGATGGCAGGTACTCGACGCTGCGGTCGAGCCGGCCGTTTTCCTCGAGCTGCACCATCAGCCGGCGCAGATGCGGTGTCGCCTGGATGCCCTGCGCCTCGGTGAGCGAGAGCGCCAGGCTCTGCAGGTAATTATTGCGCAGGACGAGCAGGCCAACTTCGTCAGTCATCTGCGCGAGCAAAGCGTTGCGCTTCTTCTCGGGCAAGCGGCCGTCGCGGACGGGGTCGGCGAGCGCGATCTTGATGTTGACCTCGACGTCCGAGGTGTTGACGCCGGCGGAGTTGTCGATCGCGTCGGTGTTGAGGCGCACGCCCTGGCGTGCCGCCTCGATGCGGCCACGCTGGGTCGCGCCGAGATTGGCGCCCTCGCCGATCGCCTTGGCGCGCAGATCGGCGCCGGTGACACGGATCGCGTCATTGGCGCGGTCGCCGACCTGGGCGTCGGTCTCGTCGCCGGCGCGGATATAGGTGCCGATGCCGCCGAACCAGAGCAGGTCGACCGGCGCCTTCAGGATTGCCGTCATCAGCTCGGCCGGCGTGACCTGCGCCTTGTCGAAGTCGAGTGCCTGTCGCACCTCGGGCGAGAGCGCAATGCTCTTGGCCTGGCGCGAGAAGATGCCGCCGCCCTTGGAGATCAGGGACTTGTCATAGTCGGCCCAGGAGGAGCGCGGCAGGGCGAAGATGCGCTGGCGCTCGGCCAGGCTCTTGGCCATGTCGGGATCGGGGTCGAGGAAGATGTCGCGATGGTCGAAGGCGGCGACGAGCTTGATCGCCGGCGAGAGCAGCATGCCGTTGCCGAAGACGTCGCCGGACATGTCGCCGACGCCGGCGACGGTGAAGGGCGTCGTCTGGATGTCGACGTCGATCTCGCGGAAATGGCGCTTCACCGCCTCCCAGGCGCCGCGCGCCGTGATGCCCATGCCCTTGTGGTCGTAGCCCTGCGAGCCACCGGAGGCGAAAGCGTCGCCGAGCCAGTGATGCTTCTCGACCGAGAGCGCATTGGCGGTGTCGGAGAAGGTCGCGGTGCCCTTGTCGGCGGCGACGACGAGATAGGGATCGTCGCCGTCATGGCGGACCGTGTCCGGCGGCGGCACGACCGTCTCGCCGTCGAGATTGTCGGTGAGCTCGAGCAAGGTGCGCACGAAGATGCGGTAGCTCTCGGTGCCCTCAGTGAGCCAGGCCTGCCGGTCGCCCGCCGGCGGCAACTGCTTGGGCACGAAGCCGCCCTTGGCGCCGACCGGGACGATGACAGCGTTCTTGACCTGCTGCGCTTTGACCAGCCCGAGCACCTCGGTGCGGAAGTCCTGCGACCGGTCCGACCAGCGCAGGCCGCCGCGCGCGACCTTGCCGAAGCGCATGTGCACGCCCTCGACGCGTGGCGAATAGACGAAGATCTCGTAGAGCGGGCGCGGCAGCGGCATGCCGTCGACCTGGCCCGAGGCGAACTTGAACGAGATCGTGCTGCGCGGATGCCCGTCGGGGCCGATCTGGAAGAAGTTGGTGCGCTGACCTGCGTCGATCAGATTGACGAAGCGGCGCAGGATGCGGTCCTCGTCGAGGCTGGTGACGTCGGCGAGCGCGGCTTCGATGCGCTCGCGCTCGGCTTTCACCTGCTCGGCCCGCTTCTTGTCGGAGAGGCGCGGATCGAACTTGGCGATGAAGAGCTTGACCAGCCCGGTGGCGATGCCGGAATGGCGAGTCAGCGCATCGGCGATGTAGTCCTGCGCATAGGGTGCGCCGACCTGGCGCAGATAGCGGCCGAGTGCCCGCAGCAGCGCGGCCTCGCGCCAGGCGAGGCCGGCGGCGAGGACGAGCTGGTCGAAGCGGTCGGATTCGGTGAGGCCGCGGAACTGCGCCATCAGCGCCGCCTCGATCGTCGGATCGAGGTTCTCGATGTCGATCTCGCCGCCGCTGGCGCGCTCCAGCGTCATGTCGTGGAGCCAGACGCGCGCATCCGAGCCGGTCGCTCCGTTCTGCTGCGGCGTGATGTTGAAAGTCCGCTCGTTGACGACGCGGAAGCCCATGTTCTCCAGCATCGGCACGCGTGCCGACAGCGAGATCGCAGCGCCGCGCGAGAACAGCTTGAGATTGGCGCGGGTCGGGCCGTCGCCTTCGCGACGGTAGAGATTGACGGCGCGCGGCCGCTCGTCCGACAGCTTCTGCAGCATGTCGATATCGATCAGCGCATCCTCGGCGGAATAGCGCTCGCGATAGGCTGCGCCGAAGGCCTCGGCATAGCGCTCGGCCAGCGCACGCGCCGCGGGGCCGGCCTTCTGCGCGTCGAGCGCGTCCTTCAGCCCATCGCCCCAGGTGCGGACGATTGCGGCGATGCCGGCCTCGAGCGTATCGCGGTCGATCTTGGGCGTGCGGCCCTCGTCGCGGCCGATGATATAATGCGTGCGGGCGAGGGGCCCTTCCGGATAGGCCGGATAGGCGGCGGAGACGCGGCCCTGATAGATGCGGGCGAGGAATTCGCCGACGCGGCGGCGCACGGTGGTGTCGTAGCGGTCCTTCGGGATGAAGACGAGCGCCGAGACGAAACGATCGAACTCGTCGGCGCGGGCGAGCGCGCGGATGCGCGGCCGCTCGGTCAACTGCATGATATCGAGGGCAAAACGCTCGAGCGTCTCGATGTCGATCTGGAAGAGCTCGTCGCGCGGGAAGGCGTCCAGCACGTTGTACAGAGCGCGGCCGGAATAGCTCGACGGATCGAAGCCGGTGCTCTTGAGGACGCGCGCGATCTTGAGGCGCAGATAGGGAATGGAGCGGGCGGTGCCGGTATATGCGTTCGAGGTCAGAAGGCCGACGATGCGCAACTCGCCGTCGAGCCTGCCATCGGCGGTGAAGAGCTTGATCCCGACATAGTCGAGATGGACGCGGCGATGGACGCGGCTCTTGACGTTGGCCTTGGTGATGATCAGCGCCTGTGGCTTGGCCAGGAAGGCGCGAATCTCAGGCGTCATCACCACGAGTTCACGATTCTTGCGCAGCACCCGCACATCCGGGTCACGCAGGATGCCAAGGCCGGAGGAATCGACGGGGTCGGCGGCGGTGTCGCCGCCGGCGAAGCGATAAGCGCGCACGCCGAGGAGGGTGAAGTTGTCGCTGGCGATCCATTCCAGGAAGTTCAGCGCTTCGGTGACCTCGTCCTCCGGCAGCGGCGGCGGGTTGGCGCGGTAGGACTGGATCACTTCGGTGATGCGGCCGCGCATTGCGGCCCAGTCGTCGACGGCGAGGCCGACATCGACATAGACGCGGGCGAGGCCCGCGGCGAGCCGGTCACGCGCCTCGGCGGTGTCGATCCGGTCGAGATGGATATGGATCAGGCTCTCGCGGCGCGTGCCCTCGACGGCGCGACCGGCGGCTTCACCGGCGAGCGATTCGAAGGTGCCGTTGTCCTTGCGCACCACGGCGAGGATGGGGTGTGCGACGAGGCGTGGCTCATAGCCCTGCTCGGCCAGCTCGGCGAGAGTGGAATCCAGCAGGAACGGCTTGTTGTCGTTGACGACTTCCAGGATCGTGATCTGGCGTTCGCGCCCATCCTCCTTCATGGCCTCGTCGCGGAAGCGCAGATTGGGCTGGCCGGGCTTGCGCCGACTGGTCAGGTGGGCATAGGCGGCATCAGCGGCACGGGCGAGCAGGTCGGCGGGCAGCGCGACGAGATCCTCGGCGACGGTTCGGCCATAGAGCAGCTTCGGGAACTCTGGAGGCATCGCCGAGCCGAGCTCGCGAGCGGCGGTCTCGATTGCGATCACGGCTGCAGCCGTGGCATTCGCTTCCCGCTTGGCCATCGTCGTCTTCCCCCTGCTATTTTGCCGCAGCGATGACATAGCTCACCGGCGGCTGCAACTTTGGTCGTATCGCGACAGCCAGATTGCACCAATATGGCGCAGAAGCGGCAGGTACCAGCCGATCTGCGCAGATATCAGCGCGAGGAGTGCAGAGATGACGAAGAAGCATGACAAAGCGATGGTGGGCGAAGCGCCGGCGAAACAGGACGCGCCGCCTGCCGTGATGGCACTCGCGCTGCCGCGAGCCGAACTCTCGCAGGAGATGCAGGCCTATTTCGCGAAATGCGAGGAAAAGCTCGGCTATGTGCCGAATGTCCTGCTGGCTTATGCGCATGACGATGCCAAGCTCCAGGCCTTCGCCACCTTCTACAACGACCTGATGCTGGCGCCGTCCGGCCTGTCGAAGCTGGAGCGCGAGATGATTGCGGTCGCGGTCTCCAGCGTGAACCGCTGCTATTACTGCCTCACCGCACATGGCCAGGCGGTACGCCAGCTCTCCGGCGATCCGGTGCTCGGCGAGATGATGGTGATGAACTACCGTGCCGCGCAGCTCTCGCCGCGCCATCGCGCCATGCTCGATTTTTCGGTGAAGCTGACCGAGACGCCGCATCGAATCGAGGAAGAGGACCGGGAGGCCCTGCGCAAGGCCGCCTTCAGTGAGCGCGACATCTGGGACATTGGCGCGGTCGCCGCCTTCTTCAACATGTCGAATCGGATCGCCTCGGCGGTCGATATGCGGCCAAACCCCGAATATCACGTCGCGTCACGCTAAAGCTTCCAGCCAAAGAAAACGGCCGGCGGAAACCGCCAGCCGTAAGTTAGCCTGGACCAGTGGCCCGACCCGCCGCAGCGCCGGAGGGGCTGGGGGGCTGACGTGTCCGGTGCCGGACAGGTCGGGCCGTCTAGGCAACGAACGGAGTTGAATGCCGCAACGGGGCGCTCGCTTGGCGCAAGCGCGGCAAAATCATGGCAATCGCTATGAAGGTGAGGGAAGGCCTCGGCGCCGTCATCAAGCTGTCTTGCCAAGCGCCGGGGGGCGGGCGCATCATCCCTTGCCGGGTAACGTCAGGTGATGAAGAGGAGGAGCGATGAGCGAAAGCGAAACTCCACCAGCGCAGCGAGCGGGCGCGGTCGTCGCCTTTCCGGCTGCCGCCGCGCCCTCTTCCGTCACCTTCGACCGCCGCGAGCTGAACGAGTTGCTCAACCTTTATGGCCGGATGGTCGCGGCCGGTGAGTGGCGCGACTACGCCATCGATTTCCTGCGCAACAAGGCGCAGTTCTCGGTCTTTCGCCGCGCAGCCGAGGTGCCGCTCTACCGGATCGTCAAGGATCCTTCGCTGGCGCGGCGACAAGGCACCTATTCGGTGGTGACAGCGACCGGGCTGATCCTGAAGCGCGGAGCCGAGCTGAGCCGGGTGCTCAAGGTGCTCGACAAGCGGCTGAGCGTGGTGAGCTGAGATCGCCGCGCACAGGCTGGCCCACAAAGAAAAAGCCCCGGCCTTGCGGCCGGGGCTTCGTGTTTTCAGGCTGTCGCCCTGATCACTCCTGCTTGGAACCGAAGAGCGAGAGCAGCATCTGGAACATGTTGATGAAGTTCAGGTAGAGCGACAGGGCGCCGTTCACCGAGAGCTTCGCAGCCGACTCGGAGTCGAGGTCCGAGTACAGGTACATTTCCTTCAGGCGCTGCGTATCCCAGGCGGTCAGGCCGGCGAAGACCAGCACGCCGATCACCGAGATGGCGAAGGACAGCGCGCTCGAGGCCAGGAACAGGTTCACGACCGAGGCGATCACCAGGCCGATCAGGCCCATGATCAGGAACGAGCCCATGCCCGACAGCGACTTCTTCGTGGTGTAGCCGTAGAGGCTGAGGCCGCCGAAGGCCGCCGCGGTGATGAAGAACACCTTGGCGATCGACTCACCGGTGAAGACGACGAAGATCGACGACAGCGAAATGCCCATCACCGCCGCGAAGACGAAGAACATCGCGCGGGCCGTCGACGAGCTCATGCTCTCGGCCTTGAACGAGAAGAAGAAGATGAAGGCCAGCGGCGCCAGCATCACCACCCACTTCAGCGGGGAAAGGTAGAGCGCCTGGCCGAGTGGCGTCAGCGCGGTGACCTTGCCCGAGGGCGAGTAGCCGGCGATCGCCAGCATCGAGATGCCGATCGCCATCAGGCCAGTGATGGCCAGGCCAATCGTCATGTTGTTGTAGACGCCGAGCATGAACGAGCGCAGGCCCTGGTCCAGCTCGGCAGCGCTGGTCTGCTGTGCGCGGCCGGCACCCCAGACTTGAGCGTTGCGGTCGAAATCGCTCATGGAGAGAATTCCCCTTGAAACTTTGCCTGGCGGACATCGCCATTGCGACGCCCACCGTCGCGCACCATCGTGGCGACACCCGGAAATATGATGGGGATCACGCGGCCTTACAAGAGGCAAGCATGGTTAGCGCCGCCGCCGGCATAGAATTTCGCCGGCCAGTCGATGCAACATTACGCTCCGTTCATGTTTATGCCGCGCTGCGGTGAGTCAGAACTCATAAATTCCTCAGATGAGAAGCCGGCGCTTTCGACAGTATTTGTAGCGTTCCGACCAATCCGAACACGACGGTGACCACGACCGCTGCAGTCGCAGCGATGATCGCGCCCGTTGGATCGAAGACGAAATCTATCTTCATCACTTGCGTGACGACACCCCACCCGGCCAAGGTACCTGCCAGGAGCCCGAACAGGGCAGAAACAATGCCGATGCCTGCGTATTCGAGGGCGTACGACGAAAGTATGAAGCGGCGAGTGGCGCCGAGCGTCTTCAGGATCATCGCGTCATAGAGCCGCGCCCTCTGCCCGGCGGCCAGCGCCCCTGCCAGAACCAGTAGGCTTGCGGCGATGGCAAGGCTGGAAGCGCCGCGAATCGCGCCGGCGAGCTGGCCAACGATGGTGTTCACCGCCTCCAGCGCGTCCTTGACCCTGACCGCCGTCACTGCAGGGAAGGCGATGGCGAGCTGGCGCATCAGGACCGCATCGCTGGCCGTGGCTGGCGCGCCGTTGTCGGTCACGGTGGCGAGGTTGGTGTGCGGGGCGCCGGCAAAAGTGTTCGGCGAGAACACCATGACGAAGTTGATGCCGAGCGAGCGCCATTCGATATCGCGGAAATTGGCGATGCGCGCGGTGAGGTTGCGACCGAGCACGTTGACTGTGAGCTTGTCGCCGAGCTTCAGCCCCAGCCCCTCGACAGCGCGGGCGTCGAAGGAGACCAGCGGCTCGCCGCGATAATCCTTCGGCCACCATTCACCTGAAGCGAGCCTGGAGGCCTCGGGCATACCAGCGGAATAGGTGATGCCGCGATCGCCCTCCAGCACCCAGGCCATCTGCTCGCTCGCCTTGATCTGCTCGGCCGGGACGTCGTTCACGCTGACGATGCGCCCGCGCATCATCGGCACGCGCTCGACATGCGCGCCGGGGCGCTGCTCGCTGAGGAAGCGGTCGAACTCGGCCGCCTGGGCGTTGGGGATGTCGAGGAAGAAGAAACTCGGCGCCTTCTGCGGCAGCGACTGCGTCAGTTGCCGCCTCAGGCTGACATCGATGAAGGCGAGGGTCGAGAGCAGCGCGACGCCGAGTCCGAGCGACAGCACGAGCGACTGGGTCAGCGCGCCCGGGCGATAGGTGTTGGCGAGCGCCATCCGCAGCGCCGGCTGGCGTGGGCGCCCGGCGCGGCGCGCGCCCACCATCAGTCCGAGGGCAACGAAACGCAGCAGCAGGAAGACGGCGGCGGCGGCGGCGATGTAGATCAGCGCGATTCGCCGGTCATAGGCGAAGGCAAGCGCGACGCCGACGAGGCCAGCGAGCGCAACCAGGAAGATCGCCCTGTAGATCCAGCGCGGCTGGCGTCGGTCAGGCTCGACCTGGTCGCGGAACAGGGCGGAGACCGGCACGTCATGGGCGCGGCCGAGCGGGATGATGGCGAAGACCAGCGCCGTCAACAGGCCGTAGAGGGCGGCGATAGCGAGTTCGGCCGGAGCGAGCGTCGGCTCGAACGGCAGGGGCAGGATGTCGGCGAGCGCATAGCCCAGCGCAAAGGGCGCCGCCGCGCCGAGCGCGAGCCCGATCGCGATGCCGAAACCGGCGACCAGCATGACTTCGATCAGATGGATGGCGACGACCCGGCCGCCGGTGGCGCCGATCGCCTTCAGCGTGGCGAAATCGAGCCGCTTGGCCTCGACGAAGCGGCGCACCGCATTGGCGACGCCGACGCCGCCGACCAGGAGCGCGGTCAGGCCGACCAGCGTCAGGAACTGGGTGAAGCGCTCGATATTGCGCTGGAAGTTCGGCGCGGCATTGGCGCGCGAGCGGACTTCCCAGCCCGCGTTTGGCTGTTCGCGTGCGGCATTGGCCAGCAACGCATCGAGGGCGGCGTCGGTGTTCGCCCCGGCCGGCAGGATGACGCGAGCCGTCCAGCGCACCAGGCTGCCGGGCTGGAGCAGCTCGGAGGCGCGCAGCGCCTCCTGCGAGACGATCAGGCGCGGGCCAAAGCCGACGCCGGCGGCGATCTTGTCGGGCTCGGAGACGAGGCCGGCGCGTAACTGCACCCGAGCGGAACCGATCAGCACGATGTCGCCCGGCTTGAGATCGAGGCGGCCGAACAGGACGGGATCGGCGATGCCGCCATAGACGCCGTTACGCAGGGCGAGCAGATCGGCGGCCGAGGCCGGCGGATCGGTGCGCAATTCGCCGATGCTCGGATAGGAGCCGTCGACGGCCTTGAGCTCGACCAGGGCCGCGCCCTTTTCACCGGCATTGGCCATGCTGCGCAGCGTCGCAATGGTCGAGACGTTGCCATGGCGGGCGAGGAAGGCGTGCTCCTCCGCGGTCGGCTCACGATGGATCAGGCTGAAGGCGGCATCGCCGCCGAGAATGCGCCGACCCTCGCGGCCGAGACCTTCACTCAGGCCGCGCGAGGCCGAGGACACCGCGGCGATCGCCATGACGCCGAGCGCAAGACAGGCGATGAAGACACCGAAGCCGCGCAGGCCGCCGCGCAGATCGCGCCAGGCGAGGCGCAGCGCGAGTTTCAGGCCGACGGGCCTGCGTGTGGGGCTGGAAGGAGTAGCCGACGGTCTGACGGGAGCGTGCATGTCAGATCGCCAGCGCTTCGGTTCCAGCCTCGGTCTCGATGCGGCCGGCTCGCAGACGCACGGTGCGGTCGCAGTTCGCCGCCAGCGAGAGATCGTGGGTGACCAATACGAGGGTAGCGCCGCGCTCGCGCCGGAGCGCGAAGATCAGGTCGACGATCGAGCGGCCGGTGCTCTCGTCGAGATTGCCGGTCGGCTCGTCGGCGACGAGGATCGCCGGGTCGGGTGCGACCGCGCGAGCGATGGCGACGCGCTGCTGCTCGCCGCCGGAGAGCTGGGCCGGATAGTGGTCCATGCGTTCGCCGAGGCCGACATTGCGCAATTCGGCGGCAGCGCGCTCGAGAGCATCGTCGACGCCGGCCAGTTCGAGCGGCAGCGCCACATTCTCGCGCGCCGTCATGGTCGGCACGAGATGGAAGGACTGGAAGACGATGCCGATATGGCGGCCGCGGAAGATCGCGAGCGCATCCTCGCCGAGCACGCCGAGATCCTGGCCGGCGACCTTCACCAGCCCGGAATCGGGCCGCTCCAGCCCGGCCATCGTCATCAACAGGGTCGATTTGCCGGAGCCGGAGGGGCCGACGAGGCCGCTGGCCTGCCCTTGCGGGATGGTCAGCGAGACGCCTTTGAGGATATGGACGCGGGCGGCGCCGCGCCCCAGACTGAGCTCGACGTCGCTGAGTTCGATCGCCGGGGTTGCCTCGCTCACCGCCATGTTTCCGCTTTCATCCCATCCGATGCCGCCGCTTCGACTTCTATTCCGAGCCGAAGGGACCAGAACCGCCATGCGTCGCGCCGCCACCCGATATGGGCGCTTAGCCTCCCGAATCCAGCTGTCGCCGCGCATTTGGGCAGCGATGCTGCTCGTCTTCGTCAGCCTGGGTTCTTTTTTGATGAACAGCTCCGCCTTCGCCCAGACCAAACCCGTCAAGCTGGTTGCGTTCGGCGACAGCCTGACCGCCGGCTACAACCTGCCGGGCAGTGCCGCCTTTCCGACGGTGCTGGAGAAGATGCTGCGCGACAAGGGAATTTCGGTCGAGATCGCCAATGCCGGCGTGTCAGGCGATACCGCGCAGGGCGGGCTCGAGCGGCTCGCCTGGTCGGTGCCCGATGGGACCGACGGCGTCATCCTCGAGCTCGGCGCCAATGACGCCCTGCGTGGCATCGATCCGGCGCTGACCGAAACGTCGCTTGACGCAATCGTGACCGGGCTGAAAGCGCGCGGCATCCCGGTGCTGCTCGCCGGCATGTATGCGCCGCGCAGCAACGGACCGGACTATGTCGCGCGCTTTGATGCGATCTATCCGAAGCTCGCCGAGAAGCACGGGCTCGTCCTCTATCCCTTCTTTCTGGACGGGATCGCCGGGGACCGGGTATTGAACCAGCCCGACATGCTGCATCCGAAGGCTGAGGGCGTGCGCGTCATCGCGCAGCGCATCCTGCCGACGGTGGAGCGGTTCCTCGCCTCCCTGCGCCCGCGCTCCTGAGCTAGGGCGCATCCTGCCATCCCCTTAGTCATGCGCGGCGCGTCCCCGGTGCGCCCGCCATCGGAGCCTTTCGCCATGGAATACCGCCGTCTCGGCCGCACCGATCTCAAGGTCTCGGCGATCTGCCTGGGAACGATGACCTGGGGCCAGCAGAATACGGAAGCCGAGGGCCACGAGCAGATGGACTACGCGCTCGACCAGGGCGTGACCTTCTTCGATACGGCCGAACTCTATTCGATCCCGCCCACAGCGGAGACGCAGGGCTCGACCGAGCGGATCATCGGCAGCTGGTTCAAGGCGCGCGGCAATCGCGACAAGGTGATCCTCGCCTCCAAGGTGGTCGGCCGCTCGGCCAATGACTGGTTCCGCGACGACAAGAGGCCGACCCGGGTCAACCGCCGGCAGATCGAGGAAGCGGTCGACAAGAGCCTGAAGCGACTGCAGACCGATTACATCGACCTCTACCAGATTCATTTCCCCGATCGGCCGATGGCCTGGGGCTCGAACCCGACCCGCTTCAACCAGGCGGCGTTCACCCTGGCCGAGGACGAGACGCCGATCGCCGAGCAGCTCGATGCCTTTGCGGACAGCGTCAAAGCCGGCAAGATCCGCCATCTCGGCCTCTCGAACGAGAGCGCCTGGGGCACGATGAACTTCCTCGCCGAGGCGAAAGGCAATGATCGCCCGCGCGTGCAGTCGATCCAGAACGCCTACAATCTGCTGAACCGGACCTTTGAGACGGCGCTGGCGGAGATCGCCATGCGCGAGCAGGTCGGGCTGCTGGCCTATTCGCCGCTGGCCCAGGGCTACCTCTCTGGCAAGTATCTCGACGGCGCACGGCCGGCCGGCGCCCGCACCACGCTGTTCGATCGCGGCCAGCGCTACCAGGCGCCCGGCGCAGACCTGGCAATCAAGGCCTATATCGCGCTCGCCGACGAAGCCGGGCTCGATCCCGTGCAGATGGCGCAGGCCTTCGTGACCTCGCGCTGTTTCGTCACCTCGAACATCGTCGGGGCGACCAGCATGGACCATCTCAGAACGGCGATCGGCTCGGCCTCGGTTGCGATTTCGCCCGAGCTCGAGGCGAAGATCGACGCGATCCACCAGCGCGTCGGCAACCCGTGCCCGTAGGCTGGTAGCCCTTTCCAGGGAGGTCTGCGCGGCTCTGCCGCTCCGGCCAGGGTGACCAGCTCGATGAGCCGGCCTTTAAGAGCCGGCTTGTCGGTCGCGGCGCGTGGTGCAAGGCTGGCGTCTCGCTAGAGTCACAAATGCTTGGCACTGATTCGTCATGCCCCGGCTATTCACCGCCCTGGAAGTTCCCGCTGAGGTCGCCTCGAGCCTGACGCTGCATCGTGGCGGATTGGTCGGCGCCCGCTGGATCGAGCCCGCCGATTATCACATCACGCTACGCTTCCTCGGTGATGTCGATCGGCGTACGGCCCATGACCTCGATAGCTTTCTCAACGATGTCGGCAACGAGCCGCTCGCGATCACGCTCGACCAGCTCGGCAGTTTCGGCGGAGATCGGCCGCGCGCCGTCTTCGCCAGGGTCCAGCCCTCGCCGAAGCTGAACGAGCTGCAGGCCGAGTTGGAGCGCTTGGTGCGCCGGCTCGGACTGCCGGCCGAATCACGCAAGTTTACGCCGCATGTGACGCTGGCCCGGCTGCGCGATTCATTGCCTGTCGATGTCGCGCACTATCTCGCCGCGCATCCGATCGTACGTCCGATCAGCTTTACGGCACGTCGGGTCGCACTGATGTCCTCGCGTGATTCGATCGGCGGGGGGCCCTACGTGCTCGAGGCGGCCTATCCGCTCGGTTTGCACTATCCGAACCGCCCACTTGGCGCGCTTTCGCAGCGGAGATGACATGGGACACGATCGGCCGAAACGCCTGAGCCCGGAGGCCCGCAAGGAGGCGTTGTCGGTCCTGACCGGCTGGACGCTGGTCGAAGGGCGGGAGGCGATGAGTAAGCGCTTCGTCTTCCGCGACTTCAACGAGGCTTTCGGCTGGATGAGCCGGGTGGCGTTGCTCGCCGAAAAGCTCGACCATCACCCGGAGTGGTCGAATGTTTACAAGACGGTCGAGGTGACACTGTCGACGCATGATGCCGGCGGCCTGACCGAGCTCGACGTCAGGCTGGCACGTGCGATGGATGCGATGGCGAGCTAACCGCCTGGGCTTGTGAAGCGCCGGACCCAGCCGGCCGGCAGTCGCTTCGCGATCGCCTTCAGCGTCGGGCGCAGATGCGGCAGGGCGAAATCGCAAGCGAGTTGGCCGCGCCAGCTCAGCGGTACGGTGAAATCGCGCACCGGCACGGCCCCGTCGGCATGTTCTTGCTTGTAGGGATCGGCGGGGGCCAGCAGGTCGAAGATCGAGCTGCCGCGTGCCCTGGCGCTGGCGAAGGCGTGGTGAACCAGCACGCGGCCCAGACCTTCCCGCTCGAAGCCCGGATCGCTGGCGATGACGTGGCCGAAGCTGCGGCCCTTGCAGTCGAAGGAGAGATCGATTCCGATCGGACGGCCGTCGCAGCTGACGACGGAGAGGCGCAGGCCCGCTTCGTCATCCAGGTCGGCAGCGAGCTCCGCAAAGAAGCGACCGAAACGCGGATCCAAGACCGCAGGTGCGATGACGCCGTGTTGGGCAAGCGCTCCGCGCTTCATCGCGACGGCCTGCTCGGCCAGAGCGCGCGCCTCTTCGCCTGGCCCGATGCTGGTGAAGGCGATCTCGCCGCGCTCTGTGAGGCGGCGCAGGCGACGGCGGTAGCTGGATCGGTCGCGCGCCGGATAGGCGAGGCTCGGTCCGTCCGGTGCTACACGCAAGGCCAGATCGGCGAACGGCGCCTCCTGGCTCACCACCGGAGTAGCCAGACCAAGTCGGTTGCAGTGGCCGAGCGCTCCGTCGTTCCGCACGAGGCGCAGCTCGACCAGGTCGACACCGCGCCGCCGCAGCGCCTCCCAGCCGCGCTCCAGCCAGGCCTCGCGCTGCGGACCGGGCTCGATGAGGATATCGCCGAACTGCGCGACCGGTGCTCCCATCAGGCGCACCAGCTCCAGGCCGAGGCGGTGCCGGCGTTCCAGCGGCCAGAGCATGACCAGGCGCCCGGCCTTGCGACCAACAACGAGGCAGAGCCGATCATCGGATGCCAGATAGTGGTCGCACCAGTGCCGCAGGAAAGCGTGACGCTGGAAAAGCTGATGCGGCAGACCGGCGCGGGCGAAGAGTGCATCCCATTCCGGCTTTAGGGCCAGGAAGGCATCGCGGCCCGTCAGAATCTCGACGGCAAAGCCGGTAGCTGCCCTGCCATCGGGCGAGGGCGATCCTTCGGCAACCGCCTGCATGGGCTTGGCGCGCATGCTCAACCCTGGCCGCGAAGATGGTCGATCAGGCGTTTCCCACCCGCCAGGCGGAACTTCGCGAGATAGGGCACGAGCAGGAGCGGATGACGGGCGGCGAAGGGCGCGTCATGCTCGACCATGTGGCGGATGGCCAGGACCGGCAGAGGCGCTCGCAAGGGACGGAAATCGCGGTTCCACAATCCCGGCGCCTCCGAGGCTTCATACATCAGTCCGATCATCCGGCCACGGGCCAGGGAATAGACTTTGTGCCGCTTCTGGACGCGCTGCAGCATCGCGATACCGGGCGCGTCGGCACAACCGGGAAAGCCGACGATGACAGTGCGGAAATGTTCCATGCCCGGCTTGCAGGCAATCGCGTCGAGCGCCCCGAAACAGCTGCGGATCAGCGTGAAGGCACGCTCTTCCTCAGTGGGGCCGACAGTGCAGATCGCAAGGCGCGCCGTATCGATACGGGTGGCCTGGCGGGTGAAGGGACAGACAGCGCCGGTGCGGCCGAGATCGGGATGCTCGCGCATCAGATAGCTCTCGACCCAGCTCAGCAGCGTGGCGAGTGCGGCGTTCGTCTGGGGCTCGGCGGCGATGTCGGCGTGCGCCTGCGCGAAGGTCAGGAGCGCATCGCGCGCTTCCCCCGTTCTCGCCACCTTGTCCAGCATGAAAAGCCCCGCGGTCTCTGCAACCGGGGATAGCAGGAACGCCTTAGGGAATGGTTGACGAGGTCTTGTCGCACGTCGGCGCGGCGTTAGGGTTTAGGAAAGCTTATCGCCACCAGGCCAGCCGCAGGCCGCGAGCGCTGCGTGCATATGCGGTGGCGGTGGAGCCGTAACCTTCACCGGCTCGCGCTTCGGGTTGAGCGGGATCGAGATGCTTTGCGCATGCAGGTGCAAGCCCGGTCCGGTGTCGCGCGGCGCTGTTCCGTAGATTTCGTCACCGTGAATCGGCCCGAAGCTGGCGGCACAATGCACGCGCAATTGGTGGGTGCGGCCGGTCAACGGCTCGAGCGCCAGCCAGGTGACAGCCGAGCCATCGAAGCGACCGCGGCCGAGCACGCGGTAGCGTGTCTGCGAGGGCAGGCCCGCCGGATCCGGCTTCATCCACCAGCCGCGCTCGGGCGAGCGCCTGGCCAAGGGCAGGTCGATCAGGCCCTGGTCCTCGGCGGGATCGCCTTCGACCACCGCCCAATAGGTCTTTTCGATGCGCCCGTCGCGGAAGAGTTGGTTGAGCTGCGCCATGGCGCGGGGGTGACGGCCGAGCACGAGGCAGCCCGACGTGTCCTTGTCGAGCCGGTGCGCGGCCTCCGGGCGTCGCGGCAGACCGAAGCGCAGGGCGTCGAGATAATCGGTCAGCACCGGGATGATGCGGCCTTTCGCCGCCGGGCCGCGATGCACCGGAAGCCCCGCCGGCTTGTCGATGACGAGCATCATCGCGTCGCGATGCAGCAGCGCGAAGGGCGGATCGTCCTGCGAAAGGGCTGGTCGCTCGGGCGTGGTCATGGCATTGCGCTAACCAAGGCCGCCGTGCAGCGCAACCAGCCGCGCCGGAATTCGCGGTAGCAGGACGGGTGATGAGCGAGACCGAACCGAAGAAACGCGGCTTCTTCTCGAAGCTGTTCGGACTGGATCAGCCGGCGGAGACGCTGCTGCCGGAACCGGCGCCGGCCCCTCTGCTCGAGCTGCCGGCCGAGCCTGCAGCGGATATTGTGCCCGAAGCCGAGCCCGCGGCGCTCGCGCCCGAGATCCTGCTCGGCGAAGACGCGCCTCTGCCGATCGTGGCGTCCGAGCCGGAGCCGGTACAGCCCAAACGCAGCTGGTGGCGCCGGCTGCGGGACGGGCTGTCGCGGACCTCGTCGGCGCTGACCACCGGCATCAGCGACCTCTTCACCAAGCGCAAGCTCGATGCGGCGACGCTGGAGGATCTCGAGGACATCCTGATCCAGGCCGATCTCGGCCTCGCGACCTCGGCCCGGATCGCCAAAGCGGTGGGCGAAGGTCGCTATGACAAGCAGATCGAGCCCGAGGAGGTGAAGGCGATCCTGGCGCGCGAGGTCGAGGCGATCCTGACGCCCGTTGCGATGCCGCTTGCGATCGACGCCACCAAAAAGCCGTTCGTGATCCTGATGGTGGGGGTCAATGGCTCGGGCAAGACGACGACGATCGGCAAGCTCGCGGCCAAGTTCCGGGCCGAGGGCAAATCGGTGATGCTGGCGGCGGGCGATACATTCCGCGCCGCCGCGATCGAGCAGCTCAAGGTCTGGGGCGAGCGCGCCGGGGCCGACGTCATCGCCGGCCAGCAGGGCGCCGATGCGGCCGGGCTCGCTTTCGAGGCCTTGCAGAAGGCCAAGGCCAGCGGCACCGACGTGCTGCTGATCGACACGGCCGGACGGCTGCAGAACAAGACGGGATTGATGGACGAACTGGCCAAGGTGGTGCGGGTGATCCGCAAGCTCGATGCAGAAGCGCCGCATACGGCGCTGCTCGTGCTCGACGCCACCGTCGGCCAGAACGCGGTCAGCCAGGTCGAGGCCTTTCGCGAGACCGCCGGTGTCACCGGCCTAGTGATGACCAAGCTCGACGGCACGGCGCGCGGCGGCATCCTCGTTGCATTGGCGGCGCAGTTTGGCCTGCCCGTGCATTTCATCGGCGTCGGCGAGAGCGTCGACGACCTCGAACCGTTCTCGGCGCGCGATTTCGCCCGTGCGGTGGCAGGATTGGGAGAAGCGGCATGAGCGAAACGGCGGCGAGCACGACGGAGACGGCAAAGCCGATCAATCCGCTGCTCAAGCTGGCGCTCGAATTCGGGCCGCTGGCGATCTTCTTCTTCGTCAATTCCTATGGCGATCGCTGGTTCGGCGTAGCCGAGGACCGGCGCATCTTCGTCGCCACCGGCATCTTCATCGCGGCCTCGCTGCTTTCGCTGCTGCTGTCGAAGATCGTGATGAACCACCTGCCGCGCATGGCGATCGTCAACGCCGTCGTGGTCACCGTCTTCGGTGGGCTGACGCTCGCGCTCGACGACGCCTTCTTCATCAAGGTCAAGCCGACAATCGTGAACACGCTGTTCGGCTGCATCCTGCTCGGCGGGCTCTATTTCGGCCGCTCGCTGCTGGCACTGGTTCTCGACAGCGTGCTGCAGCTCGACGCGGAGGGCTGGCGCAAGCTGACCCTGCGCTGGGGCTTGTTCTTCTTCGTGCTCGCGGCGCTGAACGAGGTGGTCTGGCGCACGCAGACCCAGGATTTCTGGGTCGCGTTCAAGGTCTGGGGTGTGATGCCGCTGACCATGATCTTCGCGCTCGCCCAGACGCCGCTTATCCTCAAGCACGAGATCAAGCGGCCCGAAGCGGCCGAGTAGGTTTCCTCAAGCCAAACCGCCGCCGTCGACGCCTATGGTCTGGCCGTTGACGTAGGACGCGGCGGGGCTCGCCAGCCAGAGCACGAGTTCGGCGACTTCCTCCGGCCGGCCGATGCGCTTGGCCGGATAAGCCGAGGCGAGCTGCTCGCTCGTCACCTTCCAGTCGCGGCGTACGCGCTCCAGCATAGCGGTTTCGATCGGGCCGGGCGCGATCGCGTTGACGCGGACGTCGAGCCCGTATTCCTGCGCGGCCGCTTTGGTCATATGGATCACCGCCGCCTTCGAGGCGCCGTAGCCGACGATGTTCGGGAAGGCGTGGCGGCCGCCGATCGAGGCCATGTTGACGATCGCGCCCTTGGTCCGGACCAGATGCGGCAATTCGTGCTTCATGGCGAGGAAGACGCCGCGCAGATTGGTCGCGATCAGATCGTCGAAGCCCTCAGTGGCTGTATCCGCGATCGGAGCGGGCGGCTTGTCGGCGCCGGCATTGTTGAAGGCAATGTCGAGCCGGCCATAGCGGGCGATGACTGCATCGACAAAGGCTTTGACCTCTCCTTCGTTCCGGACGTCGGCCCGGACATAGAAGGCATCGCCGCCCTTGGCGCGGATCGCGGTCTCGACCTCGCGGCCGAGCGCCTCGCGCCGGCCGCAAAAGGCGACCCTGGCGCCATGCGCTGCGAAGAGCTCGGCGGTGACGCGACCGATGCCGGAGGTGGCGCCGGTGATCAGCACGACCTTGCCGGCAAAGGCGCCGGAAGGAGCCGGCTGGGCGCGGGCGGTGGCGATCAGGCCGACACCGAGGCCGGCGGCCATGGCGGTGCGGATGAAGGCGCGGCGATCGTTGGCCCCGTTGGTCATGATGGTCTCCTGCGGTTGCTCGATGCAGGGAACCTAGTTCTCGGTAATATCTGCGATAATCCGCTGTATTCTGAATGTATCTTTCAGTACTTCTACATAATGCAGCGTGGCGATCTCGACGGGCTCGTGGCCCTCCTGACCGTGGCGGAGAAGCGCTCCTTCACCGCAGCGGCAGCGGTGCTCGGGGTCACGCCCTCGGCCATAAGCCAGAGCGTACGGGCGCTGGAGCGGCGGGCCGGTGTCGCGCTCTTGGCGCGCACGACCCGCGATGTCGCGCCGACCGAGGCGGGGCGACGCTTCTTGGAGCGGGCGCGCCCTGCGGTCGACGACATCCTTTCGGCATTCCGGGAGGCGTCGAGCCTTGGAAACAAACCGAGCGGCCTGCTGCGGCTGAATGTGCCGCGCGTGGCGCTACCGAGCCTGATCGAGCCGATCCTCGCCGAGTTCTGCGCAAGCTATCCGGAGGTCCAGGTCGAGATCCATGTCGACGACCGTTTCGCCAATATTGTCACGGAGGGTTTCGACGCCGGCATCCGCATCGGCGAACTGGTCGAGGCCGACATGGTGGCGGTGCCGTTGAGCGCGCCGTTCCAATTGGCCGTGGTCGGCTCACCCGATTATTTCGCCCGGCATGGCCGGCCGCAGCGCCCGGAGGAGCTGAAGCGGCACGCCTGCATCAATTTCCGCCAGAGCGACCGCAGTCTCTACCACTGGGAGTTCGAGGAGGGCGGGCGCGAATTCGCGCTCGCCGTCGACGGGCCGATCATCGCCAACGAGGCCAATGTGATGATTTCGGCCGCGGTGATGGGGCTGGGCCTTGCCTATATGCTTGACCCCGTGGCCGAGCCGCTCTGCCAGCGCGGGTTGCTAGAGCGCGTGCTCGAGCCGTTCTGCCCGCAGACACCGGGCTTCTTTCTGTATTTCCCCTCGCGCCACCAGGTCCTGCCGAAGCTGCGAGCTTTCATCGATTTCGCCCGGACGAGGTTGCGCTAGCCGAGGCTGCCGGCGAGGCGCTGTGCCAGCCGCTCGCGGCGGAATGCTTCGGTGACGTGGTCGACAAAGGCGCGGGTCTTGGCCGGCAATAGCTCGCGGCTGGCGTAATAGAGCGAGATCGCGCCAGCATCGGCATACCAGCGCGGCACGAGCCGGATCAGTGCGCCGCTTTCCAGATGCGACAGCACGTCCGGCACGGTGAGTTGCGCGACGCCGAGCCCGAGCAGTGCCGCCTGGCGCATCGCGGCCGGGTCATTGAGCACGATCGTTTCGGGTAGCATCGCGGACATCTCCGTTCCGGTCGCGTCACGCATGGTCCAATGGCGGACGCGGCCCGTGCGGCTCGCGCGCATGACGATGCCGTCGAAGGCCGAGAGCCCGGCGGGATCGACTGGCAATGTCCGTCCAGAGAGATAGGCGGGCGCTGCGACTGCGATGATATGGGCCGGCGCCAATGCGCGGGCGACGAGACCAGGTGCGAGTTCGAAGCCGGCACCGATCGCGGCGTCATAACCTTCGGCGACGAGATCGACCGGCCGGTTCTCGAAATGCCATTCGGGCCTGACACGGGGATAGCGCGCGAGGAAAGACGGCAACAGCGGCAGGATATACCCTGTCCCGAACGTTGGACTGAGCGAGATCTTGAGCAGGCCAGCCGGCTCGCCGCCCGCCGACGAAATCCCGGCGATTGCCGCCTGCAGCTCCGTCAGACTGCCCACAATCGCGTGCCGGAAGCCCTCGCCCGCCTCGGTCAGCGTCAGCTTGCGCGTCGAGCGCTGGAATAGCCTGACGCCGAGATTGCGCTCCAGCATGGCGACGTTGCGGCTGACGGCCGCCGGCGTCAGCCCGAGCCGGCGCGCGGCCTCCGAAAAGCTGCCGGTATCGGCGCTGCGGGCGAAGGCCTCGAGGTTGGCGAGCGATTCCATGGCCAATCTTCAATCAATGCTTGAAAATGATTTCAGTCATTACGGGCTAAACCAGACGAGGTGAATAGGCGATATCCATTCCCGTCAGCACCACTTCGGAGCTGAAACTCCTCAAGGAGAGGGCCATGGACTTCGCATCGCTCACCCCGACCCGCCGCAGCATCCTGCTCGGCGCCGCGACCTCGGCAATGGTTGCCGTGTCGGGCCTCAGCCCGGCCATCGGCCAGAGTCCCGAAGCGGATCGTCGCGAAGCCAACAAGGCGGTGGTGCGCCGGCTGATCGAGAGCGTGCAGCGCGATGGCGATTTCACCCTGTTCGAGCAGCTCTTCGCGCCGGATTACGTCGACCGCACGCCGTTCGGCGACGTCCCGCCGAACCGCGACGGCACCCGCGCCATCTACCAGGGCTTCCGCAGCGCCTTTCCCGACTGGCGCGCGGTGATCCACGCCCAGATCGCCGAAGGCGACCTGGTCACCACCCACAAGACCTATCTCGGCACGCATCGCGGCGAGTTCCTCGGCATCGCGCCGACCGGCCGCGAAACCCGCTTCGAGGTTATCGACATCATGCGCGTTCGCGACGGGCAGATCACCGACCATTGGGGTGTCGGCGATGCTGCCGGCCTGCTGCGCCAGCTCGGCGCCGGCAATTGAGCCTCTTCGACCTCAGAACCTCAGACTGAAAGGAACCACACCATGTCCAGCATCGGCATCATCGGCGCCGGCCAGATCGGCACCGCTTTCGCCCGGACGCTCGCCAAAGCGGGCATTCCGGCAACCATCGCCAACAGCCGCGGGCCGGACTCGCTCGTTGGCCTGGTGCGCGAGCTCGGCCCGGTGATCACGGCCGGAACGCGCGAACAGGCAGCCGCTGCCGACATCGTGCTCGTGGCCGTGAACTGGTCGAAGCTGCCGGCGGCGCTGTCCGGGCTCCCGGATTGGAGCGGCCGGATCGTGATCGACGCCAACAATCCGATCGAGGCGCCGCTGTTCAAGCCGGCCGAGCTCAATGGCCGCAGCTCGAGCGAGATCGTCGCCGGGCTGGTGCCGGGCGCGCGCCTGGTCAAGGCTTTCAACCACCTGCTGGCGAAGCTGCTCGAAAGCGATCCGCGTGCCGAAGGCGGCTCGCGCGTGCTGTTCCTGTCCGGCGACGACGCGGCGGCGAAGGCCGAAGTCGCCGGCCTGATCGACCGGCTCGGCTTCTTCGGCATCGATCTCGGGCCGCTCGCGATCGGCGCGCGCCTCGCCCAGTTCCCGGGCGGGCCGCTGCCGGTGCTGAACCTGGTGAAGTTCGACTGAGCGCTACTTCGGCGCGAGCCGGATGGCGCCGTCGAGGCGGATCGCGGTGCCGTTCAACATGTCATTCTCGACGATGCTCCTGACCAGCGCGGCATATTCCGACGCTCGGCCGAGGCGCGAGGGATGCGGCACCGAGATGGCGAGCGAGGCGCGGGCCTCGTCCGGCAGGCCGGCGAACATCGGTGTCTCGAACAGGCCCGGCATGATCGTGACGACGCGAATGCCGACCCCGGCGAGATCGCGCGCGACCGGCAGCGTCAGGCCGACGACGCCGGCCTTGGAGGCGGCATAGGCGGCCTGGCCGATCTGGCCGTCCTCGGCGGCGACCGAGGCCGTGCAGACGAAGACGCCGCGGCCGCCATCCTCGGTGACCGGATCGAGCGCGGCGAGCGCGACCGCCGATTTGGCGATGACGCGGAAGGTGCCGGTCAGGTTGATCGCGACCGCCTTCTCGAAGGTGGCGAGGTCATGGGCGACGAGCTCGCCGGTGTCGCGCTTTTTCGAGACGACGCGGCGGCCCGGCGCAATGCCGGCGCAGTTGACGACGATCCGGGCGACGCCATGGACGGCGCGTGCCTTCTCGAGGGCCGTGTCGACCGATTGCTCGCTGGTGACGTCGCAGGGGCAGAACAGCCCGCCGATCTCCTTTGCGATCACTTCGCCGCGCTCGGCGTTGAGGTCGAACAGGGCGACCTTGACGCCATGGCTGGCGAGCATGCGGGCGGTGCCTTCGCCGAGGCCAGAGGCGCCGCCGGTGACGATGGCGGCGAGGGAGGAGTCGAGCTTCATGGCGTTCCCCAAGCTTTTGACATTGCTGAATGGGCTTTAGAGGCCCGATGCTCAGCCTCCAAGGGGATTGCGCGTGCGATTCTGAGTCGATCCCTTGTGCAGCCTTCCATGCGGGGCCACATTTTTGTGTCGACGGCGGGCTAGAACTGGCCTGCCAAGGGAGAGGACGGATGAGCGACAGCTTCGGTTTCGGACAGAGTTTCACTCGCGAGGAGATGGCGGCGATCCGCAAGAGCCTGCGTGACGAGGCGCGTTTCGGTTCCGAGTTCATCGGCCGGCTGAAGCGGGTGGCGAAGCGCATTCCCTTCGCCGAAGACCTGCTGGCCGCCTTCGTCTGCGCGCGCGACCCGGCGACGCCGCGGCGCGTCAAGCTGACGCTGCTGGCGGCGCTCGGCTACTTTGTGCTGCCGCTCGACGCGCTTCCGGACGTAATGCCGTTGCTCGGCTTCACCGACGATGCCGCGGTGATCGCAGCGGCGCTCGCCGCCGTCGCCGGCTCGATCACGCCGCAGCACCGCGAGAGGGCCAAGGAGATGCTGACCGATCTCTGATCGGTCAGGGAACCAGCACGACCTTGCCCTGGACCTTGCGGCCGGCGATCAGCGCGAGCGCTTCCGCCGCCTGCTCCAGGGGATAAGCGCCATGGACATGGGCGCGGATTTGCCCGGCTGCGGCCCAGGCGAGCAGTCGCTCCATATTGGCGCGATGTCTGGCCGGATCGCGCCGGACGAAATCGCCCCAGAACACGCCGCGCAGGTCGCAGCCCTTCAGCAGCAGCAGGTTGAGCGGGATCTTCGGGATCTCGCCGCCGGCGAAGCCGACGACGAGATAGCGCCCGCCCCAGCCCATCGAGCGCAGCGCCGGCTCGGCGAGTGCGCCGCCGACCGTGTCGTAGAGCGCGTCGAGACCGGCGGGAGCGAGGCGCCGCAGCTCCGCCCGGAGATCGTCGGCGGCGTAGTCAATCGCCTCCTGCGCGCCATGCTCGCGGGCGAGCGCGAGCTTTTCCGGCGAGGAGGCGCAGGCGACCACCCGCGCGCCGAGCAGGGCGCCGATCTCGACCGCGGCGAGGCCCGCCCCGCCTGCCGCGCCGAGGATGGCGAGCGTTTCGCCCGGCCTGACCTCGCCGCGCTGGATCAGTCCGTGCATCGCCGTGCCATAGGTGACGAAGAGACCGGCGGCCTGATGGTCGTCGAGGCTGTCGGGGATACGGATGGCCGCATCGGCGGGGACCACCACCGTCTCGCGGGCCGCGCCATGGCCGAGCCAGGCGGCGACGCGTTCGCCGACACGCCATTCGGTGACGCCGTCGCCGACGGCGCTGACCAGGCCGGCGCATTCAGCCGAAGGCGAGAAGGGCAGCGGCGGCTTCACCTGGTAGCGGCCCTGGATAACCAGCGTATCGAAGAAGTTGAGCGCCGCGGCCCTGACGCGAATCGCGATCTCGCCGGGTCCGGGCTCCGGTTCGGGTAGATCGCGGATCACCAGATTCTCGGCCGGCCCGAGGGCCTCGCACAGCAGCGCCTTCATCGATTGTCCATCCCGAGCGTCCGCTCCCTTCGCGTCTGCCCAAGGCTGGCACAGGCGCAAGCCGAACGGAACAGAGCGCGGGGCGGTCCTAAACTATTGAAGGAGAAGGCGTCGCTCGATCGGCGAACCAACCGCGAGCGTTCGCATTTTCGCCAGGATCGTGACATCCTATCCGGCGCACTGCGTCAATCCGGATCGCCGATCCCGCGCATTCTCCATTCGGCGTTAAGATTTTTGTTGGTTAGTAGCGATCCATGATTCGCATTTCGGCTCTCTCCTCCGCCCGCCTTTCGTTCCAGGCCGCTGCCCTACTCGGCCTGGCGGCCCTGACCTTTGCGGGCGCTCCGGCGCAGGCACAAGCGCAGCGCGCTCCCGCCAGCAAGCCGCAGCCGGCGAAGACCGCCGCGGCTGGCGGGCAGGGGCAGGCGCTTCTGCTTGAAACCGCCGGCAAGTGGCAGGCCTTCTCCTCGCAGCAGGGCCGCTCGAAGATCTGCTACGCCCTGTCCAAGGCCGAAACCCGCATTCCGGCCAATCTCAAGGATGTCGAGGGCCTGCTGTTCATCTCCAGCCGTCCGGGCGAGGGCGTGCGCAACGAAATCAGCCTGGTGATGAATTTCGACCTCAAGGAAGATGTCGAGCATCAGGCGATCATCGGCAGCGACCGTTTCGCGCTGGTCGCCAAAGGCCAGAATGTCTGGCTGAAGAACCCGGCCGAGGAAGGCCGCATGCTCGATGCGCTGCGCAAGGGCGCTGGCCTCGAGATCAAGGGCACCTCGAAGCGCGGCAACCCGACCAGCGACAAGTATTCGCTCGCCGGCATCTCGCAGATCGTCAAGCGGGCCGAGGACGCCTGCAAGTAAGGCGATTTCGCAATGGGCCGCTCTCGTGCTATGAGGCGGCCAATTCCGGGCGATATCGCCTGTTGCGAGCCGAGTTCCGATGAATCTCTCTGTTGCTGAAGCCGCCTCTCCGGCGGCCGAACCTGTTATGCGGCGGCCTTCGTTGGCTGGGCGCACGCGCGCCGGTCTCGACGAGGCCCTGGCCGAGATCGGTGTTCCCGAGAAGGAGCGGCGCATGCGCGTCGGCCAGCTCTGGAACTGGATCTACCATTACGGTGTCCGCGACTTCCAGGAGATGACGACGATCGGCAAGGGCCTGCGCGCGCAGCTCGCCGAGCGTTTCACGCTCGACCTGCCCGAGGTCACCGCCGAGCAGGTCTCGACCGATGGCACGCGCAAATGGCTGCTGCGGATGGCGCCGACCGGCCCGCGCGATCGCGGCGCCGAGATCGAATGCGTCTACATCCCCGAGGTCGATCGCGGCACGCTCTGCGTCTCCAGCCAGGTCGGCTGCACGCTGACCTGCACCTTCTGCCATACCGGCACGCAGCGGCTGGTGCGCAACCTGACCACCGAGGAGATTGTCACGCAGTTGATGGTGGCGCGCGAGCGGCTCGGCGATTTTCCGAATCGCGCCGCGCCCGATGGCGCCTTTGTGCCCAATGATGGCGGGCGCTTCGTCTCGAACATCGTCTTCATGGGCATGGGCGAGCCGCTCTATAATTTCGACGGGGTGCGCGATGCGATCGGCGTGATCTCCGACAATGAAGGGCTCTCGCTCGGCCGCCGGCGCATCACTGTCTCGACCTCGGGCGTGGTGCCGCAGATCGAGGCGCTGGGCGCGCAGATGGGCACGATGCTGGCGATCTCGCTGCATGCGGTGCGCGACGATTTGCGCAACGAACTGGTACCGCTCAACAAGAAGTACCCGATCAAGGACCTGCTCGAGGCATGCCGGAATTATCCGGGGCTGTCGAACGCCAAGCGGATCACTTTCGAATACGTGATGCTGAAGGGCGTCAACGATAGCGATGCCGAGGCGCGCGAGCTGGTCCGCTTGCTCAAGGGCATTCCGGCTAAGATCAACCTGATCCCGTTCAATCCCTGGCCCGGCACGCGCTATGAATGCTCGGATTGGGAGCGGATCGAGCGCTTCTCCGAGATCGTGTTCAAGGCCGGCTACGCCTCGCCGGTGCGCACGCCGCGCGGCCGCGACATTCTCGCTGCCTGCGGCCAGCTCAAGAGCGAGACCGAGAAGCTTTCGGCCCGCGCCCGGCTGATGTTGGAGCAGGACGAGGCTGAAACCGCGACGGTCGCGCACTGACATGCTGCGCTGGCTGCTGCTGATTCCCTTTGCGCTGCTGTTCGCCATCGGCACCGGGTTGGTTGCGCTGATGATCGCTGGCGTCGCCTCGCCCGATCTCGGCCTGCTGATCGGCGGCGGCTTCGAGCGCCTGCTCGCGGCGCTGTTCGACCAGGCCGAGCGTGGCTTCGATCCAGGCCCGACGGCGCAGGCGGCCTTTTCGCTGCTCGGCCGGCTCGGCTTCGCCATCCTGGTCTTGCCGGTGGTGCTGGTCGCTGTTGGCTCCGAACTGTTCCGCCTGCGCAGCGGGTTGATCCAGAGCGGGCTCACCGGCCTGCTGGCGGCTTTGCTGCCGCTCGCCATGCTCGGCATGGCGAGGGCGCCGAGCGCGCGCGAGCTGCAGGTCGTGGCGGCGCTCTTCCTGGTCGGGGCCGCAACCGGCTTCGTCTACTGGGTGATTGCGGGTCGTCGGGCAGGCGGGGAGCCGCGGACGCCGCCGCAGCAGGCCTGATCTCGCACGTCCTGCTCGGGCTTGGCCCGAGCATCTCAGGCCGGATGAGGCTCCGGTCATCGCCTTCTGGTCATGAGATTCTCGGGTCTGCGCTTCGCTTCGCCCGAGAATGACGACCGTCAGTCCCCGATCGCGACGCCCTCGCGCCGTCCGTCGGCGCCGCCGAGATAGCCTTCCGGCGTCTTGACGATGGCCTGGATGCCCGAGGTCATCTCGATCAGCCTGATATCGTGGCCCTTGGCCTCCAGCGCCGTCTTCCAGGCCTCGGCCTCGCTGCTCTTCTCAAGTTCGGTCGGGCCGTTGCGGTTGCCGAAATTGGCGAGGTCGACCGCCCGTTGCGGGTCCATCTTCCAGTCGAGCAGGGCGACGAGCGTCTTGGCGACATAGCCGATGATCTGGCTGCCGCCGGGCGAGCCGGTGACGGCATAAAGCCGGCCGAAGGCGTCGAAGACGATGGTCGGCGCCATCGAGGAGCGCGGCCGCTTGCCGGGCTCGACCCGGTTGGCGACCGGCTTGCCGTCCTCGGAGGGCGTGAAGGAGAAATCGGTCAACTCGTTGTTGAGGAGGAAGCCGCCCTTGGTCATCAGCCGCGAGCCGAAGCCATCCTCGATCGTGGTCGTCATCGAGACAGCATTGCCCTCGCCGTCGATCACCGAGATGTGGCTGGTGCCGTTCTCGACGCCGTCGGAGGGCGCGAGCAGCAGGGCGCGCTTGTTCGGCGGATTGCCGGCTACGGCCTTGCCCATCGCCTTGTCCGGGCTGACCAGCTTTGCCCGGTCGCGGATATAGTCTTCATCGACCAGGCCGGCAGCCGGGACGCTGACGAAGGCGGGGTCGCCGAGATAGAGCGCCCGGTCGGCGAAGGCGAGCTTGGCGGCTTCGGCGAACCAATGCGCCGCCTCGACCCCAGCGCCGATGCGGGCCATGTCCTTGGTCGCGAGGATACCGAGGATCTGCTGCACGGCGATGGCGCCCGAGCTCGGCGGGCCCATGCCGCAGAGCGTATAGGCGCGATAGCGGCCACAGAGCGGCGCGCGTTCCTCGACCTTGTAGGCGGCGAGATCGGCTAGCGTGATGTCGCCGGGGTTGTCCTTGTGGCCGGTCACCGTCGCGACGATGTCCTGCGCGATCGCACCCTCATAGAAGGCATCGGCGCCGCGGCCGGCGATGGCGCGCAAGGTGGCGGCGAAAGCCGGGTTCTTCAGGATCGTGCCGACCGGCTTGGGCTTGCCGTCGGCCTCGTAGAAATAGGCGGCCGCCTGAGCGTCCTTGCCGAAGTTCTTTTCCAGCGCGAGGAGGCCGCCCAGACGGGGCGAAATCGCGAAGCCCTCATCCGCCAGTTTGATCGCCGGGGCGAAGACCTCAGCCCAGGGCAGCTTACCCCAACGCTGGTGCGCCGCTTCAAGCAGCCTGACCGTGCCGGGTACGCCGACCGAGCGACCGCCGACCACGGCGTCAACGAACTTCATCGGCTTGCCGTCGGCGCCGAGGAAGCGCTCGGGTTTTGCG
This sequence comes from Allobosea sp. LjRoot90, assembly GCF_964254315.1. Classification (NCBI taxonomy): domain Bacteria; kingdom Pseudomonadati; phylum Pseudomonadota; class Alphaproteobacteria; order Hyphomicrobiales; family Alloboseaceae; genus Allobosea; species Allobosea sp. LjRoot90. The sequence continues at coordinate 69,290 of NZ_CAXUTF020000013.1, forward strand.
GCCATTGGCGCAGTCTCGCGCCCGTCGAGCGTCGTCAGCTTCCGGCCTGCCTCGTCCCAGTAGACGAAGAAGGCGCCGCCGCCGATGCCCGAACTCTGCGGCTCGACCAGATTGAGCACGAGCTGGATCGCGATCGCGGCGTCGGTCGCGCTGCCGCCGGCGCGCAGGATGTCGCGGCCGGCTGCAGCGGCGAGCGGATTTGCAGCGGCGGCCATATAGCGCTGCGCCGATCCCAGCGTCTTGGCGGTCCGGCCGGTGGCGGCTTCCGGGGCGGGGGCCACGGTCTGGGCGTGGACTGCCGCACCGGCGGCGAGCCAAAGACCGAAGGCGGTGATGGAGCGGATACCGAATGAAGACTGGCTGCGGTGCATAGGATCACTCCTCGCCTCTGCTGAGCCTGAGATTAGCGCGCCTTCGCGCCTTCGCGCCATGCCGCGGTCGCGGGTTTGATCTGTCTTGTGGCGCGGCTATGGTCGAACCCTGATTTGTCCTGCCTAGCCGAAGGGGTTCGTCATGGTGCTCTCGCAGTCTCCGGTGTTTCGCCGGCCCCTCGTCATGCTGCTGGTCGGGCTGTTCGGCCTCGCATTGGCGGGCTGCGGTTACAACAACGTGCCGACGCTGGAGGAGAAGGCCAAGGCGGCCTGGGGCGAGGTACAGAACCAGTATCAGCGCCGCGCCGACCTGATCCCCAACCTGGTCGAGACCGTGAAGGGCTATGCCCAGCAGGAGCGCGAGGTCTTGACCCAGGTGATCGAGGCGCGCGCCAAGGCGACGCAGGTCAAGGTCGACGCCTCGACCATCACCGATCCCGCCAAGTTCAAGGAATACCAGGACGCGCAGAATCAGCTCAGCGGCGCGCTCGGGCGGCTGTTGGTGACGGTGGAGCGCTATCCGGAGCTCAAGTCGAACCAGAACTTCCTGGCCCTGCAGTCGCAGCTCGAAGGCACCGAGAATCGCGTCGCGGTGGCAAGGCGCGACTACATCCAGACGGTGCAGGCCTTCAACACGGAGATCCGGACCTTCCCGGGCGTGATCTGGGCGAAGCTGTTCTGGGGCGCCAAGCCGATGGAAAGCTTCTCGGCGACGGCCGGGGCGGAGCGGCCGCCTGCGGTGAAGTTCTGACTGCCAGCGTTCCGTGAGCTCTATCGGTCGTGATCAGGCGCGGGGAACCCCTCTCCCATATGGGAGAGGGGCAGGGGTGAGGGACTGCCCTTTCCGGATAAGGAGCAGCGGCGTGGTTGTGCCTTCTGCGGATAGCGCAGGCCCTCATCCGGCGCTCCGCGCCACCTTCTCCCATTCGGGAGAAGGGAAGAGGCGCGCTCGCCCGATCGTTTCGGCGTGGCTTTCGCTGCTCTTCTTCCTCCTCTTCCCGTTCCTCGCCGCCGCAGCCGAGCCGAACTATCCCGCCCTCACCGGCCGCATCGTCGACAATTCGAATCTGCTCAACGCCGAGGCCCTCGCCCGCATCGAGCAGAAGCTGAAGGCGCATGAGGACAAGACCAGCGACCAGGTCGTGGTCGCAACGCTGCCGTCCTTGCAGGGCTATCCGATCGAGGACTTCGCCAACGGCCTGTTCCGGGCCTGGAAGCTCGGTGACAAGGCGAAGAACAACGGCCTGCTGCTGCTGGTCGCGCCGAACGAGCGCAAGGTGCGCATCGAGGTCGGCTATGGGCTCGAGGGCGCGCTGACAGACGCGCTCTCCAAGGTGATCATCACCACGGCGGTCGCGCCCAAATTCAAGAACGGTGATTTCGCGGGAGGCATCGAGGGCGGCGTCGACGCGATCCTGTCGATCCTGACCGGCGACGCCGAGGAATGGCAGCGCCGCGCGCAGATCCGCAGCGACGAATCGTCCTGGGTCGAAACGGCCGCGGTGATTTTCGTCATGATCATGGTGTTCATCCTGATCGTGAGCTTCATGCGGGAGCTCGGAGGTTTCTCGGCCGGTGCGCGTCAGCACCGGACGCGGGATGGGCGCTGGATCGTCCTGCCGCCGTCCGGTGGCTCGGGCTGGGGCGGCGGCTCCTCCTCCGGCGGCTGGGGCTCGGGTTCGAGCTCGGGCGGGTTCTCGGGTGGCGGCGGCTCGTCCGGTGGCGGCGGTGCTTCGGGGGATTGGTGAGATGCTGAATTCCGACGATCGTGACGCCATCGCCGAGGCGGTGCGCGAGGCCGAGCGCCAGACCTCCGGCGAGATCGTCGTCGTCGTCGACCGGGCGGCCGGCAGCTATGTCGCAGTGCCGCTCGTGCTGGCGCTGGCGCTCTCGCTGTTCGTGCCCTGGCCGTTCCTGCTGCTCACGACGTTGAGTGCGGCGAGCATTTTTCTCACCCAGCTGATCGCGGCGGCGCTGCTGCTCGCGACCCTGCTCTGGTACGGGCGCGGCGGGCGTTTCGTGCCCGGCTTCGTCAAGCGGCGGCAGGCGCATGAGACGGCGCTGCGCGAGTTCACCGCGCGTGGGCTGACGCTGACGCGCGGTCGCACCGGCGTGCTGCTCTACATCGCCGTGCAGGAGCGCTATGCCGAGGTCGTCGCCGATGCCGGCATCTCGGCCAAGGTCGACGGCGAGGCCTGGCAGAAGATCGTCGAACCGCTGCTCGCGGCGGCGGCGCAGGACGCCCTGCGCGAGGGGTTGATTGCCGCTGTACGCGATGTCGGCGCCGTGCTCGCCGCCCATGCCCCGCCAGCAGCCGACGATGTCGACGAACTGCCGAACAAGGTGGTGTTGCTGTAGTTTTATATTTTCTCGCATTTTCTTCACGCGAACCGGTACCCACTTCGCTTGAAAATGCTCTAGTGGCCTACTTCGCCGGACCGCGCGCGGCGCCCATAATCGCGCTCTGGCGGGCGTAGAGGTCGCCCTGGACCAGCACGACGTAGCTGTCGGACTTCGCGGAGCGGACGGTCTCCAGCGGCACGCTGAGCGTCGCAGCTGCGCCATTCCATTCGCCGATGCGGCTGATGCCGCGCACGACATTGGCATAGGTCACGGTCTTGCCGCTGTTTTCGCCGCGCTCGATCGGCACGCTCGCGGTGCGGCTGACCTGCAGGAGCCAGACCACGGCCGGCTTCTCACTCGGATAGGGCGCTGCGCCCAAGGCGACGCGCAGCGCACCATCCGCCTCGACGAGATCGACCTTAACTGGGAAGCTGTCCTTGCCCTGCTCCTGGACGAGCTTGTCGATTCCGCCTTTGTCGGAGCCGACGATGTGGGCGGCGCCGTTGACCACGGCCTGCGGCGTGTAGATTTGGCCGTCGCCGCGCGCCTTGGCATAGAGCTTCTGGCGCTTGCCGAAGACCTCCTGGCCGAGCGTGTCCTTCCAGCCGAGATAGTCCCAATAGGTCACCGGCAAGGTGAGGGTGATCAGGCGCGGATCCTTGGCCAGCTCGACGAAGAGCGCGTCCGCGGCCGGGCAGGACGAGCAGCCCTGGCTGGTGAAGAGCTCGACCACCGCCTTCGGCCGGGCCGCAGGCTGCTGGGCATGCGCCGGCAATCCTGCGAGCAGGAGGAATGTGGCAGCAGCGATCTTGCTGATGTGGTGGACCATCAATTCGAACTCGACGCCTGTATAAAAGCAGGCGGTTACCAAAAGCGCTACTCTCCACTCAATTGGAAATCACGTTGCCTTGAAAACAGGCTTCGGCGGCGCCTGCTCGCGAAAACGTGCCAGCGCCTCGGCGCTAATCAGGTTCGGACGCCAGCGCCGGTGCATCCAGAGCCATTGCTCGGGATGCTCGCGGACCCAGCCCTCGACCACCGCGGTCATCATCGCCATGGCCCCGGTGACGTCGATCTCGCCATTGGCGTCGCGCGGCAGGTCGAGCGGCGGGGTCAGTTCGATGCGGAAGCGCCGGTTCGGCAGGCGGATGACGCGCACACCGTGCACCGGGCATTCGAAGCGGCGGGCGAACTTGCCGAGGATCGGGTTGGTCAGCGCCGGGCGTCCCAGGAACGGCACGACCACGCCGCGGGTGAAATGCTGGTCGATCAGCATGCCGAGATGGCCGCCATTCTCGAGCACGCCCTGCATGGCGAAGGCGGCGCCCTGCTTGGCGGCGGCAAGCCCGCCCATGGCGCCGGAGCGAATCTCGTGGACGACGGCGGCGATCGCCGGATCGTTGGGAGCACGGAAAACAGCGGTGGTGTCGAGGTCGTAGGTGGCGGCGCAGATCGCGGGCAATTCCCAGTTGCCGAGATGGGTCGAGAAGATCAGGCCCGGCTTGTCGTCATCCTTGAGCGCGATGAAGTGCTCGATGCCGACGACCTCGATCCGGCCGTTCGGATCGGGGTTGTGATAGTCGTAGTCGAACAGCGTCTTGAGATGGGCGTATTCGGCGACGGTGCGGCCGAGATTCTCCCAGGCGCCGCGGGCGAGGCGTTTGACCTCAGCGTCATCGATGCCGGGGAAGGCGGCGCGGATATTGGCATAGGCGACCCGGTTGACCGGGATCAGCGGGCTGACGCTGCGCAGGAGCCAGCCGCCCAGATCGGAGGCCCGCTCCGGCCCGAGCGCGCGCAGGAAGGCGAAGACCGCGCGGATGAGCCCGATCATCAGCGCAGCGCCGATGCGCGTCGCGAATTGCTTCAGCTGCCTCAAAATCCCAGCCCGGTCCGCCGGCGCAACGTCCGGACCGGACCTCGCCATTGCGGCGCGACTTGCGGGATTGTGGCCGGCGCGTCAAGTCGCGCCGGCTTATCGAAGCTGGCTCAGAGCGTGACGATGACCTTGCCGAAGACCTTGCGGCCCTCGATCCGCGCGAGACCCTGCTCGAATTCGGCGAGCGGGAAGACCGCATCGATCACCGGCTTCATGCCGGCGGCCATCTTTTCCAGCGACTGGGCGATGTTCTCCATCCGGCAGCCGAAGGAGCCGGTGATCCGGTATTGCTGCTGGAAGAGCTGCATCAGGTTGATCGTCGCCGAGGGGCCGGAGGTGGCGCCGCAGGTGACGAGGCGGCCGCCGCGCTTCAGGCAGAGCAGCGAGCCGTTCCAGGTGTCGGCGCCGACATGTTCGAAGACGACGTCGACGCCCTTGCGCTTGGTCAGGCGCCGAACCTCGCCCTCGAACCGCTCGGTCTTGTAGTTGACGACGAAATCGGCGCCGAGCTTCTTGGCCTTCGCGCCCTTCTCGTCATCACCGACCGTTGTGTAGACGGTGCAGCCGATCGCCTTGGCCATCTTGATCGCGGCCGTGCCGATACCGGAGCCGCCGGCATGGACCAGGATCGATTCGCCGGGTTCGAGCTTGGCGTTGTCGAACAGCATGTGCTGGACCGTGCCGAAGCCGATCGGGGCGCAGGCAGCCTCTTCGAAGGAGACGCCCTTCGGCGCCTTGATCACCAGGCGCTCGGGCCGGTTGATCAGCTCGCGGGCGAAGCCGTCGATGTGGAAGCCCATGATGCCGGCGACGTTCTCGCAGAGATTGTCCCGGCCTTCGCGGCAGGCCTTGCACTGGCCGCAGGTCTCGGCGCCGTACATGGTCACCGTGTCGCCCTCGCGGAAGCGCGAGACACCCTCGCCGACCGCGACGATCTCGCCCGCCGCCTCGACGCCGGCGGCCTGCGGCATCTTGCGCTTGGCGAAGGCCATGCCGCGGAAGCCCCAGAGATCGAGATAATTCAGGCCGACGGCGCGCACGCGGATCTGGACCTCACCGGCCGCTGGTGGTGGCGGCGGCTCGATCTGTTCGAGGCGGAGATCGCGGTCGCCATGAAGCTGGAGCGAGAGCATCGGATGTTCGAGCCTTTCAGAACTGGCCTCGGCAGTACCGGCAAAGGCCAAATCTGTCGATGTTTCACGTGAAGCGGAGGAACGGGCCTAGCGGTGCACGCCCATCTGCGCGGTCAGGCCGCCATCGATCGGCAGGACTGTGCCGGTGATGTAGGCGGCCGGAGGGCTCATCAGGAAGGCCGCGAGGCCGGCGACCTCCTCCGGCTTGGCGAAGCGGCCGGCCGGGATCTGGCTTTCCATCTTGTCGCGATAGGCGGCGTAGGGCGCCATCATGTCGGTGTCGACGAAGCCCGGCGCGATCACGTTGACGGTGACGCCGCGCTTGCCGGTCTCGACCGCGAGCGTCTTGGCATAAGAGATCAGCGCGCCCTTGGAGGCGGCATAGGCGGCGTTGCCGGGGTTGCCCCGTAGCGCCGCGACCGAGCCGATCGCGACGATACGGCCGGCCTTGGCGCGGATCATGCCGCGCATCAGGCTCTTGGCGAGGCGGGTGAAGGCCCAGAAATTGACCTGCATCGCCGCCTCGGCCTTGTCCTGCACCAGCATGGCCGCCAGCGAGTCGTAGGGTTGGCCGGCATTGTGGACGAAGCCGAAATAGGCTTCGCCCTCGCATTGCTCGCAGAAGGCGTCGAGCGCCGCTTTGTCGGAAAGGTCGAGCGAAAGGGCACGGATGGAGCGACCGGGCTCGGTCGCCGCGATCTCGGCGGCGAGCGCCTGCGCCTGCTCGCCCGAGGAGCGATAGGTGAAGTCGATATCATGGCCGGATGCGGCCAGAGCGCGCACGATCGCGGCGCCGACGCCCTTGGCCCCGCCGGTGACGAGAACCCGGCTCATGCTGCTTTCGGCCCGGCCGTCAGCACGAGACAGGTGTTCTGGCCGCCGAAGCCGAAGGAGTTCGACAGCACGGTGCGCACCTTGGCGTCACGGGCCTGGTTTGGGACGACATCGATCGCGATCGCCGGGTCGGGCTGGCTGTAGTTGATCGTCGGCGGGATGCGGCCATTGGCGATCGTCATGAGCGAGATCACCGCCTCGACCGCGCCGGCGGCGGTCAACGTATGGCCGAGCATCGACTTGTTCGACGAGATCGGGAGCTTGGCCATGCGCTCGCCGAAGACTGCGGAGCAGCTCATCGCCTCCATCTTGTCGTTCTCCGGCGTCGAGGTGCCGTGCGCGTTGATGTAGTCGACGTCATCCGGGGTCAGGCCGGCATCGGCCAGAGCGTCCTGCATGGCGAGGATCGCCGGCTTGCCGTCCGGGCTCGATCGGGTGCGGTGGAAGCCGTCGCCACGCTCGCCGCAGCCGGCGACGATACCGAGAATGGTCGCGCCGCGTGCCAGCGCGTGGTCGTAGTCTTCCAGCACCAGCGCGCCGGCACCCTCGCCCATGACGAAGCCGTCGCGGTTCTTCGAGAACGGTTTGGCGGAGGCTTCCGGCGGGTCGTTCTGGGTCGAAAGGGCGGATAGCAGCGAGAAGCGGATCAGCGCCTCGGCATGGACCGAGCCGTCGGTGCCGATGCAGAGCGCAGCTTCAGTCTCGCCTCTTCTGATCGCCTCGACGCCCATCTGGATCGCAGTCGCGCCCGACGAGCAGGCGGTCGAAAGCGAGATCGGCGAGCCCTTGGTGCCGAATTTCTCGGCAATGTGCTCGGCGACACCACCGAACAGGAAGAGCTCGTGCATCGCCTGGTGCTTGTGGCCGGCGGCGACGCGCAGCAGCGCGTCGTAGTCGGTTTCGCCCTCGATGGCCTGCGCCAGTTCCTGCTTCTGGGGCCATTCCATCTCGACCGGCGGCACCGCCATGAAGAGTTCGCCGGGAAAATCACCGGACTCGCCGAGGCCGCTCTGCGCGACGGCTTCGTCTGCGGCGAGCGTGGCGAGTTTCTCGGAGAGTTCAGGCGCTGCGAACGACCCGTCGAACAGGAAGTCGACCGTCGCGGCGATGGTGGTGCGCAGGCCCTCTGTCGGGAAGCGCTCGATGCGGTGAATGCCGGAACGCCCGGCGGTCAGCGCTTCCCAGTTGGCGTCTTTGCCCTGCCCGAGCGAGGTGACGATACCGAGGCCGGTGACGGCAACGATCGGTCGGCCCTGGCTATCGCGATGGTTTGCACCCATGACGCCTCTCCTTAAGCCTTGACCAACCGGGCGGCGCCTTCGCCACGCCAGTGCGCCGCGCCGGTGACGATCGCCTCTTTTGCCGCGCCGGTCGAAAGCGCAGCTGCAGCGAGCGCGACCGAAAGCGGGAAAGCGGCTTCGATGGAATGGCCGACGAGATCGCCGGCGGCGACACGGCGCGCCTGGGGGACAGCCTTGGCGATCGCGGCTGCCTCTTCGTCGGTGATGCCGGCGCAGCCGGTCGCGGCCGAGATCGCGAGCGCGTCGGGCGCGACCGGGCCGAAGCCGGCGAGCAACTCATCGAGCGCCTTGGCGACCGAGCCGGGCTGGCGACGGCTGCGATGAGCGCTGGCATGGCTCAGCCGGGCATGGACCCTGGCGCCACGCGCCGCGGCGCGCTCAGCCGATTCGAGCACGAGGAAGGCGCCAGCGCTGCCGGTGATCATGCCGGGCACATCGGTTCGCCCGAAAACGGGCGCGAAGTCCGCGGCGCGCAGGAAGCCGCCGAGCTCGAAGAGCAGCAGCATGTCGCGGCGCTCGGCATTGTAGGCGCCGCCGACGAGGATGAGATCGGCCTGGCCGGCCGCGATGCGGGCCTGGGCGGTGCGGATGGCGTCGACGCCGGCCTGCTCCTCGCCCATCAGCGTGCGCGAGGCGCCGGTGATGCCGTGGACGATCCCGATATTGCCGGCGAGCAGGTTGGACAGCTGGGCCAAAAACAGCGTCGGCCTGAGATCGCTCATCAGCCGTTCGTTGAGGAAAGCGCCCGGCTGGTTCGCATTGCGCAGGCCAGCCAGCACGGCGGCGTCGACAGCGTGGTCGCGTTCGCCCCCGCCGGCGGCGACGATGACCTGAAGCTCGCTCTTGGCCTCGGCGTCGTCCTTGAGGCCAGCGTCATCGAGCGCGAGACCAGCGGAATAGACGCCGAGGCGCTGCCAGGGCTCCATCTGGCGCTGGTCCGACTTTTTCGGGATCTGCCGGTCGAGCTCGAGCGGTTTCAGCGGGTGCAGCGGGTAGGGCGCGAAGCTCTTGATATCGACGGTCGGCGCTGCGTTGGTCGCAAGCGCCAGCGCATGGGCCTCGACACCCTCGCCAAGACTGGAGGCGAGGCCGATGCCGGTGATGACGACGTCGCGGACCATGTCAGGCTGCCTCCGGGGAGAGGCCGATGGCTTTGAGCCGGGCCTGCATCAGGACGTGCATATCGGCGGGGAACGGCATCAGGCGGAAGCGCAGCTCGGCATCGCAGATCGGCTTGCCGGCGATCGCAATCTTTGCCTTTGTCGCAGCGTAACCGGAGCCCTCATGGACGAGCTCGGCGCTGACGTCGAGCACCGCGTTGGGCTCGACGAAGGTGCGGAAGCGTGCCTTGTCGACCATCATCAGGAACGGCATCTGCGTCAGGCGGTTCAGCCCGAGCAGCAGATAGCCGGAGGCCTGGGCCATGGTTTCGGTGAGCAGCACGCCGGGAACGAGTGGATGGCCGGGGAAGTGGCCTTCGAAGACCGGGCTCTCGGCCGGCACGGTCGAGCGGGTGAGGATCCGCTTGCTCGCCCGATCGAAGCTCTCGACCTGGTCGATCATCTCGAAATATTCAAGGCGCATGCGGCTCCAACCCGTCTCGCCGCAATCGGGGCCTTGCCCCGCCTGCGGCGCTTCAACGTCCAGCGGCGGCCCTTGCGGGCCGGAGCTTGTTCAGGCGGCCTTGGCGGCGACGAGGTCGTCGATGCGCTTGCACAGGTTCTCGAGCACGAAATACTGCTCGGCCGGCGCCTTGCCCTCGTTGACCTCTTGGGTCCACTGCTCCAGCGGCAGCTTGATGCCGAAGGCCTTGTCGATCGCGAAGGCGATGTCGAGGAAGGCGAGGGAGTCGATGCCGAGATCTTCGATCGCGTGGCTTTGGGGCGTGATCTTCTCGCGAGGAATGTCGCAAGTCTCCGAAATGATGCCGGCGACCGTCTCGAACGTGGCGGACATGCAGGTGCTCCGTCGTGGATGATGATGGCGGATGGCGTCCGGGCGCGTTCGCCCCGCGCCTGCCCCACGCCCCCGCCGAGGATGGCTGTGACCGCCCCCTTACACCTGCGTGCAAGATTGGACAACCGTCGGGACCAAAGACAGACGCCCGGCTTGCGGCCGGGCGTCCCGATAGTATCGGCGTCGAGCCTTTACGCAGCGATGCCGCGCAGCACGTAGTGCAAGATGCCGGCGTTCTTGAAGTAGTCGAGCTCGTCCAGCGTATCGATACGGCAGAGGATCGGCACCTTCTTCACCGTGCCGTCGGCATAGGTGATCTCGGCTTCGAGCGTCTGGCGCGGCTTGACGGTGGCGAGACCCTTGATCGTCACGCTCTCGTCGCCCTTGAGGTCGAGCGAGGCCCAGCTGGTGCCTTCCTGCAGGGTGAAGGGCACCACGCCCATGCCGACCAGGTTCGAACGGTGGATGCGCTCGAAGCTCTGGGCGATCACGGCCTTGACGCCGAGCAGGTTGGTGCCCTTGGCCGCCCAATCGCGCGAGGAACCGTTGCCGTATTCGACGCCGGCGAAGACCACCAGCGGCACTTTCTCGGCCTGGTAGCGCATTGCCGCATCGTAGATCGGCAGCTCTTCCTTGCTGGGATAGTGGATGGTGTAGCCGCCCTCGCGCCCGTTCGGCCCCATCATGTGGTTGCGGATGCGGATATTGGCGAAAGTGCCGCGCATCATCACCTCATGATTGCCGCGGCGCGTGCCGTACTGGTTGAAGTCGGCAACCGCGACGCCATGCTCGCTCAGGTAATGGCCGGCAGGCGAAGCCGCCTTGATCGATCCGGCTGGCGAGATGTGGTCGGTGGTGATCTTGTCGCCGAACAGGCCGAGCACGCGGGCGCCGACGATATCGGTGACCGGTGACGGGGTCTTGCTGATGCCCTGGAAATAGGGCGGGTTCTGCACATAGGTCGAGGCGTCCTCCCAGGCATAGGTCTGGCTCGACGGGGTCTTGACCGCCTGCCAGTGCTCGTCGCCCTTGAAGACGTCGGCGTATTTCGCCTCGAAGATGGCGCGGGTGACGTTCTGCTGGATGAAGCTCTGGATCTCCTTGTTGGAGGGCCAGATGTCCTTGAGGTAGACCGGCTTGCCGTCCGAACCGGTGCCGAGCGGCTCGCTCGTCAGGTCCATCTGAACCGAACCGGCCAGCGCGTAGGCGACGACGAGCGGCGGCGATGCCAGATAGTTCGCCTGCACGTCAGGGGAGACGCGGCCCTCGAAATTGCGGTTGCCGGAGATGACGGCGCCGGCGATCAGGCCCTGCTCGTTGATCGCCTTCGAGATCGGTGCCGGCAGCGGGCCGGAATTGCCGATGCAGGTGGTGCAGCCGAAGCCGACCAGGTTGAAGCCGAGCGTGTCGAGATCGGCCTGCAGGCCGGCTTTCGCCAGATATTCGGCGACGACCTGCGAGCCGGGGGCCAGCGAGGTCTTGACCCAGGGCTTGACCTTGAGGCCCTTGGCGACCGCGTTGCGGGCGAGCAGGCCCGCCGCCATCAGCACCGAGGGATTGGAGGTGTTGGTGCAGGAGGTGATGGCGGCGATGACGACGTCGCCATGGCCGAGATCGAAGGACTGGCCCTCGACGGGCACGCGGCGCGAGATCTCGGCCGCCTTCTTGTAGTCGGTCTCCATCGCCGCGGCGAAGCCCTTGGCGACGGCCCCGAGATCGACGCGGCCTTCGGGGCGCTTCGGACCGGCCATCGAGGGCTGCACGGTCGAAAGGTCGAGTTCGAGCGTGTCGGTGAAGACCGGATCGGCCATCTCGACCGTGGCGAACAATCCTTGAGCCTTCGAATAGGCCTCGACCAGCGCGATGCGCTCGGGCGAGCGGCCCGTCGTGGTGAGATAGTCCAGCGTCTCGCCATCGACCGGGAAGAAGCCGCAGGTCGCGCCGTATTCCGGGCCCATATTGGCGATGGTGGCGCGGTCGGCGAGCGTCAGGTTGTAGAGGCCGGGGCCGAAGAACTCGACGAACTTGCCGACGACGCCCTTCTTGCGCAGCATCTGGGTGACGGTCAGCACGAGGTCGGTGGCGGTGATGCCTTCCTTCAGCGAGCCGGTCAGCTTGAAGCCGATCACCTCGGGCAGCAGCATCGACTGCGGCTGGCCGAGCATGGCAGCCTCGGCCTCGATGCCGCCGACGCCCCAGCCGAGGACTGCGAGGCCATTGACCATGGTGGTATGCGAATCGGTGCCGACGACGGTGTCGGGATAGGCGACCTCGACCTCGACGCCGTCGATGGTCTCCTTACGGGTCCAGACGGTCTGGGCGAGGTATTCGAGGTTGACCTGGTGGCAGATGCCGGTGCCGGGCGGAACGACGCGGAAATTGTCGAAGGCGCCCTGGCCCCATTTCAGGAAGCGGTAGCGCTCGCCATTGCGCTCATATTCGAGCTCGACATTCTGCGAGAGCGCCTTGGGCGTCCCGAATTCGTCGACGATGACGGAATGGTCGATGACGAGGTCGACCGGGACGAGCGGGTTGATCTTGGCGGGGTCGCCGCCGAGCGCGACGACGCCGTCACGCATCGCGGCGAGATCGACGACGGCCGGGACACCGGTGAAATCCTGCATCAGCACGCGCGCGGGGCGGAAGCCGATCTCCTTGCCGGCGGTGCCCTTGTCGGTCAGCCAGGCGACGAAGCCTTCGATGTCGGCCTTGTAGACCGAGCGGCCATCCTCAAAGCGAAGCAGGTTCTCGAGCAGCACCTTCATCGAGAAAGGCAGCTTCGAGATGCCGGTCAGGCCGTTCCGCTCAGCGAGCGGCAGCGAGTAATATTCATAGGTCTTGTCGCCGACTGTCAGCGTCTGGCGGCATTTGAAAGAGTCGAGCGAAGCCATGCGGGCTATCCTGATCAAGGGGTTGCGGTCGCGAGCCGGACCGTCCTTGCGGATGAATCCGGTCGAAGGCCTATTGCGCATGACGCGCTCGCCGCCCCGGGAGTGCCCGAGCCCCGCGCCGGATCGGCGTGCGGCGTAGCCACGGGTTCTATAGATCAATTCCAAGAAGGCCGCTACAGGCTCGATATGCGTTGGGCGAGACGGTAATGACCTCCGGGATGACAGGTTCGCCGTGACGCAAATCCGATACCAGACATTCGCCTTGACGGCCGAGGGGCTCGTTTGCCGCCGTGGCGGCCGCGCGATCTTCGAGGGCGTAGGCTTTCGCCTGGCGAGTGGCGAGGCGATCGCGCTGACCGGCCGCAATGGCGCCGGCAAGTCGAGCCTGATCGCGATGCTGTGCGGGCGTTTGCGACCCGAGGGCGGGGCTATCAGGCTCGATGGCCTTGACGACATGCCGCTGGCGGAAGTGGCCCATCTGGTCGGCCATCGCGACGGGCTCAAGGTTGCGCTGACGGCGACCGAGAATCTGCGTTTCGCGCAGGACCTGCTCGGCACGCCGGGTCTGAACCCAACCGAGGCGCTCGCCACAGTTGGGCTGCCGCATGTCGGGGCCCTGCCGGTCGGCTATCTCTCCGCCGGCCAGCGCCGGCGTGTGGCGCTGGCGCGGCTCCTGGTGGCGTCGCGGCCGATATGGCTGCTCGACGAGCCTTTTGCCGCGCTCGACACCGGCTCGCAGGCGATGCTGTCCGGGTTGATGGAGGTGCATCTGGCAGCGGGAGGAGCAATTCTTGCTGCAACCCACGGACCGCTCGGCCTCGATGGCGCGCGCGAACTCAGGATCGGGCCGTGAGCCGCGCCTTCCTCGCCATCCTGAAGCGCGACCTCGCGCTGGCGGTGCGGGCCGGCGGCGGCAGTGAGCTCGCGCTTACCTTCTTCCTTACCGTCGTCATCCTGATCCCGTTTGCGCTCGGGCCCGATCTCAACCTGTTGTCGCGGATCGGCCCGGCGATCCTCTGGCTCGGGGCGCTGTTGGCGACGCTGATCGGACTCGACCGGCTGTTCCAGGCGGACGAGGAAGACGGCTCGCTCGACTTGATCCGGGGCGGGCCGCTGCCGCTGGAGCTCGCCGTGTTCGCCAAGGCGCTGGCGCACTGGCTGACGACCGGCCTGCCGCTGACCCTGGCCGCGCCCCTCTTCGGGCTGCTCGTCGCCCTGCCGGCAGAGGGTGTGCTGCCGCTGGCGGCGAGCCTGGCGCTCGGCACGCCAGCGTTGAGCTTCATTGGCGCGGCAGCGGCTGCGCTGACCGCGAGCCTGCGTCGTGGTGGATTGATCCTGCCGATCCTGGTCGCGCCACTCACCGTGCCGGTGCTGATCTTCGGCGTCTCGGCCTCAGGCGCAGCAAGCGGGCCGATGTCACTGCAGAGCCCGCTGCTCATCCTCGCCGCATTGTCGCTTATGGCAGCGGCTGTAGGCTGTGTCGCGGCGGCGACCGCGCTACGCCAGCCCGACTGACGATTCAGATCTAGGATAGCTCGCGGCTGTCGAGTTCCAGCGCGCAGCCGGATTTGGATGCGAGATGGGCGACGATGGCAGCGATATCCTCGAGCGCGACATTGTCGTCGATGAAGCGGAGCTGGACCTCTTCGGCCACGCCGAAGACATTGACGACACGCGATTCACCGACCTTCGAGCGCAGAGTCGTTTCGATATCGCGTCGCATGGGATCGGATAGCGTGATGAACATGGCAATCCCTCCTGCAGCGAGTGTTAGACCCAGTTCGCGGGAGAGGCAAATCAAAAAATGAGTAATTTCAATTAGTTAGTAAGTTGCAGCGTAGACGCCTGAATCGCATGACGCTAAGGTGCCGCCGGCATCGCTGCCACTTGCGAATGAGCAGTTTGTGCTCATATAGTCACTTACTCATTCTCAGCGCGATGGGGGCGCGCCATGTCGGACCTGGAACGCGGCGAACGTCTGCAGATCATGCTGAGCGCGGAGGAGCTTCGCGCCGTCGAGGATTGGCGCTTCGACAAGCGCATGCCGAGCCGCGCTGCGGCCGTGCGTGAACTGCTCAGGCGCGGTCTGAGTGCCGAGGGTTTCAACGTCGCTGTCGACGGCGCCCGTTCAGGCAGCTTCAGCGTTCTCGACAAGGACGGACATGGAGCGGCAGGCGCGCCCGAAAAGGATTAGCGCCGTCCGGGCCGCATCGTCGCAGGGCTTCGAGGTCGATTGTGAGCCGGGCCGGCGATTGCTACATGCTCTCTCGTCGAAATTAAGAGCAGAACCGGCCACCACCTCCATGGCGAGCCTTACCGAACTGGCCAATCCGGCGCGCTTCATGCGCCTGTCTAGCGCGCTGCTGCCCTGGTTTGCGGGCGCGGCAGCGATTCTGCTCGCCACCGGCTTCTATCTCGTCTGGTTCGTCGCGCCGGCCGATTACCAGCAGGGCGAGACGATCAAGATCATGTACATCCATGTGCCGGCCGCCTGGCTGGCGCTGATGTTCTATTCGATGATGGCGCTCTCGGCGCTGGGCGTCCTAGTCTGGCGCCATCCGCTGGCCGATGTCGCCCAGCAGGCCGCCGCGCCGATCGGTGCCTGCTTCGCGCTGATCTGCCTGCTGACCGGCTCGTTCTGGGGCAAGCCGATGTGGGGCACCTACTGGGTCTGGGATGCGCGCCTGACCTCGATGCTGGTGCTGTTCCTGCTCTATCTCGGCGTCATCGCGCTGCGCCGCGCTATCGACGAGCCGTCACGCGCCGGCCGTGCCGTCGCGATCCTGACGTTGGTCGGCTGCGTCAACATCCCGATCATCAAGTTCTCGGTCGATTGGTGGAGCACCTTGCACCAGCCGGCCTCGGTGCTCCGGCTCGGTGGCTCGACCATCCACGCCTCGATGCTCTGGCCGCTGCTGATCACCGCGCTCGGCTTCACACTGCTGGCGCTAGCGCTTCATTTCGCTGCGATGCAGGCCGAAATCCTGCGCCGGCGGGTTCGCACGCTGACGATCTTCGAGGCCGAGCGGCTCGACCGGCTGTCCTTGCAGGCAGCGCAATGATGGACGCACTCGGACCCCATACGGGCTTCATCCTTGCCGCCTATCTGGCGGCAGCGGTGATTCTTTCCGGCCTCGCGGCAGCCATCCTGCTCGACCGGCGCGCGCAGAGGCGGGCCTTGGCAGCGCTCGAAGAGCGCGGTGCCGGTCGCCGCGGCGGCAGCACGTCATGAGCGAGGCTGCAACCTCACCCCCGCGGCGCTCGCCCTGGCTCTATGCGATACCGCTGCTGATTTTCGCGGCGTTGGCCGCAGTGTTTGCCAAGGGGTTGTTCTCCGGCGACGCCAGCAAGGTACCCTCGGCCCTGATCGGTAAGCCGGCGCCGGCGATCACATTGCCTCCGCTCGAAGGGCTGCAGCGCGACGGCCAACCCGTGCCGACCTTCGACATGGCAGGCCTCGCCAAGGGCAAGGCGACGATCGTCAATGTCTTCGCGAGCTGGTGCGCGCCCTGCCGGGTCGAGCATCCCTTCCTCGTCGCCATGGCAGATTCAGCTGCGGTGAAGCAGGGCAAGGTTGCGCTGGTCGGCTTCAACTACAAGGACGAGGCCGAGAATGCCCGCCGCTTCCTCGGCGCGCTCGGCAATCCCTATTCGGCGGTCGGGGTCGATCGCAACGGCCGGGCCGCGATCGAATGGGGCGTCTACGGCGTGCCGGAGACCTTCCTGATCGGGCCGGACGGGCGCATCCTGGAGAAGCATGTCGGCCCGCTCGACGGCACGGCGGCGTCGCGATTGCTGGCGCGGGCGCAGAAGGGTAGCTGAACCCGTCCAGAGCGTTTCCCAAATTGCGGAAACGCTCTGGTTCTTTGTTTTA
Organism: Allobosea sp. LjRoot90; assembly: GCF_964254315.1. NCBI lineage: Bacteria > Pseudomonadati > Pseudomonadota > Alphaproteobacteria > Hyphomicrobiales > Alloboseaceae > Allobosea > Allobosea sp. LjRoot90. The sequence goes on from NZ_CAXUTF020000013.1 coordinate 85,872, forward strand.
TCGCATTTTCTTCATGCGAACTGGCGTCCACTTCGCTTGAAAATGCTCTACTGCAGCGGCGGGCCGAAGCGCAGGCTGCGCCAGGTCGCGAGCACGGCATCGAGCAGACTCGGCTCATCGAAATAGCCGGCGATGTGGATCTGCCCGCCGTCACGGGCGCAGGCAAAGCCGTAGAAGGCGGGCTGGCGTTCGTCTTCCGCCGCTTCATTGAGGCGGTAAGCGAAACGGATGAAGTCGGTCTCGCGCTCCTCGATCAGATCGAAAGCGGCAGAGGCGTGGATTTCCCGCCATTCGGCAAGTGCATCATCCGGATCGCCGCCATCGTAAGCGTTGAGCCAGAAGGTCAGACCACGCGGGCTATGCCAGAAGACCAGCGAGCCATCCTCGACGCGGCGGGCCATCGGAAACGGCAGCACGAGACTCCAGTCCGGGACGAGTGGCTGGCGGCCCTCGACGAGCGGGGGCGCCTCGCTCACGCGGCCTTTTTCCCGCCGACCAGACTTTCGAACATGCCGCGCCCGTCGGTGCCGCCGACGAGGCCGTCGATCAGGTTTTCCGGATGCGGCATCAGGCCAAGCACGTTGCGGCTGGCTGAGTAGATGCCAGCGATGCCGCCCAGCGAGCCGTTCGGATTGGCCTCAGCCGTCACCTTGCCGTCTGCGTCGCAGTAACGAAACGCGACCAGTCCCTCACCTTCGAGCCGGGCGAGCGTTTCGGGATCGCAGATATAGTTGCCCTCGCCATGGGCGATGCAGACATCGATCACCTGCCCCTTGGCATAGGCCGAGGTGAAGGCGGTGTCGTTGCGCTCGACCTTGAGGTGCTGGCGCTTGCAGACGAATTTCAGATCGGCGTTGCGGGCGAGCACACCTGGCAGCAAACCGGCCTCGCAGGCGATCTGGAAGCCGTTGCAGATGCCGAGTACGAGGCCGCCGCGCGCCGCATGCGCCCGTGTCGCGTCCATGATGTGGGCGCGGCCGGCGATGGCGCCGCAGCGCAGGTAGTCGCCATAGGAGAAGCCGCCCGGCAGGACGACGAGATCGGTCCCAGCCGGCAGCTCGTAATCGCTATGCCAGACGTGGTCGACGGTCGCGCCGGCCTGGCGCAGCGCCTTGGCGACGTCGCCATCGCGGTTCGAGCCGGGGAAGGTAATGACGGCGGCGCGCATGGGATGCCCCTTTCCTATCAACGGCTGGCGGTACGGCGCGGACCGCCATCGACGATCTCGACCGCTCTGAGGAACTCGTCGAGATGGCGGCCGGTGGCCGCCTCGTTCTGCGAGATCGACAGGATGTTGAATGCGAGCGAGCCGGCGAAAACCGAGGTCGCCCGGCCGAATTCCGTCTTGCCGTCGCGCTGCTTTGTGTAAGCGAAGCTGAAGGAGGGGAAGCCCTTGGTCGTTCCGGTCCGCGGCGCAGCCGTGATGGTTGCGCCCTCTTGTGCCGCCTTGTCGGCTACACCCTGCGCCAGATTGAGCAGCGCCTGCGGATCGGGCTTGCGGGTCGGGCTGTTGAGACGCGCGTAGATCACGACCGAAGGAGCGGGACATGCCAGTGGCCGGCAGACGAAGGCGGTGCGTGCCGCGCTCAGCGTGTCGATGCCGCGGCTCTGCCACTTCTCGCGATCGAAATTCTGGAGGCGCAGCCGAGTCTCGCCAGCTCTGATCGGGGTCTCAAACTCCCCTTCAGCCAAGCGTTTCGGCTTGGTGGCAGTCGTCTGGCAGGCACCCAGGGTGAGCGCGAGCAGGGCGGCAAGGCCGATCTTGATCATGGTCGGTGGTTTCTCGCTAAGGCAGACGGTCAGCCGACCAGCTCGACGCGATAATTCTCGATCACAGTGTTGGCGAGCAGTTTCTCGCAGGCGGCCTTGAGGGCGGCCTCGGCGACGGCCTTGTTGGCGCCGTCGAGCTCGATGTCGAAGACCTTGCCCTGGCGCACCGAGCCGACACCGTCGATGCCGAGCGATTTCAGCGCACCCTCGATCGCCTTGCCCTGCGGGTCGAGCACGCCGGTCTTGAGGGTGACGGTGACGCGGGCTTTCATCGTGATCTCCAGGCGGGATTATTCGGGTGCCTTAGCGGTGAATCGATGCCGGCTCAACCATTCTTCGCCGAGCCGGCGGCGGCAGAGCTGATAAGCAGCTCTTGCAGGTAGTCGAGGACGGGAGCTGCCGGGGCGCCTCCCATCTTCGCGTGCGTGATGAGCGGAATGCCGTGGGGACCGCCTGCGTGCACAGCGGTCGGCACCGCAGAGAGATAGGTGCGGACCAGATCGAGATGCCCGAGCATCGCCGCAGCGAAGATGTCCATTCGCGCGCCCCGCGCGAGAAGGAAATCGGCGATATCCCGGCGCCCGGTATGGGCGGCCGCGCCGAGCCCGGACTCCCAGTCGCCGCCGCCCCAATCCCAGGCCGCATTCACGAGAGTCGGATGGTCGGCGATGAGCGCCTCGACCCTGTCGAGCTTGCCGTGCGCGCTGCGGACGAAATCTTTGACCAGTTCCGGATCGAGAGGTGGCGCATCTGCCATCGGGTTCTCCTGCTTCGATCGATTGGCTCGAGGCTGACGGCTATGTCCGAATCAGCGGCTCGCCCAGGTGGCGCGGGCGAAATCCTGGGCGGCTTGCGAGTCATCCGTCACAGCGATCGCCATGGCGAGCGTATTGTCCTTGCGGGCGTAGAGGATCGCGGTCGAGGCCAGGCGGCCGCCTTCCTTGGCGCGGATCTCGACGAGGATGCCATCGGTGCCCTCCTGCTTGAAGCGGGAGACGGTGGTCGTGCTCGCCGGCTTGTCGGCCTGCTTTGCCTTCGGGCGCTTCGAGAATTCGCGTGCCAACCGGGCCGGATTGAGGGCGAGCGTCTTTGCCATGTCAGCGGCTTCGCGGCCTTCGAAGCTCAGCAGCGCGGCGACGCCTGGACGCTGGCAGTCCTGCGGCGTGCAAAAAACTATCGCCTTCGGATTGATGCCGTCGTTCACCACCCAGTTCTGGATCGGCAACGGCTCCCAACCGCGGCCGGCGGCGAGCTGGACCAGGCCGGGGCCGAAATGGTCGGCGCAACCGGCGATCAGCAGAACTCCCAGCGCGAGCGCGCCGAAACGCAAACGGGAGCGCAAGCGCCCCCGTCCGACAATCAGAGTCTCGGTAGCCGCGGCGGTCACTGCACCAGGCGCGGCAATTATTGCACCAGCCGGGGGCCTGCCGGGCCCGGCTTTTCGTTTTCGCCGAGGATGCCGAGGCGGCGCGCCACCTCGGTATAGGCCTCGATCAGCCCGCCCAGGTCGCGGCGGAAACGATCCTTGTCCATCTTGTCCTTCGACCGGATGTCCCAGAGCCGGCAGCAATCGGGGCTGATCTCATCGGCGACGACAATACGCATCATCTCGCCTTCCCAGAGCCGGCCGCACTCAATCTTGAAGTCGACGAGACGGATGCCGGCACCGAGGAAGAGACCGGAGAGGAAGTCGTTGACACGGATGGCGAGCGCCATGATGTCGTCGATCTCCTGCGGCGTCGCCCAGCCGAAGGCGGTGATGTGCTCTTCAGAGACCATCGGGTCGCCCAGCGCATCGTTCTTGTAGTAGAATTCGATGATCGAGCGCGGCAGCTGCGTGCCTTCCTCGATGCCGAGCTTGGTCGAAAGCGAGCCGGCCGCGACATTGCGGACCACGACCTCGAGCGGAATGATCTCGACCTCGCGAATCAGCTGCTCGCGCATGTTGAGCCGGCGGATGAAATGCGTGGGCACGCCGATATCGTTCAGGTTGCTGAAGATGTGCTCGGAGATGCGGTTGGTCAGAACGCCCTTGCCGTCGATCACTTCATGCTTCTTGGCATTGAAGGCGGTCGCGTCGTCCTTGAAATGCTGGATCAGCGTTCCGGGCTCCGGTCCCTCATAGAGGACCTTCGCCTTGCCTTCGTAGATGCGACGGCGGCGGTTCATCGGGATATACCGTGGCTTGAGGAAATCCAAAGGGTCGGCCTCTCTCTGGTCGCGGTTGCCCGCGGCGGGATCATGGCCCTTTTCAGCACGCTCTCGCGCAATCTCGTTGCTCTGTCGAGTTCGATCCTGGCGCGCCGGTCCGGCTGGTTCATGCGGGCCTTGCTCCTAAGAACTGGCCACACTCGCGCTATATGGGCCTTTCATGCTGCAAACGCAACAAAGCGCCGGAGGCGAGGTCGCGGCGCCCGTTTCGACCGCGTTGGATCAGCTTGCACCGCAAGCTGATCGGAAAAACGGTCTCTGAACTCAAAGTGAGAGGCGGATTCGCCGATCAGATTGGTTCAATCTGATCGGATCCGGCTCTAGCCCGCACCGCCATCACGTTGCTATATGGCGAGGCTGATATCGCGCCGCAGCAAGATTGCCGCTCCGAAGAGGATAAGAACCAGATGACCACCTTCGACCAGCGCAAGGACGCCTACGAGAACAAGTTCGCGCATGACGAGGAGCTGCGCTTCAAGGCGACGGCCCGGCGCAACAAGCTGCTCGGCCTGTGGGCCGCGGAGAAGCTCGGCAAAAGCGGCGCCGATGCCGATGCCTATGCCAAGTCGGTCGTGCTCGCCGATTTCGAGGAGGCCGGCGACGACGACGTGCTGCGCAAGGTCAAGGCCGATTTCGCCGCAGGCAGCGTCACGGTCGCCGACGACGAGATCCGTCGGACCATGACTGAATTGCTGATCAAGGCCGCTGACGAGATCCAGTCCGGCCGCTGAGGAACGCTCGGGCGCAAGGCGGCCTTCATCGCATTGCGCCCTTGAGCATGGCGCATGCCGCAGCGTTTGCCTTTCACCGCCGGTTCGGTTCAGGGTCGGTGGACCCGCCAGTGGTGAAGAGCGGGCAACCGGATGAATGCGCTCATGACCGCCGCCAAGCCGACCGTGCTGTCCTCGCTCGCTGATCGCCTCGCCAAGGGCGAGACGCTGCTTTCCGCCTGGTGCGGGCTGCCCGATCCGAGCATCGCCGCGATCCTGGCGCAGGAAGGCTTCGATGCGGTCACGCTCGACATGCAGCATGGCCCGATCACGCTGGCGGAGGTCATCCGGGCGATCCCGCTGATCAACGCTGCCGGCAAGCCGGCGATCGCGCGCATTCCGGTCGGCGAGTTCCAGAACGTCTCGAAGCTGTTCGATTCCGGCGCCTCCGGCGTGATCGCGCCGATGATCAACACGATCGAGGATGCGCGCCGCCTTGCGGCCTATGCCAAGTACCCGCCGCTCGGCGAGCGCAGCTGGGGCAGCTATGGCGGCCTCGGCGCTTCCGGCCTCGATCAGAACAGCTATCTCACGCAGGCCAACGACTTCTCGCTGACCTTCGCGATGATCGAGACCCGCGAGGCGATGGCGATCGTCGATGACATCCTCGCCATCGACGGGATCGATGCGCTCTTCGTCGGCCCGTCCGATCTCTCGATCGCGCTGTCGGGCGGCGCCTCCATCAACGCCTCGGCCAAGGAGGTCGACGACGCGCTGCGCCATATCGTGGCGCGGGCGAATGCGGTGAAAAAGCCGGTCGCCTTCTACGCCGCGACGGCTGAGCGAGCCAAGGAAGGCGTTGCACTGGGCGCACGGCTGGTCACCGTGATGAGCGATACCGGCCTGCTGCGTGCGGCGAGCCAGGCGGCGCTCAAGGTGATCAAGGGCTGATTCCAGGGGCTTTGCTCTACGCGTTGATGCCTTCGCGCGATTTCAGCGCGGCATAATAGGCCCAGAGCAGGCGCGCGGCGACGCCGCGCCACGGGCGCCATGCCTCCGCCAGTTCGGCCAGCTCGGCAGGTTTTGGCCGCGTCGGCAGATTGAAGGCGACCTTCGCCGCCTCCTGGACCGCGAGGTCGCCGGCGGCGAAGCCGTCGCGATGGCCGAGGCAGAACAGCAGATAGACATCCGCGGTCCATGGGCCAATTCCCGAGACCGCGGTCATGTGTTCGTGGACGAATTCTGGTGTCGCCGCCTCGAGGCCGGCGAGATCAAGCCGGCTCTCCGCGATCGCTGCGGCGACAGCGCGCAGCGTCTTCTGCTTCGGCCGAGACAGGCCCGAAAGCCGCATCTCCTCATCACTGGCAGCGAGGACGCGTTCCGGCGTCAAGGGGCTGAGCACGCTTTCGACCCGGGTCCAGACGGCGCGCGCGCTCGCCACCGAGAGCTGCTGCGAAACGATGATCGAGGCGAGGCTCAAGAAACCGCTCTCGCGGCGGCGCAAAGGCGGGATTCCGGTGCGGGCGATGATCTGTTCCCAGATGGGGTCGAGAGCGACGAGGACCGCCATGCCCTCTTCGAGATCGGCTGTGCTGGAGATTGTCGTCATGCTGGTCCGGTCTAGAGCATTTCCGGCGAACGGAAGTTCGCCTCCAAGGCTCTATCTCCTTGTTTCACGCAATTCCGGACGCAAAACCGCTACGCACTTTTGCTGGAATTGCTCTATCGCCGATCTCGGTTCCGGCTTGTGTCAGGAGGCCGGACTTGGCGAGGCTCGCGGCGAACCATAGACAGGAGGAGATGGCATCGTCTTCCCCTGTCTTCCGGTTTGCGCCGAGCCCGAACGGGCGGCTGCACCTCGGCCATGCCTATTCGGCCCTGGCCAATGAGCGGCTGGCGGCGCGCTTTGGTGGCGAGCTCCTGCTTAGGATCGAGGATATCGACCGCGCCCGCTGCCGGCCTGAATTCGAGCAGGGCATCCATGACGACCTCGCCTGGCTCGGAGTATCGTTCTTGCCCGAGGTGCGGCGGCAATCCGAGCATTTCGATGATTACCGCCGGGCGCTGGATCGGCTCGATGCGATGGGACTGGTCTATCCGTGCTTCTGCTCGCGCCAGGAGGTGAAGGACGCGGTCAAGCGGCGCGAGGCCGAGGCCGGAACGCCCTGGCCGCGCGACCCCGACGGTGCGCCGCTCTATCCGGGGATGTGCCGCCTCCTGAGCGATGCGGAAGCGCAGCGGCGCGTTGAGGCCGGCGAACCACATGTGCTGCGGCTCGCCATGGACCTGGCCCTGGCGCGAACGGCGGGCGAAGCACTCACCTACCGCCTCTTCGACGACAATGGAGAGGAGCGCGAGGTCGCGGTCGATCCGGCGCGCTGGGGCGATGTCGTGCTGGCGCGCAAGGATGTGCCGACGAGCTATCACCTCTCGGTGGTCACCGACGACGCGCTGCAAAGCGTCAGCCATGTCGTCCGAGGTGAGGACCTCGAAGCTGCGACAGATATCCATGTCTTGCTGCAGCGCCTGCTCGGCTTGGCGACGCCGCGCTATCATTTCCACGCGCTCCTGCTGGATGAGGGCGGTCAGAAGCTTGCAAAGAGCAGGTTGTCGCAAAGCCTCGCCGATCTGCGGGCGCAGGGGATGACGCCGGAGGCGATTCGAAGGCAGCTCGGTTTCACGTGAATCGTTGCCGACCGGGCGAGGGCCAGTTCGCTCAGCCGACGCCCAGAAAGGTCAGCCAGCCGATCGTGGTGAAGAGCGAGAGCGCGGTCGAGAGCGCGATTGCGCTGGACGCGTCGGCGACGCCCTGCTTGTAGCGCTCGGCGAAGAGATAGGCGTTGATCCCGCAAGGGCAGGCGGCGAAGAGCACGGCGACGCCCGCCCAGGCCGGGGGCATGGCGAAGACCTTCGTCGCGAGCAGGAAGACGATCAGCGGGTGCAGCACGAGCTTGAGGAAGCTCAGTACCGCCGGCAGGCCGATGCCGGAGGCGAGGCCGTAGCGCCTCAGCGCAATGCCGAGGCTGATCAGCGCGCAGGGAACGGCTGCGCCCGCGATCAGGTCGACGATCGACCAGAGTGGCGTTGGAATCAGGGCGACGAACGGGCGCGCTGCGCTGCCAAGCAGGATGCCGACGACGATCGGGTGGGTGAACAGCCGTTTGAGCAACAGGAGCGGCGACGTGCCCCGGCCTTCAGCGAGGAGGGTCGCAGCCGTCATCGTCACCGGCAGATGCACTGCGAGCAACAGGCCGAGCGGGACCGCGCCGGCTTCGCCATAGGCCTTCAGGATCATCGGCACGCCGACAAAGACGGTGTTCGACTGCGCCGCGGCAAAGCCCGAGACGACGAGTTCGGGGCCTTTGCGGGCGAACAGCTGTCGCGCCACGAGCTGAGCGATGACCCAGACGATCGCGAGGCCGGTGAAATAGGAGACCCAGTAGCCCCAGGGCTGGTCCGGCGGGATCGTGGCTGTCGCCAACGTCTTGAACAGCAGGCAGGGGACGGCGAGGACGAAGACGAAGTCGGAGAGACCCTCGCCGGTGGTTTCGCGCAGCAGCTTCACCCAGCGCGCAGCATAGCCGATCGCGATCAGGCCGAAGACGGGCAGAACGATGAGCAGCGAGGAGAGCATCTGGCCTGTAACGGGGGTGGAATGTCAGCGCAATTGCGCGGTTTGGCCTCCGGCCCTTTCGATCAGGCCCTGGACCTCGTCGCGCTGGCGCTTGAATTCGACGAGCGCCTTGCCGTCGAGCTCGCGGCCGCGCGGCACCTTGATCTTCATCGGGTTGACGAAATTGCCGTTGACCATGACCTCGTAGTGCAGATGCGGGCCGGTCGAGAGGCCGGTATTACCGAGGAAGCCGATGACCTGGCCCTGGCGGACCTTGACGCCGGGCGCGATGCCCTTGGCGAAAGCCGATTGGTGTGAATAGGCCGTGACGTAGCCGTTTGCGTGCTGGATCTCGATGCGGCGGCCATAGCCGGAATCCCATTCCGCCTTGATGACGGTGCCATTGCCGGCGGCGAGGATCGGCGTGCCGATCTTGTTGGCCCAGTCGACGCCGGTGTGCATCTTCGAATAGCGCATGATCGGGTGATAGCGCATGCCGAAGCCTGAGCGCATTTCGGCGTCCGTGATTGGCTTGCGCAGCAGGAACTTCTTCAGCGACCGGCCTTCAGGGTCGAAATAGTCGATCAGCCCGTCCTCGGGCGCCTGATAGCGGAAGACCTGCCTGGTCTCGCCGCCGATGGTGAGCGTGGCTGAGAGGATCTCGGCGCGCTCGCCCTCGTCCTCGTCGGTGAAGATGACCTCGAGATTGTCGCCACCGCGCACGCGCTGCTGGAAATCGAGGTCGTAGGAGAAGATGCGCACGAGCTCGTCGATCAGCGGACGCGGCAGGTCATGGCGCAGTCCGGTCTCATAGAGGCTCTCATAGAGGCGAGCGCCCGTGCCGCCGCCTTCGTCTTCATCCTCTTCGTCTTCCTCCGAATTGGCCTGCGACTTCGGCTGCGGGCCGATCGTCTCGGTCCTCGGCAAGGCCACGGGGACGAAGAGGCCCTTGTCGTTGACCGCGATCACTGCCGAGGGGCGCCCGTTCTCAAGCAAGGCGAGGCGGACGATCTGGCGCGGCTCGCCCGGGCGCGAGCCGGGCGCAAATAGCGCCTGCACGACCTGGCCCTCCGGCAGGGCAGCGACCTTCACCCGCCCATCGAACGCTTTCATCATCGAGACGATCTGGTCGCGGTTGGCGCCGGCATTGCGCACGACTGTCTCGAAGTTCTCGCCACGGCGGGTGATCAGCAGCTTCTCCTCGACCAGCGGCTCGCGCGAAGCGGCGATCGGGGTCTTCGGCGCGTTCGTGACGTTCTCCGGGACGACGCGGACCTCGATGCCTGAGAACGAAGTGTCGGTCGCGGGCGCATAGGAGAGCAGGTTGCCGGCACCTGGAACCTGGCTGCCTTGAGCAAGGGTACGGCTCAGCATCAGCTGCGGCGGGATCGGCAGGGCGGCCCGCCGGTCGGCCGCGGCGAGATTGGCGCGCTCCTCTTCCATCTGATTGATCACATCGGCATCGGTCAGGTTGGCCTTGCCCGGCGTGACCGGCAGATCGGCGAGATCGCGCTTGGTGATCGAGACGTCCGCATCCGGCATCTCGGTGACCGGCTCGGCATAGCGTTCGCTGCCGGGGGCTCCCTCGGCGAAGAGCCGCAGCGGATTGAAAGGCGGGATGTTGGTGGCGTAGACGCCGCTGGTCAGCGACAGGTTGGTCGAGAGCCTGACGAACGGGCGGACCCGGATGACTTCACGGTCGCCGATACGCTGGGACATCGGTGCACGCAGCGTGTGCCGTGCGGAGGCGATCGGCTGCTCGGCGACGAGCTTGTCGCCCTTGCGAGCGCCACCGCCGACCGAGGTGGTCTGACGCAGAGTGATCGGTTCGGGGCGCTCGGCGAAACTGGTGTCGCCGCGCACCGCGACGAGAATGGCGCCGCCGAGCAATGCTGCTCCGCAGGAGCCGACCAATAGGCAGGCGGCAAGCCAACGCAGCGAGACACCGCGGCGATCCATGCCGGCTGGCGCGGAGCCGGCCGGTGTGATCGGCGGCTCGATCCCGAGATCCACGAGCAGCGCCGCCGCTTCCGGCGTCAGCGGCTCATGCGGCGCTCTCAGATCCGGAGGGGCGTTCATCGGGCGTCTGGCGAATCCATTGAAGCGCCCGACGGGCGCCGGGTTCGATGCCGTGAATGAGCATGGACCCTATATAGAGAAGAGCATGCCCTCGTCACGCACTGGAATCAATCTCGGGGTCGATCCCGACAGGGGCCAGCACGCAGACCCTGCCGCTGTGAGAAAGAATTGCGGCTGTTTGCGGGCGAGAGCGTTGCGAGGGTGATACGGGCGCTGCGCCGAGGCGTCCAAACGGCGAAAAACCCGCAGAAATCGCGAGCCGGATAAAAAAGCGCGCCCCTGTCGAAAAAACGTCATCTCC
>NZ_CAXUTF020000014.1:0-32443 GCF_964254315.1 Allobosea sp. LjRoot90
GATCGTAAGGAGTGCGACAGATCGTCAGGTCTTACTGGAAATGCGTGCGAATTTCCCGGAGCTCTCTCAGGAAATAACGACTCAGATTGAGAATATAAAGCCCTCAAATAAGGTAATTGGTTTCGTAGTTTTTGGGGTTATTAATAGTAATAATAATATCAGGAAAACTTATTTCGATATTAGCGATAGGATTGGCGCGACATTTCCAAAAAGAGGAGATTTTCTGACTGTAAACAAGGAGAAAGTAGCGTTGAGATCTCGGCCGTTTCACTGGAATATTGAGTCTAATTCAATATTTATGGGAACTACAGCAACAAGATATGTGGAGCATGGACAAAAAATTAAAGTTGCTGGAGATATATTTATAACCACGGATCCAACTAACAAGGAGCAGTACGCCATTGCCCCTGTATCTGAGATCGTAGGGGTGAATTTCTTTCCTCCTGGAGACGTGTATTCGCCGGTGGCGAAATTGCCAAAAGTAGCGGGGTACACTTATTTTGGAAGAATCGATGAGCAGTCTGGAAAGCTAGTTGACCGTACTTTCAGAAACGAAACGCGGGCTGACGCCTTGTATCCTGCAGCAAATGACAAGCTTTCGGCAGTTCGGGACGTGTGGTTGAGAGCTGGCCCGCGGGCGTGGAACGAGGCCGAGAATAGTTATGTGAATGCAGAGCAGTTGGTCGTTATTAAGAGTAATCAGCGCGTTTTAATAGCTGGTGACGCAATACTTGCTAGAGACGGTTTGTCCGTGTGGGTGCCTATCGCCAAGCTTCTGACCGAGTAAGTGAGAGACTCGTTTGCGCAGATTGCCTCCCTAGGTGCCGACTTTGCTTAGCCAGAAACCCGACCTTTGCGGCCAGATACTGAATAGAGAGCAGGATGTCGGCCTAATAGCTTACTGAATCAGACCGTCGCCTGCCTTTGCGCCTTACTCCGCCGCCTGCCGCGCGCCTTTGCCCTTCAACGGCCGCCGCTCCAGCACTTCCTTGAGGAAGCGCGCGGTGTGGCCTTTGCCGATCCGGACGATGTCCTCCGGCGTGCCTTGCGCCACCACCATGCCGCCGCCGTCGCCGCCTTCGGGGCCGAGGTCGAGGACCCAGTCGGCGGTCTTGATCACTTCGAGATTGTGCTCGATCACCACCACGGAATTGCCCTGCTCGACCAGCTCGTGCAGCACCTCCATCAGCTTGGCGACGTCGTGGAAGTGCAGGCCGGTGGTCGGCTCGTCGAGGATGTAGAGGGTGCGGCCGGTGGCGCGCTTGGAGAGCTCCTTGGAGAGCTTGACGCGCTGCGCCTCGCCGCCCGAGAGCGTCGTCGCCTGCTGGCCGACCTTGACATAGTCGAGGCCGACGCGGGCGAGCGTCACCATCTTCTCGCGGATCGAGGGCACGGCCTTGAACAGCGTCTTGGCCTCCTCGACCGACATGTCGAGCACGTCGGCGATCGACTTGTCGCGGTACTTCACCTCGAGCGTCTCGCGGTCATAGCGCTTGCCCTTGCAGACATCGCAGGTGACGTAGACGTCGGGCAGGAAGTGCATCTCGATCTTGATGACGCCGTCGCCCTGGCAGGCCTCGCAGCGGCCTCCCTTGACGTTGAAGCTGAACCTGCCGGCCTGGTAGCCGCGCGCCTTGGCCTCGGGCAGACCGGCGAACCATTCGCGGATCGGCGTGAAGGCGCCGGTATAGGTCGCCGGGTTCGAGCGCGGTGTGCGGCCGATCGGCGACTGGTCGATGTCGATGACCTTGTCGAGATGCTCCATGCCCTCGATCCGGTCATGGCTCGCCGGATGCTCGATCGAGCCGTTGAGCTTGCGCGCGATCGCCTTGTAGAGCGTGTCGATGATCAGCGTCGACTTGCCGCCGCCCGACACGCCGGTGATGCAGGTGAACAGGCCGAGCGGGATGTCGACCGTGACGTCCTTGAGGTTGTTGCCGCGGGCGCCGACGATCTTCAGCGCGCGGCCCTTCTGCGGCTTGCGGCGCTTCAGCGGCACCGGGACGCTCATCTCGCCGGTGAGGTATTTGCCGGTGAGCGAGTTCGGATCGTCGAGGATGTCCTGCGGCGTGCCCTTGGCGACGATCTCGCCGCCATGGATGCCGGCGCCGGGGCCGACATCGACGACATAGTCGGCGGTCATGATCGCGTCCTCGTCATGCTCGACGACGATCACGGTGTTACCGAGGTCGCGCAGGCGGCGCAGCGTGCCGAGCAGGCGCTCATTGTCGCGCTGGTGCAGGCCGATCGAGGGCTCGTCGAGCACATAGAGCACGCCGGTGAGGCCCGAACCGATCTGCGAGGCCAGGCGAATGCGCTGGCTCTCGCCGCCCGAGAGCGTGCGCGAGCCGCGCGCCAGCGTCAGGTATTCCAGGCCGACATCGAGCAGGAAGGTCAGCCGGTCGCGGATTTCCTTGAGGATGCGCGGGGCGATCTCGTTCTGCTTGTGCGACAGCCGCGAGGGCAGGGCCGTGACCCAGGCGAGCGCGTCCTTGACCGAGAGCTGCGAGATCTCGCCGATATGGCGCATGTCGATCTTGACCGCCAGCGCCTCGGGCTTGAGCCTGAAGCCGTTGCACGCCGCGCAGGGCGTCTCCGACATGAAGCGGCCGATCTCCTCGCGGGCCCAGTCGCTCTCGGTCTCCTTCCAGCGCCGCTCCATATTGGTGATCACGCCCTCGAAGGGCTTCTTCACCTCATAGGCGCGCAGGCCGTCATTATAGGCCATGCGCACGGCCTCGGTGCCGGTGCCGAACAATATGGCGTCGCGGGCGCTCTGCGGCAGCTCGCTCCAGGGCTTGGTCGTCGAGAAGCCGAAATGCCTGGCGAGCGCATCGAGCGTCTGGCCGTAATAGGGCGAGGTCGACTTGGCCCAGGGCGCGATCGCGCCCTTCTTCAGGCTGAGACCATGATCCGGGACGATCATCTCCGGATCGATCCGCATCTCGTGGCCGAGCCCATCGCAGACCGGGCAGGCGCCGAACGGATTGTTGAACGAGAACAGGCGCGGCTCGATCTCGGGGATGGTGAAGCCGGAGACCGGGCAGGCGAACTTCGAGGAGAAGGTGACGCGGCGGGCCTCGCCGTTCTCCTCCTTCTCGTCGGCATATTCGAAGACGGCGATGCCGTCGGCGAACTCGAGCGCCTGCTCCAGCGAATCCGCGAGGCGGGCGCCGAGATCGGCGCGGATGACGATGCGGTCGACGACGACGTCGATGTCGTGCTTGAACTTCTTGTCGAGAACAGGCGCGTCCGGGATCTCGTAGAACTCGCCATTGACCTTGACGCGCTGGAAGCCGCGCTTCAGCCAGTCGGCCATCTCCTTGCGGAACTCGCCCTTGCGGCCGCGGACGACGGGCGCCAGCAGGTAGCCGCGGGTCTTCTCCGGCAGTTCGACCAGGCGATCGACCATCTGCTGCACGGTCTGGCTCTCGATCGGCAGGCCGGTCGCTGGCGAATAGGGGATGCCGGTGCGGGCCCAGAGCAGGCGCATATAGTCGTGGATCTCGGTGACGGTGCCGACCGTCGAGCGCGGGTTCTTCGAGGTCGTCTTCTGCTCGATCGAGATCGCCGGCGAGAGCCCGTCGATCTGGTCGACATCGGGCTTCTGCATCATCTCGAGGAACTGGCGGGCATAGGCCGAGAGCGACTCGACATAACGGCGCTGGCCCTCCGCATAGATCGTATCGAAGGCGAGCGAGGACTTGCCCGAGCCTGACAGCCCGGTGAACACCACCAGCTTGTCGCGCGGAATCGCGAGATCGACATTCTTGAGATTGTGCTCGCGCGCACCGCGCACGGAGATGACGCGGGCGTTCGGGTCGGCCGCACGGTTGCGGTCGAACATGTCTTCCAGCGCGGCAGCCTGGTCGGCGAGCGTGGTCTTGCGAGCCATGGTGGTGTCCGGTTCGGGGTCAGCCGTAGAGATAGGGCAATCGCCGTGCCGTGCCAGTGCGGCCGGGCGGGAGGCCGGCATGAGTAGCACGCAGCCGTGGATGTTGCCGCATTGTTCTTGTGGGGTGTGCTGACAGCGGTTGTCAGGAGCGTGGCAGGCTGCGGAAGTGCCGCCGGAGCAGGATCGCCGCGACGAGCATGGCGACGGCCAGGGCACCGGAGAGGATCAGCGCCGCCGAGGCGCCATAGCGCTCGATCAATAGCGCATAGCCGAGCGGCGCGGCGGCCGACAAGAAGAAGCCGGGCGCCAGCAATCGGCCGACATAGGCGCCATAGCTCCTGGGGTCGAACAGCATCAGCGGCAGCGTGCCGCGCGTGATCGTCAGCACGCCGTTGCCGGCGCCATAGGCGAAAGCGAAGACGAGTGCCGCGATGGCGCTCGCGCCGCCGGCGAGGCCGACGACGAAGCAGAGCGGCAGCACCAGGCAGGCGACGAGGTTGAGGTCGAACGGGCTGGTGCGGGACCCGAACAGGACCTCGCCGAGCCGCGCCAGCGACTGGCCGATGCCGCGCGTCGAGCTGATCCAGACCGCGGCGGCGGCGGGCAGGCCGAGCCCGGCGAGGATGCCAATCATATGCGCCGACATGCCCGCATTGAGAATGCCGGCAAAGGTGACGATCAGCGCGTAAAGGATGCCGGCGAAGCGTGTATCCGCCGGGCTGAGCACGCTGACGGGCTTTGCGGCGCTGGCGTCGGGGAGGGGGCGGGCGGAGCCGGCCGGCAGTGTCAGATGCAAGGGCAGGGTGAGCAAGGCGAAGCCGGCATAGGCGAGGAGCGCGCCGCGCCAGCCGAACTGCTCGGCGAGCGCATGGCCCAGCGGCCAGAACACCGTCGAGGCGAGGCCGCCGAGCAGGGTGATCTGCGCGATCGGGCGGCGCGCGGCGCTGCCGCCGATATAAGCGAGCGCGGCGAAGGCGGCGTCGTAGAGTGTGAGCCGCATGGCGAGACCGAGGCAGATCCAGGCGGCGTAATAGGCTGCGATCGTCTGCGCGAAGGCGAGGCCGGCGATGCCGACAGCGGTGAGCAGCGAGCCGGCGCACATAACGTTGCGGCCGCCATGGCGATCGATCAGGCGGCCGACCGCGCCGGAGGTCAGTCCCATCACGAGGAGCCCGGCTGAGAGCCCGCCATGGATGATCGCCTGCGACCAGCCGAACTCGGCCGCGATCGGCTCGCCGAAGGCGCCGACCAGATAATAGGAGACGCCCCAGGAAATGAGCTGCGCCAGCCCGAGACAGAAGACGGTGCTGCGGGAGATCACCGGGCCAATCCGGCCGTCCATGGCTGGGGCAACGTCTCGTCGCCGGCCCCGAGGCTGCGCTGCATCAGCACGGTGTCGACCCAGCGGCCGAACTTGAAACCGGTCGAGCGCAAGGTGCCGACCGGCTCGAAGCCGAAGCGGCGATGCAGGCCGATCGAACCGGCATTGCCGCTATCCCCGATATTGGCGAGCATCTGACGCCAGGGCCCGGCCTCGCAGCGGCCGATCAGCGCGCCGAGCAAGGTGGAGCCGATCCCCCGGCCGCCGAGCCCATCGGCGACATAGATCGAGTCCTCGATGGTGTGGCGATAGGCCGGGCGAGGGCGATAGGCCGTCGCATAGCTGTAGCCGACGATCCGGCCGTCGAGTTCGGCTGCGAGATAAGGCAGGCCGAGCCCCAGCACGGCCTGCCGGCGCGCCAGCATCTCCTCGACGCTCGGCGGTGCCTCCTCGAAGCTCGTAAGGCCGGTGAGGACATGGTGGGTGTAGATCACCTGGATCGCGCCCATGTCGCCCTCCCGCGCATCGCGGATGAGGATTGGCGGCGCAGCGTTGCCGGCGGACTCAGAGGTCGTCATCGCAATCGTTCCGGCCCGGCAGGGCCGCCTTCCCATATAGGGGCGCCCGGTCAGCGCCTGCCGTCGTGTCACGCGGGCGAACCCACCCAAGAACCCTTTCAGCCCTCATCCTGAGGAGCGAGCACAGCTCGCGTCTCGAAGGATGCTCCAGATGGTTTCGGAGCTTCCTGGAGCATCCTTCGAGACGCCATCCCTGACGGAATGGCTCCTCAGGATGAGGGCTTGGGGGATTCGATCAAGGAATCTCTGACAGCAGCCTTCGTCCCGCACACCAGATCCCGTTCATCGCTCGCGCCTCGCCGCGGCCGGACACTCTCCCCAGCCGCGAGGCCAACTTGCGCTTTGCCGCGTCATAAAAGAAGCTTCTCGAAATTATGCAAAGTATGAGAATTTCTTTGAGATGCGTAACCTTCGCCTCGACCAGCTCGACAGCTTCCGCCAGGTGATTGCGCTCGGCAGCTTCTCGGCAGCGGCCGAGCGGCTCGGCCTGAGCCAGCCGGCGGTCAGCCTGCAGATCCGCGAGCTCGAGCGCCGGCTCGGCACGCTGCTGATCGAGCGGGTCGGCCGCCGCGCGCAGCCGACGGCCGCTGGCATCGAATTGCTCGACCATGCCGGGCGGATCGAGGCGGCGGTGGCGGCGGCGCGCGAGGCCATGGCGCGGCATGCGACCGGCGCGATGGGCCGTGTCCGGATCGGCACCGGGGCGACCGCCTGCATCTTCCTGCTGCCGCCGGTGCTGCGCGAATTGCGCCAGCGCCATCCGACGCTCGAGATCACCGTCAGCACCGGCAACACCTCCGATATCGTCAAAGGGATCGAGGACAATCAGATCGATATCGGCCTGGTCTCGCTGCCGGCCGCCGGCCGCAGCCTGGAGGTCACGCCGCTGCTCGATGACGAGTTCGCCGTGATCGCGCCGCCGGGCATGGAGCTGCCGGCGCGGTTGACGCCCGAGGCGCTGGCGCGCCTGCCGGTGCTGCTGTTCGAGCCGGGCGGTATCACCAGGCGCATCGCCGACGAGTGGTTCGCCCGCGCCGGCGTGACGCTGCGGCCGGTGATGTCGCTCGGCAGCGTCGAGGCGATCAAGCGGCTGGTTGGCGCCGGCCTTGGCTGTGCCATCCTGCCAGGCATGGCGGTGCGCGGCGAAAGCGATGGGCTGGTCGTGCGACCCCTGTCGCCGCGCGTGCATCGCACGCTCGGCCTCGTCCTGCGCAAGGACAAGCCATTGCATCGCGGCCTGCGCGAGACGCTGAAGGCCTTGCGCGGGCTGGGCACGCTCGGCTGAGCATGCGGCCTGCTGACAGGCCTGGTCAGGCGCGCGGTCCATGTCATCCGCCGTTTGCGCAGTGTCCATGACTTGAAAGCGGCGCTAAGGTTTTCGCCTGTCAGGGCGGAACATTTCGCCCGCTTTCGCGCTTCGTGGACATGCCGAATTGTCAGGTGCCATGATCGGGCACGGCAGCCAGCGGGGGGATCGTCATGATGAAAGCCGTTCTGCGAGGAGCAGCGCTGCTGCTCGGCCTCGGCCTTGCCGTTCCTGGCCTCGCCTGCGAGCTCGATCGGCCGCTGAAGATGGCGGGGCTCGACTATGATTCCGCCGCCTTCCACACGGCTGTCGCCAGCGCCATCGCGGAGAAGGGTTTCGGCTGCAAGGTCGAGCGCGTGCCGGGCGTGATCGCGCCGCTGGTCAACGGCCTCGGTCGCGGCGATGTCGACATCGTCATGGAGATCTGGCTGGCCAACCCGGTCGAAGCCTGGGTCAAGGAGGCTGCTGCCGGCAAGGTCGAGCCGCTGGGTACGACGTTCCCGGATGCGAACGAAGGCTGGTTCGTGCCGCGCTATCTGGTCTCCGGCCCCGACGCCAAGGCGCCCGAGCTGAAATCGGTGCAGGAGCTCAAGCGCTACAAGGAGCTGTTCACCGACCCGGACGAGCCCGGCAAGGGACGCTTCTATAATTGCGTGGCCGGCTGGGTCTGCGAGGGCATCAACAGCAAGAAGCTCGTCGCCTACGGGCTGGCCGGCGATTTCACCAATCTCCGTGGCGGTTCCGGCGAGGCGATCGTCGCCGCCGTCGAATCCGCCCTGAAGCGCAAGCGGCCGGTCGTGTTCTATTATTGGGGCCCGAGCTGGCTGCTCGGTGCCTATGACCTGGTCAAGCTCGACGAGCCGCCCTTCGATCAGGCGATCTGGAACGAACTCAAGGCGAGCGATGCGCCCAAGCGCGCCAGCGCCTATCCCGTGAGTCGCGTCGTCATCGGCGCCAATATCGAGTTCGCCAAGAAAGCGCCGCAGCTCGCCGGCTTCTTCAAGAAATACACCACCACCAGCGAGCTGACCTCGAGGATGCTCGCCGAGGCGCGTGAGAGGGGCATCTCGCCCGAGCAGCAGGCGCTCGTCTTCCTGAAGACGCAAGCTGATGTCTGGAAGGCTTGGTTGCCGGCCGATGTCGCCAGCAAGGTCGCGTCCGGCCTGTGACACCGGACTGGCTGCCGGATTTCGGCAAAGGGCTGCAAAGGCTGGTCAATCAGGCGGTCGATGCCGTCGTCACCGGCTATGGCGATGATCTCGACGGTTTCAGCAGGCTGCTGACGGCGCCGGTGCGCGGCGTCGAGACGCTCCTCCTGCTCGTACCCGTGCCGGTTTTCATCCTTGCCGTCGCCGTCGGAGCCTGGTTTGCGCGGCGCAGTCTCGGCTTCGCGCTCGCGATGGCGAGCCTGCCGCTGGTCCTCGCTGGTCTCGGCGTCTGGACCGAGGCGATGCAGTCGCTCGCGCTCGTCATCGTCGCAGTGGTGCTGGTCGTCATCCTCGGCCTGCCACTCGGCATCGCTGCGGCGCGCCTGCCACGGCTGGGGCGGGTGCTCGCGCCCGTCTACGACCTGATGCAGACCATTCCGAGCTTCGTCTACCTGATCCCGGTGGCGATGCTGCTCGGGCTGGGGCGGGCGCCGGCTCTGCTCGCGACGCTGATCTACGCCCTGCCGCCCTTCGCGCGGCTGACCGAACTCGGCTTGCGCGGCATCGATATCGGCATGGTCCAGGCCGCCCAGGCGCTCGGACTGCGCCCGCGCCAGACGCTCTGGCTCATCGAATTGCCCTTGGCGCGACCTGTGATCCTGCAGGGCCTCAACCAGGCGATCATGCTGGCGCTGGCCATGGTCGTGGTCGCCTCGATGATCGGCGCGAAAGGCTTGGGCGAAGTCGTGCTGCTTGGCCTGCAGCGGGCCGATCCCGGGCTTGGCTTTGTCGGCGGCCTCGCGGTCGTGGCGCTCGCGATCCTGCTCGACCGCATGGCGCAGGCGGTCCTGGGCGAGCGGCGGCCGCCTGTGTGACGAGCGCGGCCAAGCCGGGTTGCGCTGCTGACAGCTTTGGTCAGTCGTCCAGTTGCGCCGCGCCGGGCGCTTCGGCACGGTGCCGGCCGAAACGGGAGAGCGCTGCCATGTACGGATTGATCGGGAAGATGCGGGCCAAGCCGGGCGAGCGCGAGGCGCTGATCGGCTACATCCTTGAGAGCAGCGACACCATGCCCGGCTGCCTGAGCTATGTCGTCGCCCGCGATCCTGATGATGCCGACGCGATCTGGGTCACCGAGGTCTGGGACCGCGAGGACAGCCACAAGGCCTCGCTCGCCTTGCCGGCGGTGCAGGCGGCGATCGCCAAGGCCAGGCCGATCATCGCCGGCTTCGACAGCCATGTCGTCACCGAGCCGGTCGGCGGGTTCGGGCTGGCGAAGGGCTGAACCATTCCCCGTCATGGTCGGGCTTGTCCCGACCATCCACGCCTTCGCTTCACTGATCGAACGCGGTGTTCAAGACGTGGATGCTCGCCACAAGGGCGAGCATGACGGTTTGCGCTCGCAATGACGGCGTGCCTTCCGCTCTCCAGCCGCACGGTCTAAGACCCTCGCGACGAAGCCTCGCGAGCCTGCCATGACCCCGACGGATCTCCGCAAACTCACCATCCTGCCGACGACGGTGGCGTTGACCGGCCGCGTCATGCCGCCCGGCTCGAAGTCGATCACCAACCGGGCGCTGCTGGTCGCGGCGCTGGCGAAGGGTACCAGCCGGCTCAGCGGCGCGCTGAAGAGCGACGACACCCGCTATATGGCGCAGGCGCTGCGGGACATGGGCGTCGAGATCGCCGAGCCCGACGAAACCAGCTTCATCGTCACCAGCGACGGAAAGCTGCGGGCACCGGCGGCACCGCTCTTCCTCGGCAATGCCGGCACCGCGACCCGCTTCCTGACTGCCGCAGCCGCGCTCGTCGACGGCACAGTCGTCGTCGATGGCGACGAACACATGCGCAAGCGGCCGATCCTGCCGCTGGTCGAGGCGCTCACCCGGTTAGGCGTCACGATCGAGGCGCCGAGCGGCTGCCCGCCGGTGACGATCGAGGGGCGGGGCGGTTTCGATGGCGGACTGGTCGAGGTCGATGGCGGCCTTTCCAGCCAGTACGTCTCGGCGTTGTTGATGGCCGGCGCCTGCGCGCGCAACCCTGTCGAGGTCGTGCTGACCGGCCAGGAAATCGGCGCGCGCGGCTATGTCGACCTGACGCTGGCGACGATGCGGGCCTTCGGCGCCGAGGTGTCGGAGCCGGACAGCGGCGGCTGGCGGATCGCGCCGACCGGCTATGTCGCGACCGATTACCTGATCGAGCCCGACGCCTCGGCCGCGACCTATCTCTGGGCGGCGGAGGTGCTGACCGGCGGAGCGATCGATCTTGGTGTGCGGGCCGAAGCCTTCACCCAGCCCGATGCCAAGGCGCATGCGCTGATCGCCGCCTTCCCGAACCTGCCGGCCGAGATCGACGGCTCGCAGATGCAGGATGCGGTGCCGACGCTGGCCGTGCTCGCCGCCTTCAACCGGACGCCGGTGCGCTTCATCGGTATCGCCAATCTGCGCGTCAAGGAATGTGACCGCGTCGCGGCGCTGGCGCAGGGGCTGGCGCGGATCAGGCCGGGTCTTGGCGTGGAGGAGGGCGACGATCTCCTCGTCGCCTCCGATCCGGCGCTGGCCGGCCAGACGCTTCCCGCCGAGATCGACACCTTCGCCGATCACCGCATCGCCATGAGCTTCGCGCTGGCGGGGCTGAAGATCGGCGGGATCACCATCCTCGACCCTGGTTGCGTGGCCAAGACCTATCCGGACTACTGGCGTGCGCTCGGCTCGCTCGGCGTGTCCTTCGAGGGCGAGGTGCCGTAGGGCCAGACTAAAATGAACGCCGGAATCCATCATGGAGCACAAAGCCCATGATGGATCCCGGCGCGCACCGCTCTCGCGGCCAGTCCGGAAATGACGCCCGATCTCGCCGGGCAATCGCCCTAGAACGGGATGTCGTCGTCGAGATGGC
The DNA here is from genome assembly GCF_964254315.1 of Allobosea sp. LjRoot90. Lineage (NCBI taxonomy): Bacteria > Pseudomonadati > Pseudomonadota > Alphaproteobacteria > Hyphomicrobiales > Alloboseaceae > Allobosea > Allobosea sp. LjRoot90. The sequence continues at coordinate 11,141 of NZ_CAXUTF020000014.1, forward strand.
TCGACGAGCGCGAACCGCCGCTGCTGCTGCCGCCGCTCGCCATCGCCGGCTGGCGTGAGCCGCCGCCGACCGGGCTCGACCGGCCGAAGGAGCCGCTACCGCCCGACGAACCCTCGTCGCCATAGCCGCCGCCGCTACCAGCCTCGTCGCCACCCTGGCCGCGGCTGTCGAGAATGGTGAGCTCGCCGCGGAAACGCTGCAACACGATTTCGGTCGTATACTTCTCGACGCCCTGCTGGTCCTGCCATTTGCGGGTCTGCAGCTGGCCTTCGATGTAAATCTTCGAACCCTTCTTCAGATATTGCTCGGCGACCTTGGCGAGGTTCTCGTTGAAGATCACCACGGAGTGCCACTCGGTGCGCTCCTTGCGCTCGCCCGACTGCTTATCGCGCCAGGTTTCCGAGGTGGCGATCCTGAGATTGATCACCGGCTCGCCGCTGCCGAGGCGCCGCACCTCGGGGTCGCGCCCGAGATTGCCGACCAGAATGACCTTGTTGACGCTACCAGCCATGACAGGCTCCGTTTCCTGCGCACTTCATCACAAACCCGGCCGATCGACCGGAGCCGGACCCTAGCCGGCCACGCGGGCACTATCAACGATGTTCTCGTTTTGTTCAAGGTCTTTCCGGGATTTGTCCCCGACAAAAAATTAGAGCTTTCCGAGGGCCGGCAAACGGATCAGGACGACCGGCAAACGGCAGGCGTGATAGCGAGGCTCGACAGCCGCGGCCGCCTCAATAGCCGAACTGCTCGCGCAGGATGCGTTCGTCCAGGCTGTGGCCGGGATCGTGCAGCATGACGAGGTCGAGCGAGCGATCGATCGCGATCGAGACCGAGACGACATTGTCGATCTGGGTGTGGTCGGCGACGGCGCTGACCGGGCGCTTATCAGCCTCCATCACTGCGATCGTCACCTTGGCATGGTCGGGCAGGAGCGCACCGCGCCAGCGCCGCGGCCGGAAGGGCGAGAGCGGGGTCAGCGCCAGAAGCGGCGCGTCGAGCGGCAGGATCGGGCCATTGGCCGAGAGGTTGTAGGCGGTCGAGCCGGCCGGAGTCGCGACCAGCACGCCGTCGGCGACGAGCTCGGACAGGCGCACCTGCCCGTCGACCGAGAGCCGCAGCTTCGCCGCCTGATAGGAACGACGGAACAGCGAGACCTCATTGATCGCGCGCGCCTCGACGCGCTTGCCGTTGCAGTCGACCGCCGTCATCGTCAGCGGGTGGACGACGCTGCGCTGTGCCGCCTCGAGCCGCTGGCGCAGGCCGCGCTCGCGGAACTCGTTCATCAGGAAGCCGACCGAGCCGCGGTTGATGCCGTAGATCGGCTTCGCCGTACCCATGAAGCGATGCAGCGTCTGCAGCATGAGTCCGTCGCCGCCGAGCGCCACGACCACCTCGGCTTCGGCCGGATCGGCATCGCCATAGCGCTCGACCAGCTTGAGCCGCGCGGCCTGGGCCTCGGCGGTGTCGCTGGCGACGAAGGAGATGGCGGCGAAGCGCTCGGTCATCGCTGGTATCCGATAGGCATGGCTCCAACCCGTCTAGCACGCCGACGGGCTTGGTCGCGAGCCGCTCGGAAGCGGGGCGCGAAAAAGAAAGGCCGAGGCGCTTGCCCCGGCCTTTCTCCAGCGGAAGCGCGAGGGTCTCAGATCGCGCTGCTCCACTGCAACGGTACGAGCTCGAAGCCGTTGCCGGCCTTGGCGATATGGCCGGTGGCGGGGAAGGGAGCGTGGTAGAAGGCGACCTGCATCTTGTCGGCCACGGCCATGTCGAGCAGCTTGCGGCGGGTGGCGGCTGCTTGCGGCCCATCCATGTCGAACACCGCCGACCAGTCGGGATTGCGCACGAACAGCGCAGGGTGGTTGGTCGTGTCCGACATCACCATCAGCTTGCCGCTGCCGGAGGAGACGGCATAGACGGTGTGGCCCGGCGTGTGGCCAGGCGCCGCGATCGCGGTCACGCCCGGCAGGATCTCCTTGCCGGCCTCGTACTGCTTCACATCCTTGGCGACGGGACCAAAGACGCGGCGCACGCCGGCGAAGGCGCCCTTCATCGCTTCGGGGGCGGCGTTCATCTTGGCGTCGTCCATCCAGAACGCCCATTCGGCCGCCGGTACCATCACCTCGGCGTTCGGGAAGACGGCGCTGCCGTTCTTGAGCCGGAAGCCGTTGATGTGGTCGCCGTGGAAATGGCTGAAGACCACGGTCGAGACGTTCTTCGGGTCGAGCCCGGCGGCCAGGAAGTTCTTCATCCAGGCGCCTGAGGTCGGCGCGCCGGAATCGCCGTTGCCGGTGTCGATCAGGGTAAGCTTGTCGCCGATCTGCAGCGCCAGCGTGGTGAAGCTGATCGAGAGCGCGTCGGCCGGCAGATAGGCCTGTTCCATCGCCTTCTTGACGTCGGCGAGTTCGGCGTTGCGGACGAAGCCCTCGAGCGGACGCTTGGCGAAGCCGTCGTTCAGGGCGGTGACGGTGATGTCGCCGACCTTGTAGCGGTAGAATCCCGGGTTCTGGCTCACGGCAGCTCCTTGCGCGTGGGCCGGCGCAATAGCGGCAGGCAGGCCGAGCGCGGCTGCGGCGGTAAGCGCGCTGGCGCCCGCCATCACGGTGCGGCGCGAGGGTTCGAAACGGGCCATGATCAGGCTCCAACAACGAGAAGGGCACGACCTCCCCCGGATGGCGCCCCGCCAGCCGGCATCATGCCCTGGGCATCGGCTCGCCCGAGCGTCAACCTAGCTGCCGCGACAACGCCTTCAACCGCCATGTGGTTGCCTTGGGTCAACTTTCCGTGAGCCTGCCGCTCCGGCGGGGCTTCATCCGGGCTGGTTGACTCAATCTATCCGGCGAATCGGCTTCGCTTTTGAAGTCAAAACTCTTTTTAGCGTTCGGCCTGCGTGCCCGGCTGATCGGAGCGGCTCCTGGCGAAGGCCTTGAGCAGGGCGGCGCAGAGCGCGAGCGAGGCGAGTGCGCCCTGGCCCGAGCAGCCGGCGACCAGCGCCTCGAAGGTCTGTTCCTCGGTGGCGACCGATTGCAGGCTCCAGTTCCACTCCGGCGCCTTCTGCCGGATGACGCCGACCACGACGTCGATCTCGGCGCTGATCCGGCCGATCGCCTTCCAGAGCGAGCCCTGCTGGTAGATGCCGCCGGGCGGGGTGCGCGGCGCCATCAGATTGGTGGGCTTGCGGCGCACGGTGAAGCCGAGCGCCTCGTAGATGTCGGCGTCGAGATTGCGGTCGGGGCGGCCGGTGCGCTCGCAGCGTTGCGCGAGAGCGAGCAATTGGTCGCGCTGGTCGGCAGAAGTCATCGCTCGGCAGGCTCCGATCGTCTCCGTCGCGGCGGCATGCCTAAGCAAGCGACAGGCCACAGGGATCAGGGTGGTGCCGGCGGAGAGGATCGCCCATTCTCATCTAAGATATTGAAAAATATCACGATGAGAAGTTCGGCCCGCGCCCATCAGCCAACGATCTGGCCAACAAACTCTCGTAGTCGACATTCGCCCGCACGCTACCGATTCGCTGCTATGAATTCCAGCCCTCTGCGCGATCGACGCCGGTGCGGCGCGATAGAACCGCTGCAACTGCTGGACATCTGCGCGACCGTTTGCGCGGCGATTCGAGGCGTGATTCTGTGTCGCCATGCTGATGCGGAGCCGCCAATTTCAGGAAGAGGACGAGGTCGGGTCTCGCGATCTCGCCCGCTTGGTCTTGGCTGAACTTCGCGACATCAGCGCGCGGCTTGAACGGATCGAGCGGGCTGCCGAGGCCGTCTCTCCGGATGCCGCGCTACTCGCCGCCATTTCGCGCGAAGTCGGGGCGGCCAGCTTCAGCGCCGCCGACTTGATTAGGGCGGCGCAGAAACCGCATCGCGTAGCGCTCGCCGAGGCAATCCATGCGGCCATCGGTCAGCTCGATGCGCGGCGTCTGGGTCGGAGAGTCGCACGCTTCCAAGGTAGCGAGAGCTGGGGCTTCGGCGTGGAGCATCAGGGCAAGGACCGCGCAGGGGCGATTTGGCGGATCTGGCGCATCGGTGACTCGCGCGGGCCAAAGTCGCGCCCCGCGTAGCGCCGCATGCGGCAGTCGACGACCCTCTCTCGGACCCAACTGACCGAGGCGAGCGCCGAGATGCCGAGATTTTCATCCGTTCTGGACCGTGAAGACCGCACCGAGGCGGCTGGCGTCCTAGGCGAAGTCGCCCGCTTTGTCGCCCTTGGCCGGGGCGACGCCATGCAATCGCTGGCATTGGCGCAAGCGGAACAGGCGTCCGAACTAGCTCTGCGGTATATCAAGTCCGCCGCAGGCTCCCTCAGCGACCCGAGTTGGGGCGGCGCACTCGACGGCCGCGCCGAAGTGATCTCGGCATTCGTCGAGTCCCTGCGTTCGAAGTCCGTGTTCGCCCGGCTCCTCGCGGACGGTATGACGCGGCTACCCTTGAAGACGAAGGCGGCGATAGTCATCGCGAACGCGACTGCTTGGGCAACCGGCGAGGGCCAGCCGATCCCCGTCAGCGCCATGTCGCTGGCCGGCCCGGCACTTGAAGAACGAAAGGCCGCGGCGCTGATCGTCTTGAGCAACGAGCTGATCCGCTCGACGAGTCCAGTCGGTCGCGCGTTGCTGGACAATGCGCTGCGAGGAGCCGTGGCCGATGCGCTTGATGCGGCCTTCGTCGACATCGTCACTGATGGTCTCCCGCCGATCGCTGCGACCGGCACGACGCCTGCCGCCGCGTTGACCGACCTGCGCACCCTCTTGGGCCTCATCAACACGACCGGCGCCGGCAGCCTCTACTTTCTCATGGGGGCCGATGTCGCAAACCGTGCTGCCACGCTCGCGGGCTCCGACGGCAGGCTCACCTTCCCGGCCATGGGGCCGCTCGGCGGCGAAATGCTGAACACGCCGGCGCTGGTTTCGAGCGCAATGCTCAGCGGCCAGATTGCGCTCCTAGATGCCACCGGCATCGCCGGCGAGATCGAGGCGGTGACCGTTTCGCTCTCTGATCAAGCCAGCATCGAAATGGACAGCGCGCCGAGCTCGCCCCCGAACGCCGCCACTGTGCTGACCAGCATGTGGCAATCGAACAAGGTCGCGATTCTCGCTCGCGCGCATTTCGGCGCCGAGCGGATCCGGGAGGGCTCCGTCAGTGTCCTCTCCGGTATCGCATGGGGAGCCGCGCCTTGAGCTCCTCCGATCTCATCCCCGAAGCCCTCGCCGACACTCTCGGCCAGGTCGTCGCAAAGGTTCGCGCGGAGTGGCACCAGGAGCTTGAGTTGCTTCGGGCTGAGAGGCGCGCATTGGTCGCCGAGCTCCGCCTCACGGCTGCTGGCATCGCCACGCCTGCGCCGGCCTCAGAGCCCGCCGCCGCAGACTCGGCCAAGGCCTTCGCTCCCGTCGCGCCAGTCGCCAAGCCAGCCAAGAACAGGAGCCGTCCATGATCAGCGTCGAAGCCCTTGAGCAGCGTCTGGATGCCATGGCCGCCGTAGCACTTTGCCGAGAGGAACGGCGCCTGGATCTTGCCGGCGCAACCAAAGGCGAGCGCGCCCATGCGATGGCGAAGGTGCGGGTCAAAGTGAAGGCGTGGCGCGACCGTGCCAGCGGGTCGGCTCTGCGCGCGGCTGTGCCTTCCGACGCCGGGAGGTCATTATGCGGTTGAGCCTTGGCCCCGTCCGTCATCGCGGCGACCTTCGCCGCGCGCTTGATACCGCCATCGAGGTCGGCGTCGACCGCGTCCGCGAGCAGCTCGTATCCGCCGGCTTCGAAGGCCTCGACTTGTGCGAGTGCGTCGCCGCCGAACGGAAGCGCCTGACGGCATGGCGTGACCAAGTCGAGGCCGAGATCGGTGCTGACCTGCCCGACCCTCCTGCACCGACCGCGAGCGCAGCCTGAATGAGGCGGGGGGGCATGTCCGAAACGGGAATGCGAAGGGGCGAACACCGCACGAGGTGGCATCCGCGGCTTTTTTCTTCGCCGGCCCCTGAAAGTTTTGGCCATTTTCCGGACGAGGCCCGCCTCCCTCGTGTTTTTCCACCTCACGTCGAAGGGCTTATGACCATGAAAACCCCGAAGGCATCGGTAGTCTCACCGGTTGACGACGCCGATCCGAGCCCGCCGCGTGGGTTTTCGAAAGCCGAGAAAAGCGAGTTTCGGCGGGTTTGCGTCTTGCGGCGGAACGCCGGGAATCCGGTTCGGGCGATCGAGGCCGATGCTCTTGCCGACTATGTCATGAGCAGGGCTCGCCTCGCCGTCTGGCAGAAGAAGCTCACCTGGGGGCTGGCTGTCCCACCGGACAGCCACAACCCAAATATGTTTCTGAGTCAGCAGATCGCGGTTGCGGCGACGGTGGATCGCGCTGCCGCTGCCTGTCGGCGACTGGCTCGCGACCTCGGGTTGGGCAGAGCTTAGCCGTTCATCGCGATGGCAGAGTCACGCTGTAAATTCGGACAGGGCTTGAGATCGAGCAAGATCCCGTGCACAACGGTTTCGGGTTCGTCCACAGACGTGCCCGGGGCGTAGGAACCTCGACGTTGGGCGGCTTTTAGTGCTGCCGTGAAGCACTCCCTAACCATTGCGGTCGGGGAGGCGTGCGCGCATGTCCAGGGCCGAAAGGCCTAAAGGCGTACGCGGGTCAACCCAACGGACGGCCTTCCTAACTCCCCGACTCAAGGTTTGGGGGAGATAATGGAAATTTTTATCTTAATTGTGTTTATGGGTCTGCTTGCCCTGATCCCGGCTAGAATTGCCGCATCAAAAGGAAGAGATCCGGGAGTCTGGTGGTTCTATGGATTCTTCCTGTTCATTATTGCTATCATTCACGTCGCATTGGTAAGCGACACTGTTGGCGCCACAGAGCAGAAGGCCGTAGCTGCCGGCAATCTCAAGTGCCCGCATTGTGCGGAGTGGATAAAGCGGGAGGCCAAAGTCTGTCGCCACTGCGGTCGAGATGTTGAGCCGCCCGCCGGATCAGCCATGCGAGCTACAGCCGTCTCGCCCTGAGCTTTCTAACAGGACGCAGACTGGTCAAAGCCAGCCCATCAGCGGGCCCCAGCACGCACTTGCCGACACCTAGAGAAAAACCCGAACAAGCTCCTTGCCGTAGCGCTCTCGGACGAAATGCCGGATCTTGTTCTCGTCGCGGGCGCTAACTTGTTCAGGTTCCACCAGAACGTCGAATAGTGACGCGATGTGAAAGTGGTCGACGACGGGCTTGAGATCCAATCGTGATCGGCTTGGGAAGAACGACTCCATGAAAACGTCGCCCACCCACTCGTCGGCCTTGTCGTCAGACAGGTTCGTTGTCACGTTGAACATAGTCCCGGGTGGGTACGCTTCGAAGCGCTCCTTAGCCACGCCCAGCCTACTGTCGATGAAGCGAAGGTGGACGGGGCACTGTGGCCAAACAGTCAGGTCCTTCATCCAGCGCAACGGATCGAGATAACCGGAGGGATCGCTCAACACGCGCGAAACCAAATCTCGCCTGCACCCTAGCACTGTCGCGAAGGCATCGACGCTTCTCAACTGCGAGCCGGCCTGCGCCGGATCGATCGCGTAAAACTGACGCGCGGCTTGGACGTGCCCGTCGAGTTCCTCTTGAGTGGCTTCCAGCGATTCCACGTAAGGCAGAACGCCCACCTTATGGTCGAAGCGACGAAGGAGGTCGACAGGGCCGGCACCGGCCGGAAAGACGTCGTCCCAACCATCTCGCGCTGCCTCGATCAGCGTACTGAGCCGTGTGCTGGGACTCCCCTTCAAGCCGTCCGCTGAACAGCCGCACATAATCCAGAACGCCACGGCGTTCATCGCCGGGAAGTCGACATTCTCGCCTTCGAATGCCGACGATCCACCACGGCTTCCGAAGAACTCCAGCATGCCGGTGAAGAAGCGCGCGAACATGGACCCATCCTCCGATAGCCCCGCGGCGAACTCAAAACCTTCATTGATCCCATAAGTCTGGAAAATCGCTTGAAGCTGCGCGTTCAGCGCAGAGAACTCGAAAGCGAACCTCGGGGTGAACCTGTATTGATCAAGTGGCGTAGGGTCGGGGCCATGACGCAGAGGGGCGATGGCTTCGCGATCGGCACGCACGCCCTCCAGCACCAGTCGTTCTTGTTCGGCTGCCTCGGCGGCGCTCTCGGAACGCCGCATGACCCGCGAGCGCGGCACCTGCGCCCGTCGCCGAATAGTCCTCGGCGACCAGAATCTTTGTTGGTTCTTCGGATACATTGACCGCAGCTCGTCCTGCAGTGTCTTTCGCTTCGGCCCCGAGAGACCGGCCCAATCGAGCAGCGGGAAAGGAATTAAGTCGAGATCCGACGATCGCAAAATGCGCGAGATGACCGGCATTGCATTGATCGACATGCGGCGCCGCAACCAACTGGTCAGCAGCAGGTCCCGGTTCAAAAGATAGTCGTGAAAATGCCGTAGCTCGTGCTCGACGACCGTCCCAATCGACATCAGGGCGAACCGATTGGTCGCATCTCGCGGCAAGAGCTGTCGCCTGCCGAGACCGCTCCAAGCCAAATGGAAATGGTCGAAGTGCTCGGCCGAACCGAGGCGTATGTCGATGGCTGGCAGAGTCGGCGTGAACCCGCCGTAGCTTTCGCCGAGCAAGGCTAGCGCAGGAAAGGAAGGGCTTTCTTGACGTCCATGGCCACTTCCTCGTCGGACTTCCCTTCCACGTCTATCAGCGCGCGGCCGTTCGGCCCGATGATCTCAAGCTTCTTGCCCTTCGAGTGAGACAAGGCCTCGACGACGAACTTGGCGAACTTGACCGCCTCGATCGCTGTGCTCAGCGCGCCGACCACGGTGAGAACGTCTCCGAGGTCGAAGCCCAGCCGCTCGACCTCCGCCGGCGTGCCAGCAGTTTCCCTAACGTCGGCGAGCACACCCTCTTCAACGAGAGCCTCGCGAAGTCTGCCTAGGGCCAAGGCCTCGCCGACAAAGGAAACCTGCATGATGAACCCGTCAGGTTGGGAATTTTGACGCTACGGTCCTATCAGTTCCGCCGCCCTACACGCAATCCGCGAGGTTGGGTAAATCTTTTCGTTCGAGCGGTCGGCGTCGTCGCTTTGGCTGATGCCCCTCCGCTGAATTGCTCCACCTGGAAGTATGTCTTTTGGCAAACAGGAGAACCGCAATGCCGAAGATGAAGTCGCAGGTTCGCGGCGGCGAGCTGAGGGGCTGACGGCGAACCTCGACGAATTCACGGCCCTCGGCTGCGTCGACGATTCGGCGGCGGCGCGGCGACTTTTCAGTGCGCCGAAAGCGCCTTCTCCATTTCACGGTCGCCCGCGTCGTTGACACGGTTCACCAGGCGCCGATAGCCCTCGCTCAGCGCTGTGCGTGCGGCCTCATCACGGGCTTCCTTTTCGACGTGCTTCTCGCCAGTCGAAGAGCGGCGACGATCCTGAAGCTGCTGAAGCTTACCGGTCTTCACTGAACTCTCCCTTAGTTGTGCAGCGCTTGCTGGCGCAGCATGTAGCGAGGATTAAGGTCGGTTTCAAAGAACTTCTTACGCTTCACCCATACCAGTCCCTCATGCCGCGTGATGATGGCGACATCGACTGGCCCACCGACAGACGCTGACGGTTTGGTCACCTTCTCCTTTAACGATTGGAGGTTAACTAATGTTTCCGCCAATTCGGCCATCTCGTCCACCGGTAAAACTGCGACGACCTGCTTAAGCGGGAATGAGTGTTCGCGCCTCGCTCGGTCGAACACAGCGTCAGATATCTTCCGACCAAGAGCCAAGGCTCTCGCCTCGAGATCGTCCAGCTTATCGTGATCGCCCTCGACCTTTTCGCAGATCTCTTTGGCGAAATCCGCTGCGGCGCTTCTGAGCGCTTCCATAAACGACTTATAGATGTCCTCGCTGAAACCAAGCTGGAATGTGTCTGCCATGCTGGTCTGGGCAAACGCGGCCAAGCTCGCGGGCTGTCCGTGATCGATCTTGTGGGCACGGACTTCGCTGATCATCGGGGTTCCCGCGATCATGCTTGCGTTCTGATACTCCACCATGGAAGGAAACACGTCGTGGTCGCCATACCCGGCGAACACGAGGCCCGCCGTGCTCAAGTGGACAGCCGGCTGGACGAACACCTCGCGGATGGAAACTTCCACAAGAAGGTCCAAGCTGTCGGCGACATTCCAAGGGATCTCCTTGGAAATATCCCTGATTTCGGCTTCGACGTCGTCCCTCCATGTGGCGCGGACAGTTTGAATTTTGTCGTCATCAATCCCGTTGGGGAGCGCCGAACCCTCTAGCTCGATGAGGCGACGAGGCAGATAATCCGCTAGAAACTTGGCTCTCTGATCAGGGTCGTCGCCCGCTGCGCGTTCGCAGTCCAAGATAATCCCGATGGCTGCCGACGATGATGCGTCAACAAACGTCTCCTTCTGCACATCTTCTGGGAAGAAACGCGCATTTCCGTCGAGCCAGGCAATAAACTCGTTCGCATAGTCTCGAACTGAGTTAAAAGACTTCCTCTCTAAGTCATCGCGAAAACTCTTGATCAGAAGCTCCCAAGGGACGCGCATAAGATCGGCGGAGTTAAAAATCATCACGCCGACCGGCTGGTGATGGGAAAGCTGGAAGATTTTGTTGGCGCCCTTGAAGTACCGGTTCTCCTGACGCCCCTCAACCCAGCGGCTTACGGTCGTAGCACTGTCGGCAGCGAGAATGACAGCATGACGGTTCATGATGCATATTTCTGCCGTCATTCCCGTCCCCCGACTCAATTGCGGCATCTAAGCCAACATTCGTCTGAGATACTGTTTAGATCAAGCTTTGCACTCTACATTTCACTAATTCGGTCCACGACTACGTCCGCGACCCAGGCTAGGCGCATCCGGCTCACGGGCAAATCCGCGGCTTCTTTCGAGCGCCGCGGCCGCAAAGCGAGCATCAGCCGCTGCGCCTGTCCACGACGTTCCCGGCGGCATCTCTGAGGATGATGTCAAATGACTCCTGGAAGGTCACGTCCGCCGTTGCGCCGATGTGAAATACCTTTCCGATCTCCGCGATCCAAAGCTCTCGGGAACTCTCTGGTCGGAGTCGCACATGCTCAATCCTGCTCGCTTTCGCTACTTTTGCAGCGCCCTTCTGAAGCGGCAGCGGGCTGACGGTGATGCCACCAACTGCGCCTATGTCGATGATCCGAAATGCGACGGCGGCCAAAGCCTCCTGATTGAGGCGTTCCTTGTAATGCCGGCACTCGACAAGGACGACCGATCCGTCGCCGTCCCGCACACCTTTCGCGTCAATTTCCCAAGTGGTTCCGGACCGCAGGCCGACGACCTTTTGCTTGCCTTGCACCTCGGCCAGCCCAAAACGCTTCCCAATCTGCTGGAGCATGTATCGAGCGGCTTCTTCGTAGTTCGCCCACGCCTTTCTGCTTTTACCCAGGCCTGTCGGTTGAGCATTCTTCTTCGTCACGGTTGCCCCCTTGGCTGCCGAGTAAGCTGCTTCGTCGCGGCAAGTTGCATATTGGCAGGCAAGTTGGCGAACTGGCAGGTGAGCATCGCCTTGACTCGCTAAGCAGCTCCGCCAGTCTGATCAGGCTTGGCTGGAAGGCTCCCCCCAACCCAGCCGCCTCGCTGAGCCGGCCGCCAGCTCTCTAGGGCTGGCGGCTGCTCAGTCGGCAGCAAGCTGGCGGAGGTGGTGATGCAGAAGCTGCCGAAGGTCGCCATCGACGTGGTGGACGTCAAACAGGTTGTGGTGACCCCGGATCCGGCCGGCGAGACCGTAGTGACGATTGAGGTGGTCGGCGGGCAGATGGTCGAGCTGCACCTGGCGCCGCACGCCAGCGCCAAGCTGGAAGCCTTCCTGTCGCGCGCCAGCCTTGAGCAGGCCAAGCTTGCCCCGATCCAGTAGAGGTGTTCGATGTGCGGCAGGTTCAGCCAAGCCTACACATGGGGCGAGATTTACGCCTTCAGTCAGCCCCTGACGGTCCCCGCTGAGCCGTCGCGCAACCAGCAAGCCAAGTACAATATCGGCCCGACCACGCTGATCGATATCATCGTCAAGACGCCCGCCGGCCGCGAAATCTGGAAGGTCCGCTGGGGCCTCATCCCGCCTTGGCACAAAGGCACGGCGAAGCAGATCAAGCCGCACATCAATTCCCGCATCGAGGGCGTCGACACAAACGGTTTGTTCAAGCGCGCCTATGTCAAGAACCGCTGCATCATCCCAGCGTCGGGCTTCTACGAATGGACCGGGCCAGACGGCGATAAAACACCGCATTTCATCAGCGCCAAGGATGGAACCATCCTCGCCTTCGCCGGCATCTGGGAGCGCTGGCGCGACGAAAATGGCGAGGAGCTGCTCAGCGCCAGCATCATCACCCGCGATGCCGATCGTTTCATGTCGAAGATCCATGACCGGATGCCGGCAATGCTGCATCCGGACGACTTCGACGCCTGGCTTGACGGCTCGACCGGCAAGGAGATCCTGATGAAGGCGCCGCCCGAGCTGCAGGAGTGGATCGTCAACCGGCGCATGAACAAGACCGGCGTCGGTGACGACGATCCGGCGACGGCTGCTCCGGTCGAGCCCGAACCGCAACCGCCACCGCCTGAGCCCCCTCCGCAAGGTAGTCTCTTCTGATGGGCCATTGGGAGCAGATCGGCCGGGACAATGCCGCGGAGCGCGAGCGGCGGGCGAGCTGGCCGAGCTGGCGGCGCGGTCTATATCGGTATGGACCTGAAGTGATCGGCTGGGCTCTTTGGCCCTCACTGATAGCAATTGGACTGTGGGCAGCTGGGCTGATCTGAAAGGTTGTCCGGCTCGTCAGCCATGCCGCGCCTGTCGCTCACCATCACTGCCGCCCGGCATCGCGCTTCGCGCCGCGCCCGCGTAGCCATCGAAAGCCGCAGCGGTCGCGAGGATCAAAATCCTCAGCGCCGAGCGTTTCCCTGAACTGGGCGGCCTGATCGCGATCGGCAAAGCAGAAGATCTCAAACCCGTGCTGGCCGTCATGAACCCGACGGCGGCGCCAGCACAGCGATGAAAGTTCTCCGATTGCCCTGAGTTCGCCGATGTTTTGCCCATCGATCTTGCGAACAGCGACTTGATACGGCCAACCTCGATCGACCGCCCCTGAAGAGAGCTCGCCTTTCCGACGCATGACTTTTGTCCTCAATGATAGGATAAAAGTCAGATCGAGTCGGCGCGCAAGTCAACTCGGACAATAGGCGGTCCGCCGGTCACTGCGGGTCGCGAGAACGATCAAACGGCATCGAGCGAACAATCAAATGGCAACAAGAGTCATTTCAGCAAGTCGCTGAGTTTTGTCCCGCGCTGACCGTTGTCGATGATTTCGTCAATCACGCTCCTGCGCCAGACAACTCCGATTTCCGATACCGCGGTGTCGGCTTCGCTCGGCAAGCGGTCATTGGTTTCGAGCCTCCCGGAATAGACGCCCACGAAACCCGGGAACGATCCCACCTCGCCATTGTGTCCTACGCCGTGCCGCTGACCAATTACGGGCGACCCCGACATGCCAGAAGCGGTCCTGCAGTCGATGAGAAACTTCGGCAAGCCGTCAATCTCGATAGTTGGCTCCGATGCGATACTGCCCCGCTTGAACAACGGCAGCGCTTTTGTGCCCCCACTTAAGCCCCACGGATATCCGACCACGAACACGTCATCCATCACTGCCGGAGCATAGCCAGGGTAATAGGGAAATTCCTGTATCGCGTACCAAGCGCGGATGCCGTCTGGCGCGATCCAATCAGCGAGCAGCTCCAAACATACCACGTCGACCCCGAAACGGTGGACCGGATGTTCCTTCCAAGTGGGGCTTTCTCCGTCCGAACTGTTTATTTCGAGCCGGATAGAGAAGTACTCGAGGGTGTTAAATCGGTGCGAAATCCCTTGGTCTGGGCGGTGGACAACGAAACTAGCGTGGGTTGGTACTGCGCCAGACTTACTTTCGCGTGGACTAAGCGGGCTACGCCCAGTGACGACGTGCCAATTTGTCACCAAATGCGGATTGGGTGCCCCCGGGGCCCAATAGAAGAAGGCGGTGCCTTGAGAAACGGCCGCGCCGGTTGATGTCTCGGCGGTGAAAGCTACCGTGGCGAGAGACAACGACGAAATGACTTTCATCGACTGAGCGCGCTGGCGACTATAGCCGCAAATGTATGGAGCGTTGGAACAGTGAGCAAAGCGATTCCCAGGCCGTAGATCGAAGCGATGAAGGCCCGCGCGCCGCGGTGCGTGTGTGCCAGGTCCAAGAAGCGAATGTGGACGATAGGTTCTTTGAAAAAATTGACTGCTGTTCGAAAAATGCTCTCCCGAAGGCTGCGCTCAACGGCTCTTCCTCCCCAGGCCACATCAATCCATGCAGCTGTGTTGATATGCGCTTGAGGCCCCATTCTAAACCTCGTGAAGTAATCGCTTTGGTCTTCGTCAAAAAATGGTTCTCTAATCGCCGGCCGCCCGTCGGGTCCAAGGATATCGCTCATGGTTGACGGAGGATCGTTCTCGTAACCGCTCGGGTCGTGCTTCTCGATTATGTCAGTTATCAGTTGATGCACCTGATCATATCTCGACCCGCTATAGCCTGGTCCGGCATCTCGCCAAAACCGAGATGGTGCATTCCAGTCGTCTTCGTCTTCTGGTGAGGGGTCTTCGCGCGGCTGGCTCTCGGTGCTGTCCCAATAGTTATCGAGCAGTAAGGTGAACTCGCCTCTCAGTCGGCCGCCATTTAGCAATCGGTCCTCACCTTGAAGCCACGCTTCTGCAGAGGGATAGCGCTTGATCACATCAGGGCAAAACAGGCCGAACAGAATGGCCCCGATGCCCATGAAAGAGAGCCCCAAGTAGATGATGTGCAGGCGGGGAACCGGTAGAAACCCGAGCAGAGGTGCGCTTTTATGTCCTACTGCGGCATCGAGGAGCGTGGAACGAAGAAGCGCCGCGATCTCATCGTTCATCAAAATTAAGCTACCGAGCACCGGCGCCAATGCAGTCAGCTTAACCGCGCTGGATTCTCCCAAGCGGCGAAGTGCAATCCAGGTCGGAAGGTGGTCCGACTGATACCATCGCCAGATGGCTAACCAGGTGGGTCCAAGGACCGCAGCAACGGAGGGCTGCACAACGAGATAGGTTGCGTAGGCCGCCAAACAGCGGAGCAGAATGCTGTCTGCAAATGGGGCGAAGGGCCAGCCTGGGAGAAAGAGGACTTTACTCGCCCATCCGCACAGGAGCCCCAAAGCTAGCCAAAATGCCAGCAGGCCATAGGGTCGGGCAGCGTAGAACGCCTGCATCATATTTTTCTACAGTTGCCTTCGATAAGGAGTTCTCTCGCGCGCTTTGTGTTCCCCGCTCCTCCCGCTTGGTAGCTGACCTCGACCGTTTCGATCGAGGCCCAGGCGAAGAGCGCGCGCACTTCAGGCACGTCGTTCAGCGAGAGAATGAAGCGACCTTCAACTTGCTGTAAAGCGGCGACTGGCTGACCGCCGAGTTCGAAATGAGCGCTGTGACTGCCAGAAAATTCATGCAGGTGACGGATCGCTTCGGCAAATCCTCCATAATGGTGAATTTGCCGCCGACCGTGATCTACGCGCTCGGGCTCAAATTCCGCAACTTGCGGATTATGCTCTATGCGTTTTGCCGCCTGCCCAAGCAAAGGATGAGGCCATGCAGATGAGTTACGCCCGCGAAAAGCTCCATAATGCGGTGACCACCATGGCTGTGAGTGCAGAGCGCATTCAGCGACGGGTCTGCGACGCTTATGTCTACAATCTGATCCACATTCGCCCGGAAGGCTTACCCGCCGAGTTCGTCAGCGCTCTTGCGGAGATCACCTCCGCCATGTCGACGAGGCGAGCTACTGCCGATGAGGGCGACGCCTGGGCTACGTGTTCGCAAATGACCGATGATGAAGCCTCCGAAATCGCGCGGAAGATCTTCGATCTATGGGAGCGTGCCGATTCCGACGATCCCATGCGAAAGTGGAAATGAGGAGGCTGAGAGGCGCCGTCCGAACTCCTTGCTGCATCCGGCCGATCACTCGGGGGGACTTTCCGCGCGGCGAGCGGAAACTATCGGATGCGTCACGCTGGCCCAGAAATTGATTTCTCCTCGACGGGGAGAAATCTCCAAATCCCTCGCGCCGGGCCGCAAATCGGATTCGGCGGCGATCGCGCGATTTCTGGTGGCGAGGTAGCCGGGCGAAGCGAAATGCCGCCAGCAGACTCGCTAGGCGGCTTCGTCAGCCGGATCGTCTGGGGGAGTGTCAGGCATGGCCGATGGCCGTCACGTATTCGCCCTGAAGCCGACGCCGAAATTGCCGCGCGCGACGCTCCTCTTCGAACGCCAGCTCGAGCTCGTGCGCGGCGAGGGCTAGCCGCATGGAGGCGCTCCGGACAGCTGCATCGAGGCGGTTGACCCGACGGGTAAACAGCGCGTGATCCTGAAGTGCCTGCAGAATAAGCCAGAGCGCGACGCGTCCGACAGATCGCGCGTGCCTCCCGTAGAATGGGCCGAGCAGGAAATCGCCCACCTCGACGCCCCAACTTTGCGGCATGTCCTCGTCAGTCGGCTCCCAGTCGTCTTCAAGCTCCGGATCTAAAGGCTCTTCGTCAGATTGGGCGCAGGAGTCCGCAATAGCGAGAGCGTGGGGCAGCAAGACGGCGAGGTCGAGCTCGGCGCGGCGGCGTTCGTTTGCCTTCATGCCGCTAGGGCCGTTTCGCAGGTAATCTGCAACTCGGGACGCGAGATCATCGGTCATGGGGAATCCTTCTTGGTCGCTGCGGGTCAAGGGCTGGGTGGGGGATGAAATTCAGAAAGCCAGGGGTCTGGAGGGAACAGAGCTTGTTCCCTGTGAACCCCTACAGTGATTGGTCGAGCCAGGGTTCTGGAGGGAACTACTGGCCTAGTTCCCATGCGACCCCTACTATCTACATCTCGGGGAAGGGCGGCCGCGGCTCATGCCGCCCTCTTCGCTTTGGCAAGACCGGCTCGCCGGACGTGCAGGTCCGACTTCAAGTCTCGAACACTTTCAAGCGCAGCAGCTGCCTGCTCATCAGTCTCGATTCGTTTCCACTCGTCAGTTCGTTGCGGCAAAGGCGTGCCATCGACGAGCTTCTCGCGGCCGAAAACGTAGGTCACGCGGTAGCGGCTGGGATTCCGATACTGGCTGATCGACGGCGTCCCCTGATGGGTAATCTCCAGAAAGCCGAGCGCGACGCATTGCCGGATCGCGGCCGCAATCGCTTTGTAGGGAACGCCTGCGGCCTCGAAATCTCTGTAGGTGCACGGCAGCCGACCGTTCATGCCGCCGCCGTGTGCCATGTGCTCCTCCTCGAGACGGAAAAGGACGCGTCGCCCGTGGTCTGGCAGGGCTCGCCAAGCGGGCGATTGCCGCATCTCCAGGCTATGAACGACGAAGCTGTCTCTCGGCTTGTCAGTCTTCCGGCGACGGCTCACGGGCTGCCTCCGCCGAGCAAGACCTGTCGCCATAGCGCAGCGCGGATGGCGGATTCGATCGCCTGAAGCTCAGCAGCGACGACCGAGGCAGATATCCCGCGTTTCGCCATTGTCTCCGCTTGGCCATTGAGCAGGCGCTGAAGGTGCGCCTCGGCCTTATTGGGTCTGAAGCTGGCCATCAGCCGGGCGTGGCGGTCGACGAACGGCCGGTCCTGGATTCGGGGAAACTGGACAACAACGCCCATGGCTCAGCCCTCCGCCCGGCGGCGGCCGGCAGCCGCGGCTTTGCCCAAGCGATCGGCCGCACTGCGGCTCTTGGATGGGCTCGGGATCGAGGCGGGATCAGAAGCGACTTCCCCGTCGCTCTCGGTCGCCTTCGCGCCGACCGCTCGAGACTGAAGCCTCGGCAGACTGTCGCGATAGCGCCGATGCTCATCGGGCAGGATCAGCGTCCTCTTCCCGGCCTTAACCGCTGTCAGGCGTCCCTCGGCGATCAGCAAATAGCAATATGACACCGAATGGCCGTGATGCCCGGCAAACGCGGGGACGGCGAGCGCGCGTTCCTGCCAAGGAATCTCAGTGACAGAGCGCGGCTTACGGGGGTGCTCGTCTTGGGCGTTCAATTCAATTCTCCGTGGGTGAAGGGTGTTGGACACCCACGGAAAAAGCCGCGAAAGGCCGAATTAAAATACCCGCCGAATCCCCTTCAAAACCCCCTCGGGGAATTGCCGGGCTTCGTCCAGGCTGCCTTAACCTCAGGCGGAAATTCGGCGAAAACTTCGCGCTTCAGGGGTTCAATATTGTTTACTGCCACGCCGAGACTTCGCGCTTTGCGATACAGCTCAGCGTTTTCGTCAGAGCCCTCGCTGATCTTCAGCGTGCGCTTAAGAGGCGACTGCTTCAGGATCTCACGGAACCAATCCTTGAATACGTCATTCGGTCCCTGCATGACGGGCAGCATCGCTAAACGCTCGATATGCACGTGGAAAAGTCGCGTGCCACCTTTGGTGATCGCTTCGTCGCGCTCGACTTCGCATTTTGCCCAGACATCACGAGCGATATGCCGGAAGTTGGCATCTGGAGAGCCGAAGCGCGCGTGCGCGCGATAAAGGCTTTCGTTGATGATGGTCGCGAGCCGAGAGTAGCCATAGCGAATGGCGGCTCGGATCACCGCATCCATTTCCTCGCGCTTCGGGTTTTTTCGATAGCCGGGAGGAACCGGCGCGGACGTGGTCGGATACCAGTCTGGCCCCTTCGGCTCTAACTCCGTGGGAATGGTTTCAAAACGCCAGCCGAGAGCTTCGCGGTAGCCTGCAGCGACTTCGGGAATGGCAGTGAATACGTGCCTCAGCCGGATCCAGTGAGCTGGCGCCTCATGATGCTCAATGGGGGGATCGACGAGCATCACGATCTCGTCGGCTTGAGCAGGCGGAGGCGATCGCACTCATCACTCCACCACTGTGCAAGTTTAACGCGCTCATCCCAAAATGTTGAACGCTGATAAATGCGCCGGATCTGGTTTGGGTCTTGATGAGCGAGTTGAGCTTCAACGACGTCAACTGACCAAAGCTGGCTCTCGGCGCATAGTGTGCTGAAGCTGGCTCGGAATCCGTGCGCGGTCATCTCGTCTTGCGAGAAGCCCATCCGCCGAATGGCCATGTTCAGCGTATTTTCGGAGATAGGAAGCGGCGTAAAACCTTGCGCTATTGAGCGGGATTTGCCGTTGCCCTGAAACATGAGGTCGCTGCGCGAGAGCGCCTTCAACTCGCGAAAGATCTCCACCGCCTGCCGTGAGAGCGGGATTCGGTGGGGTTTGCGGCCCTTCATCCGTTCGGCCGGAACTGTCCACGATGCCGAGAGGAAATCTAGTTCGGACCATCTGCCTTGTCGTAATTCACCCGGACGGAGCGCTGTGTACGCCAGAAGCTGCAATGCGCATTGCGTGGCAGGCTGGCCCGCGTAGCCGGCGACAGCGCGGAGCAACTCGCCGAATTGTTCAGGCCGAGTAAGAGCGGCGCGGTTCTTCACTGTTGGCGATGTCAGCGCGCCTATCAGCATTGCGGCAGGATCGGTGGCGGCTTGCTGCGACGCGATGCCATACCGGAACACCTCGGAGACCAGCGCGCGAACTCGGCCGGCTGTGTCGAGACGACCGCGCGCTTCGATCTTCCGTAGGCAGAATAAAACATCTGCCGGCGTGATTGCTGCGATTGGCTGATCGCCGAATTCATCGATTGCGAAGCTGAGCAGCCACCGGCGCTTATCCTGTGTCTCAGCCGATATTCCTTCAGCGGCGCGCTTTGCCAGCAGCTCTTCTCCGACCGAGCGAAAGGTTGTGGCAGAGGCGGTGGCCACCGCTTGAGCCTTCGCCGTCTCCTCTTTGAGATGGGCGATCGGGTCGAGACCTCGGTCGAGGGTCGCCTTCGCTTTTTCGCGTTCGACACGCGCCTCTGCGAGCCCGAGTGCCGGGTAGGCGCCTAGTCTCAACTTCTTCTGCTGTCCGTTGAAACGAAAGGCGAGGAACCAAGTCTTGGATCCGCCTGGGCTGAGGTGCAGTTGCAATCCGCCGCCGTCGCTGAGCTTTTGAACTTTCTCGGCTGGCCGAGCGTTCCGGATTCGAATGTCTGAAAGAGGCATTGTTGGCTGCGTCCGAACGCTTCTGTTGGCTCGGCCAACATCTCGGCCAACATTGCCGGAAGATGTCAATGGACAGTCGTGGGCGCCGGTAGAGCGAAATGCACGCGGAATCCCTCGATTCTCAGAGGAAATCCGCTTCCATGGACACCCATGGAGAGATGGATGGTGCCGGCGGAGAGGATCGAACTCCCGACCTTCGGTTTACAAAACCGCTGCACTACCGCTGTGCTACGCCGGCCCTTGCGCTGCGGTATCAGGCCGATGCGGCGAGGGCAAGATCGGCGCGACGGCCCCCTGCCGGTTTGACTCTGCTGACCGCCTGCCTGGGCCTGCTGTGGCGGCAATGGCGGCTCGGGCGGAGCCGACGCCGGCGGCAGATTTGCCACAGCCGATCCCGATCCGCCGATGTGAACGGCTGTTCATTGCTTTCCCGGCTGTTCCAGCTGACGGTACACACTGGTGGGGGTGGGTTTCGTGAAACTGATAAAGTTGCCGGAACCGGCGCGCGCCCTGCGCGTCCGGTCGATGCCCTGCCGCGGCGATGGCCGGGATGGGCCTGAGGCGGCTTCGCGCCTTGCCCCGGAACGCCTGCACCCGCTCGCCATCGCCAGGCCGCTGACGATGCGCTTCGCCGCACTGCCCCTTCTCGCCTTGCTCGCCGCGACGCTGGCCATGCCGGCCGTGGCCGGTGGCGGGCGCGGTGGCGATAGGATCGCCATCCCTGGTACGGGCGGCGCGGGCGGGAGCGACAATCCGACCGGCGCTGCCGGCGGCGCCGGCACCGCCGGCACCGTCGGCAACGCCGGCGGCGGCGGTGGCGGCGCCGGCGCCGTCACGGGCGGGGCCGGGGGCTTTCGCTTTGGCGGAAGCCCCGGGTTCGGCCAGGGCGGAACGGGGGGCGTTCACGGCTCGGTCGGCACCGGTCTGCCGGCTGGCGTCAGCACCGGCAGCAATGGCGGCGCGGGGAACGATGCCGCCGGCTTCAGCGGCGGCGGCGGCGGCGGCGGCGGCGGCTATGGCGCCGTCGTCACCGGCATCGGGACGACGGGGACCGTCACCGGCACGATCACAGGCGGCAATGGCGGGGCTGGCGGAACCAGCATTCTCGACCAGGGCGGCTCCGGTGGTTCCGGCGGCATCGGCCTGCTCTTCACCAATGGCAGCCTGCCGACCACGCTCGTCGTCAACGGCGTGGTTCAGGGCGGCACTGGCGGAACGGCGGGTACGGGCGACACGGGCCCGGGCC
>NZ_CAXUTF020000015.1:0-26011 GCF_964254315.1 Allobosea sp. LjRoot90
CCTACCACGCGATCGGTTTCTCCCCCTTCCCCCCCAGCCAGGCATTCGCCTGGCTGAACGGCTTCGAGCCGAAGAAGCCGCGCCGCGCCGAGAGCGGCGAGGGATGGGCGCTGGCGATGACGAGGTGCTTGCTCTCGTCGACCAGACCCCGCTTGGCCTGCGCTGGTAATCCCCAGAGCATGAAGACGACATGCGGCAGTCGTTGCGAGACGGCCGACAGGATTTCGTCCGTCACCACCCGCCAACCGAGCTTGAGGTGCGAGCTGGCCTGCGTCGCGCCCTCGCGCACTGTCAGCGCCGTGTTCAGCAGCAGCACGCCCTGCTTCGCCCAGGACGAGAGGTCGCCGCCGGCGGGCGCGGCGAGGCCGGTATCCTCGGTCCGCTCCTTGTAGATATTGACCAGCGAGCGCGGCAGCGGTGGCGGTCCGACATAGGAGAAAGCGAGGCCGTTGGCATGGCCAGGGGTCGGATAGGGATCCTGCCCGAGGATCACGACCCGGACGTCATTGAGCGGCGTCAGTGTCAGTGCCGCCAGGAAGCGCTCCGGCCCCGGCGCCACGACATGGCCGGCAGCGCGCTCCGTATCGACGGCAGCGCAGACACGCGCCACCGCGCCGTCCCGGAAGACGGAGAGGTCGCGCCAGGACGCGGAGGCCGGCGAGGCGAGGAAGGCGTCCAGCGCCTCACGAAAGCCGCTCACTTCAGGATAGCCCGCCCCTCGACCTTGGCCTCGACCGTTCCCAGCCGGCGCACATAGACCATCACTTCGTTCGCCATCAGCTTGCCGTCGGTCAGGCCGATCAGCGTCTTGCCGCGGCCGAGCGCGGTATAGCCGTCGCCGCCCGCCAGCATGAAGTTGTTGGAGGCGACCGTGTATTTGCTGGCGGGGTCGATCTCCTTGCCGTCGACCTTCACGGAGGTGACGCGCGAGCCCTGCGGCTGCTTGAGGTCCGCCTCGAAGATGAGCCCCGACACCACCGGGAAGCGCCCTGCGCCCTGCGGCGCGTCGCGCAGGCCGTTCTCGATCGCGTCCTTCACATCCTTGCCGGTGATCTCGACCATCACGGTGGCGTTGCCAAAGGGCATCTCGCTCAGGACGTCGCGGCGCGTCAGCTTGTGGCCGGGCGCATACTGCTTGTTGGCGCGGATGCCGCCGGCATTGGTGATGGCGAGCTGCGCGCCCGTCGCGGCCCTGATCGCATCGGCGATCAGGTTGCCGATCGCCGTTTCCTGCGTGCGGATCATGGCGGTCCGGGAATCGAGCGGAGTGCCCAGTGTCGCGATCTCAACGTCGAGCTCCTTGGAGAGCTCGCTCTCATAGCCCTTGACGATGGCGGCGACCTCGGGATCGGGCGTCGCAGCGCGGCTGTCGTTGACGCGGAAGGTCGGCGTCCACGCGACCTGCCGCGCCTGGCCCTGGCCGGAGACGCTGACGGCGATGTCGATCGCGGTGACGTAATTGCCCTCCTCGTTCGACTCGACCATCACGACCTTGCCGTCATAGGCAATGGCGAGGTCGTGGTCGTGGCCGGTGAGCAGGATGTCGACCACGCGCGAGCGCACGATCTCGTAATCCATCGCCCGGTCGGCATGGACCACGCCGACGAGGATGTCGGCGCCCTCCGATTTCAGCTTGCGCGCCTCGCGCCGCAGCGCCTCCATGGTCGAGGAGAATTTGAGGTCGCCGGGATTGGAGAGCTGCGGCGTCGGGTCGAAGGTCGTGCCGATCACGCCGACCTTGATGCCGCCGAGCTCGAAGATCTGCGAATCCTTGTGGCCCGGCAGCGGGTTGCCGGCGGCGTCGCGCAGGTTCGCCGCGAAGGTCGGATAGCTCTGGGCCGCAGTGAGCTTGAGATAATTCTCCTTGCCGAAGTCGAATTCGTGATTGCCCGGCACGAAGACGTCGATGCCCATCTTGTTCTGCATCGCGACGATGTGGGCGCCCTGGTCGAAGCCCGACATCAGCGAGGGCGAGTAACAGTCGCCGGCATGGCAGAACAGCACGGGCACGCCGCGGGCACGCTCGGCCTTGGCGATGCCGGAGGCCCGGGCGAAGCCGCCTTTGCCCTTGTCGTCGCTCATCTTGTAGATGTCGTTGACCAGCAGCAGCGTGAAGGTGGCCGGCGGCGTCTGCGCCTTGGCGACCGGCGCGGTCGCGGCAAGGGCTGCGGGAGCGCCGAGGACGCGAAGCGCGTGGCGGCGGGTCATCTTGGTCATCGGCGCGAACCCCTGCGGTTTTGATTTGGTCGAAGACTAGCAAGAGCCTAGCCGGCTTGCGAGACCCCTGCTTACGCAGTGTCGCACCCCGTACGGCCCGACTGGACGAAAACCGTAACTCGTCTAAATCACAGCCGAACGAAAGCGGATGTGATGAGCCTCAAGCCCAGTTTGCCGCCCGACCATGCTATCATCAAAAGCGGCCGCATCGGCGTGCTGCTGATGAATCTCGGCACGCCCGAGGGTACGAGCTACCGGCCGATGCGGGCCTATCTCAAGGAATTCCTCTCCGACCGCCGCGTCATCGAGGAGCCGCGCTGGAAATGGTGGCCGATCCTCAACCTGATCATCCTGTCGACCCGCCCCGGCCGGAAAGGCAAGGACTACGCCTCGATCTGGAACAATGAGCGCAACGAGGGTCCGCTCAAGACGATCACGCGTGCGCAGACCGAGAAGCTCGCCGAGCGGCTGGCGGGCGAGGCCAGCGATCGCATCGTCGTCGACTGGGCGATGCGCTATGGCCTGCCCGATGTGAAGAGCCGGTTGAAGGGCCTGCTCGACCAGGGCTGCGACCGCATCCTGCTCGTCCCGCTCTACCCGCAATATGCCGCGCCGACTTCGGCAACCGCCTGCGATCAGGCGTTTCGCGCCCTGATGCAGATGCGCTGGCAGCCGACCGTGCGGGTCGCTCACCCCTACTATGCCGATCCCACCTATATCGATGCGCTCGCCGCCTCGATCCGGGCCTCGCTCGGCAAGCTCAGCTTCGAGCCCGAGGTGATCCTCTGCTCGCTACACGGCATGCCGAAGGAATATCTGCTCAAGGGTGATCCCTATTACTGCCAGTGCGCCGTCACGGCCCGGCTGCTGGGCGAGAAGCTCGGCCTCTCGGACGAGCGCTTCCGCCTGACCTTCCAGTCGCGCTTCGGACCGGATGAATGGCTGCAGCCCTATACCGACGAGACGGTGAAGGCGCTGGCGCAAGGCGGCACCAAATCGCTCGCCATCGTCGCGCCGGGCTTCTCGGCCGATTGCCTGGAGACGCTGGAAGAACTCGACGTCGAGAACCGCGAGATCTTCCTGCACAATGGCGGCAAGGAGTTCGCCTATCTGCCCTGCCTCAACGATTCCGAAGGGGGCATGCAGGTGATCGAAGCGGTGGTGCGCCGGGAGCTGATGGGCTGGGTGTGAATCGCCTCAGGCGTCATGGTCGGGCTTGACCCGACCATCTCAGGACGAGAAGGCACCTATTCCTGGCGGAGATTCTCGGGTCTGCGCTTCGCTTCGCCCGAGAATGACGCCCCTCGCCCGCCGCCTACCCCACCACGAAGCGCGTCACGCCGTCCAGCACCGGCTTCGCCTGCAAAATCCGCCGGTGTCCAAGCCCGCTCGTCTCCTGTAGCGCCACGAAAGGCCCGGCAGACGCCAGCGCCTGCGCATGGTGGAAGTCGAGCTCGCGGTCCTGCCGGTCGTGGATCACCAGGGTGGGAAGGCCGATCGCGGCAAGTTGCTCGCGGCCCTCGAACGCCTCGACCGGATTGCCGGCGACGCTATGGATGTGCCGCTCCAGCGCCGCCTGGCCACGGCGGCCGAGACCGATCGTCGCGCCGAAATTGCGGGTAATCGTCGTGACCGAGGACGGCGCCGCGACCAGAGCGAGCCGGTTCGTCCTGACCCGCGGCTGGCCCGGCACGCTGCGGGCGAGTCCAGCGAGCGCAATCGCCCCGCCGAAGGAATGGGCCACGATCGCATGCACCGGCGCGAAGACGCGGGCGACGGCGGCGAGCGCGGCGACGCCGAGCGGAATATTGAGTTCGGCCCCGGTCGAGGTGCCATGCGCCGGCATGTCATAGGCGACAACGCGGAAGCCCTGCGCCAGCAGCGGCTGGACGAAAGCGCTCATGAAAGCCGCCTCGCTGTTCCAGCCATGCAGCAGGATCACGGTCGGCGCGGGCGCATCGCCATCTTGCAAGCGAGGCTCTGGTTCGAACAGATAGGTGCTGACCGTCCCGCACGGGTAGGATACCGCCTGTTTGATCGCAGGTGCGAGTCGGGAGCGGGCGGCAATGATCGCCTTGCCGGTTCGGGTCTGCGGACCCGGCTGGCGCGGCGGCGTGCAGAAGAGCTTGAAGGCGGCGCGCCCGGCAGTGCGTGGAGCGAGGAAGCTGCCGATGCGGACGAGAGGACGGATGACGCGAAGGGCTGCGCTTGGCATGATCGAAAACCCTGTTCGTTCAGTCTTGAACTATTATGTTCAGCCATGAACAAAATGCAAGAGCCGATTTCCGAAACCGCGGATGAGCCGGCCGGCACCGCCAGGTCGGCGCTGCCCTGGGAGCTGCCGCGCTTCAAGAACTGGCTCGCGGTCGCGCGCATGCACCAGCTCTGGAAGAAGGTTTTCTCCGAGGCGCTGGCCCCGCTCGGCATCCAGCTTGCCCATTACGACGTGCTCGCCAACGTCTTCCGCACGCCCGGGCTGACCCAGCAGGCACTGGCCGAGAAGCTGCTCGTCGGCCGCAGCGCCATGAGCATGCTCTTGCCCGAACTCGAGCGGCGCGGCCTGATCGAGCGCCGCAATGACGACACCGACCGGCGGGTGCGGCGCCTCTGGCTGACACCGGAAGGCGAAGTCCTGACCCGCAAGGCGCTCGCGATCCACACCAACAAGATCGAGGCGATGATGGGGGTCCTCAATGACGAGGAGTGCAACACCGTCGGCGAGATGATGTGGCGCGTGGTGAAATATCTGGAGACCTGACGCCGCGAGCCTGCATCAGAGCTTCGCAAACATCGCTATGATGAACGGCTGCTGCGCCGAAGCTGGAGAAGGGATGAGATGGGCTCGCAAGGTTTGGATATCGCCACGGTCGCCCTGATTATGCTGGTCATCGCGATCGTCATCGCGATCGCGCTCGGCGTGCGCACGGTGCCGCAGGGCTATAATTTCACCGTCGAGCGCTTCGGCCGCTATTCGCGCACGCTCGGTGCCGGCCTCGGGCTGATCATCCCGCTCTTCGACCGGATCGGCCACAAGGTGAATGTGATGGAGCAGGTGCTCGACATTCCCTCACAGGAAGCGATCACCAAGGACAATGCCGGCGTGCGCATCGACGCGGCCGCCTTCTACCAGATCCTCGACGCAGCCAAGGCGCGCTACGAGGTCTCGGCACTCGATCAGGCGCTGATGGTGCTGACCATGACCAATATCCGCACCGTGGTCGGCTCGATGGACCTCGACCAGCTGCTCTCGCATCGCGACGAGATCAACGAGCGGCTGCTGCGCGTCATGGACGCCGCGGCTTCGCCCTGGGGCGTCAAGGTCACCCGCATCGAGATCCGCGACATCCTGCCGCCGGCCGATATCGTCGGCGCGATGAACCGGCAGATGAAGGCCGAGCGCGAGAAGCGCGCCGCGGTGCTGGAAGCAGACGGTATGCGCCAGGCCGAGATCCTGAAGGCCGAAGGTCTGAAGCAATCGCAGATTCTCGCCGCCGAAGGTCGGCGGGAAGCCGCCTTCCGCGACGCCGAGGCCCGCGAACGCTCGGCTCAGGCCGAAGCGGCGGCGACCGCCATGGTCAGCGAGGCAATCAGCCGCGGCGACATCCAGGCCGCCAACTTCCTGATCGCCGAACGCTACACCGATGCGCTGAAGGCGATAGCGAGCGCTCCCAACAGCAAGGTGGTGATCGTGCCGATCGAGGCCGCGGCGCTCGCCGGCACCGTCGGCGGCATCGCCCAGCTGACCAAGGCCGTCTTCGGCGACGAGGCGGTGGCGAATCGGCGCGTCGGCTCGGTTCCCGCGGCCGGCCGCTCCGTGGAGGGCTGATCATGCTCGACTGGTTCGCCTCCCTCGGCGGCTGGGCCTGGGTCGTGCTCGGCCTTGTCCTCATCGGCGGCGAAATGCTGGCGCCGGGCGTCTTCCTGCTCTGGTTCGGCCTCGCCGCGCTGCTGACCGGCATCGTCGTCGGGCTCACAGGTGTCGCCTGGCAGGGCGCAATGCTGGTCTTCGCGGTGCTCGCCGTCGCCAGCGTCCTTGCCGGGCGCGCCATCACGCGCCGGCGGGACGAAGAGCCCGACGCTGCCTCGGGCCTGAACGATCGCGGCCGTCAGCTGATCGGCAAGATCTTCAAGCTGGAGGCGACCATGGCCGGCGGCGAAGGCCGCATCCGCGTCGGCGACTCCTCCTGGCGTGTCACCGGCCCTGAGCTGCTCGCCGGTACCGAGATCCGCGTTATGCGGGTCGAGGGTGCAACGCTGGTCGTCGAGAAGGCCTGAGTCCCGCGTCCCGCGCAGTTTTCCGCAAACCCAGCGGGAGCGCTTAACCGGCCGTTCACGCCGGTCACCGTCGGTCGTGGACCGTACCGGCCGGTTCCGTCATGACGGAGCTGGCGCCGCCGGATGTCAGATCGCGGCGCCGGAGGATTCCGTCATGAGCATCCCGCACGGTCCGATCGACCTGCTCCTCGCCGCCCTGCTGTCGCTGCTACTGGCGACGCTGACCATCGGCGCCGCTATCGCTTGAGACATCAGCCGGTTAAGCCCGGATTCATCCTGAATCGCGGGTTCACCATGCTGCTGAACCCGCGATTCACCGGCAACTGCCCAAATCCTCCTGAAGCGTTGGGACACGCAGGGAGAGAACCATGGCGGGCCGGCACGGACCGATCGATCTGATCATCGCGGCAGCGCTCTCGCTGCTGATGCTGCTGGCGGTGCGCCCCGCCCAGGCGCGCGAAGTCGTCGACTTCCCCGATTACCGCTACCAGCCCGGCACCATCCTGATCCGGACGGCTGAGCGGAAGCTCTACTACATCGCCGCGCCGGGACAGGCCCTGCGCTACACCATCGCCGTCGGCAAGGCCGGCAAGCAGTGGCGCGGCGTCAAATATGTCGAGGAACTCATGGTCGATCCGGCCTGGAGCCCGCCGGCCGAGGTCAAGCGCGACAATCCGCGGCTGCCGGACGTCATCCCGGGCGGCGCGCCCAACAACCCGATGGGCGCACGCGTCATCGGCCTCGGCCCCGGCGGCCAATACGCCATCCACGGCACCAACAACCCGCGCTCGGTCGGCACCGCCGCCTCCTATGGCTGCTTTCGCATGCACAACAGCGACGTGATCGATCTGTACGCCCGCGTCCGCATGGGCACCCCGGTCGTCGTCGCGCCCTGACGACCGGAGCGAGGTCAGGCTCCCTCGCGGCCCCCTAGATCGCGACCGGTGACAGCAGCGGCCGGCCGGCGAAAAACGCCTCCAGATTGGCGAGCAGCAGCTCCTGCTGGGCGATCTGCGCCGATTCTGCGTTCGCCGCGATGTGGGGCGTCAGCACGGCGTTCTCCAGTGCCTTGAGCCGATCCGGAACGACAGGCTCGTGCTCGTAGACATCGAGCGCCGCGCCCGCGATCGTACCGCTCTCCAGCGCCTCGATCAGCGCGGCCTCATCGACCGCAATGCCGCGCGATATGTTGACGAGATGGCCGTGCGGGCCGAGCGCGCGCAGGACCGCAGCATCGATCGCGTGCCGCGTGTCGCTGCTCGCGCGCACCGAGACCATCAGGATATCGGCCCATTCGGCGAGGCCGAGCAGGCTGTCGTGATACTGATAGGGCAGATCCGGCCGGGGCGAACGGTTGTGATAGCCGACTGTCATGTCGAAAGCGGTTGCCCGCACCGCGATGCGCTGGCCGATGGCGCCCAGCCCGAAAATGCCGAGCTTGCGCCCGGCCAGGCCCGGCACATGCGCCATGCGCTCGATCGCATTGCCTTGCCAGCGGCCAGCCCGCAAGAAGCGTTCAGCAGCACCGATCTGGCGGGCGCTCGCCAGCATGAGCCCGACCGCGAATTCGGCGACGCTCGTCGCGTTGGCATCGGCGGCATTGCTGACGAGGATACCGCGCGTCTTGGCAGCCGCCCGCTCGACGCCCTCATTGCCCGTACCGTAGCAAGCGATGAGACCGAGGCTGGGCAAGGCGTCGATCAAGGCAGCGTCTGTTTTCCAGGTGCCGACCGTCAGCAGCACGCGCGCCGCGTCCGCCCCCAGCGGCAGCGCGTCCGGTGCGGAATGACTCATCGGTCCAAGCACCTCGTATCGCTCCTCCAGGCGCAATACCAGGCGCGCCGGCATGCGCGGCGCCATCAGGATCGTCGGCTTCATGGCTGAAAGGCCTCCGGGCGAATTGCTGCATCGCAGCACTTGCCGGCCCCGGCTTCAACAACCCTGGGCGCCGGCCTGCCATATCCCGGACGCAACCCGGAATCACTGAACAATTGACGGGATTTTCGTAAGCCCGCCTCTCGCCTGCGACAAAAAAGCCGGATATCGTTTTCCCAGGCGTAATGCTGAGTCCAGCACGCCTTCGATCCGATATGTCTTCAGAGGGGTACCCGATGGATCATCTCGCCGACGTCAAGAAGTTCGCCAAGAAGCCTCTCAACGAGGCCGCCTTCGCCGGCATGAGCAAGTCTTATGCGTTGGTCATGAGCAAACCCGATACGCGCTACGTCGCCTGCTCGGACCCCGCAGAACTCGAACGCGTCCGCGAGAACTTCCTGAAGAAGAAGCTTGGCCTAAAAAGCGCCGATCTCGACGCTTCCATCAAGGCCACCTGCGATCACATGAAGGCCGACAAGACCAAGTCGCGCCTGACCTTCTATTATCTGCTGGCCGAACATTACGGCAAACTCGACGGCTTCGTGAAGAAATAACGCCTGCCGACGGGCCTGACCTGCATGGCGCCCCCTTGGGCGCCATTCGCATTTTCAGAACCGGCAGCGAAAACAACGCTGAGCCCTCCAAGGTCGAAATACACGATCCGCTTGGGGGTTTCGATGTTCACACTGTCCCGTTCCGTCCTCTCCGGCCACGCCCAGACGCTCTTCACCGTTGCCGAGGCGGCCTTCGCCTCGACAATCGTCTTCGGTGCGGGCCTCGCCTTCGCCACCACGATCGGTTTCTTTTGAGGCTGCCATGCCGGCCGCGCCTGCGCCCGCAATCGCCACACTTGCCCGTCCGCATTTCGCGATCGGGCGTGATTGCGAGGGCCATTGGATCGCCGTCGAGATCCATGGCCGCGGCGGTGGCTACTTTCGCAGCCTGGACGACGCCCTGCACTATGCCCGCGCCGAAGTAGGCGCCTCGGGCGCCGGCGCCGTGACTGTCAGCGACCAGCCGCTCGCGCTGCGCTTGTCCTGACCTTGTTCAGCGATAGAGATCGACCCGGGTCAGCGGCAGGCCCGATGGCCCCTTGCGTCGCTTCGAGACCAGCGTCTGGTTGATCAGCGCCCCGCCGCGCTCGAAGGCGAGCGAGCAGCCGGCGAGATAGAGCAACCACATCCGCGTCCGCTCCGGCCCGACTTCCGCTTCCGCCTCAGCCTTGTTCGCGTTCAGCCGCTCGAACCACAGCCGCGTCGTGCGCTGATAGTGCTCGCGCCAGCCTTCGACATCGTGCACCTCGAAGCCGTAGCGCTCGAGATTGGCGATCGACATGCCCAAATGGTCGAGTTCGCCACCCGGGAAGATGTAGCGCACCAAAGCGCGGTACTCGGCCGGCATCTTGTTGAAGGCCCGCTCGGTCTTCTTGGCACGCCGCGAGATCGAGTGGTGCAGATAGAGCCCGCGCGGCTTGAGCAGCCGGTTCACCGCCTGGAAATAGGTCGGGTGGTTGCGGATGCCGACATGCTCGAACATGCCGATCGAGGAGATCTTGTCGAACTCCCCCTCCATCTGGGTGAAATCCTTAAGATGGAGCGTGACCTTGCCCGTGAGGCCGAGCGCCTCGACCTTCTCCTGCGCCAGCTTGAGCTGCTCCTCGGCCAGCGTCACGCCATGGGCCTCAACGCCGTAATGCTGCGCGGCGTAGCAGACCAGCGCGCCCCAGCCGCAGCCGATGTCGAGCAGTCTGTCACCCGGTTTCAGGCGCAGCTTCCGGCAGATCATCTCGAGCTTGTCGGTCTGTGCCCGCTCGAGATCGTCGTGGTCCTCGGTGAAATAGGCGCAGGTGTAGACCATGCACTCATCGAGAAAGAGCCGGTAGAATGCGTTCGAGACGTCGTAGTGGTGAGCGATATTGGCCTTGTTCGTCGCAGGCTTGCCGTCGCGGGCGATCTCGTCGCCCTTGATATGCTCGACCACTTGCGGCGCGGTGCCCGGTGCGAAGATGAAGCGTCTGACGACCTCGAACACAGCCGGCTTGGAGATGCCGCGCGCCAGCCTGCCGACCTTGCCGTCCGGCCGTGCCGCCGCGAGATCGAAGATCGAACCGTTCTCGATGGCGATCCGGTCGGCGACGTGCAGATGCAGCAGCGTGTCGAGCTTCGGCTTGCGCAGCAGCGCCGCGACGACGCCAGCATCGCGGATCGCGATCATCAGATCGTCCGCCCGCCAGTCGACCGGCACGCGCGAGCCGTCCCAGAGAGAGAAGCCGAGCTTCAATCCAAGCTTCCGGTGCGCTTCGGTCAGGAGCCGCCGCAGGGCTTCCAGGCGCTTGTCGTCACTCATGCTGGATCAAAGCCCGTTGCTGTCAGCCTCGTCTTTGGCCGGCTGCGGGCCCCTTGGCAACCGTCAGCTCCGCGCAGCTCAGAAATCGCTCGCGATGCCCTTCACTTCCCAGTCGTCATAGCGCACCGGCTCGAGCCCGCCGCGGCCGGCGACTTCCTTGTCGCGCCTGAGCGCCGCCGCCTTGGCGTCGATCTCGGCCCGGCGCGCCTCGGCCTCCGCCAGCGCGCGCTGGGCGGCCGGCGAGAGCGCCTTGCCGTGCTGGCCCGCGGCTGGTTCGTCCTTCTTCGCCTCGCTGCTCATTCTCGGCCATTCTCTTGCAGGATCGGCATCGTCTTCACCACATAGGGACGAAACTGGCGTCGGGCGAGGTTAATCCCGCATCGACGCCGCAGGAAGCAAGGGGTTCTCGATGAACTATGCCCGTACCGGCATGCTGATGGCGGCGCTGACCGCGCTGTTCGGCGTGGTCGGCTATCTGCTCGCCGGCACTGGGGGCATGCTGATCGCGCTCGGCATCGCGGTCGCGACCAATCTGTTCAGCTACTGGAATGCCGACCGGCTGGCGCTGTCGGCCTATAACGCCCAGGAGGTCGATGAGCGCAGCGCGCCCGATCTCTACCGGATGGTGCGCGATCTCGCCCAGCGCGCCAACATGCCGATGCCGCGCGTCTACCTCATCCAGGAGGACCAGCCGAACGCCTTCGCCACCGGCCGCAATCCGCAGAACGCCGCGGTCGCGGCCACCACCGGGATCATCCGCACGCTGTCCTATGACGAGCTCGCCGGCGTGATGGCGCACGAGCTCGCCCACATCAAGAACCACGACACGCTGACCATGACGGTCACGGCGACCATGGCCGGCGCGATCTCGACCCTCGCCTCCTTCGGCATGTTCTTCGGCTCGCGCGACAATCGTCCCAACGCCATCGTCCAGATCGCCCTGATGATCCTCGCCCCGCTGGCCGCGACCATCATCCAGATGGCGGTTTCGCGTTCGCGCGAATACGAGGCCGACCGCATCGGCGGCGAGATCTGCGGCAACCCGGTGGCGCTGGCCGACGCGCTCGCCAAGATCGCTGGCGGCGTTTCCCATATCCCGAACGAGACGGCGGAGGCGAAGCCTGCTACGGCGCACATGTTCATCATCAACCCACTCTCCGGCCGCGGCATGGATTCATTGTTCTCGACCCACCCCGACACCGGCAACCGCATCGCCGCATTGATGGAGCAGGCGCGCGCCATGGGCGCAGCCTCAAATCGCGGCGGTTTCGCCGGCGGCGCCAGCCAAAACCCTCTTGCCGGCGGGCGCGAACCCGGGCCCTGGGGCTGAAATGGCAGCCTCCCACGAAAACCAAGCTCCGGCTGACGATGTACCTGGTCTCGCGGCGCGCCGTCTGGCGGCGACGCTGATCGACGAGGTGCTGCGCGCCGGTACCGCGCTCGACGAGACTTTCGAGCGCCTGGCGCTGGCGGCCAAGCTTGAGCCGGCCGATGCCGGGCTGGCGCGCGCGATCGCGACCGTCGCCTTCCGCCGCCTCGGCACGATCCGCGAAGTGGTCGGCGCCCGGCTCGAACGTGGCAGCCCGCGCAAATCCGGCCCGTTCGAGCCGATCATGGTCGCCGCCGCCGCGCAGCTGCTCTTTCTAGACGTGCCCGATCACGCCGCGGTCGACCTCGCCATCCGCCAACTTCACGAGGACGCCCGCTCCTCGCGCTACGCCTCGCTCGGCAATGCCGTTCTGCGACGGTTGGCGCGGGAGCGCGACGCGATCCTCGCCGATCTCGATCCGCTCGCCGACACGCCCGACTGGCTGCGTGAGAGCTGGATGACGACCTATGGCGCCGATGTCGCCACAGCGATCGCAGCCGCCCATGCGCAGGAGCCGCCGCTCGACCTGACCGTGAAATCCGACGCCGCCGGCTGGGCCGCCAAGCTCGACGGCATCGTCCTGCCAACCGGCTCGGTGCGCCTGCGCGGACGCGACGCCGTCACCGGGTTGCCGGGCTTTGCCGAGGGAGAGTGGTGGGTGCAGGACGCGGCGGCCGCCTTGCCAGCCCGCCTGCTCGGCATCAAGCCGGGCGAGCGCATCGCCGATCTCTGTGCCGCGCCAGGCGGCAAGACCGTGCAGCTCGCGCAGCTGGGTGCGCAGGTCACTGCAGTCGATCGCTCCGGCACGCGCCTGCGTCGGCTCAGGGCCAATCTCGAACGGCTCGGGCTGGAAGCCGAAATCGTCGTCGCCGATGCCACTGCCTTCGAGGCGGAGCCGTTCGACGCTGTCCTGCTCGACGCCCCATGCAGCGCCACCGGCACGATCCGGCGCCACCCCGATGTCCCCTGGACCAAGCGACCCGAGGATATCGCCAAGCTCACCGCCCTGCAGGCTCGCCTGCTCGACCAGGCAGGACGACTGACCCGGCCGGGCGGTCGCCTCGTCTACTGCACCTGCTCGCTGGAGCCGGAGGAGGGCGAGGCGCAGATCGAGGCCTTCCTGGCTCGCACGCCTGGTTTCGAGCGGGGCCCGATCGAGCCTTCAGAAATCGGCGGCCAGGCCGAAGCGCTGACGCTGCTAGGTGAATTGCGCACGCTGCCGCACCAGCTCGCCGGTGAGACGCCACGGCTCTCGGGATGGGCGGGATTTTACGCTTGTCGCCTGAACAGGGTATGAGTTGATCGGGATTCGCCTCACCGAGGCGGTAGCGGGACGGCGAGGCAGCGGAATTCATTGAGCGGCTGGTCGGAGCGCGGAGGCTTGGCACGAGCAGCCATCGGCAGGGCGGCGCGGCGTACGCGCGGCCAGATTGCCGGGGCAAAACGTGCACTCTGGCCGTTCGGACGGCTCCGTTCCAGCCGCCTGCTCTTCGCCCCGCACGACCTGCGCACCGCCGATCCGATCACGGCCAGCGACATCTACGCCGGCTATTTCGCCCTCGCCGGACGCACCGTGAATTGCCATGGCGAATCGCCTTTCCTGGTCGCGCCACCGAGCGAGGCCTGGGCGGAGGCGCTCTCTAGCTTCGTCTGGCTGCGCCATCTGCGCGCCGCCGATACGGCGATCGCTCGCGCCAATGCCCGCGCGCTGGTCGACGAGTTCATCGCCCGCCAGCATGACCGCGACGAGATCGCGCGGCGCCCAGCCGTGATCGCCCGGCGGCTGATGTCGTTCCTGTCGCATTCGCCGCTCCTGCTCGAAGGCGCCGACCACGCCTTCTACGAGCGCTTCATCCGCCATGTCGCCCAGACCGCCGAGCGGCTCCAGCTCGCGCTCGCCGGCGCCGTCGAGGGTGCGGCGCGCCTGCAATGCCTGATCGCGATCTGCTTTGCGGCCATCTGCCTCGACGGCCAGGAGCGGCGATTGCGCCGCTACGAGATCGCGCTCTCCGACGAATTGGAGCAGCAGATCCTGCCGGATGGCGGCCATCTCAGCCGCAATCCCCGCATCCTCATCGACTTGCTGCTCGACCTCCTGCCCCTGCGCGAGACCTTCACCGCGCGCGGACTCGAAGCGCCGCGCGCCATCATCATGGCGATCGACCGGATGATGCCGCATCTCAAGCTGTTCCGGCACGGCGACGGAGCGCTCGCTCTGTTCAACGGCATGAGCACGACGCCACCCGATCTGATGGCGACGTTAGCGGCCTATGACGATGTCCGCGCCCGGCCGATCGAGCACGCCGCCTATTCCGGCTATGACCGGCTGAGCGCCGGCACCAGCATCGTCGTCGTCGAGGCCGGGCGCCCACCGCGAGGGGCGAGCTCGGTCGAGGCCCATGCCGGCTGCCTGTCTTTCGAATTGTCGACCGGCTCACAGCGCATCGTGGTGAATTGCGGCGCCAGCCGCTTCGGCACGCCGGAGATCAGGCTCGCGGCCCGTGCGACTGCCGCGCATTCGACCGTGACGCTGGACGACCGCTCGAGCGCCGTCTTCGGGCTGGTTCTCGGCGAAAGACGGATCACCGCCGGCCCGATCGATGTCCGCGTCGCGCGCCAGGACAGCGAGGACGGACACGAATGGGTGGCAAGCCATGACGGCTACCGGCGCGCCTTCGGCACCATCCACACCCGGCGCCTGCTGCTTTCCCGCAATGGTAATGAGCTCGTCGGCGAAGACGCCTTCAGCCCACCGGCCGCGCTGGCGAGCCTGCCGGCGATCGCGCGCTTCCATCTGCACCCGAACGTCAAGCCGAGCCTGATCCGCGGTGGCGAGGGGGCGCTGCTGGCGCTGCCCTCGGGCGAGATCTGGGCCTTCGAGGCCTCCGGCCTGCGGGTCGGGCTCGAGGAGAGCATCTTCTTCGCGGCAGCCGACGGCCGTCACAAGACCGTGCAGCTCGTCATCGAGTTCGACGCGGTGGCGACACCACAGATCATCTGGCGTTTCGCCCGCCTCGGCACGCCCGCGCAGCGCACCTCCCGGGGAGAAACGGCAGAGCGGGAACGGGCTGAAGCGGAGCCCGATCTGCCGCTCTGACCTCTTTGCAGGGCAAGGCTGCAGCGCCTTGTGCTTTGCAGCAAAGCCCGGGCGTGATAGGGCGCGCGAGCATTTTCGCGCCTGGAGCCCGCTCCGATCAGCTTGCATCGCAAGCCGATCGGCAAAGCGGTCTCTAAGCTAATAGTCGCCATCAACCCGGACTTGATCATCCCATGCCGAACGAACTCCGCCGCGTCGAACGCGCGCTGCTTTCCGTTTCCGACAAGACCGGGCTGATCGACTTCGCTCGTGCCCTCGCCCGCCTGGGCATCGCGCTGGTCTCGACCGGCGGCACCGCCAAGGCGATCGCCGAGGCCGGCCTTGCCGTCACCGATGTCTCGGATCTGACCGGCTTCCCCGAGATGATGGATGGCCGCGTCAAGACGCTGCACCCCAAGGTCCATGGCGGCCTGCTCGCCATCCGCTCGCATCCGGAGCATCAGGCCTCGATGCTCGGCCACGGCATCGCGCCGATCGACCTGCTCGTCGTCAACCTCTATCCGTTCGAGGCGACGGTCGCCGCCGGCAAGCCTTATGACGACTGCATCGAGAACATCGATATCGGCGGCCCGGCGATGATCCGCGCCGCCGCCAAGAACCATAACGACGTCGCCGTCGTGGTTGAGGCATCCGACTACGCCGCCGTGCTGGCCGATCTCGAAACGCACAGGGGCGCGACCACGCTGACGCTGCGCCGAAAGCTGGCGCAGAAGGCCTATTCGCGCACCGCTGCCTATGACGCCGCGATCTCGAACTGGTTCGCTGGCGAACTTGGCGATACCTCGCCGGCGTTCCGCGCGCTTGGCGGCAGCCTCGCCGAGACGATGCGCTATGGCGAGAACCCGCATCAATGGGCCGCCTTCTACCGCACGCCGGAGCAGCGCACCGGTGTCGCGACCGCCCGCCAGGTCCAGGGCAAGCAGCTCTCCTACAACAACATCAACGACACCGACGCCGCCTTCGAATGCGTCGCCGAGTTCGACCCGGCCCGCACCGCCGCCTGCGTCATCGTCAAGCACGCCAATCCTTGCGGCGTCGCCGAGGGCGGCTCGCTGCTCGAAGCCTATGAGCGGGCGCTCGCCTGCGACCCCGTCTCGGCCTTCGGCGGCATCGTCGCGCTGAACCGCAAGCTCGATGCGCAGGCAGCGAAGAAGATCGTCGAGGTCTTCACCGAGGTGATCATCGCCCCCGACGCCGACGAGGAGGCGATTGCGCTCGTCGCTGCCAAGAAGAACCTGCGCCTACTCCTGACCGGCGGCCTGCCGGATGTCCGCAAACCCGGCCTCAGCCTGCGCACCGTCGCCGGCGGCTTCCTGGCCCAGGCGCGCGACAACGCCGTCGTCGACGACATGGAGCTGAAGGTCGTGACCAAGCGCCAGCCGAGCGAGGCCGAGCTCGCCGATCTGCGCTTCGCTTTCCGCGTCGCCAAGCACGTCAAGTCGAATGCCATCGTCTATGCCAAGGGCCTCGCCACAGTCGGCGTCGGCGCCGGCCAGATGAGCCGCGTCGATTCCTCGCGTATCGCTGCCTGGAAGGCCGGCGAGGCAGCCAAGGCCGCTGGCACGCTTGAGAGCCTCGCCAAGGGCGCGGTCGTCGCCTCCGACGCCTTCTTCCCCTTCGCCGACGGCCTGCTCGCCGCGGCCGAGGCCGGCGCCACCGCGGTGATCCAGCCCGGCGGCTCGATGCGCGACGACGAGGTGATCAAGGCAGCGGACGAGGCCGGCCTCGCTATGGTCTTCACCGGTCACCGCCACTTCCGGCACTGACAGGGCGAGGCAGGGAGGAGCAGATGCACACCGTCAAGGTCATCGCCGCGGGCTTTGCCCTTCTCGGCGTCCTGCTCCTGATCGCGCCGCGCCTGAACACCGGCGGGCGTCATCCGATCGTCTTCGCGATGAAGCTCTTCATCCCGCTCTGGTTCGTCGCCTCGGTGATCAATCTGATCATCGGCATCAACCGCGCCGGCTATACCTTCCTGCAGGAGGCCCCGATCCTGCTTGTCGTCTTCGGCGTACCGGCGCTCGTCGCGGGGCTGATCTGGTGGCGTTTCGGCAGAGGTGTCTCGTGAGCCTTGAATCCGTCCGTGCCTTCTTCGCCGACCACGCGCCTGACGTCGCGATCCTCGAAACCGACGGCAGCAGCGCCACGGTGACGCTGGCCGCGGAGGCTTTCGGCGTCGAGCCGGCGCGCATCGCCAAGACCCTGTCCTTCCGCCTCGGCGAGCGCGTCGTCCTGCTCGTCACCCGCGGCGATGCCCGCCTCGACAACAAGAAGACCAAGGCCGCCTTCGGCGCCAAGCCGCGCATGCTCGATCTCGATGAGGTCGTCGCCATCACCGGCCATCCGGTCGGCGGCGTCTGCCCGTTCGGCTTGCTAAAGCCCCTGCCGGTCTATTGCGATGTCTCGCTGAAGGCCTTCGACGAGGTCGTGCCGGCCGCCGGCTCGACGCAGACTGCCGTACGGATCAGCCCAGAACGGATAGCTACGCTCACCGGCGCGCAATGGGTCGATGTCTGCCAGGAGCCGGCGGTCCAGGCCGCCGAATAGGGCTCAGCTGCCGACGCGCTCGATCAGCGCCATCGCCGCAGCGGGATTGCGGACCTTGTCGCCGCTGATGACATAGAGAAAGACGTCGCGCGGTGTCTTGCTCGCGGCAGGCGCGACCAGCTCCAGCTCCTGCGGCGCATCGCCCTTGGCCCAGGCCTGGGCCCGGCTGGTCCAGGCATCGAGCTGCTTGGCGGAATAGCCCTGCACCTCCGCTTCCTTCGTGCCCATGATCCGCGCATAGACGAGGGGCGCCGTCACATCGGCGATCTGCGGAAAATCGGAATCGCCCGAGGTGATCGCTGCGACGCCATAGTCGCGCAGCAAGGCGACGAAATCGGGCGAGCGGAAGCTCGGATGACGCACTTCCACGGCATGGCGCAAAATGACGCCGTCGACCTCCTTCGGCAGCAGCTTCAGGAACGCCTCGAAATCGGCCGGGTCAAAGGCCTTGGTCGCCATGAACTGCCAGTTGATCGGGCCGAGCTTCTCCTTGAGCTCGCTGAGGCCGGAGGTCACGAACTTCTCGACCGAAGGACCGGCCTCGGCCAGTACGCGGCGATTGGTGCAGAAGCGCGAGCCCTTCAGCGCGAAGACGAAGCCATCCGGCGTCTCAGCCCGCCATCTGGCGAAGCTCTCCGGCTTCTGCGAGCCGTAATAGGTGCCGTTGATCTCGATCGAGGTCAGCTTGCTCGCGGCATATTCGAGCTCGCGCTTCTGCGAGAGCTTGTCCGGATAGAAGACACCACGCCAAGGCTCGAAGACCCAGCCGCCAATGCCGATATGGATCTTTCCGGCTGTGTTGGTGGCCATGGTGAACTCCTGGGACGCTGCATAGGCTATTGCGGACAGTAGGTGGAGCAGTTGTCGATGTATGGCAGGATGACCAAAGCCGCACCATGGCCGCTCAACTATTGACTGCGCCATGGGCAGGAATGCACGCTATGGATGCGATATAGGGAACCGCCGAGGGAGTGCGATTGGAGGGGCTTATTCAATCGCAGGATCGGCGACCGTCTCAGGCGCCGGCGGGTTGCGCTCAGGCTGAGTCGCGCCAATGTCGCCAAAGCAATCCAGGTCGATAAACATGAATACACGGATTACGAAAGAGGTTTAAGGAGACCTCACGCCGCAGTATTGAAGCGTCTCCTTCAATTGTTGCAGATCTCTGCGAAAAATCTTTTTGCCGATATCCCACCAGCCATCGAAGCGTCGGGCTTCACGGATACCGAGCAGAAGCGTTACAAGATTTTACCGGCCGTCGCGATCCGTTCTCAGATCAACCAAAACGTCAGCGAAATTGGAGATCCGGAGACACTCGACGCTATCGCACAATTAACCGCGTTCCTGGCTAAACGCGACAAAGGTGTAACCTAGGTCGTTGGTCGGATTGAAGTCCGCTGCACCTTTGGACCCAAAAACTCCGTTGCACCTTTGAAAGCGAAAACCCCGCTTCGTCACGAAGCGGGGTTTTGTTGATCTGGAGATATTTGGTTGCGGGGGCTAGAATACCGACCATCATCGGTTCGGCTTTTAGCCCTAAGTCGACACTGGGAATGTCCGCTTAGCGGCAGTGGGCGGGCGACTGACGCTGGCACGGTTCGGACGTCGAGAACGTTGGCTTGCAGGCAAGTTAGCTCGGCATGAAACCACCGGGTTTGGCCCAAGGCTGCATCGCATCTTTCAGCAGCCGATGACCTTGAATTCCACGCGCCGATCGAGCGCATCGCTGCCGTCGTCCTTGCCGGTTCCGATGAGGTTTTCCTTGAAGCCGCGCCCGCTCGCGATCACGCGGGCGCGGTCCTCCGGCATGCCGGTCAACAGCAGGTCCATGACGAACTGGGCGCGAAGCGCCGAGAGGCGCTCGTTCACCTGCGGTGGCCCGGTGCGCGAGGTGTGCCCGACGACCTCCAGGCAAGCACCTTTCTGGCGCGCGCGCGTCGCAATCTGGCTCAGCCACATCGGATAGGGTTCGGTAATCCGGGGGTCATCGATGAACTGCGTGGTCCCGGGTTTGAACAGCAGCTTCACCATGAGCTGGTTGGCGCCCAGGCCGTAATCGATGAGATCGCCGAAGGCATCGACCATATCGTCACGCCTCGCGAGCTTGCTGGCGGCGAGATAGGTACCGATCCTAACCCGGTGCTGCTCGCCGCCCGGCAAGGTGCGCGCCGCCCGATAATAGGCCAGCGCCTCGCGGAAGCGCTGCGCGTCATAGGCAAGGATGCCGTCATTGACCAAGGCGTTGGCAGTCAGCCGTTCGACATAGACGGGGTCGATCGCATCGCCGAGCTTCGTGCCCTGACAGGTCTTGATATAGACGTCGGTGGCCTGGTCCTTCGCCCAGAGCGGCGAGTCGCGATAATACGGGGTCGGCGTCACGTCGACGCCCTCGATCTGGGCACGTGCCACGCCCTTCGAGACGATGCTGTTCGACTTCAGGTCCGCGAGCGTCAGGCAGATCCGATAGGCGTCACGCGCGCCGTCCGTCGCTCCGTTGTTGTTCACCGCCGTGAAGGTGCCGACCAGCACGACCGGCTTGCGCGCCAGCGAGGCGCTGTCGAAGGAATGCACGGTGAAGCGCGGATAGGATTTGCGGACGATCTCGATCAGGGTCTGCTGCATCGAGCGGGTGGCGGTCGATTGCGAGCCGGAAGCCGCGTCGATCAGCGGATCGATGACGAGATCGACCTGCTGGTCAGTGAGCGCCGCCTTGCCGAAGAGGTCGGCGGCCGCCTTCTGCAAAGCTTGCGGGAAAGGCATCGGTACGGGCGGCGGCGCCGATTGTGCCCGCGCAGCAGCGGCGCTCGCCAAAAGCGTCAGCGGAATCAGAATGCGGCCGAAGCGCGTGAGGACCGACATGTTTCACTCCTCTTCCGTGTCAGGCTCTCGCCGACCCGTCAGCGCCGCCGTTCAACGGCATTGCTGAAGCTGTTCGCGTGCAGCCGGCGTCAGCTCTCCGAGCTGGGCCCGTAGCAGAAGCTCGCTGCACTGCGCCTTGGTCTGCATCGTCGCAGCCGGAGCATCGACGCGGCGCTCGACCGGGCGCGGCGCGCTCGCCGGCACGGCCTGGGGCTGTGTCGAGCGATCGGGCGACGACGGCGTCAACGTGCCGAGCCGCGCCGCCATCGCCTGCTCGACATTGCGACGTTCTTCGGCCAGGCGCCGCTTCTCGACTTCGAGCGCGGCCAACTCCTTCTCGCGGCGAGCCAGTTCGTCCGCGAGACGGGAGCGCTCGGCCGGGTCCCTGGCCGCTTGCCTGGGCGGGATCGGAACCGGCTTCACCTGTGGGGTGTCATTGGTCGCGGCCGGCGGCCGCACCGGCTCGGCGGGCTCCTGCCGGGCAAGGTCGGTTGCGGCCTGCTTGCGCCCCTGTTCGGCCTGTTCGAGCCGTTCGAGCAGCGCCCGCTCGCGCTCTGCGAACTCGCGCACCAACTTGTCGCGTTCATTCGCCGCAACCGAGCGGCGCTCGATCAGGTCGAGGCGCGTGCGTGCGTCGATGGACAAGGAGCTGGTGGGATAGAGCTGCATGAAGTCCCGGAGAACGTCGGGCTCGTCGCTGGAGCGGATGCGCTGCCAGACACTGGCATCGGTCTCCGCGAGATTAAGGTAGAAATCGCCGAGCAAGGACAGCGAGAGCTCCGGCGTCTGCCGCCCCGCGGTCGCATCGTAGACGCTCTTCTGGACGCGGCGGAACATGGTCGCCACCTCGAGCCCTGGCTGGTCGATCTCGCGTACCAGCGCCGCCGTGAACGGGCTGTTGCGGCCGGCGCCGTCGGCAGCGACATCGTTGGCCTGGGTCGCATAGGCGATGACCATGCCCTGCGCCCGCGCCACGGGAGCAAGGCCGGAGCCGACCGAGAAGCCGCGCGTCGCCTGTCTCTTGGCGAGCTGGCTGACGAAAGGATTGTTTCGGCAGGCGTCCAGCACCATGATCTTGACGCCCTTGGCGAAATTCAGCGCCGTGACGACGTCGTTGAGCCGTGTCGTCTCATACTGGACGCCGGCCTCGTCCTCGATCTTGGCCTCGACCGGCACGAGGTAATTCTCGCCGTTGAACTGGAAGCCGTGGCCGGCGAAGTAGAACATCACGGAATCGGCGTCCTGCGCCAGCCGGGCGAAGCGGGTCAGCGCCGCATCCATACCGCGCTTGTCGAGGTCGATGCCGTCGACCACGTCGAAGCCGACTTTGCGCAGCGCCGCGGCCATGTCGCGGGCGTCGTTGACCGTATTCGGCAGGACGGGCGCATTGCGGTAGCTGGAATTGCCGATGACGAGGGCAACGCGCCGCTCCGAAGCCGGCGCAGCCATGGCCAGCCCGGTCAGCATGAGCATGATCAGCCCGCAGAGTCTGGCGATGAGGATCATGGCCCCCTTCCTAACGTCACAGGCTACCGCATGACTTCGCCGGATGCCAGAACAAAGCCGCTCCAGCTACGTCAGCGCCAAGTTTTCGGCTTCACGTGTTCAGCTTGAAGACGTGCAGCCGCGCTGCTAGCCTGCCCGCACTCGTCTCGTGGATGGGGAGACGTCGATGCCATCGAGGGCGCTTCGCCTTATACCCGCCCTGGTATCGGCGGCTTTGGCATGCGCCATGGCCACTGCTCTTCCGGTCGGCGAGGCTGTGGCCCAGGCGCGCGCGATGCAGCGCAGCCCGGCCCCGGCAACCGCCAAGCTCAGCTTCGTCGGCCTCGCCAACAATGACCGCGTTCCCGGCAAGCTCACGGTCCGCTTTGCGATCAGCGGCATGGAGATCGCGCCTGCCGGGCAGGCCAGGCGCAATGCCGGGCACCATCATCTGCTGATCGACACCGGACTGCCGGCGCTCGACCAGCCGATCCCGAGCGACTTCAACCACACCCACTTCGGCGGCGGGCAGACCGAGGCCGAGATCGCGCTGACGCCAGGCCGGCACACGCTCCAGCTTCTCTTCGCCGACCATAACCATGTGCCGCATGATCCCCCCGTCGTGTCCGAGCGGATCACCGTCGAGGTCGCGGCCGATCCGGCCGAGAAGCCGCGCTCCGCCGCCGCCCGTGGCGGCCGGGTTTTCTTCATCGACCTCAAGGATGGCGCCACGATTCCGACCCGCGCGAAGATACGCTTCGGCATCGAGGGCATCACCATCACGCCCGCCGGCACGGTGAGCGCCAATGGCGGCCATCACCACCTGCTCGTCGACGCGGAGGTGCCGGCGCTCGACCGCGAGATCCCCAGCGATTTCAACCATCTGCATTTCGGACGCGGCCAGACCGAGGTCGAGCTCTCGCTTCCGCCCGGCGAACATACGCTGCAGCTTCTCCTGGGCGATCACGAGCATGTCCCGCAT
Organism: Allobosea sp. LjRoot90; assembly: GCF_964254315.1. Lineage (NCBI taxonomy): Bacteria > Pseudomonadati > Pseudomonadota > Alphaproteobacteria > Hyphomicrobiales > Alloboseaceae > Allobosea > Allobosea sp. LjRoot90. The sequence goes on from NZ_CAXUTF020000015.1 coordinate 23,053, forward strand.
GACCCTCCGATGATGTCCGAGCGGATCCGCGTGCGCGTCGTCGATGCGGTGCAGGTTGGCTCTGCGGCACCCGCAGCCCCGGCGGCGGGAGCGGGCCGCCCGCGCACAGCTTCGCCCAACGACGCCGTCGTCTACTTCATCTATCCGAAGGATGGCGCGACGATCTTCCCGAACTCGACGATCCGCTTCGGGCTGCGCAATATGGGCGTCGCGCCCGCCGGCGTCGCCAAGCCGAACACCGGGCACCATCATTTGCTGGTCGACGTGCCGACACCGGGGCTCGGCGAGCCGATACCGTCCGATCTCAACCACATTCATCTCGGCGGCGGCCAGACGGAGCGGCGCATCACCTTGCCGCCCGGCAAGCATACGCTGCAGCTCGTTCTCGCGGACGCGAACCATGTGCCGCACGATCCCCCGGTCATGACGGAGCGCATCACCGTCACGGTGATGGCGGGCGGCCGCAAAGCGGCGAGGCGCCGATGAGAATTTCGCGCCGCAGCGTCGCTGGCCTCCTGGCGGCCTCTTGTGTGATGGCTGGCCCCTTCTGGTCGGCCGATGGGCTGGCGCAGGCCGTTAAGCGGCAGAAACCGCCGCCCGGCGCGCTCGTCTATTTTCATTATCCGCTCGACGGGCTGCGCGTGCCGGAGCGGTTCACCGTTCGGATCGGGCTGCGCAACATGGGGGTCGCGCCGGCCGGCGTCGAGCATGCGGCAACCGGCCATCACCATCTGCTGATCGACACCGATCCTGGCCCGCCCGGCCAGCCGATCCCGTCCGATTACAACAATATCCATCTTGGCAACGGTCAAACGGAGGTTGTCGTCACCTTGCCGAAAGGGCCTCATACGCTGCAATTATTGCTCGGGGACCATACCCATACGCCGCATGACCCGCCCGTGATGTCATCGAAGATCACGATCTATGTGCGCTGAGACTGCGGCAGCCTGCGCTCCGAGGCACTACCGATGACGAATGGTCGCCATATGGGCTGGTTGCGCTCCTTCCTCCTCGCCGCCCCACTCGTTGCGCTCGCGGCAACCCCGGTCCTGCCGCAGGAGGCTGCGCCGCCCACCCGCATTGCGCTGGTGATCGCCAACGGCGCCTACCCCGATGCGGCCGTCGCCCAGGCGCCGGCACAGGGCCGCGCCGTTGCTGCTGCTCTGCGCGAAGGCGGCTTCGAGGTGATCGCGGTGGAAAATGGGCCCCGTGCGGACATGCGGCAGGCCATCGCTCAATTTGCCGGCAAGCTGCGCCCCGGCGCATCGGCCGTGGTCTTCTATTCCGGCCACGCCGTGCAGCAGCGCGACCGCGATTTCCTCGTGCCGATCTCGCCCAATCCGGTGCAGGACGCAGTCGATCTCGACGAGATCATCGACCCCTTGATCATTGCCAAGCCGTCCAGTGCCCTCGTCCTGATCGACGCCAGCCGTGACAACCCCTGGCAGGCGCGAGGCAAGGGCCTACGTGCGACCGAGCGGCTCGAGACCGTCGCGGTGATGTTCACGGCCGCGCCGGGAAAAACCGTCGCGGACTCCGGGGCCCGCGGCAATCCGGCGGTCGAGGAATGGCTGAAGGCGATCCGCACGCCTGGTCTCGACATGGCGGCGGCCATCGAGCGCGTGCGCGACGCAGTGGCGAAGGCGAGCCGGCGCAGCCAGCAAATCTGGCTCTCATCGGCGCCGCCGAAAGGGCTCGTGGTGACCTCTGTCAGCCAGCCCGTCGCGGTCGCGCAGGCGAACCGCGCCGTCATCCTGTCACCGCCGGCTTCCGAGACCTCACCGGACGCCTTTGAACTCGCTTTCTGGGAATCGATCCGCAACAGCGAGAATGCCAGCGAATACCGCGCCTATCTCGACGCCTATCCGAATGGCCGCTTCTCGGGGCTCGCACGCGCCCGCGAGCAGCTCTACCGCGGCAAGCCCGGGGCGGCGACGCCTGCAGCCTCGGCCGCCCGGCCCCCGACCGCCGCAACGCCCGCCGCGCCGGCGCCGAAGACGGGACCGATCCGCGACTGCAGCGACTGCCCCGAACTGACGGCGATACCGCCCGGCTCCTTCCAGATGGGCTCGAACGATCTTTACGAGTTCGAGAAGCCCGTTCACCCTGTTGCCGTGCGCGGCTTCTATCTCGGCACGCGAGAGGTGAATTTCGAGGAATGGGACCGCTGCGTGAACGAGGGCGGCTGCAACTACCGGCCTGACGATCGCGGGCTGGGGCGCGCAAAGCGCCCCGTCACGGATATTCACTGGAACGACGCCAACGCCTATCTCGCCTGGCTCTCGGCCAAGACGGGAAAGCGCTATCGGCTGCCCAGCGAGAGCGAATGGGAATATGCCGCTCGGGCCGGCACGACGACGACCTATCCCTGGGGCCAGGCCATGGAGAAGGACCGCGCGAACTGCCTCGGCTGCAATGACCAGCCGCGCCGCAGCGCCGTCGCTTCCGGCCAGTACCCGCCCAATGCCTTCGGCCTCCACGACATGGCTGGCAACGCGGCCGAATGGGTCGCGGATTGCTGGAGTGAGAATTACCGCACCGCACCGCGCGACGGCAGTGCTCAAGTGGTGCCGGGTTGCCGCGAGCGCGTGCTGCGCGGCGGCTCCTTCAACAACGATCCACGTTATCTGCGCTCGGCCGCCCGCTTCAAATACGAGGCCGATGTGCGCTTTTACACCAACGGCTTCCGCGTCGCGCGCGAGCCGTGACGGCGGCTCGCATTCGGAATCAATTTCAGTGAAGCGAAGGGCCGCCATGCCACCGCCGCGTGAGCGAGTGAGAGCAAAGATCCGCTCCACCAACGTCCGCTTTCAGGCGTTTATCCAATGACCACAAGCGGTACAAAAACGGCTGGGCTGCGCGGGGTACACAGCTAGAACCGTTTCGTCGAGAGCACATCGAAGGTCTTGCTGACACCTGTTCCGTGCGCTCTGTTCGCTGATCGAGCGGCTTGTGGTGG
>NZ_CAXUTF020000016.1:0-19263 GCF_964254315.1 Allobosea sp. LjRoot90
ATTCTCTGCTGAGGTTCGATCGCCCTATGCCCGCCCGAGCCTGACGCCGCTTTCCGCGTCGAAGACATGGACCTTGTCGGGGTCGACGGAGATCCAGAGCCGCCCCGCCTGCGCCGCGACCTCGCCGGTCGCCGCCTGCATCACGAAGGGCTTGCCGGCGAGCTGGCCGTGGAAGAGCTGGGTCGCGCCGAGTTCCTCGATGAACTCGACATCGAAAGGCAGCGAGCCGGCGGCGCCTTCCGAGGCGATCTCGATGTCCTCAGGCCGCAAGCCGACCTCGACGGCGGTGCCGGCGGGCAGGTCCTCGCGCAGGTCGCGCGCCTGCAGGAGGGCGTCGCCAAGCGCGATGATGCCGGCGCCGTCGACCTTGGCCGTCAGCAGATTCATCGGCGGCGAGCCGATGAAGGTCGCGACGAAGCGGCTCGCCGGCTTGCGATAGACCTCCGAGGGCACGCCGATCTGCTCGACCTGGCCGCCATTCATCACCACCAGCTTGTCGGAGAGCGTCATCGCCTCGACCTGATCGTGGGTGACGTAGATCGCCGTGACGCCGAGCGCGCGTTGCAATTTCTTGATCTCGACGCGCATCTGCACGCGCAGTTTGGCGTCGAGATTGGAGAGCGGCTCGTCGAACAGGAAGACCTGCGGCTTGCGCACGATGGCGCGGCCCATGGCAACGCGCTGGCGCTGGCCGCCGGAGAGCTGGCGCGGGCGGCGCTGCAGGAAGGGCTCGATGGCGAGAATGCGCGCGGCTTCCTGCACGCGCTTGTCGATCTCGTCCTTGGGCGTGCCGCGGTTGCGCAGGCCATAGGCCATGTTGTCGTAGACGCTCATATGCGGATAGAGCGCGTAGTTCTGGAAGACCATGGCGATATCGCGATCGGCCGGCTCGACCTGGTTGACGACGCGGCTGCCGATCGCGACCTCGCCTTCCGAGATCGTCTCGAGCCCGGCGACCATGCGCAGAAGGGTCGACTTGCCGCAGCCGGACGGACCGACGAGGACGCAGAAGCCACCATCGGGGATGTCGAAGGAGACGCCCTTCACCGCCTCGACGCCGCCGGCATAGATCTTCTTGACGTTGTTGAGCGTGACCTGAGCCATAAGCGGGCTACTTCTCTGTCTCGACGAGGCCCTTCACGAAGAGCCTCTGCATGGCGATGACGACGAGGACCGGTGGCAGCATGGCGAGCATGGCGGTCGCCATGGCCATCTGCCATTCGGTCAGGGCGTCGGAGGTGGTGATCATCTTGCGGATGCCGATGACGATGGTCTGCATCGAGTCCTTGGTCGTGATCAGCAGCGGCCAGAGATACTGGTTCCAGCCATAGATGAACTGGATGACGAACAGCGCCGCGATCGTCGTCAGCGACAGCGGCAGCACCGTATCCTTGAAGAACTTGAACGGGCCGGCGCCATCGATCTTCGACGCCTCCAGCAGCTCGTCCGGAATGGTCATGAAGAACTGCCGGAACAGCAGCGTGCCGGTGGCCGAGGCGATCAGCGGCACGGCCAGGCCCTGATAGCTGTCGAGCATGCCGAGATCGGAGACGACCTTGAAGGTCGGGAAGATGCGGACCTCGACCGGGAGCATCAGCGTGACGAAGATGATCCAGAACGCCGCCATCCGGAACGGGAAGCGGTAATAGACGATGGCGTAGGCCGAGAGCACCGAGATGAAGATCTTCCCGAGCGCGATCGTCATCGCCATCACGAAGGAGTTGAACATCATGCTCGCCACCGGCTCACGGGTCGAGCCGGAGGTGCCGACGAAGAGGATGCGGTAGTAGTTCTCGAAGAAGTGCGGGCCGGGATAGAGCGGCAACTGCCCGTTGATGATGGTGGCGTTGTCCCAGGTCGAGGCGACGAAGGTCAGCCAGACCGGAAAGGCGCAGATGAACACGCCGATCGTCAGGATCACATAGGCGATCGCATCGCCAAGACGGCGGTCTTCGACCATCAGCCCTGTCCTCCGCGGTCACTCAAAAGTTTTGCAAGTGCATTCGCCGCCGCGTCGAGGAAGGCGGTGCCCTTCTCCGGCGTCGCCTTGCGGGCATCGCCGATCACGCCGGTCTCGGTCATCTGGCGAAAAGGCTGGTAGCGGCCGACGGTCGGGCGAGTCAGCGCGGTCAGGTCGGCGTCCAGCATGCCGAACGCCTCGGCGAGCCGCTCGTGCCTGATCGTCTCCGGCGCCAGCACCATCATGATCGAGGTCTCGACCTCGCAGGCATGCAGCACGCTGACCTGATCGTCCATGAAGGGCGCCATCGCCTCCTGCGCCAGCAGGAAATAGGTGGTGGCGCGGATCGAGAGCGAGGTCTCGCGGGCAAAGTCCGGCAGGAACGCGGCAAGCGCAGCAATGTTGCCGCCATGGCCGTTGACGATGACGACGCGATGGAAGCCGTGGCGCTCGATGCTCTTCAGCAAAGCGAGGAGGACGGCACGATAGGTCGGGATGTCGAAGGTGAAGGTGCCGCCGAAGGCCATGTGGTGCTCGGCCATGCCGCACCATAAGGTCGGCGCGACGACGACGTCGACGTCATCAGCGCGCTCGGCCGCAAGCTTGCAGACGCTGCCGCACAGGATGGTGTCGACGCCGACAGGCAGATGCGGACCGTGCTGCTCCATCGAGGCGACCGGCAGCACGACAACGGCATCCTTCGCCGCCTTCTCGCGCAATTCCTCGGCGGTGAGCTCCTGCCAAAGTACGGAGCCCATCAGTAGTTCACCTTGCGCTCGATGAAGCGGAACTGGAAGGCGGTCATGCCGATGACCATGATCAGCAGGATCACCGATTGCGCTGCCGATCCACCGAGATTGGTGCCACCCTTGCCGTCGGAATAGACCTTGTAGACCAGCGTCTCGGTTGCGCCCGAAGGGCCGCCGCCGCTGATGGTGTCGATGATGCCGAAGGTGTCGAAGAAGACGTAGACGAGGTTGACGACGAGCAGGAAGAAGGTGGTCGGCGAGAGCAGCGGGAAGACGATGGTCCAGAAGCGCCGCATCGGGCGGGCGCCGTCGATCACCGCCGCCTCGATCACGCTCTTCGGGATCGACTGCAGGCCGGCGAGGAAGAACAGGAAATTGTAGGAGATCTGCTTCCAGGTCGCGGCCAGGATGACCAGCGTCATCGCGTCATTGCCGTTGAGGCGCGGGTTCCAGGCAACACCGAGCGATTGCAGCCCACGCGCCAGCATGCCGAGCGAGGGGTCGAACATGAAGATCCAGAGCACGCCGGCGATGGCAGGCGCGACGGCATAGGGCCAGATCAGCAAGGTCTTGTAGATCTCGACGCCACGAAGCTTCCGGTCGGCCATCACCGCGAAAAGCAGCGCCAGCGAGAGCGAGAGCAGCGCGACAAAGACCGAGAAGATGCCGGTGTTGATCAGCGCCTTGTAATATTCCGGCTTCGAGAACAGGTCGCGATAGTTCTCGAACCAGACGAACTCGGTCGAGATGCCGAAGGCGTCCTGCAGCAGGAAGCTCTGCCAGACGGCCTGGCTCGCCGGCCAGTAGAAGAAGACGACCGTGATCGCGAGCTGCGGCAGGAGCAGCAGCAGCGGGATCGTCAGCCCCTTGAAGTGAGCGTATTTCTGCATCGGCCAGCCCGGCGGGAAAGAATGGCCGGGACGAAACGTCCCGGCCCTCGATCGTCTCTTTACTTGGCAGTGCGCTCGAACTGGCGCAGCGCCTGGTTGCCGCGCTCATTGGCCGCGTCGAGCGCCGCCTTCGGCGTCTTCTGGCCGTTCAGGGCCGCCTCGATTTCCTCCGACCAGATGTCGCGGATCTGGACCAGGCCGCCGAAGCGCACGCCACGCGAGTTTTCGGTCGGCTCCTTATTGTTGAGCTCGAGCAGAGGGGTCTCGAGATAAGGGTTCTGCTTGTAGAAGCCCGAGGCCTTGACCTTCTCGTAAGCCGCTTTGGTGATCGGCAGATAGCCCGACTCGGTGTGCAGCTTCACCTGCCGGTCGACATCCGAGAGGAAGGTGAAGAACTTGGCGACGCCCTTGTACTCGTCGGCCTTCTTGCCGCCCATGACCCAGAGCGAGGCGCCGCCGATGATCGAGTTCTGCGGCGCGCCGGCGACATCCGGATAATACGGCATCGGCGCGTTCGACCAGTCGAACTTGGCGTTGGCCTTGACGTTGCCGAAGAAGGCCGAGGAGGTCAGGAAGAGCGGGCATTCGCCCGAGGTGAAGCGGCCTTCGCCGGTGTTGGTGCGGCCGGAATAGGAGAACACGCCTTCCTTCTGCAGGTTGGCGAGGTTGGTCAGGTGCTTGACGAAGAGATCGCCGTTGATGCGGAACTCGGTGTCGAAGCCGTCGAAGCCGTTGGCCTTGGTGCCGACCGGTACGTTATGCCAGGCGCCGAGCTGCTCGATATTGGCCCAGGTCGTCCAGGCGGTGGAGATGCCGCACTTGTCCCAGCCGGCGGCTTTCAGCTTCTTGGCGGCTTCGAACGCTTCCGGCCAGGTCTTCGGCGGAGCTTCCGGCAGGCCGGCCTTCTTCAGCGCGTCCTTGTTGTACCACATCACCATCGAGGACGAGTTGAACGGGAAGGAGAGCATCTCGCCCTTCGTCGTCGAATAGTAGCCGGTGATCGCCGGCAGATAGCTCTTCGGATCGAAGGTCTCGCCGGCGTCTTTCATCACGTCGGCGACCGGCTTGATCGCACCCTTAGCCGACATCATCGTCGCGGTGCCGACTTCGAAGACCTGCATGATGTGCGGCGCATTGCCGGCACGGAAGGCGGCGATGCCGGCGTTCAGCGTGTCGGGGTAGGAGCCCTTATAGGCGACGACGACCTTGTAGTCCTTCTGCGAGGCGTTGAACTCCTCGGCCAGCTTGACGACGACGTCGTTGTTGGCGCCGGTCATGGCGTGCCACCACTGGATTTCGGTCTGCGCCAGAGCCGGCGAAGCGGCGGCCAGCGCGAACGCGCCGACGGCGGTCAGGGTCTTCAATTTGAAGGTCATGATCAGCTCCCTCTAAGCCCCCGGTATGCGCGGGCGTTCTTGTCGTTGGTGCGCAAGCTAGCATGAAGCCGGGGCGACAGTTCAATGACAAAACGATGACATTTCCGCCCCGCTGTGGACGCGCATCGGCGCACTTGCGATTTCCGGCGGAAGCGGCTGTTCTCCTCAACCTTCCTGCACACTGCACACAGCCGGATCAGCCATGCCCTCGCTCTCGCTCACGCCCGCCAACACCCTGCCGGCCGACGCCGCCCGCGCCGCGCTGGCCGGCCGCGTCTGGCGGCCGGAGCTCGCCGGGCCCTCGGTGGTCAAGCTGAGAGGCGACGAGGTCATCGACGTCACCGCGACCTTCCCGACCATGCGCGATCTCTGCGAGACCGCCGATCCGGCAACCGCGCTGCGCGCTGCGAATGGCGAGAGCCTGGGCTCGCTCGCCGATCTCCTCGCCAACAGCCCGGTGACCGCCCGCAATGACGGCAGGCCCTGGCTGCTCGCCCCGGTCGACCTGCAGGCGGTCAAGGCCGCCGGCGTCACCTTCGCCGTCTCGATGCTGGAACGCGTCATCGAGGAGAAGGCGCGCGGCAACCCGGCTGCTGCTGCAACGATCCGCGTCGAGATCGGCAAGCTCATCGGCGACGACCTCTCCAAGCTGAAGCCCGGCTCGCCCGAGGCGATGAAGCTGAAGGAGGTGCTGATCGCCCAGAACAGCTGGAGCCAGTATCTCGAGGTCGGCATCGGTCCCGACGCCGAGATCTTCACCAAGGCCCCGCCGATGTCGGCGGTCGGCACCGGCGCCGATGCCGGGCTGCATCCGGCCTCGAGCTGGAACAATCCCGAGCCCGAGATCGTGCTCGTCGTCGCCTCGGATGGGCGGATCGTCGGCGCCAGCCTCGGCAACGACGTCAATCTGCGCGATGTCGAGGGCCGCTCGGCCCTGCTGCTCGGCAAGGCTAAGGACAATAATGCAGCCGCCGCGATCGGCCCGTTCATCCGCTTCTTCGACGGCGATTTCTCGCTCGACCATGTCCGCAAGACGACGGTGAGCCTCACCGTCGAGGGCGAGGACGGCTTCACGCTCGAAGGCTCGTCCTCGATCGCCAAGATCAGCCGCGACCCGGCCGATCTCGCCGCACAGATGATCGGCCCGCACCACCAGTACCCGGACGGGGCGGTGCTCTATCTCGGCACCATGTTCGCGCCGATCAAGGATCGCGACGCGCCGGGCGGCGGCTTCACCCACAAATACGGCGACGTCGTCACCATCTCCGCACCCGAGCTCGGCGCCCTGGTCAACCGGATGCGCCGCACCGACGAATGCGAGCCCTGGCGTTTCGGCGCCTCGCATCTGATGCGCAACCTCGCCAAGCGCGGGCTGCTGTGACGGGCAAGGGCGTCCTCGTCTATGGCGAGGCGCTCGTCGACATCGTGCCGGGCAGTGCCGGGCACAAGCGCGAGGCCGTGCTCGGCGGCTCGGGCTTCAACACGGCGCTGGCGCTCGCCCGCTGCGGCGCACCGGTGACCTTTAATGTAAACCTCTCGCGGGACACGCTCGGCCAGCTTTTCCTCCGACGCCTGACGGAGGAGGGCATCGACCGGCGCTTCGTCGGCGTCTGCGACGCGCCGACGCCCTCCGCCACTGTCACATCGATTGATGCCGAAGGTGCCGCGACCTACCGTTTCTCACTGCACGGCACAGCCTTCGATGCCGCGCCGCCCGTGCCGGCAGATCTCAACGGTTTCGCGCATCTGCACGTCACCTCCTTCGGCGCGACGATCGGCGCGTCGGGCGCGGCAGCGCTGGCGTTGATGCGCCGAGCGCGAGAGGCCGGGCTCAGCGTCAGCTATGATCTCAACATCAGGCCGGCCGTGCTGCCGGCGCTCGCGAAGGCGCGTCGCGCCATCGAGGAGCGGGCCGTCCTGTGCGATCTCCTGAAATGCAGCAGCGATGATGCGCGAGCAGTTCACGGCCCCGAGTTCGGCTACACCTTTGCGCGCTGGTTTGCCCAGGGAGGCCGACTGCTGTTGGTCACCGATGGCGAGAAGGGTGGCTACCTCCTGCCCTTCCGCCGTGAGCCGATGCCGTTCCCTGCGCTCGCGCAGGAGGTCGTCGATACGATCGGCGCCGGTGACAGTTTCATGGGCGCCTTTCTCGCTTCGCTCTGGCGGAATGGTGGTCTAGGTCCGGTGCTGCACGACCTGCCGGACGAACTCTGTGCTGCTGCTCTTGGCTTCGCCGCCGTGGTCGCGGCCGAAACCTGCGCCGAACGGGGTTACAACCCGCCGCGGCTCGACCCGCCTTCGGCCCACGACTGACGGACGAGGAACCATGCGCCTCAGCTATATCGATTATCACACCTGCGGCGAGCCGGTGCGCATCGTCACCGGCGGCTACCCGTCACTCGAAGGCGCAACGATCCTCGACAAGCGTCGGCAGGCCCGCGAGCAGCACGACAACTTGCGTCGCGCGATGATGCTGGAGCCGCGCGGCCATGACGGCATGTACGGCGTCATCCCGGTGACGGCGAGCCACCCCGAAGCGGCCTTCGGCGTGCTGTTCACGCACAACGAGGGCTATTCGACCATGTGCGGCCACGCGACGATCGCGCTCGGCCGCTATGCGATCGAGCATGGCCTGGTAAAGGCGACCGAGCCGGTGACCCGCTTTGCCATCGAGGCTCCCTGCGGGCTGCTGCGCCTTGCCTGCGAGATCGAGGATGGCAAGGTCGGCGCGGTCAGTTTCGAGAGCGTGCCGGCCTTCGCCCTGGCGCGCGATCTCGTGGTCCCGGTGCCGGGCTATGGCGACGTCACCACCGACATCGCCTATGGCGGCGCCTATTACTGCATCCTGCCGGCCTCCCGCTTCGGGCTCGACCTGATGCAGACTCCGGTCGAGGAAATCGTCGCGGCGGCCGGTGCGCTGACCGACCAGGTCCGGGCGACGATCGCGATCACGCACCCGACCGAACCCGATCTCGGTTTTCTCTATGGCACGATCGTCACCGACGAGGCCGGACCGGCGGAAGACAGCTTCAACCTCTGCGTCTTCGCCGAGCGCCAGATCGACCGTTCGCCGACCGGTTCGGGCGTCACCGCCCGGATGGCGCTCGACCATGCCAAGGGGCTGATCCCCGCCGGCCAGAGTCGCAGGATCCGCAGCATCACCGGCGGCACCTTCACCGGCCGGGTCGTCGGTCCGGTCGATTTTCCGGCCGCCGGCGCCGTGACGGTCAAGGTCGGCGGACGTGGTCACCTCGCTGGCGAGGGTAGCTTCGTTATCGAGGCTGACGATCCCCTTGGCTACGGCTTCGCCTTGCCAAAACGCTTCGTGGAGATCGCCAACTCCTGAGCCGGCTCAATCCGGTTGGCGAAAGTTCAGGACGATCTCGCGCCAGCGCGAGTAGAGCGCGCCATAGCGCTTCAACCCGTCATAAGGCGCGCAGCGGATAACCGCCCGCTTCGCGCTCTCGGCCAGGAGCGCCGAGCCCGCCTTCGAGGGCTGATCGAGCATGGTCGGCTCACTAATCAGCGCACCATCCCGATCGAGTTCGAACCGGATGCGCACCGTCCTTCCGGCTGGCACCGCAGCAGGAACGTTCCAGCACGAGGTGACCTTGTCGTGCACATAGCGGGTGGCATCGGCAAAGGCGCGGTCCTGCGCCGCGACGGGAGCCGTTCCGGCCAACACCAAGGCAGAGCCAAGGAGCATGGTCCGGAGTATCAGCGAGCGTGCGAACTGTCTTGCCACCGAATGAGCTCGCAAACCCCGAAAACCGTCTGCCCGTTGGAGGTAAACCCGGTTTTCATCTTGTCGGGAAGGAGCGTGGTAAGATTTTGTCGCTACCTTGCCGTGCGTGACGGTGGAACGACCATGAGCGCGAGTACGGACCAGCCGGTCGCCAGGGGAGCCGCGAAGGTGCTCGTCGCCACACGCCCTTGGGCCAGTCCCGCGATCTGGCTCGCGGCCTTCCTCGCCTTCGTCCTCGCCGGCCTGCTGCTGCCGCTGCGCCTGCCGCTCGGGTCGTATTACTGGGACACGGCGGTCTATTTCGACGCCGCCCAGCGCATTCGCGAGGGCCAGGTCCCCAACATCGACTTCTTCGCCCCGGTCGGCCCGCTCGGCTATTATCTCGTCGCCGGTCTCGACCGGCTGTTCCCGAACGCCCATCCGCTGCTGACCGCGAACTGGGGCCTCCTGCCGATCGCATTGCCGCTGCTGGCGATTCTGGTCTTCCATGTCGCGCGGTCCTCACGCGGACTCGCGCTGGCGCTGCTGCTGCCCTTCCTGCTTTTCGCCTCGCTGCCGATCAACCTGCACGAGGTCTATCCGCTGCCGGGCTTCGACGGCTACGGACATTACAACCGGCATGTCGCGCTGCTGCTCTATGTCCTCGTCGCCGTGCTGATGTTCGCGCGCGATCGGGCGCTGACGATCTGGCTGGTCGCCGCGCTGATGCTGACGCTGTTCCTGGTCAAGGTCACCGGCGCCGTCGCCGGGGCGATGCTGGTCGGCTATGCCGTCCTGACCGGGCGGATGCGCCTGCGCGACGCCTGCCTTGCCGCCATCGCGGTGATCGGGGCTCTCGCCGTCATCGATCTTGCGAGCGGTGGACTGACCCGGGCCTATATCGACGACATCCTGACACTGCTGAAGCTCAACACGGACGCACTGCTGCCGCGCTTCCTCACGGTCGCTTCGTTCAAGTTCGAGGTGATCGCGCCGACGCTCGTCCTCATCTGCCTGCTCACCTATGCCGCCTGGCGGGCGAGGCCGGCGGGCCTGGCGGTCTGGCTGCGGGAATTCGCGATCTCACCGGCGGGCTGGCTCGCCATTGCCCTGCTGGCGCTCACCTTCTTCGAGACGCAGAACACCGGCAGCCTCGAATTCATCGGGCTCTGGCCGGTCCTGCTCGCACTCCTGCTCGACTGGCGCCGGCGCAACGACAGCCTGCGGCCAGCGGTGCTGCTTCTGATCTGCGTCATTGCGGCGCCCTCGGCCGTGAACTTCATCGAACGCAGCGCCCGCGCCACGCTCGGTGCGCCGACCTATCTCCCGCTCGAAGTCGACGATGTCGGCAAGCTCGGACGGGTCAGCGTCAAGCCCGATATCGCGGAGCGGGCGCCGATCATGCTGCAGCATTACGCCAGCCATCAATCGGCCTATGCCGATCTCGCCGCGACGGGCCAACAGCCGTCGCTGACCCTCTATTCGGAGATCGACCACCACGCGATCTGGCTGCTCGAGATCGAGCAGGCCATCGTCGCGATCGAAGCCTGGGAGCATGCCAACAAGCGCATGTTCAACGGCATCTTCACGCTCGATTTCGTCGATGTGCTCAATTACCTTCTCGACCGTCGGCCGCCGCGCCATGTCCCGATCGGTATCGATCCGACGCGGAGCGCTCCGAAGCTCGATGCGGAAATGATCGAGAGCTTGCGCCAGACCGACGCGATCCTGGCGCCAAAATGTCCGCTGACCTCGATCCGCGCGGCGATCTTCAAGCACTTCGCCCGGGCACTCGAGGGCCGCAGCAAGGTCGCGCTGGCGCCTTGCTGGGACCTGTACGTGAAGCCCTGATCAGGCGCTCAGCGCAACACGCTCCGACAGGGCGGTCTCGATCGCAAGCCTGAGATCGCGCGCCGCAGCCGCGATGTCGTCACCGCCGAACAGCGCGCCGATCACGGCGACGCCATCAGCCCCTGCCGCAATGACCGAGCCGGCATTGGCGGCGGTGATGCCGGCGATGGCGCCGACCGGCAAGGCACCGAGCACGCGCGTGGCCGCCTGGCGCAACGCGGCGAGCCCATCCAGGCCGAGCGCGGTGCCGGCATTGTCCTTGTGGGCCGTCGGGAAGACGCCGCCGATGCAGGCATAGTCGATCTTCGCGGAGGCCAATTCGGGCAGCTCACTCTCGTGCTTCAGCGTCGCACCGATGATGGCGCGCGGGCCGAGCAGGCGGCGGGCATCGACGAGCTTCATGTCGTCGGCACCGAGATGGACGCCGTCGGCGCCGGAGGCGAGTGCGACGTCGACGCGATCGTTGATCAGCAGCGGCACATTGGTGCCGTGCAGGGCCGAGCGGATGGCGCGCGCCTCGCGCACCATCTCGCGCGTCGTCTCGGTCTTGGCGCGAAGCTGGATCAGCGTCGCGCCGCCCTCGACGGCCGCGCGCGCCATATCGGCCATGGAACGGCCATTGGCGATCTGCGGATCGACGATGCCGTAAAGCGTGATGTCGACGATCATCGTCCGGTTTCCATTCGTGCAGCCAGCGTCGCCGCGTCCATCGCCGCGACCGCATCGATCAGCTCGACTTCGAAGCTGCCCGGTCCGCGACACCGCTCGGCCGCGATTTCGCCGGCAATGCCATAGGCGGTCAAGGCCGCCGCCGCAGCGACTGCCTTGTCGGCCTCGACAGCACAGCAGGCCGCGATCAGCGCGCCGGCGGCGCAGCCGATACCCGTGACCCTGGTCATCAGCGGATGGCCGTGCGCGACGGAGAAGTTCGCCTCGGCATTCTCGATGCGGTCGACCTTGCCGGTGGTGACGCGGGTCACTCCCTGCGCGGCGGCAAGATCGAATGCGAGCGCCGCCATCTCGGTGGCGTTGCCACGCACCAGGATATCAGGCAGGCGCAGCACCTGCCCGGCGATGTGCCGGCGCAGCGGCGAGAGCTCGACGAAAACCGGGTCGAAGACGACAGGCTTGCCGCGGTCGCGCGCCACCTCAAGCAGCTTGGGAATGGCGAGCTCGCTCTCGGCGTTGATCGTGCCGATATTGATCAGGATCGCCCCGGCGCCCTCCGCCATCGCCGCGACCTCGTCGACATGGATCGCCATCGAGGGGATCGCGCCGAAAGCGAGCAGCATGTTGGCGGTGATGTTCTGCGCCACCGTATTGGTCAGGCACTGTACCCGCGGACGGCTCTGCGCGACGCGGGAAAGGATATCGGCGACCTCCTCAGGCCCCAGGGCCCGCGTCGGCGCTTTCAAGGTGGTGCTGCTCGTCATCTCGTTTCCGTCGGTTTCGCCAGGGGATATGGGAACGGGTCTAACCCAGCGCCATCAGGGCGAGATCGGTAACGCCGCGCGCTGCAAGCCGGCTGGCGGCGCGTGCGGCCCTGATGCCGGTGCGGCAGCAGAGCACGACGCGCCGGCCATCGGTTTCATCCAACGACAGCCGATCGATCTCGTCGACTGTCAGCCTGATGGCGTCCGGGGCGGCCGCGACCGGCGCCTCCTCAAGCCCGCGCAGCTCGACGACGATATCGCCGGCCAAAAGCTGCGACGGCGCGATGAACGGGAAGGAGCCGGCGAGCGGCTCCTGTGCTCCGGCGAAGGAGAACCCACCGAAACCGAGGCGGCGAGCGTCGAAGCTGATCACCCGGCCGAGCGGCGATGGCTCCAGGCCCAGCGCCAGCAGCACGGCCATCTGCGCCTGCAATAGGCCGAGCGTGCCGACCGCCGGGCCGAGCACGCCGGCCGTGGCGCAATCGCCGGCGCGCGCCGGCATTTCGGGGAAGACCGCTCGATAGCTCGGCCCCCCGCCACAAAAGGCGCCGACATAGCCGGCAAGGCCGACGATCGAGGCGCTGACCAGCGGCTTGCCGGCGTCATGGCAGGCGTCGCTCAGGACATAGGTCGCAGCGAAACTGTCGGCGGCGTCGACGACGATACCGGCTCGCGCGACGAGCCCCGCGACATTGTCGGGCGCGAGCCTGAGCGCCAGTGCCTCGACCTCAACACCGGGATTGTATGCGGCGAGCGCTTCCGCCGCCGCCTCGACCTTCAGGCGCCCGACATCGCCCATCCGGTAGAGCGGCTGGCGGTGCAGGTTGCTTTCCTCGACCCGGTCGGGATCGACCAGCAGCAATCGGCCGATGCCGGCGCCGGCGAGGTAGGACAGAACGGGACAGCCGAGCCCGCCGGCGCCGACGACCAAGATGCTCGTACGGGCCAGTCGCGCCTGCCCCCCGGGGCCGACCTCCGGCAGCACGATCTGGCGGGCATAGCGATCGCTCATGGCTCCCTCCACCGTCAGCCAAGCAGGGCCCGGCCGAGCACCGGGGTCGACGGCGCGGCCATGTCACGCGGTTCCATCGGCCCCGCTTCGAAGGCAAGGCGCCCGGCCTCGACCGCGCGGGCGAAGGCGGCCGCCATCGCTGCCGGATCGCCGGCTTTCGCGACCGCAGTGTTGAGCAGGACGGCGTCGTAGCCGAGCTCCATTGCCGCGGCCGCGTGCGAGGGCAATCCGATGCCGGCATCGACGACGAGCGGGATACCCGGAAAATGCGCCCGTAGCGCCCGCAGGCCGTAAGGGTTGTTCAAGCCCTTGCCGGTGCCGATCGGTGCGCCCCAGGGCATCAGCACCCGGCAGCCGGCCTCGACCAGCCGCTCGGCCACGACGAGGTCCTCGGTCATATAGGGGAAGACCTCGAAACCCTCGGCGCAGAGGATGCGCGCCGCCTCGGTGAGGCCGAACACATCGGGCTGAAGCGTGTCGGCTTCGCCGATCACCTCCAGCTTGATCCAGGGCGTGCCGAAGACCTCACGCGCCATCTGCGCAGTCGTCACCGCTTCCTTGACCGAATGGCAGCCGGCCGTATTCGGCAGCACCCTGACGCCGAGGCCGCGGATCAGGGCCCAGAAGTCCTGGCCGCCACCGAGACGCCCGGCTTCGCGGCGCAGCGAGACCGTGACGACATCGACGCCGGCCGCTTCGACCGCCCGCTGCAGCACGGCCGGCGAGGGATATTGCGCCGTGCCGAGAAAGAAGCGCGAGCGCGGGGTGAAGCCGTAGAAATCCATTGCCTCAGCCTCCCTGCATCGGCGCGAGGATCTCGAGCCGATCGCCTTCGGCGAGGACCGTCCGCGCTCGCGCGGCGGCGGACACGAAAGCCTCGTTCACGGCCGTGGCGACGACCGCCCCGGCATAGCCCAACTCGGCCAGTGTCTCGGCCAGGACCGGGGCAGCGACCTCACGCGTGTCGCCGTTGACGATGATCTGCATCGGACAGCTCCTTGGATGCGAGGAGACGATCGGCCACCTGCCGGGCCAGAGCCGGCGACAGCAGGAAGCCGTGGCGGAAAAGGCCGTTGAAACGCAGCACCCGGCCGTCCTCGACGATGCGGGGCAGGTTATCGGGAAAGGCCGGGCGGACATCGGCACGCAATTCGACAATCTCGGCCTCGCCGAAGGCCGGATGCAGCGCATAGGCGGCACTCAGGAGCTCGATCGCCGAGCGAGCGCTGACGCGGCTGCGATCATCGCTCTCGATCATCGTCGCACCGATCATGAAATGCCCGTCGGCGCGCGGCACGACATAGAGCGGAATCCGTGGATGCAGGAGCCGCACCGGGCGGCTCAGGCTGATCTCGTTCGTACGCAGCACCAGCATCTCGCCGCGCACGCCGCGCAGCGTACCCAAGCGGTCACGGGCGGAAAGGCCACGGCAATCGACGATGCGATCGGCATCGAGCCCCGCCTCCTCGACCGCGGCGCCATAATGGATCGGCACACCGGCCGCCTGTAGCGCCCCAGCCAACGCCGCCATGGCCAGGCGCGGGTCGAGATGAGCCTCCTGCGCGAAGAACAGACCCTGCCGGAAGCGGCCGGCGAGGTCGGGCTCCAGCGCGGCGACCCCGTCGCCATCGAGCCGCTCGAAGCCATCAGTCCGCGCAGCAAAGCGCGTCAGTTCGCCGGCGTCGCGGGCCGGGGCGAGCACCAGCGTGCCATGCGCGAGCGTCTCACCATAATGGCTCGGCCACCAGTCGAGGGCCTGCCGGCCGAGGGTGACGACCGCCTCTTCGGCGCTCTCGCGCTCGCACCAGGGCGCCAGCATGCCGCCGGCAGCCCAGGAGCAGGCCTGCTCGCCGAGCCCGGCGCCGCGTTCGAACAGCTCGACCGCGACGCCCCGCTCCGCCAGTTCGAGCGCCGTCACGAGGCCGGCGACGCCGGCCCCGATCACAGCGACGCGCATGGCCCCTACTCCGCCGCGGGCAGATAGAGGTTGCCGCCCTTCTTGAGGAACTCCTCCGACTTCTCTGCCATGCCTTGCGAGGCCATCGCTTCGAGCGCCGCGCGCTCATTGTCGCCCATCGCCAGCACTTCGGCGCGCAGGTCCTGGGTAATCTTCATCGAGCAGAACTTGGGGCCGCACATCGAGCAGAAATGCGCGACCTTGTGGGCGTCCTTCGGCAGGGTCTCGTCGTGGTAGGCGCGGGCGGTGTCCGGATCGAGCGCCAGGTTGAACTGGTCCTCCCAGCGGAAATCGAACCTCGCCCGCGATACCGCGTCGTCGCGGATCTTCGCGGCAGGATGGCCCTTGGCGAGGTCGGCGGCATGGGCCGCGATCCGGTAGGTGATGACGCCAGTCTTGACGTCGTCGCGGTCCGGCAGGCCGAGATGCTCCTTCGGCGTGACGTAGCAAAGCATGGCGCAGCCGAACCAGCCGATCATCGCCGCACCGATGCCGGAGGTGATGTGGTCGTAGCCTGGCGCTATGTCGGTGGTCAGCGGTCCGAGCGTGTAGAACGGCGCCTCGCCGCATTCGCGCAGCTGCTTATCCATGTTCTCCTTGATCTTGTGCATCGGCACATGGCCGGGGCCCTCGATCATCACCTGGCAGCCCTTGTCCCAGGCGACCTTGGTCAGCTCGCCCAGCGTCTCCAGCTCGGCGAACTGGGCGCGGTCATTGGCGTCGGCGATCGAGCCGGGCCTGAGGCCATCGCCGAGCGAGAACGAGACGTCATATTTGCGCATGATCTCGCAGATCTCGTCGAAGCGCTCGTAGAGGAAACTCTCCTTGTGATGCGCCAGGCACCAGCGCGCCATGATCGAGCCGCCGCGCGAGACGATGCCGGTGACCCTGGATGCAGTGAGTGGGACGTAAGGCAGTCTCACGCCGGCATGGATGGTGAAATAGTCGACACCTTGCTCGGCTTGCTCGATCAGCGTGTCCTTGAAGACCTCCCAGTCGAGCTTGATCGGGTCGCCGCCGACCTTCTCCAGCGCCTGATAGATCGGAACCGTGCCGATCGGAACCGGCGAGTTGCGCAGGATCCAGGAGCGGATGTTGTGGATGTTGCGGCCTGTGGAGAGGTCCATGACGGTGTCGGCGCCCCAGCGGATCGCCCAGACCAGCTTCTCGACCTCCTCGGCGGCGCCGGAGGTCACGGCCGAATTGCCGATATTGGCGTTGATCTTGACCAGGAAGTTGCGGCCGATCGCCATCGGCTCAAGCTCGGGATGGTTGATGTTGGCCGGGATGATGGCGCGACCGCGGGCGATCTCGTCGCGGACGAATTCGGGCGTGACGAACTCGGGAACCGAGGCGCCAAAGCTCTCGCCGTCGGCATGGCGCTCTCTTGCACCCTCCAGCATGGCGGCGCGGCCGAGATTCTCGCGATGGGCGACGTAGATCATCTCGGGCGTGACGATGCCGGCCTTGGCGAATTCGTACTGCGTCGCCATCTGGCCGGACCTGGCCTCGAGGATCGGGCGCTCAGCCGGACAGGCCGGGACGAGTTGGGCTTCGCTGATATGGCCGTTGTCGGCGGCCGTGACCATGCGGCCAGGCACAGTCTCGAAGCCGAGCGCATCGAGCCAGGCCCGGCGCGGCTGCACCAGGCCGGCGTTGAGGTCGATGGTCGCGTCGGTCTCGGTATAGGGGCCGGACGGGTCGTAGATGCGCACCGGCGGTTCTGCGTCGGTCGTCAGGACGACCTCGCGGAAGGGCACGCGCATCTCGGGATGCTCGGGCGCGGCGACGTAGATCTTGCGCGAGCCGATGATCGGGCCGGTCGTCACCGTCTGCGGCGCGGCCTTGACGCTGTTCTTCTGGGGCTTGGTATGGGCGTTCATCTTAGGATCTCCTCCCTCTCAGGTTCAGGAGATCCGGGGCGTCTGACGGTCCAGTCGCTGTCTGCGGAATGCACTTGTGGCGCAGCCGCGTTCCAGTCCCTCCGCCGGTATGACCCGGATCAGGTTCGATGGGTTCGGCCGTCAGGCCATCTCAGCTCTTGCGAGCACCCCTCGGAACGAGGCGGAGGTTAGAACCGTCGTGATCTGCGCGCAACTGGCAAAGGACCACGGCTTTGCGCCGCGCCGCCATGCGTGGCGGGCATTACACGCGGAGAGGTCGGAAAATCAGGCGGTGATGTCGAGGTTGCCGCCCTGGCCGGCGGGCAGCGTTGCCTGCTGCTGCTCGGTAGCCTGCTGGAGCATGGCGACGAGGGCCTGATCGGAATCGGCGTTCTGCTTGACCATTTCGATCTGCAAAGCCTGCTGCGTTGCAGCCGACTTCATGCTGACCAGGCTTTGCGCGATCGCGACCGACATTTCACTCATGGCAGGCTCCTCGCCGCGAACATAGGCGGCGAGCCTTACCTGAATCTGAATCCGAAACCGCGAGCTCTAGGGCCGGACCCGATCAAGGCGCGATGATCGACGGCACCGGCTTCGGCATCGGAACCGCGCGATTCGGCTCCGGCGGCCCCGAACGGTCTCGCGCCAGCCGCTCACGCTCCCGCGTCGCCTCGACACGATCGGAACGCGGCTCGAGCTTCTGCACCTCGCTCGCATTCGGCGCGATCGGCACGCCTGGGGCGCGCTGACGCTGGGGCTGCGGCGGGGAGGATTGCGCGGCGGCGGCATCCGCCACGATCAGCCCGGCGGCGATCAGTCCGAGGAGGACCCATGGGTTCTTGCGCATGGCACTGCTCCAGTCGGGCAGGCGCAAGACCAGCCTGCCCTTCAGGAAAACTCGGAGCAAACCACGATTGTTCCAATGCCGGGCGGAGAAAGGCAGGGGCGGCCCGCAAGCCGCCCCGCTTCACTGCTGGTTCTGGCCGGTGAGCAGCGGCGTGATCCGGCGCAGCGTGACGCGGCGGTTTTCGCGCGAGTCGCCCTGCGTCTGGACCTTGGGATACTGCTCGCCATAGCCCTGCGTCGTCAGGTTCTCGGCGGGAACACCGAAGTCGCGGGTCAGGATCTCGGCGACCGACTGCGCCCGCCGGTCCGAGAGCGAGAGATTGTCGACATCCGATCCAACCGCATCGGTATGGCCCTCGACCATGAAGACCTCATTCGGCGCGCGCTCGACCGCCTGGCGCACCGCCTGCGCGATCACCCGCAGGCGCCCGCCCTGGTCCGGCGTGATGGTCCAGGAACCGGACTCGAAGTTGATCGTGTCGACGTCGACGCTGCGCATATGGGCGCGCAGATCGGGCGAGTAGCGGACTTCGTCGAGCGTGTAGCGGCGCGGCACCGGGGCGACCGGCGGAGCGGTGATCGTCTCGTAGATCAGCCGTTCGTCGGCGCGCTCGGCATCGACGATGTAGCGCTCGCGCGGGATGCGCAGCTCCGGCGGCGGCAGCACAACCACCTCCTCGGCGAAGCGGGCCTGCGGCCCGTCACGACGGACATTGTCGATCATCACGAACTCGGCGCCGTCGCGCTCGCGCCGCGAACGGCGGAGCAGCCGGCCTTCGGTGTCGGTCACCGTGACGATCTGCGTGCCGTCGGGACGATTGTAGATCGTCACATTCTCCTCGCCGCGGCGCTCGCTGCGGGTGTCGAGGCCGAGATCGCGGAAGCGCTGCGTCTCGTCGTAGCGGATGACGGCCCGGTCGTCGTCGCCGCGGATGATGGTGCGGCCGGGCTCGCGGATGATGGTGACATCGCCCTCGCGGCGCTCCTCGCGCCGGCCGCGGACATCGTCGAGCCGCGTCGCGCCTTGCGTCGCCATGATGCCGCCGATTGCAGCGGCACCGAGACCGATCGCGGCGGCGCCACCAAGGCCGATGCCGCCACGGCGGCCCTGGCGGTCAGGGACGGCCTGGCCCGGAATCCCTGGCTGGGCCGGCTGCATTTGGCCGGGCAACGCGCCCGGCTGCGACAGGGCTCCGGGCTGCTGGCCTGTGCCAGGCCCGGGTTGCGAAGGCGCCGCACCGGGTTGCGACAGGGCGCCGGGCGCACGGCCGGCTGGCGGCGCGGGAACGGGCTGGCCGACATTCGGCTGGCCGGCGCCGCCAAGCGCGCCTTGACCAGGCGCAGGCTGCCCAGGCCCAGGCGGTGTGGGCGCTGTCTGCCCCGGGGCCGGCTGACCGGGCTGACGGCTGAGGCCGGAGGGCTGCTGGGACGGAGCAGTCGGTGCCGGGGCGCTGCCCGGCTGTGACAGGGCTCCGGGGGCGCGACCGGCGGGCGGCACGGCCGATGGCTGGCCCGGCGCGGGCTGGCTCGGGGCCGCCTGACCAGGTTGGCGGTTCAGGCCAGGGGCCGGCTGGGACGG
>NZ_CAXUTF020000017.1:0-8104 GCF_964254315.1 Allobosea sp. LjRoot90
TCGGCAGGGCCTTGCGTCAAGCCTCCTATCCGACCTCGAAGAGCTCCTTCAAGGCGCATCCGCGACCGTGCCGCTGGACGAGCCACACGTAATCCTGACCGGCGAGTGGATACCGGAGAACTTCCTTCTCGCCGAAGAGTTGGGGCAGTGGCGCCTCGCCGCTCTGATCGACTTTGGCGACGTGATGACCGGCTGGGGCGAGTACGATCTCCTTGGCCCGAGCGCCTTCATGTGCGCGGGGCTACCTAATCGTGTCCGCTGCCTCCTCGAAGGGTATGGTCTGGAGCGAAAGATGTTGAATGCGGAAATGAGGCGAAGGCTGTTGACACTTATGGTTCTGCATCGCGCCAGCGATTTGCGGCACATCTACATCGATGGATGGGAAGCGCGGATCAGCAAACTGGCCGATCTTGAGACTGTTATCTGGCCTATCGAAGCAAGCTGCTGAGAAATCTGGCCTATGAGAGATCGTTCGTGCTCGCAGCGAAGTTGGTCAGGGGTCGAAGAACTGCCGTGGAGCACGAACCTTTACCCCCGCCGGCTTTCACCGCGAGGGTTTGAAGGGCAAGCGCCAACCCAAGGGGTGCGCGGGGTCCGGGTGCGGCAGCCTTCGCCGCCGTGTCGAATGTCGATGTCGAAATGTCGAGGCGGCTGATGCACGCCGCTCCCGAACCCCGCGCGCGGTTCTCTTAAGGTGCCCCGCCGTGCTTTCAGGTCCGGCTGGACCGGGCTCATGCCCGGACGACGAGGCCCCTCCGCTATTCCAACCCGCAACGGTTGTTCAAAGCGGACACCGCTCTCCTATCCGGCCGCACGATGCCTCGCGACAGCCCCCTTGGTCGGACAGGACAGGCGGGAGAATAAGCCAGGTTTCGGAGGCGGGGATTGATTGTCGCGCCATCCCCGCGCCTCTTTCGCAAAAGCCCGCAAAAGCTTAAACAGCTTCGCCGTCATGCGGCCTCAACCCGGCCGTGAAGGCGATGCCAGATGCGCGCGCCGCGCCAACAAGAGCAACAGGACTAACGCCCATGTCTCTCGTCGACTCCGTCCGCCGGACGATCGTGCCGATCCACAAGGAAGGCTATGTCTTCATCGCCATCGGCGTGGTGGCGACGCTCGTGCTCGGCCAGCTCTGGGGGCCCTTCGGCTGGATCGGCACGCTGATCACGCTGTGGATCTGCTATTTCTTCCGCGATCCGGTGCGGATCGTGCCGCAGCGCGAGGGGCTGGTGATCTCGCCGGCCGACGGCCGCATCAGCCAGATCGCCACCGCCGTGCCGCCGCCGGAGCTCGACCTGCCGGCTGAGCCGATGACGCGCATCTCGGTGTTCATGAACGTCTTCGACTGCCATGTGAACCGCAGCCCCGTCGCCGGCCGCCTCCTCAAGATGGCCTATACGCCCGGCCTCTTCCTCAATGCCGAGCTCGACAAGGCGAGCGAGGACAATGAGCGCAATGCGCTGGCGATCGAGACGCCGGCCGGCACCATTGCGGTCGTCCAGATCGCCGGCCTGATCGCACGCCGCATCGTGCCCTTCGTCAAGGAGGGCGATCCGCTCGGGCAGGGCGAGCGCTTCGGCCTGATCCGCTTCGGCTCGCGCGTCGACGTCTACCTGCCGCAGGGCGTGACCCCGCTGGTCGGCGAGGGCCAGACCGCGATCGCCGGCGAGACCGTGCTGGCCGATTTCTCGGGCAACGACATCGCCCGGGCGTTCCGGGGGATTTGAGAGTCGAAGAAGGGCGCGGGGAACCCTTCTCCCGTGTGGGAGAAGGGCAGGGATGAGGGCCTGCCCTATCCGGAGAAGGCGCAACGGCTCGGCATCGCCCTAACAATCAGCGCCGGTCCCTCACCCCTACCCCTCTCCCACACGGGAGAGGGGTTCCCGCGCCTGCTCGCTCCCCACGCTAGCCTCCCGCTTTAAAACCGCGTATTCCGGCGCTCATGAGCGACCTCTTTCCCCCATTCGAGCCTGAGCGCGTCGAATCGAAGCGCGCCCGCTTCAAGGCGATCCCGTTCCGGCTGATCGCGCCCAATGTCGTGACGCTGATCGCCCTTTGTCTCGGCCTGACCGCGATGCGGCTCGCGGTCGACGGTAAATTCGAGTCGGCGACGATCTGCATCCTCGTCGCGGCCCTGCTCGATGGCATCGACGGGCGCCTCGCGCGCCTGCTCAAGGGCACCTCGCGTTTCGGCGCCGAGCTCGATTCACTCTCGGATTTCGTCTGCTTCGGCGTCGCCACCGGTTTCGTGCTCTGGACCTTCGTCCTGCACGATCTGCGCTCGTTCGGCTGGATCATCGTGCTGACGCTGGCCTGCGCCATGGCGCTCCGGCTGGCGCGCTTCAACGTGATGATCGACGATCCGAACCGGCCGGAATGGCAGAAGAACTTCTTCGTCGGCATGCCGGCGCCAGCCGGCGCGATCACCGCCATGCTGCCGTTCTACCTGGAGTTCGTCGGTCTGCCGGTGAAGGAGTATGGCGCCCCCTTCGTCGGGCTCTACATCTTGTTCATCGCCTTCCTGACGATCTCGCGCATCCCCTGCTATGCCGGCAAGACGCTCGGCACCCGCGTCCCGCGCGACCAGGTGCTGCCGATCTTCGTCGCCGTCGTCGTCGTCGCCGGCCTGCTCTTCGCCTATCCGTTCGAGATGCTGGCGCTGGTCGTCGTCGCCTATCTCGCGCTGATCCCGCTCAGCGTTGCGCGCTATCGCAAGCTGGAACGCGAGTATGCCACCGCGGCCGCGCTGCCGACGGTGGCCGAGCCGGTGCTTGAGACGGGCTCCGAACCTAAGGCTTAGCGCCGCTTCGCCAGCCGGCTGACATTGGCGCGGGTGCGCCGCGAGAATGGCTCCAGCGTGCTGTGGACAGCCTTGGCGGTTGCTTCGCCGAGCCCGTTCGGGGTCAGCGGGTTGAACGCCATGCTCCACCAGAACAGTGTCGCGGCATGGCCGATGGCGAAGCTGCTCTCCGCCATGGCCGCAGCCTTCTCGACCATGGCCTTGCTCGCCTCGCGCTGGCCCCTGGCGTCGCCGAGCGCGCCCTTGGCCAGGATTGGCATCCGCATGGCGATGGTGAGCCCGGCATCGACCTGCATCGCCACCATCTGGGCGAGGACGCTTTGCGCGTCCGCCGCCAGCGCGACGGTCGAGGCAGATCCAGTTCGTGACGCCATGGCGAAAGCTCTCCGGTGACGAGAAGGGGGCCGCGTGGGCCGAGCCTCGCGGGTCGCCGCCACGCCCGCTCATCTGATGTGGCAAGCTAAACGAGTTAGTGCAATCCGGAACCATGCATGGCCACGCTCAAATTCTACGCATTGCACAGGAGATGCAGCCACCCCATGCGCGAGGAGCGGGGCAACCGGGTGGCCGGCTCCCCAGGAGAGGGCTTGGGATATTCCGCAACAGGCTCTAAAGCCTTGCGGGAAACCGTCCGGGACGCGCAGCGAGCCGACACTTGAATCTCTTCAGCTCCCAGAAACCGCCGGGCTGGCGGCCGAAGCTGGTTCTGGCCTCGGCCTCGCCGCGCCGCCTCGCTCTGCTCGAACAGGCCGGCCTCAAGCCCGACGCGCTCTTGCCGTCGGATCTCGACGAGAGCCCGCTCAAGAGTGAGCGCCCGCGTGATCTCGCCCGCCGGCTCGCCCGCGCCAAGGCCGAGGCCGGGCTCGCCGGGCTCAAGGGCCGGCCCGATCTCGAAGGCGCCTATATCCTCGCCGCCGACACGGTGGTCGCGGTCGGCCGGCGCATCCTGCCCAAGGCCGAGATCGTCGACGAGGCGGCCGCGTGCCTCCGCCTGCTCTCCGGCCGGGCGCACCGGGTCTATACCGGTGTCGCGCTGGCGACGCCGTCGGGCACGATCCGCGAGCGGCTGGTCGAGACGCGCCTGCGCTTCAAGCGGCTCTCGAACGAGGACATCGAGAACTACCTCGCCTCGGGCGAATGGCGCGGCAAGGCCGGTGCCTATGCCATCCAGGGCATCGCCGGCTCCTTCGTGGTCAAGCTCGTCGGCTCCTATACCGGCGTCGTCGGCCTGCCGCTCTACGAGACGGTCAATCTGCTCGGCGGCGAAGGCTTCCCGATCCGCCTCGGCTGGCTGAATGTCGGCTGAGCGAGCGCAAGCCAGACGATCATGGTCCTGATCTGGCTTTCGCCGCTCATCCTCTTCCTCGGGCTGATCCTCTCCGGACGCTCGGCGCTGACCGCCGGAGCGCTCGGCACGATCTGCGCCGCGCTCGTCGCCTTCCTCGCCGGCCCGGCCCATCCGGATGCGGCTGCGATCATCAGGCATTTCGCCGCCGGCGCCTGGATCGGCCTGCCGGCGACGCTCGTCATCGTCGCCGGGCTCGCCTTCTCGCTCAGCCTCGAGCGGGCGCAGGCCGATGTCGACCCAGCCCGTCCCGAGCATGGCGCGCTTGCCGAGGCCTGCCTGCTGCGCGGGCCGTTTCTGGAAACCGCGACCGGCTTCGGCGTCGGCTATGTCGTCGCGGTCTCGGGCGCGCGCCGGCTCGGCGTCGACAAGGCGCCGGCGCTGGCGCTCGCCACCTTCAGCCAGATCCTGGTGCCCTGGGGCGCGCTCGGCATCGGCACCAGGATCAGCGCCGACATCGCCGGCGTGTCGCTCACCGCGCTGATCTGGCGGATCGCGCTGGTGACGGCGCTGCTCTGCGCCGCGCTGCTGCCGCTGTTCTGGCGGTTGTCGCGGCAGGCGGGACTGGCGCCCGCGCTCGCCGACCGCGCCGAATGGGCCGGCCTCATCCTGCTGCTGATGGCCCTGCTGGTCGCAGCCAACCTCACTCTGCCGCTGGAGCTCGCCGCCATCGCGGCGCTGGCGCCGGTGATGCTGCTGCGCTTCCTGCGGGTCAGGGGTTGGGCCGGGCTCGACCGGGCGCTGCTGGTGCGGCTCATGCCCTATATCGCGCTCGTCGTCGCGCTGGCGCTGATGCGGCTGGTGCCAGCGATCCATGATTGGCTGGAGACCCCGTCCTTCAAGCCCTTCGCCGACGCTTCGGCTTTCGCTCCTCTGCTCTCGCCGGCCCTGCCGCTCATTATCATCGCGCTCGTCGTCGCTCTGCGCCGGGGCGGGGCAAGGCAGGCGTCGGCTTTGATGAAGCTGACGCTGCAGCGCTCGGGACGCGCGGCGCTATTGACCTTCCTGCTTGTCGGCATGGCCTGGATCATGGTCGGCTCCGGCCTCGCCGGCGGCATCGGCCTTGCCGTCAGCAGCGTGCTCGGCTCCTGGTCGGCCGGCATCGTGCCGGTTGCCGGTGCGCTTGGCGGTTATCTCACCGGCTCGAACACCGGCGCGGGCGCCGTCTCGATGCCGCTCGCCACCGCGCTCGTTCCTGCCGGCGAGGCGCGGCTCGCGGTGATCGCCGCCGCAGTCGTCGCCGGCAGCCTGCTTACGGCGGTGAGCCCGGTCCGCGTCACCATGGGCCAGGTCCTGATCAAGGCGACCACCGCCGAGACTGGGCAGGCAATGCGCGCGCTCTGGCCCTGGTTCGTGCTGGTCACGGGTTTCACGATCGCCATCGCGCTCATGGCCGCGCAGCTCGCCTGAGGCCCGGCACGGCGGCGCATGCCGGCTTGCATGCCATGCGCTTGCCCCGGCTGCCGCGAGTGCCGATGCTGTCGCGATCACGAAGGCGCCGGCATCAGATGGCGCGCAGGGCAGGGAACGTTGGAATGGCTGGACGTCTTCAAGGGAAGGTCGCGATCGTCGCGGGCGCGGGCTCGATCGGCCCGGGCTGGGGCAATGGCAAGGCGACCGCGACGGTGTTCGCCCGCGAAGGCGCCAAGGTCGTCTGCGCCGACCGCAATCTGGAGGCTGCCGAGGAGACCGCGAGCATCATCAAGGGCGAGGGCGGCGAGGCCCTCGCGATCCGCACCGACGTCACCAGCCAGGACGATCTCGGCGCGCTCGTCGAGGCGACGCTCAAGGCTTACGGCCGCATCGACGTGCTCGACAACAATGTCGGCATCGCCGAGGTCGGCAGCGTCGTCGACCTGCCGCTTGAGACCTGGGAGCGCGTCTTCAAGGTCAACCTGACCGGCTGCTTCCTGGCGATGAAGCACGTCATCCCGGTGATGCAGCGCCAGTTCGCCGAAAGCGGGCAGGGCGGCTCGATCATCAACATCTCCTCGATCGCCTCGATCCGCCACACCGGCGTGCCCTATGCCAGCTATGGCGCCAGCAAGGCGGCGATGAACCAGCTCACCCGCACCACGGCGGCGCAATACGCCCCCGAGAAGATCCGCGTGAACGCCGTGCTGCCCGGGCTGATGAAGACGCCGATGGTCGAGCATTCGGCCGGGCTCGCCCAGACCTATGGCAAGGGCGACGTCGCCGCGATGTGGGCCAAGCGCGATTCACAGGTTCCGATGGGCCATATGGGCGAGGCCTGGGACGTCGCCTGGGCGGCGCTCTTCCTCGCCAGCGACGAAGCGCGCTATGTCACCGGCATCGAGCTTCCAGTCGATGGCGGAGTGACCTTGCAATATGGCGCCTGAACAACCCGGGAATCCCGCCCCGCCTGCGCGGCCCTGCCCGATCTGCGGCAAGCCGGCCGTGCAGCGCTTCAAGCCGTTCTGCTCTTCGCGCTGCTCCGATATCGACCTCGGCCGCTGGCTCAAGGGCAATTACGTGATTCCGGGCGAGCCGGTAGAAGAGGCCGAGGAAGTGCCGATGCGGCGGGGCGAGGACGACTGAGCCATGCCAAAGGCCCTCGTTTTGATGATTGCAAGCTTAGGCCTTGGGTCAGCCTTGCGCCGTCTTTCCGGGGCTTTGCGATAGCAAAGAGCCCGGAACCCAGAACCGATATCGGGTGCCGGAAAGGCACTGCCATTGCTGCGCCTTGATGATGGTCGGCATCGGCTCTGGGTTCCGGGCTCAGCCCTGTGGGCTGCCCCGGAATGACGGCGAGCCGATTGTACGATCGGTCAAAGCCTGGAGCCGTTGGTATCAGACAAAGAATGGCCCGGCGCTTCCCTTTCGGGAGGACGCCGGGCCGTTCACTGACCGCCGCGCGACGGGTCAGGTACTTTCCGGTGGGCTCAGCGCCCTGAATTCCGCCTGCCGCGCGATCGAGCCACCGGTACATCCGCGGCTTGCTCCAGATCGGCGGTAGGCACGGCGCCGTCACCGGCGCCGCCGCATCAACCCGGCCGCGACGCTTTGGTTCCAGGGTTTGTTCACGCCAGAGGGCCGGCCACGCTCGCGGCTTGCCGGATGGGCGGCGCCATCCGCTTTGGCGCAGCAAAACGGCGGTGCAGGCCGCGGTTTTGACGCCTGTGCAGCCCCGAACGAAAATTTCACACGGGCCGGATCGTTTGTCGGCTGGACAGCCCGTGCCCGCCGCTCTATATCGCCTCCCACCAACCGAAGCGCGGCGCGCTTCGCGGGACGCCCAGGTAGCTCAGTTGGTAGAGCATGCGACTGAAAATCGCAGTGTCGCTGGTTCGATTCCAGCCCTGGGCACCATTTTTTAGTAAATTATACCAACCTCTTGTCTACGTTTGAAAATTAGGTTTGTGAGTCGGCTGTTCCATAGGCGTTCGCAACTTGTCGATGGCTGACACTACAAAATCGGCTCGTGTGAAGGCTTTGGTGTAGCTCTGAACTTCCTTGAGCGTCTTAGTACTCGGTGACAGCCGCTATCGTGTGAGCTGTGCATCCTGCTTCGGCCATTCTGAGTAGGCTGTGGCAACTGCCCATCAGCCCACCTTACCGCCATCCCGAAAGGAATGGTGGTGGCGAGGAGAAGGGGCAATACTGATGGGGCGGGCCCCATCAGATAATGCCTTTTCGCCACAAGGCCCCGGCCAGCCCCGCTAGGCCAATCAACAAGAATGTCAGTAGCATCTTGATCTCACCAAGGAGCTTGTTGGTGTGGCCTACCTTGTGGTTGATGTAGTGGAGAAGTTCACCCTCAGAGGGTGGAGGGTCTAGGCTCTCGAAGTCCCTGGCAAAGCCGGAATCCTCACGCTCCTTCAATTCTTTCCCTCCGGAATGGACAATCGGCTCTCAGTGGCTAGAGGCACGTCAGGATACGGTTTCCGAGACCTCCTTCCGGTTAGGTTCCAGCTGCTGGCGAGCATTAATCGCCTGCT
>NZ_CAXUTF020000018.1:2500-5770 GCF_964254315.1 Allobosea sp. LjRoot90
GAGACTTTTTCAACAGGCACCGGTTCGGTCCTCCAGTAAGTGTTACCTTACCTTCAACCTGCTCATGGCTAGATCACCCGGTTTCGGGTCTAATCCGACGAACTGAACGCCCTGTTCAGACTCGCTTTCGCTGCGCCTACGCCTAGCGGCTTAAGCTTGCTCGTCAGACTAAGTCGCTGACCCATTATACAAAAGGTACGCGGTCACTCAGGACGAACCTTGAGCTCCCACTGTTTGTAAGCATTCGGTTTCAGGTGCTATTTCACTCCCCTCGTCGGGGTGCTTTTCACCTTTCCCTCACGGTACTTGTTCACTATCGGTCGCTGAGGAGTACTTAGGCTTGGAGGGTGGTCCCCCCACGTTCAGACAGGATTTCACGTGTCCCGCCTTACTCATGTCTCAACTGATTGCAGATCCGTACGGGGCTATC
The DNA here is from genome assembly GCF_964254315.1 of Allobosea sp. LjRoot90. Classification (NCBI taxonomy): domain Bacteria; kingdom Pseudomonadati; phylum Pseudomonadota; class Alphaproteobacteria; order Hyphomicrobiales; family Alloboseaceae; genus Allobosea; species Allobosea sp. LjRoot90. Next base: position 2,931 of record NZ_CAXUTF020000018.1, read on the forward strand.
ACCCATTAATGCGTGGTTTCCCAACCACTTCCGGTAACGCACAATCGAGCACTGGCCTGGTCCGCGTTCGCTCGCCACTACTAACGGAGTCTCGTTGATGTCCTTTCCTCCAGGTACTTAGATGTTTCAGTTCCCTGGGTTAGCTTTGAAACCCTATGTATTCAGGTCTCAATACCCTCATGTGACAATTCGTAGTGCAGCGTCAGCTTGCACTGAAGCTACAATACGAATTGTCGAAGGTGGGTTTCCCCATTCGGAAATCCGCGGATCAAAGCTCATTCGCAGCTCCCCACGGCTTATCGCAGCGTATCACGTCCTTCATCGCCTCTCAGCGCCAAGGCATCCACCGAATGCTCTTAAGGCACTTGATCGTTCTCATGATCGATGTCCGCAGCACTTAAGCTGCAAGACAAGATCAGAAAGACCATTTATGCTTGCCGAATAGACCCGATTATACAACGCGGCCTGGTAGCCGCGAGCGCGCTGCGAGAGTGCAGCTCTCGAATCTATTCCCTCTTCACGATGACAAACAGCGTTACTTATCGTCGCCTCACCGGCGACAATTCGTAAAACCATGACAATTCCGGGATTTGGTGGAGCCAGACGGGATCGAACCGACGACCTGAAGCTTGCAAAGCTACCGCTCTCCCAACTGAGCTATGGCCCCGATCAGAGAAAGCAAAGCTTCAAGAAGCTGGTGGGCCTGGGAGGATTTGAACCTCCGACCTCACGCTTATCAAGCGCGCGCTCTAACCAACTGAGCTACAGGCCCGAGGCCTATAAAACCTCGAGGATACCCTCGCGGCCAAAGACCTGCAAAGATCTGAGAAAGACCTGAAGCGTTGGCCCATTGAAAGCGCGGCCCCACTCGGCCGATGCCGACGGGCCAGGCGCTTTCGCCCGGAATTTAAGAAAGAGAAACGAAGACGGCGAAATTCCGCATGTCGAAGCCTGAACTGGCTTCTTTTGTTCCAAGCGAATTCAATACGAAACCAAAGTCTCGTGGAGAATTCTACCTTAGAAAGGAGGTGATCCAGCCGCAGGTTCCCCTACGGCTACCTTGTTACGACTTCACCCCAGTCGCTGAGCCTACCGTGGTCGCCTGCCTCCTTGCGGTTAGCGCGACGCCTTCGGGTAAACCCAACTCCCATGGTGTGACGGGCGGTGTGTACAAGGCCCGGGAACGTATTCACCGTGGCATGCTGATCCACGATTACTAGCGATTCCACCTTCATGTACTCGAGTTGCAGAGTACAATCTGAACTGAGACGGCTTTTTGGGATTAGCTCGAGGTCGCCCTTTCGCTGCCCATTGTCACCGCCATTGTAGCACGTGTGTAGCCCAGCCTGTAAGGGCCATGAGGACTTGACGTCATCCCCACCTTCCTCGCGGCTTATCACCGGCAGTCCCCCTAGAGTTCCCAACTTAATGATGGCAACTAGGGGCGAGGGTTGCGCTCGTTGCGGGACTTAACCCAACATCTCACGACACGAGCTGACGACAGCCATGCAGCACCTGTGTTCCGGCCAGCCGAACTGAAGAAAGACATCTCTGTCGATCAAACCGGACATGTCAAAAGCTGGTAAGGTTCTGCGCGTTGCTTCGAATTAAACCACATGCTCCACCGCTTGTGCGGGCCCCCGTCAATTCCTTTGAGTTTTAATCTTGCGACCGTACTCCCCAGGCGGAATGCTTAAAGCGTTAGCTGCGCCACTGAAGTGCATGCACCCCAACGGCTGGCATTCATCGTTTACGGCGTGGACTACCAGGGTATCTAATCCTGTTTGCTCCCCACGCTTTCGCGCCTCAGCGTCAGTATCGGACCAGTTGGCCGCCTTCGCCACTGGTGTTCTTGCGAATATCTACGAATTTCACCTCTACACTCGCAGTTCCACCAACCTCTTCCGAACTCAAGACTCTCAGTATCGAAGGCAATTCCAGGGTTGAGCCCTGGGCTTTCACCCCCGACTTAAGAGTCCGCCTACGCGCCCTTTACGCCCAGTGATTCCGAGCAACGCTAGCCCCCTTCGTATTACCGCGGCTGCTGGCACGAAGTTAGCCGGGGCTTATTCTTCCGGTACAGTCATTATCTTCCCGGACAAAAGAGCTTTACAACCCTAAGGCCTTCATCACTCACGCGGCATGGCTGGATCAGGCTTGCGCCCATTGTCCAATATTCCCCACTGCTGCCTCCCGTAGGAGTTTGGGCCGTGTCTCAGTCCCAATGTGGCTGATCATCCTCTCAGACCAGCTACTGATCGTCGCCTTGGTGAGCCATTACCTCACCAACTAGCTAATCAGACGCGGGCCGATCTATCGGCGATAAATCTTTCCCCCGAAGGGCGTATCCGGTATTAGTCCAAGTTTCCCTGAATTATTCCGAACCGAAAGGTACGTTCCCACGTGTTACTCACCCGTCTGCCACTAGCACCGAAGTGCCCGTTCGACTTGCATGTGTTAAGCCTGCCGCCAGCGTTCGCTCTGAGCCAGGATCAAACTCTCAGATTGGATGAGCTTGTTCCGGCATCGCTGCGTATTGACGGAGTCATTGCTTGATGAACCAGGCTTTCACCCAACTCATCAGCGATGGCTCTTGTAAACGCAGCACACCGAAGTCTCGTTTGACTTGCCCGTAAGCAAGTCCGCAAGAACTTCGCCGTCCACGTTTCTCTTTCTGTCTTAACTTGTCAAACAGCGTGGCCCACAGAAGACAGCCCGGCTACCGACCTGGTCGGCGGCGAAGCCCAACGTTCCATGAAGCGCAGTAGAGCGGCCCCGCCAGCGGCGGCGCCGTCTCGATGGCCGCTTTATAGGAGGAGCCAGGTTCAGCTGTCAACACG
>NZ_CAXUTF020000019.1:0-2454 GCF_964254315.1 Allobosea sp. LjRoot90
AGGAGTTCGTGATGAACATGCATTCGAAGGTCGGCGCGGATATTGTTGCCAATGGCCGCCTCTATGCCCGCCCGCAGCGCCCGGTGGTTGTGATCTGCATGGACGGCTCGGAGCCGTCCTATATCGAGGCGGCGAGCGCCAAGGGGCTGACGCCGAACCTCGACAGGATCATGCGGACGGGGGCCAGCACCCACGCCTATTCGGTGATCCCGAGCTTCACCAACCCGAACAACCTCTCGATCATCACCGGGCGCCCCCCGGCAGTCCACGGCATCGCCGGCAACTTCTTCTATGACCGCGAGGCCAAGGAAGAGGTGATGATGAACGATGCCCGCTTCCTGCGCGCCCCGACCATCCTCGCCGAGTTCCAGAAGGCCGGCCTCAAGGTCGCGATGGTCACCGCCAAGGACAAGCTGCGCACCCTGCTCGGCAAGGGCCTCGACTTCAGCACGGGCAGCGCCATAGCCTTCTCCTCGGAGAAGGCGGACAAGGCCGATATGGCCGAGAACGGCATTAAAGACGTGCTCGGCTTCGTCGGCATGCCGGTGCCGTCGGTCTATTCGGCCGATCTCTCCGAGTTCGTCTTCGCCGCCGGCGTCAAGCTGCTGGAGAGCTTCAAGCCCGACCTGATGTATCTCTCGACCACCGACTATGTGCAGCACAAGGCGGCGCCGGGCTCGGGCATGGCCGACAGCTTCTACGCCATGTTCGACGGTTATGTCGGCCAGCTCGACCGTCTCGGCTGCACGCTGGTGATCACCGCCGACCACGGCATGAACGACAAGCATCTGCCGAACGGCGAGCCTGATGTCGTCTATCTGCAGAGCCTGATGGACGACTGGTATGGCAAGGGCACGATGCGGGTGATCCTGCCGATCACCGATCCTTACGTCGTCCATCATGGCGCGCTCGGCTCCTTCGCCACGGTCTATCTGCCCGACGGCGCCAGCCAGGGCGAGGTCGCTGCCCGCATCTCCGGCATTGAGGGCATCGCGCTCGCGGTCACCGCGGCCGAGGCCTGCGAGCGCTTCGAACTGCCAGCCGACCGGATCGGCGACGTCGTCGTGATCTCGACGCGCCAGAAGGTGATCGGCACCTCGCCCGATCGGCACGACCTCTCCGGCCTGACCGAGCCCTTGCGCTCGCATGGCGGCATCACCGAGCAGCGCGTGCCGATGATCGCCAACCGGCCGATCACCGTCCCGGAGGGCCGGATTCTGCGCAATTTCGATGTCTTCGACGTCGCCCTGAACTGCGTCCTGGCTTGAGGAGTACCGCCGTGAACGCGACTGTGAAGCCGCCCCTGCGCCGCGAGGCCATGCGCATCGCCGGCAAGCTCACCACGACCGACGACATGGTCGAGGTCAAGAACCCCTATGATGGCAGCGTCGTCGGCCTGGTGCCGGCGGCCAGGCCCGAGCATGTCCGCGAGGCCTTCGCCAAGGCCAGGGCGTTCAAGCCGGTGCTGACCCGCTATGAGCGGCAGAAGATCCTGCAGAAGACGGCCGAACTCCTGTTCGCGCGCAAGGAGGACTTCGCCCGGCTGATCACCGCCGAGGCCGGTTTGTGCTGGAAGGATTCGCTCTACGAGGCGAGCCGCGCCTATGACGTCTGGTCCTTTGCCGCCCAGCTCACCATCAAGGACGATGGCGAGATGTTCTCCTGCGACATCTCGCCGAACGGCAAGGCGCGCAAGATCTTCACCACGCGCCAGCCGCTGCTCGGCGTGATCTCGGCGATCACCCCGTTCAACCATCCGCTCAACATGGTCAGCCACAAGCTGGCGCCGGCGATCGCGACCAATAACCGCCTCGTCCTCAAGCCGACCGAGCTGACGCCGCTGACCGCGCTGGCGCTGGCCGACGTGCTCTACGAAGCCGGCCTGCCGCCGGAGATGCTCTCGGTCGTCACCGGCAACCCCTCGACCATGGGCGATGCGATGATCACCGATCCGGATGCCGATCTGGTGACCTTCACCGGCTCGGTCCGGGTCGGCAAGCACATCGCCAATACGGCCGGCTACAAGCGCATCGTGCTCGAGCTCGGCGGCAACGACCCGCTGATCGTCATGGAGGACGCCGATCTCGACAAGGCGGCCGAGCTTGCGGTCACCGGAGCGACCAAGAACTCCGGCCAGCGCTGCACCGCGGTCAAGCGCATCCTGGTGGTCGAGAGTGTCGCCGACGCCTTCGCCAGGCTCGTCGTCGAGAAGGCGAAGAAGCTAAAGTGCGGCGATCCGATGGACCCGGCGACCGATGTCGGTTGTGTCATCAACGCCCGCTCGGCCGCGCTCTTCCAGGCCAGGGTCGACGATGCCGTCAGCAAGGGCGCAAAGGTGCTTTACGGCAAGCGGGCGGAAGGGGCCCTCTTCCACCCGACCGTGGTCGACCACATCCCCTACACCTGCGAGCTCGTGCACGAAGAGACCTTCGGCCCGGTCATCCCGATCATCCG
>NZ_CAXUTF020000020.1:0-1240 GCF_964254315.1 Allobosea sp. LjRoot90
CTGGCCTGCTGCCGGTTCTGTGGACGGTGAGTTAAGCTAATCCCGCCTTCTTTTCGAACTCGGCTGGGCTGAGATAGCCGATGGTCGAGTGCCTGCGAAGAGCGTTGTAGAACCTCTCGATGTAGTCGAACAGGTCGGCACGCGCTTCGTTCCGTGTCCGGTAGACCTTGCTTTTGATCCGCTCGGTTTTCAGCGATGAGAAGAAGCTCTCCATGGCGGCGTTGTCCCAGACGTTGCCGGATCGGCTCATCGAGCAGGTGACACCGTTGTCGGCCATCAGTTTCTGGAACTGCTCGCTGGCGTATTGGCTGCCCTGGTCCGAATGATGCAGGAGCGCATCGGGCTTGCCGCGCCGCCAGATCGCCATCATGAGCGCGTCGGTGACGAGCTGCGCGGTCATCTCGGCCTTCATCGACCAGCCCACGACGCGGCGGGAGAAGAGATCGATGACGGCCGCGACGTAGAGCCAGCCCTCGGCGGTCCAGACATAGGTGAAGTCGGCGATCCAGCGCTGGTTCGGCCGCTCGGCATGGAACTCTCGGTCGAGCGTGTTCGGCGCGATTGCCGAACGCTGGCCGTCATCCTTCGGCAGCCCGCGCCGGCGTGGCCTTGCGCGAAGGGCCTGCATCCGCATCAGCCGCTCGATGCGGTGAAGGCCACAATCGATGCCTTCCGCCAGCACGTCCCGCCAGACGCGGCGGGCGCCATAGGTGCGATCCGAGCCGATGAAGCTCGCCCGCACCTTCGCGCCGATCTCCTCGTCATCCCGGCTGCGCTTGCTCGGCGTTCTGGTGAGCCAGGCATGGAAGCCCGACCGCGACACATCCAGCGCTTCGCAAAGCCACGCCACCGGCCAGATCCCCCGGTGCTTCGCAATGAACGCGAACCTCATGTCACGTCCTTCGCGAAGTAGGCTGCGGCCTTTTTTAGGATGTCACGCTCCGCCTTGAGCTTGACGACCTCCCGCCGCAGCTTCTCGATCTCCAACTGCTCCGGCTTCATCTGCCCATGGCCGGGAAAGGCCTGCGCCGGATCGGCAGAAAGCTCCTTCACCCATTTGCGCAGCACGTTCTCATGGACCGCCAGGTCCCGAGCCGCCTGCGCGACGCTCACACCTCGATCCTTGATCAGGCGAACCGCCTCGATCTTGAACTCACGCCCAAATCGTCGTCGTTGCATACGCCACCTCCGGCTTCATGAAACACCCAATCGCGGTGTCCACGAAACCGGCAGCAGGCCA
>NZ_CAXUTF020000021.1:0-627 GCF_964254315.1 Allobosea sp. LjRoot90
AAAAGCGGCGGAGCCTTGGCTCCGCCGCTCTTTTTGCTTCGTCCCGCGTTCTGCGGGCTGATCCGCTTCTGCGGACCGAAGATCAGCCGAGGAGACGCAGAACGCCCTGGTCGGCCTGGTTGGCGAGGGAGAGCGCCTGCTGGGAGAGCTGCTGACGGGTCTGCAGCGCGAGCAGGGAGGCGGCTTCCTGGTTGAGGTCGGCGTTGACGAGGTTGTCGGCGCCGGTGGTCAGGACGTTCGACATGTCCTTGGTGAAGTCCTGCCGGGTCTGGACGACCGAGAGGCTGGCGCCGAAGGTCGAGGAGAGCGACTTCAGGGAGGTCAGGGCGCCGGTGAGCGACTTGGTGGCTGCTTCCAGATCGGAGTCGTTCTGGAAGTTGACGCTGCCGGCGAGCTGGGTGTTGCCAGCCTTGGTGATGCCGAGGTTGTCGGAGCTCAGCTGGGTGCCCTGGACGTCGAGCTTGGTCTGGTTCTTGCCGGTCTTCTCGTTGAAGACGACCGACAGACGGTCACCGCCGAGCAGATTGAGGCCGTTGAAGCCGGAATCCTTGGCGAGATCGTCGATCTTGTTGCGCAGATCGTTGAACTGGTCGATCAGGTTCGAACGAACCGCAGAGGTGACACCCG